>NZ_JBHZSA010000049.1:0-1147 GCF_043642085.1 Vibrio hepatarius | reverse complement strand
ATTAGTCGAAGATCTTAGCAACAACACCAGCACCTACTGTACGGCCACCTTCACGGATAGCGAAACGTAGGCCTTCATCCATTGCGATTGGAGCGATTAGCTCTACTTTCATTTGGATGTTGTCGCCTGGCATTACCATTTCTACGCCTTCTGGTAGAGAGATATCACCAGTTACGTCAGTTGTACGGAAGTAGAACTGTGGACGGTAGCCTTTGAAGAACGGAGTATGACGGCCGCCTTCGTCTTTAGAAAGTACGTATACTTCTGACTCGAACTTAGTGTGTGGGTTGATTGAACCAGGTGCAGCAAGTACTTGACCACGTTCAACTTCATCACGCTTAGTACCACGTAGTAGTGCACCAACGTTCTCACCTGCACGACCTTCGTCAAGCAGCTTACGGAACATTTCAACACCAGTACATGTAGTCGTTGTCGTTTCTTTGATACCAACGATTTCTACTTCGTCACCTACATTTAGGATACCGCGCTCGATACGACCAGTTACAACTGTACCACGACCTTGGATTGAGAATACGTCTTCGATTGGTAGTAGGAATGGTTGGTCTACTGCACGCTCTGGCTCTGGGATGTAAGAGTCTAGTGCTTCAGCAAGCTCAACGATTTTCGCTTCCCACTGCTCTTCGCCGTTTAGTGCGCCTAGTGCAGAACCTTGGATAACTGGTAGGTCATCACCTGGGAAGTCGTACTCAGATAGAAGTTCACGAACTTCCATTTCTACTAGCTCTAGAAGCTCTTCATCATCAACCATGTCACATTTGTTCATGAATACGATGATGTAAGGAATACCAACCTGACGGCCTAGTAGGATGTGCTCACGAGTTTGTGGCATTGGACCATCTGTTGCAGCAACAACTAGGATACCACCGTCCATCTGTGCAGCACCTGTGATCATGTTCTTAACATAATCCGCGTGTCCTGGACAGTCTACGTGTGCGTAGTGACGTGATGGAGTGTCGTACTCTACGTGAGAAGTAGCGATTGTGATACCGCGCTCACGCTCTTCTGGAGCGTTATCGATAGATGCGAAGTCTTTCGCAACACCGCCGTACACTTTTGCAAGTGTAGTACAGATAGCAGCAGTTAGAGTTGTTTTACCGTGGTCAACGTGGCCGATAGTACCAACGTT
>NZ_JBHZSA010000048.1:0-1168 GCF_043642085.1 Vibrio hepatarius | reverse complement strand
ACTTCAAATTTAGTGTTTATGGCACAATGCTTTAGGTTTGGGGAAAGGCGTTGTTCACCCCTTAATTGGGCGTTATGCGTAATCGATGGACCACGGAGTATTAGATGGAAGTAGTAGAAGCGGAAAAATCGGATTTAGATTCATTCTTTGTGTATCTTGAAAATCAGCTGTCTGAAAATGGTAATGGAGAAGTTCCTCTTTTTCAACCAATGTCCAGAGAGCAAAGTGAAGTTCCAGAAGCAACAAAAGATAAGTTTATCCAAGGATTTTCCCATCACTTTGGCGATTTAGGTTGGAGAAAGCTCTGGGTTGTAAAAGACACCTCTGGAAGTATCAAAGGTCACATTGATCTTCGCCACCACGGTGATGATAGCCGTTCTCATCGAGTTCTACTTGGTATGGGCGTAGATGTTTCTTGCAGGAAGCAAGGTATTGGTCAACGACTCATTGATGCGGTTATAAATTTCTGCCAAGAAAAAGCCGAAATTGACTGGCTTGATCTTTGTGTACTATCAGAGAATTTCCCAGCGAAGAACCTCTACCTAAAAGCAGGGTTCGATGTTGTTGGAGAGTTCAAAGATCAATATAGAATCGACGGTTTGTCAGTCTCGGAAACAGCAATGACAAAGTACGTCAAAAATTACGCATAACAAAGCATTTAAGAGTGATTCGTAACGCTTGGCAGTTTCGCTTCGCTCAAGTATAGCCAAGCGCTACTCACACCTTAATGCGGCGTTATGTACTTTGGAGAAAATATGGAAGTTGTTACTACTGAAAAACACGTCTCAGAATATCCCAATCCGTTTTATTTGAAGCAAGGTGACAGAGTAGCTCTAGGTACAATTGACGACGAGTTTCCCAACTGGATCTTTATAACCAGTGTCGAAGGGGAGCAGGGTTGGGCTCCAGTTCAATATATCGAGAAGATTGAAGGAAGCTCTGAAGGTATCTTGCTTGAAGACTATGACAATGTTGAGCTTAATACTGTCATTGGTGAAAAACTATCAGTGCTATTCGAACTCAATGAGTGGTATCGAGTTTCGAGGTCAACGGGTGAAATTGGTTGGGTACCAGTGCGCTCGGTACAACGTACATAACAAGCAATTTAAGAGGGATTCACAACGCTTGGCACTTTTGCTTCTACTTCAGTTTTAGTGTTTATGGCACA
>NZ_JBHZSA010000047.1:0-1180 GCF_043642085.1 Vibrio hepatarius | reverse complement strand
GGGCGTTAAATTACTTTCAGGCTCCTACGAATAAGTAAGGATATTATGCAAACTAGGAACGTATTCATAGACACACAGTCATTCATGCAGCAGGGCTTTCGCTTTGATTCGGGTGTGCTGAAAAAACTATCGAAGCTAGGAGAGTACTCCTTAATCAATATCTATATCTCCGAGATAGTTAAAGGTGAAGTTGAAAGTAAGCTGAATGACAAAAGTGACCAGGTCATCATTTCGAAAAATCGATTTACTAAGGATCTGGCATTTATTGAAAGCGGTGTACCAAATGAACTTGCTGAAGCCCTGAAAGATTTCAATGACAAGTTAATACAGGATCAAGTCCACGCTGGTTGGAACTTGTTTTTGTTTCAAAGTAACGTAACGGTATTGGATGCAGACCAATGCAGTGTAAAAGAGCTAGTTTCAAGGTACTTTGGCGCTAAGTTCCCATTTAGTGAAGGGAAGAAAAAAGATGAGTTTCCTGATGCAATATCGTTATTGAGCCTACAAGCTTGGCTTGATGCCAATGAGCAGCAGGTTTACGTCATCAGCGGTGATGGAGATTTGATCGGTTACTGCGAGACATCAGAGCAGTGCCATAGCCTTAAAACTATCTCTGAGTTTCTCGAAATATACAACCAAGCGGAACAGCTACTAACCTCTGTAGTTCATGAGTGTATCGACAAAGACCTATCGTGGATAGAGGAGGTTGTATCTGAAGAGTTCATGAACTCTGGCTTTGTCTTTGAGGGAAGAAATTATGCTGAAGTTACAAGGGTTGGGATAAATCGAATCAACATCGATGATATCCACGTAATAGAAGTAGATGATCATAATGCATATGTTTCTCTCCAAGTATCGTTCAATATCTTGGCAGATATATCAGGAGAAGACTATGAGCATGCAATTTGGGATGGTGTAGATAAAGAGTATGCTTATATTCCTTCCTTCACAGCAGAAATGACTTTTGATGAAACCTATAACACTTCCATTGCGTTTTCTTACGATCAAACTAAGAAGACTATTATTGAATTCACCGAAGTCAATATTGAAGACGGTAGTGATTTAACTCTATATGAAGCTGATGAGTTCCCGTACAAGTAATTTAACAAAGCATTTAAGAGTGATTCGCAACGCTTGGCAGTTTCGCTTCGCTCAAGTATAGCCAAGCGCCGCTCACACC
>NZ_JBHZSA010000046.1:0-1261 GCF_043642085.1 Vibrio hepatarius | reverse complement strand
TTTATCACCTGATATGCAAGCTAAACAATACATTTTCAATTGGTAAACTTGCCTACATTCTCGAGGCAGTTAACGCCCAATTAAGGGGTGAACAACGCCTCACCCCAAACCTAAAGCATTGTGCCATAAACACGAAAACTGAAGTAGAAACAAAAGTGCCAAGCGTTGTGAATCCCTCTTAAATTGCTTGTTATAACAACGATTTCCTCGATGCCGATGGTTATGCCTTACCCTGCTCGAAAGCTAAAATATTCTCGAATGCTATTTTGAAGTAAAGCTCATAGCTGTTTTGCTCTACGTACCCCAAATGTGGAGTAGCCGTTACGTTAGGTAATGACAATAAAGGCTCGTTATCAAGCGATGCTGGTTCATTATCAAAGACATCAACGGCAGCTCGCTTAGTTGGTACCGCCACCAGCTCGTTGTATAGCGCAGAGTTTTCTACAAGCTCTGAGCGACTAGTGTTTACAAATAAAGAATCGAGCTTCATTAAGCTCAAGTCCTGAGCTGTTACGCACGCCCTAGTTACTTCATTCAAACGTAAGTGAAGTGACAGAATATCCGAACCAGAGAAAAATGCTTCCTTTGAAGCGGCAGCTTCAAAGCCGTGTTCAAGTGCAAGGTTTCTCGATTGCTCACTACCCCAAACAACCACTGACATTTCAAATGCTTTTGCATATTGAGCAATTCGTTGTCCAATTTTTCCGTAGCCCCAAATACCAAGCTTCAAGCCATTTAGAGTACGACCTAAACCGAGCACACCAGACTCCTGCCATGTATCGTTTTGGAGATTGGCTGAATAAGTTGGTATGTGGCGACTTGCCGCCATAATCAGTGCCCACGTTAATTCTGAAGGAGCAACAGGAGAGCCACGTCCCTCCAACACCTTTACCCCATACTTTTCGCATAGGTGGACATCAATATGATTGCTAACTTTACCTGTTTGACTGATAACTTTAAGGTTAGGTAACTGTGCAAGCAGTGACTCTGTAATAACGGTGCGTTCTCGAATTAAAACAAGAGCCTCTGTGTCTTTCAGCTTAGCTATCAACTCCGACTCAGGAAATGTTTCGTTCAAGATGGACACATCGTGATGTGATAGTAATTCGAAACAACCTAACGCTCTAACCACATCCTGGTAGTCATCTAAAACTGTTATTTTCACGGAACTCTCCTTGTTGTTATAACGCCAAATTAAGGTGTGAACAACGCTAACCACCCTACCTAAACCATTGTGCCATAAACACAAAACTAGACTGAA
>NZ_JBHZSA010000045.1:0-1396 GCF_043642085.1 Vibrio hepatarius | reverse complement strand
TAACGCCAAATTAAGGTGTGAACAACGCTAACCACCCTACCTAAACCATTGTGCCATAAACACAAAACTAGACTGAAGTGAAAGCGCCGAGCGTTGTGAATCACTCTTAAATTTATTGTTATGCGAGTGCCTCCCAAAAACTATCAGACAATTCTGACAACTAAAGTTGTAAAAATACAACTTCATATGAACAGTGTTTTTTTATAGGGTAAATCCATTGTAAAGGAGCCCCAAATATGAAAAAAATAACTCTACTTTCACTTGCTATCACCTGCCTATTACCAACACTATCCTATGCTCAACCAGTATCAAGTACCGCTGGGCTAAGTTACGAGTTCAGTAACATAAAGGTTGGTAACACTACCGCTCACGTAAATGGCCCAAAGTTTCAAGCGTCCTCCGAATTACCTTGGGGAAACATCAAAGGTGCTGCTGCAACGCTGTCAGATGACTCGATCGACTACAGTTATTACACCCTAGCTATAGAAAAGCCAATACCGCTCCAATCTTCTAATTTCTACATTTCACCTGAAGCCGGAATTACATATGCGGATTACTCTGATAACTCATACCACAAATCAGATTTCGGTCCCGAGGTAGGCATGTCTATTGGATACAACGTAAATGAGAAGCTTCAAGTTCAGAGTAACTACAACCATTTGTTTGGGATGAAATCTGGCGAAGTTAACGTAGAGGAAGATAGCGTTAGCTTGGGAGTTAAATACCGCTTTAACTAAAATGTAAAACCCACCTATTGATGGTGGGTTCAACTCGCATAACGCCAAATTAAGTAGTGAGCAACGCTACCACCAACCTAAAACATTGTGCCGTAAACACTAAAACTGATTCAAACCGAAAGTGCCAAGCGTTGCGAATCTGCTTAAATTTATTGTTAGCTGAATTGTTACTGAGGAGCCTTTACTACAAAGCCCTTCTCGATACCTGACTGGAAACCTACTTTCTCGTAGAGTCTGTGAGCTGAAGTTCGAGTTTCACCAGACAAAAGTACAACTTGATAACACCCTTTGCTCCATGCTAACTCAAGAGCCTTTTCCATAACCTTTTGACTTAAGCCCATACGGCGGAAGTCTTCGCTTGTAATCACGTGTTCAATAATACCAAACGGTTTTCCAGCATTCGTTACCGTTGGCACTATTCCTAACTGACATGTCGAAGCTAGAGTGCCGTCAACTTCTGCTACTACAACCATAGTATTGGCATTGTTTTGTATCTCTTCCCACGTGGAAGCAAGTTGCTCCGCTGTCCTTTCTGGATCGTTTCCACGAAGCTCTTTGTACAGTTTTAGTACGCCAGGGAGATCATCCTGATTGGCTATACGAATAAATTCCATTTTATCTTCTTCCATATTTGCTAATTAGGGGATTTAGCTAACGCC
>NZ_JBHZSA010000044.1:0-1442 GCF_043642085.1 Vibrio hepatarius | reverse complement strand
GGCAAGTTCGAAATCAAGCTCAAATGCATGAACGTAATGGTGATGAACCTTATCAAAGTTCAGTGGATGCTATGAGCTACTGGCCTGAAAAAGAAACAGCCGTTGGTGTTCGTCAAACTGGCGTGAATCAATATGAAGTTGTATCAGCATTTGGGTTTGAGTCTTTATTTGGTCACTATGTCACTCATAATCCCAAAAGGTCACGAGCAACATTTGAAAATCGTGTAAATTCAAAAGGGTGGTTAGTTAGGTGGTCATCTTTGAAAATTGCGCCATAACAAGCAATTCAAGCTGATTCGCAACGCTCGGCGCTTTCGGTTTCAACTTGTTTGGTGATTACGGTGCAGTGTTTTAGTAAGGTGGCAGCGTTGCTCACAACTTAATTGGGCGTTAGGCATTCTGGAAAATTTAGAGTTCATCAAAGGAAAATAAATGTACTCAGCAAATGTATATAAAGTATTTTTAGCTTCACCTAGTGACGTTGCAAAAGAAAGACAAATTGCTCGTGAAGTGATTCAGAAATGGAATGACCTTCATTCGGAGGAAACCGGTGTCATCTTGCAAGCTATTGGTTGGGAGACTCACTCTTACTCTGCAATGGGGGATAGAGCGCAAGGGGTCCTAAATAAACAAATACTTCAAGATGCAGATTTCTTAATTGGCATGTTTTGGACTCGAATTGGTACTCCAACTGGTGATCATGAAAGTGGGACCCTTGAAGAAATCAGGGAACACATACAAAAGGATAAACCAGCGATGATTTGCTTTTCTGATCAACCAGTGCAAATGGGTTCTGTTGATCAAGAGCAGTATCAAAAACTGGTGGACTTCAAGGCGGAATGTTATCAAAAAGGTTTGGTTTCATCGTATGAAACGCTGGAAAACTTTAGCAATATTATTAACGAAGCCCTAATTCGGAGAGTAAACAAGCAAGACCCATTTGTTGGCTTTCATCGTGAAGAGTCTACGATAATTGACCTTTTTGGCGGCACACCTAGTCTAGCTAAGCACCAGTTAAGTGATGATGCTGCTGAATTGCTAGTTGAAGCTTCGAAAGACCGTAGTGGCGATATTATGAAAATAAGTTTCTTGGGCGGTTCGACATTGCAAACTAACGGAAAGCAAATGCTACAAAATGACTCTGCTAGAGAAATCGCAAGATGGGAAGCGGCTCTGAATAGTCTAGTTAACGAGGGCTTTGTTGAAGCCGTCGGTCATAAAGGGCAGGTCTTTAGAGTAACTCACTCTGGGTATGAGTACGTTGATCAGTTAAAAAATGCCTAACAATCTGTTTAAGAGTGATTCGCAACGCGTGGCATTTTTACTATGCGTTGTTTTAAGTGTTTAAGGTGGTATGCGGAAGCATCGGTATTGCGTTGCTCACACCTTAACAGGGCGTTATGTGAATAGGAGATTCCAATGAACAAGGTAGTCAAAGATCG
>NZ_JBHZSA010000043.1:0-1538 GCF_043642085.1 Vibrio hepatarius | reverse complement strand
GAATCAACTTTAGTGTTTACGGCACAATGGTTTAGGTCAGGTGATGGCGTTGCTCACTACTTAATTTGGCGTTATGTTTACTTGTATTTCAATGGCTTAAATATCTTAGGCTCTAGTTCTTTGTCCCTCTGGCAATTCGTCTCTAGTAGACTCAGCAAATCAGTATTGTCGGCCTAAACTCTTGAGCCTCTCCGCCCGTAAAACATGCCAATGTTCGTGGGTTGCTTCATTGTCAGGTCGTGGCGGTTGGCTTATCGTTTAACTGGCTTAAAGTCGCTTTTAGGTTCTTTGCCAAGTAGCATTTCGGTTTGGCAGTTGCCTCGGCAATTCAGCATTGTTTTGCACTTTGGTTGGAAAGAAAGGGCACTTGTTGTTACTTGGGCGGGTTGCCTCATTGGGCAGGGAAGTGGAATTACTGTTTTTGGGTTAGTCGCTTTTGGTGGCCAAGTTGGTTCTGTCCTTGTGGTTTGGTTCAGAAAACTGGCTTGAAATAGCAGTTCTTTCTCAATAAAGTCAGTAACTTGTGGTAAAACATAACAATCAATTTAAGAGGGATTCACAACGCTTGGCATTTTTGGTTCTACTTCAAATTTAGTGTTTATGGCACAATACTTTAGGTTTGGGTGTAGGCGTTGTTCACCCCTTAATTGGGCGTTATGTATATAAGGAGATTACATTGAAAAAGGTCGGTTTGATAATTTATGGAGCGATATTTGCGCTATTACAGATTTTAAATATTGTTAGCTCAATATTAACCTCTTCGTTTTCTGTAGGCGTAGTGGTTAGTACAGTGTTTACTACATTGTATTTGTTTGGCTTTTACGGATACATCTTCAAAAAACGATTTTTTACTCCAAAAGTTTGGAGAAACCTCTTCTATCTACAATGTGCAGCGTTAGTTCTTCAGCTTCTTCCTTTACTGTACGGCTTTAATGTCGAACTCCTTGTTGGCGTGGGCATCGCGGTTCTTATTACTATCCCAATGCTTGTTTGTTTGTACCGCTACAGTTCTCCAGATAGCGATATTTGGGTTTCTGCCTCTGATAGAGAGAAAGCAGCACAAATCGAACAGTTGTTATCAAACACTGAAGAAATTTCTGCATCTAAAACGGTAGGTACGAAAACAACCACTGCAATTATAAGCAAAATAGGTGATGGTTACGTTGTTCAGATCAAGCGTATTTCCGAGGAAACTGAAACTTTCAAAAACGAGTTTGTGACTCTTAGCAGAGCGATAGAGTTCATCGAGAAGTATGCTTCAATAAGTTCGGCTGAGCTTGTTGAATCATATACATAACAATAAATTTAAGCAGATTCGCAACGCTTGGCACTTTGGGTTTGAATCAGCTTTAGTGTTTACGGCACAATGTTTTAGGTAGGTGGCAGCGTTGCTCACTACTTAATTTGGCGTTATGCGCAAGCAGAACAAAGGAGGTTCGATGCTTTATTTTCTAACGGCCGTTGCGGTGGTTTTCGGTTACTTGTATTACAGAAAAAAATCAAAAAATCTTACAACCACAAGTGAAGCAAATACTTTA
>NZ_JBHZSA010000042.1:0-1621 GCF_043642085.1 Vibrio hepatarius | reverse complement strand
TCAGTATTCATTGAGCCGAACAAAATCTTAAATTGAAGAGTTTGATCATGGCTCAGATTGAACGCTGGCGGCAGGCCTAACACATGCAAGTCGAGCGGAAACGACTTAACTGAACCTTCGGGGAACGTTAAGGGCGTCGAGCGGCGGACGGGTGAGTAATGCCTGGGAAATTGCCCTGATGTGGGGGATAACCATTGGAAACGATGGCTAATACCGCATAATGCCTTCGGGCCAAAGAGGGGGACCTTCGGGCCTCTCGCGTCAGGATATGCCCAGGTGGGATTAGCTAGTTGGTGAGGTAAGGGCTCACCAAGGCGACGATCCCTAGCTGGTCTGAGAGGATGATCAGCCACACTGGAACTGAGACACGGTCCAGACTCCTACGGGAGGCAGCAGTGGGGAATATTGCACAATGGGCGCAAGCCTGATGCAGCCATGCCGCGTGTATGAAGAAGGCCTTCGGGTTGTAAAGTACTTTCAGCAGTGAGGAAGGTTCATACGTTAATAGCGTATGGATTTGACGTTAGCTGCAGAAGAAGCACCGGCTAACTCCGTGCCAGCAGCCGCGGTAATACGGAGGGTGCGAGCGTTAATCGGAATTACTGGGCGTAAAGCGCATGCAGGTGGTTTGTTAAGTCAGATGTGAAAGCCCGGGGCTCAACCTCGGAATTGCATTTGAAACTGGCAGACTAGAGTACTGTAGAGGGGGGTAGAATTTCAGGTGTAGCGGTGAAATGCGTAGAGATCTGAAGGAATACCGGTGGCGAAGGCGGCCCCCTGGACAGATACTGACACTCAGATGCGAAAGCGTGGGGAGCAAACAGGATTAGATACCCTGGTAGTCCACGCCGTAAACGATGTCTACTTGGAGGTTGTGGCCTTGAGCCGTGGCTTTCGGAGCTAACGCGTTAAGTAGACCGCCTGGGGAGTACGGTCGCAAGATTAAAACTCAAATGAATTGACGGGGGCCCGCACAAGCGGTGGAGCATGTGGTTTAATTCGATGCAACGCGAAGAACCTTACCTACTCTTGACATCCAGAGAACTTTCCAGAGATGGATTGGTGCCTTCGGGAACTCTGAGACAGGTGCTGCATGGCTGTCGTCAGCTCGTGTTGTGAAATGTTGGGTTAAGTCCCGCAACGAGCGCAACCCTTATCCTTGTTTGCCAGCGAGTAATGTCGGGAACTCCAGGGAGACTGCCGGTGATAAACCGGAGGAAGGTGGGGACGACGTCAAGTCATCATGGCCCTTACGAGTAGGGCTACACACGTGCTACAATGGCGCATACAGAGGGCAGCCAACTTGCGAAAGTGAGCGAATCCCAAAAAGTGCGTCGTAGTCCGGATTGGAGTCTGCAACTCGACTCCATGAAGTCGGAATCGCTAGTAATCGTGGATCAGAATGCCACGGTGAATACGTTCCCGGGCCTTGTACACACCGCCCGTCACACCATGGGAGTGGGCTGCAAAAGAAGTAGGTAGTTTAACCTTCGGGAGAACGCTTACCACTTTGTGGTTCATGACTGGGGTGAAGTCGTAACAAGGTAGCCCTAGGGGAACCTGGGGCTGGATCACCTCCTTATACGATGATTACTCACGATGAGTGTCCACACAGATTGAT
>NZ_JBHZSA010000041.1:0-1719 GCF_043642085.1 Vibrio hepatarius | reverse complement strand
ATTGTGCCATAAACACTAAATTTGAAGTAGAAGCAAAAATGCCAAGCGTTGTGAATCCCTCTTAAATTGCTTGTTATGTACGTTTCACTGCGACCACGGAATATGTATGCCAATGCTTCATTCTACCCAATGAAGTTTTCGCTGTTTCATCACGTTCAAAGAACCTGACTATTTCAAAACCCGAGAACAGAGCCTTTACTTCTGATTCCGACAACGATGTTGTAGGACTACGATAGTTGTTAGCCCAGCTGTCTTTGAAACCCATGAAGTCACCAGCAAACACCCCACCGATTTCAATTGAAGATCTGATGTTGCTCCAAGTCGATGCAAATTGGTTTGGGTCAGCGAAGAACAAACTGGAGTTTGCGATAACTACACCAGATTTTGGATAGTCGAACGACTCAAACGAGGACGCTGAAATATCCACTAATGACTTTGACCCAAACCTATCTTTACAAATAGCGACTGAATCAGGATTAATATCGAAGCCATGAACTTGATAACCCTGTTGTTCGAGGTATTCGATATCACTGCCGGTTCCACAACCACAGTCAGTGGCTACTTTGAGGTTTGATTCATTGAGTCTGACAGCAAATTCAGTACGTTTTGAATGTGGGCGAGATAGTGCCTTTTCGTAGTACTGACGCCAAATTTCAGCATTTTCATCCATAAGTTTCTGATTTTCCGTAAAAGTACATAACGCCCTGTTAAGGTGTGAGCAACGCAATGCCGATGTTGCCGCATACCACCTTAAACACTAAACGCAACGCATAGTAAAAATGCCAAGCGTTGCGAATCACTCTTAAACAGATTGTTATAAATATTTACCTCCAAGGCTTAGGCTTTGTGTTTGCATAGGATGTAACCCAACTAGTAGTCGGAGAGCCATAAGTTTGTGGATCAGGTTCGTCAAACACGATTACGTCTTTAGCACTAAAACCGTCATCTTCACCTTGCAGATAAGTTCTAATATTTTTGATCAAAACCCTCAAGTCTTTGCGATCATTTTGATGAGAAAGCGAATTTGATAATTCCTCTGCTAATTCTCTTGGCAACCAAACAAATGCTTGAAAAGAAAGTTTATTAAGTTGGTGGTAGTCTAAATTACCGCCTTTTCTTATCCACTCGGCAAGTAACTCCGCTACGATTTCACCTTTGAGTCTTATCTCTCTTTCGTGCTCAATTTCCAATTTTTTCAAGTCATATTCATGTTTTATCGATGCTTTTAACCTTGCCAACAACCATGAACGCATCAAAAAGGCAACAACTCCAAGCAATGATAATGTTGAAATTGAGCTAACTATACCGACTAGGATTTGCTCGAAATTTTCCACCGAAACTCCTCATATTTATAACGCCCAATTAACGTGTGAGCAGCGCAAACACTGAACTTAACCACTGCGCCGTAAACACTAAACTCAACCCGAAGTGAAAACGCCAAGCGTTGCGAATCACTGTTGAATTGTTTGTTATGTTTTACCACAAACACATGATTTAATTGAGAAAGAACTGCGATTTCTAACTAGTTTTCTGAAGCAAACCACAAGGTAAGAACCAACTTGGCCACCAAAGGCGATTAACCCAAAACCTGTAATTCCACTTCCCTGCCCAATGAGGCAACCCGACTTCGTTTCAACAAGTACCCTTTCTTTCCAACCAAAGCGCAAAACAATGCTGAATTGCCGAGACAACTGCCAAGCCGAAATGCTAATTGGCTAA
>NZ_JBHZSA010000040.1:0-1770 GCF_043642085.1 Vibrio hepatarius | reverse complement strand
TAAAACACTAAACTTAACCTAGAATGCAGATCGACAAGCGTTGTGAATCTGCTTAAATTGTTTGTTATGTTTTACCACAAGTGACTGAATAAATTGAGAAAGAACTGCCATTTCTGACTGGTTCCATGAACCAAAACAAATGACAGAAACATGCTTGGCCACCAAAGGCGACCAACCAACAACAAGTACGAACACTTCCCTGCCCAATGAGGCAACACGACAAGCATTCAACAAGTACCCTAGTCTCTTCTCACAACAGCGCACGACAATAGTAAATTGCCGAGACTACTGCCAAGGCAGGATGCTACTTGGGAAATACCTGCAAAGCGCCTTTAAGCCTAAGACACTAAAACCTAGCCTACTCGACCTGACAATGAAGCAACCCACGAACATTGGCATGTTTTACCGCCTGAGAGATTCAAGAACTTAGGATGACAATGCGGATTTGCTGAGTCCACTAGGGACGAACTGCCCAAGGGACAAAGAACTAGAACCTAAGACATTTAAGCCATTGAAATACAAGTAAACATAACGCCCAATTAAGGGGTAAACAACGCCTTCTCCCAAGCCTAAACCATTGTGCCATAAACACTAAATTTGAAGTAGAAGCAAAAATGCCGAACGTTGTGAATCCCTCTTAAATTGCTTGTTATGTTTTACCACAAACGACTGATTTACTTGAGAAAGAACTGCTATTTCTGACTAGTTTTCTGAACCAAACCACAAGGTATGAACCGACTTGGCCACCAAAGGCGACTCACCTAAAACAAGTAAGCCCACTTCCCTGCCCAATGAGGCAACCCGACCAAGTAGCAACAAGCGCCATTTCTTTCCAACCAAAGCGCAAAACAATGCTGAATTGCCGAGGCAACTGCCAAGCTGAAATGCTAATTGGCTAATAGCCCAAAAGCGACTTTGAGCCAGTTAAACAAGAAGCCGACCATCACGACCTGACAATGAAGCAACCCACGAATATTGGCATGTTTTACGGGCTGAGGGATTCAAGAACCTAGGCCGACAATGCGGATTTGCTGAGTCTACTAGGGACGAATTGCCAGAGGGACAAAGAACTAGAGCCGAAGACCTTTAACCCTTTGAAATACAAGTAAACATAACGCCCAATTAAGGGGTGATCAACGCCTCCACCCAAACCTAAAGCATTGTGCCATAAACACTAAAACTGAAGTAGAAGCAAAAGTGCCAAGCGTTGTGAATCCCTCTTAAATTGCTTGTTATGTTTTACCACAAACACATGATTTACTTGAGAAAGAACTGATATTTCTAACTAGTTTTCTGAGGCAAACCACAAGGGAAGAACCAACTTGGCCACCAAGGGCGACCAACCTAAAACCAGTAATTCCACTTCCCTACCCAATGAGACAACCCGACCAAGTAACAACAAGCACCCTCTCTTTCCAACCAAAGCGCAAGACAATGGCAAATTGCCGAGGCAACTGCCAAGCCGAAATGCTAATTGGCTAAGAACTTAGAAGCGACTTTAAGCCAGTTAAACCATAAGCCAGCCGCCACGACCTGATAATGAAGCAACCCCGCGAACATTGGCATGTTTTACGGGCTGAGAGATTCAAGAACTTAGGCCGACAATGCGGATTTGCTGAGTCTACTAGGGACGAATTGCCAGAGGGACAAAGAACTAGAGCCTAAGAACTTTAAGCCTTTGAAATACAAGTAAACATAACGCCCTGTTAAGGGGTGAGCAACGCAATACCAAAGCCGCCGCATACCACCTTAATCACTAAAACCAACGCA
>NZ_JBHZSA010000039.1:0-1990 GCF_043642085.1 Vibrio hepatarius | reverse complement strand
CGAACGAACTGCCCAAGGGACAAAGAACATAGATCGAAGAAACTTTAAGCCACTGAAATACAAGCAAACATAACGCCGCATTAAGGTGTGAGCAACGCTACCACAAAACTCAACCATACCACCGTAAACACAAAACCCAACGATGGAATGAAAAATGCCAAGCGTTGGGAATCACTCTTAAATGCTTTGTTAACTTTCTTTACGACGGAAGACTAAAAGGAAGAACATCACAATCAGGCTCATTCGTCAAAGACGGTTTAACTGAGCCAAATAAACTCAAAAATGATTTTGCTTCCACGGAATTAGGGGTAACGTGATCTTTGATAAATGGGTACAACTTAATGCCAGCATTCATTGCTAGTGGTACGAAGTTTATAAAAATATCGTTAACGTCAACTCCGGCTTCTTCGGCTGATGCCTCAATCAAGTCTGCGTTGATATATTCACGAATAATCCCTTCAGCCGATGCTCTTAAACGTGACTCGTTTCGCGGTAAAGCTAGCAATGTTCGGAGATCACCCCATGAAAGTGGTATATCAAAGAAACCACCTCCAACTTCTTCTGGGTTGGCTAAAAAGTTAGCGTAATAATACTTATGCTCTGTTATAGGTGTCTCCGCTGTTTGCACATGATAATTGTATAAGCTTCTAATTCTATTGGCTTTGTTATGGTGACGAGCATTTCTAATAGCGAGAATAATGCATAATTCTGGTGTGTTATACCAATCAACAGGCGCATCAAGTTCTTGCTGCATTAGGTCGTAAAGATTGTGGAAAGCATTCAGCATAGCATTAACTGAGGTTTCAACATTACCTACAGCTTCAGGTCTATCCACTGAAATCAGTTGTTGGAATTTAAAATGAGATTCAACTTGAACACGAAATGTTTGAGTTAAATCTTCAAAGGAATGTGATAGTGGCATACCGCCCTCAATAGTAATCAAGTTTAATATAAATATTATACTGAACAACTGACTTAAAAAAATAGTTATATATCAGGTATGTGGTTCAGACTTGTGTGAAAGTTAACGCCGCGTTAAGGTGTGAGTAACGCAATACAAAAGCCTCCGCATTACGCCTTAAACACTAAAACCAACGCATAGTAAAAATGCCACGCGTTACGAATCACTCTTAAACGCTTTGTTATGTGAAATTTTCCCCAATCTTTCAGATACATAGTCCTCTAGCCCATCAACAAACTCATAACGAATGTTGAGTATATGCAGCGCAAAGTCAATCGCACCTTTATTGCAAGCGGTGTTAATTTTGTCGTCTTCACCTCGAGCTAAAGGGAATAGGTTTGTTATATTATTCCTTAGCACAGCAAGCTCGTAATAGAGCGTATTGTAAAACCTCTGATTGTTATCGTTTCGTCTACAAACCCAGTCAAGCCTAGAGCTATGTACTTGCAATTGATTTAGAATATTTGCCAAGTATTTTGCAACCTCGGGAGTAGCGTATCGAATACACTCTTGAATGGTCGTCAAATCACTAGTATTGAGCTCTGGCGGGCTTATCTGCTCTCTGGCTTGTCTCGCTTTCTGATAGAAATTAGCCTGTTGTAAAACTTCTGCACTACTATCAACGTACCTAAGTAGAGAGTCTAATTTTTGTGGTAATAATGCCCTAGCGGCTACAAATTCTCGCGCTCTCTGTATTTCAGCAGTAAAACTGGCAATATTAAAAGCTGTAATGCTTGATATAAACGCTAGAACACCTGTGTTTAAGGTTTGCCAATCTAACCACACTTGGTGCACATATTCCCAATCTCCGTAGAACCAAGGTACAACACACATCGAGATAAAATATAAAAATGTTGCCGGGACACCTATGTAATTTAATAACCAAACAAAAAACTGTGGTCTTAACAAACCAATACGACTCAAAAAAGTTTCCTCATTTTACATAACGCCCAATTAACGTGTGAGCAGCGCAAACACTGACCTTAAACACTGCGCCGTAAACACAAAACTCAACTCGAAGTGAGAGCG
>NZ_JBHZSA010000038.1:0-2083 GCF_043642085.1 Vibrio hepatarius | reverse complement strand
TTCCACGTTCAGTCCTCTTTGTTCCGACCAAATATCCGTTTAGGTATAAGCGTTAGCGCTTATCCGAATGGCATTAACACATTGTTGTCGGCTTTTTTTGTATCCGCTACGCACGCTTAAACTAAACTTTAATTATTCTTACGGACATCAAATGATGGAGAATGAGAGATGCGAATTAGAGTCTGGTTGCTACTCAGCACATTGTTAGCTTCATTTTCTTCGCTGGCCTGTACTCTGACCATGGGCTACCGAACCAATGAACGCATGCCACTGATTGCCGCATCACCAAACAATGATGGACTCTATGTGGATTTTTATAGCCTTGTTGCAGAGAAACTTGGCTGTGAACTAGAAGTGATCAGAGGTCCAAAGAAGCGGGTTCTCAAACAGTTAAAAGATGGAGAGATCGACTTCTACCCTGGCTTTAACTTTAATGAACACCGAGCACTGTTTACCTATTACTTAGAGAATGGCTTTCCCGGTGGTGATGCAGGGATATCTCGCCAAGACTTTCCAACCATAACAGATTTGTCTCAGCTAGAAGGCTCAACAATACTGCAAGCATTGGGCTCGCCTAACTTTGTCCGCAACCTTGAAGCCATCAAGATCTATGCAGTTCCAGAAATGACAATAGAGAAAGCGGTCGGCTTGCTGCGCAAAAAACGCGGTGATTTCTATATCTACAACCATGCGTCGCTAAACTACTACCTTAAGCTACATAGCAACAAAGATATAAAAGTACACCCAGAGTGCTGCGGTGGTGTTGAACCACTTTATTTGGGCTTTTCTCGCCGTTCAGAGCACTATCAAGAACAAGCCAATCCAAATTACTTACCGGATCAGGAGCTAAGTCCTGAGAACTTCCCTGTCCAGTTAAAACAAGGAACTAAAGCATACCAGCTTCAACAGTTACTGAAGCAGATGAAACAGAGTGGTGAGACAGATAATATCTACCGTCAGTATTATTAGCGCAGCAGAGGTTACTTAAATTGTTGTTGCATGAAATCTATAAACGCTTTGAGCCTTTTAGGCTGGTACTTGTCGCGATGATAAATGGCATAAAAGGGAACGGATTCCACTTTCCAGCTACTCATAATTGGCACTAAAGAGCCCTGCTCAATTTCATCCATACAATACATCGCAGGTACGCGGATAATACCATTGCCCTGCAACGCGCCAGCAACGAGCGCCCGCCCATTCTTGCATACTAGATGTGCTGATACCGAAACTTCATAACGACTCTCATCTTCCTGATGCTGGTAGCTCCAACGAGTTACTGAACCACGTAAGATTCGGTGCTCTAACAGTTGTTTCGGATGCTCAGGCTCACCATAACTCGCTAGGTAGTCAGGACTAGCGAGGGTCACCATTTCAATATCACTTAGGTGACGACCAATAAAATTCGCGTCTTCAAGCTTCCCCATCCGAAAAGCGATATCAAACTGATCTTCAATCAAGTCGATACGTGGGCTAGAAAAATCTATTTCTACAGTAATGTCCTGATGCTGGCGCATAAACTGGCCGACATAATTAGCAACGACATCCTCTCCTAAAGGTCCGCCAACGCTGTTAATTCTAATATGGCCTTGTACCTGCTCAGTATCATCAACTGCGGCTAACAAAGCTTGCTCAACCTGCATCAGTGCTGACTCACATTGCTTATAAAAGCGCTCCCCTGCATAAGTCAATTTCAATGACCGCGTTGTCCGAGTAACTAAACTCACCCCCATGCGAGATTCCAAGGCAGAGATCTGGCGCGAGACATGAGAGCGAGAGACGTTAAGTGCTTCCGCAGCCTTAGTGAAGTTACCAAGCTGGGCAATTAACACAAAAGAACGAATATCTGCGAGGTTTACGTTATTAATCATCGGCAACTGCATTTGATGTATTTTCTATAGCATACCAAAGATCGGTATCAGGCTTAGCCATAAAACGCAAAAAGCCCGTTGCGTGAGCAACGGGCTTAAACAATGAAAAAAGCCTCGCTATTTCTAGCGAGGCTTTTCAATGTGGCGGAGAGATAGGGATTTGAACCCTAGATACGCTATTAACGTATGCCGGTTTTCAAGACCGGTGCTTTCAA
>NZ_JBHZSA010000037.1:0-2178 GCF_043642085.1 Vibrio hepatarius | reverse complement strand
CTATGCGTTGTGTTTGGTGTTTAAGGTGGTATGCGGAAGCATCGGTATTGCGTTGCTCACACCTTAACAGGGCGTTATAAGTATTATTTTACTCAGGAGTTAAAGTGGCTTTTATTCAATCCCTATGGGGACCAAATGGTTTGATTTTGCTAGGGGCTATCATTAGTGCGATTGGTGTGCTTTGGTCGTCTAATATTCAAACGAGTGTGAATGAGCAGTTAACAGAGAAAACTCGACAAATCTCAGAAAAGAACGAAACTATATCTAGCGTAACAAACGAGCTTCACGATAAGAGCAATCAACTCATACAAGCATCTCAGAAACTGAATGAAAAGAACGATCAATTGATTGAAAAATCAGAAGTCATCGAAAATCTCAATGAAGAGATTATTGCTTTCAGTACTGGGGGGGATAGTTTCCCGATCGTAGAGTTTACTAGCTTGGATCCTATCAAAAATGGTGGTCAGTTGATGATTACAAACGGAAGTAATAGGTATCCAATTTTCGATCTTAGCGTCAGAATTGTTGATTTAGCGTCGAAGAAACCGAGGACAATAGAAAACCCTCTTGCAGACGACCATATTCTCAATATTGGTACGATCAGCGCGAGTACAAGTTATATGCAAGGTTACGTCACACTTGGAGGCAATGTAGAAAAAAGTTTTACGGTGCAGTCTAATTCTCGACATGGACATTTCATTCAAAGTGTTAGGCTTAGAAAGGTGGCAGGGCAGTGGAAATCTGCAACAAAAGTATCTCGTATGACGGGAAATTCACCACTTTACACTAAAGTTGATGAGGGTTTTCCTTTAAATAGTGATGGTGAGGTTTCGTGGTAGCATACTTATAACAAAGCATTTAAGAGTGATTCGCAACGCTTGGCAGTTTCGCTTCGCTCAAGTATAGCCAAGCGTCGCTCACACCTTAATGCGGCGTTAGCCAACAAAGGAAAAATTAAGACTATGCTTACTATAATCGTTCAATTTGGTGAGTATAATCGGCCCTGACGTATCACAATTATTAGAGGTGTATTTTATGTCACCTGCAGTCTTATTCAGTGCTGTATTCTTAGTTTTATCTAGTGTTTTAACTTATATCTTGGGTGGAGAGTTATTTGTCATCGCCATCTATTTGCTTATGTCTTTTGTTACATTCGTAACGTATGCCATCGATAAAAGAGCAGCCGTAAAAGGCCAATGGAGGACATCGGAGAATACGTTGCATCTTATGTCTCTATTTTTTGGTTGGCCAGGCGCTTTAGTGGCTCAACAAACTTTGCGTCATAAATCTCAAAAACAGCCTTTTAAAGCGATCTTATGGATAACAATTATCATGAATACCATGCTATTTAGTTGGACACTTACACCATCAGGTTTAGACATGATTCAAGGGTTTATTGGGTAGGAAGACAACGTGAGTGCTGTTGGCTAACAAAGCATTTAAGAGTGATTCGCAACGCTTGGCAGTTTCGCTTCGCTCAAGTATAGCCAAGTGTCGCTCACACCTTAATGCGGCGTTAGGCATCAAGGAGGTTGCTGTTATGGAAGAATCAATAAAATTTGGTAAGTTAGCGGAAGCCCATTTTGAACATGGACTTTTGTGTGCTGAAAGTGTCGTTTCTGCTATCGCTGAATATCACGGGGTGGATGATCGCTTAGTCTCGAAAATGGCGACTGGATTTTGTAGTGGCATGGCTAGAACCTGTGGACCATGTGGTGCTTTATCAGGGGCTGTTATGGGCATTAGCTTAGTTCTAGGTCGTGAATCTCAAAGTGATACTGTCGCGAATACATACGAAGCAACGCAGGAGTTAGTCGAGAAGTTTCAAAATGAATTTGGGGCTAAAGACTGTCATGAGCTTTTAGGTTGTGACATTGGTACAGAAGAGGGTATGGCTCACTTTCGCTCTCATAATCTTCGGTCTAATTGTAGTAACTACACTCGAAAAGCCGCTGAAATAGCAGTGCAAATCTTGAGCAAAGATGCCTAACAAAGCGTTTAAGACGGATTCCCAACGCTTGGCATTTTCGGTTTGATTCGGATTTAGTGTTTACGGCACAATGGTTTAGGTAGGGTGGTAGCGTTGCTCACCACTTAACGCGGCGTTATGTTTACTTGAAATTCAGTGGCTTAAAGGTCTTAGGCTTCAGTTCTTTGTCCCTCTGGCAATTCGTTCCT
>NZ_JBHZSA010000036.1:0-3063 GCF_043642085.1 Vibrio hepatarius | reverse complement strand
CTACTTCAAATTTAGTGTTTATGACACAATGCTTTAGGTTTGGGTGGCGGCGTTGTTCACCCCTTAATTGGGCGTTATACAAACCCACAAATTTCAACATGGAGAGTGTTTTGAAAGATTATCAAGTCTATTTATTTGATATGGACGGCACATTAGTGAATTCGGAGCCACTGAAAGGAAAGGCTCTGGCATTAGCTTGCGCAGATTATGGTTCAGAGGTTGATTTTAATATTTATAAGGACGTGATGGGAGAAAGTTGGCCTGTAGTTACAGGTCATTTCTTTAAAGCTGCATCTATTAGTCCTGAACTAGCTGAGTTTAATACACATTTTCGTGCTCACTACGAGCGCCTTTTATCTGAAAGTTTAGAGTTAAATATTGGTGCAAAAGAGTATATAAAACAATTAAACAAGAATGGAAAAAGATGTGGTGTAGTTAGCTCTGCAGCAACATGGATGGTGGACAATATTCTTGACGCTTTAAATCTTACGGAAGCTTTCGAAATTGTTATTACTCAAGAGCATGTAACTAAACATAAACCCGATCCTGAAGCTTATAATTTAGCTTTATTACATCTAAATATTTCTTCAGATAATGCGCTGATTTTTGAAGATTCGACAGCTGGAGTTTTGGCTGGCAAAGCTAGTGGTTGTGAGGTTGTTGCGATTAAGCATGCGTTTAATGGTAAAAATGATATGAGTGCAGCTTCTAAAATAATTGAAGCCTACGATGAAATGTTTGTATAACAAACAATTTAAGCTGACAGCCAACGCGCGGCATTTTCAGCTCCAAATGGTTTGGGTGTAATCGGTGCGTTGCTTTGGGTTCAGGTTTGCGTTGGTCTGCAACTTAATTGGGCGTTAGCTTCTATGAGAAACGGGAGGTACTCTCGCCAGCTTCCTTGTCTCTTTAAGCAGTTGTGTCCAGCTTAATGAGTTTCCACTTATCTTGTTGATACAAGGTGTCAACGAAAACAGTAGTTGATATGCTTTTCCGTGAGCAACAGGCAAAATTACGGCTTTACTACGACGCTTTTGAGGTTCGATAGAACCATCATCGTGGATAACTACGTTAATGTCTTGCGCATATGCAGCTAAAGCTTCATCAATAGAGTTATCTACGACTTCAAAAACCATATGGTGTAGCCCATGATCGTCGCTGTCCCCGATATACATACCAGGTCGGCGTCTTACGGCATCTAAGCCTTTTAGAACTTTTATTGAACTCGAATCATAACTACTCATCTAGCAATATCCTGCTCTGATAACAACTCTCCGCTGCTTCGGTGAGTTATCACTCCACTGGAGGAAATGGCGCTCCCTCCAAGTGATTACAGAGGTTAAATTAGGTTAGTTTTAGGAGTTGGTTTCATATTCGCTCCTTTTAAAGTTAATCGTTGATTTTTCTGTGTGTTTACATGCTTACTTTTTTCTTCGTCCGATAATCCTCCTTATTCGCAAAGTGTAGTTAACTTGCCAAAGCCTAACTACGAGCCAAGATACAGTTTGATTAGAAAGACGATTAAGTTAGTAACTCCGATTGCTAGTAATCGCACCTGAATTGCTGCAATTGCATAGTCAATGGCTTCTTTTTGCTCAGTCGTCAATCTTGAATCTAGCTCTTTACGAAGCTTTTTAAGTGTATTTAGGTGTTTTTTGCGGGTGGTTTCAGTCATATCCGAATTCTCCATGGATATGAGGAAGCCACCAAACCCAACTGTACGCTACGAGCAGGTTGTAGCTAGTTTACGATATGGGGACTATTGCACTATAATCAAGGGGATATGGAAAAAAAAGCTAACAAACTGTTTAAGAGTGATTCGCAACGCGTGGCATTTTTACTATGCGTTGCGTTTAGTGTTTAAGGTGGTATGCGGGAGCTTCGGTATTGCGTTGCTCACACCTTAACAGGGCGTTATACCCTTCTCGCGAAAATAGGCAAAGTTAGTTGAATAAATATCTTCCTAGGGTAGCTTAGACAGCAATGGACTATCTGTTTAGCTCAAAGGAAATTACCATGTCTAAAATAGCTCAAACCCCTACACCACCATACTATGCTGTGGTCTTCACTTCGGTACGAACTGAAGGTGACAACGGATACGGTGAAATGGCGGCTAAAATGCTTCGTTTAGCGGAACTTGAGGAAGGTTTTCTAGGCGTAGAGTCAGCACGAGAGGAAGTGGGGATAACCGTCTCGTATTGGACAGACTTGGCTTCCATTAGAAAGTGGAAACAAAATACGGAACACTTAGAAGCTCAAAAGATCGGGCGGAATTCTTGGTACGAGTCATTCAAAGTGCGTATCTCGCTAGTTGAGCGCGATTATGGTATTTAGTCGCTAAAAAGTACGGGTATAACAAGCAATTCAAGCAGACCCTCAACGCTTGGCATTTTTGGTTTGCATCAAGTTCTGTGTTGCCGAGGAATGCGGAAAGGAAGTCAGGGCGTTTCGGGCTACTTAATTGGGCGTTAAGCTACAAACAGTCGAAAGGAATTGGTACTAGAAATGGAAAATCTGAATACAGTAGAAATAAAATCGTTTGTGCCCGCCAAAGACTTTGAGCTTTCGAAGCGCTTTTATCAGAGTATTGGCTTCGAACTCGCATCAGAATTTGATGGAATCGCGTACTTCAAATTTGGCTCTTGTCCGTTTTTGCTCCAAGACTTTTATGAACCGGCTCATAGTGACAATTTCATGATGCACCTTTTAGTCGAAGATGCCCAAAGTTGGTATGAGCATGTGCTGAAACTCAATTTAGAGGAAGAGTTTGGTTCCAAGGTGACAGAATTGGTTGAACAGCCGTGGGGAATGCTAGAGTTTTGCATCACAGACCCTAGCGGTGTGTTGTGGCGTATAGCCGAGAACAAGTAGCTTAACAAAGCGTTTAAGACAGATTCGCAACGCTCGGCACTTTCGGTTTGAGTCTGTTTTAGTGTTTACGGCACAATGGTTAGGTTTAGTGGTAGTGTTGCTCACTACTTAACGCGGCGTTATGCATAAGGAGAGGTTATGACGATTACCGGTGAATGTTTTTGCAGTGAAATCAAGTACAAAGTCGAAGGT
>NZ_JBHZSA010000035.1:0-3102 GCF_043642085.1 Vibrio hepatarius | reverse complement strand
TTTATTTTTTTAAATTTACACCAACATAAGAAATATTTTAATGTCATATTGTATCCTCATTATAATCACATAACGCCAAATTAAGTAGTGAGCAACGCCACCACCTAACCTAAACGATTGTGCCGTAAACACTAAAGTTGATTCAAACTGAAAATGCCAAGCGTTGCGAATCTGCTTAAATTTATTGTTATGTGCCTTTTTCACAAGGCGCTAGAATTTCGAGTTCTTGGCTAGGTAAATATGTAATTTCCAAGCAAGTTAACCGCCATATACTTTCACTTAATTCGGCTTTGAACTCAAATAGGCCATCACCTTTCGGACCTTCGATCTCGTACTGCATATCAGCAGAACCAGAAACTTCATACCCTCGAATGATTCCTTGGACTAAGTCAATGTCGTAAGGCGTACCAATATTTGCGTGAAACTTGTCCGAACTCTCTAGAGTGCTAAGCGCTAGCTTAGTTGAACCAGACTCTTCAAATGAGCTATTCATGCTTATAGAGAAGATGAATGCCAAGATAACACCACAGGCCAGCATTATCGCAGCTGCAACAGACCACTTCCTTTGAGAGTTTTTAAACTCTTCAACACTACTCCATTGGTTATGCTTCCAAGCCCACTCATTGCCTTTGAAACCAAGAATAAATGGCATCGCAATGTTAACGAACGGCACAAAAACCAACAGTGCTCGATAGGTACGAAAGCGAATACCCCATATCCAATTGAATGCAAACGCGCCCCAATTCCAACCTTTAATCTGTTCAGGGACTTCTTTACTATTATCCATATATTCCACTAATCCTATTCGGGCACATAACGCCCAATTAAGTTGTGAGCAACGCTGCTACCTTACTAAAACATTGCACCGTAATCACCAAACCAATTGAAACCGAAAGTGCCGAGCGTTGCGAATCAGCTTGAATTGCTTGTTATGTTTTACCACAAACACATGATTTACTTGAGAAAGAACTGATATTTCTAGCTAGTTTTCTGAAGTAAACCACAAGGCTGAAACCAACTTGGCCGCCAAAGGCGACCAACTAGAAACGAGTTATTCCACTTCCCTGCCCAATGAGGCAACCCAACTAACTTTCAACAAGCTCCCTGTCTTTCCAACCGAGGCGCAAGACAATGGCAAATTGCCAAGGCAACTGCCAAGCCGAAATGCTGATTGGCTAAGAATCCAAAAGCGACTTTAAGCCAGTTAAACAAGAAGCCAACCGCCACGACCTGACAATGAAGCAACCCACGAACATTAGCATGTTTTACGGGCTGAGTGGTTCAAGAACTTAGGCCGACAATACTGATTTTCTGAGTCTACTAGGGACGAATTATCAAAGGGACAAAGAACTAGAGCCTAAAAACTTTAAGCCTTTGAATTTAAAGTAAACATAACGCCAAATTAAGTAGTGAGCAACGCCACCACCTAACCTAAACCATTGTGCCGTAAACACTTAAGTCGATTCAAACTGAAAATGCCAAGCGTTGCGAATCTGCTTGAATTTATTGTTAGTTGCGTAACCAAACTCACGCTACATACCATTGAATACAGCGATTCCTAGAAGAACTAAAGCAATACTAGCAAGCCCAATATAGCTGACTTTTCCGCGTTCTGATTCCGTTACCTCTGAAGATGGGAAGCGCCCGAATGTAACCGCTTTCGATACTACCCAACCTACACCGTAACCAATACGCTCAATAATGATTAACTGAACAATTGTCTTTAACAAGGAACCTAACATTCGAAAAAATGCCAAAACTGACTCTTCCATATGCACTCTCCTTTAATACTGAATTCTAGATTTTTCGGAGCAAACTAACGCCCAATTAACGTGTGAGCAGCGCAAACACTGGACTAAACCACTGCGCCGTAAACACTAAACCCAACCCGAAGTGAGAGCGCCAAGCGTTGCGAATCACTGTTGAATTGTTTGTTATGTTTTACCACAAGTTACTGACTTAATTGAGAAAGAACTGCTATTTTAAGCTAGTTTTCTTAGCCCACCCACAAGGCTAGAGCCTACTTGACAGCCAAAGGCGACCAACCTAAAACGTGTAATTCCACTTCCCTTCCCAATGAGGCAACCCGACTTAGCTTCAACAAACACCCTATCTTTCCAACCAAAGCGCAAAACAAGGCTGAATTGCCGAGACAACTGCCAAGCCGGAATGCTGATTGGCAAAGAACTTCAAAGCGACTTTAAGCCAGTTAAACAAGAAACCGACCGCCACGACCTGACAATGAAGCAACCCACGAACATCGGCATGTTTTAAGGGCTGAGAGATTCAAGAATTTAGGTCGACAATACTGATTTGCTGAGTCTACTAGGGATGAATTGTCTAAGGGACAAAGGACTAGAGCCTAAGACCTTTAACGCTTTGAATTACAAGTAAACATAACGCCAAATTAAGGTGTGAACAACGCTGACACCTTACCTAAAGCATTGTGCCATAAACACTAAACTGGCTTGAAGTGAAAGCGCCGAGCGTTGTGAATCACTCTTAAATTTATTGTTATGTGTTTGAACTTAAAGGGACTTCCATTTCCACCAACCCTTTGACTTCAGATGTTCTAACAAAGCCTTTGGACTCATACAGATTGATTGCTGGGTTTTCACTAAACACACGTAGAACGAGCTTAGTGGATTGGCGATTGAGTGCATGCCCTACGACTAGATCAAGGCACTTAGTCCCAACTCCTTTACCTTGAAACTCCCGTAAAAGCTGAAAGTCTCTCAGATAGGTCGTTTCGCCACTATAGCTAAAACGAAGAACACCTACACGAGTTTGGTTTAGGTGAATCTCGTAGTTTTCTAGTTCTTCCCAACTGTTTAGAAACTGATTGTGATCCCAGATAATCCCACGAGTTAGATAGTAACTTGCCATATTTGTCTTGGTTAAAGACTCTGCGAATAAGGGGTCGCTACCGATTTTAAGCTGTACTTCCATACCTTTTCCTCTGGCAACACATAACGCCCAATTAACGTGTGAGCAGCGCAAACACTGAACTTCAACATTGCGCCGAAAACACTAAACTCAACCCGAAGTGAGAGCGCCAAGCGTTGCGAATCACTGTTGAATTGTTTGTTATGTTTTACCACA
>NZ_JBHZSA010000034.1:0-3180 GCF_043642085.1 Vibrio hepatarius | reverse complement strand
CACGTACCTGACATAGCAAGTAATCATTAGCTTTAAATCCTTCTAATTGCTTAATTCTATGCGCAACGTATAACGCCGCGTTAAGTGGTGACCAACGCCACCACCATTCCTAAGCCATTGTGCCGTAAACACTAAAGCTGAACCAAACCGAAAACGCCAAGCGTTGGGAATCCGTCTTAAACGCTTTGTTATGCGTAGCTTACACACACATAGCCAGTGTACAATAAGTACTATATATAAGGGGATGGTTTTACATGTTTCATAATAAGTTGTTTAGGTTTAGGAATTTCAATCAATACTCAATCCAAGAGTTAAATAACAAAACACTTTGGTTTTCAGATGTTGACAGCTTTAATGATCCCTTTGAGTTTCGATATATAGTTAATGATGAACCCCCGCGACTAAAAAGTGAGCAGTATGAGTTTTTAAAGATCACAGAACAAGAAAGCTTAGAATTTAATGGGCTAACTCGTGCCCAACAATCTCAGCGCATGAATGATTACAACCAGAATTTAAGCTTACTACCTGAAGCAATGCTACTGGATTATACGAGAGAGCGACTAGCAGACCTTATCGAAAACAATGTGAACCAGTTAGTTTCAAGTACATCTACAAAGGTGTGCTGCTTAAGTAAAAAGTGCGATGATCCCTTAATGTGGGCACACTATACAGATGGAATGACAGGTTTCGCCATAATCTACAATGAACTTACAACCAAGGACGGGAAATCTGTACCTGCTCTTAATGTCAATTATGTAGAGGATATTCCAGTTATTGACTACAAAGTTCTCAACATACGTGGTTTAGATGATGGGATTAAATTAAGTACTGCTATTTTTGCTTCAAAGCACCATCGTTGGAAATATGAGAATGAAATTCGGTTATTCTCAAGCACAGAGCATTCATATGATGTAATGAACAATGTGAAATTGCGAGATGGTGGGATTATGGATCTTCCTAATAATGCTATTTATGGCGTAATAATTGGGTTTAAAATGCCAAAAGATAATATCCAACTCTTAAAAGATATTTGCCGAATTCATGAATACAAGCTATTCATAGCAGAGCCATCTAGCAAAAAATATACAGTTGAAATTAGTAGCTTAAACTTCGATTAAGGCTCGACTAGAGCCTTATTTTACTGCTACGCATAACGCCAAATTAAGTAGTGAGCAACGCTACCACCTAACCTAAACCATTGTGCCGTAAACACTAAAGCCGATTCAAACCGAAAGTGCCAAGCGTTGCGAATCTGCTTAAATTTATTGTTATGTTCACGGTTTCTCTAAAGCTTTTCCCAGCAAGTAAACTCACACCGCCTAAAAGTCCACCGATAGTAAGAACACATTACCAGCGAGTAAAATACACTGGTGATTATGGACTCATATAACAAGTTTGAAATTGTCGACTCGACTCTGAGTAATGAGAGAATTGGAAAGTAAAATATGAAAAACTCAAAGAATCGTATCAGTAGATTACGTGCGAAAGAGACGTAAAATGGTGGCCGTAATTTCAATCCTGCCCTTCTGAGCCACTTATGTAACGGTGGATTGTAGTTACATTTCCATATATTTGCGGCTTCCAACTCTCTAAAGGCACGCCCAAGCTTGTTCTCATAGCTCATTCCCAACCTCCTATTTTGAGGTAAAGGATACACAAATAGTGCTTCTTTAACTTGGAAACACTTCAAGATTTCCAAAAGTGACCATAACGCCAAATTAAGTAGTGAGCAACGCTACCACCAACCTAACCTATTGTGCCGTAAACACTAAAGTAGGTTCAAACCGAAAATGCCAAGCGTTGCGAATCTGCTTGAATTTATTGTTAGGTATTTTCCCTGAGGGTCGCACCTTGCTGTTCATACCAAGCGGCTACAGTCTTCCAACAAACCTGAAACCACTCTTTTTGAAACAAATACTGACTAAACTGTTCGTGACCAGCTTTTTCAGCTCGTCTTGTTTGTAGGATTGATTCATACTCAAATACGGCTGAAAGCACTAAACATCGCGGATTACCACGTTTGAGGTTCGCATTCATTCTCCACTCAGGAGGGTTCTTACTATAGCCAATTTTAACCCACGGCATTATAACTTCGCCTTCGAATGCATCTTCAGTAATCAGGTAAACAAATGCCATAAATAATCTCAAAATACCTAACGCCGCATTAAGGTGTGAGCGGCGCTTGGCTATACTTGAGCGAAGCGAAACTGCCAAGCGTTGCGAATCACTCTTAAATGCATTGTTATGTGTAATTTCACTTACTATCAATAAGATAGCGAATAAATGCGATGCCAGTATGTAGCGCCAACTCAGCTTCTTGAAGAGTGATTTCAACCACCTCTTTATTACCGTGACGAACAGTACTATTAGCATATGCATAAAGCTTGTCCATTGAATCCAATAATAGTCGAGGACATTGCTCTTTTTTCTTCATTTGTTTAATGGCTTCCCCTAAAGTCGAAGCACTTGTATTTTGAACTCTCGCTACACTTTCCAATGCACTGACTATTTCTTTGATTGCATTGGCAGGATCTATCGGGTGCTGATAAAGAAATTTAACTGCTTTCTTGTAATGTGCTCGGGCAGGTTGATACTGAGCTTCAATGTCGGATGAAACACTGTTTAACCTAGAAACAAGAGCCTCTGGTATGTGTCGGTAAAGTTCACCAGACTCATTTAGCCGCCAACCAACTGCGTCTTCTTCAAACAATGCGTTTAGCTTTGTTTGATAGCCTTGGTAACGATACAAATCACTTGCGAATGGGTCGCTATTGTATTCGATTAAGACTTTCGCAACCATCTCAACTAAGTCGTAGAACTCAAACCAGTCACAGATGAGTAGATGACTGTAGAGCGATGTGCGACCATCTTGATCGTCGTAGTCCCATGGAAAATTCTCATCACGAATAAGCTTACAAAACTGCTCATGAACTTCATAGCAATCAAGAGGTTCGAACTGACCTTGCCTACCAGACTTCAAATATGGCTCTAGGACATTAGAATAATACCCAATCCTAGTTTTCTTCGGAGCATCTTCGAAGATAATCTCCTGCTCGCCTCTGGCTTTGATAAATCTGGACGAAAATCTCATATTTACTCCTTACACATAACGCCGCATTAAGGTGTGAGCGGCGCTTGGCTATACTTGAGCGAAGCGAAACTGCCAAGCGTTGCGAATCA
>NZ_JBHZSA010000033.1:0-3195 GCF_043642085.1 Vibrio hepatarius | reverse complement strand
AAGCCTGGCGATGTCCTACTCTCACATGGGGAAACCCCACACTACCATCGGCGCTAATTCGTTTCACTTCTGAGTTCGGCATGGAAATCAGGTGGGTCCAAATCGCTATGGTCGCCAAGCAAATTTTAAAATTCAGAAAGCTGTTTAATTCTCAATACACATTCAATGTTCTTACATCGAGTCCATCAAAACCCTTTGGGTGTTGTATGGTTAAGCCTCACGGGCAATTAGTACAGGTTAGCTCAACGCCTCACAACGCTTACACACCCTGCCTATCAACGTTCTAGTCTCGAACAACCCTTTAGGACCCTCAAGGGGTCAGGGAAGACTCATCTCAGGGCTCGCTTCCCGCTTAGATGCTTTCAGCGGTTATCGATTCCGAACTTAGCTACCGGGCAATGCCATTGGCATGACAACCCGAACACCAGAGGTTCGTCCACTCCGGTCCTCTCGTACTAGGAGCAGCCCCCTTCAATCTTCCAACGCCCACGGCAGATAGGGACCGAACTGTCTCACGACGTTCTAAACCCAGCTCGCGTACCACTTTAAATGGCGAACAGCCATACCCTTGGGACCGACTTCAGCCCCAGGATGTGATGAGCCGACATCGAGGTGCCAAACACCGCCGTCGATATGAACTCTTGGGCGGTATCAGCCTGTTATCCCCGGAGTACCTTTTATCCGTTGAGCGATGGCCCTTCCATACAGAACCACCGGATCACTATGACCTGCTTTCGCACCTGCTCGAATTGTCATTCTCGCAGTCAAGCGGGCTTATGCCATTGCACTAACCACACGATGTCCAACCGTGTTTAGCCCACCTTCGTGCTCCTCCGTTACTCTTTGGGAGGAGACCGCCCCAGTCAAACTACCCACCAGGCACTGTCCACAACCCCGATAAGGGGCCCATGTTAGAACATCAACACTACAAGGGTGGTATTTCAAGGACGGCTCCAACGATACTGGCGTACCGTCTTCAAAGCCTCCCACCTATCCTACACATGTAGGGTCAATGTTCAGTGCCAAGCTGTAGTAAAGGTTCACGGGGTCTTTCCGTCTAGCCGCGGGTACACTGCATCTTCACAGCGATTTCAATTTCACTGAGTCTCGGGTGGAGACAGCGTGGCCATCATTACGCCATTCGTGCAGGTCGGAACTTACCCGACAAGGAATTTCGCTACCTTAGGACCGTTATAGTTACGGCCGCCGTTTACCGGGGCTTCGATCAAGAGCTTCGACCTAAGTCTAACCCCATCAATTAACCTTCCGGCACCGGGCAGGCGTCACACCGTATACGTCATCTTACGATTTTGCACAGTGCTGTGTTTTTAATAAACAGTTGCAGCCACCTGGTATCTGCGACTCTCGTTAGCTCCATCCGCAAGGGACTTCACCGACAAGAGCGTACCTTCTCCCGAAGTTACGGTACCATTTTGCCTAGTTCCTTCACCCGAGTTCTCTCAAGCGCCTTGGTATTCTCTACCCGACCACCTGTGTCGGTTTGGGGTACGATTCCTTACAATCTGAAGCTTAGAGGCTTTTCCTGGAAGCATGGCATCAATGACTTCACTACCGTAGTAGCTCGACGTCGTGTCTCAGCCTTAAAAAGAGCCGGATTTACCTAACTCTTAAGCCTACGCACTTGAACCTGGACAACCGTCGCCAGGCCCACCTAGCCTTCTCCGTCCCCCCATCGCAATTGTAAGAAGTACGGGAATATTAACCCGTTTCCCATCGACTACGCCTTTCGGCCTCGCCTTAGGGGTCGACTTACCCTGCCCCGATTAACGTTGGACAGGAACCCTTGGTCTTCCGGCGAGGGGGTTTTTCACCCCCTTTATCGTTACTCATGTCAGCATTCGCACTTCTGATACCTCCAGCATGCTTTACAACACACCTTCAACGGCTTACAGAACGCTCCCCTACCCAATGCCCAAAGGACATTGCCGCAGCTTCGGTTTATTACTTAGCCCCGTTACATCTTCCGCGCAGGCCGACTCGACTAGTGAGCTATTACGCTTTCTTTAAATGATGGCTGCTTCTAAGCCAACATCCTAGCTGTCTAAGCCTTCCCACATCGTTTCCCACTTAGTAATAATTTGGGACCTTAGCTGGCGGTCTGGGTTGTTTCCCTCTCCACGACGGACGTTAGCACCCGCCGTGTGTCTCCCGGATAGTACTTACTGGTATTCGGAGTTTGCAAAGGGTTGGTAAGTCGGGATGACCCCCTAGCCTTAACAGTGCTCTACCCCCAGTAGTATTCGTCCGAGGCTCTACCTAAATAGATTTCGGGGAGAACCAGCTATCTCCAGGTTTGATTGGCCTTTCACCCCTAGCCACAAGTCATCCGCTAATTTTTCAACATTAGTCGGTTCGGTCCTCCAGTTGATGTTACTCAACCTTCAACCTGCCCATGGCTAGATCACCTGGTTTCGGGTCTATATCCAGCAACTCGACGCCCAGTTAAGACTCGATTTCTCTACGGCTCCCCTAGATGGTTAACCTTGCTACTGAATATAAGTCGCTGACCCATTATACAAAAGGTACGCAGTCACACCACGAAGGTGCTCCTACTGCTTGTACGTACACGGTTTCAGGTTCTATTTCACTCCCCTCACAGGGGTTCTTTTCGCCTTTCCCTCACGGTACTGGTTCACTATCGGTCAGTCAGTAGTATTTAGCCTTGGAGGATGGTCCCCCCATATTCAGACAGGATATCACGTGTCCCGCCCTACTCGATTTCACTGAATGTGCGTTGTCGACTACGGGGCTATCACCCTGTATCGCCGGACTTTCCAGACCGTTCGTCTAACGCATATAAAGCTTAAGGGCTAGTCCAATTTCGCTCGCCGCTACTTTCGGAATCTCGGTTGATTTCTTTTCCTCGGGGTACTTAGATGTTTCAGTTCCCCCGGTTCGCCTCATTAACCTATGTATTCAGTTAATGATACGTGCTTATGCACGTGGGTTTCCCCATTCAGAAATCCCAGACTCAAATGGTTGTTACTACCTAATCTGGGCTTATCGCAAGTTACTACGTCTTTCATCGCCTCTGACTGCCAAGGCATCCACCGTGTACGCTTAGTCACTTAACCATACAACCCCAAAGGGTCTTTACGTCAAACAACCAAAGTTGTCTGCATTTTTATACATGTGCAGACTCGATTTTGCCGGACTCAATTTTGAATAGTCACT
>NZ_JBHZSA010000032.1:1725-3505 GCF_043642085.1 Vibrio hepatarius | reverse complement strand
AGGGACGAATTGCCAAAGGGACAAAGAACTAGAGCCTAAGACCTTTAAGCCTTTGAAATACAAGTAAACATAACGCCAAATTAAGGTGTGAACAACGCTACCACCTTACCTAAAACATTTTGCCATAAACACTAAACTGGCTTGAAGTGAAAGCGCCGAGCGTTGTGAATCACTCTTAAATTTATTGTTATGTTTTACCACAAATGACTGATTTACTTGAGAAAGAACTGCTATTTCTGACCAGTTTTCTGAACCAAGCCACAAGGCCAGAACCAACTTGGCCGCCAAAAGCGACCAACCTAAAACAAGTAAGTCCACTTCCCTGCCCAATGAGGCAACCCGACCAAGGTAGAACAAGCGCCCTTTCTTTCCAACCAAAACGCAGAACAATTTTGAGTTGCCGAGGCAACTGCCAAGCCGAAATGCTAATTGGCTAATAACCCTACAGTTACACAAACAACCGACCACCACGACCTGACAATGAAGCAACCCACGAACATAGGCATGTTTTACGGGCTGAGAGATTCAAGAATTTAGGCCGACAATGCGGATTTGCCGAGTCTACTAGGGACGAATTGCCAAAGGGACAAAGAACTAAAGCCCAAGACATTTAAGCCTTTGAATTACAAGTAAACATAACGCCAAATTAAGTAGTGAGTAACGCTACCACCCACCTAAACCATTGTGCCGTAATCACTTAAGCCGATTCAAACTAAAAGTGCCAAGCGTTACGAATCTGCTTAAATTTTTTGTTAGCACATAGGGTTACGCATTAACTAGCCCCAACCGTGAGGCATACCTTCATTGCTATCATGCTCCGCATTACAGACCTTACACCTGAAATAGCTAACCTGCGATTCTGATTTACTTGAGCCCAGTAGAACACCAAAAACGATATTGAGAATACGAGACTTGGTACTATTCTTCACTCGCTGCTGTGCTTCGACTTCAGATGCACTTAGTCGTCTATGAGCCGTCTTCTGGTTGCAGTTTCCACAATGTAGAAGCGTTTCATCCTTAGACATTTACCTCTTCCTTTATCACGAACTATGAACCTGTGTGCTAACGCCCAATTAAGTAGTGAGCAACGCTACCACTTACCTAGACCATTGTGCCGTAATCACTGAAGCAGATTCAAACCAAGAATGCCAAACGTTGCGAATCTGCTTAAATTGTTTGTTAGCTGTAGTTTCCACAAGATTTGCCGCGAATTAAGTCCTTGGCATCAACCTCTTCAGGGCATTTCAATAATCCTTCTTTAGTTCCCTCGTAGTAACACTCGCCATTAAGTGAACAGTAACATAACCCCATATGTACATTGACAATATCAGTATTTGAGCCTTTAAAAGAAAAGCTATACAAGTTCCAATCGTTCTCTTTTTCTATTGCATAAGGACATGAAACAGGATCAACTTCATGACTGATCGCACGCATCCCTAAGGTCTTTTCAAGGTCATATATAATGCTATCAAAAGCCTCATCTGAACCCATTACATACTTATTGTCACCAACTTCCACAACAGATTGTTGAACCAAAGCAGGACCAAGACCTGAATTTTCCATTCTCCAAGAAAGTGTCAAGGTTTGCTCTCCTTCATCTTCGGTTAATAAGTCATACCGAGAGTCAATCGAGATAAATGGCATCAAGCTTAAGTCATGCTGGTAACTTGCTTGTTGACTAGTAAATAAAACACTACCGATAGAAACTATTATTGCTATTAAAGCAATTATATCCGTCATTGATAATTTGCTTTGATATTTAGTCTTCTCTTGGGTTTCT
>NZ_JBHZSA010000032.1:0-1625 GCF_043642085.1 Vibrio hepatarius | reverse complement strand
GGAGTTTCTGGAGTTTCTGGAGTTTCTGGAGTTTCTGGAGTTTCTGGAGTTTCTGGAGTTTCTGGAGTTTCTGGAGTTTCTGGAGTCATAACATACAAAATGAAAGTTAAGTACAAGATATAATTGTATAATGCCTGCGATAAGGATGTACAGCTAACGCCCAATTAAGTTGTGAGCAACGCTGCCACATGGCCTAAACACTTCACCGTAATCACCAAACCAATTGAAACCGAAAGTGCCGAGCGTTGCGAATCAGCTTGAATTGCTTGTTATGTTTTGTGCCCGAACCTCTTAACCAAACCAGAACAAATTACGGCTAACTTAGCGTCACTGTCTACAACATGTTGACGAGCGTCTTCAAATAAGCAATACACTTCACCTTCTTCACAAGCCTTACCTTTCTCTAAAACGTCTAGGACTCGCATGTTCCACATATAGTAATCATTCGGGTCAAAACCTGAGTCTTGGAAATATAGCCCTACGATTAGCTCCATTTGACGGATATTAGCCATCAAGCGCCGTCTGTGTTCTCGACTTACTGTCGGGTAGTGAGCTCTTTGACTTTGTATATCATCTAGGATTTCAGTACATAGATCGGTGTACTCAATTGATAATTGAGCCAACTCTTCAATCTTTTTGAGTAAATACTCTTGACGCGCTCTACGTTGGGAAAAATACTGATTTGTTAGCAAAACGCCAACGGCTAATAATGCAGAGAAAACGAAAGTAATCAGCTTAACTTGGTCTTCCTTAGCCGAAAATAGTTCTATTAAGTACATTTCATCCTCGAAAAACATAACGCCCTGTTAAGGTGTGAGCAGCGCAATACCAAAGCCCCCGCATACCACCTTAAACACCAGACGCAACGCATAGTAAAACCGCCACGCGTTGCGAATCACTCTTAAACAGTTTGTTAGATGCCAGATCACTGAGACTGATTTAGTAGTGGTAACGACACGAGATTATCGTTATCGCTTGATCATCGACTGCGTAAACAAGCCGATTAGTGTCATCAATACGACGAGACCAAAAACCAGATAAATTCTCTTTTAACGGCTCTGGTTTACCGATGCCCTCAAATGGGGAGCGCTTAACATCATTGATGAGTTTGTTGATGCGCTTGAGTGTTTTCTTGTCTTGAGTTTGCCAATACAAGTAGTCATCCCAAGCGTCATCAGTCCACGACAGTAAACGTTGACTACTACTCATCAATTAACTCTCGTGCTGTTGTTTTACCAGCGCGGTACTGTGCTATCGAACGGTTTAGGTGTTCAGCGTTTTGAGGAGAGCGTAGTAAGTGAACTGTCTCCATAAGGCTATTGTAGTAGTCTAAAGACATAACCACAGCATCTTCAGAATCGCGGCGTGTAATAACTGTTGTATCAGCGTCATTAACTACACCGTCCAAAACAGCTTTGAGACCATTTCTAGCTTCAGTAAAAGATACGATTCTCATAAGAACCTCCACATGTACATTTAATGGAACAAGTATAGCCTTCATCAACCTACTTGTACAGTAAATTGAACATGCAATACCAATAAGGCAACTAACGCCCAATTAACGTGTGAGCAGCGCAAACACTGAACTTGAGCACTGCACCGTAAACACTAAATTCAACCCGAAG
>NZ_JBHZSA010000031.1:0-4306 GCF_043642085.1 Vibrio hepatarius | reverse complement strand
AATGGTTATCACAAGCGTTCACTCTTAGAAACAGCCATGTATCGAGTGAAGCAGTTGCTAGGTGGGAGGTTAAGCCTGAAAAACTACAATGCTCAGGTTGGCGAAACCTACGCCATGATTAAAGCGCTGAACAAGCTTACAGGGCTTGGTATGCCTGAAACTCAATTTGTTGTTTAAGAATCACACAATTTCGGGCGGTTTGTTTTTCTGTCTGAATTACGCAACAAAGCCAGTGGTGCTCTGAAATCTGACGCCATAGTAGCCATCAATAATGAGCTTTAATTGCCATTTGGTGACACTCGATTGAGAACTTTTTTGAGCTAAGAGATGTACTTTTCAGTTATAGGAATTACTCGTCTATCAATTATTCCGTTCACATAGAGTAATTTTTTCTAATGTTGGGAGCTGATATTAAGCCCGTTTCTTTTAAGATAAATTTGCCGCTCTTTTTATGTAATTAAATTAAGTGTTTAGCCTGATAACTAAGAAGAAAAAGAAGGCTAAGTAACTTACAAATATCATGCTTACAGGTATATATTTCATTATCAACCCTCATGTTTGTGAGGTGATTATGGGTAGTGTTGTGAATATGGAATAGGAATTTGAGAAATTCATTCTTGCTACTTAGCTTCAATCAAAATTGAATTCCTCTAATTCATAGTGCCATTGAATTCGGTTGTGAATAATAGCCTCAGTTCGCCAATCACGACTTTTAAATTCATTACCGGAGCTACTATGAAAACCAAATCACTACGCACATTTATCCCTGCATTGCTACTCGGTTTATCGAGCACTGCGGCGTATGCCGGAATGGAGTTGCAAGAGCGAACCGTTCCGACACCTGCAGGGATATCGATAGAGTTTGCTCAGTTATTTGAGAACAGAGTTATTCCACCGGCACTTCCTGTTCCGAACAACACAGCAGAGTGGTTGGCGTTACAAACCCAATTTGATGCACCGGGTATAAAAATGGCTCAACAAGGCCTAGAGCGTTTGGGCGTTACTTATGAAGCTAAGCAGTTTGCTGGAGTCGATACGTTCTTTGTTACGCCGAAAAACATCGCTCCTGAATATAAAGATAAGTGGCTAGTACATATCCATGGTGGTGCGTTTGTTTTCGGTGGGGGGGAATCTGCGCTGCGAGAAGCTATTTGGGTTGCCAATGGGCTTGGTGCTCAAGTGATCTCTATTGATTATCGTCAACCGCCGTTGCACCCATTTCCTGCGGCAATTGATGATGTCGTTGCCGTATGGAAAGAGCTAATCAAAACACAGTCACCGGAATCGACAGCGATTTTTGGTACGTCTGCAGGCGGTAACTTAACGTTGGCGACGACACTCAAACTTCAGGCACTCGACCTTCCTGCACCTGGCGCGCTGTTTGTTGGGACACCAGCCGTTGATCTTAAAGAGACATCGGACTCATGGTTAACGTTGCAAGGCTTAGATCCTCTAGGCCAGCGAGAAGGGATCATAGAGGGGGCTTTCGATGTGTATGCTGGTGGAGAGGCACTTGATAACCCTCTGATCTCACCAATATATGCTGACATTGATGAATTCCCACCAACGATGTTCATTTCAGGAACTCGAGATCTCTTGTTGAGTGATACGGTTCGTATGCATCGACTATTACGTAGTGCAGGCGTAGAAACTGACCTGCATATATATGATGGTCAATCTCATGGTGATTATCTGAGTGGTATCTTGGTCGATATGCCAGAGTCTGAAGATGCTATTAACGAGCTAGACCAGTTTTTTAATAAGCATATTAACTAGTTTTTCAGCAAGCTAACAGTGAATCACATGGATGTGGATACTTATTGAGAGGATATAATGACAACGTTATTCACTTCATTTTTTAAATGTATATCTACGTTACTGCAAGCTAATTATCATTATGCTCAACATCAATCCGTCGTGGATCATTCCTATTCGCTAGCTCCCATGTTTTCCACGAAACAGAGTAATGACGGGAGCTCGCTGTGACAAGACGTTTCTATTCGATGTTGGTAGCGGTATTTCTCGCCATCCCCTTAGGTCTAACCATACCTAATGCGTTCGCCATGCCAAGTATTGCTTTAGAGCTTGCTGATACATCTAGTCCCCAAAATACTCTAGCGAGCTTTGTCAGGGATTCGAGTGTGGTTATCGAGCATTGGCAAAATGAAACACTGCATCTCAAAGAAGCGCAACACGCTTACTCACAAGTGATCAGAACCATGGATCTGTCTATGGTTCCAAATCGTAGCCGAACTGTTGTCGTGATGGAGAAAATAATTCTTCTTCGTGAGTTGTTAGATCGAATTGAGCAAAGTACTCATCAGTTGGTCCCAAATATTGAGCAAATTAGGGGAGAGGAGATTGACCACTGGCGTTTAGGCAACACAGAGATCGTATTATCTCGCCAAACTCTAGGCGATCGAACCGATCAGTTTTTATTCAGCTCTAATACCATTCAAAGCCTTTCTCGGTGGTATAGAACGATGTCAACCCTTCCTTACTATGCAGACGTACGTCCAGATTATTATCAGGAATTTCTGATTAGCCCAGGGCCTATGTTCTCTAAGCAATTTGTGCTTTCTTTACCTTCATCTTTTAATCAACTCTATGGGCCACTTCCCTTATGGCAATGGCTAGCACTTACTGGTGTTCTGTCACTATGCAAGGTGATGATAAGAATTAGCTTTTTACTTGGGGAGCGTTGGAATAGCCGTTGGGAAGGAAAGGGCTTGAAATGGCGGGCTGGTCGACTTTTGTCGCTAGTGGGTGTGGTGAATTTGTTGTTTTTAGCAAGATGGGTGATAGATGATGGGATATGGGTTACTGGTGGCGTTTATCAGTTGTTTACTACCTTCTTCTTACTCGCTCAGTTTTTCTTTGTCTCGTGGCTTATTATGGCCATCTTCAATTACTTCGCAGATATTTATGTATTCAAAAAGCACAATGGAAAGCACGTAGATTCGTCTCTGATAACCGTCTTAGCGCGTATTTTTGGAGGGTTGACGATTGCTATTCTTGGTATTTACGTCATCGAATTTATGGGCTTTTCAATCTCGCCAATATTGGCTGGTTTAGGTGTCGGTGGCTTAGCGGTTGCACTGGCTATTCGCCCTATATTAGAGAACGTAATCAACGGATTAACGCTCTATGCTGACGGGGGAGTAAAGATTGGTGAGTTTTGCCGTTATGGAGATAAACTTGGAACCATTGAAAGTATTGGTTTGCGTTCGACTCGAGTCCGGACGCTAGAGCGCTCTTTAATTACCATCCCTAACTCGGAATTTGCCAATATGGAAATTGATAATTTGGAAAGGCGTGATAAACGACGCATGGAGCATGTGTTGAGACTACGCTCTGAAACCACCCTTGAGCAATTACGCGTACTGATCGTTAACCTGCGTCGGTTATTGCTACAACATCCAATCATCGAAGAAGAACCGGTTCGAGTGAGACTCATGGGAGTTGGGGAATACTCTATCAATATTAGTCTGATGGCTTACATCAGTTGCCGTGACCATGAAGAGTTCATGGCTGTTCAAGAGGACATTTTGTTTTCTGTGTTGACTCAAGTGGAGAGCATTGGTGCGAAGATAGCTCACTCTACGCAATATCAACTTGTGGATGTAAATGCCAATGACAATGAGGAACAGAAAAGAAAAGCCGAACAGGTTGTGGCGCAGTGGCATGAAGAACAAGCCTTCCCGTTCCCTGATTTCAGTTTTGAATATAAGTACGAAATTCAAAACACCATCATGTATCCGGCGGTAACCTCTGCTGTGCGCCCACCTTCTGCTTAACGCAGTCTCAAGCCATTATGCACGTTAACTCCGCTTGCTATCGTGCGTCAGGTTGAACAATACTATCAAAATAATCCTGCATGGTCTGGTGCAGTAACTGATGAAGTGGAAAACCTCTCTTTGATTGAAGGTAACCACCCTCTACGCCAATTTGGCGCATTTCTTTTGGTAACTTGGGTAATGGGTAACAGCTTAGCTCAGGATCATTCTCGGTCATATAGCTGCTGCCAAAAGAGAAAGCGTCTGAATTTTTAAGCTTACTTCGCAATACTGTGAGGGGCTTTGTTGCGTAATTCGGACAGAAAAACAAACCGCCCGAAATTGTGTGATTCTTAAACAACAAACTGAGTTTCAGGCATACCAAGCCCTGTAAGCTTGTTCAGCGCTTTAATCATGGCGTAGGTTTCGCCAACCTGACCATTGTAGTTTCTCAGGCTTAACCTCCCACCTAGCAACTGCTTCACTCGATACATGGCTGTTTCTGAGAGTGAACGCTTGTGATAACCATA
>NZ_JBHZSA010000030.1:0-5003 GCF_043642085.1 Vibrio hepatarius | reverse complement strand
GTTTGGGTCTAGTTTAGTGATTAAGGCGTTCAAATTGGGTTATGCGGTCGCGTGCTTCACACCTTAATTGGGCGTTAGGAAAAATTAATGAAGTTCGGCGATTTTAAAGACATTATTGTAAATAATTCTGAGGTTGTACTCGACAGCATCTTGGACGATGGTTTATTGAAAGACATTCCAATCATTAATAATTTGGTTGATCTTTACAATGTTAAAACAACGATTAGTGACAAGATTTTCTATAAAAAAGTAGTTAGCTTTTATGAGTCTTTTTCAGATGTGAATCGGGATTCTTTCGCCCAGTGGAATACATGGGTTAATGAAAATTTGGACTCTGCGGAAAAAATAGCAAGCACTCTTGTACTTCATATCGACTCTCAAAGTGATCTTGTTAAATGCAAAATTGCAGGTCACTTATTCAAGAAATTGGTGGAAGAGAAAATATCTTTAAGAGACTTCGAGGCGTATCTTTATGTGACTTCAACGTGTTCTGTGAGAGATATAAGGAAGCACTGTGTAGATGGTGGCGATCAGTCGTCTTCTACAGAAGCATCGTTATCTCAAAGGTTGCAGTTTGTTGGCTTCTATTCTTTTACTCCAGAATCATTGAGTCAAAGTGAAAAGTTAGAGTATGAAATCACAGATAGAGGGTGCGATTTCATTAATATGATGGAAGATTTTCATTGGTAAAATTTTCCTAACAAGCAATTCAAGCTGATTCGCAACGCTCGGCGCTTTTGGTTTCAACTTGTTTGGTGATTACGGTGCAGTGTTTTAGTGAGGTGGCAGCGTTGCTCACAACTTAATTGGGCGTTATATGCCTTATCGAATTCGGAGAATATATGGACATATTGGTTGAACAAGAAATTGAGCTTCATCAGTACGAGACGCGTCAGAGCTTACCTGATATTGAACGCCTGATTCATCCCAGTTTTTCTGAAGTTGGTAAATCAGGCACCAGTTATGACTTTACTTCCATCATTGAAATGATGAGCTCAGAAGAACCTTCAGAAGTTCGGGTTCATTCTCAAAACTATGAATGTGTTCAACTTGAACCATCGGTTCACTTACTTAAGTATGAGTCTGCTTTATTGGCCCCGTCAGGTGAGGTTAGCGATTATGCCAAACGCTGTTCTATCTGGGCTTTCAACGGTATTTGTTGACAATTGAAGTTTCATCAAGGGACACCATGTCCTGCTTTTGAATTAGTCTAAAATCATGCTTGGAAAAAGGCATATAACAATAAATTTAAGAGTGATTCACAACGCTTGGCGCTTTCACTTCAAGCCAGTTTAGTGTTTATGGCACAATGCTTTAGGTCGGGTGGTTAGTGTTGTTCACACCTTAATTTGGCGTTATGTTTACTTGTATTTCAAGGGCTTAAAGTTCTTAGGCTGAAGTTCTTTGTCCCTCTGGCAATCCGTCCCTAGTAGACTCAGCAAATCCGCATTGTCGGTCTAAGTTCTTGAATCTCTCAGCCCGTAAAACATGCCAATGTTCGCGGGTTGCTTCATTGTCAGGTCGTGGCGGTCGGCTTCTTGTTTAACTGGCTCAAAGTCGCTTTCAGGTTCATTACTAAGCAGCATTTCAGCTTGGCAGTGGCCTCGGCAATTCAGCGCTGTTTTGCGCTTTGGTTGGAAAGAAAGGGCACTTGTTGGAGCCTAGTCAGGTTTCCTCATTGGGCAGGGAAGTGGCATTACTCGTTTCTGGTTGGTCGCCTTTGGTGGTCAAGTTGGTTTCAGTCTTGTGGTTTGCTTCAGAGAACTAGTTAGAAATAGCAGTTCTTTCTCAAGTAAATCAATCGTTTGTGGTAAAACATAACAATAAATTCAAGCAGATTCGTAACGCTCGGCATTTTTGCTTTGAATCAGCTTCAGTGTTTACGGCACAATGGTTTAGGTGGGTGGTAGCGTTACTCACTACTTAATTTGGCGTTAGCACACAGGTTCAACATTCGTGATGAAGGAAAGAGTAAATGTCCAAAGATGAAACGCTTCTAGATTGTGGAAACTGCAATCAGAAGACTGCTCATAGAAGGTTAAGCACATCTGAAGTTGAAGAGCAGCAGAGGGAAAAGAACAGTACTAAGTTCCGCATTCTCAATATCGTTTTTGGTGTTTTACTGGGCTCAAGTAAGTCAGAGTCGCAGATTAGCTATTTTAGGTGTAAGGTTTGCAACGCTGAACATGATAGCAACGAAGGTATGCCTCACGGTTGGGGTTAGTTCATTCGTAACCCTATGTGCTAACAAGCAATTTAAGAGGGATTCACAACGCTCGGCATTTTTGCTTCTACTTCAATTTTAGTGTTTATGGCACAATGTTTTAGGTTGGGTGGAGGCGTTGTTCACCCCTTAATTGGGCGTTATGTGCTCTTCTGTCCCGTTACCTATTGATTTTAAGTAAATTATCTCCATATCTACAATTACAAACTTGATCGCATTGAGACATTTAAATGACTAAAGAAGAGTTGTTGGAAAAGATTGAAAGTAAAGAGGCGCAACTTCTCAAAGCGCAGTCTGAAAGTACTGCTTGGAACAGAGGTAAGTATAACAAAAGCTCTATCGCGGAAGTCTCAAAAGTCTTTGTGAGTTCTCTACAGTCTGAAATCGCAGATCTCGAAAACCAGTTATCAAAACTAGAATCTTAAAGCCGCTAGAGTGTCTGTTTTGGCAATATAGTGAATGACTTTTAAGTTTAAGACAAATTGGTAGCTAAAAGCCCTTAATAAGGGCTTTCTCATTAGGTTACTTATGGTTGTGTGTTTTCAAACTTGGATGTTTGGACTTGTTTTCTGGAGTAACACGACGTCTCTGGTCTGTTTTTCCAGTAGATATCGCTTTAGGTTTTGGTCCACGTTTAATGCTCATATATGTCACCTCTATAAGCTGATTGTTAGCAAAATTGCTTGGCGTATTATACTAGTAGCTTAACTGGGTGTAAAATCAGTACTGTATACTAAAGCAGGTTTCTTTATTGTTCGAAAACGAGCACATAACAAGCAATTTAAGAGGGATTCACAACGCTTGGCACTTTTGCTTCTACTTCAGTTTTAGTGTTTATGGCACAATGCTTTAGGTTTGTGTGGAGGCGTTGTTCACCCCTTAATTGGGCGTTAACTATATTTAGGAAATATTGCGTGGCTGACAATACAAAGACACCGATGTTTGGCGATTGGGGTGCATTTACTTTGAACCCAGACTTTACCGCTAAGTATAAGTACCATGAAAAACTAACAGTACACGGTCAGTCTGTCGTTAACATACCTTTGTTTGCGAAAAATAATAGGGTTCCAAACCACGTTATAATTGGCAATGCTATCTCGAACAACATAGCCATACCAAGGCAACCAAAAAAGCAAGAAGGTAAAATTCGAGGCAAATCTGGTGAGCTTCTCTTTGAAGCCCTTGTCGAGGGCTCCATAGATATGAATGAAGTGGAATTCGACCATGAAGGTTGGGATTTTGAAGTGGAGCGCTCTGGTTGTAAAGTTGAAGTGAAAACTACAGCTCCAGATGGTAATAAATCAGGGAACGCAAACCTTTCACAAGGGGACAAACCTGACATTTACATAATTTTTAAGTTTAATAATACTGGGCGGTTTTCAAACGCATATCTTGTCCCAGTTGATGTTATGAAAGCTAGAACCGGTAGAGTTCCATCTAGTCTAAAAATCAACGAAAACTCCTGGGTCACAAGATTTGAAATATCACTGAAAGAGATTCAATTATTTTTTGAATTAGCTCAGTGCTATCCGGGTGTTTTCTTGAACTTCAATTATAAACAGCACACAGATAAAGTGGTCTTGAAGTATCCATACTGTCTTGATCTGGTTAGTTGCTTTTGTCGAGAGTATTCATTTGATGTAAATCAGCTTTTTGTAAACCCTGAAGAATGGTGGCGTATATATTTAGGTGTTCGTGCTACAACCTCAAATCATGAAGTGCCAGTAAATTGGTGTTGGTCACATATATAGTTAACAAACTGTTTAAGAGTGATTCGCAACGCGTGGCATTTTTACTATGCGTTGCGGTTGGTGTTTAAGGTGTTATGCGGCGGCTTTGGCATTGCGTTGCTCACACCTTAACAGGGCGTTATATGATTACAGTAGAATTTGGAGATAAATTTGAGTCAGTTTATTAGTTCGTTGATGGGACCAAATGGCGTAATTTTACTTGGGGCGTTAATCAGCGCCGCAGGAGTGTTGTGGTCCTCAGTTCAACAAGGTGAAGTTAATAATAAACTACAAAGCCAAAGTGATGAAATAGTCACGAAGACTAAGAAAATCGAAGAACAGGGTGAAAAGCTAGTAGAACAAAGTGATACAATAACTCTATTAAATCATGAGCTTATCAGTCATACGACTGGAGGTGATAGCTACCCTGAGCTGATAATTTCATCTTTGAATGATATGACGAATAAAGGTGGTTTAGTTATATCCAACAATAGTGACAAGTACAATATGTTTGATCTTCAACTTCGTATAGTTGATTTGGACTCTAAAGCTCCTCGAACCATCGAAAATATACTGGGAGATGACGTCCTTATAAATGTAAATAACCTTGCTCCAAAGACAGTCATGACTCACTCTATGGTTACACTTGGAAATATCAATGTTATAGAAAAGAAGTTTAATATTTTCAGCCAAACTAGAAATGGCAATTTTACCCAATTCCTAAGACTGCAAAAGGTTAATGGTCACTGGGAAGTCGCTACGATGATTAAAAATGCACAAAATGATGTACTCAAAGAGAAAATTTCAAATGACTTTCCACGAAATGTGAATGGTGAGGTTGTTTGGTAAACATCATATAACAAGCAATTTAAGAGGGATTCACAACGCTTGGCACTTTTGCTTCTTCTTCAGTTTAGTGTTTATGGCACAATGCTTTAGGTTTGGGTGGAGGCGTTGTTCACCCCTTAATTGGGCGTTATGTGCTTGGAGAAAATATGCAATATATCGAAGTCAAAAGTAGCGATATTCCACTAGATTTATTGCTTGAA
>NZ_JBHZSA010000029.1:0-6144 GCF_043642085.1 Vibrio hepatarius | reverse complement strand
TGCGTTGGTTTTAGTGATTAAGGTGGTATGCGGCGGCTTTGGTATTGCGTTGCTCACCCCTTAACAGGGCGTTATGTGCTCGGAGGGAGTATGGAAATTCAGAAGGTCCTAAAATCGGACTTAGAGGCAGTGACAAGACTTGTTTCAGAGGTCTCAGACAAGGATGTGCTTCCATTGTTTAATGAACGGGGAAAGCAAGAGTATAAGGACAGAGTTTTACCTGACCTAGTGACAACTTTTGACCATGAGAAGTTTTCATCTGTTAAGGCCGTATCAGGTGGGGAAGTCCTTGGTTTTGCTGCTTTACGTGATGGGAATTATCTAACACATTTATTTGTTGCTAATTCACAGCAAGGTTCAGGTTTAGGTCGTGCTTTATTGAATCATTTGCTCAATCGGACAGATGCTCGTGAAGTTAGCCTGCGTTCATCGGTGAATGCTGTTGAGTTCTACAATCGCAATGGTTTCGTAGCAACAGGTGAAGAAGCCGAGTTCAACGGAATTAGGTTCGTACCAATGTCTTTAGTACGCACATAACAATAAATTTAAGAGTGATTCACAACACTCGGCATTTTTGGTTTGCTTCAGCTTTAGTGTTTACGGCACAATGGTTTAGTTCAGGTGTTAGCGTTGTTCACACCTTAATTCGGCGTTAGTTTGCTACAAAGAATCGGGAAGTATTGAGGAAGATATGAAAGTAGATATTAGACCAGCCAAGGAAGACGAACTGGAATCTCTCCATTCTTTGGTTATTTCAAATGATGAATGGATGAAGTTCAATGGTCCTTATTTTCCATATTCTCACCCAACATTAGAACAGTTTGAAAGTTCATCATTTCAACGTTTAGTCGCTGGCTCAGACTTACAATTAATTACTGTTGACGATATTCCTGTTGGAACGGTTAGTTGCTACTGGGAATGTGAAGAAACTCGTTGGCTTGAAGCTGGTGTAGTGATTTACGATGCAAAGTATTGGGGTAAGGGCATTGCTGCGCTTGCTCTACCTTTATGGGTATCGTACGTGTTCGAAACTAAAGAAATCGAGAGGGTTGGTTTAACCACTTGGTCGGGTAATCCTCGAATGATGTCTTTGGCCTTGAAACTGGGTTTTCAACAAGAAGCGAGACTTAGAAAGGTTCGTTACTACAATGGTGAATACTATGACTCCGTCAAATATGGGGTGTTACGGTCGGAGTGGTTAGAACGCAACTAACAATAAATTTAAGAGTGATTCACAACGCTCGGCGCTTTCACTTCAAGCCAGTTTAGTGTTTATGGCACAATGCTTTAGGTAAGGTGTCAGCGTTGTTCACACCTTAATTTGGCGTTATACGCTTTTGAGGAAATAATCCAATATGAACAAGGTAGTATTCAGAAATTGCGATGAAAATAGTCAGTATTGGGTTGCTCTAGAGGAGCTGTTTCAAACAGAATGGTCTGATTTTCGGTTCGTAGATACTTATAAGCCACAATCTAATCTTCCACCGGTAATTGTCGCTCTCAGAGACAATCAAGTTATCGGTGGTCTTGCTTATTCGAGCTTTAAAGAACCTCATGGTGACTCAGAAGTTATTTGGTTTAATGCTGTTTATGTTTCACCAGATTGGCGCGGGCAAGGTATTGCTAGTGAACTGATTAACCGAGGTGTTAGCCAAGTATCAGCAGCAACTCAAAGTAACCTGTATGCTTACACAAATGTACCATCGTTGTACGAGTCATTAGGTTGGTTAGCAGTTGATATGGAAAGTGAGCTAAATCATAAGGTTATGACAGTTTCGTTGTAGTGTCAGCACGCGTATAACAAAGCATTTAAGAGTGATTCGCAACGCTTGGCGTTTTCGCTTCGCTCAAGTATAGCCAAGCGCCGCTCACACCTTAATGCGGCGTTATAAGGCTCGAAGATAAAAGGAATTTACGTGGAAATCAGAGTGGGGAAGCTAAGCGATGTTGCAGCCATCACCGATATCTTTAACTTTTACGTAGAGCATACTAACGCTCGTTTTGAAGAGCGGGCATTTACGCAAGAAAACCGTCTAAATTGGTTCTCTCAATTCTCATATAATAGTAGGCATCAACTTTTCGTTGCTATCGAAAGTGGGGAGTTGCTAGGTTTCGCATGTTCCCAGCCTTATAGGGACATTTCAGCATTTGAGGATACAGCTGAAGTTACCGTGTACCTTGCTTCAACAGCAAAAGGTAAAGGTGTTGGTTCAAAACTGTATTCTAAGCTGTTCTCATCAATTTCTGGTTGCGGAGTCCACAGGGTGTTGTCAGGTATCGCATTACCTAATGATGCTTCAGTTGCCTTACACAAACGTTTTGGTTTTAGAGAAATTGGCGTATTCAATGAATATGCAAAGAAAAATGGTGAGTACATTAGTTCGGTTTGGTTGGAAAAGGCGCTTAACTAAAAGTCCGCCTTATAACAAGCAATTTAAGAGGGATTCACAACGCTTGGCGCCCTCACTTCAAGTCAGTTTAGTGTTTATGGCACAATGCTTTAGGCTTGGGTGGACGCGTTGTTCACCCCTTAATTGGGCGTTATAAGCTTCGAGGAAAATTATGGAAAGTATCATCAAACAAGCAATTGAATTGCGGAAACAGGGTAAGTATCAAGAGTCGAGAGCTTTGCTAAAAACGCTGCTAAACGATGAAGCTTGTTCTGCTAAAGCTCACTTGCAAATTGCTTGGTCATACGACAACGAAGGTAAAGAGCAAGAAGCGATTACTCATTATCTGTCATCTCTTTCAGGTCTTTTATCGTCGGTAGAAAGGTTTGATGCTTTGTTTGGGCTAGCGAGTACTTATCGAAGCCTTGGCATGTATTCGGAGGCGTTAAGCTACTTTGAGCAAACTCTAAGAGAGTACCCTAGTTCCATTGAAGTTCAGCCTTTCTATGCCATGTGTCTCTACAACTTGGGACGCCATAAAGAAGCAACATCATTACTACTCGAACTTTTAGTATCAACCACGAACAGTGATGCAATTAAAGAGTATCAGCGAGCTATTTCTTTATACGCAGAAGATTTAGATAGAAAGTGGTAAAACGAAACACGCTTATAACAAGCAATTTAAGAGGGATTCACAACGCTTGGCATTTTTGCTTCTACTTCAAATTTAGTGTTTATGGCACAATGTTTTAAGTTTGGGTGTAGGCGTTGTTCACCCCTTAATTGGGCGTTATGTTTACCTGTATTTCAAAGGCTTAAAGGTCTTGGGTTCTAGTTCTTTGTCCCTTAAGTAATTCGTTCCTAGTAGACTCAGCAAATCCGCATTGTCGGGCTAAGTTCTTGAATCACTCAGACCATAAAACATGCCAATGTTCATGGGTTGCTTCATTGTCAGGTCGTGGCGGTCGGCTTCTTGTATAACTGGCTTAAAGTTGCTTTAGGATTCTTGGCCAATTAGCATTTCGGTTTGGCAGTTGTCTCGGCAATTCAGCCTTGTTTTGCGCTTTGGTTGGAAAGATAGGGTGTTTGTTGAAGCTAAGTCGGGTTGCCTCATTGGGAAGGGAAGTGGAATTACACGTTTTAGGTTGGTCGCCTTTGGCGGTCAAGTAGGCTCTAGCCTTGTGGTTGGGCTCAGAAAACTAGCATGAAATCGCAGTTCTTTCTCAATTAAGTCAGTAGCTTGTGGTAAAACATAACAAGCAATTTAAGAGGGATTCACAACGCTCGGCATTTTTGCTTCTACTTCAAATTTAGTGTTTATGGCACAATGCTTTAGGTTTGGGGGAGGCGTTGTTCACCCCTTAATTGGGCGTTATGCCTTTTGGGAGAAAATATGCAGTTCTACAAAGCAGATGAATATCAGGCATCTTGTGAAAACCTGTATCGTAAGTACGAACTTGAGATAGCTGCTTTACTTCCAGATGCATCTATTGAGCATATTGGAGCTTCCTCTATCCCTAATGCTATATCTAAAGGTGACCTAGACATACTTGTTGGTGTTAACGGCAAGGAACTAGAAAATGCAGTAAAGTTACTTTCTACTCTAGGTTTCAACGAAAAATCCGATACGTTAAGAACTCCGGAGCTTTGCATGCTGGAAAAGAGCTCAGGTGAGGATGTCGCTTTTCAAGTTGTAGCTAATGGTTCGGAATTTGAGTTTTTTGTGGGGTTTAGAGACAAACTCCGTAAAAGTCCTGAGTTAGTTCAACGATACAATGAGCTGAAAATGTCTTGTACAGGTTGGTCTCACGAAGAGTATCGTCGGAAAAAATCAGCTTTTATTGAGCGCGTGTTAGGACAGGCATAACAAAGCGTTTAAGACAGATTCTCAACGCTCGGCATTTTCGGTTTGCTTTGAATTTAGTGTTTACGGCACAATAGTTTAGGTAGGGTGGTCTGCGTTGCTCACTACTTAACGCGGCGTTATGTTTTGGACTACCCCACGTTTAGTAGACACTTTGCTAAGTTAGAACTAGGGTCTAATTGAGAGATGATTTATGGCTAAATATTTAACAAAGGTATACTTAAGCAAAAGTCTAGCTTTAGTTGCCAGAGTGGTATTAATTATTATTTCCATCTTAAGTCTGGAAACTATCTATTTTACTTTGGAATTAGGGGAGACCCAAAACTACAAATCGTATAGAGCGGGAACCTCAGTTTATGATGCCTATTTAATGAAACACAGTGCTATTGTATTTATTTCAATATACTTTGCTTTGTTTGGGATTCGAACTAAAAAATAGACTAGCTAAAAACTTTGCTTGGTCATTTTGCAAAATGTCTCGATTTTACTGAAAGCTTGCGAACTTTCGTGCATTGTGATGATTAAGCACTAAGCCGAGACAAATAAACATAACAATAAATTTAAGCAGATTCGTAACGCTCGGCATTTTTGCTTTGAATCAGCTTCGGTGTTTACGGCACAATAGTTCAGGTAGGTGGTAGCGTTACTCACTACTTAATTTGGCGTTATGTTTACTTGAATTTCAAAGGCTTAAAGGTCTTAGGCTCTAGTTCTTTGTCCCTTTGGCAATTCGTCCCTAGTAGACTCAGCAAATCCGCATTGTCGGCCTAAGTTCTTGAATCTCTCAGGCCGTAAAACATGCCAATGTTCGTAGGTTGCTTCATTGTCAGGTCGTGGCGGTTGGCTTCTTGTTTAACTGGCTAAAAGTCGCTTTTGGATTCTTAGCCAATCAGCATTTCGGCTTGGCAGTTGCTTCGGCAATTCAGCATTGTTTTGCGTATGGGTTGGAAAGACAGGGCGCTCGTTGTGATTTGGTCGGGTTGCCTCATTGGGCAGGGAAGTGGAATTACTTGTTTCTGGTTGGTCGCCTTTGGCGGTCAAGTTGGTTTCAGCCTTGTGGTTTACTTCAGAAAACTAGTTGGGAATAGCAGTTCTTTCTCAATTAAGTCAGTAACTTGTGGTAAAACATAACAAACAATTCAACAGTGATTCGCAACGCTTGGCGCTCTCGCTTCAGGTTGAGTTTAGTGTTTACGGCGCAATGGTTTAGTTCAGTGTTTGCGCTGCTCACACGTTAATTGGGCGTTATGTTTACTTGTAATTCAAAGGCTTAAAGGTCTTGGGCTCTAGTTCATAGTCCCTTTGGCAATTCGTCCCTAGTAGACTCAGCAAATCCGCATTGTCGGCCTAAGTTCATGAATTACTCTGGCCGTAAAACATGCCAATGTCCGTGGGTTGCTTCATTGCCAGGTCGTGGCGGTCGGTTTCATGTTTAACTGGCTTAAAGTCGCTTTTAGATTCTTAGCCAATCAGCATTTCGGCTTGGCAGTTGTCTCGGCAATTTTCTATTGTCTGCGCTTTGGTTGGAAAGAAAGGGCGCTCGTTGTTTCTTAGTCGGGTTGCCTCATTGGGCAGGGAAGTGGAATTATACGTTTTAGGTTGGTCGCCTTTGGTGGTCAAGTTGGCTCTTGCCTTGTGGTTCAGTTCAGAAAACTAGCCAGAAATAGCAGTTCTTTCTCAATTAAGTCAGGAGCTTGTGGTAAAACATAACAAACAATTCAACAGTGATTCGCAACGCTTGGCGCTCTCACTTCGGGTTGAATTTAGTGTTTACGGCGCAGTGTTTAGGTTCAGTGTCTGCGCTGCTCACACGTTAATTGGGCGTTAGCCGTCATGGAGCTTGCTATACTCAAAGTGATAGAATAGTATCACTTTAGTATTCCTTTGGAG
>NZ_JBHZSA010000028.1:0-7097 GCF_043642085.1 Vibrio hepatarius | reverse complement strand
TTTATTTTTTTAAATTTACACCAACATAAGAAATATTTTAATGTCATATTGTATCCTCATTATAATCACATAACGCCCAATTAAGGGGTGAACAACGCCACCACCCAACCTAACGCATTGTACCGTAGACACTAAATTTGAAGTAGAAGTAAAAATGCCAAGCGTTGTGAATCCCTCTTAAATTGCTTGTTATAACACAATTGCTACACATCACTTTCCGTTAGCATTTGACGACAGTTTCTTACTGTAAGGACACGAATTTCATGACTGAGGCTATATATGATTCTGTAGTGGCCAAAAAGGATTTCACGATAATTAGTATGAGGTAACTCAGGAACCATTCGCCCCATTTCAGGCATATTTGAGAGAAGTTCGGTTTTATCGAAAACCTCATTAACCCAGCTTTCTGCTGCCACTGGGTTATCCAGTGAAATAAACTCGGCTGCATCACCTAACTTTTGTAATGCTAGTGGTGACCAGACTACTTTCATTTCTTAATACGCCCCAACACTTGAGCGCGAGCGTCTTCATTGGAAACACCTAAACCTGAAGCTAATTGTGCTTCAGCAGTACGCATTTCTTCCAGTAACTCGATCTTCTCCTGCATGGCTTCATATTCCGCAACATCAAGGACAACCGCAACACCCTTACCACGTTGTGTGATTACTAATGGTCTACGAGTTTCGTTAATCTGTTTAATAAATGACGTTACGCCAGCACGAAATTCAGACAAAGGCTGAATATCTTGGTCAAAGTGGATACGGCTCATGTCGAACTCCCAATGGTACAATTTAATGTACAAATAATAGTTCAAATAGCCTTTTTGAGCAATAGCCTGATTTTGTGTTTAGTGTACCCCACGAAAAGTGGACACAACATAACTACACACTTTCGAACTCGACTGGACTCACATAGCCCAACGCTGAGTGCTTTCTATTTCGATTGTAATAGATCTCAATATATTCGAAGATCCCCATTCGAGCTTCTTCTATATCTTGGTAGTCTTCTGCATATATCAGCTCGACTTTCAGTCGACTGTAGAATGACTCCATCACGGCATTATCCCAACAATTGCCTTTACGGCTCATACTCGGCACACCTCCATGCTTACGCATGAAGTCCTGATAGTCATGTGCTCTATATTGTACACCACGGTCTGAGTGGATAATGACGCCCTTAGGCGGCTTACGTGACTTAAACGCCATTTTCAGTGCATTCGTAATGAGTTGAACCGTCATCGTTGTATCTAGTGACCAACCAACAATACGCCTTGAATGCAGATCTAGTACCGTAGCTAGGTAGAGCCAACGGCTCTTCACCCAGATGTATGTAATGTCAGTCACCCATTTCTGATTAGGGCACTCTGCTTCGAAGTTTCTTCGTAACAAATTATCCGCCACGTTGGTCATCGCTGCCACATCCTTAGTGTATTTGAACCCCATACCATTGCGTGCTTTGATACCCTTTTCTTTCATAATATCAGCAATATAGTTAACGCAGCAGGCATAGCCTGCTTCGTTCAACTCATCGGTAATTCGAACTGAACCATAACGTGCTCGATGCTTCGCGAAGGTACACATCACTAACTGTTCAAAGCGGCACCGCCGCTTTGAACGTTTACTCGGCTCTCGATTTAACCATTTGTAATAACCACTCGGCGAAACGTTTAAGGCGTGGCACATATGAGTGATCTTGTATTCCCCAATATAGCTCTCGATATACTCGTACTTCACTCTTGGTTCTTCGCGAAGTACGCCGAGACCTTTTTAGGAATTCCATCTCATCACGTAGACGCTTGTTCTCGCGTCTTAGCGCGCGAAGCTCTTCGGATTCTTTCTTCGAATAGTCAACACCGTCTAAGGTGTTAAACTGTTTATCGGATAGGCGCGTAAACTGACGCTTCCAATTACGAATTTGCTGAGCACTAATACCCAACTCTTTAGCAACGGAAACGGCTGTTCGGCCCGGGAGACTGGCAAGACGAACCGCTTCTTTGCGGAACTCTTCGGTGTACGCTGGATTACGATGTTTAGCCATAAATCACCTCTCAATTAGACCCTAGATCTAACTTAGTAAAGTGTCTACTAAACGTGGGGTACTCGGGCACATAACGCCCAATTAAGGGGTGAACAACGCCTCCACCCAACCTGAACATTGTGCCATAAACACCAAATTTGAAGTAGAAGCAAAAATGCCAAGCGTTGTGAATCCCTCTTAAATTTATTGTTATATAAAAATCCCAAACGCTAGCTTTAGATACTCTATGAACTCTGGAAACTTATTGATTAGTTCTACTGGAAGTTCAAGGTTATCCAAATCAAATACACGTTCACATAGTTCTTTGAAATGATGTTCAATAAAGTCCTTTACCGCTCTTTTAGCGTCATCTGGGATCTCACTGACTTTTTCGACATTTGACAAAACGTCTTCTAGTGAAGCATTTAAGTAGCTTCCCTCTGAAGAACGTAATAGAAATCCATCTGACGACAAAAGACGAACCGATTCAGTATCTTTCATTTATTGCCCTTTTATATAACGCCCAATTAAGGGGTAAACAACGCCTCCACCCAAACCTAAAGCATTGTGCCATAAACACTAAATTTGAAGTAGAAGCAAAAATGCCGAGCGTTGTGAATCCCTCTTAAATTGCTTGTTATAAGTTAATCCGCACTAGCTATAGCAATTGAAATGTCATCGCTACTATAGTCACCAAAATCTACTAGCCATGCATTCTTTGGGTTACCTGGAGTAAGCGGATTTTCTCCAAGATTAAACTCCAAACCTATTGCCGCGTGATTCCACAAAAGGTCTTTTAAATAGCCAATATACGATTCAATTGTATTTTTTGAGCTTGCGTACTTTTGCTTATACCTTGAAATATGTGAGTCATAATCTTCAGAAAATGGTTTCGGTATATGCATAAAGTCACCACATTTTTTGTAAATCTTAATCAACTCACCATGAGTAGCTTTAACGTCTTTACGCTGAATTTGATGTAAACCATCACTAAATTGACTCTGACCTAAAGGAATTGGCATAAAGTGAGGACTAATAGAGTTAAGTTTCTGTAGGATAACTCTCGCATTCCAGTCCTTTGTAAAATCACCATTGATGTCACTTTCTTCACCTTCAATTCGTCTAAATTCTTTATATCTATTTTTGTCACATAAAACAGAGCTAAAGCAAATTTGTTCGACAATTTTTCTTAATTGAAGAAAGCAGAACTCAGTATCCAGCGGAGGTAAAGAGCTTTTTTCTGAATGTTTAGAAAGGCATTCATCTACAGCTCTAATCCTCACTTTGACTTCAAGCATCATAGACTGATAAATCTGATATGGCTGAACTTTCATGACTACCTCACTTTAACTTATAACGCCAAATTAAGGTGTGAACAACGCTAACACCTTACCTAAAGCATTGTGCCATAAACACTAAACTGGCTTAAAGTGAAAGCGCCGAGCGTTGTGAATCACTCTTGAATTTATTGTTATATGCCTGTTTTCGAATAAACAGCCGTGCCACTCAATTCACCTGACGGCAATCTTCGGTCGTTACGTAAAATGCCTTCAAAAGCATACCCGCCTCGCTCTGCCACCATTCGACTTTTCAAATTCTGTTCAGCAGCTTTGATTTCAACTCGGTTAGCCTTTAGCTCATTAAACGCGTATGACTCTATTGCTTTCACTGCTTCAGAAATGAAACCATTGCCAACACTTGAACTACGCATCCAATAACCAACTTCAAAAAACGGTACTGATTTATCGCGAATAATTAACCCTATTGCACCAAGAAAGCGCCCTGTACTTTTTTCTATGATTGAATAACGCAACTCACCTTCAAAATTTTCAAAGTTATTGATGGCTTGCTGCGTGTTTTCAATTGATTCAGCTTCTGTTAACGCAAATGGAACCCAAGGAAGGTAGACACCGAGTTCATCTTGGCTTTCCCTTATCGCTTCAAGCATCAGAGGTTGATATTCCATTGAAGGAGGTAGTAGTTTAAGTCTATCTGTTTCCATATTTACCGATATCCAATTAAGGCTTATAACGCCCAATTAAGGGGTGAACAACGCCTCCACCCAAACCTAAAGCATTGTGCCATTGACACTAAAACTGAAGTAGAAGCAAAAGTGCCAAGCGTTGTGAATCCCTCTTAAATTGCTTGTTAGGCATTTTTGCTCAATATTTGCACTGCTAGTTCAGCGGCTTTTCGAGTGTAGTTGCTACAATTAGAACGAAGATTTTGAGAGCGGAAATGAGCCATACCTTCTTCCGTTCCAATGTCACAGCCTAAAAGCTTATGGCAGTCTTTAGCCCCGAATTCATTTTCAAACTTCTCGACTAACTCCCGTGTTGCTTCGTACGTCGTAGCGACAGTATCACTTTGGGATTCACGACCTAAAACTAAACTAATGCCCATAACAGCTCCTGATAAAGCGCCACATGGTCCACAAGTTCTAGCCATGCCACTACAAAATCCAGTTGCCATTTTCGAGGCTAGGTGATCATCCACCCCGTGATATTCCGCGATAGCAGAAACGACACTTTCAGCACACAAAAGTCCATTTTCAAAATGAGCTTCCGCTAACTTACCAAATTTTATTGATTCTTCCATGACAACAACCTCCTTGATGCCTAACGCCAAATTAAGGTGTGAACAACGCTAACCACCCGACCTAAAGCATTGTGCCATAAACACTAAACTGACTTGAAGTGATGGCACCAAGCGTTGTGAATCACTCTTAAATTTATTGTTATAGCTTTATCTTTGCGTAAAAGCTTTAAGGATATTATCTGCTACAGAGTTACTTTCTAAGTAGAACTCTAACGAAACGTATGGGGATTTTTCATAAACTGAGCATGAAGCACCCGCTCGTAAGTCTCCAACCGTTTTCGAGTAGTGCGACTTACCTGGTTCAAACTGAAATACTGGATAGTGATCCTGAAGCTTTTCGATCAAGGTACCAAGTGCTGCAATGCACTCGCTCTTACCAACAAAACCTCGCTCGACTTGAATTCGCCCCACCAATCCAGATTCGTTATCGATTGTAACTTCGAAGTCTGATAGAAAACTAACCTTAGGATTGCTTTCTAGCGCTAAAGGAACTCGAAACGTAGTAATTGGGCTATCAGTTGAAATATTGAATTTTTCCAGAGGTTTCACAGGGAAAGAGCTGGCAACTTTGACTTCAAATAAAGGAAAACCTTCGCCTTGAACCATTGTATGTCGTTCGGCAGAGTTGAAGCCACCACCCAGCATGAAACCGAGGGCAATCATGCAGACCATGACTAAAACTATTTGTATTTTGTTCATCTGATTCCTTTAACTATGGATATTGCTATAACGCCCTGTTAAGGGGTGAGCAACGCAATACCAAAGCCGCCGCATACCACCTTAATCACTAAAACCAACGCATAGTAAAAATGCCACGCGTTGCGAATCCCTCTTGAACAGTTTGTTATGTGAAATGTTCCTCGAGTACTTTTTCTAGTTTCTTTCGTGCAAAACTCTTAGAGATGTCTACAACAGCAGAAATGCCTTCATTCGCCATTTTCTCACGCACTAAAGTTAACATTTCAGGTTTATCTAAGGTCGCTGCAAAATCATACCCCTGTGACGTTAGACGCCAAGGATACTCGACCAAATAATATCCTTCCTCGTCCCAATCAAACTGGATTCCTAGATCTGTACTGTCTTTAAAAGCATTTACTACTAACCTTTGATCACTAAGTAATTTGACGTGTAAACAGAATTTCTGAAGGTCATTTTCAGTATATTTTGTGAAGTCCTCACAAGTTAATACTGGCTTTTCGTCGTCGATAAATACCCTTAGTAACTCATGTAAATAATCATAATCTACTCTCATATTTCCCTCTTTCACATAACGCCGCATTAAGGTGTGAGCAGCGCTTGGCTATACTTGAGCGAAGCGAAACTGCCAAGCGTTGCGAATCACTCTTAAATGCTTTGTTATACGCGTGCTGACACTACAACGAAACTGTCATAACCTTATGATTTAGCTCACTTTCCATATCAACTGCTAACCAACCTAATGACTCGTACAACGATGGTACATTTGTGTAAGCATACAGGTTACTTTGAGTTGCTGCTGATACTTGGCTAACACCTCGGTTAATCAGTTCACTAGCAATACCTTGCCCGCGCCAATCTGGTGAAACATAAACAGCATTAAACCAAATAACTTCTGAGTCACCGTGAGGTTCTTTAAAGCGCGAGTAAGCAAGACCACCGATAACTTGATTGTCTCTAAGAGCGACAATTACCGGTGGAAGTTTAGATTCTGTTTTATAGGTATCTACGAATAGAAAGTCAGACCATTCCGTTTGAAACAGCTTTTCTAGAGCAACCCAATACTCACTATCTTCATCGCAATTTCTGAATACTACCTTGTTCATATTGGATTATTTCCTCAAAAGCGTATAACGCCAAATTAAGTAGTGAGCAACGCGGCCACCTACCTAAAACATTGTGCCGTAAACACTAGAGCTGATTCAAACCGAAAGTGCCAAGCGTTGCGAATCTGCTTAAATTTATTGTTAGGAAAATTATTTCGAGTTTTTGTACAGATAAACACCTGCTGCTATCAAAGCAAACACACCGAATGTATTAATCACCTGAGAACTAACAGAATTATCGTACATCGCTCTATTTACGAATGACTCACAGTTATTAGAGACGAGGTTGTACTTGCCTTTGCCACCAGCCACAATTTCAGCTAAAGCATCCTTGGCCACTTGCAGGTTACTTTTGGGGCCAGAATTAGAAAATAGCCTGATTTCACCTTGCGTGGCATAACGTGCTTTGAAGTTGCTCATTGTCTCCAATTGGTAACCAGAGTCGTTGTTTTCGGCCAAGTACACTTCACCAGATTTAGAACACTGCCCTAAAACAACAGCGTGATGCTTTGGCCCCGCGTGCCCAAGCACATCAGAGATGGCACCAACAAGTCGACACCCTGTAATATCTATTTGCTGTAATTCCATTTTTGCCTCCATTTTCCTAACGCCAAATTAAGTAGTGAGCAACGCTACCACTCACCTAACCCATTGTGCCGTAAACACGAAAGCTGATTCAAA
>NZ_JBHZSA010000027.1:0-7296 GCF_043642085.1 Vibrio hepatarius | reverse complement strand
TCTACTTCAAATTTAGTGTTTATGGCACAATGCTTTAGGTTTGGGGGAGGCGTTGTTCACCCCTTAATTGGGCGTTAGGTGAGCTAGGGCTGTATCAAAAGACGGGAAAGGCACTAGCTCTCGATATAAATGGATAAGGATATTTATGGATATTGTTCTAGGAATTATTGCTGTATTCATTAGTAAAGCAGTATTAGGTTTGTTTGACTTAGATTATTCTGTGTTTTTTGATGACTTCAATTTTAAGCTATTAGTAATACATGTAATTTCTTATTTAGTTGCTATCATAGTGATGAACTTTGTATATAAAAAATCTAGAAAGCTACTTAAGCTAGACTAGTTAGTACCGTTGCTTGTTCGAGTAAATTCACCTAACAAAGCGTTTAAGACAGATTCGCAACGCTCGGCATTTTCGGTTTGCTTTTAATTTAGTGTTTACGGCACAATGGTTTAGGTTTAGTGGTGGCGTTGCTCACTACTTAACGCGGCGTTATGTAATAGGGGGTAATTTGGAAGTTTCGTTCAGTAATTGTGATATCCGAGCCTATCGAAATCAACGTGATCGGATGGTGCTTCATTGTCAAACAGTGGTATTTATAGATTGTGGCGGTTGGCACTTTCCAAGCGACTATTTCACCCAAACTCGATTTTATGTGGTCCTTTCTAATGGCGAAGAACTGGAGTTTGAAGTACAGATGTACTGCGATAGTGAGTTTGCATTTAATGGAACTAACAATACCTACACATTCAAGTTAAAGGCAACGACTCACTACCATGAGGTCGAAGATCAAGTTGTTATTCTAGGTATGTCTTCAGATATAGACTTTCCTCATGGCTTAACACCCATTAGGCACAAGCAACTAGGTGTAATCAGAAATACTGCCAATTAGAATTATTACATAACAATAAATTTAAGCAGATTCGTAACGCTTGGCATTTTTGGTTTGAATCGGCTTAAGTGTTTACGGCACAATGGTTTAGGTTAGTGGTAGCGTTACTCACTACTTAATTTGGCGTTATGTTTACTTGTATTTCAAGGGCTTAAGGTTCTTAGGCTGAAGTTCTTTGTCCCTCTGGCAATTCGTCTCTAGTAGACTCAGCAAATCAGTATTGTCGGCCTAAATTCTTGAACCTCTCCGCCCGTAAAACATGCCAATGTTCGCGGGTTGCTTCATTGTCAGGTCGTGGCGGTTGGCTTCTGGTTTAACTGGCCCAAAGTCGCTTCTAGGCTCTTAGCCAATTAGCATTTCGGCTTGGCAGTTGTCTCGGCAATTCAGCATTGTTTTGCGCTTTGGTTGGAAAGAAAGGGCACTTGTTGGAGCTTAGTCAGGTTGCCTCATTGGGCAGGGAAGTGGCATTACTCGTTTCTGGTTGGTCGCCTTTGGCGGCCAAGTTGGTTTCAGCCTTGTGGCTTGCTTCAGAAAAGTAGTTAGAAATATCAGTTCTTTCTCAAGTAAATCATGTATTTGTGGTAAAACATAACAAACAATTCAACAGTGATTCGCAACGCTTGGCGCTCTCACTTCTGGTTGAATTTAGTGTTTACGGCGTAGGATTCAAGTTCTGTGTCTGCGCTGCTCACACGTTAATTGGGCGTTATACGTTGCGCATAAAATTAAGCAATTAGAAGGATTTAAAGCTTATGATTACTTGCTATGTCAGGTACGTGATTGACCCGAAAAAGGTCAAAGAATTTGAAGAATACGCAAGAATGTGGATTCCACTTGTTGAGAAGTTCGGTGGTCAACACAATGGCTATTTCCTACCGTCAGAAGGTGCGAATAATATAGCTCTAGCTTTGTTCACATTTGAAAGCTTATCAGCATATGAAGAGTATCGTGTTAAATCTTTAAATGATCCTGAGTGTATTGAAGCTTTTGAGTTTGCAGATAAAGTAGACTGCATTATTAGCTATGAACGTAGCTTTTTTAGACCAGTGCTCGGGTAAGGAAGCAACGTATAACAAGCAATTTAAGAGGGATTCACAACGCTTGGCATTTTTGCTTCCACTTCAAATTTAGTGTTTATGGCACAATGCCTTAGGTTTAGGTGGAGGCGTTGCTCACCCCTTAATTGGGCGTTATGCTCTAGGAGGTAATTTTGCTCGATTTACTCAAAAAAGTGGTTCTAATTAACCTCTCTGCGGCTCTTGTTGTGATCGCTCTAGCCCAGTTTGTTCCATTCTTTGCTACCACTCAGTTGGTCGATTTTCTTTTCTTTGTTGTCATCGTCATATGGGTTTTGGCGAAGCTAATGTGGGAAGGTGGAGTCCATAGTAAGACGACACGGTTAGATGACCCTAGAACAGACAAAGTCTACAAAATGGTAGAAGGGCATGATTTCGACAAAGACGAACGCGAGCACTATCGAATGAACTACCAGACAGGTTTAGTTTTCTTTATAGCCGGTCTGCCAGCGTTTATAGCTTGTTTAGCCCTTCAATTTCTTTGAGCACGAGCATAACAATAAATTCAAGCAGATTCGCAACGCTTGGCATTTTTGGTTTGAATCAACTTCAGTGTTTACGGCACAATGCTTTAGGTCAGGTGGTGGCGTTGCTCACTACTTAATTTGGCGTTAGGCGAATAGGAGATAATATTGGCTAAGGTTACTAGAATCCAAGCGGGGCAGTACTCGGTGGATGATGGGCGTTTTATCGTAAAGCAAGGGTCAGGTTGGCTTGTACTTGATGCAAACGGTTCTCATAATTTCGGGCCTGTACCTACACTCGCATCTGCGAAACAGTATATCGAGTCGGGAACCACACCGTTGGGGCAACATAATTTGTCCACGAAACATGGCAGAAGGCAAAGTAAAAAAGAGTTCAATTCATATTTGGCATCTGAGGCTAAAAATGGAAACCCGATGCCCGCAATTTTGTGGTTTGTTGTTCTTTTCATAGTCTGCGGTGTTGTATTTGCTGTTCGAGGTTATTAGATAGCTACAAGTCATCGCCTAACAATAAATTTAAGCAGATTCGCAACGCTTGGCATTTTCGGTTTGAATCAGCTTTAGTGTTTACGGCACAATGGGTTAGATAGGGTGGTAGCGTTGCTCACTACTTAATTTGGCGTTATGTAACCCATGGAGTTTAGGAGTCTTTTAGTGCGGAAGTATGTTGGAAATAGAATAATATGGCCTCATAAGTACTTAACTTGGCAGTCCCAAATGATATGTGTACTAACTTTAGTTTCAATCGTCATTGGGCGTGGCATATATCAGGTTGTAAATCATAGTACTTTATATCCTGGGCTATTTGTGTCTCTTTATATGAGTGCAGTCATCGCATGTTATCTATATGACAAAGGTCTACCAATAGGGTCTGTAATAGTTGATTTTGAGCCAAACGACCTCACCAAGCAGTACAGTAGATTGGCTATAACTTCATTATCATCTGTGATCTATACAGTATGCATACTGAAAGGTGTAAGTTAGATTGTACCGAAGCAAATGAAGCGCGATTACATAACAATCTGTTTAAGAGTGATTCGCAACGCGTGGCATTTTTACTATGCGTTGCGTTTAGTGTTTAAGGTGGTCTGCGGAGGCTTCGGTATTGCGTTGCTCACACCTTAACAGGGCGTTATGTGCTCGGAGGAAATATGGAAATTCAGAAGGCTCTAAAAACGGATTTAGACGCGGTAACAAGGCTTGTTTCAGAGGTCTCTGCCGAGGATGTGCTTCCATTGCTTAATGAGCAAGGAAAGCAAGAATATAAGGACAGAGTATTGCCTGACCTAGCGTCGACTCTAGATGATGAGAAGTTTTCATCAATTAAGGCGGTATCGGATGGGAAAGTTCTAGGTTTTGCCGCTTTGCGTGGTGGAAATTATCTAACTCATTTGTTTGTAGCAAATTCACAGCAGGGTTCAGGTTTAGGTCGTACTTTATTAAATCATTTGCTTAATCAGACAGACGCTCGTGAAGTTAGCCTACGTTCATCGGTGAATGCTGTTGGCTTTTACAATCGTAATGGTTTCGTAGCAACAGGTGAAGAAGCAGAGTTCAACGGAATTCGGTTCGTGCCAATGTCTTTAGTACGCACATAACAATAAATTTAAGAGTGATTCACAACGCTCGGCGCTCTCACTTCAAGTCAGTTTAGTGTTTATGGCACAATGCTTTAGGTAAGGTGTCAGCGTTGTTCACACCTTAATTTGGCGTTATGTGCTTTAGAGGAAAGTATACATGGAAGTAGTAGAAGCTAGCCCTGATTTGGCTTCAATGTTAGCTAGTTATGCGAAAGAATGCTTCGATTCGGGTATCCCCAAATACGAAAATGTTGAGCTAAACCCTGAAGCCTATTTGTCAGGTTTGGTTGAGCGGTCTAAGGCAACCTCCGAATTACCAAATGGGTATTTGCCAAGTACAACGTATTACTGCGTTTCGAACTCTGAAATCTTAGGCGCTATTAGAGTTCGCACTGGGACTAATGCGAACGTAGAGAATGTAATAGGGCATGTTGGTTACGAGACTAAACCATCAGCTCGTAGCAAAGGCGTTGCTTCGTTTCTTCTCGCTTGGGTGCGTGACCATGTTGTAACTGACTCGGTGATCGTTACCTGTTCAATTGATAATCCAGCATCTCAAAAGGTTATAGAAAACTGCTGTGGTGAATATCTGGGTAACTATACAGATGATAATGAAGGCACAGTAAGGCGCTACCGTTTGGCACGCACATAACAATAAATTTAAGCAGATTCGCAACGCTTGGCACTTTTGGTTTGAATCAACCTTAGTGTTTACGGCACAATGGTTTAGGTAGGTGGTAGCGTTGCTCACTACTTAATTTGGCGTTATACGCTTATAGGGTAATGGAGACATAAATGGCAATTTTCGGTGCAGGTTCAAACTGGGGTGGTACTGAAGTCAAAGGAGAGTTTTTTGAGAACAACAAGTTTGTGCTTGGCTGGAATGAAGACAACTCTAAAGACCTTTACGAAGCGGTTTCTCAGCTTAAAGTCGGCGATATCATTTATTTGAAAAGTGTAAGTCCGAGGTACATTCGCAATATCGAAGTAAAAGGTATCGGTATCGTTACTAAAAGCTTTATTCAGTGCTTACAGTCTGGCGAGTATGGTGCTGTTGATATTTCGGATTGGAACGCTCTGTTTATCAAAGTCAATTGGGTAAAGCAGACTAGCTTCGTAATTGAGGTGCCTGAAGACGAAGGTAAGCTTACAAACGTTCGTCCAGCAACGTTTTATGAAGAGTATCTCCCTTACGTTCAGGAAAAAATAGTGAATGAACTCACATCATCGTTAGCACGCGTATAACAAGCAATTTAAGAGGGATTCACAACGCTTGGCATTTTTGCTTCTACTTCAAATTTAGTGTTTATGGCACAATACCTTAGGTTTGGGTGGAGGCGTTGTTCACCCCTTAATTGGGCGTTAAATGCACGTGCGTTCTAATAGGATTTACGGATGAGTCGAAATATAGAATTTAGAACTAATTTATGGCATTGGAAAATGGTGTTGTCCATGGTGACAAGCTATGTGGTTTTCACACTTATTTTCAATTGGTTCTACGAAGCTGAATTTCAATTATGGTCATTTCTAGTCGGAGTGACGAGTATGGTGGTTGTGTATTCAGTTTTAGCCTTGTTTAAGAAAACTCATTTGTCAGTTGTGGGGAATGATGTTTTCCTCCGAGGACTCAAGGCTGAGTTGATGGCTAAGAAAGGTATGCTTGGGCATCAATATATTCAGATTACCTCAAATACAGAAACGGGCTACCATCGGCTTAAAGTTACCAAGAATCAGATTTCTTTTTCAGACTGGGAGTTTCTGTTGGGAAAGTGCATTTAACAATAAATTTAAGCAGATTCGCAACGTTTGGCACTTTTGGTTTGAATCACCTTTAGTGTTTACGGCACAATGCGTTAAGTAGGTGGCAGCGTTGCTCACTACTTAATTTGGCGTTAGCCGTCATGGAGCTTGCTATACTCAAAGTGATAGAATAGTATCACTTTAGTATTCCTTTGGAGCAGCTCTCATGAAAGTAGAACTAGTTACATCACTTAAACGTCAAGCAACTAAGATCCTCGCCGATCTCCACGACACCAAAGAGCCAGTGTTAATTACTGAGCATGGTAAGCCATCCGCTTATCTCGTTGATGTTGATGACTACGAGTTTATGCAAAATCGTTTAGCTATTCTTGAGGGTATTGCACGAGGTGAGCGTGCACTAGCTGATGGTAAAGTTGTAAGTCATGATGAAGCCAAGGACAAAATGTCAAAATGGCTGAAGTAATCTGGACTGAACCAGCGTTATCTGACCTCAACGATATCGCTGAATACATCGCACTTGAAAATATCGTAGCTGCAAAGCAGTTAGTGCAAACGATCTTCTCCAAAGTCGAACGCCTACAAACTTTCCCAGAGTCAGGTCGTATTCCACCCGAGCTAGAACATTTAAGTTATCGTGAAGTTGTCGTCAATCCATGTCGTGTTTTCTATAAACAAGACGGTGACAAAGTGTTTATTCTGTTTGTTATGCGTGCAGAGAGAGATTTGCGTAAGTTCCTGTTGAGTAAACAGTAACCTTTGGGAATGAGCAGCTAACAAACTGTTTAAGAGTGATTCGCAACGCGTGGCATTTTTACTATGCGTTGGTTTTAGTGTTTAAGGTGGTATGCGGCGGCTTCGGTATTGCGTTGCTCACACCTTAACAGGGCGTTATATGCCTTTGAAGTTTTGGAGACCAAATGGATATTCTCATTGAGCAAGAGATCGAGTTGCATCAATATGAAATACGTCAAAGTAAAACGGATATTGAGCGTCTAATCCATCCTAGTTTTGTGGAAGTTGGTAAATCAGGTACGAGTTATGATTTCGACTCAATTATAGACATGATGGAATGTGAGGAACCCTCAAGTACTCGTATACATTCACAGAGGTATGAATGTATTCAGCTAGAACCTTCTGTTCAACTTCTGAGGTACGAATCAGCTCTGGTAAGTGAATTTGGCGAAGTTAGTGATTTTGCTAAACGTTGTTCAATTTGGACATTTACAGGTACTTGCTGGCAACTCAAGTATCACCAAGGCACACCGTGCTCGCCTTTCGAGCTAGAACATAATTAAAGCTTAAGAACACGGGCATATAACAATAAATTTAAGAGTGATTCACAACGCTTGGCGCTTTCACTTCAAGCAAGTTTAGTGTTTATGGCACAATGGTTTAGCTAGGTGGCAGCGTTGTTCACACCTTAATTTGGCGTTAGGTTTCGGAAAGGGATATATGGAAATCAAAGACTACAGTGATGACTTTTTGGAAGCAGTAAGCGAGCTGT
>NZ_JBHZSA010000026.1:0-10296 GCF_043642085.1 Vibrio hepatarius | reverse complement strand
TGGCATGTTTTACGGGCTGAATGATTCAAGAACTTAGACCGACAATGTGGATTTGCTGAATCTACTAGGGACGAATTACCAGAGGGACAAAGAACTTTAGCCTAAGATATTTAAGCCCTTGAAATACAAGTAAACATAACGCCCAATTAAGGGGTGAACAACGCCCACACCCAAACCTAAAGCATTGTTCCATAAACATTAAATTTGAAGTAGAAGCAAAAATGCCAAGCGTTGTGAATCCCTCTTAAATTGCTTGTTATAAGCCATTATTTGAATTGCTCACGCAACGTTCGAAGATCAATCCGAGGAGCCCGATGAAGCATACGATGACAATTAGAACAAACCATAGCCAAGTCTTCTAATCTCGTTTTTACTCCATCGGCTGAACATAACTCACTTAAGGGAATTATGTGATGAGCTTCGATATAGCTATCGCCATGGGAACCATAACATTCTCTGAAGTCAAAACCGCATACTTCACATGGTAAGCGCCCATTATTTTTAAGTGCATACTCTTTCTTCGCTTTTTCGACAAGAGCTGATGAGCGCTCTCTCATGTAATGTTTCCGTTCAACTCTTCTACCTTCAGGAAATGAATCGCTCGCTTGATTGCTATCAATACCACCAAGCTGATCCGCTGTAACTCTACAAGTAATCAAACGAAATAGGTCATCCAAAGTATCTTCGAAAGTAACAAACTTACTAGGTAATGACAGGATAAACTCTCCGCCGCCGGTCATATTAGAAAATTGTTGTTTCCGTTGTTCATTTAAGCCATCTTTTTTCCTCGGAGAGTACCTCCACACCAAATCTACCCCATCGGTAAAAACGGTCTGTTTATGTATTTCAGCAAGAGGAGCTTGATTTGATTTTTCTGGGTATACGACTAGATAGAAATTATTTTTACTCTGCCAATCAATTATAAATATCCAATATAATTTTGAGCCATCTGATATCAAGAAAGCCCCCAGAGACTCCTTACCGTTCGCAAACGTATGAAAAGACTCGATGTAGCCCGGAGCTATATAGTCTTCCAGTTTATACTTACCCGCTAGCTTAGTGCTTAACAGTATTATGTTAGCTAAGTCACTTGCTATTTTTCTATCCATATCGTTCTCCGAAATAGGGATGGCTTATAACGCCAAATTAAGGTGTGAACAACGCTAACACCTCACCTAAAGCATTGTGCCATAAACACTAAACTTGCTTGAAGTGAAAGCGCCAAGCGTTGTGAATCACTCTTAAATTTATTGTTATGTTTTACCACAAGTTACTGACTTAATTGAGAAAGAACTGCTATTTCTGACTAGTTTTCTGAAGCAAACCACAAGGCAAGAGCCAACTTGGCCGCCAAAGGCGACCAACCAGAAACGAGTAATTCCACTTCCCTGCCCAGTGAGGCAACCCGACCGAGTAACAACAAGCGCCCTTTCTTTCCAACCAAAGCGCAAGACAATGGCAAATTGCCGAGGCAACTGCCAAGCCGAAATGCTGATTGGCTAAGAATCCAAAAGCGACTTTGAGCCAGTTAAACTAGAAGCCGACCGCCACGACCTAACAATGAAGCAACCCACGAATATTGGCATGTTTTACGGCCTGAGTGATTCAAGAATTTGGGCCGACAATGCGGATTTGCTGAGTCTACTAGGGACGAATTGCCAAAGGGACAAAGAACTAAAGCCTAAGACCTTTAAGCCTTTGAATTGCAAGTAAACATAACGCCAAATTAAGTAGTGAGTAACGCTACCACCCACCTAAACCATTGTGCCGTAAACACTTAAGCCGATTCAAACTAAAAATGCCAAGCGTTACGAATCTGCTTAAATTTATTGTTATGTGCTTTTTATTGAGGTCTGTCTTCTGGGTTGTCTCGATACCAAGCTTCCAGTAATTCTTGACCATAGATAACTTCTGTTTGCATGTGCATATAGAGAAGAAACGCTGCTAGTAGAAAGCTTACTCCGTTTAGCCACCGCAAGGCATGTTTACGTTCAATGTCATAGAAAAACATACTGACACCAACAAGCAGGAAAGGATATGTACCCATTAGAAGCAACAATCAGCCAAGATAGCTAGAAATTGCCATTTCCGTCATTTCACCAGTCACTTCTGCCACCCAATGAGTTAGTAGAAAACTCAGTGCATATTAGAGCAAGTATTCAGCTCCAAGGGATTAACACCGGATAGTTTCGAGGCACTTCAAATTGAGCTTTCGGAACTGGCACATAACGCCTTGTTAAGGTGTGAGGCAGGCAATACCAGAGCCTCCGCATGCCACCTTAACCACTAAACCTAACGCATAGCAAAAATGCCATGCGTGCCGAATCACTCTTGAACAATTTGTTAGTTTTCCGATTCCACGAAATTCAAGATATCTTTGTAGTTATTTACAACAATATCGACGGAATTATCGTCGTGATAAACTCGATAGAGCTTTCCGTTTTCGCCATCATTCACATTGATAAAGTATGGATCGCCAGAGCCACATAAGCAGCCACCAACGGCTATATATCCAGACTTAACAACGTTGATACCCGGATAACAATGGCTAGTTTCATCTTCAATTTCCGAACGTGTATATACCTTAAAGTCTGCCCCTAACTCTGATAAATCAAAGTCATCTGGGATCTCAAATGATTTATTACTCAAATCGTTCTTGGATACAAAATCCAACCAATAATCAGGAATATTCATCACTGTAAACTCCAAAAGAAAACTAACGCCGCATTAAGGTGTGAGCGACGCTTGGCTATACTTGAGCGAAGCGAAACTGCCAAGCGTTACGAATCACTCTTAAATGCTTTGTTATGAGTGTTTTACGGCACCTACATGCTTAACTATCTGATAGTAAAGTAAACCTTGCCAAGCGATAAAAGGTAAAGTGTCCAAAGCTGTACTTACCAGTGCAGGATTTTCAGGAATAACCAACATATAGTAAGCGAACAACAAAGCGAACATCGGGACTAATAGAGCGAAGAACCTGACTGCAACGACAAAGCTAATACTAAAATATCGTCCTAGAAAATCAGTTCCATTGTCAGCCCCATTGGCTTTATAAGCTAAGAATGTACCCAGTATAGGGATCAGGACAGAAGATACAGAACTGATTGTGTCCCACACGTTTCCAGATTCAATAGGGATTCTTAGCGCAAATTCAATGCCTAATACAGTAAAGATGAGAGTTAAGAACATATATATAAATCTATCTTTTTCAGTCAGTCGTCCAGATCTAATCTGTTCTTTTAAACTTTTGATGTTCCAGATATACATTTTTCCTCCTAAACTCATAACGCCGCATTAAGGTGTGAGCGACGCTTGGCTATACTTGAGCGAAGCGAAACTGCCAAGCGTTGCGAATCACTCTTAAATGCTTTGTTAGTTGCACAATGCGCACTGAATTTTTTGTTTATTTTCAGTGATATATTCTATGTCATTTAGATAGGCTTGAAGATGACCTTGCTCTATGTTTTCAGCAAAGGTTTCATTACCATTTTCAGCTTCACTGCGCATGAACAATACTAAAGCCTGTAATCGCTGAATCATTGCATCCGCTAGTTGATGTCTTTCGGACTTAGTTGCACCGTAACTATCACAGAACAACTTAGCTCTAGTTACCTGCTCAGAGATTGTGCCTAACTTATCATTGCTATCAGTTTTGAAAGGCGACCAACAATAAACTGAATATGCTAAATCCCATATTCTTGGCGCAGGGTGCGCTGTATCAAAGTCAAATACACCTACAACTGTGTTCTCGGATAGAGCAACATTGTATGGGGTAAAGTCACCATGACAGATAACTTCAAAAGGCTCTCTTGGCTCTAGCATCCACTTGTGCGCATTGACATCTACTTGTTCCAAAAGTGGCACAGTTGAGTCATGTATTTTACGCAATAGTTTACCTGCTGATGTGAGAGCATCCACAGTAGCAATTGCACCGACTAGAGGGTAGTTATAAGTATTACCAACAACAAAACTTAGGACTTCCTGTTCTTGGTTAACACCAAGAAATCTTGGAGATTCAGCTACATTTTCTCGCTCGAGGTGTTTCAAAATAAGGTGAATTGTAGGACTCCACGGATGAAGAGGTCGATAGACAACTTCACCATCTCGATATATTGCTGATTCTCTTCCACCTGATAATTTTTCCACGAAACCTCCTCGTGCAACTAACGCCGCATTAAGGTGTGAGCAACGCAATACTGAAGCTGCCGCATACCACCTTAAACACTAAACGCAACGCATAGTAAAAATGCCACGCGTTGCGAATCACTCTTAAATGCTTTGTTAGGCATATCTTTCATAGTTTGGGAGAACTCTTCCTTCATGGGTTTTGAAGCCAGTTCCAGCAGCTAAGCACGAGATAGATATAACCAGCTCACCGTCGATTGACGAAATATCACGAACAAAGCCGATTACTGTCTGTACTCGCCTACCAGACATTCCACTATGCTTTGCACTTGAACTAGTGCAAAACCATGGTTGATATGTGAACTCAATTTTAACGCCATAACCTTGATAATAAGCTCTCCTTACTTCTTGTCTATGATCCCCATGATTTTCTAACGTTGAAAAATAAAACGGTGCTTGGACGCCGATATAGCTACCATATGTAATAAGTGACCTAATCTGACCTCTATGTTGAAGCATTGAAGTAATGTCAATTATTGGTAAAACTTGAATCATAGCTTCAAGAACACCACCAAGATATGATGCAACTTCACACCCGCCACCAAAGTCAATAAAGTACTGCTGATTGCTCTTGCCACATTCCCAATGAGATTCATCCAATAGCATCCCTCTGTCATCAATCACCTTATCCTTTTTTAAGTTATCGATTACTGGAGATGGCTCAAACTCAACAATACATTCAGAAAAAATTTCGAAAACACGAGGAATATTTATCCAATCCCAACGGGCAACACTACGCTCTCTTCTTAAGCGAAGTAACGTTTGAGAATCAATTAGGCTGACTTGAGATTCCCATAGCGCTTTATGAAATAGAATCTCATCAGCAGTAAGGTTTTGGCTTAGATGCTTTGTAGTATGAGCAAGATCATGATGCTCTAAGCATAAAACCGATAGGTTTTCTTCTGCATGACTTCTCGATTTAGACCATTCGATAATATGATGAACTACTACCGATTTCGAGGCATCTCGACAAACGCAACACGTTCTACGGTTATTGAAGAGAACGTTACACAGAATATTTTGTGGGATCGCTGGTCTAGGTTCTTTCATCAATTTAGCCGCAAGGTGCCCATCAATGCCTATAGAAATTAGGTCATCAACTTGCATGGTTTTAAGCTTACTTAGCGTATAACCACCTATAGCCAACGTCTTGGCTAATGTTGTATCAAATCCTCTTGCGATAAGAGCATTTTCTGTTCTTTTACTCATTATTTGTATACTTCTTCAATTTGCCTAACGCCCAATTAAGTTGTGAGCAACGCTGCCACATTACCTAAACACTTCACCGTAATCACCAAACCAATTGAAACCAAAAGTGCCGAGCGTTGCGAATCAGCTTGAATGCTTGTTATGTAATCCTGCGCTTCATTTGTTTCGGTAAAATCTAGCTTACACCTTTCAGTATGCATACTGTATAGATCACAGATGATAATGAAGTTATAGCCAATCTACTGCACTGCTTGGTGAGGTCGTTTGGCTCAAAATCAAATGTTACAGACCCTATTGGTAGACCTTTGTCATATAGATAACATGCGATGACTGCACTCATATAAAGAGACACAAATAGCCCAGGATATAAAGTACCATGATTTACAACCTGATATATGCCACGCCCAATGACGATTGAAACTAAAGTTAGTACACATATCATTTGGGATTGCCAAGTTAAGTACTTATGAGGCCATATTATTCTATTTCTAACACACTTCCGCACTAAAACTCCATGGGTTACATAACGCCGCGTTAAGTGGTGAACAACGCTAACCACCAAATCTAAACCATTGTACCTTAAACACTTAAGTTAAATTGAACTGAAATCGCCACGCGTTGTGAATCCGCCTTAAACGCCTTGTTATGTTTTACCACAAGTTACTGACTTAATTGAGAAAGAACTGCTATTTCAAGCCAGTTTTCTGAACCAAACCACAAGGCAAGAACCAACTTGGCCGCCAGAGGCGACTAACTCAAAACCAATAATTCCACTTCCCTGTCCAATGAGGCAACCCAAATAAGCTTCAACAAACGCCCTGTCTTTCCAACCAAAGCGATAAACAATGGTAAATTGCCGAGGCAACTGCCAAGCTGAAATGCTGATTGGCTAAGAACCTAAAAGCGACTTTGAGCCAGTTAAACAATAAGCCAACCGCCACGACCTGACAATGAAGCAACCCGCGAACATTGGCATGTTTTACGGGCTGAGAAATTCAAGAACTTAGACCGACAATGCGGATTTGCTGAGTCTACTAGGGACGGATTGCCAGAGGGACAAAGAACTAGAGCCTAAGACATTTAAGCCTTTGAAATACAAGTAAACATAACGCCCTGTTAAGGGGTGAGCAACGCAATACAAAAGCCGCCGCATACCACATTAAACACTAAAAACAACGCATAGTGAAAATGCCACGCGTTGCGAATCCCTCTTGAACAGTTTGTTAGGCATTTTTACGACATTGCCTCGAGCGCAAATTTTTGCGTAATGCCTGTAACGATAGAAAACGTTAAAGATAACCCTTTATCTTTTGCATAGCTTTTAACTTTGTTCCACGTCGTATCAGATCTTATGCGGTCTAAAAATTCATGCCCATCCCAAGTAAGTTCAAAGCATAAAACTCTAATTACCCTATCTGACGTAGTTGAACGAATAGGTTCACAACGTAAAAAACCGGCATCAAATAATAGGCGGCAATGGTAGTTAATAACTAAATCATCGTATTCAGGAATTTCAGGTGTTTCCACCATTTGAGAATCTTCTTTTTTCTCAAAATAAAACAATAAGGCTCTAATGAGTTCAAAATTTCTCTTCATAGTTTCTCCTGATGCCTAACGCCCAATTAAGTTGTGAGCAACGCTGCTACCTTACCCGAACACTTCACCATAATCACTAAACCAACTGAAACCGAAAGCGCCGAGCGTTGCGAATCAGCTTGAATTGTTTGTTAGGCAAATTTTCCTACGTACTCACTAACTTGATTCGAAAACAGAATACCTTAAACACGATAAGCAACCAATCACCCACTGACTTTTTGTGATTCAAGAATTACTAAAGCCACTATGTTACAGACTCACTTTCAACGGTCACGAAACACAGCCTTTCAGCGACAAAGCAGCTTTTGAACCTGTAAAACTCAAAACTGCAAAATGACAACAATAGCGAAAGCTTCGATTAACTTGCCCTTTCCACACTTTAAGCCAGTGAAGCTCGCCACCGACCGACACTAAAAAACCAATGAGGCAACCCACGAAATTTGGCATGTTTTACGGTTTAAGAGATTCAAGGATTTGAGCCGACAATACGGAATTGCCGACTAAGAAAAACGATGGGCAAAGGGAGCAAGAAGATTAGAACAAAGAACTTTTCTGCCCTTTGCCTAACGCCGCATTAAGTGGTGAGCAACGCAGGCCACTGGACTAAAAGTATGATGCCGTAAACACCGAAACTAAAGCAAACCAAAAATGCCGAGCGTTGGGAATCCGTCTTAAATGCTTTGTTATGTGTTTTAGTCCAAAGCAATTTTTTAAGCCATAGTATTTACGGATACTCAATGTTCATATGAAAACATTCATCTATGAGGTCAACAATGAATTCACAACTATTCCATTCAGGTTGCCCTTCCTTGATATATGATTCACGTAGCTCGGTGAGATGCTCTCTGATTCTGGACGTATTTATATCCGAACCGAACGGAAACCATTTTCTCGTGCCTAGTTTATCAACATAGTCGAATTCAAAAGTACCGACATCACCTTGTTCCGAAACAACTAGTGAAGCGTTCATTATTACTTTTACAGCTTGCTCTGGGGAACTACTTATTAACTCTTGAGCAAGTGATTGATATATAGCTTTATCTCCAATCAAGACCTTCTCCTTGAATTTGCCTACCTTCCGCATATACACATAACGCCAAATTAAGTAGTGAGCAACGCCATCACCTGACCTAAACCATTGTGCCGTAAACACTAAAGTTGATTCAATCCAAAAATGCCAAGCGTTGCGAATCTGCTTAAATTTATTGTTATACATTAGCCAGCGGGGTTTGCCACAGTCGTTTCGCGTTGTTTTACATGTTTTTTAAACTGCTCTCTCGCACGAAGTTTTGAGTTCTCCAAATTGCAACCAGCAAGTATTTGTTCAATAAGGAAAGAACAACCTAAAACGAAAATAACAGCCAGAAAGAACAAGCGAATTTGACTCAAGCTGTCCCAATATTGCAAAACTAGGGACAAAGTGGTGAGTAATGAGATCGCCCCAGCAATACCATAATTAGATTTTATTGTGAGCCAAAGTCTTCTTCCAAAAGGTCGCTTGTCGGGGCCACCCATTCTGATGGAAGTAATGGTTTCCCAGTTAAGTCCGTCAAAGTGAGGCTCAATGCACTTTTCAATATATCCACCAACCCCACAAATTTGCCTAATAATACTTAACTCCTCTTTCCACGCCGAAGAAACAAAAACTAGCGCCAAAGCGGCTATTTCAGGGGTTTTAGTCAAAGCTGAAGCAGTTATCATCGCAGCTAAAGCAGTCCAAGTAATAGTAAGTCTCTGAATTCTTCTGTTTGTCATTGAGACAATTTCATCTCTAAGGGCCTTGTACTCTTCTAATGTTCCATCACTAGCCATTTCATCTCCTTATGTATAACGCCCTGTTAAGGTGTGAGCAACGCAATACCGATGCTGCCGCATGCCACCTTAATCACTTAAACCAACGCATGGTAAAAATGCCACGCGTTGCGAATCACTCTTAAACAGTTTGTTAAATTACTGATTTAGCTGTGTGTACAATTCCACCACAACAGCTCTTAATAAGGTAGTTACAGGACGGAGTAATTCTGTTTGCACATTCGAATAACGTTTATTGCCATGAAACATGTTACATCTAACGGAGTAAATCAGATCTAAAATAGCTTCAACTTTGGTTTTTATTCCATTTGAACGCATTCTAGTTGCTAATGTAGCATCTTTTTCAGGTTGTCTTTCCCCACGAAGCATACTTAATTTTATATAAAACTCGTGATTATCAATAGCTGACAATAATCGCTCTATGGCGGTAGAGCATTGATTACTTTCGGAAAATACTTGTAACAACCTTTGGTGACCGATAAATCTTGGAGCATATTCAGTAGCTCCTTTTCTGTCAGGAAATCCTCTATTTTCATTCAGTGTAATTACGTTATTCCTAGCTAATTCAAAAGTTGCTTCTACATATAATTTGTTATAAAGGGTAAACAATGAGAACGCTTTATTAAATAAATCAGACGTAGTCTCATTGCCATAGCTATCCGCTTTTTGGAGCCATTCAGTATAAAATTCTTCAACATGTGGGTGTAAAGCCAAAATTCTCTCCTAATTTATCTGTAATTTAACGCCAAATTAAGTAGTGAGCAACGCCACCACTTGACCTAAACCATTGTGCCGTAAACACTTAAGCTGATTCAAACCTAAAGTGCCAAGCGTTGCGAATCTGCTTAAATTTATTGTTATGTACGTGCTCCCTCTGGCACGATCATCGGCAGGTCTGTACAGCCAAAGTCTAAACCAAACTGGCTTAGCAAACAGGTAAGCTGACCTCTATGGTGAGTTTGATGATTGAAAATATGTTGGCAAAACTCACCAACGGTCCTTTCAATCACCTGCCCTTCTGTTGTTGTGTACCTGACTATTTGGTTACAGCTATCAGCGGTAAACCGATTAGTGATTTCAATGTAGATCATGTCTACAAGTTCTCGTAGCTCAGAGAGTTCATCTAGATTCGAAGCGAACGTGTCAGAAACTGACTTAGAAACGGGTAATTTCTCTAAAATGGTAGCTTCAACTGATACCAACTCATTTGCTACAAGGCGCTGGAGCATAATCAAGTCACCGAACAAGATATGATTCCAGTGAGCCATGATTGTAGGGAAAAATGAGTTGGTATTCTGATGCAACTGTTCATGAGTCAGCTCACTGCAAACACCAAGTAACTGCTTATTCATTCGCTGATTGTACAGCGCCAACATTCTGAAATTTGAGGATAAATCCATTTGACCTCCAAAGTACATAACGCCAAATTAAGTAGTGAGCGACGCTACCACCTAACCTAAACCATTGTGCCGTAAACACTAAAGCCGATTC
>NZ_JBHZSA010000025.1:0-10649 GCF_043642085.1 Vibrio hepatarius | reverse complement strand
CGATCTTTGACTACCTTGTTCATTGGAATCTCCTATTCACATAACGCCCTGTTAAGGTGTGAGCAACGCAATACCGAAGCCTCTGTATACCACCTTAAACACAAAACGCAACGCATAGCAAAAATGCCAAGCGTTGCGAATCTGCTTAAATTTATTGTTAGTTTTTACTATTTCCACTGAGCTCAGCAATGACTTCATCTGGCGTGACAATACGTGTCAGCAAGTGAGTTATGTCTGGGTCTTCAATAGGTTCAAGAGCATAAACTGGTTTGCCGAGACCTAAAGCATAACCGATATCCATTGCTACACTTTTTCCAACGTAACCACCAAAATTTAGAATATAGGTAATGTCGGCTTCTCTAATGCGCTGCAAGCAACCATCAATACCATTAGCTTGAAGGGGCTCAGAGATAGTAGTTTCAATACCTGCACTGACCAAAGTTTCTCGTATAGCCTGCATCTTTTCTAGATTCTTGAAACTACCAGCAACATAAACAGATTTACTCATACAGCCTTCCTATTTTTGCGTAAATTTTGATGTAAACACTAACGCCCAATTAAGGGGTGAACAACGCCTCCACCCACACCTAACGCATTGTGCCATAAACACTAAATTTGAAGTAGAATCAAAAATGCCAAGCGTTGAGAATCCCTCTTAAATTGATTGTTAGAGTTCTTATCTCAGGTCTTCGATTTTTGCTTTTATTGTTATTGCAGCTTTTGCACATGAACCACTAAATATTAACTGAAGCAGGAAATCGATATCTTCAATGAACTCAAATAATTGATTGTGGTCAAGTAAATATAATGCATGAAGTGCATTTTTTAACTTTTCATCATCTATAGTTATGTCCCATTCATGAGCAAGCTTATTTCGAACAACTCTTAAAAAATCAAACCGATCTTTCATTACATTGTCAAGCAACCCCAATTCGACACACCTATTAACTTTTTCGAATAGGGAGTTAGACTTTTTCTTTCTATCAGGATATTTATCATAAAAGACACTTAAAAGCTCAGTAACCAATGCATCTAACTTTGATGTCCAGAGTATCCCTACACTCAAAAATGATTTTTTAGCATTTTCTTCATTCACTTTATCGATGAACTTTGAAAACTCTTGGTACTCCGGTGGAATTTCACACACCGGTATTTCTGCTTTCATGCCATTCTCAGAGTCGTACTCTTTTACAGCGCCAAACTCCCCAGAAATACAACGTTCCCAAGTATCCCTACCGTGTACTTCACAATCAAATCTATATGCAATGAATTCGTACTCTTCTTTCATGTGGTTTGATCGCACAAAACAACGAATTCGAGTCTGATCCTCAGAGAAAAATTGAGGGTCACGAACAGAAATGATTTTTATTGGTACCAAGTTATTTCTCCTGAACTCTAACGCCTTGTTAAGGTGTGAGGCATGCAATACCGAAGCTCCCGCATAACACCTTAACCACTAAAACCAACGCATAGTAAAAATGCCACGCGTGCCGAATCACTCTTAAACAATTTGTTATGAGTATGACTCAAAGGGTGTGAGATCAATCCCCTCAAAATCACATACTCCTCTTATTACTGGATTGCGACAAAGACGTTTCAGATAATCCGATAAGTGCTGATAACTCTCCACATGCGCCTCTTCTGGTAGCCACCCTGCCAACATGAATAGAAAGTAGTCACATGCAGTTAACTCATTTCCGATTAAGTATTCATGTTGCTTAAGTTGCTCATCAAGAATGGATAACACTTCCATAATACGAGAGTTTTGAGCCGAGACTATACCTGAAGCCCCTAACTCACTAGTTGTGTGACGCTTTGGGTAATAGCGAATCATTAATTCTGACTGTAGCGTATTGTTAAGAAATGCTAACCATTGAAAGAATAAAGGACGCTTGGCATCACCCAATGCTGGCATTAACCCTGAGTCAGGGTGTAACTCACAAATATGAATACAGATCGCAACACTTTCAAAAACCGCCTGCCCATCGACAATCAGAGTTGGAATACGACCCGCAGGGTTCAATCTGAGATAGTCTTTCTTTTTGTGGGATTGAGCCTTCTTGTCTACCAACAACAATTCAAAGTCAGCTTTCACATGCTGCAATAGAAAGTGTGGAGCCAAACTAGCGTTGTTTGGATAGTAGTAAAGCTTGAACAAATTAGGCTCCTTGCCTGTAATTCTGGGGATACTCATAACGCCAAATTAAGGTGTGAACAACGCTAACACCTTACCTAAAGCATTGTGCCATAAACACTAAACTGGCTTGAAGCGAAAGCGCCGAGCGTTGTGAATCACTCTTAAATTTATTGTTAGGCTTACTTCTCTTCGTTTCTACGATGCTTCCACCATGTAAACCAACCACCCACCAACAAAGCTAACCAAGCAAGTACATCAATGAAAGCAATACCGTTAACTTGAATGCCTACATCGCGGAACAGTTTGTCCCAATGCGCTTTACCAGCACCTTTTTGATAGTCAATTAGATTGCCTTCTTCGTCCCTGTATACCAACTTGTCGTAACGATAGGCATAGTCATGAATTAATCCTGGAATGAGTAACAAACCAGTCGGAGAAAGTAACATCCAGAGAGGACGCGGAATCGATGCACCGTCAAACTCGAAGCCTGCAGGAATGACAATGGTTTTGCCGTCTGGGAGCTGATAACTCCATTCCTCTTTCACCCGCCACTTTCGAATTGAAAAGATCCATATATAGATTCGGCAAATCAAGCTAGGGACCTTTTTCGTGCGAATTGGAATGGGTTGTAAAACTGGCATCCTCATTTGAAACCTCCTTGTAAGCCTAACGCCCAATTAAGTTGTGAGCAACGCTTCCACCGCACTGAAACACTTCACCGTAATCACTAAACCAATTGAAACCGAAAGCGCCGAGCGTTGTGAATCAGCTTGAATTGTTTGTTAGGCAAATTTCTCGTTTACTCACTTACTTGGTTTGAAAACAGAATACCTTAAACACGATAAGCAACCAATCACCCACTGACTTTTTGTGATTCAAGAACTACTAAAGCCACTATGTTACAGCCTCACTTTTTACGCTCACGAAATACAGCCTTTCAGCGAGAAAGTAGCTTTTGAACCTGAGAAACCAAAAACTGCGAAATGACAGCGAATACGAAAGCTTCTTTGAACTAGCCCTTTCCACACCTTAAGCCAGTGAAACTCACCACCGACCAACACTAAAAACCAATGAGGCAACCCACGAATTTTGACATGTTTTACGGTTGGAGAGGTTCAAGGACTTGAGCCGACAATGCTGAATTGCCGACTACGAAAAACGAACTGCCAGAGGGAACAAGAAGATTAGAACTAAGAACTTTTTTGCCCTTTGCCTAACGCCAAGCTAACGGGCGACAACGCCATTCCACCCAACATAAAAACTGCGCCCTAAACACTGAAGCTGATTTGAATGAAAGTGGCCAAGCGTTAGGAGTCCCTGTTGAGCGCCTTGTTAGTTGCTGCGCCTTAGCCTACATTGTGAGCTAAGGTGCCAATAGATTTTAGGTTATTGATTTCATTTACGAATGCAAATGGGGCAGTTGAGAACTGAAACCCAACGCACGAAACGAACCTTGGTAAAGAAGAAATGACCGTTGGTTTCAAAGGCGCAGCCGCAGAGGTAATTTTGCAAAGAATTCTGGCGATGAAGCCAACAGCCAAGTGCGCTGGACTTTGGGTACTTGAGCTGATATCCAAACCCAAGAATCAGAGTTAAAGAACTTAACACGCACACCATTTCAGTAAGCTGCGAAAGGTCGATTCAAGCACTAGACGACCAGTGCCACTGGCGAGATAGGAGAGGGGCAGGGCGTATCAGGTGAGTTGCTAGAGCTAATGACCCTTCATATTTTCAACATTTGTTTATTGGTTTTCGAACTTCAACTAACGCCGCGTTAAGTGGTGAGCAACGCAGACCACCCTACCTAAACCATTGTGCCGTAAACACTAAAGCTGAATCAAACTGAGAATGCCGAGCGTTGGGAATCCGTCTTAAACGCTTTGTTATAAGTATTTTCCCGTTTTTTAGATATAAAAAAACCCGACATTGTCGGGTTTTTAAATTGTCATGCTTACAATAAGTTAAGCAATACAATGTGTTTGGCTGACTTAATATTAGTTCACTGCTGAGTAAGTTACAAGCAAAACTGAGCAGAAACCAACCACTTAACATGATTTAAAACACATTGTGCAATAAAATATACCAATCTACTTGCACATGCCTTTTTTGATGATAGCATACAGCCACCAAATGTATTGTTGTTAAGTGAACTTATTAACGGAGAGCATTCGTAATTTCTCCTGGATGTTTTCACTGCGAGCCTCTTGAGGTGTCTTAACCTATAAAGTGAGCAATACAATGTGTTTGGCGACAAGTTGTATGAACTGAGTAATCGCAGTGATTGGATAGACTATGCTCGGGGATTTAGCTCCTTACTTTAGAGGAGACTAGTGATGGAAATCGCTCTGATTCTTTGTGCGGCACCTGCTGCAATCTATTACACAATTTGTGTTTACGAGAAGCTACGTAAGTAGTGAAGTAAAACAAGTTTGGCGACCATAGCATTGCGGACCCACCTGAATCCATTCCGAACTCAGAAGTGAAACGTAATAGCGCCGATGGTAGTGTGAGGCTTCCTCATGCGAGAGTAGGACATCGCCAGATTTACTTCAGCCGCATACTTATAACGCCAAATTAAGGTGTGAACAACGCTGACACCTTACCTAAAGCATTGTGCCATAAACACAAAACTGACTTGAAGTGAGGGCGCCAAGCGTTGTGAATCACTCTTAAATTTATTGTTATGCCTATTTTTTATCCCACCCCACTACAAGGCCATTCTCTATAATTACCCTTAAGTTGTAACGGTTTTTACCGGACTTATTATACTTCCAAACTTCTTTAACCTTTGTTTTCAATACCTTTTCATCTACATCCAAAGGGTTTCCTAGAGAATCGATTACTTGTCCTTGTGTCTGCCCCTGCCAAATCGAACCTTTCATCAGCTTTTCGACTAAACTAGCATTCCCATACTTTTGCATTAAATACTGGCGTCTTTTTTTCTCTTTTCGAATGTTAAATAAGACACCTACAACTAAAAATGCAACAAACCAGATGAACAACTCCATCCCTAACCTCTCCAAAAAATAACGGACTGAAACATTGATATGCTTTCTTCATATGAACCATGTTCAATAGACAAAGCCCCTCGGGATTCTATGGATGCAGGTAGGACGAGAAAAACAAAAGATTTTTGTAGAGACTATAAGCATAAATAGGCATAACGTCCTGTTAAGGTGTGAGCAACGCAATGCCGAAGCCCCCGCATACCACCTTAACCACTAAAGCTAACGCATAGTAAACATGCCACGCGTTGCGAATCACTCTTAAACAGTTTGTTAGGTTGATATTCCGATAGCCTGTAGTTTCAATTTTCGTTGTTCTTGCAAAGACTCAAGTGTATGGTCAGTAAACTGATACATTCCACGGATAATAAACTGAATGTATTGAGTTAAATCTCGGAATAATTTTTCGCGCTCAGGGGCTGAAGGAATAAGATCTTCAAGTAAAGCACCTTCATGGATGATCCTCGTTCTATACCCTACATTCACACCATCTATTTTCAAGCTCGTAAGCATCTGAAATACTTCACTAAGGTCTTCGTATTGCTCCCGACTTTGGGCGATATGAGACTGAAGTTTCGGTCGCACTTGCTTAAAGTTAGTATATTTATCCCCGGTACCTAAATACTCAAACAAAGCCATTACGTTGATAAACTTCAATGTATCACTATTGGCATACATAGCCCTGTTATAGAGTTTTAAGGCATGTTCAATTATTTGTCCGACCTCATTTCGTGATGGTTCGTCGGGCTCTATCGTCGTAACAAAGGGGTGTCCTTCCATACCAATAGTATCACTACTCTCCAAGCCAATACCCAAGCCACTTGAAACTGCTCCCCCCATCTGACTCCCAGCAACAATCTCAGGTAATTGGTTTGGTAAAGAAATACAGGCTCCCATGAAGCCATCAGAACCCTGCCAATAACCAGGAATCATAGGAAGTTTGTCAGGAACAAACAAATCACAGTGCATAAATCTAATTACGTTTAGGGCATTAAATGCTTGGTCAGATAATGACTTTAGAAACAACAAATCAGAGTCATGGTCTTTAAAACCCTGAAAATGAAGGGGATCAAAAGATAAAATTGCCAAGTCAGAGTTAGTAAAAACAGATTTTTTTATACCTGTAAAGGTAGTGGCTACTTCACGAATACTGCGCCCATTTAGTTGGTGTCCTATATCTTGAGGGGTGAAGCCCTCTTGAAATTCAATCAGGTGCGCTTGTTCAATAATGCTAGACACACCTGATATACATGAACTGTGAGCAAAATTAACCCCACTTTGAGTTAGCACTCCATCAACACTAAAAATTCCCAGAGCTGGCATGATTACAACACCGCGCCCTGCACTAAATTGCTGAGAGCAATACTCTTGTAAATCAAACATAATCATTGCTTCCGTAAAAAACCTAACGCCGCGTTAAGTGGTGAGCAACGCTACCACCACACCTAAACCATTGTGACATAAACACTTAACCCGAGGTAAGCCGAAAACGCCAAGCGTTGGGAATCCGTCTTAAACGCTTTGTTATGCCTGTGCCCATTCGCTACGTAAAACTGCTAAAACGATAGTATCCCACCATTTTGACTTAAAAAAGCGATGCTCCTTAAAGTGAGCTTCTTGTCTCATGCCCAGTGACCTACACAACCTAATAGCAGGTAAATTCCTGCTGATGGTTTCTGCGTAGACACGATGAATACCCAACTCTGAAAAACCAAAGTTTAAAAGTGCTTTTGACGCTTCTAAACTTAGACCACTACCCTGAACTTCCCTAGAAAAGGCGCAACCCATTGAAGCCTGGTTATTAGACTCCAATCGCAGGCAAACTGTACCAATAAACTTTCCCGAGACCTTACTTTCAACAGCTAGTTGATACGATTGACGAGGAATCTCAGATATTTGATCCACAAAAAGGTGAGTTAATTCTCGGTATTTATCAGGGTTACAGTCACTTTCATCGTAAAAACGCTGATACTTCGGGTCTTGAGACATACTAACGAAAGCATCCTCGTCACCTAGCATCATGTCCCTAATTATCAGGCGCTTAGTCTCGATTTTAAACATCGAAAGTTCCTTTTTCTTCGTAAGGCATAACGCCGCATTAAGGTGTGAGCGACACTTGGCTATACTTGAGCGAAGCGAAACTGCCAAGCGTTGCGAATCACTTTTAAATGCTTTGTTATCTTTTAATCATAACTACTGAGTTGAGCACTTTATTTCCTTGAGGGTTAGATTGTTCGGCAACGTACTGTAATTGTGAAGATTTAAACTCAGTATCAATAAATTTTATTTCAGCCTTTCCGCGATTGTAATTACCACTAGAAACATCTAAATGTAGGTCTAAAAGATAGTTCTTTACATCATCAATATTGACTTCAAACGGTACTAATCCTCTATCTATGATACTAACGTTTCCACCATTACTTAATAATTGCCTGCCCGCGTCATAGACATCTTTGTGTACCTTGTTTCTATAGCGAGCCATATGACTAGGCTCTAGATCTTCAACCTTAAGGTTGAAGCCATTAGCTATAGTGTAAGGGTCTGAACCAATAAACCAGCAGATTAGCATATCAAATGAAGCCTGTTGGAAAACTTGGAATTTCGCGACGTCAAATAGGTTTAAGATAAAGATATCTACTCGAGAACTTGTTTCTTGGTATTTCCCGTTAACACTTTTTACAACTGACGTGGACACGCCATGACTGGTTAAATATTCTTCAGCTTTTGAAGCTAAGTGTTCATTTACCTCAACACATATAACCTTAGGAACTTTTTTGGCTATTTCCAAAGTACTAAAACCAGCACCACAGCCAATCTCTAGTGCTCGAGTCGCGCTAGGTAAAGTACTTGCCATCCATGTGTAAAAGTTTCTTTTTTCAAACCCAGATGAGTTTTTCGACCACTCATTGGCATATTGTAATTTATTCATTGGTGTTGCATTTTTAAAATCCATTTATACCTCATTAAGTCATTGTATTGGGGGAAAGATAACGCCCAGTTAAGTAGCCAAAAACGCACAAATGTTGTTTCTGCAAACTACCCTAAACACAAAACTCACCGCAAACCAAAAGTGCCACGCGTTTTTGGTCTGCTTGAACTGTTTGTTGTAGCGATACAAGCAAACAGACTTAACTTGGCAATGAGCACTTAGCTTGCATTCAATGAACAGCATCTTAGCCAACAAAACCCTCTGCAACCAGACCACAAAACCCAAAACACCGATTCAGTCGAGAATTTAGGAAAGCTAGCCGGAAACCAAACTTCAAAATCTGATGAAGCCGAGTGATTTTGAAACCAACACTGGCTTGGCTTGCGAGAATTTACCACCTTGATTCAGGCTAAGGAATCGAACTCAAAAACACTGAAGCCAGCAACTTTCCAAAACCTTACAACCCTTGAATTTTCAAAGCGCTATAACGCCAAATTAAGGTGTGAACAACGCTGACACCTTACCTAAAGCATTGTGCCATAAACACTAAACTTGCTTGAAGTGAAAGCGCCGAGCGTTGTGAATCACTCTTAAATTTATTGTTATGTGCGTACCAAACGGTAGCGCCTTACTGTACCTTCACTTTCATCTGTGTAGTTGCCCAGATAAACACCACCACAGTTTTCAATGACCTTTTGTGAAGCTGAGTTTTCGATTGAACAGGTCAAAATAGCTGAGTCAGATACAACATTGTCACGAACCCAAGCGAGAAGAAATGAGGCGACTCCTTTACCACGAGCTGTCGGTCTGGTTTCATAGCCAATATGACCTATGACATTTTCAATGTACTCGTTTGTACCGTGTCGAACTCTGATTGAACCGAGAATTACACCTGACTCCATACAAAAATAAGTTGTTATTGGCGCCCAACCGTCAGGCAATCCCACACCTTTGGAGTATGCGACTCTCTTCTTCAGATACGCATAACTGTCAGTTTTTGCTTCATCATAGAGCTCTAAACCATCTGCAATACAGGACTCAACGTAGTCTTTAAACTGGTCTTGATGAGCTACTTTCGCTTTCGCAATTTCCATTTTACTCCTAAGCACATAACGCCAAATTAAGTAGTGAGCAACGCCACCACCTGACCTAAACCATTGTGCCGTAAACACTAAAGTTGATTCAAACCTAAAATGCCAAGCGTTGCGAATCTGCTTAAATTTATTGTTAGTTGCGTTCTGACCACTCCGACCGTAACACACCATATTTGACGGAGTCATAGTATTCACCATTGTAGTAACGAACCTTTCTAAGTCTCGCTTCTTGCTGAAAACCCAGTTTCAAGGCCAAAGACATCATTCGAGGATTACCCGACCAAGTGGTTAAACCAACCCTCTCGATCTCTTTAGTTTCGAACAAGTACGATACCCATAAAGGCAGAGCAAGCGCAGCAATTCCCTTACCCCAATACTGTGCATCGTAAATAACCACACCAGCTTCAAGCCAACGAGTTTCTTCACATTCCCAGTAGCAACTAACCGTTCCAACAGGAATATCGTCAACAGTAATTAATTGTAAGTCTGAGCCAGCGACTAAACGTTGAAATGATGAACTTTCAAACTGTTCTAATGTTGGGTGAGAATATGGAAAATAAGGACCATTGAACTTCATCCATTCATCATTTGAAATAACCAAAGAATGGAGAGATTCCAGTTCGTCTTCCTTGGCTGGTCTAATATCTACTTTCATATCTTCCTCAATACTTCCCGATTCTTTGTAGCAAACTAACGCCGCATTAAGTGGTGAGCAACGCAGACCACTCTACCTAAACCATTGTGCCGTAAACACTAAATTCAAAGCAAACCGAAAATGCCGAGCGTTGGGAATCCGACTTAAATGCTTTGTTAAGCAGCTGACTCACCTAACTTCTTAGAGATGCCATCTTCATGCATTTCAGGGATCAACTGAAGGACATTACTTAATTCATCTACCACGGTGTATAGCTGTGTATGAAATTCTTTTAGCTCTTCAACAGTATAACTGACAAAGTCTTTAGTCGACCGTTTCGAACCGTCCGTTGCGCTCGAAAAACCAGTACCAAAAATCTCATCATCACTCGTTCTTGCCCAACAAAAGTGTGCAAACTTATTTCTTGTTTGTCTTAGGTTATTAAGGTGTCTGTTTGTTTGAGATATTTTCGACTCAAGATCTTCATCAACAATCTGATTTCTATAACGTAGTCGATGTAGTTCGAGCGCATCTGTTATTGCTCGTTGCAGTTTAGCCGCACCCATTCCACGAGAATACACTCTGCCAGGAAACTCTGGAGTGAATAATAAGCGACTAAGTAAACTACCCAGTAAAAACTCAATGTTAGACCATTCAACAACGACACGACCAATCAGCGCATAGTGCTCATCGGTCAAATCAGCATATATTGATGTATGATTTAATGGCATTTCTACAAAACTCCTGTTGATGTTAATTTTTCGCCTGCTGCTTAACGCCCAATTAACGTGTGAGCAGCGCAAACACTGAACTTGAGCACTGCACCGTAAACACTAAATTCAACCCGAAG
>NZ_JBHZSA010000024.1:0-11032 GCF_043642085.1 Vibrio hepatarius | reverse complement strand
ACCTTCGACTTTGTACTTGATTTCACTGCAAAAACATTCACCGGTAATCGTCATAACCTCTCCTTATGCATAACGCCCAATTAAGGGGTGAACAACGCTACCACCCAACCTAAAAAATTGTGCCATAAACACTAAATTTGAAGTAGAAGCAAAAGTGCCAAGCGTTGTGAATCCCTCTTAAATTGCTTGTTAGGCTTTTTGTTTCGCAGAACTTATTGCTAGAGCTATTTTAGCTCTGTGGTTCGCTTCCCACTCAAGCAGAGTTAATGAAGCTTCATCACGTGCTTTCTTTGAGGCCGACAAGAACACTTCCTCTGCTCTTGCTTTAGGTATAACTACTATACCCTCTAAGTCAGCGACAATTACGTCTCCCGTAGATACCTTTACTCCCCCACAAGTAATTGAAACACCCAACTCACAATAGACATCTTTCTTGCCTGGTACCGGGTGAACACCTTTCGCAAAAACTGGAAATTCCATATCTGAAATTTCACCCAAGTCCCGAATTACACCATCAATGATGAAGCCTTTTATGCCTCGATTCTTAGCAACTGCGCATACATTACCGCCCGCAACTGCATACTCACTATCAACGCCATCCACAACGATTATTGAGCCTTCAGGCGCTTCGTATATTGCAGAATGAAGCATTAAATTATCACCTGAAGCTAACTGAACTGTGAATGCCTCTCCACTAATTCGCGGCATACCCTGCCAAAGGGGGCCAATGTTGTAATCTATAAAGTGGTCATTGGTAAGTATGTTCCCATACTCGGTTGTCGCCAATTTAGAAAAGTCTTGTTTCATTTTAACCTCCATGTTTGTAGAAAGCCTAACGCCTTGCTAACAAGCGACAACGCGAAGCCGCTCAACTTGAATATTGTGCCATAAACACAGAGCTGAAATTGCGACTGAAGTCGCCAAGCGTTAGGAGTCTTTGTTAAGCAATTTGTTATGTGTTTAGAACCTTTGCTAGGCAGATTGAGCCTTCTACACCAACGTACTTGCCATACGCGCTTGATTCTAAATAGGAGTGACGCTTATAGAAGCTGACTGCTTTCGAGTTAATTCTACGTGTGGATAGAATAACTCTTTTATACCCTTTGTTGACTGCGTAGTATTCGAGTTGTTTCAGCAAATAAGAGCCTGCCCCTGATTTATTGGAATACATTCGCTTGAGTTCGCAAACTTCACTTTCATGGTATCGAAATACTCCACACGCTACTGCCACTGTATTTAGATATACCACAACGCACCCATCTTTCGATGAATCAAAATTATCAGGTGTAAACGAACTTTCACCAGAGTCACTAGTAATTTGAGTAAGCGATGAGTTCAATTCAGCAACTAACAACTGGAAATCGCTGTTACTTGGTTCTACTTTCTTATGTTCGAATTTCATACCTGTCACATAACGCCGCGTTAAGTGGTGAGCAACGCTACCACCCTACCTAAACCATTGTGCCGTAAACACTAAATTCAAAGCAAACCTAAAATGCCAAGCGTTGGGAATCCGTCTTAAACGCTTTGTTATGTATACCATTCATACTATGTTACAGCCTATGACAATTATCTGACACCGCCGCCCAGAAAACTGAGCAAGATATCAGATATTTAGCATGCTACTTGGGAGTAGTTGTGAGTAACAAAAGCAATGTTATCGGCGAAGCAATACGAGACCACAAATATAAGTGTGACCATGTTTATGTGGCTTACTCCCCAAGTACAGACCTATTTAAGATAGGTATTAGCTCCGCACCACGAAACCGTATAACTTCTATTCGAGCATCAGGTGTTGGAGGAGTTAAAGACTGGGAATTCCATTGTGTCTACAAAGTTGGATCTATAAGAGCTTTCAACATTGAGAAGGAAGTAGCACGGCAACTACGACGTTATAACGTGCATGCAAAATATCTGAAGCACTGCCATACGGAGTATTCTACTGAGCTTTACCAATGTGATATCAAATTGATCAAAGCCGCATTCAAAACTATGAATGTACTTGTGCCAATAAGTAGCGACATACTTAGGAAAAAGTTTGTAGAATTTGTCCCACAAATGAACTACCTGAAATGGATAAATCTAAATCGGAAAAACGTAGAGCTTAGTCCGCTCTCTCTGATGCAACTCAAGCAATCGGCATTCTTCACTATACCTAAAAGTGCAAATTTAGGTTAATTTAACTGGTATTCATAACGCCCAATTAAGTTGTGAGCAACGCTGCCAAAGCACTCAAACACTTCACCGTAATCACCAAACTAATTGAAACCGAAAGCGCCGAGCGTTGCGAATCAGCTTGAATTGTTTGTTAGGCAAATTTTGCTACGCACTCACTAACTTGATTTGAAAACAGAATACCTTAAACACGATAAGCAACCAATCACCCACTGACTTTTTGTGATTCAAGAACAACTGAAGCCGCTATGTTACAGCCTATCTTTCAACATCCACGAAATGCGTCTTTGCAGCGACGAAGTAGCTTTTGAACCGGAAAACTAAAAGCTGCGAACTGACAGCAAAAATGAAAGCTTCGATTAACTTGTCCTTTCCACACTTTAAGCCAGTGAAACTCACCACCAACCGATACTGAAAACCAATGAGGCAACCCACAAATCTTGGCATGTTTTACGGTTGGAGAGATTCAAGAATTTGAGCCGACAATACAGAATTGCCGACTAAGAAAAGCAGGCGGCCAGAGGAAGCAAGAAGATTAGAACAAAGAACTTTCCTGCCCTTTGCCTAACGCCCAATTAAGTTGTGAGCAACGGTGCCACCTTACCTCAAACACTGCACCGTAAACACCGAACCAATTGAAACCGAAAGCGCCGAGCGTTGTGAATCAGCTTGAATTGCTTGTTAGGTTTGTGCGATAAACTTCATGAGATAGTAATCTCCCAAGCTATCAGCGCCCTTTTCGGCTTTCATGAACCCTTTTGATTCATAGAAGCCAATAGCCCTTTCATTTTCTACCATGCACTTTAGACTCAAACTATGATACGAAGACTTGGACTTTTCTAACAGCCGAGTGCCAACATTTTGCCTTTGGTGATTATTCGAAACATATAGGTGATGTATAAAGTTTTCTGGTTCCCAAATTGAAATAAACCCTAATACCTCACCACCTTCAACAGCCACCAAGACACGTTCGCCTTCAGTGTCACGGCTAAAGTCTGAAAGCTGATACTCGCCTGTTTCGAGCCAACTAAATGTAGAAACCCTAACGCTTAAATACAGTTCGCTTACCGCTTCCAACAAGTCGTCACTGTAGTCTTTGATTTCCATAAATCTCCTTCCGAAACCTAACGCCCAATTAAGTAGTGAGCAACGCGACCACCTAAGTGAAACATTGTGCCATAAAACACTAAACTTAACCTAGAATGCAGATCGACAAGCGTTGTGAATCTGCTTAAATTGTTTGTTATGTTTTACCATAAGTGACTGACTTGCTTGAGAAAGAACTGATGATTAAGACCATTTTTCTGAACCAAACCACAAGGTAACAACCAGTTTGGCCACCAAAGGCGACCAACCCAAAACAAGTATGAACACTTCCCTGCCCAATGAGGCAACCCGACAAAGCACCAACAAGTGCCCTTTCTTTCCAGCCAAAGCGCAAGATAATGGTTGGTTGCCGAGGCAACTGCCAAGGTAGGATGCTACTTGGGAAAGAACTTCAAAGCGGCTTTAAGCCAAAGAAACTGAAACCTAGCCTGCTCGACCTGACAATGAAGCAACCCACGAACATCGCATGTTTTACGGCCTAAGAGATTCAAGAATTTAGACCGATAATACTGATTTGCTGAGTCTACTAGGGACGAACTGCCAGAGGGACAAAGAACTTGAGCCTAAGAGATTTAAACCATTGAAATACAAGTAAACATAACGCCGCATTAAGGTGTGAGCAACTCTACCACAAAACTAAACCATACCACCATAAACACAAAACCCAACGATTAGCACTGAAAATGCCAAGCGTTGGGAATCACTCTTAAATGCTTTGTTAGAACTATTGTGGATGACTTTTTAACTCGCTACCTTTAATCTTAAGTAACCATTCATTTTTCATTTTCTTGCGATATTTGTTTAGTACTTGATTCGGTCGCATATATTCTTCAACTTTCAATCTAGAATCGGAGATTTTCAACTGAGCTCTAAGCGATTGATTCAATGAGCCGTACTGCAAATATACTTGAGCATCTTCTAATGATTGCAATAGCTCGGTTTTGAAAGTCTCTTCATTTTTCGTCACTATATCAGTCCAAAGTTCATACAATGTTGCATCCCCAAAATTGAATAAGCGTAATCTAGAACTAGATTTCAAAGCATTATCGAAACCTCGATTGAGAAGCGGTTCATAATGAGTAATAACTGTCTCCTTAGCTGAAGGGCGCGCTTCCTCTAGCATCGTTTGAACAACTCGTTCAATATCATTTTCTTTATTATCTAAGTCAACTGTGAAATGAAACCCTAGACCGTTTAGATCAATTGCATTCTGAGGTCTGTTCATACCATTGTTAAACAAAGCACCGCTACCACCAAAAAAAATACTACCGCCTACAATCCCACCACTTGGTGTCGAGTATGAATAAGTGTTAAACGGAACTTCTGATTGTACGTTAAGAAAATATAGGTCTGTTACGTAATCCAGAATACTTTCTGTTTGAGATACCGTGAGTGGCTTATCCTCAGGGTTGATACTTCTCCGTAATTCTTCAATTTTCGCAATCCAAGCACCTCTCTCCTTAAATGAATCTGGATATAAAAACATTGCATAGTACACGACCAAAAACACTGCCAATCCATGTGTACTCAAAATTTTAATAACGCCAGTTAGAGAATGCTCGGAAGTATTGCTCCCTTGACCGCCTTGACTCATATATTCCTTTCCTATAGTTGTTGGATATAGTGATAGTTCTAACGCCAAATTAAGGTGTGAACAACGCTAACCACCCTACCTAAAGCATTGTGTCATAAACACTAAACTTACTTGAAGTGAAAGCGCCAAGCGTTGTGAATCACTCTTAAATTTATTGTTAGGCTTCTGTACGTTGAGGCTGGGTTAGGACCATACAATGCGAACCAATATGGGATTAATAGCCCAAATGCCATTGACCCGCCGATAAACGTGGTTGGGAAGTTTTGTAGCACTAATTCAAAAGCCTTATCGTACTGCTCTGGACTCAACGTTGACTTACTTACGTATAGCTCATAAGAAAAACAAACTGGCTGATATATCGACATTCGTAAGAACCAACTCAAAGCACTTACAGGAAGCAAAAACAAAAACGGTCTCGTCCATACTGAAGGCAATATAAAGTGAATTGCAGGAATCAAGAACAGAAAAGCCACGTACAGGGCATTCGCTGATATGTCCTGGGTGCTGAATGTATAAGACTGACCTTCATACATCATTAGCACAGAGACCCCGAGTACACTAATTAGAAACAGCTTCCCAAATTCTTTTGTACGTGAAAAACGAAGCAAGCAATAGCCTACGACCAATAGCAAGACCGTAAACCAAATGTAAGCCTCCCAGTTCATTTCGAGGAATCGAGGACGAGATGTTTGAATAATGATCAAAAACGCATACGCTACGGGCAGGTATAGAAATAAAACAACTACAAGACGTAGAAATGCCCAAACCGCCTGTCTTATCATCTAGTAATCCTCTTAGAAGCCTAACGCCCAATTAAGTTGTGAGCAACGGTGCCACCTTACCTCAAACACTGCACCGTAAACACCGAACCAATTGAAACCGAAAGCGCCGAGCGTTGTGAATCAGCTTGAATTGCTTGTTATGCTTGTTCTATCAGTAGGCACGGTAAAATTCCAACGCCACATACCGTTAGCCTGTTGCCTAAAGAGATCTTATTTTCGATGTTCTTTATTATGCGAATGCTCGGCATACTTTTTGGAAATTAGTTGATGTATATGAAGCCCTGTCTTACGAACAAGATACCAATCTATCCCAGCTAAAATGACCAAGCCTATTATAGTTCCCATCTAAAACCCTCCTTACACATCGAATCATAACTCTATCAAACCACTGTTAAGTTAGATAAGACAGAACGCAATTTTTGATGAGCTGCGATGGTTTTCAGAAAAGTTATAGTCTATTAAGGGATAAAAACCTTATTTCTAGTGAAAGATATCAGGGCAGATACATAGTGATACTTGTTGAATACGTAAAGTGCCCATACTTACAAGTTTGAGAAAAAGCATAACGCCAAATTAAGTAGTGAGCAACGCTACCACCTACCTAAACCATTGTGCCGTAAATACTAAAGTCGATTCAAACCGAAAATGCCAAGCGTTGCGAATCTGCTTAAATTTATTGTTATGCTACCTTTTCGCCATTGGATGATCTGGGTTTAATTGGAGCAGGTCCCATAGGTTTCCATACAAGTCTTCAAACACTGCTACTGTTCCATAGTCTTGTTCTGCTGGTTCTCGAACGAAATTTATACCAACAGATTTCATACGCTCAAAGTCACGCCAGAAATCGTCGGTATTTAGGAACAAAAACACTCGACCACCAGCTTGGTTTCCAATGAAATCATGCTGTTCTGGCTTCGATGCTTTAGCAAGTAATAGAGTAACACCATGAGAGTTAGGTGGAGCTACAACCACCCAACGTTTATCTTGTTCAGGTTGGTAGGTATCTTCAATAAGCTCAAATTTGAGTTTGTTTACGTAAAAATCGATTGCTTCATCGTAGTCTTTTACAACTAAGGCTATATGGACAATGTTCTGCTTCATAGTATTCCTTATTGAAGATTTCGGGCCGGTAGCATAACGCCAAATTAAGTAGTGAGCAACGCTACCACCCAACTAAACCATTGTGCCGTAAACACTTAAGCCGATTCAAACCAAAAGTGCCAAGCGTTGCGAATCTGCTTGAATTTATTGTTATATGCGTGGTGACATTGGCGCGAAAGGTATTTCGCATATTTTCAAGTAAGGCCCCTCACCAAAAGGAGACTCTGCTAATTCAATTTCTCCATGCGATGTATAAACGTCAAACAGAGCATTACTTTCCACCAAATCACCTTCAAGCTCAATGACTCTATCATTTGCGCTACTGCACCCTCCACGCTGCCCTCGTTTGAAGGCTAAATACATTTCGTGCATCGACTTAACTGCAAGCGCACAATGAATCTGTTCATGACGATAGAGCTTCTCAAGATATAGGCGAAACTCCTCAGCTGACTCAGCTGAAGTCTTAGGCATTTCGAACTTCGGAAGTGTATAGGTAACTTCAAGCTCAAATTCATGAATTTCGCAAGAATCATCATTCGTATGGAAGTCGTATTTCCACGCGGTGTACCCGTCTAAGCCTTCATTTACGAGAAACTCAGGTCTAGCGTTAAATGAGCGTTCAATCTCTTCAACACTATTCCCGCTAATCTCATACACTTCAAACTTTTTCTGGAAGGGAAAGTCTAGCTTGACGTCAGCATTAGCCTGACTAAACGCCATTAAGCAGAATATTGAAAGTACTACTTTATTCATCATCATCCTTGAAGCATATAACGCCCAATTAAGGTGTGAGTAACGCAATACTGAAGCTACTGCACACCACTTATACACATAACTTAACGCATAGTAAAAATGCCAAGCGTTACGAATCACTCTTAAATTGTTTGTTATACAACTTATAGTCATGCTGCTCCGATTCATAACTTACCGAACCATAGTACTTCTTATATTTGATACCAGAGATATGCTCTCCTGGTAGATTGGTAATTAGGTTGTATTTGGTTATCAGTCCTTTTTCATCAACACTTTCATATGTCAATTCCCAAGCCATACCTAGACAAGAAATGCTATTTATAAAAAGTAAGGCTTGTTCATATGTTGATAATTGAGCTCTAAGTATTTTTCCATACGAGTACTTTTCTTTAGATGATAGGTGGCTATGACTATCTAAAAATGTATAGGACTGATAAAGATGCCTGAAGTAGTGCCCCAACCGAAACTGATGACCTCCATAGTATTTTTGGTATTTACCATTCATATTTTGTTTTAATGCGAGTTCAGAGAGACCTTCACTCTTTGATGGATCTTTTCTATTTTTGTAAAGCTCATCAATCAGAACATGAAGTTCTTTTAGCTGGAGCGATCTAACTGATTCCCAGTTCGTGAACCTATCAACATTAGTGCGCTTGGGTTTCATCTTGATGAAATAAATCAGTTTAAAGTAGTATTCTGCTTTATATCTAGTACAAAAATGCTTACGTACGATTACTTCCCCCTCTTCCCCCAACCCAAAAAAGACGATTGAAAATGCTATGTCCACCAACGCCATTTCGATAAGATCTTTATCATTTTTACCCTTACAAACCCCTGACTGCAAATAGCGTTGGTACTTTGGATTGTAATAGTCCCTAGGGTTTTGAGAGTCTGAAAACTTCTTAACCTCTCTAAAACAATCTACAAACTCTTGGTAAATAACTCGAAATACTTGCCTATTTTCATAAGTATTATCACTCTCAGAACCACTTGCTTTGTGGTATCGCATTTCACTCACATTATCTCGGTGCAACTTAACCATTTCGAAAAACAAAGATTCAAACGCAATTCTCTTGTTCTCACGAGACTGTTCTTGAAATGTCAGATATATAAGAAGCGTGCCCGTTAGGGCAAACAACGTACCTACAACACCACCAACGAAGTCGCCGAATTGTCCAGTCACCTCATAGTTAGTTACCGATGAAAATGAAAAGCTATAACCGTCAGAAGACGCCTTGCCTAAAAAATAGAAGAAAATTACAGAGCCTAATATAAAACAAAGAAAGGCTAATATTTTTGTTAACTTCATAAATAATACTTATGTCTAATTAAGTTGTATAACGCCGCGTTAAGTGGTGAGCAACGCTACCACCCTACCTAAACCATTGTGCCGTAAACACTAAAGCTGAATCAAACCAAAAATGCCAAGCGTTGGGAATCCGCCTTAAACGCTTTGTTATGCGTGTGCTGATTTGTGCGCCTGTTTTAGAGCGATAAATTGCTCAGCAAAATCTTCAGCTAATTCTCTACTGTCTGTGATAGTAATGCTTTCATTATTGTATTGAGCATTCTTAGTCCAGTTGTATGAGCCATGAACTACCTTTTTAAAGTCAATTACACAAAATTTATTGTGCATGATTTTCTTACCCCAAGGACTTGAGGGAGCAATCTTATAGTACTCAATACCTTTGGTTGCGAAGTCTAAACCGTATTTGCTTGTTGTAGAATCATCATTAACGATGACCTGTATATTTAGACCATCACGGTGCTTGTTAAGTAAAGCATTCCCAATTTCTTTATCGGTGAACCAAGCCATCGCTACCCATATTGAGAATTTTGCTTGCAAAATGCTTTCTAAAATTCGCTGACGTATTTCCTGAAAGTATGCTTCCACATCAACGGTGGACTCTTCAGTGTTAGAGCCCGAGACAATAAAAACACCGAGAGAGTTTTGTTCTAGCGAGTAACCGTCGTGCTTAATGATCTCGTTAATACCAACGGCTAGTTCGGCATAGTTTTCTGAACGCCTACTATCAACTAACCCCTCAACCATTAACTTCATTTGATTAGTCCCATTAAGAGACTTTACAGTTTTTAGAGCATAATCTTTTCGGCTAGCTGATTCAGGTAAACCACCATTTTGAAAAGAATAAACGTCCCTAACACCAAATAAATTGAAGAACTTCACCAGATCAGGACCCGACATATACGGAGCGTCTGAATCGTCACCTGTGACAAAACCTTTTAGAGCTTCAATAGAAAAATCTGATAATCTCATACTCTACCAATATTCGTAAAAACGCATAACGCCCAGTTAAGTAGTGAGTAACGCACTGACCAAGCCTCTGCAAACTGCCTAAAACACCAAACACGCCGCATAGTAAATTCGCCGAGCGTTACGAATCTGCTTGAACTGTTTGTTATGTTTTACCACAAACGCATGATTTAATTGAGAAAGAACTGCTATTTCTGACTAGTTTTCTGAAGTAAACCACAAGGCTGAACCAACTTGAGCGCCAAAGGCGACCAGCCCAAAACAAGTAATTCCACATCCCTGCCCAATGAGGCAACCCGACTAAGCTCTAACAAGTGCCCTTTCTTTCCAACCAAAGCGCAAAACAATGCTGAATTGCCGAGGCAACTGCCAAACCGAAATGCTGCTTGGTAATGAACCTGAAAGCGACTTTGAGCCAGTTAAACAAGAAGCCGACCGCCACGACCTGACAATGAAGCAACCCACGAATATTGGTATGTTTTACGGGCTGAGAAATTAAAGAACTTAGACCGACAATGCGAAATTGCTGAGTCTACTAGGGACGAACTGCCAAAGGGACAAAGAACTAGAGCCTAAGATATTTAAGCCTTTGAAATACAAGTAAACATAACGCCCTGTTAAGGGGTGAGCAACGCAATACCGATGCCGCCGCATACCGCCTTAAACACTAAAACCAACGCATAGTAAAAATGCCACGCGTTGCGAATCCCTCTTGAACAGTTTGTTATGTACGTGGTTGGTTCTATCCCCAGAAACACCCATAAGTATCGTCTTCCAATATTTCCAAGAAAGCTTCTAGAAGTTGAATCTCTGGAATTGGCTCATACGAATGCCATTTTTGGTCGGATTTCATCCAGTAAATTTTCCACGCATCACGCGACTTATAATATTTGACTTTGGCTACTGGGCACTCCATTTTTTCGGATGGCTCATTCCACTTAGGACGTATCTCGAAGATTTCGATGACTTGCCCCTCTAAACGATACCCAATATCAAGTTGGTTGCGGATCTCTTCTGGCGGCCGACAAGAATCAAGGTACTTCTCCACTACCTTTCTATAACGCTGTTGCTCAATTTCTGAAAATGCCATATCTATCACCTAACCCTTTAATTAATCTAAGTTTACGACCTAATTTCATACGTTGGCTAGGTTAATTTTCGAGAAAGTACATAACGCCCAATTAACGTGTGAGCAGCGCAGACCCTGAACTTGAATACTGCGCCGTAAACACTAAAGTTCAACCT
>NZ_JBHZSA010000023.1:0-13737 GCF_043642085.1 Vibrio hepatarius | reverse complement strand
AAAGTGATACTATTCTATCACTTTGAGTATAGCAAGCTCCATGACGGCTAACGCCCAATTAAGGGGTGAACAACGCCTCCACCCACCTAAAGCATTGTGCCATAAACACTATATTTGAAGTAGAAGCAAAAATGCCAAGCGTTGTGAATCCCTCTTAAATTGCTTGTTATATGCCTTTACGACTTACCTAAATAAGGCTTTAGAAAACAGGCAACTTGCTCTTCACAGAGGCCAACTTCTACTTCAATACCATTTTGTTTGAGAATAGAAATACCTTTACCACAATTGCGCTCATCTGGGTCAACTAACGCGACAACAACATGCTTTATACCCGACTTCACCAACGTATCTGCACAAGCAGGAGTTCGACCAACAAAAGAACAAGGCTCTAGGGTCACATAAGCTGTCACACCTTCAGTTGAACCTTTGTACGCATTTAATGCTTCAACTTCAGCGTGGTTTCCACCAATAGCTTGTGTAAAACCTTCAGATACGACGAGGTTGTCTTTAACTAAGACGCAACCAACTGGCGGATTTGGAACACAATCAGGTAATGCTTTTCTAGATACTTCCAACGCTCTAAGCATATATTTTTCTGACATTTTTCCGTATTCCTCATTCGGGCATATAACGCCAAATTAAGGTGTGAACAACGCTATCACCTTACCTAAAGCATTGTGCCATAAACACTAAACCGGCTTGAAGTGAAAGTGCCGAGCGTTGTGAATCACTCTTAAATTTATTGTTAGGTGCGTAGCCTATTCTTGTACGACCTTTACCCATTTCGACCGCCATTCTTGCGCTTCCATAGGATCAGGCCAAAACTCTTTTTGCTTTCTGATTAAACCGTTTTCAACGGTATGAAAAGTAATAGCACGGGCTTTTTGGACACTATCTGTAATCGAGACATCAGTTACGACTATTGGACCATCGCAGACTACCGAATGAACTTCAAACTCCCAAACACCGTTTGCGGGATAGTAGGAATTAATGGCTGTGAAGTTTTCTCTACCAACTATAAGTTCACCTGATTGAGGCCAAAAACCTTCGAAATCAGAGCTCAGCCATTCACTAGCTTTTGCAAAGTCGTTAGTTTTCATCGCGTCCCAAAAAGCTAGGACGATTTCCTTTGAATTCATTATTTCCCTCTAGCACCTAACGCCGCGTTAAGTAGTGAGCAACATTTCCACCTAACCTAAACCATTGTGCCGTAAACACTAAAATAAAAGCAAACCGAAAATGCCGAGCGTTGCGAATCTGTCTTAAACGCTTTGTTATGTGCGTAGCCGAATCTTGCGCTTAGTCAGGAACAATGATTACCCCTAATTGCTCCAGTAACTGCTCCTGTTGCCACGAGCATATTTTTACACCTGTAAGATCAATCTTTCGAGGATCTAAACCATAAAGCTCTGAATGACTTAAATCACAACCTTGTACTCTAAACTGTTCCCAGCAATCTTCCGAAAAAACGCCACGACTTAAATCTGACTCTTTAAATGAAGCGCCTCGAAGATTTGCACCAATCCATCTATTTTCGAACAGGTCACATTTTTCAATAAGCTGCTGCTCAAAATTGGCATAGGATAAGTTACAACCTGTTATGTATGCAGAGCAAAAGTACATTTTATTCGAAACCTGATTTACAAAACTAACTTGGCTAAAATTTGCTCCTTTAAGATCACAATCTCTCAGTTCAATACCAAAGCAATTTGCCCCCTTAAAATGGGACATTGAAAGCTGACAGTTTTTAAATGAAGCATCTCGAAGATCAGCATAAGAAAAATCACACCCTTCCAGTGCCCCCTGCTCTATGAAAGTACAGTTAATGAACTGTGTATCTCGAAGGTTTGAGCGCGTAAAATTACAATGTATAAAAGTACAATTGCTAAAGATATGTTCTTGCAAGTCCTGATGTGAGAAGTTCACTTGATTATATAATTGCTTTGATATTTCCATGCTGTAGCTCCAAAAAACATTTGATTTGAAGACTACCATTTACCTGAAAGTTCTCAACAAAAACAAAACCAATAAAAACAGACATTTAAAACACCCCATTTTAGCCAAAATAAGGCATCAAAACGGCATTTTAAAGGGGGCTAATTCAAAACAACCAATGCGGCCAGCTAGAAAAAAGTTTTAGTGAATCTGGCGGGTTTTAGAGAAAGCACATAACGCCCTGTTAAGGGGTGAGCGACGCAATACCGAAGCTGCCGCATACCACCTTAAACACTAAACGCAACGCATAGTGAAAATGCCACGCGTTGCGAATCCCTCTTGAACAGTTTGTTATATGCGTGTTTGAGTCGAGAGAGTAACCAAGTCATCACTATCGTATAAACGCTCTGCGGATTCTTGCATACCAAGCTTACGGAGTAGTTTTTCTGATGCCAAATTTTCTATTACCGCTACACCATAAACCTCAGACACCAAACTCGATTCCAAGGTGAAATTTAACACAGCCTTCGAAGCTTCAAACGCGTACCCTTTACCTTGATATTGAGGTAGTAATGCATACCTAATATCTGAAAAATTCGAGTCAGGAACTAACTCGACGCCAGCATAACCGATTTTTTGAGATGGCTTACTTTTTAGCGCAACAATGAAAGTGCCATAGCCTTTCGACCAGTGAGCCACTTTGCTTGGTACGTAATTCTGAATATACTCCAAGCTAAAAGGCTTTCCACCCGGTAAATATCTTGTTGTTTCAGCGCAAGTCAAAAGCTTCTTATAAATATCAAGATCTTCTGGGGTTACAGGGCTAAGTATTAGTCTTTCAGTCTCGATCATCGAATTATCCATTTCCTCTAGAGCATATAACGCCAAATTAAGGTGTGAACAACGCTAACACCTTACCTAACGCATTGTGCCATAAACACTAAACTTGCTTAAAGTGAAAGCGCCGAGCGTTGTGAATCACTCTTAAATTTATTGTTATATGCAGACTTAAATACTACCAGAAGAGTCATTAGGCATTTCCACACAAAAAATAAAAACAGATGCTAATTCAAACACTCTAGATCCGCTCATAATTCCAAGTATTGAAGATAAAAAGATTTAGTTGCTATGAAGAAGATACGCTACCCATTTGACTTAAAGGGGCAAATTTTTGTTCACTTTAAAGACCATGTAAAGCCAACCTTTATTGACACTTGCGATAAGAATAAGGCTGAGCTCGACATCAATGAGTTCGTAGTAAAGTCATTCTGCTATGACTCCGAATCTAGGTTACTTACCATCTCACTACAAAAAGCGATAAATGCTAGTAGCGATTCTGATAATGAGCAGCTTATGAGTGGCTCTGAACTTGAAAACAATATCATTAAGCTTGACTTAATTTATTGCCTATACAACGCTGCAATAATTAGTTCTCATATATCTTACCCTCTTGATTCTAGAGCCTTTATCAAATCTCTTTCGGTATCTAAACCTTTAACCCTACACCTCAATTGAGCAAATTCAGCTCAGATTTCAGCCCTCACATAAGGTTGAGGGCTAGAAGGCATATAACGCCCAATTAAGGGGTGAACAACGCCTCCACCCTAACCTAAAGCATTGTGCCATAACCACTAAATTTGAAGTAGAAGCAAAAATGCCGAGCGTTGTGAATCCCTCTTAAATTGCTTGTTATACCCGTACTTTTTAGCGACTAAATACCATAATCGCGCTCAACTAGCGAGATACGCACTTTGAATGACTCGTACCAAGAATTCCGCCCGATCTTTTGAGCTTCTAAGTGTTCCGTATTTTGTTTCCACTTTCTAATGGAAGCCAAGTCTGTCCAATACGAGACGGTTATCCCCACTTCCTCTCGTGCTGACTCTACGCCTAGAAAACCTTCCTCAAGTTCCGCTAAACGAAGCATTTTAGCCGCCATTTCACCGTATCCGTTGTCACCTTCAGTTCGTACCGAAGTGAAGACCACAGCATAGTATGGTGGTGTAGGGGTTTGAGCTATTTTAGACATGGTAATTTCCTTTGAGCTAAACAGATAGTCCATTGCTGTCTAAGCTACCCTAGGAAGGTATTTATTCAACTAACTTTGCCTATTTTCGCGAGAAGGGTATAACGCCCAATTAAGGGGTGAACAACGCCCCCCCAAAAACCTAAAGCATTGTGCCATAAACACTAAAACTGAAGTAGAAGCAAAAGTGCCAAGCGTTGTGAATCCCTCTTAAATTGCTTGTTAAGTTTCAGTTTGCTGCACAAACTCATTGTAGAATTTCATTGCATCCTCTTCAGAGCCCAAAGCGGTGCTGATGAGCATTTGCAAGCTCCACAAACGTCCCGGAACGACTTCATCTAAGTCTAAGTCAGCAGGATAACTCTCAGGGTCGATGGCCATTTCTAGGTTTACAAACCACCAAATTTCTATCTTCCGCAATAAGCCCACCATATCATCAAAGCTTTTTGCCACATCAAAGTCGCAGCCTTGGGAAGCGAACTTAAATAGTTCATGCGTCAGTTCATTACTGATGACGTTTAATACGCTCATATACTTCAATATCAGCGTCATCAATAGCGTCATGTTGCTTTAACCATAAAAGTGAAGCATAGGTTCGACTACGGTTTAGCTTTAAAACTTTGAGCTTATAATCATCGCTAACAAGTGGGCCGTTTTCATCAAAGCCATTTGTAAAGAACTCTCTAATTTTATCTTCGATACTACTTTTTAGCATCTCGAATGCCATCGAGTGTACAGAAGCCGTGATTATATTGTTCTTGAGCGACACTGGATTGAGGAATCTTTCCCATGACGCTTTTACTTCTTTATCCATTCCACCTGAACTCCAATGAAACTTAACGCCCAATTAAGGGGTGAACAACGCCTCCACCCAACCTAAAACATTGTGCCATAAACACTAAAATTGAAGTAGAAGCAAAAATGCCAAGCGTTGTGAATCCCTCTTAAATTGCTTGTTATGTTTTACCACAAGTTACTGACTTAAATGAGAAAGAACTGCTATTTCTAACTAGTTTTCTGAAGCAAACCACAAGACTAAAACCAACTTGACCGACAAAGGCGACCAACCTAAAACCTGTAATTCCACTTCCCTGCCCAATGAGGCAACCCGACTAAGCTCCAACAAGTGCCCTTTCTTTCCGACTAAAGCGCAAAACAGTGGCTAATTGCCGAGGCAACTGCTGAGCCAAAATGCTAATTGGCTATGAACCTAAAAGCGACTTTGAGCAAGTTAAACAAGAAGCCAACCGCCACGACCTGACAATGAAGCAACCCACGAACATTGGCATGTTTTACGGGCTGAGGGATTCAAGAATTTAGGCCGATAATACTGATTTGCTGAGTCTACTAGGGACGAATTGCCTGAGGGATAAAGAACTAGAGCCTAAGACATTTAAGCCTTTGAAATACAAGTAAACATAACGCCAAATTAAGTAGTGAGCAACGCTACCACCTGCCTGAAGCATTGTGCCGTAAACACCAAAGCTAATTCAAACCGAAACTGCCAAGCGTTGCGAATCTGCTTGAATTTATTGTTATGGCGCAATTCTCAAAGATGGCCACCTAACTAACCACCCTTTCGAATTTACACGATTTTCAAATGTTGATAGTGACCTTTTAGGATTATGCGTGACGCAGTAACCAAATAAAGATTCAAACCCAAATGCTGATACAACTTCATATTGATTCACGCCTGTTTGACGAACGCCAACGGCTGTTTCTTTCTCAGGCCAGTGGCTCATAGCATCCACTGAACTTTGATAAGGTTCATCACCATTACGTTCATGCATTTGAGCTTGATTTCGAACTTGCCAATTAAGCTCTGGCATACACCCTTTCAAGTATGCTTCATAACCCAGGTAGGCATCAGGATTGGATTCATTAGGATCGAAGTAAATCACATCAACGTCATTCAAAGGAGTCGTAGATTCAAACTCATGTAACGAGTCCCAGACTAAATTTCGAACGAAACCCGCTGCTATATAGCACTGAGGTAGATTCAGCTGAGACACATGATTTAATGCCTCAGTTCTTATTGGGTCACGTTTTATTAATTCTACGATTTTGTCCATTTTCGCCCTGCGCCATAACGCCAAATTAAGTAGTGAGCAACGCAGTCACCTACCTAAAACATTGTGCCGTAAACACTTAAGCCGATTCAAACCAAAAGTGCCAAGCGTTGCGAATCTGCTTAAATTTATTGTTATAGCGTACCAAAATGCATAGCTAACGAATTTGAAGCTTTAAAACAGCCGAAACCAAACGCAGCGTAAGACGCCAAAACTGTAAGAACCGCAAATACATTAACTACGCCACCTACTTGGTTCCAGTCTTTTGCATAGGCAAATTGGGAGAGATAGGTTGTACCCGCAGCAAAAGAAGCAATTAATAAACCGAAGCAGAACCATAGAATCGAATGGGTCAAAGCATTTGTAACTTGGATAATTGAACCCTCGTTCCAAATTTTTCCAGTGAATGCAAGTAGTGCCGCAGCAGCACCACCATTTATTACCATACTAGATTTAAGAGCCGCTTGACCTGTCGTTATTACAGATTTAAACATCTCGACGCTATGCGCTGTCATGTTTTGGGAGTGAGCGATATTGCGAGCGTTCTCCGCTTCAAATTCTTTTAACAATCGATCATGTTCAAGTTGATTAAACTCGCCGACCATCTGAGCACGCTTCTCAAGTTGATCCATGAACCCATCCATTGCATCAATCGACACCGACACCTGCCCGGTGTTTTTTGCATTAGCCAGAGCTTTCTTTACTTCTTGAATAACTTCTACTGATTTCACTATTTTACCTTTGCGTCCAATAAAGCTATAACGCGCGCATTAAGGCGTGAGAGCCGTGAGTACTGTACTATCTGCAGACCACGTTTACTCAACCTAGCAAAAGTAAACTGTGAATCCACGCAGGCTCGAATCGCTCTTGAATGCCTTGTTATGTCACGACCAATTTCATTCAAATTTAAGTGAAATATTCTTTAAATACAATGAGGTAGGAGTAAAAAGACAAAAATCGAAGCCGAAGTATTTGTTATCGCACTACCTTGAGTAGCGCTGTCGCGATCTCTTTAATCGCGCGCCGTATTAAGGATCGCGAAAGCGCCTCAAGGTTAGCATGGAAATAACTAATATTCGCCCTTTTTGCCGTCTTTCTCCCAACCCCTTAAATTACAATCAAACTTGAGTATCATCACAGTACATACAACCTGTGAGGACCGTCGTGTCATAACGCCCAATTAAGGGGTGAACAACGCTACCACCCAAACCTAAAGCATTGTGCCATAAACACTAATTTTGAAGTAGAAGCAAAAATGCCAAGCGTTGTGAATCCCTCTTAAATTGCTTGTTATGCGACTGGTGATGATAGCTTTGAATTTGCCATTCTTACGATCTGGCGGACGGGCTGCAAATGAATTTCAGCAATAATTGCGGATACAAAACCCATTATCACTACGGGAATGCCAACCGAAAAACTAAACCACATTGCGCCACTTAACTCTGGCTGTCCCCACTGACTAAAAAGCGACGATAGAATTGAAAAAAGCACCAGCGTCAAAGCGATAAGCTGAGTCCAAGTATGAGTAGACACCACAAAAGTATTTGAATAGGCACTTTTACGAATAATCGCCTTACCCGTTAATGCCCCCATCTTCACTCGAATACTTGAATTGCTACCAGATACTTCATAGCCCTGAGCAACTAACTGATCAATTATTTCTTCCACTCGAAACTCCTATTTCTGGGTCGCATAACGCCCAATTAACGTGTGAGCAGCGCATACACTAAACTAAACCACTGCGCCGTAAACACTAAACTCAACCCGAAGTGAAAGCGCCAAGCGTTGCGAATCACTGTTGAATTGTTTGTTATGTTTTACCACAAGTTACTGAGTTAATTGAGAAAGAACTGCAATTTCAAGCCACTTTTCTGAACCAAACCACATGGCAAGAACCAACTTAGCCGCCAAAAGCGACCAACCCAAAACCAGTAATTCCACTTCCCTGCCCAATGAGGCAACCCTACTAAGAAACAACAAGCGCCCTATCTTTCCAACCAAAGCGCAAAACAATGTTGAATTGCCGAGGCAACTGCCAAGCTGAAATGCTAATTGACTAAGAACCTCAAAGCGACTTAGAGCCAGTGAAACAAGAATCCGAGCGCCACGACCTGACAATGAAGCAACCCACGAATATTGGCATGTTTTACGGGCTGAGAGATTCAAGAACTTAGACCGACAATTCGGATTTGCTGAGTCTACTAGGGACGAATTGCCAGAGGGACAAAGAACCAGAGCCTAAGAACTTTAAGCCTTTGAATTACAAGTAAACATAACGCCCTGTTAAGGTGTGAGCAACGCAATACCGAAGCTCCCGCATACCACCTTAAACACTAAACGCAACGCATAGTAAAAATGCCACGCGTTGCGAATCACTCTTAAACAGATTGTTATGTTTGGGGCTCAAGAGTTCTGCTTAACTCTATTTCACGACCTGCGACCAAGTTGCCTGTAGGTATAAAACCACAATTTAAGTAGAAACCCTTGGGGCTATCAGCGCTATCCACGACGCTTGTATATAAGGTTGATACACCAAACTCGTTAAGCAATTCTTCACTCAGTAAGTCGATTGCTTTACGACCATAGCCTTTCGATTGTTGGATCTGATCTAGCATCAGTCGCCAAAGGGAAAATTTTCCTGTGGAGGTGTCTGCGTTTACCAATATAAAACCTACTGGCTTATCTCCGGCATAGATTCCCCGAAACCAAGGAAACTCCATAAAGTTCGCTTCCGCCAGTGAAATAGCATTACTATCAACGTGATTTAACTGCTTTTCAGCGACTTGCAACTGGCAGATCTCGTAGAAATTACCCTGATTAATACTTCTGAGCTCGATACTCATGTTCCTAATTTCCTCCGAAAACATAACGCCAAATTAAGGTGTGAACAACGCAAACCACCTTAACTAAACCATTGTGCCATAAACACTAAACTTGCTTGAAGTGAAAGCGCCGAGCGTTGTGAATCACTCTTAAATTTATTGTTATATTCAAATTTCAGTGAGTTCAGTGGTACTTACATTTAGCTAGGAACAATGTTTTGACTTAACCGCTCGTATAGTTCAATCGCCTCAGTTTTAGATGCCAGTCTCCCTGTAGCATATTGGTATGCTAATTCGAGATCATCGCTTTGAACTGGATAGTACCTTTTAGCAACTTCAACACATTGGGATAGGTCTGTATACCAACTACAATCTTTAGCTGCAACGAAGTAATAGGCTGCTCTTAGTAACTTCTTACCAAGAACCTTAGCAACATTCGCGTCACTCATACCAGCATATCCGAAGCTCATTTGTTCCAAGAAGGTTAGCAAATCACCATTGAGAGCTTGAGCTATTTCAATGCTTGGTTTGTACGATGAAAACCTAGCCGACAAGTCATTACCCCAAATACAACAGCAACAGTGCTTCAACCAAAATTGCCAATGATATTTTTCTTTTGATTCTAGAACACCATTGAGGTAACCAGGGTCAATATCTAGCTTACTCACCTCGGGATATTCTTTAGGAATGGCAGCAGATAGTTCATTGAATACCTGCTCTTCCTTTTGACTGATTGGGGTTGTAAGTATGATGGATACATCTAGATCGGAGCTACCAACAATCGCGCTTCCTCTGGGCACGCTACCATACAAATATATCCCATCTACTTGCTCAGGCAGGCGGTAACACAACTCAGAAACAACAGCATCGACAACAGCTTTGAACTCGGGCTGGATGTTCTTTGATGAGTAGACATTTCGGATAAAACCCTGCTTGTCGAGACCTTTATCTTGCTCGTCCATGTTGATTTCCACCTTTGAATATAACGCCCTGTTAAGGGGTGAGCAACGCAATACCGAAGTCACCGCACACCACCTTAATCACTTAAACCAACGCATAGTAAAAATGCCACGCGTTGCGAATCCCTCTTGAACAGTTTGTTAGGTGATTAGTACGATGCACCATTGATCTTACGAACAGGAATACTCGAAAGCACTTCATTTTCGGCCATTCTCATATTTACAGCCACGATATCTTCGGAACATTTCTGTGTGGTTATGTAGTGCGTTAAGCAACCACATGAGTTGCAACGATGAAATTCTACTTCTTTGTCACCCCAACAATAGAAAACCGTTTTCTCTTTCATGTTGATTTGAACTTGCTCTGGAGAAAAGTATGCCCAAGCCGGAGCATAACGACGACAAATAGAACAATTACACTCGCCAACCTCTTTAGGTAGCGAGCTCAATACCAAGCTAACGTTTCCACAGTGACACTTTAATTCCATTCGATAATTCCCTTCACCTAACGCCAAATTAAGGTGTGAACAACGCTAACCACCCGACCTAAAGCATTGTGCCATAAACACTAAACTGACTTGAAGTGAAAGCGCAGAGCGTTGTGAATCACTCTTAAATTTATTGTTATGTTTTACCACAAATACATGATTTAATTGAGAAAGAACTACAATTTATGACTGCTTTTCTGAGCTAAACCACAAGGCTTGAACCAACTTGACCGCCAAAGGCGACTAACCTTAAACGTATAATTCCACGTCCCTGCCCAATGAGGCAACCCGACCAAGAAACAACAAGCGCCCTATCCTTCCAACCAAAGCGCAAAACAATGGCTAATTGCCGAGGCAACTGCCAAGCCGAAATGCTAATTGGCTAAGAACCCAAAAGCGACTTAAAGCCAGTTACACAAACAACCGACCGCCACGACCTTAAAATGAAGCAACCCACGAACATTGGCATGTTTTACGGGCTGAGTGATTCAAGAACTTAGGGCGACAATACGGATTTGCTGAGTCAACTAGGGACGAATTGCCAGAGGGACAAAGAACTAGAGCCTAAGATATTTAAGCCCTTGAAATACAAGTAAACATAACGCCCAGTTAAGTAGCCAAAAACGTACAAATGCTGTTTCTGCAAACTACCCTAACCACTAAACCCAACGCAAACTAAAAATGCCACGCGTTTTTGGTCTGCTTGAACTGTTTGTTAGCTATGTTTTTCCAACGTATCTCGGAGTTTAACTATCGTATGCTGACTGTAGACTTTAATCCCATTTCGCTCTAACAATGCAGTAGCTACCCCTGAACCATCGATTTTAATCCCGTTGAATGTGCCATCATAAATTTTTGAACTGCCACAGGAAGGACTGCCTTCTGCAAGTATCGCGTACTTTATTTGCTGTGTTTTACAAAGTTCCAAAGCCTTCTCTGCCCCACTTACAAATTGTTTAGTAACATCGATGCCATCATTTCCAACGACGCTTGCCAAACCATCGAGCACATCAACACCTTTACCAGTGATGATTTCGGCAGGCGCTCTAGGAATCGGCAGGCCAGCTGATACTTCAGGGCAAAAGATCACTAGTTCTGTGTTGGACTTGAGCCAGAGTAATTCAGGTTCTGGGATTGATAAACAGCTTGCATTGTATCTAACGTTGTTTCCAACCAAACATGAACTAACGAGAACTTTTACCACTGGAGCTCCTTTATATACAAGAAATAGCTAACGCCGCGTTAAGTGGTGAACAACGCTAACCACTAAACCTAAACCATTGTACATTAAACACTTAACTCAACTGGAAGTGAAATCGCCAAGCGTTGTGAATTCGCCTTAAACGCCTTGTTATGCGCTCAGTGCGAGTTACCAACTGACTTCCTTACCACCTTCTACTACGAAGCCTGATGCGATAAGCGAGGTCATTATGAGTACTTCTGTATCCTTCAAACTAAAGTGCTCACTAATTGCCTTCGCTAGTCCAACCTGAAGTGAGCTAACTGATTTTGGGCTCCAAAGGTTAGGTAAAATCAACGTACAAATAGCACCATACTCTTTACCCATTTGTTCTTCTGAACGCACGACTGTTACCGTCATTTCCGAAGTATCAATACCGGAATGTTTCCCCCACTTATCAATGATTCCAGTACAGTCACTACTATTTACAGCAACCTGAGGAGAGAGAATACAATTTGCAATAGGCATGTTGATCTCCATTTCTAAAATGACGCATAACGCCCAATTAAGGGGTGAACAACGCCTCCAACCAAACCTAACGCATTGTGCCATAAACACTAAACTGGCTTGAAGTGAAAGCGCCGAGCGTTGTGAATCCCTCTTAAATTGCTTGTTATGTCGCTGAATTATAGATACAAAAACGCCGCTCTTACGAGCGGCGCTTTTAAAACAATGTAGAACTAAGCTGGAGAGACCTGGTAAGATTTAACTTTACCCTCTTTCTTAGCTTGACTATATGCAGCTTTGATCTTTTTCATAGCTTCTAGTTTAGCAGCTTTAGCTTTTGTAACTTGGGGTTGTGATCTCATAACCTAAACCCTCCTCTCCTAAGTTCATTTTCACTTCAAAGTTTAACTCTTCTGTATAGAGTTTGGCAAGTCGATCATAAAAACGTTTTAACTTTGTGCTCTCTGCAACACAAACATAAGCTTCAGCATTACTGTTTCTGTAGTGAAACTCAAGTAAGTCTTTAATGATTCGACCTAACTCACGCATTCCTGAGACTGATATAGAAACTTCCGGTCTTTCAAAAAACTGATCCGATTCAAAGTTTTCTTTAAGATCGAACTTTACCTCGTAACTGTTTTCTCGATAATCTATACCAAGCTCTTCGGCTTTCTCACTTATCATCTCTTCAGTCCGCGTCGCGTCAACTCGATTGAAGAGCATCACATAGCTATGATTATCAACTGAAAACTCAATGATTTGACAAGAAATATCACCAATATCAAAGTCTTGTAAAATCCAACTAGACAACTGTTTATTCCATTATTTTTTATTTTCGACCATTATACCCGTTTACGTCACGGGTTTGAACCTACGGTAGGCTCATCAAGTGTAGAGCGACATAACGCCAAATTAAGGTGTGAACAACGCCACTACCTTACTTAAACCATTGTGCCATAAACACTAAACTGACTTGAAGTGACGGCGCCAAGCGTTGTGAATCACTCTTAAATTTATTGTTAGGTTTATTTTTGTTCCACGTATATTAACTGCTCAACATCAAAACCGTTCTGTTCAGCCAACTGTTCAAACCTTTCGATGATATCTGCACTTACACTCGGTGACCGCGATAACAACCAAAGGTAATCATTGTTCGGACCTGATACGAAAGCATATTCGTAGGTTTCATTTTCTAGGTCAAAGACCACATATGAGCCATAAAATGGACCAAAAAACGACACTTTCAAATACCCCTCGTTAGGGCTGTTAACGAAATATGCTTTACCTTCCGCTTCTTTCCATTCTTGGGTTGCTGTGGAATAACCGCGGTTCAACACCGAAACACCGCCATCTTTACGTAATCTATATTCGGCAGTGACCTGACTCAAGCCTCGTTCAAAGGAATGATCTAAGCGAGCTATTTCGTACCACTGACCTAAATAATTATTAAGCTTGAAATCCTTAACTGGTTGTATTGTTTTAGGCATGCCTAAACAACCACCTAGCGATAATAAAAGTATGAACAGAAGTACTTTTCTCATGGCTTCCTCCGTAAAAACCTAACGCCAAATTAAGTAGTGAGCAACGCCACCACCTAAGGTAAACCATTGTGCCGTAAACACTTAAGCCAATTCAAACCAAAAATGCCAAGCGTTGCGAATCTGCTTAAATTTATTGTTATGTGAATTTTATGATGCGCCTAAAAGAGGTAAATTTTTACGCTGCTGATAGGTTAAAGCCAACTCTAAACA
>NZ_JBHZSA010000022.1:0-19066 GCF_043642085.1 Vibrio hepatarius | reverse complement strand
GACACTAGCTCAGTTGGTAGAGCGCAACCTTGCCAAGGTTGAGGTCACGAGTTCGAACCTCGTGTGTCGCTCCAAATCCCCTTCAAATGACACATTCATTTGAAACGGCCCTAGGCCACCGCTCTTTAGCTAATGCTGCGAAGCATGAACCCCAAAATACCGTAAGAAGTCCTCCTAAATATTAGGTGGGCGTTTTTATGTCTGAATTTATTGTATAAGCACGGGATGTGCTGATGAAAAAGCGATAGCAAACCCTGTGTGAGCTAGGCGTCTACACATCAGTCAACAGACTTATCCACAGATTTCTTGCTGTGGATAACTTGGTGGGTAACCCAAAATCAACTCAGAAAGAGTGCTTGACGAAAAAGATCTTTTTGTTTTTGAAACTTTCTTACTTATGCTTTGATTGCATTTAAGTTGTTGTTTTATATAGAAAATGATGTAGCTCACATACTTCGACTCACATGGCGTTACGATCATTAAGTCACTGTTTTTTGATCCTAGTCATTTCTTTACATTGTGATTAACTTCTTTATCTGTAAGAAAATGAGTAATCATCCTTTCTTTTTTCCACATTTTCATTTTTGGAGCTAAATCAACTTATCGACGACTAAGTTCGGCAAGTATTATGCATCTCTAGGTAGTCCTTTCTCGACAATTCTGATAAGGCGATTGAGCTTTGTTGAACTGAGAGGCAGTTGAGACTGTTGTTGAGCCAAAGCCCAGTGGATATGTTCGTCTAAAATTTCACTGAGTCCTATACGTGTTTGGAGTGCATCAACAATCGATTGCGCAAAAGGAGCATTCCCCATTGCAATAGATAAGTTGCGCAGCCACTGAAGATGGCCAATTCGACGAATCGCAGAACCTGCCATATTTTTTAAGAAAGTCTCTTCATCCCACAGGAACAGAGTCACCAAATTTGAATCCTCGAACGCTTCGCGTCGGTGAAAGTCTTCCTGTGCGGTTATCTCAGAAAAACGATTCCAAGGGCAGACCAATTGGCAATCATCACAGCCATAGATGCGATTGCCCATTGCTTGGCGAAACTCTTCGGGAATCACACCATCAAATTCAATCGTCAGATATGAGATACAGCGCCTTGCATCAACAACACCGTCAGCAACGATAGCTTGCGTTGGGCATGAAGTGATACAGGCTTTGCATTTTCCGCATTCATCTACACTAGGTTCATCAACTGGTAAGGGAAGATCGATCAATAGCTCACCCAAGAAGAACCATGAGCCACAATCTTTATCGAGTACTAATGAATGTTTACCCGTCCAACCAAGTCCCGCTTTTTGAGCTAAGGGACGTTCTAGAATTGGCGCTGAGTCTACAAAAGGTCGATAACCGAATTGGCCAACCTCTTGTTCAATTTTTTGGCCAAGTTTCTTCAACTGATTGCGGATCAGCTTATGGTAATCACGACCAAGTGAGTAACGGCTAACGTAAGCTTGGCTTGGATCCGCTAAATTGGCCGCAAAGCGTGCTTCTGGGGGTAAATAGTCCATACGTACGCTAATTACTCGTATCGTACCCGGCAGCAGTTCATGTGGGCGCGCTCTCATCATACCGTGGCGCGCCATCCAATCCATATCACCGTGGTAGCCCGCATCTAACCATCTTTGCAGTTCTTGTTCGTGCGCTGAGAGGTCTACATCGCAGATACCAATTTTTTGGAAGCCGAGTTCTTGGCCCCAAATTTTGATCTTTTCGACGAGCTCTTGATAGTTCATGCGGATACGCCTTAGTTGAAGGGGGGCAGGATCTTAACGGATCTTATTCATAGGATCTAGGCAGCCAATAGGGAAAAATACCAAGAAATCGCTGATTTTTCGTTTTACTTACACAAGATCTCTTGTCTCTCAAATCCAACCCAGTTTACTATTCCTATTCTTTTGATTTTTATAGTCACCGCATTAGACCCTAGAGATTGATCTTCATGACCACCAAACAATTTGCCCTAAAAGACGAACAAGCAACGATTCAATTAGGGACAGCCTTGGCTAACCTGTGTTCTCAGCAAACCACGATCTACTTACATGGTGATCTTGGTGCCGGTAAGACTACATTTAGTCGTGGTTTTGTACGTGCGCTAGGACATCAAGGTAATGTAAAGAGTCCAACTTACACTTTGGTGGAACCGTACCAGCTCGATCAATGGCAGGTTTATCATTTTGATCTTTATCGCTTAGCTGATCCAGAAGAGTTGGAGTTTATGGGAATTCGTGATTACTTTACTCCAGATGCAATCTGTCTTGTTGAGTGGCCAGAAAAAGGGCATGGCTTATTGCCAGAACCTGATCTGGATATTGACCTGCGCTATCAGGGTGAAGAACGTGTGGTTGAGCTGACTGCAAACAATCAATATGGATGTCAATTATTAGAACAGTTGGAGTTATGTTGAAGAGTCGATTATTAAGAGCTGTTTTCTTTCCGTTTCTCCTCGCTCTTACCTTAGTACCTAGTTTGGTTTTTGCGAACGCTTTAGAAGGCGTTCGTGTTTGGCCATCTCCTGATGAGACGCGTGTTGTTATCGATCTAAAATCGGAAGCGGAATATAGTTATTTCACGCTTTCTAGCCCTTCACGCTTGGTGGTCGATCTGAAAAAGACCAGTTTAAGCACAAAGCTGCCTATCAATATCTCTGATAGTCCAGTTCTGAAAAAGATCCGTAAGAGCTCTCCGCCAGATAAAGGCACTTACCGTTTGGTGTTTGAGTTGAGCCGTAAAGTAACGCCTCAGCTATTTAAACTGGCCCCAACCCCAGGCGGACAGTACGGTCACCGATTGGTGATTGATATGCCACATGACAGCCAAAAAGGCTCCACTTCAACTGCTACTAAGCCAACGAGCTCAACTACGGTGAGCCGTGATGCCTCTCAGTTACTTGGCACTGCAGATATTGTTGTCGCAATTGATGCCGGTCACGGTGGCGAAGACCCAGGTTCGATAGGTCCAAGCAAGAAATATGAAAAGCATGCGACGTTAGCGATTTCGAAGAAGATTGCTGCGCAAATTAATGCTACGCCAGGGATGAAAGCAGTATTGACGCGCGGAGGTGACTACTACGTCAACCTCAACAAGCGTTCGTCGATTGCACGTAAGAACAAAGCGCATTTATTGGTTTCTGTTCACGCGGATGCCTTCCGATCACCTAAACCTCGTGGCGGCTCTGTATTTGTGTTGAATACCCGTCGAGCGAATACAGAGATTGCGCGTTGGGTTGAAAACCATGAAGAACAATCTCAATTATTAGGCGGCGCAGGGGATGTGCTTGCTAAGAACACCAATGACAAAAACGTCAGTCAAACGCTGCTTGATCTGCAATTTAGCCACTCGCAAAAAGAGGGTTACAAGGTTGCGACTAAGATTCTCCGTGAAATGGGGCGTGCGGGTATTCATCTACATAAGAAAGAGCCAGTGAACGCAAGTCTTGCGGTACTGAAATCACCAGATATTCCATCTGTGTTAGTCGAGACCGGCTTTATTTCTAACCCAACAGAAGAGAGACTGCTGTTCCAGCGTAGTCACCAAGATAAGCTCGCTCGCTCTTTAGCTAAAGCGATCGTTCAGTACTTTGAGGCAAACCCACCAGAAGGGACGCTATTTGCTAATCGTGGTAAAACCATTAAGCATAAAGTGTCGCGTGGTGAGTCATTGTCTGTAATCGCCAAGAAATATGGCACATCGACCAAAGCGATTATGCAAACCAATAAGCTAAAAAGCAGTAGCTTAGCCATTGGCCAAGTGCTGACTATTCCTGGCACATCTAAGTCTGTTAGTGTACCAACAATCAGTAACCCCGTTGAGACTAAAACACTCACGCATGTGGTTCAAAAAGGTGATTACCTAGGTAAGATTGCCGCTAAATATAAGGTGTCAGTCTCGACCATTAAACGTGAAAACAACTTGAAGTCTGACACACTTAAGTTAGGTCAGAAGCTTAAGATTACGGTTAGTATGAAGGATCAGCCTCTGCGTAAGCATACTGTGAAAAGTGGCGAGTTCCTTGGCAAGATTGCCAGCAAGTACAGTGTGAGTGTCAGTGGCATTCGAAAAGCGAATAATCTACGTTCAGATCAATTGGCGGTTGGCCAAGTGTTGATTATTCCTCGTAACTAACAGTGTGATCAGACATGACGATTAAAATTCTTCCAGCACGTCTTGCCAACCAAATAGCAGCGGGTGAAGTGGTTGAAAGACCCGCTTCTGTTGTCAAAGAGTTGGTGGAAAACAGCTTAGATTCAGGTGCTACGCGTATCGATATTGATATCGAGAAGGGTGGCGCTAAGTTGATTCGTGTGCGAGACAACGGCAAAGGTATCGTCAAAGATGAGCTAGGCCTTGCACTCAGTCGTCATGCAACCTCAAAGATTCACACCTTGGATGATCTTGAAGCCATCATCAGTTTAGGCTTTCGTGGTGAAGCTCTGGCGAGTATCAGTTCAGTTTCTCGTTTGACCATGACGTCCCGCCCAGCCACACAAGAGCAAGCTTGGTCTGCATACAGTGAAGGGCGAGAGATGCAGGTCAAATTGCAACCTGCAGCGCATCCGATTGGCACAACAGTCGAAGTGCTCGATCTGTTTTTCAATACGCCGGCAAGACGTAAATTCCTCCGCACTGAAAAAACAGAGTTCGCCCATATTGATGAGCTTCTCAAGCGTATTGCTTTAAGTCGCTTCGATGTGACGATCAACGTTAGGCACAACGGCAAGTTGATCAAACAATACCGAGCAGCGAAAAGCGAAGCTCAGGCAGAGAAGCGTATCGCGGCAGTCTGTGGCAGTGCATTTGTACGTCATATGCTCAAAATTGAACTTGAGCACCAAGGGTTAAAGTTGCACGGTTGGATCACGGCGCCGGAAGGGGCTCGTCAACAGAGTGATCTTCAGTACTGCTACGTCAATGGCCGGATGATGCGTGATAAGTTGATTAATCACGCGATCCGCCAGAGTTACGAAACCAGTTTGCGTCCGGATCAGTTTGCGACCTATGTGTTGTTTATTGAATTGGATCCGCACCAAGTGGATGTCAACGTACATCCCGCTAAGCATGAGGTGCGCTTCCACCAAGCGCGACTAGTACATGATTTTATCTATCAAGCCCTAAGTGACGCTTTAGCGCAAAGCGCGCACATCGATAAGCCAGAGCAAACTGCTTCCGCTTTCCATATCGAGCCTGTGCACACTGAATCAGAAGCTTCGCCAGTAGAGCCATCACCACAAGTCTCTTCGCAAGAATATCAAGCGATCGAATTTGTTCCTTCCTATCCGGGTAAAGCAGATTATCAGCAAAGTAGAGACAACCTTCGTGAAGCGCGACCTCGCAGCGAGTGGAATGAGTCTCGCCCTACCAGTAAGCCAAGGGTTACTGAGCGTTACGGTGAACCCGCGCCAAGCCAGCGAGAAGTCAAAGCCTATCAAGAGCTAATGCAGACGCCGGAGTGTGACCCCATTCAAGCTGAGCAACCCAAGCAAGAAAAAACCACGGAACAAGCACCATTGCCTGTGGTCGAAGCTTTAGGTAAAGCGATGCACGTGGTTCAAGGACATTATCTGGTGATGGGCAGTAAGACAGGGACTTGCTTGGTGAACTTGGCGAAAGCAGAGTGGCTGCGAGTCAATGGTCAACTGGCAACACACCGCGGCAGTTTAAAGAGTCAGCCGCTATTAGTGCCGCTGGCGTTGAAACTCGATCAAGAGTTGCTGAATACAGCCAGTAAGCTAGAGCCTGTGTTGAAAATATTTGGCATTGACTTGAAAGCACGCGGTAGCAAGGCGTTGATGATCATGGGTGTGCCGCAGCCGCTTCGACAACAAAATCTACAACAACTGTTGCCAGATCTGTTATCTTACGCCGCTTCGTATGTCGCCAGCGAACAGCCACTGGATCATGCCCAGTTAGCAAACTGGTTAAGTGATCAAATTACTCCGGTAAAAAGCGACTACACTTTGTCGGAAGCAATTCAAATCATTGCTGATATTGAACAACTTTGGCAGGGGCAGCTTCCACTAGGGGATGCCACCTTCGTAAGGCCTGTTGATTTTTCTGCAACCATTGCAGCTTTAGAATTATGAAAAACAAAGAATTACCTTTGGCTCTGTTTTTAATGGGGCCAACCGCATCAGGCAAAACAGATTTAGCGATTCGCCTAAGAAAGAAGTACCCAGTAGAGATCATCTCAGTAGATTCTGCGTTGATTTACAAAGGGATGGACATAGGTACCGCTAAGCCGGATGAGCAAGAGCAGGCGTTGGCACCACACCGCTTGATCGACATTTTAGATCCAAGTGAAGCGTATTCAGTCGCCGATTTTCGCCGTGATGCGCTGATTGAGATGGACAAGATTGTAGCGCAAGGCAAGATCCCATTATTAGTGGGCGGCACTATGCTTTACTACAAAGCGTTGCTTGAAGGCTTATCACCACTTCCGGCTGCAAATCCAGAGATCCGTCAGCAAATTGAGCAAGAAGCATTGACTCATGGCTGGGATAAGCTTCACGATGATCTGAAAGAAATTGATCCTGTTTCTGCTGAGCGAATCCACCCGAATGATCCACAAAGATTATCTAGGGCATTGGAAGTTCATCGAATTTCAGGTAAAACTCTTACTGAGTTAACTCAAATCAAAGGTGAAAGTCTGCCTTACCGAGTTAAACAGTTTGCAATAGCTCCCAAGGAAAGGGCTGAGCTCCATCGTCGAATTGAGCTGCGCTACGAGAAAATGATAGAAGCGGGCTTTGAAGATGAAATGCGTGCACTTTATGCTCGTGATGATCTTCATCCGGATCTACCATCGATTCGTTGTGTCGGTTATAGGCAGATGTGGGACTATTTGGATGGGAACTGCACACTTGATGACGCGATCTTTAAAGGCGTCTGTGCAACTCGTCAATTGGCCAAGCGACAAATCACCTGGTTACGCAGCTGGGATGATTTAACTTGGTTAGATAGTGAGAACATTGAACAAGCGCTAGAAACTGTTTCAAATGCAATAGCATCTGAAGGTTTTAGCTGTGTATAATGTGATCGCTTTTGCGTGAATGTACCCTGTAAAGGATCTGTTACTTGAAATTTCGGTTTAAAGCCGTCATAACAGGTAACGACAGGGTGTTATTTTATTCGTTTAGCTCAGAGCAAAGGCCGCACTTTGTGCAGCGCACCACTAGCTAAATAACTAAAACAAAATTACAAAATAAGGAAAATAAAAATGGCTAAGGGGCAATCTTTACAAGACCCATTCTTAAATGCATTACGTCGTGAACGTATTCCAGTATCTATCTACCTTGTAAACGGAATTAAACTACAAGGTCAGATCGAGTCATTTGACCAATTTGTTATCTTGCTGAAAAACACAGTTAACCAAATGGTGTACAAGCACGCTATTTCAACGGTAGTTCCTGCTCGTCCAGTGAGCCACCACAGCGGTGATCGTCCACAAGGTGATCGTCAAGAGAAATCAGAAGATTAATTTTCTGAATTACCTATTTAGTTTTTAAGGAGTTGATTGCTTGTTTGACCGTTATGAAGCCGGTGAGCGAGCCGTACTTGTTCATATCAACTTCACGCAAGAAGGGGAGTGGGAAGATCTCAGCGAGTTTGAGATGCTGGTCTCTTCTGCTGGCGTTTCTACGTTACAAGTTGTAACCGGAAGTCGCCAGTCACCACACCCTAAATACTATGTCGGAGAGGGCAAAGCTCAGGAGATTGCACAAGCAGTGCAGTTGGCTGGTGCTGATATTGTGATTTTTAATCACTCCCTCTCTCCTGCCCAAGAACGTAACCTCGAAGCGTTGTGTAAATGTCGCGTACTAGATCGCACTGGTCTAATCCTTGATATCTTTGCTCAGCGTGCCCGTACCCACGAAGGTAAGCTACAAGTCGAACTTGCTCAGCTACGCCATATCTCTACTCGATTAATTCGTGGTTGGACTCACCTTGAAAGACAGAAAGGTGGTATCGGTTTACGTGGTCCAGGTGAAACTCAGCTAGAAACTGACCGACGTTTATTGCGTGTACGTATTAAGACGATATTACGTCGTTTAGAGAAAGTCGCTAAACAACGTGAACAAGGTCGCCGTGCAAGAAGTCGAGCGGAAATCCCGACTGTCTCCCTCGTGGGTTATACCAACGCCGGGAAATCGACGCTGTTTAACCGAATCACCGAAGCAGGTGTCTACGCTGCTGATCAGCTATTTGCTACCTTGGATCCTACTTTGCGTAAGATCGAGCTATCAGATGTTGGCCCGGCTATTTTGGCCGATACAGTAGGTTTCATTCGACACTTACCGCACGATTTGGTTGCTGCGTTTAAAGCAACACTTCAGGAAACGCAAGAAGCTGACATTTTGTTACATGTTGTTGATGCCAGTGATGAGCGTTTTCGTGAGAATATTCAAGCTGTTCATGAAGTACTAGCTGAAATCGACGCGGATGAAATTCCGGCGTTGGTTGTCATGAACAAGATCGATAACCTCGAAGGTCAAAACCCTCGAATCGATAGGGATGACGAAGGTGTCCCTCAAACGGTTTGGCTTTCAGCGATGGAAGGCAAGGGGATTGAACTCTTGTTTGACGCGCTGACTGAACGTTTGGCAAGTCAAATGGTTCAGCACCAAATGCGAATTCCGCCACAACATCAAGGCAGACTTCGTAGTACATTCTTTCAGATGAAGTGTATTCAACGAGAAGAATATGACCAAGAAGGCAACCTGTTGATTGAAGTTCGAATGCAACAGGCGGATTGGTCTAGACTTGAAAAAAGAGATGAGGCAGTTTTACGTGACTTTATAGTTACTTAAATGACTGCTACAGTATAACGTCATATCAAATGATGGAGCTTTCTAATGGCGTGGAATGAGCCTGGTAATAACAACGGCAACAATGGCCGCGATAATGACCCTTGGGGTAATAACAATCGTGGTAACAAAGGTGGCCGTGATCAAGGACCGCCAGACTTGGACGAAGTGTTTAATAAACTGAGTCAGAAACTGGGTGGAAAGTTTGGTGGCAAAGGTGGTAAAGGATCGTCTATTGGTGGCGGCGGTGGTGCACTAGGTTTTGGTGTTATCGCAGCAATCGCAATAGCTATTTGGTTCTTTGCAGGCTTTTACACTATCGGTGAAGCTGAGCGTGGTGTTGTACTACGCCTAGGTAAATATGATCGCGTGGTCGATCCTGGTCTTAACTGGCGTCCTCGTTTTATTGACGAGTATGAAGCCGTTAACGTTCAGGCAATTCGTTCTCTTCGTTCATCAGGTCTAATGCTGACTAAAGATGAAAACGTTGTGACGGTTGCAATGGATGTCCAATACCGTGTTGCTGACCCATACAAATACCTATTCCGTGTAACTAACGCAGACGACAGCTTACGCCAAGCGACTGATTCTGCTCTACGTGCTGTTGTGGGTGACTCTTTGATGGATAGTATCCTGACAAGTGGTCGTCAACAGATTCGTCAAAGCACGCAAGAAACGCTGAATGAAATTATTGATAGCTACGACATGGGTGTTGTCATCGTTGACGTCAACTTCCAGTCAGCACGTCCGCCTGAGCAAGTTAAAGATGCATTCGATGATGCTATCGCGGCTCGTGAGGATGAGGAGCGTTTCGAACGTGAAGCAGAAGCTTATCGTAACGATGTTCTTCCTAAAGCGACAGGTCGTGCTGAACGTCTGAAGAAAGAAGCATTGGGTTACTCTGAGCGCGTTGTAAACGAAGCGCTAGGTCAAGTGGCTCAGTTTGAAAAACTACTACCAGAATATCAAGCGGCTCCAGAAGTTACTCGTAACCGTCTGTACCTAGATACAATGGAAGAAGTTTACAGTAATACTTCGAAGGTTCTGATCGATTCAGAGTCAAGTGGCAACCTACTCTACTTGCCAATCGACAAGTTAGCGGGTGAAGGTCAATCTCAAACAAAACGTAAAACGAAGTCCACTTCTGCTTACGACCAAATTGAGCTTGAAACTCAGTCAAATGACACAACTTCAGACTCGCAATCTCGTACAACTGGTTCACGTCAAGGGAGATATTAAGAATGCGTAAGTTAATGATCCCTGTATTAGTCGTAACGATTGCATTGCTGCTGATGTCAGTATTCGTTATCCAAGAGGGTGAACGAGGTCTAGTAATCCGGTTCGGCCGTGTCCTAGATGACAACGGTGTTTCTAAGATTTACGAACCTGGCCTTCATTTCAAAATGCCTCTGTTTGACCGTGTGAAAACTTTAGATGCACGTATTCAGACAATGGATGGTCGTTCCGACCGCTTCGTAACGTCAGAGAAAAAAGACGTTATCATCGATACTTACGTTAAGTGGCGTATCGAAGATTTCGGTCGTTTCTACCTGACAACAGGTGGCGGTAATGTGCTAACGGCTGAAGCGCTACTTGAGCGTAAAGTGACTGACGTTCTTCGTTCTGAAATCGGTGCTCGTGAAATCAAACAGATTGTGTCTGGTCCACGTAATAACGATGTTCTACCAGATAGCGTAGACAGTGAAGAAGTAACAACGGAAGCGGCAAAAGAAGCACTAGAGATTGATGGTGAGCGTGACAAGATCATGGCAAATGTACTGGAAGGTACACGTGATAGTGCGCTAACGGACTTAGGTGTTGAGATTGTTGATTTCCGTATGAAGAAAATCAATCTTCCTGACAACATCAGTGACTCTATCTACAAGCGTATGCGTGCAGAGCGTGAGTCAGTAGCTCGTAAACACCGTTCTCAAGGTCGTGAGCGTGCGGAAGTTATCCGTGCTCAAGCTGAGCTAGAAGTGGCAACGGTTCTTGCTGAAGCGGATAAGACAGCGCGAGTAACACGCGGTGAAGCGGATGCAAAAGCGGCGAAGATTTATTCGGATGCTTACAATAAAGATCCTGAGTTTTACAGCTTTATGCGTTCTTTGAAAGCGTACGAGAAATCGTTCAGCAACAAGAGTGATATTCTAGTATTGGATCCGAAGAGTGATTTCTTCCAATACATGAATAACGCCAACGGCGCACCAGCGAAGTAATCGCTATTCAGTTATGATAAAGGCTCCTTGATGGAGCCTTTATTTTTTTGTTTCTAGTACAATGAGGTTAACTATGTCGAACTCATTATGGCTGGCATTTGGGCTGGTACTTATCGTTGAGGGATTAGGCCCACTGATCGCACCTAATGGCTGGCGTCGTATGGTTGCTGAGATGAGTCAACAGCCTGACAATCAATTACGTCGAATCGGTGGCTGTTTGGTCGTTGCCGGCGCTGTTATCGCCTATATATTTAGTTAGCCCTAGAATAGCTAAGTGCTTACTAGTAGTGAGGAGGCGGCGTCTCTTCTGAAGGATCTGCAAGATTCGAAGAGTCCATGTTCTTCACTTTACCGACCACGTATTTCATCTGATCGCGCATCTTGGTGATCAGTAGCTGCTGCTGACTCAGCGCATCATTCAATTCTTCAATAGTTTGCTCTTGGAAAGCTAACTGACACTCTAGGTCATTTACACGGCTTTCTAACAGTTCAATTCGCTTTTCTGTCATCGCTAACGGTTCTTCGTTGTTAATAGTCCACGTCCCAAGCTTGGGCTATGCCAGCGGATGTGCCGGTAATGACGCGGTTCTGGCTATCAAAGGCTGCATCATACACCACTGCGCGTGGAGGGCGAGTATCTTTTAGTGGCTCGGCTTCAAAACCATCGACCCTTTTGCCACTTTGAGTGTTCCACACCATGATTCTGCTTGAAGGTGTTCCTGTGACTAAGTACTGACCGTCATCGGAAAAACGCGCAGTAGAGAAAATCAGTTGACGCGAAAAACTACTCAGCTGCGAGAGTTTCTTTCCTGATGGGAGTTCCCATACTATCGCTTGGTTACCGCCGTCAGAAGTAAACGCTAACTGGCCATCACGCTGTAAGGCCACTCGATTGACTCGTTGCTCATGCTCAAAGGTGTGAATGATTTGCCCAGTGTCGGTGTTCCAAAGGTAGGCTTTATAGTCGTTTCCTCCTGACAGAGCAAAACGGCCATTGGGAGAAAGGGCGACGGAATTGACTTTTTCGTTATGGGCAAGGAACTCTAGACGACGTCCGGTGACTAAGTTTACGTAAATGGCTTTGCCATTCGAGAGGCCGAGTAATACTTGGTCCCCGTTACTTGCAATATCAATGTCACGGATTAATCCATCAGAAATAGACCATAAGCCTTGTGCTTGAGTCCATGCTAAATCCCAAACAGCAAAGTTTATTTGGGTTGCGGTGACGGCAAAGCGGCCGTTATCCGAGATTCGAATTTGCGAGACTGTGCTTGATTGAGGGTCTTGTGGGCCTAAAGAGGCCAGTTCTTGACTCTCAATAAGATCCCAAAGAACCAACTGGTGTTCTCGGGAGTAGAGCAGGGCAAAGCGTGCATCTCGGCTGAGTGCAAAACTAGTGGTACCTTGAGGCTCGATGGTCCAACGTTGTGCATCTTGGGTGGAGAAAAAACACCCATTTAACAAAAAAATGGTCATAACAAGGATTAGTGAGCTAGTAAATTTACGCATTGAGTCCAAATATCCGCTTGTTTACGTTTAATTAAAACGCATATTGGTTATATTGGTACAACATGTGAATGTGTACCAGTCTTTCTTAAAGAACTGTGCACAAAGACAAAAGTCTCAATTGGAGAGTTAAATGAAATCAATTTTTAAAGTGTCACTGCTTGCTGCAACTGTAGCATTGGCTGCTGGCTGTCAAAAAGAAGAAGAACCTAAAACAGACGCAGCACCTGCAGTAGAGCAAGTACAAGCGGAAACAGGTAAAGCGGTTCACTTTAAAACAGAAGATGACAAAGCGGCTTACGCAATTGGTGTCTCTTTTGCAAACTACCTGAATACCAGCCTAGATAAGCCAAACGAGATTGGTATTACGCTAAATAAAGATCTAGTACTTAAGGGCATTGAGCACGTATTTGCGGGTAATCCTGAACTGAACGAAGAAGAAACTCGTGCTGCTCTAGAAGCGCTAGACAAGCGTGTTGCAGAAACAATGCAAAAGCAAGCAGCTGAGAAAGCGGCAGCTGCGAAGAGTGAAGGTGACAACTTCCGTGCTGAGTTTGAAAAGCAGGAAGGCGTAGTGAAGACTGACTCTGGTCTACTTTACCAAGTGATCACTCCGGCAGAAGGTGAGCAACCAAAAGATACTGATACTGTTCAAGTACATTACAAAGGTACCTTGATCGACGGTACTCAGTTCGATAGCTCTTACGATCGCGGCGAGCCAGCAACTTTCCCACTTAACCGTGTTATCCCAGGTTGGACTGAAGGCGTTCAGTTAATGCCTGTAGGTTCTAAGTTCAAGTTTGTTATTCCGCCAGAGCTTGCATACGGTGAGCAAGATACACCGACTATTCCTGCAAACTCTACTCTAGTGTTTGAAGTTGAACTGCTGAAAATCGATAACGGTGAAGCCGCTCAATAAGCTTAAATAGCGAACATGTTAAAGGCTTGGATGATTCCAAGCCTTTTTTATTTCTCGTTCTGATGAAATATAACTAACGAATTTTTTGTTCTAAATCACTAGATGACAGGTTAGCTAGGTGTGCTCTTCAAAATTTCTGATAAACTTACACCAATTTGTTGATTTTTCGCTCTAAGGCTTAAAGAAGTGACAACTACAGAAACAGTAAACACGGATATGCTGCTCGAAATGGAATCTGTTAATGTGATGCCATTTAGTGAGCACGACAAAATTATTCTTAGATCTTATGAAGCTGTCGTTGATGGCATTGCGAGTCTCATCGGTCCGTTTTGTGAAATCGTTCTTCACTCACTTGAAGACTTGAATACCTCAGCGATCAAAATCGCCAATGGTGAGAACACCGGTCGTCAAGTTGGTTCGCCAATCACTGACTTAGCATTAAAAATGCTGCGTGACATTGAAGGTTCAGAGCGCAACTTTTCTCGTTCGTATTTTACCCGAGCGAAAGGTGGCGTATTGATGAAGTCAATCACAGTCGCTATTCGCAACGGTGAAAATCGCGTGATTGGTTTGCTTTGTATCAACGTAAATCTTGATGCACCTTTTTCTCAGGTTCTGCAATCTTTCATGCCAACGGAAGAAGCCAAACAAGCAGCGTCATCGGTAAACTTTGCCAGTGATGTAGAAGAGCTGGTGGACCAAACGGTTGAACGTACGATTGAAGAAATCAACGCTGATAAGTCAGTGTCGAATAATACTAAGAATCGTCAAATCGTAATGGAACTATACGATAAAGGTATCTTCGATATTAAAGATGCGATTAACCGCGTAGCCGATCGCTTGAATATCTCTAAGCACACCGTTTACCTCTATATTCGCCAACGTAAAACTGAGGATGATGAAAGTTGAGTCAATTGACTTATACCTTAGTGGTGAATGGCTCGGTCTACGGCAGTCAATCGGCACGTAGCGCCTATCAGTTTGCTCAAGCTGTGATTGTTAAAGGACATACCTTGGTCAGCGTGTTCTTTTATCAAGATGGCGTGACTAACGGCAGCGCGTTGACCGTCCCTGCCAATGATGAGTTTGACCTCGTTAAAGCGTGGCAAGAGCTTGCTCACGCACATAGTGTTCGTCTTGAAACGTGTGTTGCGGCTGCGCTGCGTCGTGGCATTGTCAGCCAAGATGAAGCCAATCAGCATGGCTTGAGTCAAAGCAACTTAGCGGAAGGTTTTCATCAAGCGGGCTTAGGCAGCTTGGCGGAAGCGATGTTAGTGCAAGATAGGGTAGTACAGTTTTGAGTCAGTTAACGTATCTCTTTCGTAGCGCGCCTCATAGTCTTTCCTCGGGTCGAGAGGGGGTTGATGCTTTACTGGCGGCCTCAGCGTATTGTGAAGACATCTGTGTCATTTTTATGGGTGATGGTGTCTATCAGTTGCTACACGGTCAGCAAACGGCAGATATCTTAAGCAAAGACTATTCGCCGATGATGAAGCTATTTGACCTCTATGATATCGAGCAGGTCTTCGTCTGTCATAGCTCTCTGGAAGAAAGAGGCTTGGCGCAAGCTGACTTGGTCATTGATGCTCAATCACTGACGCATTCTGAGCTAAGTGAGCTGCTTCATAGCGCTGGTAAAGTACTTACATTCTAGGTGTCTTATGCTCCATATCGTTAAAAACATACAAGCGTTAGAAGAAGTGGTATCAGTCTTTAGTGACGGTGACAGCTTGATTCTAATTGAGCAGGCGGTGTTTGCTGCTAATCCCCAGCATAAGGTTTATCGCCAGATCCAAGGTCTTGATATTTCAGTATTAAATAGTGATGCCAAAGCTCGTGGCATTGAGAATCGAATTAGCTCTAATATTGCGCTTATCGATTATGATGGTTTCGTTGAATTGACCGTCACACACACAAATTCGGTGACTTGGGAGTAGCCGAATCTCACCGCTCGTTTCGTGTCGTCGGATGTTTACACTCTTTTGCTCAGAGTTGAACAAAAAAGATCCGTATATTTCTTGACACACCTCTCACTGCTGAATAGAATTTTGCGTCCCTAACTGCCACTAGTAGTTAGGGATAGATTTTTCACAAAGCTTACTTTCAAGTAAATCAGGAGCTAGTTAATGGCAACTATTAACCAGTTGGTACGTAACCCTCGTGCAAAGCAGGTTGTTAAAAGCAACGTGCCTGCACTAGAAGCGTGTCCACAAAAACGTGGTGTATGTACTCGTGTTTACACTACTACACCTAAAAAACCTAACTCGGCACTACGTAAAGTTTGTCGTGTACGTCTAACAAACGGTTTCGAAGTAACTTCGTACATCGGTGGTGAAGGTCACAACCTTCAAGAGCACTCAGTTGTTCTAATCCGTGGCGGTCGTGTTAAAGACCTTCCGGGTGTACGTTACCACACAGTACGTGGTGCACTTGACTGTGCTGGCGTAAATGACCGTAAACAAGGTCGTTCTAAGTACGGTGTGAAGCGTCCTAAGTCTTAATCGTCTTTTCTTTTAAAGAAAAGCGTTAAGTAAGGCCAAACACTAAAATTAAATTTTAATTTTTGAAGAAACTGAAAAGTTTTGGATAACCTGAAGAATAAGACAACGGAGAAATTCCATGCCACGTCGTCGCGTCATCGGTCAGCGTAAGATCCTTCCAGATCCTAAATTCAAATCTGAATTGCTGGCAAAATTCGTTAACATCCTTATGGTTGACGGTAAAAAATCTACTGCAGAGAAAATTGTTTACACTGCACTAGATGCAATGGCTGAGAAATCTGGTAAAGATCACTTAGCTGTATTTGAAGAAGCTCTTGAAAACGTTCGCCCAGCGGTAGAGGTTAAATCTCGCCGTGTAGGTGGTTCAACTTACCAAGTACCTGTAGAAGTACGTCCGGTTCGCCGTAACGCACTTGCTATGCGTTGGTTGGTTGAAGCTGCGCGTAAGCGTGGTGAAAAATCTATGGCTCAACGCCTAGCTGCTGAAATGCTAGACGCGTCTGAGAACAAAGGTACTGCGGTTAAGAAACGTGAAGACGTTCACCGCATGGCTGACGCAAACAAAGCGTTCGCACATTACCGTTGGTAATACCTTTCAGTGCCGCGGGAACCCTCGCGGCGCTACTCTAGTTCCTATGCGCAAGCCTAGGAACTATTGCTATATCTAGGGGTAAGGAAAATTGCCCAATGCAATCCTAAAATTATCTAGAAATAGCAATAGTCCCTAATTCAAGAGGATTCAATCGTGGCTCGTAAAACACCTATTGAGCGCTACCGTAATATCGGTATCGTCGCTCACGTAGACGCAGGTAAAACAACCACAAGTGAACGTATTCTGTTCTATACTGGTCTTTCTCATAAAATCGGTGAAGTGCACGATGGCGCTGCTACCATGGACTGGATGGAGCAGGAGCAAGAGCGTGGTATCACAATCACCTCAGCTGCGACTACAACTTTCTGGCGTGGTATGGAAGCGCAATTCCAAGACCACCGCATCAACATCATCGATACTCCTGGACACGTAGATTTCACTATCGAAGTAGAGCGTTCACTACGCGTACTTGATGGTGCTGTTGTTGTGTTCTGTGGTTCATCAGGTGTTGAACCTCAATCTGAAACTGTATGGCGTCAAGCAGACAAATACCATGTTCCACGTATGGTATTCGTCAACAAGATGGACCGTGCAGGTGCTGACTTCCTACGCGTTGTTGATCAAATCAAAAACCGTCTTGGTGCGAACCCTGTTCCTATCCAGCTTAACGTTGGGGCGGAAGAAGACTTCAAGGGTGTTATCGACCTGATCAAGATGAAGATGATCAACTGGAACGAAGAAGACCAAGGTACGACCTTCAATTACGAAGATATCCCAGCAGACATGCTAGAAATCGCTGAAGAGTGGCGCAACAACTTAGTTGAGTCAGCTGCAGAAGCGACTGAAGAGCTGATGGATAAATACCTTGAAGAAGGCGAACTGACTGAAGCAGAGATCAAACAAGCTCTACGTACTCGTACACTAAATAACGAAATCGTACTGGCCACATGTGGTAGTGCGTTCAAAAACAAAGGTGTTCAAGCGGTACTAGATGCAGTTGTTGAATACTTGCCTTCACCAGTAGATGTTCCTGCGATTAAAGGTGTTGATGACAATGATAATGAAGTTGAGCGTCATGCAGACGACAACGAACCGTTTTCTGCACTGGCATTTAAGATCGCAACTGACCCATTCGTAGGTACGCTAACCTTTATGCGTGTTTACTCGGGTGTCGTGAACTCTGGTGATGCGGTTTACAACTCTGTTAAACAGAAGAAAGAACGTTTTGGTCGTATCGTTCAGATGCACTCAAATAAGCGTGACGAAATTAAAGAAGTCCGTGCGGGTGATATCGCGGCTGCGATCGGTCTAAAAGATGTGACTACAGGTGACACTCTGTGTGATCAGAACCATAAAGTGATTCTGGAACGCATGGAATTCCCTGATCCGGTTATTCAGATCGCAGTAGAGCCTCGCTCTGTTGCCGATCAAGAAAAGATGGGTATTGCACTAGGTAAACTAGCGGCAGAAGATCCATCTTTCCGTGTCGAAACGGACGACGAAACAGGTCAGACTCTGATCTCTGGTATGGGTGAACTTCACCTAGATATCATCGTTGACCGTATGAAACGCGAATTCAGCGTTGACTGTAATGTAGGTAAACCTCAGGTTGCTTACCGTGAAACGATCCGTGGAAGTGCGGAAGTTGAAGGTAAATTTGTTCGTCAATCTGGTGGTCGTGGTCAGTACGGTCACGTATGGATCAAACTGGAGCCATCTGAACCTGGCGAAGGTTTTGTCTTTGTTGACGAAATTGTGGGTGGTGTGGTTCCTAAGGAATACATCAGCTCGGTATCGAAAGGTATCGAAGAACAAATGAATAGCGGTGTTGTAGCGGGTTACCCGGTACTAGACATTAAAGCAACGCTGTTCGATGGTTCTTACCACGATGTTGACTCTAACGAGATGGCGTTTAAGATCGCCGGCTCGATGGCATTCAAGAAAGGTTCGCTTGAAGCGCAACCTGTGCTTCTTGAGCCTATGATGAATGTTGAAGTAACGACTCCTGAAGATTGGATGGGTGATGTTGTTGGTGACCTTAACCGTCGCCGCGGCATGATCGAAGGTATGGATGACGGTGTGGCGGGTATTAAGATCGTCCGCGCTCAAGTACCTCTATCTGAGATGTTTGGTTACGCAACTGACCTACGTTCTGCAACTCAAGGCCGTGCGTCTTACTCTATGGAGTTTAACGAGTACGCTGAAGTACCGAAAAACTTTGCAGATAAAATCATTGCAGCGCGTGGTTACTTATAAACGTCTTGATCTGAAAAAAAGTCTGGTTTTTTTTAAAGATCAATGCGTCCAAATATTGCGCTGACTGACGTTGGCGCATAAAATAGCAATTTCTGGCGCGTCTCGATCAATTCGGATCGTGGCGAATCATAACTAGGAAGGAACACGATCGTGTCTAAAGAAAAATTTGAACGTACTAAACCGCACGTTAACGTTGGTACTATCGGCCACGTTGACCACGGTAAAACAACTCTAACTGCTGCTATCTGTACTACACTTGCAAAAGT
>NZ_JBHZSA010000021.1:0-25413 GCF_043642085.1 Vibrio hepatarius | reverse complement strand
TCCTTAGCTCAGTTGGTAGAGCGACGGACTGTTAATCCGCAGGTCGCTGGTTCGAGCCCAGCAGGAGGAGCCACTTTTTAAAGCCAAGTCGAAAGACTTGGCTTTTTTTATATCTAAACATTTTTCATCTTCCCTCTCCTAGCCCACCTCGGCCTTTCTGTTCAATTTGCTAAAAGCGCAACCTGTTTTCTATAGTTAATCCATAACTTTAATAAGGATACCTACATGACTAGGAAGCAATTGTTTGTCGTGGCAGCCGAAGTCGCGGCCGAACTCAATCGCGGGGTTATTGTCGCTAAACAACTTAAGTTAGTTGCCAGCAATGCTCGGGCTCTCGCTCTACGCGCTGGTGGCAGTGCTGCTGGATTTCACCCAATCACTGACTCGATTGACGAGTTAGTCAACCTGACTCTAGAAGTATCAAACTCTATCAACACAAAGGCGCAGCACCTCAGTCATATCGCCACCTCTAGTGTTCGCTCCTACTCTGTATTGAAACACTTTGAAGCTGTCTATCAACGCTCACAGGACGCCCAATTTATCCATAGCTTAGATGCTGCTCATAACCGTTGTCAGCAAGAAACTATGCGCCTAGACCAATCTTTCTCCCAAGGCAGTGACGAGCTCAATCACATGTTAAACAGCCTGTATGATGAGCTTCGAGTGGCACTGATAATCTCGACATTACTTAGTGTGGAGGCTTCTCAGGTTGAAGAGCAGTTTAAAGGTCAACTCAACACGATTGCCGAGAATGTTCAGCAAGCCGCAGAATCTATACGTGAGCATGTGCTGCAATCACTCCAATTGTTTTCACACTTTGATAAGGAACGTCATGAAATCAAAAGTGCTATTTAGCCAAGGGGATCATCGCTGGGTGATGTTTGCCCGCGATCCTCTCAAACCAGAAAAAATCATCGATACCAATCAATATATGATCGTCAATCGCCAGCAAGCAATCTTGCTCGATCCAGGCGGTATTGAAATGTTTTCTTCAATGCTGAGTAGTGTGGTCAAAGAGGTTCCTATAGAGCATATAAAGTACTTATTTGCCTCTCACCAAGACCCAGACATCATTTCTTCACTTGGTTTATGGGATAAGGCATTACCAAGTGCCACACTGTACTCTCCGTGGCTCTGGGAGGGCTTTATACGACACTTTGGCATGGATTCGATTACCTTCTCCCCGATTAAAGATGAAGGAGGGACACTTTCCCTTGCAGGAGATGATATTGAGTTTATTCCTGCCCACTATATGCACTCATCAGGTAATTTTTCCGTCTACGATAGTAAAGCGAAAATACTCATGTCTGGTGATATTGGAGCGGCCTTAGATAGTCCCGATGCGCCATTGTTCGTCGAGGACTTTGAACAGCATATTCCGAAAATGGAATATTTCCATCGGCGCTGGATGCCATCGAATGCGGCGAAGAAGGTTTGGATAGAGCGAGTGAGAAGATTAGACATCGACATGATATGCCCTCAGCATGGCGGCATATTTAAAGGCGAAGACGTGACTCGCTTCTTAGATTGGTTAGATGAGCTCGATGTAGGGATCGCAGTATCCTAACCACTTAACCTTGGTATAAAAAAAGCCAGTAGACATAAGACTACTGGCTTAACTTTTTCATTTTAAATGTTGAGGCTACGCCTTAACACCTTCTTGCTGATTAAGCATCGCAACTTCATGGTCTAACGCTTCTAGCTTAGCTTTCATTTGCTCGCGACACTCATTAGCAAGTTCACGAACGTTTTCTTTAGCGTAACCTTCCGTGCTCACTGCAGGAAGCATTTCAACAATCACATGACCGTTATTCCATCGGTTGAGTTTAATACCAGCCGTAGAGCTACATACAATTGGAGCTACTGGTAGTTGAGCGGCGATAGCGGCGTGGAATGCACCAGTCTTAAACGGTAGTAAGCCACGGCCACGTGAACGTGTACCTTCTGGGAACATCCATACCGATACGTCACTTTGCTTCATTTGATCAACGACCTGATCAATCGTGCCTTTTGCTTTAGAGCGGTTAGCGCGGTCAATCAAAATATTACCTGTCAGCCAGTAAAGCTGACCAAATAGCGGCATCCAAGCTAAGCTCTTTTTGCCGACAGTAACCACTTTAGGCGTTACTGCAGAAGAAACCGTGAACAGGTCCCAGTTGTTTTGGTGGTTAGCAATATAGATGTGCTGACCACGCTGATATGCGTCCTCTGGTAGACGGAGTTCCAGTTTAATACCAAACACTCGAGACATCTTGCCGAACAAGCGGCCAAAGGTAAAAACATGCTTAGGGTTACGTGGGCTCAGCAAACAGTAGCCACAGCCAAACACAAACATTACGACTGCAAAAATAGCAACTGCTAATACACGTAATAGTGCAATCATTGTATTCTCCAAGAGTTCTGGGAGTAAAAATAAGTTGACCAGACTCTAACTGATCTATCGCTCATAAAAAAGCCGAAACTTGCGTTTCGGCTTACAAATGTTAGCTCAAAGCTAAATTAGTCTTGAAAACGCTCGATATTCGCACCTAGTGCCGATAGCTTGTCTTCAATCTTGTCGTAACCACGGTCGATATGGTAAATGCGGTCAACAATAGTTTCGCCTTGAGCGATACAGCCAGCAATAACGAGACTTGCTGAAGCACGAAGGTCTGTTGCCATTACTTGTGCGCCACTCAGCTCATCAACATCGCCACAGATAACCGTGTTACCTTCAATCTCTGCTTTAGCGCCCATACGCATCAGCTCTGGCACGTGCATAAAGCGGTTTTCAAAGATAGTTTCGGTAATAACACCGCCACCTTTAGCCATCAAGTTAAGTAGCGTAAATTGCGCCTGCATATCGGTTGGGAAACCTGGGTGTGGCGCTGTGCGTACTGTCACTGCTTTTAACTCACGACCGGTCATATCCAGAGAAATCCAGTCTTCACCTGTCTCTACTTTTGCGCCCGCTTCTTCAAGCTTAGCGAGAACCGCTTCTAGCAAGTGAGCTTTGGTATTACGACAGATAACTTTACCGCCAGATACCGCTGCAGCAACCAGGAAAGTACCGGTTTCAATGCGATCAGCAACCACAGCATGAGTACCGCCACTTAGACGCTCAACACCTTCAATCGTGATGGTATCTGTACCAGCACCTGAGATCTTCGCACCAAGCTTGTTCAGGAACTCAGCAGTATCAACAATCTCTGGTTCGCGCGCTGCGTTGTCCAGTACCGTGGTACCTTCTGCTAACGTTGCAGCGCACATGATAGTGATCGTTGCGCCAACACTCACTTTGTCCATAACAATGTGAGCGCCTTTCAGACGGCCATCAACGTTCGCTTTCACGTAACCATCTTCAAGAGTAATTGTCGCGCCTAGCTGCTCAAGACCGTGAATATGCAAATCCACTGGACGTGCACCGATCGCACAGCCACCTGGCAGTGATACTTGGCCTTGACCAAAACGAGCGACTAGTGGACCAAGAGCCCAGATAGATGCACGCATCGTCTTCACTAGGTCATATGGCGCACAGTACTCATTAATACTGCTCGGGTCGACATGAACAGAACCATTACGCTCTACTTTTGCACCCAAGCGCTCTAGCAGTTCCATCGTAGTATCGATGTCGCGCAAGCGTGGTACGTTTGTCACCTCTACTGGCTCTTCAGCCAGAATCGATGCAAATAAAATTGGTAGTGCAGCATTCTTTGCACCTGAGATAGTGACTTCACCAACTAATGGCTGATCAGAACCTGTTACTCGAAACTTTTCCATTATTAAACCTTACAGCGACATCAGTTTCTTATCACGCGCCCACTCATCCGGAGTGTAAGCTTTAATTGAAACTGCATGGATGTCATTTCTTTGGATGTATTCCATTAGTGGTGCGTAGATTAGTTGTTGTTTTTTAACGCGACTCATTCCATCGAAACAAGCATCAACAGCAACTACTTCGTAATGGCTACCTTCACCTTTAACGTGTAGTTCTTCTAATTTCAAAGCGTCGTTTAAAATCTGTTGTACTTTTGCGCTATCCACAATTCACCCCTGTATTATTCTTTAAATGTTGAGCAATCAACTCATCGACATTGCTTAACTGAAATAGTGTGCGCAGTTCATCCGGCACGAAACTGAGCATTATATGACAGTTTTGTTTTTTTGCATGCTCTATTAGGTGAATTAACATCACCATTCCTGCTGAGTCGATTTTTTTTAGCTGCTCAAGCGAAACCTCAACCTCATTACCCGGCCATTGCTGCTGTTGTAAATAGCTCCACAATTCAGGCACTGTCTCTCGGTTTAGGTCGCCACTCAATGCAAACTCAGCTGCGCTGTTAGAGCACCACTCTGGGTTTATCATTGTGTTTTGCTCTCAAAGCGAATCGGTTGCTGGGCAAGTCCTTCAAGCTCTTTAGCGACCGCTAGAATACCCTCTTGACGCAGTTTACCGTTCCACTCAGATTGTTTACTCGACAGCAAGCTAATACCTTCAGCAATCATGTCGAACACTTGCCATTCACCAGTTTTCTTATCTTTGCGCAGCTTAAACTCTAATTTGATATTCGGTCTAGGCGCATCAACAATATCTACTTTAACCCCAGTAATGCTTTTTTTAGGGTTAAGTTTTGTCTCAGGACCAAATTCAATCGTCTGATCAGTATATTGAGTCAAAACCTGAGCGTATGAGCTAATCAAATACGAACGAAACGCGATGATGAACGTGGCGACATCTTCACGCTTAGCACCTTTTAAGTTAGGGCCAAGCAGCTTAAGTGCGGCATACTTTTCATTGATGTACGGCATGAGCTCTTCATCAACAATCACTTTTAAGTATTCAGGATCTTGGTGAATTTGTTCCTGTTCAGCCTTTAATCGTGCAAACGCCACTTCAGACACTTTCTTCATCATCTGATATGGCTGTGTTTTGTCGACTTCATTGGCTGCGACTTGAAACGTCAACATCAATGAGCACAGAGTAAGTACTAACTTTTTAAACATATTGCGGCTCCTTACTCGCTCTCTGAATCACCACCAACGCTATACAAGACCTGACCAATCAAATCTTCTAGCACCAGTGCCGATTTTGTATCTTCAATGTAATCACCTTCCACCAGCATTTGCTCATCTTCATACACAAAGCCTGGCGTTAAGCCGATGTACTGCTCACCAATTAGGCCTGATGTCAGGATCTTTACACTAGAGGTCTCTGGAAACTGATTATAAGTGCTATTGATCGCCATACTCACAACCGGTAGTAAGGACTCACTATCTAAGCCAATATTGGTCACGCGTCCAATCACGACACCGCCAACTTTGACCGGTGAGCGAACTTTAAGACTACCGATATTGTCAAATTCCGCTTTGAGCGTATAAGTATCGTTGGAACCCAGTCCTTTCACGTCAGCAACTTGAAAAATCATCACCAGAATTGCGCAAATTCCTGCAATAACAAAGCTACCAACCCATAATTCAATCTTTCGAGTTTGTTGCATGATTAATTCCCAAACATCATTTAATTACCAAACATCAAGGCGGTTAGTACGAAGTCTAGCCCTAGTACAGCCAGAGAAGAGTGGACAACCGTACGTGTTGTCGCTCGACTGATCCCTTCCGAAGTCGGGATTGCATCGTAACCGTTGAATAACGCAATCCAAGTCACCGTAATCGCAAACACTAAGCTCTTGATCATACTGTTACCGATGTCTTGACCAAGCTCTACTGAAGCCTGCATTGCCGACCAGAAGCTGCCGTGATCGATTCCTTTCCAATCGACACCAACCAATTGTCCGCCCCAAATACCGACGGCCATAAAAATCATCGCCAGCATCGGCATAGAAATAACACCAGCCCAAAAACGCGGAGCAATCACTCTTTTAAGTGGATCAACCGCCATCATTTCCATGCTAGATAGCTGCTCTGTCGCTTTCATTAGACCAATCTCAGCGGTTAACGCAGAACCCGCTCGACCAGCAAATAGCAGTGCGGTCACCACAGGTCCAAGCTCACGCAGTAGTGAGAGCGCGACCATTTGGCCCAAGGCACCTTCAGCGCCAAAGTCGACCAAGATGACATAGCCTTGCAGACTGAGCACCATGCCGATAAATAAGCCAGATAAGACAATAATGATCAGTGACTGAACACCAACGCTGTAAAGCTGCTTTATTAATAAGGGGAGATTCTTAACCGGCTGAGGTCGGCTGACGATAGCGCCGAACAACATCAAGCTCGCACGGCCAAATGATTCACAGATAGCCATGCATCTTTGACCTACAGAAGCAACGAAATTAGCAAAACCTGCCATTATGAGAAAAGCTCCTTGGCTAACGGTTGAGATGGGTAGCTAAATGGCACTGGGCCGTCCGCTTCCCCTTTAAGAAATTGTTGTACTTGAGGATCTGGGTTGTCACGCAACTCCTCTGGGGTACCGCTAGCAACGACTTTGCCATTAGCCAGAATATAGCACCAATCGGCAATGCTCATCACTTCAGGCACATCATGGGAAACGACAATAGAAGTCACACCCAACGCCTGATTGAGATTGCGTATTAGCTCCACCAGCACCCCCATAGTAATTGGGTCTTGACCAACAAAAGGTTCGTCAAACATGATTAGGTCAGGGTCAAGGGCGATCGCTCTTGCTAGTGCCGCACGCCTTGCCATACCGCCAGACAGCTCACTTGGCATCAGCTCAGCGGCGCCACGTAGACCAACAGCTTCAAGTTTAAGTAGCACTAAGGTTCGGATTAAGGATTCTTCAAGTTGCGTGTGCTCACGCAGAGGGAAAGCAACGTTATCAAACACATTAAGATCCGTGAACAGCGCGCCTGACTGGAATAGCATGCTCATTTTTTTGCGCTCTTGATAGAGCTTGGAGCGACTCAAGGTAGGGATATTGTGGCCATCGAACCAAATCTCACCCGACTCAGGGTAAATCTGGCCACCGATAAGACGTAGCAAGGTTGTTTTACCTATCCCTGACGGACCCATAATGGCCGTCACCTTGCCTTTAGGTACGTGTAAGTTCACATCATCAAAGATCTTACGCTCGCCACGAGAGAAGGTTAGCTGTTTTACGGTTACTAAATCTTCGAATTCCATGTTCAACTCTACGTCACTCCTTTAAGAATGGGCAATCATAAGCACATTCATACATAATTTAAAGCACTGTTCGATTAAATGTGAGTGAGTTTAATATTAGTAACAGTGATAGCTGCTCACACATAAACTCTTCTAATCCTAGTTATAGTTAACAATTAATTTGAAGGTAGCGCTTCCCTTTTATAAACCAAACCGTCAAAATTAACGGTTAAATTCTCTCGTTGTATATTGATTAGGAATCATCATGTTCGAAGCCGTTGCGTTTCTCATTATTGGATTAGTTTTTTTGGTTTGGAGTGCAGATAAATTGGTGTTTGGCGCTGCTGCTCTAGCCCGAAATGTAGGTATTTCACCGCTAGTCATCGGTATGACAATTCTTGCAATGGGTTCTTCTGCTCCAGAAATGATGGTTTCAGCTACCGCAGCCTTAGACGGCAAAACGGATACCGCAGTCGGCAACGTGTTAGGTTCAAACATCGCCAACATTGCTCTAATTCTTGGTATCACCGCGATGATAAAGCCACTATCGATTAGCTCGGCAGTACTGCGCCGTGAACTACCACTGATGATTGGCGTGACGATTCTTGCTGGTGTCTTACTTTGGGACAGCCACTTAGGATTCTACGAGGGTGTGCTGCTGTTTGTTCTATTTGCTGCCTTTATTCTTGCCATGCTTCGCATTAGCCGCAACGAGAAGAAAAACGGTGATGCATTAATTGAAGAACAAGAGTCCGAAGTACCAGAAGGCGTAAGCAACGGCAAAGCCGCAATGTGGGTGGTGATTGGTCTTATCATCCTGCCTTTAGCCGCTGACGTTCTGGTCGATAACGCAGTAATCATCGCTCAGCACTTCGGTATGAGCGATCTGGTGATTGGCTTAACCATTATCGCCGTAGGTACTAGCCTGCCTGAACTTGCAGCCTCTTTAGCCGGCGTAATGAAAGGCGAAGACGATATGGCGGTAGGTAACATTATCGGCTCCAACGTATTCAACATTCTCGCGGTAATGGGCATCCCTGGCATTCTTAACCCATCAATCCTAAGCGAATACGCAATGGGACGTGATTTCTGGGTTATGTTAGGCGTGTCGTTACTGCTGGTTGCGATGGCACTAGGCAAATCACGTAGCATTAACCGTTACGAAGGCGCCGCCCTATTCTGCTGTTTTATCGGCTACCAAGCTTACCTAATCATGAACATGACCGCTTAAGATTCTCGGGAGTTCTCTATGTTTGATTATCGTTCTGCCGCATTAGAAGTTCTAGAAACAGAAATTGAGGCTTTAGAGCAGTTAGACCAATACCTAAACCAAGACTTTGTTAAAGCATGTGAGTCAATCATTGCCAATAAAGATGGCAAAGTTGTGGTGATGGGAATGGGTAAATCGGGCCATATCGGTAATAAGATTGCAGCGACCTTGGCCAGTACGGGCACTTCATCGTTTTTCGTTCATCCAGGTGAGGCCGCACATGGCGATCTCGGCATGATTGAACCTGGAGATATTGTTCTCGCCATTTCTAACTCTGGCGAGTCAGGAGAAATCTTAGCACTATTCCCAGTATTGAAACGCCTCAACATCAAGATCATTAGCATGACAGGCAAGCCAAACTCGAACATGGCAAAACTGTCAGACATTCATCTGCAAATTACCGTGCCGAAAGAGGCCTGCCCGATTCAATTGGCACCAACTTCTAGCACAACCGCAACGCTGGTAATGGGTGACGCTCTTGCTATGGCATTGATGCAAGCGCGCGGCTTTACCTCTGAAGATTTTGCCCTATCACACCCTGGTGGTGCATTAGGACGTAAACTGCTACTTAAACTTGCTGACATCATGCATACCAGCAGCGCGCTGCCATTAGTGACACCAACAACTGTAATACGTGACGCCTTACTTGAGATTAGTCAAAAAGGGCTTGGCATGACTGCTGTTATTGATGACCACCAGAAACTGGTTGGCATCTTCACTGATGGTGATTTAAGGCGTATCCTTGACAAGAGAATCGATATTCATAGCGCACTAATTGGCGATGTGATGACAGTAAACCCAACCGTTGCTGAGCCCAATATGCTCGCGGCTGAAGGCCTGAACTTAATGCAAAACAAAAGCATCAATGGCCTGATTCTATGTGAACAAGGCAAAGTGGTTGGTGCGCTGAACATGCACGACTTATTAAAAGCTGGAGTGATGTAATGCCAGAAATGATTGAAACGCTGTATCAACCAGTGGAACCTTCTATCCTCGCGATTGCCAAACAGATTAAACTGCTCATTTGCGATGTTGATGGCGTTTTCTCAGACGGTTTGATCTACATGGGTAACCAAGGTGAAGAGTTAAAGACTTTCCATACCCGTGATGGTTATGGCGTTAAGTCACTAATGAATGCTGGAATTGAGATTGCTATCATCACAGGTCGTCGTTCTCAAATTGTTGAGAATCGCATGAAAGCACTGGGGATTTCGCTGATCTACCAAGGCCAAGACGATAAAATAAAAGCGTACCAAGATATCTGTAGCAAATTAAATATCGCTCCCGAACAAACAGGCTATATTGGCGATGATCTTATCGATTGGCCAGTAATGGAGAAAGTGGCACTACAAGTCTGCGTTGCCGATGGCCACCCTCTCCTGGCTAAAAGAGCAAATTACGTCACTTCGATTCGAGGTGGTCACGGAGCAGTTAGGGAAGTCTGCGACCTTATTCTTCAAGCACGGAACGAACTCGACGTTCATAAAGGTTTAAGCATATGAGTCTTTCTCGTATTGGCTATATCATCGTGAGTTTCATAATATGCTGGTCTGCTTACTATCTTTTAGACAAGCAGCAGAGTTATGATATTCAGGTTGAACCAGATACAGAACTCCCAATGTTTAGTGGCGAAGGGCTAGAAAACACCTCTTACACTGAAGACGGTATTCGTAGCTATGTCATTACATCAGTCACGCTCGATCACTACGCAAAGAGCGGTGATACCATATTCCAACAGCCGGTCCTTAAAGTGTATAAGGAAGGCACGACCCAAGAGTGGGAAATCACAGCAGTTCGTGGGGTGTTAACCCAAGAGCATGTTTTGACACTATATGAGGATGTCCTTGCGACAAACTTATTGCCTGACTCTGGGTTTGACACTATGTCGACTGAGGTGATGAACATCCAGTTGGACAGCAGAGATTTTTGGGCTGATAACCAGGTAACCTTGGTTGGTCCACAATTTGAAACGGTAGGGCAAGCAATGAACGGTAACTTTGCCGACAATCACGCCACCCTATACAAACATGTACAAGGTAGATATGAAACTCTCACACCTTAGTCTGATTTCTTGTTTATTTATCTCTAGCCAAGCGCTAGCGCTATCAACAGACCAGGATCAACCTGTCTACATTGACTCTGATAGCCAGCAGCTAGATATGCAAAGCAATAAAGTCACCTTTCTTGGTGACGTTAAGCTAAAGCAAGGCAGTATCAATATTAATGCAGACAAAGTCATCGTAACTCGCGATCCAAAAGATGGATCTATCCAAGAAATTGAAGGTTATGGTGATTTGGCAACCTTCTCTCAGCTAACAGATGATGGTAAAACTCTATACGGCGAAGCGAAAGAGCTTTACTACGTGATGGCAGACGATCAGTTGACTATGATCGACAAAGCGATGCTATCGCAAGATGACAGCGTGATTCGCGGTACCAAAATTCGCTACAAGATTTCATCTCAAAAGCTGATTGCTGACGGTAAAGAGAAAGGCGACCGCGTTTCTACCGTTCTTCAGCCACAAGCAGTACAAGAATAATTATGGCCATACTCAAAGCTGAGCATTTAGCGAAAACCTATGGTAATCGCACTGTGGTTACCGATGTAAGCCTTCAGGTAGAATCTGGGCAGATCGTTGGACTCCTTGGTCCTAACGGCGCGGGTAAGACGACGTCTTTCTATATGATTGTCGGCCTTGTCGCTCGTGATCAGGGTGCCATTACCATTGATGACAAAGATATCAGTATCTTACCTATGCACAGCCGCTCTCGTATGGGTATTGGCTACCTGCCTCAAGAAGCGTCGATCTTCCGTAAGCTATCGGTTGAAGACAACATCATGGCAGTGCTAGAAACACGCGAAGAAATGACCCGTGAAGAGCGCCAAGATAAGCTGGAAGATTTGTTGGAAGAATTCCACATTCAGCACATTCGCGCTAGTGCGGGTATGGCATTATCAGGTGGTGAAAGGCGTCGTGTTGAAATTGCTCGTGCACTTGCAGCCAACCCGCAGTTCATCCTTCTCGATGAACCATTTGCTGGCGTTGACCCAATTTCGGTTATCGATATCAAAAAGATCATTGAACATTTAAGAGACCGAGGCCTTGGCGTTCTTATCACTGACCACAACGTTCGTGAAACACTGGATGTATGTGAAAAAGCGTACATCGTGAGCCAAGGGCACCTGATTGCAGAAGGTACACCAGACCAAGTACTAAATAACGAGCAAGTAAAACAAGTTTATCTAGGCGAACAATTCCGTCTATGATTAAAGGGAAGAACGGTAAGATTCTCCAGCATTAAGGCAAACAATACTGAATGAAACCCTCATTACAACTCAAGCTAGGACAGCAGTTAGCGATGACTCCTCAATTGCAGCAAGCGATTCGTTTGTTGCAACTGTCAACGCTAGATCTTCAACAAGAAATTCAAGAAGCTTTGGATTCAAACCCTCTGCTAGAGGTTGAAGAAACCAGTGATGAGCCCTCTTCAGAAGACAGCAGCCACAATGAGGAAAAAGAGCCCACCGTTGAAGTTGCTGAACCAGAGGTAAAAGACAGCTCAGAACTGATTGAAAAATCAGAAATCAGTAACGACTTAGAGATCGACACCACTTGGGATGATGTATACAGCGCCAATACAGGCAGTACAGGTATTGCCCTCGATGATGACACACCAGTTTATCAAGGTGAAACGACTCAAACTCTATACGATTACCTGATCTGGCAGCTCGATCTGACCCCATTTAGTGAGACAGACCGAACCATTGCTCTGACTCTGATTGATGCGATCGATGACTACGGTTACCTAACCATTACAACTCAAGACATTCTTGAAAGCTTTGATAACGAAGAGATTGAGATCGAAGAAATCGAAGCGGTTCGTAAACGTATTCAGCAGTTTGACCCACTCGGTGTGGCATCCATCAACTTGCAAGATTGCTTGTTGCTACAGCTTGCCACTTACCCTGAAGATACACCTTGGCTCGCAGAAGCCAAGTTAGTACTTACCAACCATATTGACCAACTTGGTAATCGCGACTACAAACTGATTATCAAGGAAACTAAGCTCAAAGAAGCTGAGTTACGCGAAGTTCTAAAGCTGATTCAACAACTTGATCCTAGACCAGGAAGTCGCATTGCTTCAGAGCATGCTGAGTATGTTATTCCTGATGTGTCGGTGTTTAAAGATCACGGTAAGTGGGTTGTCACAATTAACCCTGACTCCATTCCAAGACTGAAAGTTAACCAGCAGTATGCCGCGCTCGGCAAAGGCAGTAGTCCTGACAGCCAGTATATCCGCAGCAATTTGCAAGAAGCAAAATGGTTAATTAAGAGCTTGGAAAGTAGAAACGAGACACTGCTCAAAGTTGCTAAGTGTATTGTTGAACATCAGCGTGATTTCTTTGAGTATGGTGAAGAAGCGATGAAACCTATGGTGCTCAATGACGTTGCATTAGCCGTCGATATGCATGAGTCGACCATATCAAGGGTTACCACTCAGAAGTATATGCATACTCCTCGTGGTATTTTTGAACTGAAGTACTTCTTTTCTAGCCACGTCAGTACTGATAATGGCGGGGAGTGCTCATCCACTGCAATTCGCGCACTAATTAAGAAGCTCGTCGCTGCAGAGAATAGCGCTAAGCCTCTGAGTGATAGCAAAATTGCAGCTCTACTTGCTGACCAAGGAATTCAGGTCGCTAGAAGAACAATAGCGAAGTACCGTGAATCATTAGGTATTGCTCCCTCAAGTCAGCGCAAACGCCTGCTTTAGGCCAACAACCGAGAAGGAAAGTCTATGCAAATCAATCTTACTGGCCACCACGTTGATCTAACCAACTCAATGCAAGACTACGTAAACGAAAAGTTTCAAAAGCTTGAGCGCTTTTTTGACCACATCAATAGTATTCATGTGGTATTAAAAGTTGAAAAACTCAACCAAATCGCAGAAGCTACCCTTCATGTAAACCAAGCTGAGATTCATGCTTCATCTGATGATGAAAACATGTACGCAGCAATAGATTCCCTCGTCGACAAACTTGTTCGACAGCTCAATAAGCACAAAGAAAAGCTAAACGCCCACTAACACCATGCAACTAAGCGAAATCCTCACATTGGACTGCACCAAAAGTGCAGTCCAATGTACTAGTAAAAAACGAGCCCTTGAAATGATCAGCGAACTAGTTGCTGAGCAAACTGGGCAAAATTCTACCGAACTGTTTGAGTGTATGCTCAGTCGTGAAAAAATGGGTAGTACTGGCATTGGAAATGGAATTGCCATTCCCCATGCTCGTATGCACTCAAGTGATAAAGCAGTCGCTGTTTTGCTGCAATGCGAATCGCCTGTAGAGTTTGATGCTATCGATAACCGTCCTGTTGACCTACTTTTTGCTTTGCTAGTGCCTGATGCACAATGCAAAGAACACTTAAAAACTCTTTCGAGTATGGCAGAACGTCTTAACGATAAGCAGATCTTAAAACAATTGCGTAAAGCTCAGTCCGATCAAGAACTTTACGACATCATGGTTAGCCAATAATGCGTCTTATCGTAGTAAGTGGTTACTCAGGTGCAGGAAAAAGCGTCGCGCTGCGAGTGCTCGAAGATCTTGGTTACTACTGTGTCGATAATCTTCCTGTCGATATGCTGGAGGCCTTTGTTCAGTCGGTGCAATCCAGTAAGCAGAATGTTGCGGTCAGCATTGATATTCGCAACTTGCCAGCCGAGCCGAACTTAGTCGAAGACGTCCTCACTAAGCTAAAACAAGGCTCTGATGTCAGCGTGCTATTTTTAGATGCTAACAAAGAGACACTGCTCAAACGCTATAGTGAAACGCGCCGTATCCACCCACTGACTCTTAGTCTTGAAAATACCTCTCTTGAACAAGCGATTGAAAAAGAGCGCTGCATCCTTTCACCGCTAAAAGAAAATGCAGATTTGGTGATTGATAGTAGCCACCAATCACTGCATGACTTAAGTGAGACGGTTCGCATGCGTATCGAAGGCCGAGAACGTAAAGACCTAGTGATGGTATTCCAATCATTTGGTTTTAAATATGGCCTACCGAGTGATGCAGACTATGTCTTTGACGTGCGTTTTTTACCCAACCCTCATTGGGAACCTGATTTACGTCCGCTGACTGGGCTCGATGCGCCAATCAAGTCTTTCTTAGAAAGCCACCAAGACGTGATGGAGCTAAAGCAGCAAATTCAAAAGTTCATTGAGAATTGGTTACCTTTACTTGAGAAAAACAATCGCAGTTACCTGACTGTAGCGATTGGCTGTACAGGCGGAAAACACCGCTCAGTCTATCTCACTCAGCAAATTGGCGAGTACTTTGCACAGATGGGTCATCAAGTGCAAATTCGCCATGCATCATTAGAGAAAAATCATAAGGAATAGTTTATGCAGCAGCAAAGTCGTACAGTTCTAATCCAAAACCGTTTAGGGCTTCATGCTCGTGCTGCTGTAAAACTTGTTGAATTAGCTCAATCATTCGATGCGATTCTCACCATTCAGAACCACGAAGGTAAAGAAGCGACCGCAGATAGCGTCATGGGGTTATTGATGCTTGAATCCGCTCAAGGTGAGCACGTTACTATCAGCGCCAAAGGCAGTGATGCTCACCCAGCATTAGAAGCGGTTTGCCACCTGATTGAAGATAAATTCGACGAAGATGAGTAAACGCCTCTTCTCTACTGATATAATCACCTTCCTTAACATTAACTTATTAAATCCGCTCTAAAATTAAGTTACTATCCATAGCATTGTAAGCTTATAGAGTTAGGGGGAACCAATGGCAGAGCAAATAGAATTCGACCAAGCTCACCAAGCCCTCCAAGAAGTCACAGAAGCATTAGAAAATGGCCGCTTTGTCCATGTCCGTCGCCAACTGCAGGACATGGAACCAGAAGATATTGCCCACCTGTTAGAAGCCTCACCGCGAAAAAGCCGTGAAGTGCTTTGGCAACTTACCGACCCCGAAGATTACGGTGAGATCCTCGATGAATTAAATGAGGATGTGAAAGACGATCTGGTGTCTAAAATGGCGCCAGAGATGCTTGCTGAAGCGACAGAAGGCATGGAAACCGATGATGTCGCCTACGTACTACGTAGTCTGCCTGATGACGTTTCCCGCGAAGTCCTATCACAGATGGATGCGGCGGAGCGTTTACTGGTCGAAACTGCCCTTTCCTACCCAGAAGATACTGCTGGTAGCTTAATGAACACCGACGTCATCACCATTCGTGGTGATGTCGATGTCGATGTTGTATTGCGTTATTTACGTATGAAAGGCGAGCTCCCAGAAGCGACCGATGCTTTATACGTGATTGATGAAGAAAGCCGCTTAATCGGTGAACTACCGATCACCACACTGATCACGACTCAGCCAGACGTCAAAGTCAGCGATGTCATGGAGGATGCTGATGAAGCGATCGACGTGACAATGAGTGATTCTGATATCGCTAGCCTGTTTGAGCGCCGTAATTGGGTTTCAGCGCCGGTTATTGATGAGAACCAACATCTTGTCGGTCGTATCACCATTGATGACGTGGTTGATGTTATCCGTGAAGATGCCGAGCACTCGATGATGAGTATGGCGGGTATGGATGATGACGAAGATACCTTCGCACCTGTGGTTAAATCTGCACGTAAACGTAGTGTCTGGTTAGGCGCTAACGTACTTGCAGCTTTGGCGGCTGCTTCTGTATCCAATATGTTTGAAGCCACCTTAGATCAAATGGCGGCAATCGCTGTATTGATGACCATCGTTCCTTCCATGGGTGGGGTTGCAGGCAACCAAACCGTTGCCCTAGTTATTCGCGGTTTAGCTCTAGGTCATATCGGTGACTCTAACAAGCGCGAACTACTAATGAAAGAAGCGGCCATCGGCTTACTTAACGGCATCATGTGGGCTTTAATCATTGGCGGAATTGTTGTGGCTTGGAAAGGTAATTGGATGCTAGGAGGGATTATCTCCGCCGCTATGCTAACCAACCTACTTGTTGCGGGCATTGCAGGGGTATCCATCCCTATTCTGTTAAAGAAGATGAATATCGACCCTGCCCTTGCTGGCGGTATGGCGCTCACCACAGTAACCGATGTGATTGGTCTATCGGTATTCTTAGGGTTAGCAACCATTCTAATCTAACGCTAATGAGCCGATACAAAAAAGCGCAGTCGTAATAACTGCGCTTTTGTTTTATCCATAAGTTAATAATTAACCATTAATGTTTGGCCCTAACCACTTCTCAGCTTTAAGCATATCCCAACCTTTACGATCAGCGTAACTCTCAACTTGATCCTGCTGGATCTGAGCGATCGCAAAGTAACGCGAGTCTGGATGTGAGAAATACCAACCCGATACAGATGCACCTGGATACATAGCGTAGCTTGACGTGAGTGTCATACCAATCGTCTCTTCTACCTTCATCAGCTCCCACAAAGGTCCTTTCTCTGTGTGTTCTGGACAAGCTGGATAACCCGGAGCTGGACGAATACCTTGGTACTTCTCTCGAATCAGCTCTTCGTTCGACAAGTTCTCATCGGCAGCATAGCCCCAGATTTCTTTACGTACACGCTCATGCAAGCATTCTGCAAATGCTTCCGCCAATCGATCGGCAACCGCCTGAATCATGATCGCGTTGTAGTCATCACCTTGGGCCTTGTACTCATCGGCCAACTCACGCTCGTTGATACCACCAGTCACAGCAAAGGCACCAATCCAGTCTTTCTTACCCGACTCTTTCGGTGCAATATAATCAGACAGACAGTAGTTGAACCCTTTCGGTTTTTCCGTTTGCTGGCGTAGATTACACAACATTTTAGCCACCTCAGTGCGAGACTCATCGGTGTAGACTTCAATATCATCGCCAACACTTGCCGCTGGGAATAATGCACACATGCCACGCGCTTGCATTAAGCCTTCTTTCTCAACTCGGTCTAGTAACTCATTAGCATCTTTAAACAGGCGCTGAGCTTCTTCACCCACCTCCTCATGTTCAAAGATCTTTGGATATTTGCCCACCAGAGACCAAGTCATAAAGAATGGAGTCCAGTCGATATAGTTACGTAATGTCGCGATATCAAAATCATCAAACACATGTACACCCGGCTTAACTGGTACTGGCGGAGTATAGTTGCCCCAATCAATATCAACCTTATTGGCACGAGCTTGTTCTAGTGTTACTGGCTTAGTGCGAGGCTTCTTACGATTATGCTGGTCGCGAACGCGTTCGTAGTCCGCATCAAGCTTTTCAACAAATGGAGGTCGTAACTCGTCAGATAACAACGAAGTACATACACCTACAGCACGCGAAGCATTGTTTACATACACCACTGGCTTGCTGTAGTTCTGTTCAATTTTTACCGCAGTATGCGCTTTCGATGTCGTCGCACCACCAATCAGCAGCGGTAGATCGAACTCAAGGCGCTCCATCTCTTTAGCAACATGCACCATTTCATCCAGTGATGGCGTAATCAAACCAGATAGACCAATGATGTCGACGTTTTCTTCTTTGGCAACTTTCAAGATCTTCTCACATGGCACCATCACGCCAAGATCGATAATCTCGTAGTTGTTACACTGAAGTACAACCCCGACGATATTTTTTCCGATATCGTGCACATCGCCTTTCACTGTCGCAAGCAGGATCTTACCGTTGGTAGAGCCAGCCTGTTTCTCTCTATTGATATAAGGTTCTAGGTGAGCAACCGCCTGCTTCATTACGCGCGCTGATTTCACAACCTGTGGTAAGAACATCTTGCCTTCACCAAACAAGTCACCAACAACGTTCATACCATCCATTAGAGGCCCTTCAATCACCTCTAGTGGCTTAGATGCATTAACACGCGCTTCTTCCGTATCATCAACAATGAACTCGGTGATGCCTTTCACCAATGCATGTTCAAGGCGCTTCTCTACTGGCCATGTACGCCACTCAAGTGCAGAAGCATCCTCTTCTTTGCCAACACCTTTACCTGCATATTCCGCAGCGATATCAAGTAGTCGCTCAGTCGCATCATCGCGGCGGTTAAGAACGACGTCCTCTACCGCTTCACGTAGCTTATCTGGCACGTTGTCGTAGATTTCAAGCTGACCAGCGTTAACGATACCCATATCCATACCGTTCTTGAAACAATGGTATAAGAACACCGCGTGAATAGCTTCACGAACGTAGTTATTTCCTCGGAATGAGAACGAAACGTTAGAGACACCACCGGAAATCATCGCATATGGTAAATCGCGTTTGATATCAGCAACCGCTTCAATGAAATCAACAGCATAGTTGTTGTGTTCTTCAATACCTGTCGCGACGGCAAAGATATTCGGGTCAAAGATAATATCTTCAGGTGGGAAGCCCACTTCATCAACTAAGATTCGATAAGCCTTGGTACAGATGTCTAACTTACGCTCACGCGTTTCCGCCTGACCGACTTCGTCAAATGCCATTACGATAACCGCGGCACCATAACGGCGGATCAATTTCGCTTGTTCGACAAACTTCTCTTTCCCCTCTTTTAACGAGATAGAGTTAACGATGCCTTTGCCTTGAATACATTTGAGGCCAGCTTCGATAACTTCCCACTTAGAAGAGTCGACCATGATTGGAACTTTCGAAATCTCTGGTTCTGACGCACATAGATTGAGGAAGCGCACCATACACGCTTCCGCATCAAGCATGCCTTCATCCATGTTGATATCAATGATCTGAGCGCCATTTTCAACTTGCTGACGAGCAACTTCTAGTGCTTCATCATAAAGCTCTTCTTTGATTAGACGCTTAAAGCGAGCAGAACCCGTCACATTGGTACGCTCACCAACGTTAATAAATAGCGTTTCTTTTTCGATGGCCAGTGGCTCTAAACCAGATAAACGACAAGCAGTAACCAGTTCAGGTAATGCTCGCGGAGTAATATCAGCAACAGCTTGGGCCATCTGGCGAATATGCTCTGGCGTGGTACCACAACAGCCGCCAATAAGGTTTAAGAACCCGCTTTGCGCCCACTCTTTAACGTGAATAGCCATATCTTCAGGAGATAAGTCATATTCACCAAACGCATTCGGCAGGCCTGCATTAGGGTGCGCAGAGACAAACGACTCAGAAATACGAGAGAGTTCTTCGACATACGGGCGAAGTTCATCTGGACCAAGAGCACAGTTAAGGCCAAATGAAATTGGCTGCACGTGACGTAGAGAGTTATAGAAAGCTTCTGTCGTTTGACCTGATAGTGTACGACCTGATGCGTCGGTAATCGTACCGGAAATCATCACCGGAAGCGCAATACCTAACTCTTCGAATACCGAATCAACGGCAAAAGCACAAGCTTTAGCGTTAAGCGTATCGAAAATAGTTTCGATAAGAATAAGATCTGAGCCGCCTTTGATCAGTGCTCGAGTTGACTCAGAGTAGGCTGTCACAAGCTCATCAAAGCTAACGTTACGATAGCCAGGATCGTTTACATCCGGCGAAATAGAACAAGTGCGGTTAGTAGGGCCAAGCACGCCAGCAACGTAACGAGGCTTATCTGGTGTTTTCGCTGTCCACTCATCAGCCGCTTCACGAGCCAACTTAGCCGCCGCAAAGTTAATCTCTTCACTGAGGCTTTCCATATCATAGTCAGCCATCGCAATAGTGGTCGCGTTAAATGTGTTGGTTTCAAGAATATCTGCGCCAGCTTCTAGATATTCATGGTGGATATCTTTAATCAGCTTTGGTTGAGACAGTACTAAAAGGTCATTGTTACCTTTCAAATCGCAATGCCAATCAGCAAAGCGCTCACCACGATAATCATGCTCTTCAAGCTTGTAGTCTTGGATCATAGTGCCCATACCACCGTCGATCAAAAGAATACGTTGCTTTAATTGAGCTTCAATCTGTTGCCTTACATTACTTCCCACAGTACAGCCTCATTCCTTTAGTTATCATTCCATCCTATCACACATTAAAAAGGAGTCTAGACGTCTAAATAAGGAAATTGATGACTTTAAACTGACAAATAATGTTTGCTATTTAATCGAACTAGGCAGAAAATTCCTATTCACATTTTGTTACATGGTAAGAGTCTAATGTCAGTCTATTACACGCTTTGCTTTCTATCTGCAGCGGCAATGTTGATTGCGTTTGTAAACAGTAAGATAGGTAAGATGCAAACCACCATTGCAATTACCGCTGGGTCGATGATGCTTTCCCTACTGATTCTAATTGCAGGCCAGAATGATTGGTTTCAATTAACAGAGATAGCTTCCAACACAGTTGCAAGCATCAATTTCGAAGACTTTTTGCTCAAAGGTATTTTAGGCTTCTTACTATTTGCCGGTGGTTTAGGCATTAAACTGCCAAACTTAAAAGATCAAAAATGGGAAATCACTGTTTTGGCATTAGCTGCGACGCTGTTTTCTACATTCTTTATTGGCTTCGTGCTCTACGGGTTCTGCCAACTTATCGGCATCCAATTTGACTTAGTTTACTGCTTGCTGTTTGGTGCGCTTATTTCACCAACTGACCCAATTGCAGTTCTCGCCATTGTTAAAAAGCTCGATGCACCTAAACGCATCTCTACCCAGATTGAAGGCGAGTCGTTATTCAATGATGGCTTTGGCTTAGTTATTTTCGTCACTCTGTTCACTATCGCATTTGGCACCGAGGCTCCAACAATGGGTAGTGTTACCATGCTGTTCGCCCAAGAAGCCCTTGGTGGTATCGCCTATGGCTTTGTATTAGGTCTTGTATTCCACTATTTAATCAGTGCCACCGATGACCATTCCATGGAGCTACTACTGACGATTGGTATTCCTACAGCAGGTTATGCATTTGCAGAAGTGTTACACGTATCGGGACCGCTAGCTATGGTGGTATCAGGCATCATGATCGGTAACTGGACTCGCTTCATAGGTTTCTCTAAAGAGAGTGAAGACCACCTCGATCACTTCTGGGAGCTCGTTGATGAATTCCTTAATGGCGTATTATTCCTGCTAATCGGTATGTCGATGCTATTGTTCGAATTCCACAAAGAAGACTGGATTTTGATGGCATTCTCTATTCCACTAGTACTCGCATCCCGCTATCTCAGCGTATTCTTATCCTACATAGGATTTAAGCGCTACCGCAAATATAACCCCTGGTCAGTTAATATCTTAACTTGGGGTGGACTGCGTGGCGGTCTTGCATTAGCAATGGCGCTCTCAATTCCATCAGGTATTTGGGTCATTCAGGATAAGCTCATCGACGTAAAAGAGATCATCTTGGTTATGACTTATTCCGTGGTCGTGTTCTCCATCCTCGTTCAAGGCTCAACCATTACCCCAATGATCGAAAAAGCCAAGTTAGCACAAAAAGAGATGGACTCAGAAAATAGCACTGCTGAGCAAGAGTCATAACTCTCAATATAATGTAAAAAGGTAGCCTAAGTGGGCTACCTTTTTTATATCGTAATAACACTAAAACCGCTTAGTTTGTCATTACTTTTGTACTACTTCGACTTTAGCTACTTGCTTTGTATTCGCCTTTCTCACTTTCAGGATAACAAAGCTGATTATCGCTAGGCATAGGGTGATAACAGGCGCCGCCATAAGCCCTGCGGTAATATATTTGCTCATGGTTTCAGGTAATAAAGGCAATAGCATGCCAAACGAACATAGCAACAATGTCCATAGAATCGCACTTAGCCAAGAAAAGTAATGGAACTTATTCACTTTGCTCGCGCGCATCCCCATCACCAGAGGCAGCAGCGAACGAACAACAGGAATAAAACGCGCGCTAAAGAGGGCCACTAAGCCATGCCTCCCAAGAAGAGTATCCACTTGTGCCATTCGATTTGCTGGAACGGATTTTACCCAGCCTTGAACTCTAGGTAGGCGATTCAACCACGTTCCTTGCAAATAGCCAGCCCAGCTACCTAGGGCTGCACATACACAGATCAGGAGCAATATGGCGATAGGGTCAAGTATCCCAACCGCAGCCAATGTACCGGATAGAACAACAACACTATCACAAGGGAATGGAGCAGCAGGTATAAAGCCACTTTCGAGGAATATCAGTACAGCAACAATGCTATAGATTAGCGCTGCACTTCCTGGGCTCTGTAAAATCGAAAAATCTTGGTTCCATAAAGCGAAAAGCACCGAGAGCATAGAGTCCAACATACGCCTATCCTTATCATCTTGGTCGTCAGCATGCCCTTGTTGTAGCTTTGTTGATTAGGAACTACAAATTCAATACGCTATCGTCAAGATTGATAAAAATGAAATGCTCTCAATGAACTGAAAGATAAGTGTATTCTCTACGCCTACTAGCGCCCTACTTACTTGCGAACAATGCAATTTCGACCTTGATGTTTGGCCTCGTAAAGATAACTGTCAACACGAGCCAACACTTCATCAAAAGGGACTGAGAGTTGAGTATAGGGTAAAGTCGTCATCCCTAAACTAACGGTGATTTTTAACGCCTGAATATCATAGTAGATTTCCATCGCTTCCACTTCTTGGCGTAAACGTCCAGCGATTTCGAAGCCTAATGTACTATCAGTATTAGGCAGGACCAAGCCAAACTCTTCTCCACCTAAGCGTCCAACTACATCCATATTTCGGGTTGATTGCTGAATATGTTTCACCAGTGCAATGAGGACTTCATCACCTGCTGCATGTCCATACTGATCATTGACCTTCTTAAAGTGATCGATATCGAGCAAAATAACCGTAAGAGGTGCTCTCCACCTTGCGCAAGTACTTATCGCACGCTCTGTTTGTTCGTAAAAGCTACGACGATTAAACGCGCCTGTCAGAGCATCTGTTGCGGCTAATTCACGAAGTTTATGCTCTAAATTTTTACGTTCTTCGATATCAGTAATCGACATGATCACCAAAGACTGGTCATCAAAAGATAGTAGACTAAATGCAAACTCTACCTGCCTGAATCGCCCGTCAGGAAGTAACAACATCAAATCACATGACGCTGTTGCACTGCCCTCGATTTGTGTCGTTGTTTTGCATAGCCGAGATCTAAATAATTCATGACTCTGGGAAGCAATGAACTCACTCGGGTGACGATTTACAACTTCAGACTTGGAACGATTCAGCAACTGACAGCTAAACTCATTAACCATAATAATATTGAGTTGAGGATTACAGATGATGATCCCAATAGGCGCTGCATTGACTAGCCCTTGTAACTGCTTGGTAGTGCGCTTTGAATTCTCTAACCGCTGAGATTGCAGCTCTTCTAGTTTTTTACGTAGGTATATATCCCTAAAAACCAACAACCAGCTATTGGTGGTGATGTTCGTCAAACGAACACGCATAATATAATCTGTTCCTGAACAATTGATGTTGAGGTCAGCGCTTTTATTGCCACTATGCTGGTAGTCACTGATAAATGACTGCAATTCTGGGGAGTTTCGTACGATCTCCAACTCAAATATCTTCGAGAAGTTCGATGCCGATGTGAGCAGTGGTGGCTCAAAGTTGCCACTTCTAATGTCTTTGACATTACCTTGAGTATCAACCCATAAACTCATATCCGGCAATGAGTCTAGAATAAGATTGAGCGTTTGGTTTCGCTGGGTTAACTCATTACAACTTATATCTAATGAGCGTTCTGTTATCATCAGTTGCTCATCAAAGTTCTGGTAACCTTCATTCACTAACTCGATGAGCTTTGCGAATTCGGGGTCATTGGGAATTCCTTCCGGATATATTCGCCTTAACTGTCTTTGAAGTAACCTATGCATACTACTTTTCCGAGAATGCAGTGATAGTCATGGTCTGGTTATGCAATTCCGAATTATGACGATTATCTAAAGGCGCAATTTCTCCATAAGAGTAGAAGCCACATAATATGGTCTCATCTCCTAACTCCTCGCGCACCGCGTCTACTTCATCATCGGCTAGTTGCTTCAACAACAATTTACGTCCGACACAACTAATCAGAATAGCGACTTGAGGTGATTTCTCGATATAGTCACGACAAACTTTTGCCGCCTCTTGAGCACCATCAATCAGGGAGTTTACGTTAGCTCGCATCAATTTGGCTGAAACACCTGGAGGAATATTACCGGCAAAAGTGATTGTTCCTAATTCATCATCCGTTGCTAGTAAAGTTCTCACCAACTTAGTCCCTTTTTCTGGGTCTGATATCTCAAGAGGAAACCTTAATCCACTAGAAGGAAGCTCCTTGGTTAGATCGCCCAAATAACTGTGATAAATTTCTAACGCATTCTGATCATCCAACTCATAGAGTACATTACCTTCAGAACGAGTAACTTTACGCTCTACACCGAAGGCACACCACCCACCTCTAGAGCCATAACTAACCTGTAGCGCGTCACCATATAAACCAATAGCAACTACCAAGCCCGACGCCTGCATGTTCTCGGTATATACTTTAGTCTCCATAAAATTAACGCAATCCCCCGCTAACCCACCCGTCACTTTAACGTGTTGAGGCAATACACTTCGAAGACCTTCGACAAGGTAAGTACCATCTATCTGAAGTCCATCACTTAGCACAAAAACGTGTTTAAGATCAGGCTGTAGTAAGTCTGTTGCCAGGCTACTACCTAGCGCTTTGCAAGCACCTTGGTAGTCAGACAAATAGCGCACTGATTTACGGATAGCTGTTTTTTCGAACTGAATAAAGGTGATGACCAAAGCATCATTTAAAACGCCTTCATTACAGATTTCACCCGCTGTTGAACAACCTATAACATGAGATTTAGAAAAGTGTTTTTTTAGAGTTTGAGATACGTCTTGAGTTAACGGACCATAGACCATGAGCAGAGTATTAGAACTATCCGGTATCGAAATAGACGAGAGATCTAATGGTTTTTCGCAATCCCAAACTAATTGTTCTGTATTCATATTAGCCTCCCTCCCATAAACTAAAGTTAGTTGTTTTTAACTAACTTGCCACCTTAGATTATGCGCTTGAGGGTATTTGATAAGAAACGCAAAAAACCGTTGCGTCAACAATGGGCTTCAAGAATGACGAAAGCCTAGTCGTAAGACTTAATGCCGATCGGTTTAGAGACTTGAATGATCCTCGGGACGTATGATAATCCCCACTAACAAAGTTAGTGGGGAT
>NZ_JBHZSA010000020.1:0-29226 GCF_043642085.1 Vibrio hepatarius | reverse complement strand
GGAGCGACACACGAGGTTCGAACTCGTGACCTCAACCTTGGCAAGGTTGCGCTCTACCAACTGAGCTAGTGTCGCATCAACAACGTTTCCGTCATTCAGGGCTGCGAATTATAAGAGCATTTTTTTGTGATGCAAGTCCTTCATCGAAAAAATCATCTTTTTTTTTCTTATCGGATAAAAAGCACACACTTATCAATCAAAAAGCTTGAAAAATATACTAAATATCAATTAGGCCTTGCGAGGAAACACCAAAGTGCGAGATTCAGCGGTGTTTTGAAGGCTACTCATCGCGAATATTTCCCGTTTCTTATATAACTGTTCAGTATAAATTTTGAACCCCTGAAGCTACTTAAGGATAAGAGACACATATGCAATTCAGCGCGAGATTGTTTCAGCTCATCTGTACGGTATTACTTGCGGCATTAGTTGCAGGCTGTGGATCAATGCCTAAGCCAATGAGAAACCTAGGGAAAAGCGACGTAGACTTTGTCATGGATGTGCACGCCAAACAGCTTAAAGTTCAAATGGTCGAGTTAACGCGTAAGCTCTACGTCAGAAACCCTGTTCAATTAAGTAAGAATCCGTCAGCCACCATCGACAGTCGTATTGAGCAAATATTTGGCCCAGAAGAGAGTATTACCCTGCCCCCTTTGGTGTTCGATGAGTTGGGTGGCGTCACTGGGATTGACGCGATATTACTGAGTTTTGATGAGAGCTTTGAGGGCGATCGCGTGTTTGCTGCGACCGTTGGGTTATCGGAGATGCTAAGGCGCTCTTACAACCACCAGCAAGAATTTTTTATTATCGACTCTTTGGATGAGCAATCTCTGTATAACAGCGCGAGAAACATCGAGGTATTTGTTTGGCGACTCTACCACCGTAAAGATGAATACGGGAATCCATTAATTTATACCAATGCGACAACAGACACTGGCGGTGACATCAGTTTCGATCGGTTATTTACTAAGATGGTGATGATTCAGGATATGATAGCACTGATTGTTGCGGATAAAACCAACCGCGGAATAACCAAGGTCGCACATGGTGTGGCACAATTTGTCTTTTTACCTGTCCCATAAAACAGCATAAAAAAACCAGCATCGAGTGCTGGTTTTCATGATTAGATTGAGATAATCGTTTTACGGTAATATTGCAGCTCTGCAATCGACTCACGAATATCATCCAAGGCTAAATGGCTACCTTGCTTAGTAAAGCCATCCAGTACTTCTGGCTTCCAACGGCGTGTTAGCTCTTTCAACGTGCTCACATCGATATAACGGTAGTGGAAATATTCTTCCAGCTCCGCCATGTGCTTGTACAAGAAACGACGATCTTGGCCGACGCTGTTACCACAAATTGGTGACTTACCTTTAGGTACCCATTTCTCTAGAAACTCGATAGTTTGACGAACCGCTTCTTGTTCATCAATTTTGCTCTCTTGTACACGCTTGACCAAGCCACTACCAGTATGAGTCGTGGTACACCACTCATCCATTTTTTGTAGCTCTTCTTCTGGCTGATGAATGGCAAGTACTGGACCTTCAGCTAAAATATTCAATTCACTATCCGTGACAATGGTAGCAATTTCGATCACTTTGTGAGTTTCAGGGTCAAGTCCCGTCATCTCCAAATCAATCCAAATTAAATTTTGATCACTAAAGGACATAAATCGTTGCCTATTGGTTTTATGATAAAAGAGGTACTATACCCAAATTCCGATCCCCAAGATAGCGTGAGCTACTCACCTTCCTGCGGGTATCACTCGATAAATTAATGAACTGAAGTAGAGAAACGTGGCTAAAAAGAAAAAGCTAACCAAAGGTCAGGTGAGACGAGTTCGTCACAACCAGAAACGAAAACTTAAGCAAGAAGATTCCGTTCAATGGGATGAGTCCATGCTAGGTAGCAGTAAAACCGGCCTGGTTATCACCCGCTTTGGACAGCACGCTGATATCGAAGATAGCGAAACTGGTGAAGTCCAGCGCTGTAACCTTCGTCGTGGCATTGAGACTCTCGTTTCTGGCGATAAAGTAATTTGGCGTCCAGGACTTGAATCAATGGAAGGCATCAGTGGCGTTGTTGAAGCGGTAGAGCCTCGCACTTCAATTCTTACTCGTCCTGACTACTATGACGGTTTAAAACCAGTCGCGGCGAACGTTGATCAAATGATCATTGTCTCTTCAGTGCTGCCAGAATTGTCGCTCAATATTATTGATCGCTACTTGGTTGCCTCTGAAACCCTCAATATCGCACCGCTGCTGGTATTAAACAAAATTGATCTACTCGAACCAGAGCAATTGACGCAGTACCGCGAGTGGCTAAAAGAGTACGAGCGTATTGGTTATAAAGTGTTATTCGTCAGTAAGCAGACTGGTGAAGGCATTGCTGAGCTTGAGGCTGAGCTTAAAGACCGCATCAATATTTTCGTTGGTCAATCAGGGGTGGGTAAATCGAGCTTAGTTAACGCGCTGATGCCGCAGTTCAATGTTGAAGAAGGCGAGGTCTCTGAAAACTCAGGGCTTGGTCAGCATACCACAACGGCTTCACGTCTTTATCATATCCCAACAGGTGGCGATCTGATTGATTCCCCTGGAGTGCGCGAGTTTGGTTTGTGGCACTTGGAAGCAGAAGAAGTGACCAAAGCGTTTGTCGAGTTTCGACCTTTCCTTGGCAGCTGTAAGTTCCGTGATTGTAAGCACAATGACGACCCAGGCTGTGTACTACGCCAAGCGGTTGAAGACGGTGAGATCAACGAGATCCGCTTCGCGAACTATCACCGTATTCTAGAGAGCATGGCGGAAGTGAAAGCCAATCGCCAATACTCGCGCAGCAAAAAAGCAGATTTGTAGCCGCAAATTTGCAAGCAAACTTTAGGGTCTGTTGACCTTTTGAGCTGATTTTTGCAGCGGTTTGTGGGTTCTTTATGCAAGGCAGAGGCTTTGAATTGTAGTAGCTCTACCTGATAAGCCGATAACGCAGCAGAAAGGAGCCACAAACGCTGCCCGAAGGGTTCGGCTAAAAGCGTTTTACTCTTTGTTGAGAGGTGTTTTGCTTAGAATGGCTAGGCGACAAACCTCTCGCCGCGACTAAAACGCTTTTATCTCGAACAAAATTTAACCGCAAAAGGTCAACAGGCCCTAGTAACTACTGACTTTTGGGCGCAATTTGAGTAACATCTCGCGCCCAGAATATAGTCAATCATGAAAATAGCATTGGAATTGAACACCATGGATAAGATTAAAGTTGGACTGCAATATTGGATCCCACAGCATGGACTAACTCGCTTAGTGGGTAAGCTAGCTTCTGCAAAAGCTGGCGGTCTAACAACAGCAATCATTCGCTGGTTCATCAAGCAATACAACGTCAATATGGATGAAGCGCTGCATTCAGATCCTAAACATTTCAAGACGTTTAACGAGTTCTTTGTACGTGAGCTAAAAGAAGGCGCACGTCCAATTACTGAAGAAGAAAGCGTGATCACTCACCCAGCTGACGCTTGTGTAAGCCAATTTGGTCCAATTACCGACGGCAAGCTTATCCAAGCTAAAGGCCATGACTTCACAGCTCAAGAGCTACTTGGCGGTGATGCAGCACTTGCTGAAGAGTTCGCTGACGGTGAATTCGCTACACTGTACTTGTCACCACGTGATTACCACCGCGTTCACATGCCATGCGACGGTACACTGCGTCAGATGATTTATGTACCGGGCGATCTATTCTCAGTAAACCCACTGACGGCTGAAAACGTGCCTAACCTTTTTGCACGTAACGAACGTGTGGTGTGTATTTTTGATACCGAATTTGGCCCTATGGCACAAGTTCTTGTAGGTGCAACCATTGTCGGTAGTATTGAACAAGTATGGGCAGGCACGGTAACACCACCACGCGGTAACACGGTTTACAAGTGGGACTACCCTGCGGAAGGTGATAAAGCCGTGATCCTGAAAAAAGGCGAAGAGATGGGCCGCTTCAAGCTTGGCTCTACAGTAATCAACCTATTCGCTAAAGATGCAGTATCCTTTGATGAGACAATGCAAAACGGTCAATCAACTGTGATGGGCACGCCGTACGCACATACAGCACAAGCACAAGCACAAGCACAAGCGGAATCCGAACCAGCTTAAATTCTAAGCCTTCTGTATAAGCCTCGATTCGTCGGGGCTTTTTTTGACCCAAAACAAACTCACTGCAACAATTTTAACTGTTTATTAAAACTCCAAACTCGGTCTAAGACACTCATTTTATTGTAAATTAAGCTATAGCCTCAAATGTTGAAATTGAGGTTGATATGCCAAAGATAGATCTTGGGGTAATAATTAAGCTACTGATTAGCTTCGGCTTGCCAATTGGTGTGCTGTTTATGCCAATTGATTGGATCCCAATCGATGATCTGACACTCATTCAGCATCGATTATTGGCCATCTTTCTCCTCGCCGCTCTTCTTTGGGTATTAGAACCTGTACCAGTCTTTGCCACCTCAATTTTGATCATCGCCCTAGAGCTGGTCATGCTCTCAGATAAAGGGCTACACCTATTTCGCACTCCACCCGCTGGCCATGACCTTGGCGAGCTGATGAAATACACCGATATTTTTAGTGCCTTCTCTTCACCCATTATCATCCTGTTTATGGGCGGTTTTGCCCTCGCCATTTCAGCTTCCAAATATGAGTTGGACAATAACCTCGCGCGAGTATTGCTCAAACCATTTGGCCATCAGCCTAGATTCATCATGCTTGGCTTAATGCTGATCACCGCTGTGTTCTCAATGTTTATGTCGAATACCGCCACAACGGTGATGATGCTGGCGCTACTAGGTCCAATTGTCGCCTCAGCACCAAAGGGCGATCTCGGCATCAAAGCGCTAGTGCTGTGTATTCCTATTGCGGCCAACACCGGGGGCATCGCGACACCAATTGGTACACCTCCCAACGCCATCGCGCTGCAATATTTAACCGGTGAGAATAGTATCGACTTTCTCAGCTGGATGATGATGGGTCTGCCTTTTGTCATCGTTCAGCTCACTATCGCTTGGTTCTTGCTACAAAAGCTCTTTCCATCCGCACAGAAAGAGATGAAGCTGAAACTGGATGGTAAGTTTCAAAGAAATTGGCGTGCCATCGTCGTCTATGCGACCTTTGCCTCAACCATCTTGCTATGGATGACGACCAAACTGCACGGAATGAATACCTATGTCGTATCCATCATCCCACTAGCGGTCTTTACGCTAACCGGAATTATGGGCAAAGCAGAGCTCAAACTGATTAACTGGGACGTTCTATGGCTGGTTGCCGGCGGTATCGCAATTGGTATTGGTTTGGATAAGACCGGACTCGCTTCAGCGCTTGCTCATGCGATCGATTATGAATCCCTCTCTCCGCTTGCGGTGATATTCACCCTGTCGATCGTCTGCTGGTTAATGGCCAACTTTATGTCGAACACAGCCACCGCCAACTTACTGATGCCAATAGCCGCCGCAATTGGTGCCTCGATGGAAAGCCTTGCGACGGTTGGTGGACTACAAGGTTTACTGGTGGTCGTCGCCTTCTCAGCATCGCTCGGTATGATCTTACCGGTATCAACTCCACCTAACTCACTGGCCTACTCTACCGGCTTAATCGAAAGTAAGGACATGGCAAAAACCGGAGTTATCATTGGCGTGATTGGCTTACTGATTGTTTACACCGCCACCTTGATTCTCACCTAAGTAAAACAATGATATTGACCTCTAGCGTGCTGAGCTGGAGGTCACAGATTCTTACATGCATGAAGGGGTTTTCTTAAAAGCAGCATATAGATCAACTATCTACATTCGCTCTGTCTATAAAATCACCTCGATATCACCATCAAAGCCCTTTTTACATTCCCGTAAAGTCGCGGTGATAGACCCTACTCTTCTCGTCCTATTGTCTGAAAAATAAGGAAAGGCAATGAGAAATACAATCAAACTAAAAATGCAAATTGCCATTGCAGTGGTCATTGCTGTCGTCAGCGGCGTGCAAGCATGGATCTCAGTCAATCAGCTGCAACAAGAAACGACTTCAGCACTGAATAGTGAAATGGCCAATATCAGCCACTCCACATCACGCTATATCAGTGATTGGCTGGCGATTCGTAGCGATATGATGCTAGCCAATGAAAAAACCATCATTGAGTCAGACAACTCCGACCGGGAAATGCTACTTACCAAACGAGCGGGTGACTTCTTATCTGTTTACGCAGGGTTTGAAGATGGCTCAATTGCCTATGGCGATAAAAGCGAAGATTGGCCTGCTGACTATGATCCGCGTACCCGCCCTTGGTATCAAGATGCGATGAACGCATCTGGATTGATCATTACTGAGCCTTATCAAGACTTCGATGGCAGCATCGTGGTCAGTTTCGCCAAAGCCTTTTCTGGTAATAAGAACGGGGTTCTCGCCGCTGACCTTACCGTCACCAATATCATTGATGAAGTTCTAAATATCACTTTAGATAACGACGGTTTTACCTTCCTGGTTGACGGCAATAACAACATTGTCGCTTATCAAGATGAATCGCTAAGCCAGCAGCCAATAACTCAGTTAAACCCTCAGCTCTCTGCGGCTAAAGTAAAAGAACTTGTCAGCAACTCATCAATTTCAACAATCAGTTGGCCACAGCAAGGAGACAAACTGATTTACGTAGCCAATATCCCATCAACAGATTGGTCGTTGGGCATTGTGGTGGATAAAGAACTGGCGTTCGCTTCAGTGAGTGAGCAGATTCAATTTACTGCTATCGCTTCATTAGTGCTGTACCTGATCATTGCAACATTCAGCACCTACACCATTACTAAGCTGCTAAAACCGCTGCAAGACTTATCATCTTCACTTTCTCAGCTAGCAAAAGGGGAAGGAGATTTAACTCAGCGAATTGAGATAAAACGCCGTGATGAAATTGGTGAGGTGGCGGAACACGTTAATCAGTTCCTCAGCCAAATGCAGCGCATGCTGGCCGATATTATCAATCATAGCGAACAGCTAGTGCAGCAAGCCAGCCAAGCAAACGTCCTCTCGATGCAGTCAGCGCAGCAAGTGGAAGTTCAGCAAAATGACGTCAACCAAATTGCCACCGCAATCCATGAAATGTCGGCAACGGCTGCAGAGGTCGCAAGCCACGCTGAAATGACAGCCGATGCTTCTCAGACTTCGTCTAATGCTTGCCAAGATGGGCAAAAAGTCATTCAGAAAAACCGTGAATCGATTGTGGAGTTGGCGGAACAGGTCACAGCGGCCTCTGGCGTTATCTCTGAACTTGAACACAACACCCAAAGCATCAATCAGATCCTATCTACCATTCAAGAAATTGCTGAACAAACCAACTTGTTGGCACTTAACGCCGCGATTGAAGCCGCGCGTGCAGGAGAACAAGGGCGCGGATTTGCAGTAGTCGCTGATGAAGTGCGCGTGCTCAGTCAACGTACTCATGGTTCAACCGAAGAAATTCGTCATATGATCGAAACGCTGCAAAACAATACCAAGCTTGCGGTGAATAGCATGAAAACAAGTACCTCATTAGCCGATACCAGTGTCGACTACGCCGAGCAAGCAGCCCAGAGTCTGACTGACATTACCGATGCGATCGATAAGATCAACGATATGGCCCTGCAAATCGCCAGTGCCGCTGAAGAGCAACGTGCCGTCAGTGAAGATATCAGCCGTAATACCCAAGGAATCAAGGACGCTTCCGACGTACTCGCAGGGCAAGCACAGCAAAGTAGCGACAGCGCAGACAACATGCGTGAGTCAGCAGAGACCATGCGTATGGAGGTGACTCGCTTCAAGGTATAGCTTTGTTTTAAGCAAGATTTAATGCATATTGTCAGCCTGGATTATTCCGCACTCACAAGGATAACGTGTCGATGGGTTATGAATGGCTGGCACTTGCTGCCGCATTTCTTTGGGCGGTAGCAAGCATACTTTCCGTCGTACCTGCCCAACATTTAGGAACCTTTGCCTATAGCCGTTGGCGTATGGGCTGCACCTCGCTCATTTTAGGTTCTATGGCTATCTACACTGGCGGTTGGAGCAGTGTTGAAACTAGCGCTATTTCAGCCATGATGCTATCCGGTGTCATCGGTATTTTTATTGGTGATACCGCCCTATTTGCTTGCCTCAATCGTATGGGGCCAAGGCAAGCAGGTTTACTCTTCTCATGTCACGCCGTTTTCTCAGCTGTACTTGGCTACTTTCTGTTTAGCGAAACCATGACCTCTATGGAGTTACTGGGGTCGCTACTGGTCTTCTCTGGCGTATTAACTGCAATCTTCTTTGGCCGCCGCGGGCAAACTAACAATCAGCTTGAGTCGATTAAAGGTAAGGTTTGGGTCGGAATCTGTTTAGGCTTACTCGCCGCACTTTGCCAAGCGTTAGGCGGCATCATCGCTAAACCGATTATGCAGACCAATATCGATCCTATTGCTGCGTCAGCTATGCGGATGATGACCGCCTTCGCAGCGCACTGTTTGTTTTTCTTCACTGGAGCGAAACTGGCGCGAGCGACTCAGCCTATGAACATTAAGATCTTTTCTATTACCGCTCTCAATGGCTTTTTGGCCATGGCGGTTGGCATGACATTGATTCTGTATGCGCTGCAAGAAGGCAATGTCGGCATGGTCGCTCTACTTTCTTCGACAACACCGATCATGCTGTTGCCTATACTATGGATTTATTCTGGGAAACGACCTAACCGCTTTGCTTGGATTGGCGCGATTGTCGCCGTTATCGGGACCAGTATTTTGCTCAACTAAGCTATCGCAGTAATTGGTATTTCCCGCTTTTCTTCTCTGTCTAATGGGCGAGAATAGAGCAATAAATGAAGCCCATATAGACAGTTGGATATTGCACTCACTGTTTGTAAGGTGAAAGATAACAACAATATTTCACAAACAATATTTGATCTTAACCTACAGTTTTGGTTAAAAAGTGTAGTAAAATTACGCTAATTTTGTTTCCAAAGTTACTTTGAAATTTGACGAGGTCATCACTATGTCAGCTAAGAAGCCTATGGCTCTAGTTATTCTTGACGGTTACGGTCACCGTGAAGATACAGCAAGCAACGCTATCGCGAATGCGAAAACTCCATTCCTAGACAGCCTGTTTGCCAATAAACCAAACACTCTAATCTCTGCTTCAGGCATGGATGTTGGCCTACCAGACGGTCAAATGGGTAACTCAGAAGTTGGTCACACCAACATCGGCGCTGGCCGTGTTGTATACCAAGACCTTACTCGTATCACTAAATCTATCGCAGACGGTGAGTTCACTGAAACACCAGCGCTAGTAGAAGCTATCGACTCTGCAGTAAAAGCAGACAAAGCCGTACACATCATGGGTCTTATGTCTCCAGGTGGCGTACACTCTCACGAAGACCACATCTATGCAGCCGTTGAAATGGCAGCAGCTCGTGGCGCAGAGAAGATCTACCTACACTGCTTCCTAGACGGCCGTGACACGCCACCACGTAGCGCAGAGAACTCTCTACAACGCTTCCAAGACCTATTCGCGACACTAGGTAAAGGCCGTGTGGCTTCTCTAGTAGGCCGTTACTACGCAATGGACCGTGATAACAACTGGGATCGCGTTCAAGTTGCTTATGATCTTCTAACTCAAGCTAAAGCTGAATTCACTTTCGATACAGCAGTAGCAGGTCTTGAAGCAGCATACGCTCGTGACGAGAACGATGAGTTCGTTAAAGCGACCGCAATCAAAGCAGAAGGTCAAGAAGATGCAATCATGCAAGATGGCGATGCTGTTATCTTCATGAACTACCGTGCTGACCGTGCTCGTCAAATCACGCGTACTTTCGTACCTGCATTTGATGGCTTCGAACGCGCGGCATTCCCTGCAATCAACTTCGTGATGCTAACGCAATACGCAGCTGACATCCCACTTGCAATCGGCTTCCCACCAGCATCGCTAGAGAACACATACGGTGAGTGGTTATCTAAGCAAGGTCAAACTCAGCTACGTATCTCTGAAACTGAGAAATACGCGCACGTAACTTTCTTCTTCAACGGTGGTGTTGAGAACGAATTCGAAGGCGAAGAGCGTCAGCTTGTTGCTTCTCCAAAAGTAGCAACTTACGACCTACAGCCAGAGATGAGCTCTGAAGAACTAACTGAAAAAATGGTTGCTGCGATCAAGTCTGGTAAGTACGACACCATCATCTGTAACTACCCTAACCCAGATATGGTTGGTCACACTGGCGTTTACGAAGCAGCTGAGCAAGCTATCGAAGCAATCGACGGTTGTGTCGCTAAAATTGTTGCAGCAATCGAAGAAGTAGGCGGTCAAATGCTGATCACTGCTGACCACGGTAACGCTGAGATGATGGTAGACCCAGAAACAGGTGGCACTCACACTGCTCACACTAACCTACCAGTACCTCTAATCTACGTTGGTGACAAAGAAGTTGAGTTCAAAGAAGGCGGTAAACTGTCTGACCTAGCACCAACTATGCTGTCTCTAACTGGTCTTGAGATCCCAGCTGAAATGACGGGTGACGTACTAGTTAAGTAATTAGCTTAAACACTCATAGTTAAAAGCCCGAGCACTTCCTTGCTTGGGCTTTTTTGTTTTCTCATCACCACCAGCAACTTTTGACATTCTCCTTTCTTCCAATCAAAAGGTTTGGGTATACTGGCTATCTCTCAAATAGTTAGGACAAATTTGAACAATGGCAATCACCCCATTAAGGACACTTCTCTCTCGCAAGTCTTGGTTTGCGCTCGGGTTGATACTTTCTGCCAACTCACTTTCCCCTAGCTATGCGGCAAGCAATGCTGAACTCAAAGGTGTCAGCGGTGAAATCTCACGTCAAAAGCAATCACTGTCCAGTCAGCAACAAAAGCTCGACACTTTACAGAAGTCGCTAAAAAACCAAGAAACGACCATCAACCGTCTTGAAAGAGAAATCAAAGAGACCAAAGCTTCGCTGGCAACCACCAATGCCAATATCGCCAACTTGGACAAAAAAGTTGACCAGTTACTGGATCAAAAAAAGCAGCAAAGCGACAAGCTAGCAGAGCTGATTCAGACCTACTATGTGACCCAGCGAGCTAAAAGCTCATCGAACATTCTCAACCAAGGCGTTGAAGAAGACCGTATTAGTCAGTACTTTCAGCACCTTGCTAAAGCGAGAGCCGAGACCATCAGTGAACTTGAGGCAACCGTCAGAGAACTAGACGACAGCCAAGAGCAGCTCAAATTAGAAAAAGAACAGCTTACTAGCTTATTGAGCCAACAAACTCAAAAACGCGATCAGTTAGCTAAGACGCAGTCTCAACGCAAAGGGACGGTGTCTAAAATTCGTAACAGCATCTCAAACGACAAAGTCTACCTATCTGAACTGCAGCGCAACGAGACCCGCTTAAAGGCAGAAATTGCCAAGGCCGCGAAACGTAATGCGGTGCCGATGGACGGAATTAGTCGCCAGAAAGGTAAGCTTCCTTGGCCAGTGAAAGGACGGGTACTGCATAACTACGGTTCTCGCCAAACAGGCCAAATCAATTGGAAAGGTGTCGTTATCGATGCGAATTATGGCCAATCAGTCAAAGCGGTCTATTCTGGAACCGTTGTATTTGCCGACTACCTACGTGGCTATGGCTTAGTGGTCTTACTTGACCATGGTAAAGGCGATATGACTCTGTACGGTTTCAACCAGAGCCTATTGAAGAAGGAAGGCGATAAGGTGGCAAAAGGTGAGACCATCGCTCTTGCCGGAGACACTGGTGGACAATCACAAGCATCGCTCTACTTTGAGATTCGCCGCAACAGTAAAACGCAAAACCCGAAAAGCTGGTTAACGCGATAATCAGCTGAGCAGATACAAATAAGGCGTCTTTTCCTCGTGAAAAGACGCCTTAATTTTTATGCCTCGATACTGTAGTGTTTTTCTACCGCATCAATGAAAGCAGTTAGCTGCTCTTTCGGCAGGGCGTTAATTCCAGCCGCAGCGGCTCTACCTCCGCCCGATGGGAACTGTGAACAGATATCTCCTGCCCCCTGCTTATTATTCAGTGGCGAACGTAGAGAAACAGTATAAGTACCATCACTGTTTTCGGTTAATACCGCGTGAGCAGAGTCTGGTGACTGATTGGCAAGTAGATTGCCGTAGACACCACTTATACGACGTGATGAAGCTTCATTAGGCAGCTCGAATAGCCCCAAGGTTGCGCTTTGGTATTGAGGTTCTATTGCGAGCGCTTTGTCCATATCTTGCTGATAGGCCAATTGAAGAGTATGGAAAGGCGAGCCTTGATCAGCAATAACAGCAAAAGGATCATCGTAGGCCAAAAGCTCTTTAAACAGTACCGCTGGGTCAAAATGAAGGTCTTCAAGTCTTGAGCCGTAGCCATTGTAGTTGATCAAGGTACCAAGCTCTTTTAGCTGTGCTTGCTGCTCTTCACTTAGCCCCGCTTTAGTTGCTAACTGATCCGCTTTGGCAATCAAGTTATCACCGTATGCCGCGGTAATCGCCCAAGAGTGATAACGCCCAGCAAGCAACGCGTCAACAATTAAAGCAGTACAGGTATTCGCATCCAAATCGATATGAGCGGTTAAGTTCTCATGCTGGGGAATATCACCAGATTTATGATGATCGGCGTAAAAAACCTGAGCCCCTGCACTCAATATCGTTTCAAGGCCCGCTTTGTTCTTCTCCATCGAGATATCAAGTGCCGTGACCGAATCCTCAGCACTGACAGACAGCTTCTCTAGTAGCTGAATATCGCGTTTGACGCCAGTGACCAGTGTGGACGACTTTGGTTGTGCAAGCCTAAGTTGAAGCAGTGCGATAATGCCATCCGCGTCACCATTAAAAACATCGTAGTGCATAAAAGAAAACCCATTAAAATATCTCTCGATACTCTAATGGGTTCTGCATGCTTTAACAATTTCAGTTAGTTATAACTAGGATCCACACCGTTTAGGCGTGAATGGCTTTGACCCCATCTTCCAATAACTGCAGTTGTTCTAAACCTTGCGCGGTTGCTTTGGGTTTCACTACTGAAATCATCTGTAGCATGCCTTGATGAATCACTTGCTCAGTAATCTGAGTTCGTGGCGACATGGCAGCTTGATAGCCTAACCAGCTTGAGGCGATAAGGTGTAGAGTCGTCACTAATGACTTCATTTCACTGTCTTCTACCGAGACTAACTCTAGGTCGACAAACGCACGCATAATGTTGATTAGGTTTGCTTGAAGCTTCTCTTGAACTTGAATGTACTCTTCGTGCAGTTGCTCGTCACGCTGTAAGATCTCAGGCAGATTGGCGTAGAAGAAACGATATTTCCACATCAGGGTAAAGATAGAGTCTAGGTAATGCTTTAACAACACCAGACTTTCTTGCTGGCCTTGAATGGGCGTAAAACGCTCTAGTAACTCGTTTGAATAGAGCGCAAAGATCTCACGTACTATCTCTTGCTTATTACGGAAATGGTAGTAGAGGTTACCAGGGCTGATATCGATATGAGCCGCAATATGATTGGTTGTGATATTGCGCTCACCGTGCTCATTGAATAACTCTAGTGCTGCAAGCACGATTTTATCGCGTGTTTTCATTCTTTCCCGAACCCTATTCCATTAATCTAAACAGTATAACTGAGTATATTAACCAATAACAAAAAAGCGCCTGATTAGACCAGACGCTTTCATGTGTTTCTTAGTTATTTGTGGTACGGCTTAGATAACTCGTGTACCGCATCAACAAATACGCCCGCATTTTCCGGCGGCACATCCAAGTGGATACCGTGGCCAAGGTTGAATACATGGCCTGTACCTGCATCACCAAAGCCTTCAAGGATAGTCGCTACTTCTTCACGAATACGCTCAGGAGAAGCGTAAAGCATTGATGGGTCCATATTACCTTGCAGTGCCACTTTATCGCCCACGCGCTTCACAGCGTCTTGAATGTTGATTGTCCAGTCAAGACCAACGGCGTCACAGCCTGTCGCAGCGATCTGCTCTAACCACATACCGCCATTCTTAGTAAATAGTGTTACTGGAACACGACGACCATCGTTTTCACGGATTAGACCATCCACGATTTTGTGCATGTACTGCAGTGAGAACAGGTTGTAGTCACGCGGAGTAAGCACGCCACCCCAAGTATCAAATACCATTACAGATTGAGCACCCGCTTTAATCTGTGCGTTTAGGTATTCGATCACGCTGTCTGCTAGTTTATCAAGCAGCAGGTGTAGAGTTTGTGGCTCTGCGTACATCATCTTTTTGATCTTAGTGAATGCTTTCGAGCTGCCACCTTCAACCATGTAGGTCGCTAGAGTCCATGGACTACCAGAGAAACCGATCAGTGGTACATCACCATTCAGGTCTTTGCGGATCTGACGAACTGCATTCATCACGTACTGAAGCTCACCTTCAGGATCTGGCAGACCAATTTTTTCTACGTCTGCCTTACATGTGATTGGTTTATCAAACACAGGGCCTTCACCCGCCGAAAAACGTAGTTCTAGACCCATTGCATCAGGGATGGTCAGAATGTCTGAGAATAGGATAGCGGCATCAAGAGGAAAACGGCGTAGTGGTTGAAGGGTTACTTCTGATGCAAGTTCTGCATTCTTACACAAAGACATGAAATCACCCGCTTCTGCGCGTGTCGCTTTGTATTCTGGAAGGTATCGACCTGCCTGACGCATCATCCATACTGGAGTGTAATCTACTGGCTCTTTTAGCAAGGCACGAAGATAGCGGTCATTCTTTAATTCAGTCATTCCGTTTTTCCGATTATTAGGCTTGTTTCTGTTGCGGCTATTCTAACACTGTTTGGCTCTCAAAAGCTGTGTGCTTTGCAACCTAGATCAAGTTATTAACTTTTAAATCAATGCTTAATTTGCACCCACCCAGTAACAGTGTTAAAAATTTGTTTGCTAGCGAAAACTACAATTATAAACCGAGCACTCAGTGCTTGGCATCTCATAACGACATCTTACTTACCCCCTCCTTCTGGAGGGTTTTTTTTGCTTATTTTTCAGCAAGATAATTAAAATTCACCACAAGTATGCTCGATAAGTTCCCGCGCAATTGTTCCCTTAGGCGCCACATCGGGTAATGCGTTAAAGTCAAACCAACGTGCATCGCTTAGCTCGCTATAATCCGGTTTGAGTTGTCCCGAATGGTATTCCGCAACAAACCCCATCATCAAGCTGGAGGGAAACGCCCATGGCTGACTGGCGAAATATTCGATATTTTTCACGTTTATCCCGGTCTCTTCTTTGACTTCACGAGCAACGCATTGCTCCAATGTCTCACCCACTTCGACAAAACCCGCAATCACGGTATACATACCGTTACGATGTCTGGGATGTTGAGCCAATAATATTTGCCCCTGCTTGCGCACTGCAACAATGATACACGGAAAGATGCGTGGATAATGCAGCGTGCGGCAATCACCGCACTGCATCGCAAGTTGATTGTGATTGAGATGGTTTCGGCCGCCACACAGTGGGCAAAAACGCATGCTCTGAGTCATGTGACTGTATTGCACCGCTTTGCTAAGCAAAAGGAATAACTCTTTAGGAAAATGAAGGCATTCTCGCAGAGAAATCAGCTCAATGTCTTGCTCTACATCAGCCGCATTAAGCCACAATACTGGCGCGTTATTGTAGCGACCAATTTCTATTGCAGAGCTTGTTGGCAGAGATAAGTCCTGTGCGTTAGCGAAAGGAATCGCATTATCAACCAACCAAACGTCACTTCCTGATACAACGCACCAATAACAATTTTGCGTACGGTTTGTGTCACTTTTATTTAACATTCCACCCCCTCTTCACTTGCAGTTCGTCTATTTTACTGGCAATCTAAATTCATACCAGAGTTTGTAGTCCATCAATTTTGAGACTATAAATTCTAGTAAGGACAAGAGCTTGTATCTCTGCACACGCTTTAAGCTCAAAGCTTAATGGTCACCCAAGAAGTGACCCGATCATGAGGATATGGTCATGCTAAATAGATTCAAACAGACACAAGAACAATGGGGTGGCTCCAGTGAAGTCATCGATCACTGGCTTGAAACCCGTCAGTCACTTATCGTTGAATATTGTAAGCTAGGCTCCCTACAACCCGTCAATGGTCATGCGAACGTTGTCGAACTTCCTTCCCCAAAAGAGATCAGCTCATTCTGCGATCATGTTGTGGACTACATCTCCGAAGGTCACTTCAAGATCTACGATATGGTGATGGAAAAGTGGCAAGCAACCGGCTTTAAAACCAACGATGATATCGATGCCACTTATGCCAAGATCGTTCTAACCACCGAACCTCTGCTTGAGTTTAATGACAAATACGTCAAGGTGAGCGCAGACGATGAGCTACCGAGTTTCGAAATGGACATGTCAAAAGTGGGTGAGCTACTCGAAGTGCGTTTTGAGGTAGAAGATAACCTCATTCAGCTTATTGCCGACAGTTTAGCCATTCCGCCAGGCGCATAAGCGAGAAGCGAGAAGCGAGAAGCGAGAAGCGAGAAGCGAGAAGCGAGAAGCGAGAAGCGAGATTTAATCTTGAGGGTTGACGTGTATGCGTCAACCCTTTTGCGTTTTTATAACGGTCATCAACTTAGGATTGCTCAACGTGAGTCAAAAGCTAACCTTTGCTTTAATACCGTCATCCCCGAGAGGGAGGGTGGAAGGGACGACCGAGTTGGGGGGCTCTTAAAGCAAGTCGAAAGCAAACAGAGATTCCCTATTCGCTCCTTCGTCACTCTATCGAATAACACTTTCCAGCAATGCCTAAAATCATCATCCTCAAAATGACAAACTCCCTTTCGCCAAAAACAAAAAAGGCACCCGAAGGTGCCTTTTATCATTTCTTAGCTAGCGATTACTCGTCTGCAGAGAAGCCTGCGTTAAGTAGTGCTGCAAGGTTGTCAGTCGCTTGTTCAGCTGAAGGACCTTCTTGCTCTTCTACACGCTTAGCTTGACGCTCTTGGTGGTAAGCGAAACCTGTACCTGCTGGGATTAGACGACCAACAATTACGTTTTCTTTCAGACCACGTAGCTCATCACGCTTACCAGAAACTGCTGCTTCTGTTAGTACGCGAGTTGTCTCCTGGAACGATGCCGCAGAGATGAACGATTCAGTTGCTAGAGACGCTTTAGTGATACCTAATAGGTCACGTTCGAAGCGAACAAGCTCTTTACCTTCAGCTTCTAGCTGACGGTTAGCAATCTTAACGTTCGCGTATTCAACCTGCTCACCCACTAGGAACTCTGTAGAGTCACCAGCGTGTGTGATTGTACACTTACGTAGCATCTGACGAACGATAGTTTCAATGTGCTTATCGTTAATCTTAACGCCTTGGAGACGGTATACTTCTTGAACTTCGTTCGCGATGTATTGAGTCACAGCGTGGATACCACGTAGACGTAGAATGTCATGCGGAGTTTCTGGACCATCTGCGATCACATCACCACGTTCAACTTTCTCGCCTTCGAATACGTTAAGCTGACGGTGCTTAGGAATCATCTCTTCGTAAGCGTCGCCGCCGTCACGAGTGATTACTAGACGACGTTTACCTTTCGTCTCTTTACCGAAGCTCACAGTACCTGTGTGCTCAGCAAGAATCGCAGGCTCTTTCGGCTTACGTGCTTCGAATAGGTCAGCTACGCGAGGTAGACCACCGGTGATATCTTTGTTACCGCCAGATTTCTGAGGGATACGTGAAAGTGTATCACCCACACCTACTTCAGCGCCGTCTTCGATGTTAACGATAGCTTTACCAGGTAGGAAGTAGTGAGCTGGCATATCAGTACCAGGGATCATTACGTCGTTACCTTGCTCATCAACAAGTTTGATAGCTGGACGCATATCTTTACCTGCTGCTGGGCGAGCTGCTGCTTCAGTTACTTCGCTTGAAGATAGACCTGTTAGGTCATCTGTTTGGCGAGAAACTGTTACACCGTCGATCATGTCAACGAATTGGATGCGACCTGCCACTTCAGTGATGATTGGCATAGTGTGCGCTTCCCAGTTAGCTACTGTATCACCAGCTTCAACTGAGTCGTTGTCGCCTTTAGATAGTAGAGAACCGTAAGGCAGTTTGTGTTTCTCTTTCGTACGACCAAACTCATCAATGATAGTTAGTTCAGATGCACGAGAAGTGATAACAAGCTTGCCATCTTTGTTCGTTACATACTTAGCGTTGTGTAGCTTAACTGTACCTGTTGTCTTAGCTTGGATGCTGTTCTCTGCTGCTGCAGTAGATGCCGCACCACCGATGTGGAACGTACGCATCGTAAGCTGTGTACCCGGTTCACCGATAGACTGAGCAGCGATAACGCCTACTGCTTCACCTTGGTTCACTAGGTGGCCACGAGCTAGGTCACGACCGTAACACTGTGCACAACAACCGAAGTCCGCATCACAGGTAACTACAGAGCGCACTTTCATGCTGTCTACTGAGTTCTCTTCCATGATTTGACACCACTTCTCATCAATTAGAGTGTTACGTGGGATCAGAACTTCTTCAGTACCTGGCTTAAGAACATCTTCAGCAACTACACGACCTAGAGCTAGCTCAGAAAGTGCAACTTTAACGTCACCACCTTCGATGTGCGGCATCATGTCAACACCTTCATGGGTGCCACAATCATGTTCGTGTACTACAACGTCTTGAGCAACGTCTACTAGACGACGAGTTAGGTAACCCGAGTTCGCTGTTTTCAGTGCCGTATCCGCAAGACCCTTACGAGCACCGTGCGTTGAGATAAAGTACTGAAGTACGTTTAGACCTTCTTTAAAGTTCGCTGTGATAGGCGTTTCGATGATTGAACCATCTGGACGTGCCATCAGACCACGCATACCTGCTAGCTGACGAATCTGAGCTGCAGAACCACGTGCGCCCGAGTCGGCCATCATGTAGATGCTGTTGAACGACTCTTGCTGCTCTTCTTCACCTTCACGGTTTACTACCGTTTCAGATGAAAGGTTTTCCATCATCGCTTTCGCTACGCGATCGTTGGTCGATGCCCAAATATCGATCACTTTGTTGTAGCGCTCACCCGCAGTTACAAGACCAGATTGGTACTGTTCTTGAATTTCGCGAACTTCTGCTTCCGCTTCTTCGATCTCAGTGTACTTAGCTGCAGGTACAACCATGTCGTCGATACCAACAGATACACCAGAAAGTGCCGCGTAAGCGAAACCTGTGTACATGATTTGGTCAGCAAAGATTACCGTGTCTTTAAGACCTAGCTTACGGTACGCTTCGTTAAGTAGGTTAGAGATTTGCTTCTTACCTAACTTTTGGTTAACGATGCTGTACGGTAGACCTTCCGGTACGATTTGCCATAGCATTGCACGACCGATAGTTGTATCAACCATCTTAGTCTCAGTAGTGCTATTACCATCTTCGTCTTTAACAGTCTCAGTGATACGAACTTTAACGCGAGCGTGTAACTCAGCAGTCTTAGTGCGGTATGCCTTCTCAGCCTCAGCTGGGCTAGCAAGGTACATACCTTCGCCTTTCACGTTGATCTTGTCACGAGTCATGTAGTAAAGACCCAATACAACGTCCTGAGAAGGTACGATGATCGGATCACCTGACGCTGGCGACAGAATGTTGTTTGTCGACATCATCAGAGTACGAGCTTCAAGCTGTGCTTCTAGAGTTAGAGGCACGTGAACCGCCATTTGGTCACCATCGAAGTCGGCGTTGTATGCCGCACACACTAGTGGGTGAAGCTGAATCGCTTTACCTTCGATTAGTACTGGTTCGAACGCCTGGATACCTAGACGGTGAAGTGTAGGTGCACGGTTCAATAGTACTGGGTGTTCGCGGATTACTTCGTCTAGGATATCCCAAACGATCGCTTCTTCGCGCTCTACCATCTTCTTAGCAGCTTTGATTGTAGTCGCAAGACCACGAGTCTCTAGCTTGCTGTAGATGAATGGTTTGAATAGCTCAAGTGCCATCTTCTTAGGAAGACCACACTGGTGCAGACGAAGGTATGGACCTACTGTGATTACAGAACGGCCAGAGTAGTCTACACGCTTACCTAGAAGGTTCTGACGGAAACGACCTTGTTTACCCTTGATCATATCAGCAAGAGATTTCAGTGGACGCTTGTTCGAACCTGTGATCGCACGACCGCGACGACCGTTATCTAGAAGTGCATCAACAGACTCTTGCAGCATACGTTTTTCGTTACGTACGATGATGTCCGGAGCAGCTAGCTCTAGAAGACGCTTCAAACGGTTGTTTCGGTTGATTACGCGACGGTATAGGTCGTTCAGATCAGAAGTCGCGAAGCGACCGCCGTCTAGTGGTACTAGAGGACGTAGATCTGGCGGAAGTACCGGAAGCACAGTTAGGATCATCCACTCTGGGTTGTTACCAGATTGAACGAATGCTTCAACTAGTTTAAGACGCTTAGTGATCTTCTTACGCTTAGTCTCTGAGTTAGTAGACTGAAGCTCTTCACGCATCTCTTCGATTTCAGCAGGCAGATCCATAGAACCCAGTAGGTCTTTGATCGCTTCTGCACCCATCTTAGCCGTGAACTCATCACCCCACTCTTCTAGACGATCCAGATACTCTTCTTCAGTAAGCATCTGAGATTTTTCTAGATCAGTCATACCTGGTTCAGTTACTACGTACATTTCGAAGTAAAGAACACGTTCGATATCACGTAGAGGGATATCCATTAGTAGACCGATACGAGACGGTAGTGATTTTAGGAACCAGATGTGAGCAACTGGTGAAGCTAGCTCGATGTGGCCCATACGGTCACGACGAACTTTAGTTTGTGTAACTTCAACGCCACACTTCTCACAGATAACGCCACGGTGTTTTAGACGCTTATATTTGCCACAAAGACATTCGTAGTCTTTTACTGGACCAAAGATACGCGCACAGAACAGACCATCACGCTCAGGCTTGAACGTACGATAGTTGATCGTTTCTGGTTTCTTAACTTCACCGAAAGACCATGAACGGATCATGTCTGGTGAAGATAGACCGATTTTGATTGCATCAAATTCTTCGGTCTTATGCTGCGCTTTTAGAAAGTTTAATAAGTCTTTCACAATCAGCTCCTGTAAGGAGTTAAAAGGAGCTCACCCGCAAAAGTGAGCACCTTCTACCAAATAATCGTATTCTCTAAAGAGAAAGGATTACTCTTCGTCTTCTAGCTCGATGTTGATACCTAGCGAGCGGATCTCTTTCAACAGTACGTTGAACGATTCTGGCATGCCAGGCTCCATGCTGTGGTTGCCATCTACGATGTTCTTATACATCTTAGTACGGCCGTTAACGTCATCCGACTTAACTGTTAGCATTTCTTGAAGCGTGTAAGCAGCACCGTATGCTTCTAGTGCCCATACTTCCATCTCACCGAAACGCTGACCACCGAACTGAGCTTTACCACCAAGTGGTTGCTGAGTTACTAGGCTGTACGAACCAGTTGAACGAGCGTGCATCTTGTCATCAACAAGGTGGTTCAGTTTCAGCATGTACATGTAACCAACAGTTACAGGACGCTCAAACGCATCACCTGTGCGACCATCAAACAGCGTTAGCTGACCAGATTCTGGTAGGTCACCTAGTTTTAGAAGCTCTTTGATTGAAGATTCATTCGCACCGTCAAATACTGGAGTTGCGATCGGTAGACCACCACGTAGGTTCTTGATCAGCGTACGAACTTCATCATCAGATAGAGACGCAATGTCTACTTTCTGACGAGTTTCACCAAGATCGTAAACCTTCTGTAGGAAGTCACGGAACTTAGCTAGCTCTTGCTGCTCTTTCACCATCTGGTTGATCTTGTCACCGATGCCTTTCGCTGCCAGACCTAAGTGTACTTCTAGGATCTGACCGATGTTCATACGCGATGGTACACCCAGTGGGTTTAGTACGATGTCAACCGGCTGACCTTTCTCATCGTAAGGCATGTCTTCAACAGGGTTGATCTTAGAGATTACACCCTTGTTACCGTGACGACCCGCCATCTTATCACCAGGCTGGATACGACGTTTAACCGCTAGGTAAACCTTAACGATCTTCAGTACGCCAGGTGCTAGATCATCACCTTGTGTGATCTTACGACGCTTAGTTTCAAACTTCTTATCGAAGTCAGCTTTTAGCTCGTCCCACTGCTCAGCAAGTTGCTCAAGCTGTGACTGTTGCGCATCATCTTCAAGCGTTAGCTCTAGCCATTTCTTACGATCGATAGAGTCTAGCTTCGCTTCAGTGTAACCACCGTCGATTAGTACAGCTTTAACGCGGTTTAGAAGGCCACCCTCAAGAATCTGGAATTCTTCAGTTAGGTCTTTCTTCGCTTCTTTCAGCTGCATCTGTTCAATTTCAAGTGCACGTTTGTCTTTTTCAACACCGTCACGAGTAAATACTTGAACGTCGATGATCGTACCTGAAACTGAGTTTGGTACGCGTAGAGACGTATCTTTAACGTCTGACGCTTTCTCACCGAAGATAGCACGTAGTAGCTTCTCTTCAGGAGTTAGCTGAGTTTCACCTTTAGGCGTTACTTTACCTACAAGGATGTCACCGCCTTTCACTTCCGCACCGATGTAAACGATACCTGACTCGTCTAGTTTAGACAGAGCAGACTCACCTACGTTTGGAATGTCAGCTGTGATTTCTTCAGCACCAAGCTTAGTATCACGTGCCACACAAGATAGCTCTTGAATGTGGATCGTAGTGAAACGGTCTTCTTGAACTACGCGCTCAGATACCAAGATCGAGTCTTCGAAGTTGTAACCGTTCCAAGGCATGAATGCGATACGCATGTTCTGACCAAGCGCTAGCTCACCAAGGTCTGTTGAAGGACCATCAGCAAGAACGTCGCCACGCGCTACTGGTTCGCCCGGCATCACACATGGACGCTGGTTGATACACGTGTTTTGGTTCGAACGAGTGTATTTAGTTAGGTTGTAGATATCGATACCCGCTTCACCAGGGATCAGCTCGTCTTCGTTAACTTTAACAACGATACGAGAAGCATCTACAGACTGGATTACACCACCACGTTTCGCTACCGCTGTAACACCAGAGTCAACTGCGATGTTACGCTCGATACCAGTACCAACTAGAGGCTTATCAGCCTTAAGTGTTGGAACTGCCTGACGTTGCATGTTGGCACCCATCAATGCACGGTTCGCATCATCGTGTTCTAGGAACGGGATAAGCGATGCAGCGATAGATACAACCTGGTTAGTTGCAACGTCCATGTAGTCAACATGTTCGCGTGGGTGTAGGCCAGATTCACCTTTCTGACGAGCAGTGATTAGCTCTTCAGAGAATGTACCTTCTTCAGTAAGAACAGTGTTCGCCTGAGCGATAACGTACTGACCTTCCTGAATAGCAGATAGGTAATCTACTTCGTCTGTTACTACGCCATCTACAACACGACGGTATGGAGTCTCTAGGAAACCGTACTCGTTACAACGTGCAAATGCAGATAGAGAGTTGATCAGACCGATGTTTGGACCTTCCGGCGTTTCGATAGGACATAGACGGCCGTAGTGAGTTACGTGTACGTCTCGAACTTCGAAGCCAGCGCGTTCACGAGTTAGACCGCCAGGACCCAATGCAGAAATACGACGCTTGTGCGTTACTTCTGATAACGGGTTGTTTTGGTCCATGAACTGTGAAAGCTGTGAAGAGCCAAAGAATTCTTTAACCGCAGCAGAGATCGGCTTAGCGTTGATAAGATCTTGAGGCATGATTGCATCAAGGTCACCAAGGCTTAGACGTTCTTTAACAGCACGTTCAACACGTACTAGACCAACGCGGAATTGGTTTTCTGCCATTTCACCAACAGAACGGATACGACGGTTACCTAGGTGGTCGATATCGTCCACTTCACCGATGCCGTTACGGATAGCGATAAGCTTCTTCATCACTTCAACGATATCAGTTTCGTCAAGTGTGCCTTGCTCTTGAGCATCTTCACGTTCGATAGAGCTGTTGAACTTCATACGACCAACAGTCGATAGATCGTAACGCTCTTCAGAGAAGAATAGGCTTTCGAATAGTGCTTCAGCAGCTTCTTTCGTTGGCGGCTCGCCCGGGCGCATCATGCGGTAGATTTCTACCAGTGCAGAAATACGATCAACAGTGCTGTCGATACGTAGTGTTTCTGACATGAACGGACCGTGGTCTAGATCGTTAGTGAATAACGTCTGTAGAGCTTTGTGGCCTGCCTGAGAAAGGTTAGCTAGTGCTTCAAGGCTGATCTCTTGGTTTGCACCAACAATGATCTCGCCAGTCGCTTCGTTGATGTAATCTTTCGATGCAACTTTGCCTACGATGTACTCAACTGGTACTTCGATATGCTCAACGCCATCTTTTTCAAGTTGACGGATGTGGCGTGCAGTTACACGACGACCTGTTTCAACGTAAACTTTGCCGTTTGCTTCGATATCGAATGACGCAGTTTCACCACGTAGACGATCAGGAACAAGCTCCATAAGTAGAGTTTGATCTTTAACTTCGAAGTTCACCTTCTCAAAGAAGATGTCCAGAATCTCTTCTGTCGTCTTACCTAATGCGCGAAGAATGATAGATGCTGGTAGCTTACGACGGCGGTCGATACGTACGTATAGGTTATCCTTAGGATCAAACTCGAAATCAAGCCATGAACCACGGTAAGGAATAACACGTGCGTTATAAAGAACTTTACCTGATGAGTGGGTCTTACCCTTATCGCTGTCGAAGAATACGCCAGGGCTTCTGTGCAGCTGGGATACGATAACCCTCTCGGTACCATTAATTACAAAAGTACCATTGTCTGTCATAAGCGGAATTTCGCCCATGTAGACTTCTTGTTCTTTGATATCTTTTACGGTGCCTGCCGGCGCGTCTCTATCAAAAATAACTAGGCGCAGTTTAACGCGTAGTGGCTTTGAGTACGTTACGCCGCGAATTTGACATTCTTTAACATCAAATACTGGCTCACCAAGACGGTAGCTAACGTATTGCAGCTCAGAGTTGCCGTTGTAGCTCTGAATCGGGAATACAGAACGGAAAGCAGCTTCAAGACCGTATTGACCCTCAGGATCCTGTTCGATGAATTTTTCGAACGAATCGAGCTGGATCGATAGCAGGTATGGAATGTCCAAAACTTGTGGACGAGTACCAAAGTCCTTACGGATGCGCTTTTTCTCGGTATAAGAGTAAACCATGGGGTTCCTCAGCTCGCTGATAAGTGACCCAAACTGTCTCCAATAGTTATGAGACAGTGACTGAAAATCTGTTTGATAGTAGTGACATACCATTAAGAGATAATGACATGTTTTTTGCTAGGAACTTGGGTGCTCAAACAGCGGAAAAATCACCCAACCCCTACAGCGCAAAAAGGCCGGTGGTTATAAAACCACCAGCCATTAGCCGTTAGGCTAAGAAGCTTAAGTAATAATTACTTAACAACAACAGTTGCGCCAGCTTCTTCTAGCTGAGCTTTAAGAGCTTCAGCTTCATCTTTCTCGATGCCTTCTTTTAGTGCAGCAGGAGCTGAGTCTACTAGACCCTTAGCTTCTTTAAGGCCTAGGCCAGTTGCGCCACGTACTGCTTTGATTACAGCAACTTTGTTGCCGCCAGCAGATTCTAGGATTACGTCGAATTCAGTTTGCTCAGCAGCAGCTTCGCCTGCAGCAGCGCCGCCAGCTACAACAGCAGCAGCAGCAGAAACACCGAATTTCTCTTCCATTGCTTCGATTAGTTCAACAACTTGCATTACAGACATTTCTGCAACTGCGTCTAGGATTTGCTCGTTAGTGATAGACATAACAATTCTCTTTTAAATCAACAATAAGTTTAAATAGCAACCAGTGAAAAGCAAGGCTTAAGCCGCAGCTTCTTCTTTTTGGTCGCGTAGTGCAGCGATAGTACGTACCAGCTTGCCTGCAGAAGCTTCTTTCATGCACATCATTAGGCGTGCGATAGCTTCGTCGTAAGTTGGTAGTGTCGCTAGTACTTCAGCGTCAGTTAGCGCGCCTTCAAATGCAGCAGCTTTGATCTCGAAGTCTTTGTTCTCTTTAGCGAAGTCTTTGAAAAGACGCGCTGCAGCACCTGGGTGCTCGTTAGAGAATGCGATTAGAGTAGGACCAGTGAAAGTGTCAGTTAGACACTCGTAGTCAGTACCTTCAACCGCACGACGCATAAGCGTGTTACGAACAACACGTACATAAACACCAGCTTCACGAGCTTGTTTACGTAGTGAAGTCATAGCACCAACTTCAACGCCACGAGAATCAGCTACAACTGCAGAAAGTGCACCACTGGCAGCTTCGTTGACTTCAGCAACAATTGCTTTTTTGTCTTGAAGGTTTAAAGCCATCTTGGATTTACTCCTGGTTGTCGTTACACCACTCACTATCATCACGACAGTGAGAGTTATTTAGGTGCTTCCCAGAAGAAAGTAACTATTTGCATAGAGCTTTCTGTCAGTTCGGGCACCATCTACGTAGGAAAATTAAGTTTACAAAAGCAAACACCTACGGTCTTGGACGGAGACTGGGTCATAATTCAGACTAAATTCTTGCGAATTTAATGAACCAAAGTTCAGCCCCAACCACAAATATTAGGCGCAAAATTATACATAAACTCTGCGCCTAAGTAAATAAGTGTGTCGTAAAATTAATTACGCAACTGTGTTCAGGCTACCCTGATCAACAGCAACACCAGCACCCATAGTAGTAGAGATGCTTACCTTCTGAAGGAATGTACCCTTAGCAGAAGACGGTTTAGCTTTCTTCAGAGCAACTAGAAGAGCTTCTAGGTTCTCTTTGATCTGCTCTGCAGAGAAGTTTGCTTTACCGATAGTAGTGTGGATGATGCCGTTCTTGTCGTTACGGTAACGAACCTGACCAGCTTTAGCGTTCTTAACAGCTTCAGCAACGTTAGGAGTTACAGTACCAACTTTAGGGTTTGGCATTAGACCGCGAGGGCCTAGGATAGTACCTAGTTGACCTACAACGCGCATTGCATCTGGAGAAGCAACAACTACGTCAAAGTTCATTTCGCCTTTCTTCACTTGCTCAGCAAGATCTTCCATACCAACGATGTCTGCGCCAGCTTCTTTAGCTGCTTCAGCGTTTGCACCTTGAGTGAACACTGCAACGCGGATTTCGCGGCCAGTACCGTGAGGTAGTACAGTTGCACCACGTACGTTCTGGTCAGATTTACGAGCATCGATGCCTAGGTTAACAGCAACGTCTACAGACTCAACAAATTTAGCAGTAGCTAGTTCTTGAAGAAGAGCAACAGCTTCGTTGATTTCGTATTCTTTAGTTACGTCAACTTTTTCGCGGATTACGCGCATGCGCTTAGTTAGTTTAGCCATCTTATTAACCCTCTACCACTAGGCCCATTGAACGAGCAGTACCAGCGATTGAACGCTTCATTGCTTCGATGTCAGCACCAGTCATATCAGCAGCTTTAGCTTCTGCGATTTCTTGGATTTGAGCGTCAGTTACAGTACCCACTTTTTCAGTGTTTGGACGACCAGAACCAGACTTAACGCCAGCAGCTTTCTTAAGAAGAACAGCAGCAGGTGGAGTCTTAGTTACGAACGTGAAAGAACGGTCGTTGTATACTGTGATAACAACTGGTGTTGGCAGACCTTTCTCTAGAGATTCTGTTCTTGCGTTGAACGCTTTACAGAATTCCATGATGTTAACACCGTGTTGACCTAGTGCAGGACCAACTGGTGGACTTGGGTTTGCCATACCAGCAGCAACTTGTAGCTTGATGTAAGCTTCAACTTTCTTAGCCATGATTATTCCTAATTTTGGGTACAAACGCTAATCGGCTGATCAGCTCCCCGTTGATATAAATACTTTTTACTTCAGCTGTCACTTTCGCTTCAGCCAAAATAATAAGGCGCGAAATTATAGTCATAATTCGCGCCCTAAACAACCCTGTTAAGGTGTTTTTTTAATCAAGTTTTTCAACCTGACCAAACTCAAGCTCAACTGGTGTCGCACGACCAAAGATCGATACAGACACTTTTACGCGGCTCTTGTCATAATCCACTTCTTCAACAGTACCGTTGAAGTCTGCGAATGGACCGTCAGTAACACGTACAACTTCACCCGCTTCGTACATAGTACGTGGACGAGGAGCTTCACTTGCTTTCTCTAGACGGTTAAGAATCGCATCAGCTTCTTTATCAGTGATAGGAGCTGGACGATCAGAGGTACCACCAATGAAGCCCATGACACGCGGCACACTGCGTACTAAGTGCCATGATTCATCGTTCATGATCATCTGAACAAGGACGTAACCAGGGAAGAACTTGCGTTCAGATTTACGACGCTGACCAGCGCGCATTTCAACTACTTCTTCAGTAGGAACTAGTACTTCACCAAACAGCTCTTCCATGCTGTGCATTTTGATATGCTCGCGAAGAGATTGGGCTACACGGCCTTCAAATCCAGAGAAGGCTTGAACCACATACCAGCGTTTTTTTGGAGCTTCACTCATGAATTAAAACCCTCTATACCCCAGTTGCTAGAGCTACAAGACGAACCATAATGCCGTCAATACCCCATAGCACTAGAGCCATTACAATACTTACAGCTAAAACGATCAGTGTTGTTTGCATAGTTTCTTGGCGTGTAGGCCAAACAACTTTACGTACTTCCATACGAGATTCTTTTGCAAACTCGATCGCAGCTTTACCTTTAGTTGTTGTAGCAGCAACACCAAGTGCCGCAGCGATTAGTACAACAACACCTGCAGCGCGAATAACTACAGACATCTCACCGTACAGGTAATTACCCACAACAGCGGCAGCTAACAGAGCAAAAGTGACAATCCACTTAAAGATATCTGCGCCATTTGAGCTCTCAGGAGTTTCAGCATTATTTGCTTTCATAAAACCAACCTGTCTAAGTCTTAATATAGACGACAACAACCCCGCTGTTGCAGGGCAAATCCATGAAACGACAATCTTAATAAATTGACGTACTCTTTTTATTGATCGAGACGCAACACCTCGACCAAAAAATTCCTGCAAAACACCTATTTGGATAAGAAACCAACAGGCATTTTATTTAGTGCAGAAAAAGGGCATCAAATGATGCCCTTTTTGCTACTGGTTCGTCAAATCTAATTAATAGATTTTCCGAAGTCTTTAGCTAATTCGTAAGAATTAGTCGAAGATCTTAGCAACAACACCAGCACCTACTGTACGGCCACCTTCACGGATAGCGAAACGTAGGCCTTCA
>NZ_JBHZSA010000019.1:0-29937 GCF_043642085.1 Vibrio hepatarius | reverse complement strand
CCCCACTAACTTTGTTAGTGGGGATTATCATACGTCCCGAGGATCATTCAAGTCTCTAAACCGATCGGCATTAAGCATTTATTGCTGGCTTTTTTATTACCTGTGAAAAAGAAAAGGCTCCCGAAGGAGCCTTAAAAGTTAGCAAGCGAGGTGCGATTAGCTTATGCAGTTTCTGTTACTGCTTGTGGTTTTTCTTCATCAGCTAGGTCAGTTTCGCCTTTACCTTTTGAACGCTTAATTACGTAAGCAGTTACAGCTAGAGTAAATAGAAGCCCCGAAATCGTTGATACTTGAATCGGTAGACCAAAGCCTAATGTGCTGTTGTTAAGAATGAAGGTCGCACACACAGTGGTCATAAACATTGCAGGGATAGTGGTAATCCAGTGCATCTTGTTATGGCGTAGTAGGTATGCTGACGCAGTCCATAGCATCATCACAGCCGTTGATTGGTTAGCAAAGCCGAAGTAGCGCCAAATAATACCGAAGTCTACCTGAGTTAAGATGCCACCGATTACAAACAGTGGCACAGCCATCATCAGGCGATTGCGTAGAGCTTTTTGATCAACGTTGAAGTACTCAGCCAAAATTAGACGGCTTGAACGGAATGCAGTGTCACCTGAAGTAATTGGTAGAATAACCACACCTAGGAAGGCAATTACACCACCAAAGACACCCAGTAGGCCAAATGATGCGCTGTATACTACGTTACCTGGGCCGCCATTCTTCACTGCTTCAGACAGTGCGTCGAGTGAGCCGAAGAAAGACAGAGCAATCGCACACCAAATTAGAGCGATAACACCTTCACCAATCATTGCACCGTAGAAGACGAAGCGACCATTCTTTTCGTTCTCCATACAACGAGCCATCAACGGCGATTGTGTTGCGTGGAAGCCAGAGATAGCGCCACAAGCAATGGTAATGAATAGTGCAGGCCATAGCGGCATATCATTCGGGTTTAGGTTAGTGAACATGTCAGTGACTTGGAAGTCACCCATAACCGTGTGCTCACTTGAGAAAGCAACTGCCGTCATTAGGCCAACAGACATGAAGATTAATAGTGCGCCGAATAGAGGGTAGAAGCGGCCGATGATCTTATCAACAGGAACAATTGTTGCGATGATGTAGTAAGCAAAAATCGCGATAACCATTGTGGTCATGCTTACGCTTAGGTTAGTTTGATCATTGATGAGATTAGTGATCATACCCGCTGGAGCGGAAACAAACACAACGCCGACGAGTAGCAGTAGGACAATGGCAAAAATGTTCATAAAATGTTTTGCGCCATTACCTAGGTAGCGACCAGTAATCGTTGGGACTGAAGCTCCGCCATTGCGAACAGAAAGCATGCCAGAGAAGTAATCGTGTACTGCGCCAGCAAAGATACAACCAATCACAATCCATAGCATTGCCGCTGGGCCATACAGAGCACCCATGATAGGGCCAAAGATTGGACCAACACCTGCTATGTTCAATAATTGAACCAGGTAAACTTTTTTCGTCGACATTGGTACGTAGTCAACACCATCCGTTTTGGTATGGGCAGGTGTTTGACGCTGTTCGTTGATACCAAAAATCTTCTCAACGAAAGCACCGTAAATAAAGTAGCCACCGATTAAGGCTGCAACACAGGTTAGAAACCACAACATAACACTTGTTCCTTGGTGAAATTGATTAAGCTCACGGTGAATACTAAATAAACTCACGCCAAGCTTCATTCGCTTCACAAGTGAACGGTCATATAGCAGATTGAGTGGTTTGCTGGGAAACTAAATGGTTTTTCTCTAATCTCAGTGGCATTTATTTAAGTTTAGTGGTTTGATGGCTAGGTTTACCTACCTTAACCAGCAAAAAAACAAGGAAAAACAATGAGAAAAATAGTTATCGCTGCGATGGTGGCACTCGTTACGGCTTGTGCAAGCAGTCCTGAGCAGTTAGCTGAACAAGGGGATTGGCACCAAATTGGTTATCAAGATGGAGTCAGTGGTCACACACAACGTTCGTTTAAAGAGCTGGCAAGTTTGGGCAGTGTTAAACAAGCAGACTATGACCAAGGCTATTTAGACGGAGTTAGCGAATACTGCAATCCTGATTTTGCTTACCAAATCGGCTTATCTGGTCAATATTATGAAGGCGTTTGTGAAGGAACTGAAAATGCGCAAAAGTTCCGAATGGAGTGGCAGCGTGGCTGGAACGAACACTCTAACCATGCAAACTGATTGTCTCAAATTTGAGATGTATAATTAGAAAAGCCTGACAGAGCAAATTGTGGATCTTTGTTACTTTGTTTTGCAAATCAAACACAAAGTAACATGAGATTAGAATGAAAAAGTATTGGATACTTGCACTCTGTTTAGCCCCATTAATGGCAAATGCGGGTAACCCGCTTAAAGATGCGGTGAAAGCCAATCGTAGTTACCAAGCGGAAAAGCAGCAAATTAACCATCGCATCAATAAAACTAAGCGTTCGTTAAAGCAAGTTGGTGATGGAACCTATGTTGACGATAAAGTTAAACAAAAGGTCAAGCAAGCATCAAGTAAGTACACCCATAAGGTTAACAATGCCAAGAAGCTAACGGATCCCAAACAACTTAAGCGCAAAGCGAACAACAAAATAAAGCAAGAGAAGCGCAAAGCCGTCGATAAATGGTTATATGAAGATTAATAAAGGGAGCAATTTGCTCCCTTTATCGTTCATTACCGTTTAAACATTATGTACTTTGATGGGTTTGTACCGCTTTGCGTAAGAAGCCATCTTGTTTTTCTAGCTGCTGTTGGGCTGCCTCTAATGGCATACCGGTTAACAGGATCAAGATGGCAAGTTTCACATCATAGTCGGTTTGTTCTAGCGTTTTGGTCGCTTCACTCTCGTCGCACTCTGTCGCTTGCATCACGATACGAGAGGCACGAGCGATCAGCTTTTTGTTGGTCGCTTTTACATCCACCATCAGGTTCTGATAGCTCTTACCTAAACGAATCATACTTGCCGTTGTTAGCATGTTGAGCACCAGCTTTTGCGCAGTACCAGATTTTAGTCGAGTTGAGCCAGTGAGCGCTTCGGGGCCGACAACTGGACTAATGGCTATTTTAGCCACATCCGCAATTGGAGAGTCTGGGTTACAAGATAGGGCGACGGTTGTTGCGCCTATATCGTTGGCGTAGTTTAGCGCGCCAATCACGTAAGGTGTACGTCCACTTGCCGCGATGCCGACCACGACATCCTTCGCGCTAAAATCGATCGATTTCAGATCGTCGACACCAAGTTCAGCAGAGTCTTCAGCGCCTTCTTTTGCTTTCAAAATAGCTTCAGGGCCACCGGCAATCAAGCCAATCACCATTTGATCGGAGACACCAAAGGTGGGTGGACACTCGGATGCATCCAGTACACCTAATCGTCCACTGGTACCGGCACCCATATAAATTAAACGTCCGCCTTGTTGAAATGCTGCTGTGATTTTATCTACCGCTTGCGCTATTTCAGGCAACACTTTTTCTACGGCTAAAGGAACAAGCTGATCTTGTTGGTTAATTCGCTTCACTATCTCTAAAGAAGGCAGTAAGTCGATATCCATGGTCTCTGGGTTTCGACCTTCTGAGACAAGGTGAGATAGGGCTGCAATAAGTGCATCGTTGGTCATGTGAGTCCTTATTTATCTGCGGGGTAGATAACCCCAAGAGAAGCCAATTTAGAGGCTCCTGTCACTTCAGGCAGATTGCTTGGTAAGTTATGTATGCGGCGATAGGCAAGCCAGGCAAAGGCCATCGCTTCCATATTATCACTGTCGATGCCTTTGTCGTCTGTAGTCATCACTGTCCAGTCTGAGAGCAGTTGAGACAGTCGCTCCATAAGAAGTGGGTTTCGTGCTCCACCGCCACAGATGAGTAGTTCGGGCTTATCGCCGATTTGATACTTCTTCACTTCTTGCGCAATAGAGATGGTGGTGAATTCGCATAGAGTTCGTTGCACATCGTGGTGAGGTAATGAATGCTTAGCTAAGATGCTTTCTAGCCATGTGAGATTAAATAGCTCGCGCCCAGTGCTTTTCGGTGCAGGCAGGGATAAGTATGGTTCGCTGAGAAGGTCAGCAAGCAGTGAATCATCCACCTTACCCTGCAGAGCAAACTGAGCATTCTTATCATAGGGCTGTTTGAGATGCTTCATACACCACGAGTCCATCAGCATATTGCCAGGGCCAGTATCGTAACCAATCACAGCTAGGTTAGGCCTAAGTACCGAAATATTAGCAATACCACCGATGTTGAGCACTACCACACTAGAATGCGTTGAGTGAAAAATAGATTGATGAAATGCAGGGACTAAAGGCGCACCTTGGCCACCTAATGCCATATCCTTACGTCTAAAATCCGCCACCGTATCAATGCCTGTTAGAGCGGCAATAATATTGGCATCACCGAGTTGCATCGTAAATGGACTGTCACTGTTCGGCTGGTGAAACACAGTCTGGCCATGATTACCAATAGCGGTTATTTGTGATGCCGTATAGCCACAGATATTCAGCAAGCTATTTATGGCTTCGGCATAGAGTTTGCCGAGTTGGTGATCAATTTCACCCACTTCAACAAGATGAGTTTGTTGGCCAATACAGATATTGAGTATGCGCTGTTTAAGCTCATCAGGGATTGGGTAGTCTTGTGATGCTATGAGGCGCAACTGATTATCTTCAATTTCGACAAGTGCGGTATCAACGCCATCAAGGCTAGTGCCGGACATGACGCCTATATACAGTTGTTTACTGGTCATCTAGCATCCTAAATTCAAATGGTTGAAAGTTATTGTAATGCAAATTTAAACAGAATAACCTCACTCAACTATACAAATTGAATCAAGGCCTAGGAGTTTATATGGGACCGCTATGGGTTGATGTTGCAGGCTATGAACTAACATCAGAAGACAAAGAAATATTACAGCACCCAACCGTTGGTGGCTTGATTCTATTTGCTCGTAACTATCATGACAGCGAGCAATTGTTGGCGTTGAACAAATCTATCCGTCAAGCGGCGAAGCGTCCAATTCTCATTGGTGTTGACCAAGAAGGTGGCCGAGTTCAGCGCTTTCGTGAAGGTTTCTCGCTGATTCCTGCCGCAGAGCAATATGCCAAGCAGGCCAATGGTGAACAGCTAGCAGAGCAGGGTGGCTGGTTAATGGCCGCGGAGCTGGTGGCTCACGATATCGACCTAAGCTTTGCCCCAGTATTGGATAAAGGCCATGAGTGTAAAGCAATTGGCAGTCGCGCATTTGGTGATGGTGTTGAGACGATCATTCGTCATAGCCTTGCATATATGAAAGGGATGAAATCTGTTGGCATGGCGACGACGGGTAAGCATTTTCCTGGTCATGGTGGCGTAGTTGCTGACTCTCACCTAGAAACCCCTTTTGACAATCGTGACACGATATTTGAGCAAGATATGGCGATCTTTAAAGCTCAAATTGAAGCGGGAATATTAGACGCAATGATGCCTGCGCATGTGGTGTACCCACATTATGACGATCAGCCTGCAAGTGGTTCAGAGTTCTGGCTTAAGCAAGTGCTGCGTCAAAAGCTGGGCTTCAACGGGATCATCTTCTCTGATGACTTAACTATGGAAGGCGCGGCGATTATGGGCGGGCCAGCTGAGCGAGCTCACCAATCGCTGGTGGCTGGGTGCGATATGGTGCTGGTATGTAACCAGCGTGATGCCCAGGTCGAAGTATTGGATAACTTACCGATTATGGAAACTCCGGGAGCAGAAAAGCTGCTTAAAACGCAGAGTTTCTCCCTAGCTGAGTTACAGCGCGGTGAAGCTTGGAAGCAAGCGTCACAAGCTATGCAGCGATTGATTGAAGCATAATCAAAAAAGAGCCTCATCGAGGCTCTTTTTTTTCGCACTATGTTAGTGAAAACCAAGCATCTCTTTTAAGGTTTTAAGGTAGCGGCGACTGACTGGTAGCGGGTGCCCGCTCACCGTGATGATTTCAGCCAAACCATTTTCCAGTAACTTGATTTCTTTGATCGCCTGAATATTAGCCAGAAACTGTCGGTGGCAGCGAACCAAATTAGTTTTCTCTTCCAGCACTTTTAAGGTCAACTGAGAGTCAGCCTTTTGATCATGAGTTTGAATGTGCACACCGCTAATATCGCTATAAGCAAACTCGACATCTTTAGTTGGAATGATGACGATGCGGTTAAGACCAATACAAGGAATCTGGTCCAAACTTGGCGGAGCTATCGCCGCAACTTGTTGTTTGTTGACAGTGAGTTGAGACTTGAGCAATCGCTGTATGGTTTTATCTAAACGGCAGGTATCGACGGGCTTGAGCAGGTAATCAAACGCGTTGTCCTCAAAGGCTTGAATTGCAAACTCATCGTAGGCAGTGACAAAAACAACCTTTGGCATGGTGTCAGGGTCGAGCATACCGAGCAGTTCAATCCCAGTGATTTGTGGCATCTGAATATCGAGAAACACCACGTCAGGTTTTAGCTGATTGATTTTCTTTAAGCCTTCAATGGCGTTGCTGGCTTGATCAATTACTTCAATATGACCTGTTTCTTCGAGTAATTCAGTTAACTCCTCACGAGCCAACAATTCGTCATCAATGACTAAAGCAGAGAGCATAGGGATACCTTAATACGTGTTCTCATCAGGAATAATAAAGCTCATTTGGGTTAAGTGATTCGGTTTCACCTCAATATTGAGAGCTGCCGCGCGACCAAATTTGTTAGTTAATCTTTTATCGACGATCTGCATACCCAGCCCGGCATGATCTTGCGAAGGGGCGACATAGCTTCCAGCATTGTCTTCCACTACGACTTGCACTCCACCTGATACCTTTTGGCTGTATATATGGATCTGACCACCTTCAATCAGGTTCGAGATGCCGTGCTTGATGGCGTTTTCGACTAACGGCTGCAAAGTAAACGTTGGGACTTTTCGCTTCAACAAGCCTTCATCAATATCAATATTGACCTCAAGGCGATCGGTAAAACGGGCTTTCTCGATCGATAAGTACGCATTAACGTGCGCAAGCTCTTCTTTGAGCGTCACTGTTTCAATATCTTGTTTTAAGTTACTACGGAAAAAATGCGATAACTGCTGAATCAGCTCACGTGCTTTGCCTGGGTCACGGCGAACCACCGCACTGATGGTATTCAGGGCGTTGAATAGGAAGTGAGGATTGACCTGAGCATGCAATAATTTGATTTCAGCTTGAGAGAGTAAGGTTTGCTTTTGCTGATACTCGCCAAAGAGAATTTGGCTTGAGAGTAGCTGGGCAATACCTTCCGCCATCGACATATTAATGGTTGAAAACAGTTTTCTCTTTGGTTCGTAGAGCTTGATGGTACCAATAACCTTGTCGCCAGTGCGCAGAGGAATAATCAGCGCTGAGCCCAGTTTGCAGTCCGCTGAGAGTGAGCACTGGTAAGGCTTTTCTTTGCCATCTAGATAGATAATGTCATTTTTATTGATCGCATCTAAGGTACTTTGTGAAGAGATTGGCGTGTTCGGTTTATGGTGGTCATCACCAATGCCAACAAAGGCTAGGATCTTCTGTTCATCGGTGATCGAAACCGCGCCAACATTGGTCTCTTCATAAATGATGCGAGCAATTTTATCGGCATTTTGCGAGTTAAATCCGGAAGCGAGAATACCGACCGAACGCTCGGCAATATTCAGTGCACGACGAGAAAACGTCGCCGAGTACTCTTCAAAAATGGTTTTGCGATCTTGCAGGATACTCATAAACAACCCTGCGCCGACCGAGTTAGCAATGATCATTGGCGCTGCAATGGCAGAAACAAGCGCGTAAGCTTGATCGAAAGGCTTAGCCACGATCAGTATGATCGTCATCTGCACCACTTCGGCGATTAAGGTGATAGCAAATACCACACTAGGATTGAACAATTGCTGCGATTTGCCTTTTCTTACAAAGTAAACGTGAAAAAGGCCACCAATCAAGCCTTCTGCTGTGGTCGAGATAGCGCAAGCTAAATCAGTAAAGCCACCCAGCGAGTATCGGTGCAGACCGCCTGTTAGACCGACGAAAAAACCCACGACAGGGCCGCCAAACAAGCCTCCCATTACTGCACCAATCGCTCGTGTATTAGCAATGGCATCGTTGATCTGCAAACCAAAATAGGTGCCCATGATGCAAAACAGAGAAAAAAGCACATAGATGCTTAACTTATGGCTAAGTCGATTGGAAATATTAAGCAGAGGCAAAAAGATCGGGGTCTTACTTAGCATGTAGGCAAGCATTAGGTAGACACACATCTGTTGCAGTAAGGAAAGAATTAAGTCCATAGCGATAAAGTCAGCGGCATTTGAGTGCTATTTTAGAAAAGAATGTTGTTAGAAAACATGCTTAGTTCATATTTCTGCTAGAAAAGTCGATAAATGGGTTGGTGTAAATTTAAATTTACAGTGTGTTTTTTATTATTTACATCTTGAAATCTAAACTCATGCTGTTATGTTATGGCTATTCTAGCCAAGTTAATACGGAATATACTTGGTGTAAAAAATAATATACAGGTTAGAGTTATGCAGAAAAGTGAATTGAGCAATATTAACATCAGCGATGAGCAGGTGCTGATTACACCAGAAGAACTGAAAGCAAAGTTACCGTTAAGTGATAATGCTCGTCGCTTTATTCAAGAGTCTCGCCAAACTATTGCCAATATTCTTCATAAGAAAGATCACCGACTGCTCATCGTCTGCGGTCCTTGTTCTATTCACGATGTTGAGGCGGCGAAGGAATACGCGAAACGCCTTAAAGCATTGTCAGAGCAACTAAGTGACCAACTGTATATTGTTATGCGCGTGTACTTTGAAAAGCCACGTACAACCGTAGGCTGGAAAGGCTTGATCAATGACCCGCACTTAGATGGCACGTTTGATATCGAGCATGGTCTGCATGTTGGTCGCGAGTTACTGGTGGAATTGGCTGAGATGGAAATTCCATTAGCAACTGAAGCTCTAGACCCGATCAGTCCGCAATACTTAGCTGATACATTTAGCTGGGCTGCAATTGGTGCGCGTACCACGGAATCACAGACTCACCGTGAAATGGCGAGCGGCCTTTCAATGCCAATTGGTTTCAAAAATGGCACCGACGGCAACCTAGCAACGGCTATCAATGCGATGCAAGCTGCGTCATCTAGCCACCGTTTTATGGGAATTAACCGCGAAGGTCAGGTAGCGTTATTAACCACTCAAGGTAACCCAAATGGTCATGTGATTCTACGCGGTGGTAAACAGACTAACTATGACTCTGTATCGGTCACTGAGTGTGAGCAAGATATGGCAAAACATGGTTTAGATGCATCATTGATGGTGGACTGTAGTCACGCTAACTCTCGTAAAGATTTCCGTCGTCAGCCATTGGTAGCAGAAGATGTCATCCACCAAATCCGTGAAGGCAATAAATCGATTATTGGCCTTATGATTGAAAGTCATATCAATGAAGGTAACCAACCATCTGATATTCCGTTAAGTGAAATGCAATATGGCGTCTCTATTACCGATGCGTGTATCAATTGGGATACAACTGAGGCACTATTACGTCATGCACATGAAGAGCTAGTCCCTTTCCTAGAAGACAGATTGAAAGGCTAAAACGAGAGCACAAGGAATATCAATGGCCGTTGAATTGAACGAATTGCGTGATCAAATTGACGCAGTAGACAAACAAATTCTGGATTTATTAGCACAGCGACTCTCTTTAGTTGAGAAAGTCGGTGAAGTGAAAAGTGAGCATGGTTTACCTATCTATGCTCCAGACCGTGAAGCCGCGATGTTGGCTTTGCGCCGTCAAGAGGCTGAAAAGAAAGGTGTACCACCACAGCTGATTGAAGACATTCTTCGCCGTACCATGCGTGAATCCTACACCAGCGAAAAAGACTCAGGCTTTAAATGTCTAAACCCAGAGCTGCGTTCTGTGGTGATTGTTGGTGGTAACGGCCAGCTAGGTGGCTTGTTCGGGCGTATGTTTAAGCTGTCAGGATACAATGTCAAAGTACTGGGCAGTAAAGACTGGGATCAGGCTGACGATATCCTTGCTGATGCAGGCATGGTGGTGGTGACAGTACCGATTCACCTGACCGAAGGTGTGATTGAGAAACTGGGTAAGCTGCCAAAAGATTGTATCTTGTGTGATTTAACCTCGATTAAGTCGAAACCGCTACAAGCGATGATGAAGGTTCACCAAGGTCCAGTTGTCGGTTTACACCCAATGTTTGGTCCAGATGTACCAAGTTTGGCCAAGCAGGTGATTGTCTACTGTGATGGCCGTGGGGAAGAGCATTACCAATGGTTACTGAAGCAGTTCTCTATTTGGGGGGCGAGTCTTTGTCAGATTGATGCCAGTGAGCATGACCACGGCATGACACTGATTCAAGCACTGCGTCACTTTACTTCATTTGCTTATGGTCTCCACCTAAGTCGTGAGAACCCAAACATTGATAAACTGCTGCAATTAAGTTCACCAATCTACCGTCTAGAGCTAGCAATGGTTGGACGCCTGTTTGGTCAAGACCCTAACTTATATGGCGACATCATTCTTTCTTCCGATGAAAACATTGCGATGATCAAACGTTTCCATCGTTGCTTTGGTGAAGCATTAGAAATTCTTGATGGCAAAGATAAGCAAGCCTTTGTCGAGAGCTTTGATCGAGTGAGTGATTGGTTTGGTGATTACTCTAAGCAGTTCTTAGATGAAAGTCAGAACTTGCTAAAACAAGCCAATGATTCGATTCATCGCGGCTAATGAAATTAAACAACAAAAAGAGCGACCAACTTGGTCGCTCTTTTTCTTTAGCCTTGTTTACTGAACAGAGATATTTTCTGGTACTCGTTCAGTTTCGTTCTTCACCGTACTCACGGAACTGTCGTGGTAAGGATTGTTGGTCAGATTAACCTGTAATCGTACCGTATCATCAATCAACTTAACCAGTGGCGCCCATTTCACTTTCTTCTCTTTCTCAAAAAGGTAGTTAAAGTTTTCCGGGGTCCAGTCCATGGTGTATTGAGGGTTTAGTGCTCGACCTAGGAAGTGCACTTCATAATGGAGGTGTGGACCGGTTGAATTGCCTGAGTTACCACAAGTCGCAATCAGGTCACCTTTACTGACAAACTGTCCACTACGCACTTTGAATCTTTGTAGGTGAGCGTAAGAGCTCATAAAACCGAATGAGTGGCGTAAGGTGAGAAAGTTACCATACCCTTTAGAGCTAGGACGAACCGTTTCAATTACGCCGTCGGCAGGGGCGTAAATCTCTTCTCCACGCTTACAAGTTAAGTCGATACCTGTATGTGTATGACGTTTACCTGTGATTGGGTTCGTTCGGCGACCATAGGAAGAAGAGACGCGTAGGTAATTCAGTGGTGAATCATTCGGAATCATGCGAAACATGGTTGCGCGTACGGCGGAGTCAATCGCAGCAGCATCAATACGGTTCTCTAGATTGTTTTCATCAATAGAGTTTTCATCCGCCAAACCGAGCACAGACTCAACATCAAAGACTCGCTTGCCGAGAATGCTGACTTGGTCGCGCTTTTCTTCAAGTTCTTGGGAAAGGTTGTGAGTCTCTTGAACTTGTTCTTGATAAAGAAGTTCAAGGTCTTGTTTCTGTGCCTCGATATCTTCAAGTTGACTGACTAAAAGACGAAACTCTTGTTCGGTTTGGTGCTCTTGTTGCCAACTATAAACACCATAGCCAACCCCCAGAGCAACAGCTCCGATCGTAGCTGTTAAAGACACTAATAGCGTGGTTCGAGAAACGTAGAAATTTTGTATCCCTGATTTGGCAGGGATAGAAATGGTAATATTCTTAGACATAACGAGTTAGATTAGGTGTATTCACCTAGATCAGATAAGTGCTCGATGTCTCTATGTAATAGTTCATCGTCACCTACATTTAATTCAACTAACCGCTTTAAATGCCCGATACTTTCAATATCAATATGATCAATACAAATACGAATCACATTGTTATTAAGTCCAACGATGTTCCCTACAAGCTGGATCGAGACATCACTTCCTGAAAGCGAAAAATCCACATCGACCTGTTTATCACTATCTAGCAATTCTGACTGTTCACTAGTCACCAATAATCCATGTAAGGAAAGGTCACTTATCAAGGCGCTGATCTGAGTTGAGCCTTGAGCTAGAACTGCTTGATTTTGATATACAATTCGTGAAAAACGACGTCGTTCAATCATAACTTTCTCTCTTAATTCCGATTCAGAAGGGTATCAAAATTACAGTGACCACTATGCGTGCTCGTTCGCATTCTTCATGTATATCAATGCCTGACTTAACAGTATTGAGATCGATATAATAAAGGCCGCTAATATTAGCGGCCTTTGCATGAATATCAAGCGATATTATTACTTGGTAATACGCTTGTATTTAATGCGATGTGGTTCCGCAGCTTCTGGACCAAGGGTCTTCTTCAACCACTCCATGTACTCAGTATAGTTACCTTCGTAGAAGTTCACCTGACCTTCGTCACGGTAGTCGATGATGTGAGTCGCGATACGGTCTAGGAACCAACGGTCGTGCGAGATAACCATTGCACAACCAGGGAACTCAAGCAGAGCTTCTTCTAGTGCACGTAGAGTCTCAACATCTAGGTCGTTGGTTGGTTCATCGAGTAGTAATACGTTACCGCCAGCTTTAAGTAGCTTAGCAAGATGGACACGGTTACGCTCACCACCAGACAGCTCGCCGATGATCTTCTGTTGGTCTGAACCTTTGAAGTTAAAGCGTGAACAGTATGCGCGAGCAGGGATTTCGAAGTTGTTGATCTTGATGATATCAGCGCCTTCAGAGATCTCTTGGAATACGGTTTTGCTGTCATCCATTGAGTCACGGAACTGATCAACAGAAGCAAGCTTAACTGTGTCACCCATTTCAATCGTACCAGCGTCTGGTTGCTCAGTGCCGCTTAGCATCTTGAATAGTGTCGATTTACCTGCACCGTTGGCACCGATAATACCGACGATAGCACCTTTAGGCATGCTGAATGATAGGTCATCAATCAGTACACGACCGTCGAACGATTTAGTTAGGTTATTTACTTCGATAACCTTATCACCTAGGCGCTCACCTGGTGGGATAAACAGTTCGTTGGTTTCGTTACGCTTCTGGTGATCGCCACTTTGCAGTTCTTCAAAGCGCGCCATACGAGCTTTTGACTTCGCTTGACGACCTTTAGGGTTTTGGCGAACCCACTCAAGTTCTTTCTCGATAGTCTTTTGACGAGCTTTCTCTTGCGATGCTTCTTGTTGTAGACGTGCATCTTTTTGCTCAAGCCAAGATGTGTAGTTACCTTGCCATGGAATACCTTCACCACGGTCAAGTTCAAGGATCCAGCCCGCAGCGTTATCTAGGAAGTAACGGTCGTGGGTAATCGCAACAACAGTACCAGTGTAATCTACTAGGAAGCGCTCAAGCCAAGCCACTGATTCTGCATCAAGGTGGTTGGTTGGTTCGTCTAGTAGTAGCATGTCTGGTTGTTCTAGCAGTAGACGACAGATAGCAACACGGCGGCGTTCACCACCTGATAAGTGTTCAATCTTAGCATCCCACTCAGGAAGACGTAGTGCATCAGCCGCGCGCTCAAGAGAGTTTTCCAGGTTGTGGCCATCTTTCGCTTGGATAAGCGCTTCTAGCTCGCCTTGCTCTTTTGCTAGCGCATCAAAATCAGCATCAGGTTCAGCGTAAGCTGCGTATACTTCGTCAAGACGCTTCATTGCACCAGCAACATCAGATACGGCTTCTTCAACGATTTCACGAACGGTCTTTGACTCATCCAGTACAGGTTCCTGAGGTAGGTAACCAACATTTAGACCTGGTTGTGGACGTGCTTCACCGTCGATATCTGTATCGATACCCGCCATGATACGCAGTAGCGTCGATTTACCTGCACCGTTTAGACCCAAAACACCGATTTTTGCGCCAGGGAAGAAGCTTAGAGAGATGTCTTTAAGAATTTGTCGCTTTGGTGGCACAACTTTGCTCACGCGCGACATGGTATATACGTATTCAGCCATTGCCGATCGTTCCTAAATAATCAATTTACATAAAGGGTTATTTTATACTAATAGCGCTCAGTTTGTTACCAGAGAAACAACACCTAGTAGTAACAAAGGTTACTGCTGATGAATTTATAGGCAATGGTAAGCATAAAGTCGGCGAAACGTCACAGTAGTGTGAATTTATTAATATTTACACCTAATCGCTTTACACAGATGTTTACAATGAGCATTAATAGGAAATTGCATTAGTATACTCTCAGGATGAGACCATAATGAACCTGACTTTCTCCAAGTCGCTGCAACGCATTCCTTCATCGGTTGTTTTTGTTTCTACGATGACCTGCAGCGCAATCTATGCAACGTCAGCAATGGCTGTCGACCTGCAAACCCAACGTGATATTTATGATCAAGCCCAAACGCTACTCGACTCTCAACAAGTTGCGGAATACCAAAAGATTAGGCCATCGATCGCGGATTATCCTTTGACCCCTTATGTCGACTATCGCAGTTTTTTAGTCGGACTCGGTGAGCGTTCACCTAGTGAGGTCGAGACCTTTATCAAAGACCATTATTCATTCCCGTTTTCGAAACGTATTCGCGCCCCTTATATTGATCAGCTAGCGAAAAAAGGTGAATGGAAAACATTGCTAGAATTCCAGACCAGTGAACCTAGAGGTGAAACCTATCAGTGTCATTATTTCAATGCGAACGCGATAGCCGGTGATAAAGCGCTCGCATTCCAAGGCGCAGAAAAACTCTGGTTGTCGGGTAAAAGCATTGCCGATGCCTGTGACCCGTTGTTTGAGCGTTGGGATAAGGCTGGACTTAAAACTGACCAACTGATCCTTGATCGAATGGTATTGGCATTTCAGTCTCGCAATGGTCGCTTGATGAAATACCTGCAGAAGCAGTTATCGAGTGGCAAAGCTCAGGCGCAAGCGAAGACAATGCTGGATCTGTTTAATAAACCAGAAGCTGTGCTTTCATTTGCTAAAAAGCAGCCCGCAACAGACTTTAATCGCCAGCAAACTAAATTGGCGCTGCAAAAACTCGCTCGTAAAGATGTAGAGCAAGCCCAACAGGTATTTTCTGGCGTTGTGAAAGCGCAAAAGTTCGAGCAACAAGCCAGTCAAAAGTTGGCTGATTATATTGCGCTTAGGTTGATCAATACTGACTCAGACTCATTGGCCAATTGGCGAGATAAGCAAACGGAAAACTCTTCAAGTGATACCTTGATAGAGCGCCGTATTCGTTTGGCTATTCAGCATGCCGATTGGCAAGGCGTGGCGGATTGGATTGCGATACTGCCACAAGCTAAACAGGATAGCTTACGTTGGCAATATTGGTTAGGTCGCAGTGAGCTTGCGCTAGGTCAGCGAACCGCGGGTAAGCAGCGTATGGAGGCAATCATTGGTCAGCGCAATTTCTACAGTGTTGCTGCGGCTAAAGAGCTCAAACGTTCGATTGAGTATCCGACTTCTGAGATCATCCTAGATAAGCAACAAGTCAAAGGCTTTAATAGTGATCTTGTTCGGATTGAAGAGTTGATTGCACGAGATAAAATTGCGGCAGCGAAGAGTGAGTGGAATTGGCTTCTAGAACGTGCCGATAGTTCACAAAAAGAGATGTTAGCGGCATTTGCTTCATTCAAAGGTTGGCACCACCTAACAGTAACAGCGAGCATCAAAGCCAAGATGTGGGATAATATCCATATGCGTTTCCCTGTCGCTCATCGCTGGTGGTTTAATTTTTATGCTGATAAACACAGCATAGATCCAATTACTTTGATGTCTTTGGCAAGACAAGAGAGTGCGCTTGATATTGAAGCCCGTTCGCCAGTGGGTGCGCGCGGCATTATGCAGATCATGCCGTCGACCGCAAAGTACACCGCGAAGAAATACAAACTGAGCTATCAGGGTTCAAAAGACCTTTATCAAGTGGGTAAGAACATCGAAATTGGTAGCCATTACCTCGATGGTTTGTTGGAGCAATACGATAACAATCGAATTTTCGCATTGGCAGCGTATAATGCAGGGCCTAACCGAGTGAAAACTTGGCGTGAGCGTACACAAGGCAAGCTGGACGCTTACGCATTTATTGAGGCAATTCCGTTTAACGAAACCCGAGGCTATGTACAAAACATTTTGATGTTTGAAACATACTACCGAGAGCTTCTTGGCGTGGATGGTGCCTTTTTAAATCAACATGAGTTGAATGCGAAATATTAGTGAGCACCTTATAGATGTCATTAGAGCCAGAGTATAAAGAGTGGCAGCAGATCTTAGATTTGATCAGCGAGAGCAGCCAATCCCAGCAACATGAAATGCTATTAACCATGTTGTTGACCCCTGATGAGCGAGAGGCCTTGGTCGCGCGAGTAAATATCTTTCGTGAATTACTTAAAGGGGATCTATCTCAAAGGCAAATTAGCCAGATGCTAGGTGTGGGGATTGCAACCATTACCCGCGGCTCTAATGAACTGAAATCAAAGAGCGCAGAAGAGAAGCAAGAGATTGCTCAACTTCTAGAAAAGAAAGAAGGGTGCCAATAGGCACCCTTCTTGTTTGTACTACAGATTATAAGTTGGCAGGGAAGTGCTCGGGGTTAACAAATGGAATCAGCGCTAGAATTAACGCCTGATGATATACAGAACTGCGGGTCAGTAAGTCATGAGTCAGTAGACTAATTGCCCCGCCTTTTTGCTTTATGTTCTCGGTAGCAAACACTTCATCCATGACATCACCTAGTTCATTAGCGTGCTGAAGCTTTTCTATGACAACGGGCGGAAGCATCAGGCTCGCTGAGCGTGACTCACCGCGATGAGTTGCAGATTCAATCACCATCCAAGCGAATGTAACACTGCCTTCTATCCCTGCTTCAAGGCCAACATAATAATCGCCATCATTGTATTCTGCTTTCGCGTTTGTAACACGATTTAGCGCGCCTGTATGAGTCTCTTCATTGGTCATTGGCTGGTCGGCCACGCCGCTTGCCACGTTTACACCAATAAATTCAAATGCTTCGTCGCTAAATGATGCCTCAAACGCACTTTTTACTGCGTTAATTTTAGCCGGATTAAGCGAGGCTACAATAACCTTCTTCATGGACATCAAGGTTTCCTTCTTGGGCTTTATGATCATGTTTTAACTGAGCCAAAGAGAGCGGTGGTGATAAATAATAGCCTTGCATATAGTCACATTTGTTTTCGGCCAACCAATGATGCATCTCTTCTGACTCAATGCCTTCGGCGGTTACTATCATAGATTGAGAGTGGCAAAGATCAACTAGCGGTTTTACCACTTGATGATTGTCGGTTTTGATTAAGGTCTCTAAGAATTCGCGATCAAATTTAATCTTCTGCACTGGGTATTCGACCAGTTGGGTAATTGAAGTGTAGCCAGAGCCAAAATCATCAATCGTCAGTTTAAAGCCCATTTGTGCCAACTCATGCAGTAATAAGTAGCTTTGTGAATCTGAAGCGAAGGTTTCCGTTATCTCAAAATCAATCAAGTGAGGTGTCACTGGGTATTGAATCATTAACGATTGAATATCACTGGCCAGTTGTAGTGAATCTAATTCAGCGGAAGATAGATTAATCGACAGATTAATCGGGGCTTCAAAGCAGCTTTGCAGTTTTGAGAAGTCTGTAAAAGCTTGTTTGATAACCCAACGGTCAATGGTACCAAACAGGCCAATTTGCTCTGAAATTGGAATGAACTCGCTTGGATTGACCTTACCTAATAGAGGTGAATCCCAACGTAGCAGAGCTTCAACACCCTTAATGACTTGTCCAGTGCGATCGAAATAGGGTTGGTACAGTAAGGTAAACTCGTTCTCTAAGTCCCCATTTCTCAATGCGCGTTCTACTTGGGCTTGACGGCGAGAAACCTCATCAAGAGCTTTGGAGTAATGGGCAATTTGGTTTTTACCTGCACGCTTGGCTTGATACATCGCGGTATCCGCGTGTGACAGTAGCTTAGCGAGCTTATTGCCATCTTCTGGAAACGAAGCAATGCCGATACTGGCAGTGATAGGAAAATTACCAATTGAACTATAAGCCGGGTTTTGAATTGGCTCTAGCACCGCTTGAGCTAAGTTATCTGCATAGTTAGTGTTGTGGGCAGAGGCAATAAAGATGGCAAATTCATCCCCAGACAGTCGAGAGGCTAAGCATTTAATTCCGTGACGGCGTTCGTATTCAAGACTGATACGTTTGATATGTTCAGCAAAGCTCACCAGCAGCGAGTCGCCAATGTGGTGGCCATACTTATCATTGACGTACTTAAAGTTGTCGAGGTCGATATACAAAATCCAAGCAAACTTATGGGCTAGCTTTTGCGCGAGAGCACACTCGACATAGGTTTGGAATTGATATCGATTAGCCAATTGAGTGAGGTGATCATTTTCCGCCATCGCTTTGGTTTTCTGATAGCTAGAATTGAGCTCTTTGTACATGTCATAGAAACGAATCGATAGGCGGCCAATCTCATTGTCGCTGTTAAGCTTTTCAATATTGCTACGTCTTTTCATCTCAACATCTTGCAGCTGACGATCAAGGTGAGTAATAGGTTTAATCACATGGCGGTAGAGCAAAAATAGCAGGATGAGTACCGTAACTAATGACGAGGCGCCAAATGACATCAGCAATCGTTGTTCTATTTTGGCTAACTTCTCCGTTGTAAGGTATTGAGCGGGATCGAGAATGGCATGAAGGCCTGGTTTGAGTTCTACCGATTGTGATAGCCCTGATTTGATCACGGGTTCACCTGCAAAGAAGATACTACTATCGTTATCAAACTCTAAGATGTGTTTAAGTTGGTCGAACTTTTCTAAAGATAAGGAAACAACGATGAAAAAGATCTGATCTTTATTGTAGCTAAGCGGGGAGACTAACGTGCTCCTGTCTAACACATCATAGCGCACCAATATGCTTTGTCCCTGATAGCTTTTGGCAAAGCCTGTATAGGAGTTATGTCCGGTATCTTGGTAAATGTTCTTAACGTAATTTAAGACGTTTTCATCAAGGGAAGCAAAAGGGTCAGTTTGATTGTCCGCATAAAACTGAATGTTCTGGTTACTATCAACGATGGCGACGGCAATATCATCTTGTATGTTAGCTTGTAAGTTTTCAATCGTTGTCTGTAGGTTGCTAATCAGTTTCATCTCTCGGTAGGGATTGTCCCCTTGACCGAAATAATTACGGATAATGTCGCTCTTCGTTAGAGTTAAAGAATAACTGTTGATTAGAGCTAATGATTGACGAAAGTGTCCAGCAAGTTTCTCCATAGAAAGCTGTAGGTAACTGTTTTCTCGTTTAATTAGCGCATCTTTTTGATTGATATAAATGCTATAGCTAGAGACAGCTGCACTTAACATAATCACTGGCGCGACAAGTAATAATACTCTAGTGTTTAGCTTCATGACGTTTCAGTAACTGGTTAATCATTTTTACTCTCATACTGATATTTTCTGCCGAGAGTTCACTATCTATTCTGGCGTTTTTCATACGCTCTTGTGATGGGAACAATGATGCATCATCTAAATACCAATCAGGTAATAGTTCTATAGCACTTAAGTTGGGAGTAGCAGCTTTGATATCGGTTGCATTCTTTGCAGCAACACTGGGATCCATCAAGTAGTTTAAAAATGCTTTCGCGGCTTGTTTATTTTCGGAATGGCTAGCGACGGCTAGACAATCAACCCAAAGAAACATTTCACCGTCAGGGATGACATAGTCCCATTTATTTTGACCAAAGAAGCGATTTAATGAGTACTGATCGCCACTGTAAGCCAAAGCGATTTGCAGCTGATTAGGGTCCGACTGACTGCGGATATAACTCAGGATGTACTCGTATGTTAAGACGCTATCATTGAACGCCATGATCGTCGCATAAGCGGCTTGAAGTTCTCTAGAGCTGGCAGTGGTAGGGGATAAACCTAAGCTATAGAAAATAGGTAAAAAGGTCTCGATACTGTCGTTGATTAATCCTATCTTGCCCGTCCATTCATCACTCGGGTGGACGAACTCTTGCCATGTTAAAGGTGGGGATTGAATCAGGTCTTTTCGGTAGGCAATCCCAACAGTGCCCCAGAAGTAAGGGATAGCATGAGTACCACAAGCTTGGTTCCACTGACTTTTATTGTGCGCTCGATTGGCGAGATGGGACAAATCTTCAAATGAGCCCAGCCTACCATATATCTGAGCGGATACGTTATCCAGAACCACAATATCAAATGGCAGTTGGACACTCTTCATCATCAATAAGCTTCGTTCATCATCATTATCAAAATGAGACAGTGTGATAGGCACACCGGTTTGTTTTTCCCAATCACTTCGGACGTTAGGTGACAAGGTGTCTTCCCACATATAAATGTTGAGAGGAGTTTCAGAGGCGAAGCTAATAGAGCTGACAAATAAGAATAGTGATAAGAAAGGAACTCTCATACTGACTAGGTATTACCTTTTGAATAAATCTGAAGGGACAGGCTTATCAGAGTCAGTGAATTCGAGCTGACACAACACTAATATGCAACTTAATATCCAACGATACTAAAAATATTAATAAAATGTGTCAGCTAGGAGAGTGTATTTATTTGACCTGCGTAGGTTTATTTATTGTAATTTTACCTGAGTTGGTTTCACATTTTCGCTTGGGTAGCAGCCCAATACTTTCAAATGTTTGGTGATTTTAGTTAGCTCATTGAGTGCTTGTTGCATCTGAACTGAGTCTAAATGCGACTCTAAGTCGACATAAAACATCTCTTCCCAAGGATTCCCCATGATTGGACGCGACTCTAGTTTAGTCATATTAATACTGTAGCGCTGCAGTACTAATAACGTCTCAACCAATGAGCCAGCATCTTGAGACGTTGACATGATTAGTGTCGTTTTCGCTGGGATCTGCGCAGAGACTTCGACTGGTTTACGTGCAACAACGATAAAGCGGGTGTGGTTTTCTGTTTGATTGGCGATATTGCTCTGGATTGGCTGTAGACCATACAGTTTGCCACTTGACGCATTACCAATGGCCGCGACGTCTGTACGCATCATATCTTTCACTTTTCGCATCGCATCAGCAGTGCTTGCACATGATTCAAGCTTTACACCATCGAGCTTGCTCAAAAACTCACTGCATTGCGCATGTGGCTGAGGGTGCGAGTAGAGCGTTTTGATCTCTTCTAGTCTTAAGTCTGCGGTAGCAACTAAGCAGTGCTCAATCGGTAATGTTAGCTCGCCAACAATGTAAAGCGTGGTGTGTTGCAGTAAATCATACACTTCATTGATCGAGCCAGAGCTTGTGTTCTCGATAGGTAGAACGCCGTAGTCAGCGTGGCCTGATTCTACGGTGTTGGTGACTTCTTTAAAGTGTTCGCAGTTGAGTTCGATAAGCTCTGTATTCTTACGACTGAAGTACTCACGGCTTGCTAAGTGAGAATATGAACCTTTAGAGCCTAGGAAAGCGACGCGTGCTAAGGGTTTACGGCTAAGCTCTGGGTTAGCTAGGTTTTGTAGGTACGACTGCTGAAGAAGAACCGAGTCTTCGATAATGGTGTGGAATAGCTTAGTGATGTATTGTGCATCAAGGTCGTATTTCTGATAGCCGTTATTGATCAACTTAACCAGCAATTGCTGTTCTCTGTCGGCATCACGGACTGGCTTTGATGTTTGGACTTTACTTTTTGCCACTTCAATACTCATTTGACGACGCTCCGACAACAGCTTCAGCAGTTGGTCATCCAGTTCATTTAATCGTAAGCGTATTTCTTCAAGCGAGTATTTTTGGTCAGTCATCCTAGTATTCCTCATAAAAAAGCCTCCCTTTGGGAGGCTTTCTGTTCGTTTTTGACTTATCTTTCGAAAACGAGAGAGCCTCCAAGCCTAGTGGAGAAAAAATAAGTCAAAAAAGAACAGAGTTGTGTTGTGCATATTCATAGGCTTTGTTGTGAATCTTTAAACACCATAAGCAACCGAGAATGGAGCGTCAAGCAAAAAAATAGCGCCATTCGGCGCTATTTTTCTCAATCCTCTAATTTTATATTTCTATTCCACTTCTTCTTCCAGCTCAGGCTTGTCTGTACGACGTGCTTCTGGCTTGTGGCGTAGTTTGTTTAGCTGACGTTCTAGTTTCTGTTCTACCTCGTTAACGGCAGCGTATAAATCTTCGTGTGTTGCGGATGCGATAAGTTGGCCTTTCGGTACAGTAATTACAGCTTCAAATTTTTTCTGCTTATTTGGTTCTTCGCTGAAGCTTGCCTGACAACCGATGATATCTACTTGCCACTTTTCTAGCTTTTTAAACTTGCTCTCAATGTGAGTGCGGATTGCAGAGGTGATGTCGATGTTTTTACCAGTGATGTTTACTTTCATAGATGTTTTCCTCTGTGTCATCCCTCATGGGTTAACTCCAGATTACTTATCCCATGGAGAAATGATGTGATATAGATCACTATTTTGATGGTGTTTTTATTAGCTAAATTCAAACGTGATCTATCTCAAAGTGTGTGACTATTTTGCGTCGAAAAAGCTTGTTTCGTTTACAAAACTCATTAGATTGGAAGAGGTAAGCAACTAAAAATCATCTGTTTTTTAGTGGCTTAATACGACCTGATAAAAAGCACTGATTAGGATTTGACCATCCAACATTTGTGAATTGAATTCCAGATTTCTCAACGCTTTATTTTCCTCCCCCTTTCTGACTTTGTACTAGTCATCAATCACTAGTGACGGTGAGTTTTGATGATTTTGTGTCGCTTGAGATTCCCTGACTTGTTTTAAAGCATTCAGTTGCTTGTAGATAATGAAATAACGATTGATGTTCGAGACATAATGGACTGGCTCACGACCGATATTTCTCCTCGCCATTATTTCGACGTTGCGAAACCACTTATTAGGGTCATAGCCATTTCTCTCCGCTAGGCGGCGCATTTTGCGGATATTCGCTGGGCCAGCGTTATAGGCGGCAAGTGAAAAGTAGACTTGATCTTCAGGTAGAATCGACTCATCACTAAAGTAACGATCTTTGATAAAACGCATATACTTCACACCAGCATGGATGTTGTTTTCGACTTGGTAGATGTCGGGGATGTTGACGTTGGGATCTTTGGCAGTGCTTGGCAGAACTTGCATCACCCCTACGGCCCCTTTGTGTGACACTTTACTTTGGTCTAAACCTGATTCTTGGAAGCCCTGAGCAGATATCATCAATGAGTCGAAACTGTATTGCTCAGAGTAGATTTCAAATATCTCTGATAGTGACTCTAATTTGGTAATGTATTGAGGGTTTAACACCCGCTTGAGCCATTTGGTGTTATCCAGATATTTGCCATAGATAACGTTTCCCAAAAGTGTGCCTGAACGATACTTTTTCAAGTATTGATTGACGAAAGCTTCCAATTTAGGGCTGTTTTTTCTCATTGCCCAAGCAATTTGGCCCTCTTCGCGAAGTGGAATCGCATCATGGACTTGGATGTTATTCATTACTTTGAGCCAAAGTTCGGTTTTGTGGCTATCTAAAATAGTGGCAGGAAGGTGCCCTTGATTCACTAATTCAATCAACTCTAAGTCTTGTAGCGTTTCTTCGATAAAGCGAACAACGACAGGAGCTTTTCCGTGTTTATCTAGCTCTTTATTGAGTTTTTGCAAGCTTTCGAAGTAGCTTGAACTGGCACGTACCCAGATCTCCTTACCACTTAGTGACCAAAGCGAATCGATAGGTGGATGGCTTTTATGGGTGACGAGTAACTCATCGACTTTTTTCAACACAGGAGCACTAAAGTCGACCTGTTCCTTTCTGGCTGAGGTAATCGTCAGGTTAGCCACCACTAAATCGCCAAAGCCTTTTTCTAGTGAAGGCAGCAGTTCATCTCTATGAACCGGAATGACTTGAAGGTTAAAGTAAGAAGAGCGCTGTCTTAGCTCTTTTTCAAAGTGGTATAAGAGTTCAGCTAAGATACCTTTTGGTTTGCCACCTTCGACATAGTAAAAACCGAGATCAGCCGAGACAAGCACTCGGATCACGCCTTTTTTTTCAAGCGCAGGCAGATCACCCATGTAGGGTTGTTTTTGTAGCGGAGACAAAGATAGCGCGCTCGATTGACCGGCCGATAAGCTAAAGATTAAGGCAAGAAAAATTACTCGTAGCATGAAACACCTCTAAACCACATTGATTAAAATGTAGTCCGAAAGTAAAGCTCACGCAAAATACTGGATATAAAAAAACGCCTCTGCTTAGAGGCGTTTTTTTCTTATTTTATAGCTGCTTATTGAGGGTTTAGTTCAATCAACTTCTCAGTGCGCTCAATGGCATCTGGCAGGTTAAGCTGTTTATACGCTTCAAGCTGAATCTCAAGCGACTTTCGAGCGGCTTCAGTATTCGGGTAGGTTTTTTGAAGCTCTTGAGTACGATTGATTGCTGCAATCCATGCTTCTCTGCGCAAGTAGAAATCTGCTGTTGCTAAGTCATATTCAGCTAGGCGATTTTTTAGAGCGTACATGCGCTTTTGCGAGTCTTCTGCATATGGGCTAGAAGGGTATCGTTCAAGGAGCTTTTTAAAATCAGCAAACGCCTTTTTAACCGGTTCAGGGTCACGATCGCTACGATCGACATTGAACAAGTCATGCATGAAGTTTCGGTCTTGTGCCATATGAGTAAGGCCGCGCATGTAAAGTACCCAGTCTAATTTCTCGTGGGTAGGGTTCAAGCGCATAAAGCGTTCGATAGTTGCAAGACCTAAAGCAAGATCATCATTTTTGTAGTAGGCGTAGATCAAGTCTAACTGAACTTGCTCAGAGTAAGCACCAAACGGGTAACGAGAATCTAGCGCCTCTAGCTTTTCAATTGCAGTTAGCCAGTTACCACTTTGAAGCGAAATCTGTGCATCTGAGTAGAGCTCAGATGGTGGCACGTCTGGAACAACTTCTTCGCTGCTAGAGCAGCCAACCAGTAGTGATAATGCCAACAAGCCAGATAAAGTATGCTTTTTCATGTCAGGATTCGATTCCTTGAGATAAATATTTTAGTTGCTTCCGTTACTTTCTAAGCAGTAACAGATACAATGTCCAATAGTACATTTTTCCACAGTAGTGACAATTAGTCTCACAGTTTTTAAAAAAGTTCGATATGGCTCAGCAGATTGAATTAACAAATACAGTAAAAGATAGCCAATTAGGTCAACGCCTAGATCAAGCTATCGCCGAATTATTCGCTGACTTTTCTCGCTCGCGCCTAAAGGAATGGTTGCTTGGCGGTAAAGTTAAAGTTAACGGTGAAGTGATTACAAAGCCTCGCACCAAGGTTATGGGTGGCGAGGAAATCACCCTGCAAGCGGAACTTGAAGATGAAGAGCGTTGGGAAGCGCAAGACATCCCGCTGGATATCGTTTATGAAGATGACGATATTTTAGTGATCAACAAACCTCGTGGTTTTGTTGTTCACCCGGGTGCGGGTACGCCAGATGGTACCGTGCTTAATGCTCTGCTATACCACTACCCAAATATCGCGGAAGTTCCTCGCGCGGGTATCGTGCACCGTCTCGATAAAGATACGACCGGTTTGATGGTGGTGGCGAAAACCGTCCCAGCCCAAACTCGTTTAGTTCGTGCGCTACAGAAAAAACGTAACTTTGTACGTGAATATGAAGCTATCGCGATTGGTCGCATGACCGCTGGTGGACGAGTAGAGCAACCAATCGGTCGCCACTCAACCAAGCGAACCTTGATGGCGGTAACGCCTACGGGTAAGCCTGCAATTACTCATTACCGTGTTGCGGAACACTTCCGTGAGCATACGCGTATCCGTTTACGCCTAGAAACAGGTCGTACTCACCAGATTCGTGTTCATATGTCTTACTTGCAACATCCTCTATTAGGGGATACCGCATACGGCGGTCGTGCACGTATTCCAAGTGGCGCATCAGAAGAGCTAGCGAACCACATTCGCAGCTTTGATCGTCAAGCGCTTCATGCGGTAATGCTTAAGTTTGAGCACCCAATTACAGGCGAAGAAGTGGAGTTTCATGCTCCAGTGCCTGACGATATGATCGAAATGGCAGAAGCACTGCGTCAAGATACTCAAGAACACGGCTTAAAAGACGAGTTTTAAGTATGGAAATGATCATCCCTAACTGGCCTGCCAAAAAACAGGTTAAAGCCATCGCGTCGACAAGAGTTGGTGGCTTTTCGATTGGTCCGTACCAAGGGCTAAACCTGGGCACTCATGTTGGGGATGAGCAATCTACCGTAGTGAAAAACCGCGCTGACTTAGCGCTAGCGGCAAACATGCCATCAGCACCTATATGGCTAAACCAAACGCATTCTACCGTAGTGGAAGATGCATTTGAGCCAACAGAACAAGTGGTAGATGCCGATGGCCTGTTTACAGCTTCTGCTGGTGTGGTTTGCTCTGCGATGACAGCAGATTGTCTTCCAGTGTTGCTTACCAATATAGAGGGCACCCAAGTGGCTGCCGTTCATGCAGGTTGGCGTGGCTTAGCAAATGGTATTGTAGAAAATGCGGTTGCTAAGTTTGATGGTGAAGTCATGGCTTGGATTGGCCCTGCAATTGGTCTGGCTGCATTTGAAGTTGGCCAAGATGTTGTTGATGCTTTTACTTCAGTGATTCTTGAGGCCGAGCAAGCGTTCACCGCTAAGTTTGAACAGGGAAAGTGGCTTGCTGATATGAATATGTTGGTGACGCAACGACTCAATAGTGTCGGTGTTGATCAAGTGTACTACAGCAATCTGTGTACATTTGAAGATGCTAACCGTTTCTACTCTTATCGCCGAGACGGGATAACTGGTCGACAAGCAACTTTTATCTGGATAGAAAAATAATCGTCTATTTTCATAACGGAAAGCGACGAACTCCCCTTGAAAATCCCTCAAAGCGTATCCATCTTTCATACTGATTAGTTATTTTTTTCTCAGTTGAGGTAGGAAGGTAGATATGCGTCTTGACAGATTTACTAGCAAATTCCAAATCGCTATATCTGACGCTCAGTCGCTTGCTTTAGGTCGTGACCATCAATACATCGAACCTGTGCATTTGATGGTCGCATTAATGGACCAAAATGGTAGTCCGATTCGTCCACTGCTGACGATGCTCAATGTCGATATTACGCATTTGCGCTCTAAGTTAAGCGAGATTTTAGATCGTTTACCTAAGGTGAGTGGTATTGGAGGTGACGTACAGTTGTCGAGTGCGATGGGCACTATGTTTAACCTGTGTGATAAGGTAGCTCAAAAGCGCCAGGACTCCTACATCTCATCTGAAGTCTTTCTACTTGCTGCATTGGAAGATAAAGGCCCCCTTGGTTCTTTACTCAAAGAGTCAGGCTTAACCGAAGCTAAATTATCTGAAGCGATTGATAAGGTCCGTGGTGGTCAGAAAATTGATGACCCGAATGCTGAAGAGCTCCGTCAAGCCCTAGAAAAGTTTACTATCGATCTGACCGAACGAGCTGAGCAAGGCAAACTTGACCCAGTTATCGGCCGTGATGACGAGATTCGTCGCACTATTCAAGTCTTGCAACGCCGCACTAAAAATAACCCGGTCATTATTGGTGAACCAGGGGTGGGTAAAACGGCGATTGTTGAAGGCTTGGCTCAGCGAATCATCAATAATGAAGTACCAGAAGGATTACGTGGTCGCCGAGTGCTCTCTTTAGATATGGGCGCTTTAGTTGCGGGTGCGAAATATCGTGGTGAGTTTGAAGAACGCTTAAAATCGGTATTGAACGAACTGTCAAAAGAAGAGGGTAACATCATCCTCTTTATTGATGAGATTCATACTATGGTTGGAGCAGGCAAAGGTGAAGGCTCAATGGATGCCGGAAATATGCTTAAGCCTGCTTTAGCACGAGGAGAGCTGCACTGTGTGGGTGCAACGACACTTGATGAATACCGCCAGTACATTGAAAAAGATCCTGCTCTTGAGCGACGCTTTCAAAAAGTCATCGTTGATGAGCCTAGTGTCGAAGATACCGTCGCTATCCTACGTGGCTTGAAAGAACGTTATGAACTGCACCACCATGTGGAAATTACCGATCCTGCCATTGTTGCGGCGGCGAGTTTGTCTCATCGTTATGTATCTGATCGCCAACTACCAGATAAAGCGATCGATTTGATTGATGAAGCGGCTTCAAGTATCCGTATGCAAATCGACTCTAAACCAGAGTCATTGGATAAGTTAGAGCGCAAAATCATTCAGTTGAAAATAGAACAGCAAGCGCTGACTAATGAACATGATGAAGCGAGTGAGAAGCGCTTAACCATCCTAAATGATGAGCTTAATGAAAAAGAACGCGCGTTTGCTGAACTCGAAGAAGTTTGGAATGCGGAGAAAGCGGCTCTGTCTGGTACGCAACATATCAAATCAGAGCTAGAACAAGCACGTATGGATATGGAGTTCGCGCGACGTGCTGGTGATTTGAATCGGATGTCGGAACTGCAATACGGACGTATTCCTGAATTAGAGAAACAGTTAGATCTTGCGACTCAAGCTGAGATGCAAGAAATGACATTGCTGCGAAATAAAGTTACCGACAACGAAATTGCCGATGTGCTCTCTAAGCAGACGGGCATACCTGTCTCTAAAATGCTCGAAGCAGAGAAAGAGAAACTACTGCGCATGGAAGAGGTGCTGCATAAACGTGTCATAGGCCAGGCCGAAGCAGTAGAAGTGGTTGCTAATGCGATTCGACGCAGTCGTGCTGGCTTATCAGACCCAAATCAGCCGATTGGTTCGTTCCTCTTTTTGGGACCAACGGGCGTCGGTAAGACTGAACTATGTAAAACATTAGCTAACTTCATGTTCGATAGTGAAGATGCGATGGTTCGTATCGATATGTCGGAATTTATGGAGAAACATTCGGTGGCACGCTTAGTGGGTGCACCTCCTGGCTATGTTGGCTATGAAGAAGGTGGCTACCTTACAGAAGCTGTGCGCCGTAAACCTTACTCTGTGATCTTGTTAGATGAAGTAGAGAAGGCTCACCCGGATGTATTCAATATACTGCTGCAAGTTTTAGATGATGGTCGCTTAACGGATGGACAGGGGCGAACGGTCGATTTTCGTAATACGGTCGTTATTATGACTTCAAATCTGGGTTCAGCGCGTATTCAAGAAAACTTTGCCACACTCGATTACCAAGGTATGAAAGAACAAGTGATGGATGTTGTGAGCAAACATTTCCGCCCCGAGTTCTTAAACCGCGTGGATGAGAGCGTTGTCTTCCATCCACTTGGCCAAGAGCATATTAAGTCGATTGCCGCTATACAGCTTTTGAGACTTTCAAAACGTATGGAAGAGAAAGGTTACTCACTGGATGTATCGGACAAAGCGCTAGATCTGATAGCGCAAGTTGGTTTCGATCCGGTATATGGTGCAAGGCCATTAAAGCGCGCAATTCAGCAAAGTGTCGAAAACCCGCTTGCTAAAGCGATTCTTGCGGGCAAGGTAATACCAGACAAACCGGTAAAACTATTGGTTAGCAACGATCAGATAATTGCGCATCAATAGTTTTTTCCAAAGTAATAGATAAAGAAGGGCCTAATTTTAGGCCCTTTTGTGTTCTTTTTACGCTTATTGATGGATTGTTGAGCTAACGACGTAAAAAAAGCATTTTTTTTGAAAACAAGGGTTGTGCTTAGTTCGGAACTCCCTATAATGCGCCTCCGTTGTCACGGGAAACCAAGCTAACAAGCAATGACAACAACGGCGGTGAAAGTTAAATGATAATTTTCGAAGAAATAACGAAAAAAGTGTTTGACACAATAAGTTATCTCGATAAAATGGCCGTCCGTTTTGAGCAGAGCCCAAAACGAAGTTCTTTAAAAATATAGACCTATCAATCTGTGTGGGCACTCGTTGATGATAATCCAATTAGAAATTCCTCTTAATAAAG
>NZ_JBHZSA010000018.1:0-32930 GCF_043642085.1 Vibrio hepatarius | reverse complement strand
CACTAGCTCAGTTGGTAGAGCGCAACCTTGCCAAGGTTGAGGTCACGAGTTCGAACCTCGTGTGTCGCTCCAAATTTAAAACCCCAGCAGAAATGCTGGGGTTTTTGCGTTTATGGCCTTCTGCCTTTTAAACTAGTGCTTAATGTTTAATCCTTAATGAGTATTGTCCTATTTATACCCATCTAGATCGATTTTTGTTCATACTTTTTAGTGATTTTATTTTTAAATCAAATAAAATGACCAAAATATATAATGACAATGACACAAATCAGTGAGGTAAATGTGGATGAGTAGACCCAAAGGATTATTGGCAATGTCTCTATTCGTCACTGCTTTGATTGTCCTACCAGCGAAAGCCGAATCGATTGCTTCTTTTCCAAAAAACTTTCTCGATTGGCCGGTAGTAAAAGAGTCAGCAAATTTACCTGCCGATGCGGTTTTACCTCCCGATACATCATTATTTATTCAAGAGTCCGTAAGGGCATACAGTTGGATTAATAATGGCTTGGGCTCGCCGCTAACGATTAGGGTTAACCCGAACAAATTAGCCGAGTACCAAACTCATGGTCCTTATAGTGATGGCCCGACTGCTGTCGCTGTGTCGGAAGCACAAGGTATTGTCTGGGTAACAGAGCATATTGGCGGAGAAGCCGTGTATGGTAGCTATAACCGCCAAGGAGAAGATATTAGCCATCAACACCCGACCTTACAGCCGACCTTCTGCCAAAGCTGCCACACAACCTATAAAGATATCTGTATCAATGGAACATGTGCTGAGCCTGTTTTAGATGTGTACAGTGAGTGATTGCTTTCTTGAAGTTCCGAAAGTTACCTAAAAGGCTAGTGAAGAAGCTCTCGATCAACCAAATGTTGGTCGTATCGCATCTTCTTTTAGTGTTGATACTTGTATCGGGCTTCAGCTATACCCGATACCAGAGTGAGTGGAACAGGCACGTAGAGTACTCCGCCAGTTTAGCTAAGCTCACGCTTGCACCTCATATCTCGTTCATTTCCACGTCAGTTGCCGGTATCAACTATGCCAATTTAACCATGCCGGCGACCAAAGACTTGTTTGCATCTATTGATGATCTAGAGTTTCTCGATATTACTGGAACGTCCGATTATTCCGCGCAGACAATTCATGTCAGTTACTTTAAGCGCCTAGAGTACCTGTGGCGAGCGGATGTGAGCCAAGAAGAGCTGCACAAATTGGAGAGTAAACTCTCGGACTTAAAAGCTCAGATTGAGACAACAGATCCTGCGAATGCGGTTCGGCATAAAAAGCTTAAGTTCATTCAAAATAGGGTCAAGCGCGAATATGAAGCGGTTGCAGAGAGTATCTTTGTTTCTCAGAACATCTATATTCCTTGGCAAAAATCGCCAGTGAATAACGAAAGCTATTACCTAGATGAAGAGCTTTGTACCTTGAATATTGTGCTGCCGTTGAGAAACAAAAATGGTGGTGAGGTATGGGCGGTCTTTGATGCAAGCGAGCTTACTGCCTTACAACACTCATTGGTTGAAGAGATCATTGCCGAGGCGATAGTTGCACTGGCCATTTCATTAGTGCTGATTGGTTGGGTTTCTCATTGGATTGTGTCTCCACTCAAATCATTGGCTAATCACATGCGTTCCGACAACACCAGTGAGAATCTCAATACATTAAAAGAATTGGATAGAAGTGATGAAATAGGCCAGCTGGCACGAGCTTACCAAGGACTATTGAAGAAGTTGGATCACCAGCTTAATATCCTTCGTACGCGGTCGGATACCGATCCATTGACGGGTCTAGGCTCACGTTACAAATATTCACGCACCGCGATTCCATTTTTAAAGCACCACCTTTCCAAAGGCCAATATGTTGGCCTGATTGTGTGTGATGTCGATAATTTTAAAGCATTTAACGATGTCTATGGCCATACTGAAGGGGATAACGCTCTGTCACTTGTCGGCTCAAAGATGAATGAGCTTGCAAGGGATACCGATTTGGCGTTCCGTTATGGTGGGGAAGAGTTTGTACTACTTTGCGCTCGACCTGAAATGAATCAGTTGATCAACTTTACTGAGCGGTTAAGAAAAGAGATTGAAGGCTTAAATGTCACTCATGAAGGCAATCAGCCCTATGGCACACTGACGATAACGTTAGGCGGCTCAGTGGCTACATTGCAGGATATCAACACACATTTCATCACCCATAGAGAACTGCAAGAGTCGATGTTTAATGTCGCTGACAAAGCACTCTATGTTGGTAAACAGAACGGCCGAAATCAAGCGACATGGTCTGGTAGCAAGGCAGAGAGTGCAGATACGCCAAGTTAATCCTAACGGTTAATACTGTGGTGTATTGACTATTGGCCGCCAGTTAAGCGATAGATCTTGCCGCTATCGGTGCTGAATATTATCTCACCATTTGGCAGAGTTTCTATATCTCTGATTCGCTCACCTAACTGCTCTAGTATGCGTTGTTCGGATACCACTTCATTGCCTTGCAAGGTAAGAATATTGATATGTGTGAGCTTCAAAGCGCCAGCGAGCAGCTTGCCATTCAACTGAGGATGCGTATCTCCTCGATAAAGAATCAACGATCCCGGAGCAATTGAGGGAACATACACCTTCTTCGGTGCATTTATGCCTTCTTTTTCTTGCGCTTCACCAACCTTTATCGGTCCCCAGTATTCCTTACCATGTGATGTGAGCGGCCAGCCGTAGTTTGCGCCTTTCTCAATTAGGTTGATTTCATCGCCCCCTCTTGGTCCGTGTTCAATTGACCACAGTTGATTCTTTGCTTTATCAAAAAATAGCCCTTGAGGATTACGGTGGCCATAACTCCATATCTCCGGTTTCACGCCGCCATCAGCGACAAATGGGTTATCCGCTACTGCTTGACCCGCTGGGGTGACGCGCAAAATCGTTCCTGCATGGGTTGCTAAGTTCTGCCCATTGCTGCGCTCGCCACGGTCCCCGACGCTAAAATAGAGTGATTGATTGTCAAAGGTAATTCGACTGCCGAAATGGCGTCCGCCGTCTGAACCCGAGTGAGTAGTAAGCAAATCTCGCCATTCGGACAATTGACCCTGAGTGAACTTGGCCGTGCTCAAGGTCGTTTCAATGGCTTTGCCCACTTGTTTGGCGTAGGTGAAATAGATCTGTTGATGATCAAAAGGGGATTGGGTAATGTCGAGTAGTCCTCCTTGCCCAGAAACACGCACATTAGGGTGTGAACCAATGGCTGAGTAACTGTTATTGTTGAGGTTCAGAAGGCCAACAGTGCCATCTTTTTCACTGACCAACACGCGGTTGTTGCCAACGTAACTTAAGCCCCACGGCACGTTAAGCCCTTCGGCTAATACCTCACCATTCCAGTTGCTGGCGTGTGCAGTGAAAGAGACCATCAGTGATATCGCCGCCAAGTAGACCCAATGTTTCATCGTTAACTCCCTTTAAACATCTTGCTGCACAAAGAGTAGCATTAGTGAGAATTTATAGCTGTCATAAATGTTTTTTATAAATTCGCTTGAATTGATCAATATGTGCGCTATTATGACGAAGTGTCAAAAATGACGATGCGTCACAAAAGTGATTTATCACGTCGTCGTTATTCGTGTTACAATTAGCATGTTAAGGAGTAATGGACTGAAACGGATTGATTGATCATGTTTGGCTTTGGCTGTAAAAAAAGTGATAAGAGTGAACGCTCTGGGTGCAGTTTTGGTAAATCCAAAAAGCAGCAGGCGATTGCAGATAGAGAAGTAGAGCTTACCCTGTTAGCTAAATCATTAGTGCAAGAGCAGGGCTGGAGTAACTTGTCTATGGATAAGTTGACTGCGGCGAGTGCCTACTCGAAAGGGACTATCTATAATCATTTTTGTAGCAAAGAAGATGTGATCCTCGCTTTGTGTATTCACTCACTAAAAAGTGAAGCGATATTGTTCGCTAGAGCTGCCGAATTTGAAGGTAGCACTCGTGAGAAAATCGTGGCGATGCACGTAGGTTATCGAATCTATGCGCGTATGGAGCCAGTGCTTTCAACGTGTGCCATCATGGCTAAGAGCCCATGGGTACTCGAAAAAGCATCCCCAGAGCGAGTAAAAGAACTCAATGAATTAGAAGAACAGGTGATTAGCAGCGCAGATCAACTGGTCAATTTTGCAGTGGAGCAAGGTGACTTAAAGTATTCACCAGGAATAGGCTCAGATGCGATAGTATTTGCTAACTGGTCGATTGCTTTCGGCTCTAACGCTTTAACGCAGAATGCTTCTAATAGTCATTGTATTCACCGTCTTCAAGACCCATTTTCTGTTTTACATAATGCGAATATGTTGCTTGATGGTCTTAGCTGGAAACCACTCTCCACTGAGTGGGATTACCGCAAGACTTGGCAAAGAGTAGAGCAAGAATTGTTTGCTCAAGAGGTCGAATATCTACAGTCTGTCGGCCGCTAAACACTCTGACTAAAAAGCCCTATTGGGCTTTTTAAAGCAACGTTTGTGACGAATCGTCAATAAATGACACTCGAACTTTGGTTCGGTCTTTCATTTGAGTTTTGTTACTTAAATACCAGCACTTGCTGGTTTTTAAGTAATGAATTTTGACGAAACGTCACAAACGGAGAGTGTGATGAATACCAGACAAATAACCTCAAAACAGCCCTCTAATTGGCTAACAATGCCCACTCGTTTAAGTTGGTGGGTGTTACTTCTAACTATGCTGATGGTTGTTGCGGCCACCATTGGCGGCAAAAACCTCTATTTTAGAGGCGACTACAATATTTTCTTTGATGGCGAAAATGCCCAGTTAAGAGCGTTTGATGAGATTCAAACCACCTTTGCAAAGTCAGATAACCTCGCCATTGTTATTGCGCCTAAAAGTGGCAACGTCTTTGAGCCAGAAACCTTAACCCTCATTCAGCGTCTTACTCAAGATGCTTGGCAAGTCCCATATTCTAGCCGTGTTGACTCGTTGGCAAACTATCAACATACCGAAGCAACCGAAGACGACCTGATTGTTGAAGATCTCTTGCTTGATGAGTATCTCCTGACACCTGAACGCATCGCCAAAGTGAAACAAATTGCGCTCTCTGAACCGGTTATCAAACATTCTCTGGTCTCAGAAAAAGGTGATGTGTCGGTGGTAAACATTACCATGCAACTGCCGGAAATTGATGAAACCGCTGAAGTACTTGAAGTTGTGGCAGCAGTGAATCAAATGATCGCGCAATACCAAGCTGAATATCCAGATGTAGAGTTCCATAAGGCAGGGATCATTGCGATGAACCATGCCTTTATGGTTGCTGCGCAAGATGATAGTTCGACTCTGGTTCCGACTATGTTGCTGGTCATCTTGCTGTTCTTAACCTTGATGTTGCGCTCCGTGCTGAGCGTAGTGGCAACTCTTATCGTTATTATCGGTTCAGTCGCGGCAACTATGGGTCTTTCTGGCTGGGCAGGCATGTTTCTTAGCACCGCTACGGTCAATATCCCAACCTTAGTGATGACGCTGGCTGTTGCCGACTGTGTTCATGTCATCGCAACGATGCGCCAAAACATGAAGCTTGGCCACAGCAAACGCTACGCGATTGATCAAAGTGTCAGCGTTAACTTTATGCCTATTGTTATTACCTCTATCACGACCGCAATCGGCTTTTTGATGATGAATATGTCTGACTCTCCGGTGCTGCGAGACTTCGGTAACTTGGCCGCCCTTGGCGTGATGATCGCCTGTCTACTGTCACTATCTATGCTGCCAGCAATGCTTAGAATCTTGCCGATTAAAGTCAAAGCGGTTGATGCTCACAACCCAGAGCCTAGTGATGTAATGGACAAGCTAGGTGATTGGGTGGTTCGAAACAGAAAAGTACTGCTGCCTGTCTCTGCGATGGTGATTGCTGTCTCTGCAAGCTTGTTACCGCTTAATAAAATCAATGATGAATCTGTCAAATATTTTGATTCTCGTAGTGAGTTCCGCCGAGCGGCTGATTTTATGGAAGAGCGCATCAGCGGTATGAGCAACATCAATATCGTGGTCAAAAGCAATGAATCTCAGGGTATTGCGGATCCTACCTATTTGCAGACTATTGGTGAGTTTTCCAAATGGCTGCGTGATCAACCAGAAACGGATCACGTTGCGACGCTATCGGATGTGTACAAGCGTTTGAACAAAAACATGCATGGCGATGAGAACAGCTACTACACCCTGCCACTGGACCGAGAGTTAGCTGCGCAATACCTGCTGTTGTATGAAATGTCGCTGCCGTATGGCCTTGACCTTAATAACCAGATCAATGTTGATAAGTCTTCGATCAAAATGGTCGCTACTGTCGCTAACCTTGGCAGCGTCGAGATGGTTGATCTTGAAAATCGTATTTACGCTTGGTTTAACCAACACGCGCCGCAGTATGAGGTTGTCGCGTCGAGCCCAACCTTGATGTTTGCCCACATTGGCGAAACCAACATGGAAAGTATGTTGGCGACCTTACCAATCACACTGATTTTGATTTCTGCATTAATGATTTTCTCGCTGCGCTCACTAAGGCTCGGCATCATTAGTGTGGTACCGAACATGGCTCCAGCAATCATTGGTTTTGGTCTATGGGCGCTGTTCTCTGGTGAAATCAACCTTGGTCTGTCGGTGGTAGTGACGTTAACGCTTGGCATCGTGGTGGATGATTCGGTGCACTTCCTCTCCAAATATCAGCGAGCGCGTAAGCAAGGGCAAAGCGCTGAAGAAGCGGTTCGTTACGCTTTCCACACCGTAGGTCGTGCATTGTGGATCACTACCGTCGTTCTAGTTGCGGGTTTCTCGGTATTGGCGATGTCGAGCTTCAGACTCAACGCTGATATGGGGCAGCTCAGTGCGATCGTTATCTTCATTGCCTTAGTGGTTGATTTCGTTTTCCTGCCAGCACTGCTGATGAAGTTTGATACCGCGAGCTATAGCCAAGACGAGCCGCAGACCTCGAGTGCAACAACTAATCCAGCAACAACTACTCCAGCAACGACTCAATTACAAAGTTAAAAGGATGTCACGATGAACATAAAAGACAGCTCAATAATCAAAACCATCGCGCTAACAGCTTTGTTAGCCCTTAGCAGTCAAAGTTATGCATCACCAGAGAAAGGGCTGGAGATCGCCAAGGAACGTAAAGCGCGTGACGAGGGGTGGGGGGACTCTGTTGCCACCATGCAGATGATTTTGAAAAATGCTCAAGGTGAAAGTAGCACCCGAGAAATGCGTTTGAAGTCGTTTGAGGTGGCGAATGATGGCGACAAGGGACTGACTATTTTCGATCAACCACGTGATGTGAAAGGAACCGCGTTTCTCAATCACTCGCACAGTGTGGAAGCGGATGACCAGTGGCTCTACCTTCCGGCTCTAAAACGGGTTAAACGTATCTCATCGCGCAATAAATCTGGTCCGTTTATGGGCAGTGAATTCGCCTATGAAGATCTCAGCTCGTTTGAGCTTGAAAAATACACCTTCAACCATATAGGCAATCAAGAACTTAATGGCGTCACGACCTATCTATTAGAGCAAACGCCAACGGATAAAAACTCCGGTTACACCAAGCAACTGGTCTGGCTCGACACTGAGTATTATCGCCCGCTTCAGGTCGAGTTTTATGATCGTAAAGGCACATTGCTCAAAACGCTCAAGTTTGATGACTACAAACAGTACCTTGATAAATATTGGCGTGCTCACAGCATGGCTATGGTCAATCACCAAACGGGAAAAAGTACCTTGCTAACAACCAGCCTGTTGGATTTCCAAACGGGGCTGAATGAAAAAGATTTCGAAAAGAACGTCCTTAAACGTGTGAAGTAGAGGTGCTATGAAAGCTGTCATCAATCTAGCTGGTCGGCTAACGGCCAGCACATTGCTCACTGTGATGGCGTTACAATGTCACGCAGTTGAGTTGTCGGGGCAAATTAATGTAGAGCATCGCCAATTTGCCGACCGCGGTTTACAGGGACAAGATAAAGGGCAAAGTTCGATAGTATTTCAGCCTGAATTGTATTGGGAACTTGGGGATTCAGTCGATTTTACCTTTACGCCGTTTTATCGCTTAGATAGCTTGGACGAGAAGCGCAGCCATGGTGATATTCGTGAGGCGCTATACCTCACCTATTGGGACGACTACGAGCTGCGTGCAGGCATCGGCAAGGTCTTTTGGGGCGTTACCGAGTCTGCTCATCTTGTCGATGTCGTTAACCAGACCGACGCTATTGAGTCGGTCGATGGGGAAGATAAACTCGGTCAGCCGATGGTACATTTCACCTCAATCAAGGAGTGGGGCACTGTTGATGCGATGATCTTGCCCTATTTTCGAGAGCGTACCTTTGCCGGCGTTGACGGTCGATTAAGGCCAACGGTTCCGGTATCAAGTGATGCGCTCTATGAATCCTCTCGGGAAGAAAACCACATCGACTACGCCGTCCGATACTCACAAATGTTAGGCGATTGGGATTTTGGTTTGAGTTATTTCCAAGGTACCAACCGGGACCCTTATTATCAAATTCATGGCAACGAGTTAAAACCTTATTATTCGCAAGCCAAGCAAGTTGGGGTTGATATTCAAGGCATTGTCGGTGATTGGTTGTGGAAAATAGAGAGCATTTATCGCGACAGTTTTGACCACCATACGGGTGTTGTTGGCGGCTTTGAATACACCATAGTCGGGGCGTTCGACACGGTATGGGATATAGGTCTGATAGCGGAGTATTTGTATGACAGCCGCGGTAATAACGCCCAGTCGGTCGGCCAGAATGATCTTTTTGCTGGCACTCGACTGGCGCTAAATGATGAAGACAGCACTGAGGTTTTGTTTGGTATCAGTCAAGACCTTGATAATAGTGACGTATACAGTGCAAAACTGGAGGCTTCAAGCCGGTTAACCAATCATCTGTCTTGGACGGTGAATGGCTGGTTGTTTGAAAATGAAACGCCGGATGACCTACTCTATTTCGCGCGAAAAGACGACTTTATTGAGTTTTCATTGCAGTACTACTTTTGATAAAACGTGATGCGTGACATCGATTCCAAATAAAGGGGGCTGATCCAGCTCCCTTTTTTGTTTCTTGCCACTTAGATTTGTCTGCTAAATATGTAAAATCCTCATAATGATAAGGGTAATTATAAACTGCTAGACTTAATGAATAGTTCTAGCGGGAACATCTAAAGGTATTGGTCAATGAAGTCATTTGAATGGGATAGCTGCTACGAAACAGGTATTCACGACGTGGATGAACAGCATCAGTATCTTGTCGGGATCATCAATCGTTACGGGGCGTTAATCGCTGAGAACAATATTTCTTTGCATGATATTCGTATGGCTCTGTTTGAGTTGTCTCGTTACGCTGAATTTCACTTCAAGGAAGAAGAAGCACTGATGCGCAGTGTTGGTGTGTATGAGAAGCACATCGAAGAGCATATCAAGATCCACCGCGCTTTCATGGCGGACATCATCAGTATGCAGGCCTTCATTAGTGAAGAAAACAAGAAGGCTTCTGAGCACTTATTGAATTTTTTAATTCATTGGTTGGCCTACCACATTTTGGGCATCGACCAGAACATGTCTCGTCAGGTCGCACAGATCGAATCAGGAGTAGATCCTAAGATTGCTTGGGAAGCGGAAGAAAAAAAGCAAGACAGTTCAACCGAACCTTTACTTAAAGCGTTAAGTGGACTGTTTGAGCAAGTTTCCGAACGAAACAAGGAACTGCTTGAACTCAATCAGAGTCTTGAAGATAAAGTGCTAGAGCGAACCAAGCAGTTGTCGCGAGCCAATAAACAGCTAGAAGAATTGACCTTAACCGATTCCTTAACTCAGCTTCCAAATCGCCGCTGTGCGATTCGTAAGTTGAAAGCGTATTGGCAGGAGTCGGCAGACAATGACGAGCCTTTGGTGTGCATCATGATTGACGTTGATTACTTTAAGCAAGTCAACGACACCGCAGGCCATGACGCGGGTGACAGGTTACTGGTTGAGCTTGCACAAACTCTCGCCGATTCGTTCCGCAGTGATGATTTAGTATGTCGCCTAGGTGGTGACGAGTTCTTTGTTATATGTCCGAACACGGAACTGGAAGGTGGGGTGCATATCGCAGAGCTTGTCCGTCACAAAGTGAATCAAATGCTAGTGCCGGTTGGCGAAAGTGTGTGGCGTGGCAGTATTAGTGTCGGAGTCGGGGAGCGCAAGCCTGAGATGGCAGACTTTAACGATCTGATCAAAGCCGCTGATAACGCAGTTTATAAAGCGAAATCAGCAGGTCGAAATCGAGTTGAGCAAGAAAGTTAAAGCTGCTTTAACATCCATACATCACATTTACCATGCTCTGTGCCATCGAGCGCTTTATCGAGATGCTCAAAGCCAAGCTTCTCATAGAGCTTGATGGCCGAAGTCATAGAAGAAAGCGTGTCTAGATAGCAGGCGTTAAACCCTTGCGCAGCTGCAAAGGAGAGGCACTGTTCACTCAGTGCTTTGCCTAGACCTAATCCGCGGCTTTCCGGCAATAAGAATAGCTTTTTTAGCTCACAAACTTGCTCTGAGTTATTGAACGGGGCAACTCCACAACCGCCAACAATTTTGCCATCTAACGTTGCGACTAAGTAAAGGCTCTTAGTGTCAGCGATATAATGCGCGCTCATGGCATCAACTTCAGGATCGGAAGGCCCAAACCCTTCGCCAACAGCACCAAATTCAGCCCCCACAGCTTTAATGATGGCGCGGATTTCCGCATCCTGCTCGCAGCGAATTGGCTCAATCAAAACGGTCATATTAAATCCTTATAATGCAGCTTAGTGATTAAATAACTGGGTGCTAAAAGGCTTTTTATCAAGCGCTCAGCCGAAATTTTACCCAAAGGCAGTAAATAGCGTGATTTCAATTTGGATTTGACCTTGTCATTCGTTACTATGTACAGCTATTTATAGACCCAAGATCCCTGTCGGGTAATCGCAGTTTGCGCTTAACCCAGAATGGACACTACCACTTATGCCTATTGCATGTAGGTGTAGGTAGATGAGGAAACGATGCAACATCTAGAAGAGATCATTGCTAACGCGAACGCCGCTATTGAAGCAGCAGATTCGTTAGTTGCACTTGATGAAGTGCGTGTTCAGTATCTAGGTAAGAAAGGTGAGTTAACGGCTCAACTTCAAAGCCTAGGTAAACTACCACCAGAAGAACGCCGTGAAGCTGGTCAAGAGATCAACAAGGCGAAAGGCGTTGTTCAACAAGCTATCGCAGCTCGTAAAGATGCACTACAACGTGCAGAGCTAGAAGCGAAGCTAGCAGCAGAAACAATCGACGTGACTCTACCAGGTCGTCGTATCGAGAACGGTGGTCTACACCCGGTGACTCGTACTGTTGAGCGTATTGAACAGTTCTTTGGTGAGCTAGGCTTTAACACTGAGTCTGGTCCTGAGATTGAAGATGCATTCCATAACTTTGATGCACTAAACATCGCAGAAGATCACCCAGCGCGTACTGACCACGACACGTTCTTCTTTAACCCAGATCTAATGCTACGTACTCACACGTCTGGCGTTCAGATCCGTACGATGGAAAATGGCAAACCACCATTCCGCTTCATCGCACCGGGCCGTGTTTACCGTAACGACTACGACCAAACGCACACGCCAATGTTCCACCAAGTGGAAGGCATGCTAGTAGACGAAAACGTAAACTTCGCACAGCTAAAAGGCATTCTGCACGACTTCCTATGTAACTTCTTTGAAGAAGAAGTTGAAGTTCGTTTCCGTCCTTCTTACTTCCCATTCACTGAGCCTTCAGCAGAAGTAGACGTGAAAGGTAAGAACGGCAAATGGCTTGAAGTTCTAGGTTGTGGCATGGTTCACCCGAACGTACTGCGCAGCGTAGGCATCGACCCTGAGAAGTACTCTGGTTTCGCATTTGGTATGGGCGTTGAGCGTCTAACTATGCTTCGTTACGGCGTAAACGATCTTCGTGCGTTCTTCGAGAACGACCTTCGTTTCCTAAAACAGTTCAAGTAATCCAGGGGATACATCACTATGAAATTTAGCGAATCTTGGCTTCGTGAGTGGGTAAACCCTGCGGTATCGACTGACGAACTTACACACCAAATCACAATGGCGGGTCTAGAAGTAGACGACGTACTACCTGTTGCTGGTTCTTTCACTGGCGTTAAAGTAGGTAAAGTGGTTGAGTGTGGTCAACACCCAGACGCTGACAAACTACGTGTGACTAAAGTAGATGTTGGCGCTGAAGAACTTCTAGACATCGTTTGTGGCGCATCTAACTGCCGCCTAGGTATCAAAGTTGCTGTAGCGACTGTTGGTGCTGTTCTACCAGGCGATTTCAAAATCAAAAAAGCAAAACTACGTGGTCAACCATCACTCGGCATGCTGTGTTCATTCTCTGAACTAGGCATCGACGTAGAATCAGATGGCATCATGGAGCTAGCAGAAGACGCAGTTATCGGTACTGATTTCCGCGAATTCCTAGGTCTTGACGACGTAACAGTAGACGTAGACCTAACGGCTAACCGCGCGGACTGTTTCAGCATCCGTGGTATGGCGCGTGAAGTTGGCGTTCTAAACCGTGCTGACGTTACTGAGCCTGCAGTAAACGCAGTAGCACCAGCTATCGACGACACAGTTTCTATCGAAGTGAAAGCGACAGCAGCATGTCCACGTTACCTTGGCCGTGTGGTTAAGAACGTAAACGTTCAAGCTGAAACACCACTTTGGATGCAAGAAAAACTGCGCCGCTGTGGTATCCGCTCTATCGACCCAGTTGTAGATATCACTAACTTTGTTCTGCTAGAGCAAGGCCAGCCAATGCACGCATTCGATCTTGCTAAGATTGAAGGTGGCATCGTCGTTCGTATGGCAGAGCAGGGCGAAAAGCTTACTCTTCTAGACGGCAATGAAGCTGAGCTAAACGCTGATACTCTAGTAGTAGCAGACCACAACAAAGCACTTGCTATCGCGGGTATCTTTGGTGGTGAAGAGTCTGGTGTAACGACTGAGACTAAAGACGTACTACTTGAGTGTGCATTCTTCGCACCAGACCACATCCGTGGACGCGCTCGTAGCTACGGTCTACACACGGATTCTTCAATGCGTTTTGAGCGTGGTGTCGATTTCGCACTACAAGCTAGCGCAATGGAGCGTGCAACAGAGCTTCTAGTTGAGATCTGTGGCGGTGAAGTAGCGCCTGTTGTTGCAGTAGAGTCAGAAGCTGACCTACCAAAAGCAAACACAGTATCACTACGTCGCACTAAGCTAGACAGCCTACTAGGTCACCACATTGCTGATAGCGATGTTGTTGAAATCCTAGAGCGTCTTGGCCTAACAGTTGAAACAACTGACGCAGGTTGGACAGCAACAGCACCTACATGGCGTTTTGATATCGCAATCGAGCAAGACCTAATTGAAGAAGTAGGTCGTATCTACGGCTACGATAACATCCCTAACCAAAACCCAGCGGCAGCACTTAAGATGCACGACCACGTTGAAGCGAACATTCCGCTAAAACGCGTTCGTAACCTGCTTGTTGACCGTGGTTACCAAGAAGCAATCACTTACAGCTTCGTTGAACCAGAGCAGCAAAAGCTTGTTGTTCCAGGTGTTGAGCCGCTAATCCTGCCATTCCCAATCTCTGCGGATATGTCAGCAATGCGCCTAGGCCTAATCCAAGGTCTACTAAACACTGTGGTTCACAACCAGAAACGTCAACAGCCACGCGTTCGTCTATTCGAATACGGCCTACGTTTCATCCCTTGTGAGTCTGCTGAAAACGGTATGCGCCAAGAGCCTATGCTTGCAGGTGTTATCGCTGGTACTCGCAGCGAAGAGCACTGGGACATCGAAACTAACACAGTTGATTTCTTTGACCTTAAAGGCGATCTAGAAGCGGTTCTTGAGCTAACAGCTAATGAAGCAGCTTACTCTTTCGCAGCACTATCTGCTGAAGATAAAGCAGCGAACCCAGCGCTTCACCCAGGTCAATCTGCAGCTATCATCGTTGATGGCAAGCAAGTTGGTGTGATTGGTACCGTTCACCCAGAACTTGAGCGTAAGTTTGGTCTAAACGGCCGTACTATCGTATTCGAAGTGGAGTGGTCAGCAATCAACACTAAAGTGATTCCAGAAGCTGTAGCGCTTTCTAAGTTCCCATCAAACCGTCGTGACATCGCGGTCGTTGTTGACGAAGCAGTGGCTTCTGGCGACATCGTTGCAGCGTGTCTAGAGCAAGGTGGTGAGTTCCTGAAAGACGCGAAACTATTCGACGTTTACGTTGGTAAAGGCGTTGAAGAAGGTAAGAAGAGCCTAGCTATCGCCCTAACACTACAATCTGTAGAGCGCACGCTTGAAGATGCAGATATCGCTGGCGCGGTTGACGCTATCGTTGCTCACGTATCTGAGAAGTTCGGTGCTTCACTGCGTGACTAATCACTTCTGATTAGATTGAAAATCAAAGGCCTCGCAACTGCGAGGCCTTTTTGTTTTTGTGGTAATTTTTACCAATGCTTGAGCAACCACAGCAGTTCAACACAACGTTGATAACAGGAAAGGGGAGGAACTGCATACAGAACGTGATAAGTGCAGCTATATGTTTAACCGCAAAGACTGTTGAAATTAGCAAAGGACGAATGCAAACGCACCAACTCGGTGCTCTTGTGTTGATATGCGCTCACCAACATAGTGCAGAGAAAATTTAAGTTTAGCTAAACCATATAAAAACCAATGAATTATAAATGGTCCAATTCTTGATGCTTATTTGAGTATCTCCCCCAAATGTTAAATCAGAATCAAGGATGACGACTATGCAAGATGCACTCACAATAATACTTGCCGGAGGTATGGGCTCTCGCCTGTCTCCGCTTACCGATAATAGAGCAAAGCCTGCCGTACCGTTCGGTGGTAAATACAGAATCCTTGATTTTACTTTATCCAACTGTCTCCATTCAGGTTTGCGACGCGTACTTGTTCTCACTCAGTACAAATCGCATTCGTTACAAAAACATCTGAGAGATGGCTGGTCTATCTTCAACCCAGAACTTGGAGAATATATTACAGCCGTACCGCCGCAAATGCGTAAAGGTGAAAATTGGTATGAAGGAACGGCAGATGCTATTTACCAAAACTTATGGTTATTGGGCAGAAGTGAAGCCGAATATGTGGTGGTGTTATCTGGCGACCATATCTACCGCATGGACTATGAACCTATGCTTGCTCAACACAAAGCAACGGGGGCCGATCTTACTATTGCGTGTATGGAAGTCTCTATTCGTGAAGCGAGTGCGTTTGGTTGCGTTGGCACCGATAGTGAACGAAAAATTGTGGCCTTCGAAGAAAAGCCAGAAAACCCACCAGCGACACCGAAGGACAAAACCAAAAGTTTAGCTTCTATGGGCATCTATATTTTTTCAATGAAAGCGCTGGTTGAAAGTTTAGAGTTAGATGCAGGGAATGATTTATCTAGCCACGATTTTGGCAAAGATATCATTCCTAAGCTCATAGATAAGCAGTCTGTTTATGCCTACCAATTTGGTGACGTACAAGGCCGCGTTAGTAGAGACTCTTATTGGAGAGATGTAGGAACTATCGATTCATACTATCAAGCAAACATGGATCTTTTGGAGGCCGTTCCCCCAATAGATCTTTATCAGTCTAATTGGCCAGTGAGAACCTTCGAACATCAATACCCACCGGCTAGAACCGTGTCATCAGATACGGGAAATGAAGGTATTTTTATTAACTCTATTATTGCTAACGGTGTCGTGAATTCTGGAGGTTCCGTTCATCATTCCATTCTATCTGCTAACGTGAGAATTAATGATGGGGTAACCATCGCTGACTCCATCTTATTTGATGGTGTTGAGGTCGGAAAAAATAGCCAACTACAAAACTGTATAGTGGATAAACACGTGAAGATCCCACCTAATACTAGAATTGGTTTTAATCCTACTGATGATGCTCAGCGTTTTCATATTTCAGAAAATGGGGTCGTCGTTATTCCTGAAAGCTACCGTTTTGATTGACCAAAAACGAATCAGTAGAAGATAGTTTTCTATTGGTTTCGTTAAAAATCGAATAGCATGTCGGAAAAGATCTGTCTCGATTCTGTACTATTGTCACGGTGTGTCACGTATTCAACATGGTCGTCCGCACTCGCTGATGGTGACAGCTTGACGCTCCAAAGTGCATTGAACTGATTTGGTACCATTGAATATCGTACATCTATGATATTGAGTTCGTCGTCGGGGGCTATCGCTAGAAAGCCGTTGGAAAACTGTCTGAAACGTTCAATGTCTTTGCCTTGTTGTGAATTAAGGTCGAGCCAAGGAAAATCCCGGCTTAGGTTTAGTTTTGCGATGGTCTCTCCGGGATAGGTTTTAACTGAACTAGCCACTCGAATGGCATCAACATGGTACTCCTCATCCGTTTCGTAAATGACCTTCCAAACCAAAATATTCGCGAAAGTCGGCTTGGCTTCTAATCGAATCGGTATGTGTTGTCGTTCTTTCGCGAGTTGCCATCCTAGCGCTTCAGCTCTGTCTCTTTGAACCATGCCAAGCGTGGGATAAGTTAGTGCCCAAATAACGGCAATACGTGCTAGCCAAGCGTTTCGTTTTAGTATTGCGAAGACGAGCAATATCAATATGGGAAGGGAGAAGGCTGGATCAATCACCGACACAAGATTCCAGGCGTAACGCTCATTGGTTAAAGGCCAAAACAGCTGAGTACCATAAGAGGTACAAGCATCTAACAATGCGTGAGTGCTATAACCAAGTGCGCTATAAAGCCAGCTCTGTTGAAATGAGAGTTGGAGCTTTTTGCCAAATAGCGGGTATAAAACCAGAGCACATAAGAGACTGCCAAAAGGGATAAAAAAGAGTGAATGGGTAAACTGTCGGTGGAACTCTAAGAAGAGTAAAGGATCGCTTTCAGAGCGAATCAATACATCCAGATCGGGTGCCATTCCAGCGATTAGCCCCAAAAAGCCAGCGGCGAGTAAGTGCTGTTTTTTGCTCGCCGATAGAGAGAGGGAGGCGCCCAGTACACCTTGCGTTAGTGGGTCCATCAATTAACTCATTGATTATGTATTAATTAATAGTAGATGATTCGATGAGCTTCACCACCCAAAATGCCAGTAACTCGAGTGAACGCCGCACATTGCCACCGACTTTAGTCACTCACTTTCTCCTACGTTCCAATACTGATACCAGCGAACTGCATTCTGAGAGAAGAATAGAAAAACGGTTTAGCACCACAGTACTAAACCGTTTTAATCTGGTTAGCGAAAGCTTGGAATAATTGCAGGAATACCTGGAAGAAGACCAACCAACGCCATCACACTCGTTAGCACCACAAACATAATGCCCGGCAACACCCAACGGCTCATCTTACTCAGTTCACCGCTACGTTCTTTACAACCGACTAAGCCTAAGTTGTCTAACAGCATAGTGAGCGACCAACCAAATGCAGGGTTTACTAGCGCTGATGAAAACACAACGATCGCTGCAGATTGGGTGGTTTTCCCTTCACGCGTCATTTCCATACCAGCTTCTAGCAATGGGACGAAAACACCAACGATCAGTGCAACACAAAGTACAGGTTGCCAGATAGCCAAATCCATCGGGTAGCCCCAAATTGCGGCGATGATACAAAACAGAGCCGTTAGCAAAGCGCCTGCAGGAATAGGGCGTTTAGCAATTGCGGCTGGCACGATATAAGTACCCCATGAAGAGGTAAAGTTAGTACCGCCGAGCAAAGAACCAAACGTTTGACGAATAGAAGCCGTGGTCATGGTATCGTCAATGTTCATGTGTACTTTTTCGGTACGTTCCGGGTAGCTGATTTTTTGAAAGACTTGATGGCCTAAGAAATCTGGTGACCACATAGCCACAGCTAAAATAGCAAACGGCAATACCACCATGAAATGTTCAATTGTCGGTAGGCCTAGCATCCAACCGGTATCTTCTCCCCACCAATACATAGGGTTCATATGAGGCAAACCAGGCTCGGTTTGGAAAGAAAACGGTGCGCCCATCGCAAAAGCTAACGTGCCACCCAGCAAGCAGCTAAGAGGTACTGCTAGCCAACGCTTACGGAAATGTTCCAATAGCGCATACAGAATAATGGTACAAAAGATCACAACGAAAGCGATGTGACTCATACCGATTCCTTCTGCCCAAGCGAATAACTTTTTGACTTGAGAAACGGTCCCGACAAAGCCTAGGTAAAGCAATAAGCCGCCACACACGCCTTTACTGGTGAGATTGGCCAACATGCTGCCACCTTTACTGAGGGCCAACAGTAAGCCAAAAGCGCCAATCAGCAAGCCAAAGGCCATAGGGTGTCCGCCGGCAGCAACAACAATAGGAATTAGAGGGATAAGTGGGCCGTGTGTACCTGCGAGGTTAGCGGTCGGCAATAGAAAGCCAGAGAAAAGGATGATGAAAACTGACGCTATCAGTAATTCATAACGAACGTTTTCTAGAATAAATCCTTCATTTAGCCCTAGAGCCCCGGCAAAGGTTGCTGCAATAGCGCCCACCATAACTACTTTACCAATGGTCGCCGCCATTGCTGGGATGGTGTCTTCAATCTCAAATCGATAATCTTTAAATGGCAAGTTTGGACGCCAGCGTTTCGGCGACATGATTTGCAATTCGTGCTCTAGATACTGCTCTCGGGACTCAAATTCAGAGCTTGGTTTGTGTTGTTGTTCATAACTGAGTTCATCCTCATTGGCTTGAGGCTTATCTGTTCTTATATGCGCGGACTCTAAAGTGCTGCTCATTTTGATTCCTTTCGTTCACACTCTGAGGTGTGTTGTTCCAACAAACGTAATGTACTCACGGCATGAATATTTAGCGGAGTAGCGAGTGATATTCGTTCTTCTACAAAGAGTTCGATAAATCTCTATTCGGTGTAACTTGAGTTATTGTTAAAAAGTGAAGATGACTGACTAAGAATAGGGTCGGAAACAAGCATGAATATCATTGGTATTGTTATAAAAGCTTGAGGTTCACAGTTAAAGATAAAGAGCAAATTGCCCTATAAATAATCGAATCATTGAAGTTGTTAGTACCTTAAACTAAACTCAAAAAAACAAATAGTCTCAGTGAGTTAGACATTAGTCGTAGAGTTAGCCTGAAAGCATGAAGAGGTTAGATAATGTAGATAACATGTTGGTTACGGTAGTTTCTGTTGGTTTCGTATGTATTGCTGCCTTTAGCGGTAAGGCCACATAGAAGACTTACTCGCTGAGACTAATTTCAATTACGATAGCCACTGCCGATAGGCGAGCGAGAAGGGGTTTATGTTCACTCTGATACCAACTAGCTGGCATTGCGTTCTGCAGGCCAGCTTTTTTTATTGCTTGTAGCTCGGCTTTAGAGATCAAGACATAGTCAATTAGGCTATCGAGCAGGCGGCGCAAGTTGCTCGGCGTTAGTTCTCCATCTCTCCAGTAGCGCTTTATCTCTCCAATAACGACGCTAAGGGGCACAACAGGCTCAAGGGCTGACTCTTTTAGGTCTGTACAGCTCGTAGAGCGCGTAACGCGTTTACGGGCCAGTTCCCAGTCCGGCTTTCCTTGCTTGCTGACGTAATCGTGTTTGTAGCAGAAGTAGCTAAATAGAAAGCGCTCGACTTGATGCCAGCGCTCAGATTTCACTTCTAAATAGATATGTTCAAATTCGAGTTCTAGATCGGTCATAGTCTGGTTCTTGATAATAAGCTGCGAGTGTATCGCTTAGCTCATCGCCATCGCAAGTGAATCTGTATTGCGCTGTTTTCTAATCGCAAAGATCAGTTGAATAAGCAGCAACACGCCAGTCACGCCTAAGCCAATGCCAATACCGCCCCAAATGCCGGCTAATTCAAACTCTGGCATGAGTAGCCATGCCGCCGGTAGGCCAAATGCCCAATAACCAATTGCAGTCATAATGGTCGGGCCCATAACAATCTTCATGCCACGCAATAGGTTTATCGCCAACAATTGCCACGCATCTACAACGAATGACAGCGCGACTACCCAAAGAACCAGCGTCAGTAAATGGGTTAGGTCTGCGTCTAGATTAAAGATACCGGCGATAAACTCAGGCCATAACATAAAGCCGCCTGCCAAAATGACACTCAGTAGCGTGGTAATACCAAAACTGCGCAGAGCAGTACGTTTGATGCCATCAAAGTTTTCAGCGCCGAAGTCTTGTCCGACGAGGATTGCCGCAGCTTGTGAGAAACCAAAGTTGATGTTCCAAGTAAAGCTTAAACATTGCAGTAGAATTTGGTGTAGCGCCAACGCAGCAATACTGATAGTACCTGCCATCAAGGTTCCGCCATAGATTAAGCCATGCTCAAGCAGCGCTGCCATCGCGATAGGCAAGCCCATAGCGAGTAGGGGAGTGAGCAGCGACAGTGAATATTCTTCGCGATTCAGCCAAGGTGCAAACGGCGCGTACTCTGGGCGCTTAAATACCCAAAGTGTGTAACCAATCATCACGATAAATGCCGCTAATGCCGTTCCTGCACCTAAACCCGCAAGGCCGAAATCGAAGCTAAAGGCCAATACATAGCTGATTGGAACGTTCAGCGTTACTGTCAGTAGGGACATGACCATGATAGAGCGGACATTGCCAAACGCACTGGTTAAACCGCGTAACACAAGCAGCAGGAGTGATGGCAGCATCGCCCATTTTAAAGTATCTACATATTGCATAGCAGGTGCAGCGAGTTCGCTTGGTTGGTTAGCAAGCGCTAGCAGTTCAGGCACAAAGGCAAAGCTGATGGTTAAGATGACAGTCAGTACAAATGACAGCAAGACAGCGCCTTTAACTGCGAGTCTGATTTGTTGGTTGCCATGGTCGGGCCTTGCGACACGCTGCCCATAGGCAATCGCGATCAGGTTAGCGACACAGCCTACGGTACTGCCAGCGACAATAAACACGAACGAATAGACAGAAGCACCTAATCCTCCCGCGGCAATGGCAGACACACTTAATCGCGACATCATCCATACGTCAGTCAACACCAACGCCATAGAGATCATTTGCGAGATAATAAGTGGAATGGCCAAGGAGAGAATTTTTTTCATGATGCGCCTCGTGATCGATATCACATCAAGGTACGAGTTATCCACTTGGCATTCAAATGACATTTATGCCACTCTTACATGACTTCAGATCATGCGAGTAACTTATGAGCTCTTATAGCCACCTTCCTTATTCACACAACGCATTAAAAGTCTTTGAGGCGGTAGCAAGGCTGATGAGTTTCACTAAAGCGGCCGATGAACTCAATGTCACTCAAAGCGCGGTGAGCAGGCAAATTAAGCAGCTTGAACAAGAGTTAAGTTCACCACTGCTGATACGTAAACATCGTGCGATTGAATTGACGCAAAGTGGCAAGGATCTTTATGAGGTATTGCGACAAAACTACCATAACCTAGATGCATTAATTGGGCAGTGGAAGGTACCCGCGAAGAAGCGTATTGTGATCAAAAGTGCGCTCAGTTTTGCGACTCGTGTATTGATGCCCAATGTGGCGTTACTCAATGAAAAGTATCCAGAACATGAAATCGTCATCATTCCCTCCATCGATGAAGATCCTCAGCTTGAGTCCGAAGATTGCGATTTACTGATCATTAACTCTTGCAAGCGTTCGCGCTATCAGAATCGTGCGGGTATTACCGTGTTACGAGAAGAGTATATGGCGCCGGTTTACGCCGAATCACTATCGGATAAGAGCATTAAGATTGAAGATCTACTGACCTTGCCACACTTGCATGCCACGCTTGACCATCAAGATTGGAAATTATGGCTTAGCAACGCCAAACTCAAGGGTAAAAAGCAGGGTAGAGACACGGTATTCTATAGTTTAGATTTGGCGCTTAGCGCGTGCTTATCTGGTCAAGGAGTAACGGTTACCGATCTGCTGCTCGTATTACCTGAGCTCAATCGCCAGTTTTTAAAATGCCCAGAGAACATTACCCTGCAGCATAGTGAATGGCAGTACTTTTGTTACCAAAGAAATCCTAACCCTATTGCCAACGAAATATTGGATTGGCTGGTGGCACAGACTCAGTCGGATGTCGCGCAGCTTAAGGCACTGTGCGACAAATTTGGTTGGTCTACTGAAGAGGTCAATTTCTAGCTGCGCTGAGGTAAGAGGCCAAAGCTTTGCTTTAAAGAGGTAAGAAACAGAAGATCTTCGCACATGGCCTTTTCTGGCTCATCGCTGATCTTTGCGACAGGACGATCGTTACACTCTGCCATTTTGACGACGATAGACAGTGGTTGGTATTCGATACCATCTAATACGTATCCACCCATATCATTGGCGAGGAAAGTACCGATACCAAAGCTGATATTCGCTCTGCCCGAGAAGTATTCACATATCTCAATCGCGCGCGCAAAGTTTAAACCATCGGTAAAAATGAGCACTTTTGACATCGGATCTATGCCCAGAGACTGGTAGTGGGCAATCATCTTGTCACCCCATTCAAATGGATTACCTGAGTCATGACGCACACCAGCATAAGCGCAAGCACGTTCCAAGTTAAAATCCTCTAGGAATGCATCAATACCAATCGTATCGGTCAAAGCAATACCAAGCTTACCGTCAAAGGTCGACTGCCATAGGTCTAGGGCGACTTGTTGTGACTTTGCAGGTTCGACAAGCGCTTGATGGGCCATAAACCACTCATGTGCCACGGTACCAATAGGTGTTAGCCCAAACTTTTTAGCAAGGTGATAGTTGCTGGTCCCTGTCATCAGCTCCGGAACGTGTTGATTAAGGTAGGCAACGACATCATGTTGAACTTGAGCACTAAACCGGCGGCGGCTACCCATCTCAGAAAAATTGAAGTTAGTCAGCGAGCGCTTCGAAAGCTCAGATTTTAACAATGACACTTTTTGCTCTAGCACTTTCGAGAACTGCGCAGTGGGGATCTGATTCCAACGCTGACGGCTGCGCACTTCGGAGATAATGCTCATCACCAGCGTTTCGTACAAGATTGTCTCATGCCATACGCCTTTGATTGAGACACTAAGTTGCCTATCTGTTCGTGACACAGTGACTTGTTGCTGCGGTAAAAAGCGAAAGTCAGCCAAGTAGGAGAGGAAATCATCACTTAAATAATTGGCATGCTGGCTAAGGTAGGCGATATCACCAGTGGTGAAAGAGCACTCTGCCAGTAGATTGATTTCTTGTTCAATTAAGCCGTGTAAGTCGGATATGTCTTCGCTCGAACGCACAATAAGCTCATAACGCACTTCAGTTTTCGGATAGTGCGTGAAAGCGGCAAACATCATATTGATTTTATAGACATCTAAGTCGAGTGCGCTTTGGATAATTCTGTCGTTGAAAAGTGAGGCTGACATCCGGCCTTCCTATTGTGTTACTAGGCTTGGTGAAGAGTCGCACTCTAGTTAACGCGATGAAAATTGTCAAATTCTACGAACTAAGAGCTATCTACGCCTAAAGCAGGTGTTTTATCCGCTAACTTGAGTATTATAGACAATGAAATCGCCTACTACGTTTGATAATTCGCTAAAGGAACCTCCATGTCTTTGAAAACTATTCAGTTACTACGATCTAAAACGGCAGCCATCGATGTGGATCCGCAGAAAGGATTCAGTGAACTGTGCCCGAAAGAGCTTCCAGTGCAAGGCGCGCTAGACATTGTAGACGAACTCAAACGTAATCATTCAAAGGCCGCGATTAAAATGGTGTCACGCGATATGCATCCACCGGGCGCTGCATGGGAGGCAAAAACGCCAGAGCAGATGCTAGAGCCAGTTGGCCTGCCAGAGGTAGACATTAAGTGGAACCCGCATTGCGTAGTAGGTACAACTGGCGTCGAATTGCTGCCAGGATTGCCTTCTATTCGAGAGTACGATTTTCAAATCAACAAAGGCATCGATCCCGATGCTCACCCTTATGGCGCGTTTTATCACGATCAGGCGGATACCCTTTCTACGGGCGGGATAGAGTTCTTGAAATCTCATCAGATCAGCCATGTGATTGTCGGTGGGTTGGCGTTAGATTTCTGCGTGAGAAAGTCCGTAGAGCAGTTAGTTGATGCGGGATTCAACGTGATACTAAACCTAGCGTCGACTCGTGCGGTCTTTCCTGACAATGCGAGTGATATTGTAGAACAGTTGAAAGAAATTGGCGTTGAGATTGTAGAGAGTTCAGAGTCGATAGTATTGGTCGACTAAATCGACGGGAATAACTTGATATGTTTCGGGAGAGTTCACGCCATCCTTGGCTATGAGCACTCGCATAAAGCTAGATGCACAGAGCGATAGTGCCCGCGATCATCAGTACGATCGTTGCGTACCAGAAATATTGGGTTTTGTTGTCGGCGACGTGGACTTTGATGAAGTTAATCTCTTCGTTAGCCATTGTAGAAAAATCAGCGTAGTTAATCGCTAATTCGCGTTTTGCTTCCTTAAGATCTTGTTGCAACTTATCGAATGCATTATCCACATAAGTTTTGGCTTCTAGAGCTGTCGCGCCCGCTAGGGATAAATCGTTCCAAACTGCCATTCGTGATTCATACTCGCCTTCACTAACGCAGTTGAGTACGCGTAGGTCGTATTCACGCTTGATACGCTCTTTGCTCATCTTTGCAGGACAAATATTTTTTAAATCGTTCACGAAAATTACTCCAATAGAGATTTTTATAGATGTAAGCTGAGCCGAATTTGGCTCAAAACGGTGAAGTCGAATTCACATTCAAAGGTCGATCTATAACAACCGCTATTTATCTTCGGTAATCAATAATTGAAGGCATGGTAGAGAGATGACAAAATCGCAGCAACTTAAGGATTTTGTTTAGACGATAAATATAATTTTTCTGCCCCTGAGGCCTTTTCTGCTAACGTCTAGAACAATTGACACATAAGTGACCATTCTCAGCTTGTAGCTAATATACTCATCACCTTTCTAGCCCCTTAAGGAGACATCGTGAAGTCTGAACTCTACTCAACGTATGCGAAGCGTTATGACTCTGTTATTACCGACAATATCTACAATGCTCACTTAGAAAGGCCGACTCTTCTCAGCATGTTAGGTTCAGTATCTGGCTTAAATGTTATGGATTTGGGTTGTGGACCTGGAGTCTACACGCAGCACCTACTTGAAGCTGACGCGTCTAAAGTCACCTGCGTTGATTACTCTGATGAGATGGTCCAGATAGTCAAAGAAAAGTTTGACGGACGAGTGAACGCTTATCAGCAAGACCTTTCATTAGGACTACCTAACGAGAAAAGCGCAAACGTGGATATGATGATTTGCCCACTCGTTCTCCATTATCTTGAAGATCTAAGCGTGTTTTTCAGTGAAGTAAGCCGAGTACTTAAGCCAAATGGGTATATCGTGTTTTCAACCCACCATCCATTTGCAGACTTTGAATGCTCGAAGACAGGCAATTACTTTGAGCTAGAGTTAGTTGAAGAAGAGTGGGATACGGTCGGCACGCCAGTACCCGTTAGGTTCTACCGTCGCTCTTTAATGGAAATTACGGATGCGATCACTAAAAGTGGACTTGTTATCTCTCAGCTCTCTGAAGGCAAAATATCGGAAAAAGTAAAAGAGTTAGATAAAGATACTTATGAGCGTTTATCTCGTAACCCTAACTTTATCTTTATGAAGTGCAGTAAGCTGGGCGACTAGGTTCGTTGGTTTATTCTACCCACGTTGAGAATTAAGTGACACTTTGCAACCTAACTCCGAAGTGAGTGGTATGGTTATGTATCATAAAGCCAAACTTATCATTAGGTTGCTGGTGGTTTGGTGTAAATGACCTAGATGAAAGGTTACACTTGAGCATGTGGTTAGAGTGACTTAATGTGGGTTAATTAGCGTTATGTGTAACCAGAGGAAAATGCATGGAAGTACAGCTCAAAGTAGGTAGTGACTCCTTATTCGCAGAATCTTTAACCAAGTCAAATATGGCAGGTTACTATCAAACTCGTGGGGTAATCTGGGATCACAATCAGTTTCTAAGTAGTTGGGAAGAGTTCGATAATTACGAAGTCCATCTAGACCAAACTCGTGTTGGTGTTCTCCGTTTTAGCTATAGTGGCGATACTACCTTCTTGAGAGACTTTCAAATTTTGCCTGAGTTTCAGGGTAGAGGAATTGGGGCAAAGTGTCTCGAACTAGTTGTTAGACATGCGCTTGAAAGACAATCCACTAAGCTAGTTTTGCGTGTGTTTAGTGAAAATCCAGCTATCAGCCTGTATGAGTCCAAGGGCTTCGTTAGAACATCTGAAGTCAAGGGGTTGGTGGAAATGGAGAACCCTTTAAGTTCAAACACATAACAAGCAATTTAAGAGGGATTCACAACGCTTGGCGCCCTCACTTCAAGTTAGTTAAGTGTTTATGGCACAATGTTTTAGGTTTGGGTGGAGGCGTTGTTCACCCCTTAATTGGGCGTTAGGGCTCACGAATAAAGGAGCATTTGATGATTAGTTATTGTTCAGAAAAAACAACAGAGTTTTCACTAGTTCCTGCATTTTCATCGTTGTTAAATGAGTTAGGTGACAATGTACCTATCCAATATTGGAAAACGAGAGAAGGTAATAAAACTTCAGATGCAATACATGGCACAGAGCCTGTATTTTTAGTGGCTTTGTTTGCGAGAAGACCAAAAGTTAAGGTTGGTAAAAAACGTGAAGTTCAAGGTAAGATTAACTCTTATGTGTTCGAGTTTAACAACTTAGCAAAGAAGTATGAAGTTCCAGTTTTCTGTGGCATGCCGATTGCGCAAAACTTATTTGAAATGAATTGCTCTGAAAAAGTATGGTTTCATATTTCTCCAAATGCTAAAAAAGATCAGGAAATAATCTTTAATCTGACCAATTGTGGCAATGTTGACATCAATTCTGTGGGTCATGGTATCGAGCAAGTTTGTTATGAAAATATCGTTGATGTAATTAGGGAACGATGTCCTCTGATGACGTGGTCACAAGCTATGAATATTATGTCTGAATTAAACCGCAAGCCTGGTGATGGTCTTTGGTTTACTCGAACTTGGTATTACAAACCGATTTACTTCATCATCAAGCAAAAGCCCTAACAAACTGTTTAAGAGTGATTCGCAACGCGTGGCATTTTTACTATGCGTTGGTTTTAGTGTTTAAGGTGGTATGCGGGAGCAATGGTATTGCGTTGCTCACACCTTAACAGGGCGTTAGACGAATGGAGTTCAAGTGACAAAAGAAACGAAGTTATACATCGAGAGTTACCTTTCAAAGAAAGATGCGGGAATAGTCGAGTACACAATAGACTTTCGGTCAATTGATGAAGCTCAAGCTTTATTTTTACTAATCAACCCAGATATTGAATATTCGCCATTTAAGTTTTATAAAATAATCGCGCCTTATCATGGAAAGAATAGGATGTTTTCGGGGTCTTGGTACTCTCTACCAAATAGATACTTTGAAAATGCGAGCTACGAAGCGATTAGCGATGACTCTGTGGGAAGTGCGGTATATTCGGGGGTTATTCGAGTTAAAAACTTTATCGATGATTTTCCACAGTTTTTGACACATGTTGATGGGAATGATTATCCATCTGTTCAGAGTGTTGACATTGACTTCAATGACCAACTAGAAGAGCTAAGAGTGGTTAACTGTGGTCAAGGAAATTGGAATGAAATACACACAAAATCAGAGACGTTAGTTTATGACTTAGGGGCATCTTCAAACTTCAATCAGTTTCAAGTTCAGTCTTTGGTTGATCGAAGGTTCGCTTCCTTTTCTAACAGAAAAATTGACATTGTGATTAGCCATTGGGATATGGACCATTTTCAAGCTTTGAAATACTTAAGTGTAAGTCAGTTATCAAAGGTAAATGCTGTGTATGGGCCAGATAATTTGCCTCCTTCGAATGTTTACAGTGACGCAATGGATAACTTATCCAAAAATAATGTTAATTGTTATTTTGTTGCTCCGACGACTGTGCGGGTGGGAAATCGTATTGATTTAAACTTATTATCATCAAGTCAGACAGTAGATGTGTTTCGCGCTGTGAAAGGTAGTTCTAGGAACCAAACTGGTATAGTACTAGCGGTTAAAGGTCAGAATAAAACGGCACTCTTAACAGGGGATCATCACTATCCCAAGATACTTAATGCTATTCACAATCGTTATTTGGGAAAAAGTGCAATCCTCGTTGCTCCTCATCATGGGGGTGTAGCAGGTAACCTTTCTGTGTCGTGCTGGAAGAAAGAATTTGCAAGCGTAATCTGCTGCATATCAGTGGGGGAAAACTCATATGGACACCCAAGCCAAAACCTGAGTAAGTTGAATAAGTTACAAAACTCTTCCTCAGATCAAACGGATATCAAAGGTGATATCAATTACACGCTGTAATTCGTCTAACAAACTGTTTAAGAGTGATTCGCAACGCTTGGCATTTTTGCTATGCGTTGCGTTTAGTGTTTAAGGTGGTATGCGGCGGCATCGCCATTGCGTTGCTCACACCTTAACAGGGCGTTAGTTGAATAAGGAAGTTTCGTGGATATTTTGGGATTACTATCAGGTGCTTTAGCTCAAGTTTGGTACATCATACCTCTGTTACTTATCGTTTCGATATTCAAGAGTCGATGGTTTAAAGGTATGTTCGGCGAGTTCTTGGTAAACAAACTGCTGTCACAGTTAACTGAGTCTGATTACACGTTGGTAAAAGATGTAACCTTACCCACAGAAGATGGGACAACACAAATCGACCACATTGTTGTATCTAAGTTTGGTATTTTTGTTGTTGAAACGAAAAATATGAAAGGGTGGATCTTTGGCTCAAAAAGTCAAAAACAATGGACTCAAAAAATCTATCGGCATACTTCTAAATTTCAGAACCCTCTTCATCAAAATTATAAACATGTCAAAACCCTTGAATCATTGTTAGGCATAGACTCATCCAAGTTGCACTCGGTCATCGTTTTTATTGGTGATAGTACGTTTAAAACCGATATGCCTAATAATGTTACTTACGCACGAGGTTGCTTGGATTACATTAAACAGTTCATACAACCAGTATTTTCAGAGGCTGAATACGATCAAATTATTGAAGCCATCAATGAAGTTAAGCTAAAGAAAGGCGTGGTTACAGATCTAAAGCATAGGCAACATGTTAAAGAGCTGGTCGCTTCAAAAGAAAACATAAAGCAATGCTCACGTTGTGGCTCTGAAATGGTTGTACGTGAAACAAAGCGTGGTGAAAATAAAGGTAATCAGTTTTGGGGGTGCTCCTCTTTCCCTAAATGTAGGTCAGTGGAAGAATTCAACTAACAAAGCGTTTAAGACGGATTCCCAACGCTTAGCATTTTAGGTTTGATTCAGCTTTAGTGTGTACGGCACAATGCTTTAAGTGCAGTGGTCTGCGTTGCTCACCACTTAACGCGGCGTTAGTCGCCAGAAAAAGCTAGCAATCAAAATCATGTTTCTGAGCTTAAAATTTAGAAGCAGTTTGTTTGGAACACAGATTCATCGTCGATCCTTAGAACTTAGTTTTAGCTGTTTTGAGTCCAAAATTTTGCAAGTGTCCTAGCGATTGTTTTGTTCTTTGGTGCTGACAGAGCAGGGCAATCGAGAGTTTGTTTTTGGTTGCAACTCCGCTCGGTGAGTTTGTTGGTACAAAAGCCGATTTACTCGCTGAAATGACGCTTTCTCTGGTGTGGTAAGTTCCACGTGGTTTCAGTGACTTTGTTGAAAGTCCGTACTGTGAGATTGGCTTTCTAAAAGCGCTTTTTGGTGTTGTCAGTCCGTTTTCTACGACGTTGTTTGTTCTAAGTGGTTTCATTGAGTAGCCGCTTTGAGACTGCGCCTGACTTAAATGCATCAAAGCACATAAAGTTTGTTGTTCGCAAAGTTTAGTTCGGCTTAAAATTGTCGCTCGGTGCCTCGCGACTAACAAACTGCTCAAGAGGGATTCGCAACGCGTGGCATTTTCACTATACGTTGAATTTAGTGATTAAGGTGGTTTGCGGCAGCTTCGGTATTGCGTTGCTCACCCCTTAGCAGGGCGTTAGTCGCCAGAAAAAGCTAGCAATCAAAATCATGTTTCTGAGCTCAAAATTTGGCAGCTGTTTGTTTGGTACACAGATTCATCGTCGATGGTCAAAACTCAGTTTCTGCTGTTCTAAGTCCAAAGTTTTGCAAGTGTCCTAGCGCTTACTTTGTTCTTTGATGCTGACAGAGCAGGGCAATCGAGAGTCTGTTTTTGGTTGCAACTCCGCTCGGTGAGTTTGTCGGTACAAAAGCCGATTCACTCGCTGAAATGACGTTTTCTCTAGTGTTGTAAATTCCACGTGGTTTCAGTGACTTCGTTGAAAGTCCGCACTGTGAGATTAGCTTTCCAAAAGCGCCTTTTGGTGCTGTCAGTTCGTTTTCTGCGGCGTTGTTTGTTCCAAGTGGTTTCATTGAATAGCCGCTTTGAGACTACGCCTGGCTTAAGTGCGTCAAAGCACATAAAGTTTGTTGTTCGCAAAGTTTAGTTTGGCTTAAAATTGTCGCTCGGTGCCTCGCGACTAACAAACTGCTCAAGAGGGATTCGCAACGCGTGGCATTTTTACTATGCGTTGATTTTTGTTATTAAGGTGGTATGCGGCGGCTTCGGTATTGCGTTGCTCACCCCTTAGCAGGGCGTTAGTTTGCAAGAGGAAAAACGCAGCTATATCGCAGGATCTAGTGGTAAAAGCTCAAAGTCGAAATTGTCGTATCGGCGTTCAATTTCAGTGTTAACGAGCGTGGTGAAAATCCAAAATTGGCATCTTTTTAACGGTTGGTTTGTTCTTTGTTGTCGCTACTTTTGGGTTAATTGAGCTGAACTCTTTTGTTGAAACTCTGCTCGTTAAGTTTGCTGGTACAAAAGCCGATTTACTCGCTGAAATAACGTTTTCTCTGAAGTGGTAAATTCATGTGGTTTCAGTGACTCTGTTGAAAGTCCGCATTGTGATATTGGTTTTCCAAAAGCGCTTTTTGGTGTTGTTAGTTCGTTTTCTGCGGCGTTGTTTGTTCCATGTGGTTTCATTGATTAGCCGCTTTTAGACTACGCCTGACTTAAGTGCATCAAAACACATAAAGTTTATTGTTTGCAAAGTCTAAAATGACTTAAAATCAACGCTTTGGGTTTGCAAACTAACAAACTGCTCAAGAGGGATTCACAACGCGTGGCATTTTTACTATGCGTTGATTTTAGTGATTAAGGCGGTATGCAGCGGCTTCGGTATTGCGTTGTTCACCCCTTAGCAGAGCGTTATGTAGCTAGGTAAGAAATGGAGTATAAATGCTTGGTTTAGTTCGATTTGTATTGGTTGCGAATGTAATAGCAGCCGTAATAGTTGTTGGTCTAGAGATGTCTACAGGCTTCGTTGGACTTAAGTTTGTATCGGACTTTGCATTTTTCATCGTAATGCTTATATGGGGGACGACAGCCTTATTTTTCATGTATCCACCTCTGGGTGGTATGGGGCAGTCTGGCGACAAGGTTGATAGGATTACAGACTCAATGGTTGATCGTAGTGTTGCGGACGAAATCGATGATAAGCGGTTCTCAGAAAATACAGCCTTTTGTATCAAACTGCTCATAGCTGGCGTGCCTGCATTCTTGGTTTGTGTCCTTGCGAGCATCGCTACATAACAAACTGTTCAAGAGGGATTCGCAACGCGTGGCATTTTCACTATGCGTTGATTTTAGTGATTAAGGTGGTTTGCGGCGGCATCGGTATCGCGTTGCTCACCCCTTAACAGGGCGTTAGTTTGCAAGAGGAAAAACGCAGCAATATCGCAAGATCTAGTGGTAAAAGTTCAAAGTCGAAATCGTCATATCGGCGTTCAATTTCAGTGTTAACTCACGTGGTGAAAACCCAAAAGTGGCATCGTTTCAACGGTTGATTTATTCTTTGGTGCGGTGACTTTTGGGTTAACTGAGTTGAACTTTTTTGCTGAAACTCTGCTCGTTGAGTTTGTTGGTATAAAAGCCGATCTACTCGCTGAAGTGACGCTTTCTTTGGTGTGGCAAGTTCCACGTGGTTTCAGTGGCTTTGTTGAAAGTTCGCATTGTGAGATTGGTTTTCCAAAAGCGCTTTTTGGTGTTGTTAGTTCGTTTTCTGCGGCGTTGTTTGTTCCACGTGGTTTCATTGAGTAGCCGCTTTGAGACTACGCCTGACTTAAGTGCATCAAACACATAAAGCTTATTGTTTGCAAAGTTTAAAATAACGTAAAATCACGCTTTGGGTTTGCAAACTAACAAACTGCTCAAGAGGGATTCGCAACGCGTGGCATTTTCACTATGCGTTGAATTTAGTGATTAAGGTGGTTTGCGGTAGCATTGGTATTGCGTTGCTCACCCCTTAGCAGAGCGTTATGTGCTTGGAGCTATAAACATTATGGATCATCGAATGGATATCGACGAACTTGAAGCGAGCTTAGTCACTCAAATATCTGATTATTGGGGGAGTGCTGCTGATGACTTTTGTACTTCAGAGAGCACCAACCTACCATTTCAGAGATTTGTACTTGAGTTTTCCCTTTATAGATATTCGGTAATTAGGATTACTTTTGAGCGAAATAGCCTATTTTTCAGTGAAGTATCGAAAGGTATAAGCTTTAGCATTCTATCACGTAAAGTTAGTTATCCAGATTTGTTCGATACTCTTGCCGAAATTGATGAAGAAGTTCGCTTAAGGATCCCTGATAAGTATTTAGTGGCTAAAGGTTGGCAACGCACATAACAAATTGTTCAAGAGTGATTCGGCACGCGTGGCATTTTTACTATGCGTTAGATTTGGTGGTTAAGGTGTTATGCGGAAGCTTGGGTATTGCGTGCCTCACACCTTAACAAGGCGTTATGTTTACTTGAAATTCAAAGGCTTAAAGGTCTTAGGCTTTAGTTCTTTGCCCCTCGGGAAATTCGTCCCT
>NZ_JBHZSA010000017.1:0-37208 GCF_043642085.1 Vibrio hepatarius | reverse complement strand
GGCTACGATGATTAACTGATGTAGCCGATCAGATCGTAACTTCCTGATTTAGTTCCATCGAATTACGCAACAAAGCCGGAATGTGCGAGAGAAATAATCTCGATTTCTACATCTAAAATATTGTGAGAGCGCTTACTGTTTTTTTGAGTAATACAGATAGTGAAATCGGTCTATTTCAACGGTGAGCCAGTCACTCGATATGATGGCTATGCAGGATATTTAATCCGCAGTAAGCCTGCAAGCGAAAACGAAGGCGGCATTCATAGCGGGAAAGGGATTTTGGACTCGTTGACGTTAGTTTAACCCCGCACTTTTTCGCAAGCCTAGGTAATTTGGGGGGGAACTCAATATAATCCCCCATCCACTTTGGAAAAATGAGTTGGAGTGAAACTTTGTGGAATCAAGATCTTACTAAGCTTTAATATTCTGCTACAAGTAAGAGAAAATCGCTCTTTGAAGCGGCTTCTCCGAATTTTTCACTTGATTTCCTGCTGGTTTCCTCATAAATCCCATAGCTTTTTCTGCTCTCGTTCTAAGAGAATATTCTCAATCTTTTTTCTTATCTCATGAATATTTTCTTTACGTTTATCGCTATCATGATTTTCTGGGCTTTCCGATTTCGGTTTACGGCCATTTGTTTTATTCAAGATCTAATCTCCTTTTCTAGATGAGATATAAAAACGCCCCAAAAGCATACCTTTTGAATCTATTATATCCCCAGTACTTTCAGACTCATGAAACAAAAAAGTCAAGTAAAGACTGTTGTTCTTTAATCTAGGAAGTATATGGCGATTTAAAACGTCGCTATTTAGCTGATTGATGGTACTGGTCCAAGACTGTTTGTTGTGAAAAAGATGACATTTAATTCTATACAACTATCTTTTTCTCTTTAGGCAGGTTTTGTTCACGCAAAATATAATACCAATATATTTTGCGATTGGTTTTTCTGTTCATTTAATTCCTTAAATAATCTGTAAGTGGTGAGTTCTCTTAACAACTAGAAAGCAAGAACCCACTTAAATAGACACATCGAACATCCCATTACTTGGAATGATAAATCTAAAGCCTTTTTCCATTAAACCACTTAACGAAGCCAGTTGCTTTATTTTACATGTATCTCTTTATGAACTGATTGAGTAAATAAAAATAGAGCTACTAAATAAGAAATGAAGAAAAAGGTACCGAGGGATAGATATGACGAATAAAATCGAAAACAACTGATAAGGTCTTGAACTAAATAATTTATTAATAGCTCACTGTTTGAGCTCTCTCCTACTATACACGGTATGAGTGCAATAGATATAAATTAATTCAACTATTTTTATATCACTTAAAAATCATGCGCTTAGCAACAAATCAACATTGCTAACTTTAAGACAGGAATGATTAATTATTACCAACAAAAGTTTGAGAAGTGTGTTACCTTGGCTTTTCTCCCTACAGCTTAGTAGGGGCTTCTTTTCTTTTCCGAACTTGCATCTCGGCACTCCTTAGTCGCCCTCCTAAGCCTTATTAAAAGGCTCTATTAATGTCGATCTCAACGCGAAAGTTAAGAAACATCTTCAAACTCACTACAATTGAAGATACCGATAACAACGACGATTCACCTCGCTCTACATCTTGGCTACCACTTGCTCAGAAATTTAACCCAGTAATCCCTTCCGCAATAATATATTGCGAAAACAACTTTGCTAAAACAGATGGTAAAACGGCTAATGGACTAGTGAGGCATTCGCTAAACTATCGTATTCAGTCAGTGATTGATAGTGAATATGCGGGTTTAGATGCTGGAGAAGTACTTGATAACAAAAAAAATGGTATACCGATCGTTGCAAATATAGAAGAAGCAATCATTGAAGCGGAAAGCGTTCCCGACTATTTTATTTTTGGTATTGCGCCAACGAGTGGATGTCTATCCGACTTAGATAAAAGAATTATCTTACATGCCATGTCGCTAAAAATGAATATCGTGAGTGGATTACATGAGTTTCTCACAGATGATCCTTTATTCTTAGAGGCTAGCCTGAAATATAACGTTAAAATATTCGATATCCGCAAGCCAAAAGACAAACGTGAACTTAAAACATTTAGCGGGAAAATACACGACGTTAAATGCCCAAGAATCGCAGTAATGGGAACTGATTGCGCATTAGGTAAACGAACAACAGCGACAATACTGACCAAAGAACTATCTAGTAAAGGTCTTAAGGTCATTCTAATCGCAACGGGGCAAACTAGCATTATACAAGGCGCTCGGTACTGTGTTGCACTCGATGCCGTCCCCTCTCAATTTTGTGCCGGTGAATTAGAGTCCGTCATTCTACAAGCCTATGAAAATGAAAAACCAGATCTCATTATTATTGAAGGACAAGGGGCTTTGAGCCACCCAGCGTTTTCTACCAGCGCCTTTATCTTACGCGGCAGTTGTCCAACAGGCGTTATATTACAACACGCCCCCAAACGCTTATATCGTAGTGATTTTCCTGACTACCCAATGCCTTCAATTGCTTCAGAAATCAATCTGATCGAAACGTTTTCTAATACCAGCGTTATTGGATTGACCCTCAATCATGAAGGAATGACTTTAGAAGAAACACGCAGCCTTATTGATAACTACACCGCTGAATTTGGTCTAACCGTTACCGATGCGCTAACACAGCCTGTTCAACATCTAACGCACATGGTGGCGTCAGCATTCCCTCAAATAGCCAGTAAACTGGCAGAAAAAAGGTGAAGTATCCTAGGTTAGACATTGATTGTGGGAAAATTCGCCATAACACTCAGTTTCTGATTACTCAGCTCTCACAGAAGAACATCTCAGTCACGCCAGTAACAAAAGTCTTTCTAGGCAATCCCATCATCGCTCAAGTACTTCTTGATGCAGGTGCAACAGTACTGGCCGACTCGAGAATAGAGAATCTTAACGAGATGACGAGTGCGGGAATTCTTGCCACAAAAATGCTGATACGTACTCCGATGCTGAGCCAAGTCGCAAGCGTAATAAAACACTGTGATATCAGTTTAAATTCAGAAGTTGAAGTCGTTAAGAGGCTTTCTAATGTAGCAAAACAGCAAAATCGCCATCACGAAATTATTGTTATGATTGAGCTTGGCGATCTCCGAGAGGGTGTGATGCCCGATCGCGTGATTGATTTTGTGCGTGAGATCATTTCTTTACCTAACATAACGATCAAGGGCGTTGGTGCAAATTTAGCTTGCCGATACGGGGTTGCCCCTGACAGGCAAAATATGAAAACTCTTTCTGATCTTGCGGATGGAATTGAAGCTGCGTTTGGAATTAACTTAGAGATTGTTTCTGGGGGTAACTCTGCTTCAATTAACTGGGCTCTTCAACACACAGGTCAAACACGAGTAAACAACCTTCGTCTAGGAGAAGCACTTTTTCTAGGCTGTGAGCCTTTAGATAATCGAAAAATTAAAGGCTTATATACAGACACAGTTTCTTTGACCGCTGAAGTGATTGAATCCAAAATTAAGCCTAGCTTACCTTGGGGTAAAAGAGGATTCAATGCTCTTGGGAAAAGGGAACATATTCAAGACCGAGGAGCGGTATCACAAGCTATTATTGCCTTAGGACGCCAAGACGTATGCATCACTGGACTTAGAGCTCCGAAAGGAGTCAAAATCATATCGTCAACCAGTGATCATCTACTACTGGAAACTTCCAATAAGCCACTATTTTTAGGGGAAAAAGTTACATTCACCCTAGACTACAACGCTCTCTTATCTTCTATGTCCTCACACTACATCTACAAATTTTTCAATACGAGTAAATGCCCATAAATCAAGCAGGGAAAGCAGTATGCGCGACAAAAATCGAATAATCGTTACTCTAACTATCATTGCTATACTGAACGGCTGCCAGAGAAACTCATTACAACCAAATGCGGTAGCGGACTACAGAGCAACGGTTATCTCAAGCCAACTACCAAAAAGATTAGGTCCGCTAACCCTTGTTAGCGCTATGTCAGATGCTAATGCCATCACACTTACTTTGGTTAGAGAACGTAGTGTGGATATAAACAGTTTGATTGAGCGAGTCGCGGTTAGCTTTTGTGACAATATAGAAATAAGACCTCTATTAGATAGTGGCATCTCATATCGAATTATTACGTTAGGACTAAATAAAAAAGTCGAGCACTTTAACTTAATCTCTCTTGAAACGTGCTCTAATTGATTAGCAATCAAATGAACCCTAGCCAATATGAGTTTTTCTGTGTCTTAAATGACGTTGTATTGCTTAAATATGATCGCCTAACACCCTGGGAGAAAAATTTCATCTCAGGGCTGCTAGAACAAGCATCAACTAATCAACCTATATCTCTAAAACAAAAACAGCGCGCTTTAGAAATATCCAATAAAATCAATAAATAAAGACGTATTATATTAAGAAAGAGGTTAAGGATGCTTCGGTCGACTACATCCGCTTATTACTTAGACTGGTGACCCGTCTTCTTTGCGAGTTCTTGCATCGCCTCGGCGAACGTTGTTGTTCCGCCTTTAGGTTTAACTTGTACTACCTTATAGCCCATCTTTTCTAACGCTTGGCGCTCTGCCAAAACAGCTTTGTCATCTTGCTGGCTACCTTGGGCAGGCTGATGAATGTAACACCCCTCTAGTTGACCATCTTCGACCAGTTGGTGGTGTTTCAGTGCATCGATATCAAAATTCATAGTAAGTCTTTTATATATGGAGATTTTCTGTGGCAGGTTACATGCGCTTTAACGGCTTAACAACCGTGTCTAAGCCTTCTATTTTTAGCGCAAGGCAGAGTTTTAGTAATTCACCCAACTCCCCTTCAGGAAAACCTTTTTTATCAAACCACAGTAAATATTCTTCAGGTAGGTCAATAAGTACTCGTCCTGCGTATTTACCAAAGGGCATTTGCATTCTTGCCAGTTTGATTAGGTTCTCTTTTTCTAGCATGGGTCCGCTCTACAATCTTTCTGAGCTATTTAGAGTAACACCTAATCTTTCAACCCAATAGTTAATTGCGTCTTTCGGATCATCTAATAAATCGATCATGGTTGAAAATCTTCATAGGTAGTGAACTTGGTCGCGCGCTGAATAGGCCCACCGGCACATCCCGCGATGATCACCACAGCCAAGAAGAGAATAAAGGATTTAACAAAGGTCATGGATAGCACTCTACTGTACAAAGTTAACAACTTAGAATGCTATACCATATGTGAATTTTATGTCGAATTCATAACGACAATTAAGAACTAAGTCTAATTTATGAAGGCTGGACGCGATGAGCGTATTCTACGATGACTTGATTACCTTCTATATAGGCATTTTGGATTTCGCCATCCACCGTCATACGACTTTGTAAGTAAACGACTTTCGGCGCTCCACTGTTATGGCTTTCTTTTAGGGAAGGAACAGCATTATGTGGCTCAAGCTGAAGTAAACGACAAAAATTGGTGACAAACTGCATCGTTAGTTCAGCCTCGCCTCTCAATACTTGAGAAAACGCCAACTGATTCATGCCTAGCTTCTTAGCGAATTCCATTTGGGTCAGGCGCATTTTCGACTTTTGCGACATCCAAGTTTGATAGAGAGCCTCTCTATCCTTTTCAGTAAATTCCATGATAGATCCTTGTGTAAATCGACGGGCTGAATTGTCGAGGTTTTAAGGCTCCGCGTTGTCAAATCTGAGTCAGTCAAAGTCAGCAGCCTGTAGAGAAGCTACACACTCAGTTGCAAATAAAATCAGATTAATAAACACGCAAAGGCATTCACCAAGCCAATTACTCAATACAATAAAGCACTGCTATTCAATAAGTTACACGGGGCGACTTTTCCATTTTCGCAAGATAATTTTGCATAAAAACACGAAATCGAGAATGCCATTCCACATTCGAATGATTCACATCGATTTTATGTAAGCCTTTGACTACATTTCGCCTGCCTATACAACACGGCACTTTGGGCAAACTATTCGAAAGGATAGGACGCAAAGCTTCCGGTCTGTCGGTATGTTTCGTACCTATGATAGCGGGGTTGCCACTTAGTCTCAGGCTAGGTGTACATATATGCCTTAGTGTCATCTTTTTTGTCATAGAACCAATACAGGACAAATGATGAACAAACTTCCAAATAAATCTCTTATTGCTTTAGCACTGTTAAGTGTGAGTGGCGCAAGCTTTGGTCACGGTTACGTTTCGGCTTACGAAAATGGCGTCGCAGAAGGTCGTGTTGCGTTATGTAAGTTCCCAGCGAATGATACCAATGAGAAGAACACCAACTGTGGTGCGATTCAATATGAACCACAAAGTGTTGAAGGCCCTGATGGCTTCCCTGCGACAGGTCCACGTGATGGTAAGATTGCCAGCGCAGAATCGGCTTTAGCTGCGGCTTTAGATGAGCAAACAGCCGACCGCTGGGTTAAACGCCCTATTCAGTCAGGTAGTCAGTACTTTGAATGGACGTTTACCGCTAACCACGTCACTAAAGACTGGAAATACTACATCACTAAAGCTGACTGGAACCCTAACCAACCACTGGCTCGTGACTCTTTCGACCTAAAGCCTTTCTGTACAGTTGACGGCGGTATGGTTCAACCACCAAAGCGTGTTAACCATCTATGTAATGTTCCTGAACGTGAAGGTTACCAAGTGATCCTAGCAGTATGGGACGTGGGTGACACTGCTGCTTCTTTCTACAATGTGATTGACGTTAAATTCGAAGGTGACGGCCCTGTACTGCCGGACTGGAATCAAGGTGGACAAATCTACCCTAGCCAATACCTAAATGTTGGTGATTCGGTATACACACGTGTCTTCGACCAAAATGGCGAAAATGCGTCATACAGCACTGAGCTGGTGATCGACTCCGAAGAACTAGGGGCTGCTAACAACTGGTCACACGCACTCGCAGCTAAGATCAATCAAGAGCAATCTATGCTGCAAGCTGGTCAATTAAACACTGAAGGTTCGTTTACGCCAATCTACGGCACAAACCCAATCTACCTAAAGCAAGGTTCTGGCCTCAAGAGCGTTGAGATTGGTTACAAGATCGACTCTACTGCACCTGAGTACAACTTAGAGGTTTACGGCTTAGAGTCTGAATACATCATGGGTGATAGCGCGACACAACTTGATTTAACACTTGAAGCAACAGGTGATATTCAAAGTGAAATGACGGTCTACAACCATCACCGTGAAGCACTATCGTCACACTCTGTCGAGCTAAGTGACGGCCAAGTTGAAGCTGCAACAATGACACTATCTAAGTCAGAAGCAGGCCACCATATGTTGGTTGTCGTGGTTAAAGATCAGCAAGGTAACGTAATTGAGCAAAACACGCTCGATTTCCACCTTGTAGAAGAGCAAACACCACCACCTTCTGATGAGTATGAGTTTGTCTTCCCTGAAGGCTTAAAGACGTATACCGCTGGTACGAAAGTGCTCGCGTCAGACGGTGCTATCTACCAATGTAAGGAGTTCCCTTACTCAGGTTACTGTATCCAATGGTCTCCGACAGCGACTCAATTCGAACCAGGCACAGGCTCTCATTGGAGCGATGCTTGGAATAAAGTGAATTAATCGCTTTTAATAACGCACAACAGCGGATGCCAATGCATCCGCTGTTTTATTTGCAGCCTCGTACAATTTATTGGAATCGGTTACTCACTCTCACAAAGGCTCACACTTTTCATATGCACACAGCAACGTAACACCTATATATTCATTTGCTTTCACAACTAACGAAAGGGTCGAAAGCCGCGTATGAATAAGGTTTTACTATTGTCTTCTTTTCTTGCGATTGCTCCGCAAGCCGTACAAGCCTCAAGCAGCCATGATGTTGCAGACAGTGTTATCGAACAGCAACGTGCAACACTTGCCGAAAATATTCAAGGGAAAGGGTTTGGTCCTCAGTCTCCACGTGATATCGACAACCTAGCAGGCAACAACACTCGTTACTTTGGTCAAGCGCCTGAATACTCACAAATGAACTTGTGTAATATTCACTTCCACAAAAATGCGGAACACAAAGGCGGAGAGTTCACGGCCTACGCAGGTAATGGTGACGGTAAAGGCTACAATACCGGTTATGTCTACAACGGTAAGTTAAGTGATGTGGAATTAAAGCCGTTTGAAGGAAAAGTCGTTGCTAAAGGTCATGGACAACTAGAACCCGGTGATACTATCGAACTGCACTATGTTCATTCAACGTCGCAGGTTAAGCCAGGGCCAACGCTCGGCTCTTGTCTAAGCGAATCAATCTCTAATCCACAATTACGAGTAGAAACACAAGTGTTTGTACTGGTTAATGATACAAATGCCCTTAACTTCATTGACCTCACTAAGGTCGAGATGAAAAATGGCGTCTATCAAGCGCTAAACATCCCGACAAACACTGGTAAACCGATTCAATATGCAGGCTCAACGACTGGCCCTAGCTACAATGAACAAGCCTCACCACTGCAAGTGACTTGGAGCGTGCGACCAAAAGTGGCGAAGGTAGACATCGCGTCTGTCGCCCAATGGCTAGAGAGCAATGAGTTCGATGAAGACCATGCGCATGGTGTTCGTAACCTTGTGACTAACCCAGATTTGTTATCTTCGGGTCATTAAACTTACTTTGCTAGAGATATAACGCCTATAGGCGTGGTGTTCTAATAAAAAAGGCGAGGTATTAACCTCGCCTTTTGCTAACCTTTAGAGCTTAGAACCAACTCGAAACTAAGCGTTTCAACCAGTCCATCAGCTTTTTGAAGATGCCACCCTCTTCGACATCTTGCTGAGCAACTAAAGTTGCACTCGTTACTTCGTTACCTTCAACGCTGTAAATCACTTTACCGATCGGGTCACCTTTACGAATCGGTGCGGTCAGTTCACCAGCAAACTCCACTTCAGCGATAAGCTTGTTAGCGTCCCCTTTAGGAAGAGTGATCAGTACTGTTTCATCAACACCTGCCGCAACGAGATCGGCTGCGCCCATCCACACTCTGGCTTCTGCTAATGTGTCTGTTGATTTGGTCGGTGCAACGGTGTCAAAGAATCGGAAACCATAGCTTAATAGCTGCTTGCTTTCTGATTCACGACTCTTAGCGCTGTTTGAGCCCATCACGACCGAAATCAGTCGCATATCTCCGCTGGTAGCTGAAGTTGCTAAGCTGTAGCCAGCGCCACTGGTGTAACCGGTTTTCATGCCATCGACATTTAGGCTGCGATCACGTAATAGCCCATTACGGTTGTACTGAGTAATACCGTTGTAGGTATACGCTGTCTCACTATAGAGCGGGTAAATATCAGGTAAGTCACGAATGATCGCCTGACTTAACAGGGCAATATCATGTGGCGTTGAGTACAAGCCGTCACTGTCCAAGCCGTGCGGGTTAGTATAAGAAGTGTTCACAAGCCCTAGCTTTTGCGCCCAGCTATTCATCAAGCTAACGAAAGCATCTTCACTACCTGCGACATGCTCAGCAATCGCGACACTGGCATCATTACCAGATTGAACAATCAAGCCGCGATAAAGATCCATAAGTTGGACATCAGTGCCCACTTCAATGAACATTTTTGAAGAGTCAGGGAAGTTTTTCGCCCAAGCATTACGGCTAATGCGAACCTGATCATCGAGGGCGATGTTACCGCTGTTTACCTCTTGTCCTGCAACATAGGCGGTCATCAATTTCGTTAAGCTCGCAGGGTTAAGCTTTTTATCGGAATTCTTTTGTACCAATACTTCGCCAGTATTGTAATCCATCAATATATACCCTTTCGCACCCAGTGCCGGCGGATCAGGAATAATCGTTGGCGCTGCGGTCACAGCAAAAGAGAGAGAAATAGTCGAAAGAAGCGCTGTTGCTGCTAGAAAACGCGTTGTCATGATATGCGACGTCTCACTGTGGGTCGTTTATAGTCCACTTCAGTATAGACAAGACGGCGTGAGTTTCAGCGGCTCTGAAACCAATCGTTACCATTCCATAAGAATTATCGACATTCTTGTGCTCTGATCCCAAATTCAGGCACAAAAAAACCAGCGGGTTAACCGCTGGTTTTCAGAAATTTTACTTTCGTTACGCTGCTTTAAGAAGCGCGTCTTTCTTTGCCATCAGTTTTTCTCTGTAAGCAAACCATACGTAAGTTGCCACAATAGAGAAGAACAAGTAAGACAGTGAGAATATAAATGGAGAGCTGATTAGATCTTGCGACAATCCCCATGATACACCAGCAACGGTCACTGCGATTTTAGCGAAGAAACCGCACAGCAGTAAAACCAGTGCTAATTGTGGGAAACGAGTGCTTCTAAAAGCAAGCCAGTAACAGCTACCGACCGCAAGAGTCGAAACGTACAAACCAAGCAAGAATGAATGAAGGTGATCTGCTGATGCAACACCTGCGGAAATCGACACCATAAAAATTAGAAATAGCTTCATACATCGCCTCGTACTTCAAAGTTAGGAAAAGCTTCCTTTCATTTTTGCAAACTCATTTTGCGGTTATTTTCGCCTTTTTTGTGCCAATTACAAGTGTTAATTTTGTCTAATTATCAATCAAAATCTCCGGGCAACTCGAATGTAAAAACATTGTTAAGAGTCTAATTTATTTAGCATCTTTTCATCAGGGGTTTAGAGTAAAAAGACCAATATCCTTAGTTCTTAACGTTACAATTAGGTAACAATAGTTACATTTAAAAATAAGTTTAAATTTGTGATAATTGTCGCCTAATGTGTGCAGTTTTATATGATCTATCGCCCTGCAAACAGAGTTTCCATAATTGTGATGATAGGTAAATATTACGTCAATCAATTAGTGTGAGCTCGACCACTGTTCACCCTATTATTGCTCGAATCACACTCTACGGTTTGATACCTTTGCGCCACAATTTTTTACGTACTACATACCATGCCTTCAGAGTACCGAATTCGTAAGATCGTCGAAATTGGCGACACCTTACACCGATGTGGCTGTGCGCCTTACAAGCTTGAGAAATACACGCAGTTTTATGCTCGAAAGCATGGTGTTGATCTGATGATTCAGGCGACGCCAACCACTGTCAATTATCAGTTTCCTGATGATAACAATGCGGTGGTGATGAAGCGCCACCAGCCTGCATCGATTAACCTCAGTTTGTTGGCCAATACCATTATTCGCATCAACCAACCTAGCTCTGAGCCAGTCCCAGAGCCTGCTGGTTATCCAAAGTGGGTCATCGCTCTTGCAAACATGGGCATTCCCCCTGCTTATCTCATGCTGGTCGGTTCAACAATGGACGCCATCTTCATATCGATATTTCTTGGTTTTATTGTATGGGGAACGCAGCAAGTATACCGGGCTCGTCGCTCTATCGCCGCTGAATTCATCGCAGCTCTACTCACGGGTATTCTTGTTGCTTTCTTCGCTAGTACCAGCGCAGAGATCCCTGTCTGGGCACTGTGTATTGCCGCCATCGTTTTATTTGTGCCCGGATTATCTATCGCCAACTCATTGGAATGTTTAGCATTTAATGATCTGGTTTCGGGTACCAGCCTGCTTGGGCAAAGCGCCTTATCGCTGATTAAGCTGTTTGTCGGTATCGTGATGGGTTTGAATATTGGTGAGTCGATATGGGGCCAAGCAGAACCTTTTAGCTACACCAACGAAGTGCCTATTGGGCTGCACATCTCTGGACTATTTTTGATCTCAATTTCATTGGGGATCATCTTCAACGCTAGACCGAAAGATATCCTACTTGGCCTTCCGGTTGCGATTCTTGGTATGTGGGGACCGTTCTATTTAGGGTTTGAGAGTGGTTGGGTTGTTGGCACTTGGGTAACGACAGTGCTGATCACTTTGTATGGAACCTGGGTAGCGAAGAAGATGGACTTAACCGGTTCTATCTACATTGTTCAGGGGATCATTATTCTGGTACCCGGGAGCCGCGTACTCGTCAGCGCAAGCCAATCGGTATTCGAGCAATCGATTCTTCCTATCCCGAGTATTGGTCTGTCTGCGCTATTTATGTTTTCCGCTATCGTCGCTGGGCAAATTACCGCGTACTCAATTTACTCGCCGAAGATCGAACGTTAATTCTTGATCAGATAAAGAAAGAGCCCTATTCAAATATCGCTATTTAAGCGGCTTTTGAATAGGGCTCTTTGCCTCTATGTTTTAGGTTGCGTTGATAGCTTCCTTTCCCTTTTTTCGCTTTCTCTACTCTTACCTTAAACAGTTTGCTTGTTACCACCGCCTTTAGGGCATTATCGTTTATTTGACCTCGACCAAATTCGGTTTCGGTCACCAGTTTGTCGTCACTGAGCTCAGCAGGACGTTTCTTCTTTGCCATATGGCCTCCATCGTTTACTTGATACCAGTTTATTATTTAAGACGTTTCAAAGTTATCTTTAAATCGCTCTATCACTAACCAGCTTGGCAAATGTTACACTACTTATAGATAAATCATCAAAATTTTCGAAAGTATACCTAGCGCAAATTTCTAATGAAAACCCATGATTCTGGGGCCAAATCCCCTCTATTGTTATTGACTTAGTTGCACGTGTCTTTAGACTAATCGTCAGCTTGAAAACGGTACTTGTTTACTTTCGCCGTTCCGTTAGATGTGTTGATGTCTGTCGTAACGTCGTGCGCAATAGCAATCTCCTTTTCCACGCTATCGATGCCGTATGGCTTTTACATGATCTATCAAGGATATACATTATGTCTAACACTGTAACTGGTACAGTAAAATGGTTTAACGAAACTAAAGGTTTCGGCTTCATTCAACAAGAAAACGGCCCAGACGTTTTTGCTCACTTCTCTGCTATCACTGGTGACGGCTTCCGTACTCTAGTTGAAGGTCAAAAAGTTGAGTTCGTTGTAACTACTGGCCAAAAAGGCCCTCAAGCTGAGAACATCAAAGTACTTTAATTCTTAAGTACTAAAGTTTTACAATAGCCAGCATTACGCTGGCTATTTTTTTATATACAAGAAGTTTTATGGCTCTTAAACCTACGATTTATAAGTTCCGCATTTCGCTTTCTGATACCAATCGCGACCTGTACGATTCTACGCAACTGACTGTTGCACAACACCCGTCAGAGACCGTACCTCGCATGATGGCGCGCGTTTTGGCTTTCTGCGTTAAGTGGCAACCAGACTTAGCCTTAACGAAAGGACTGTCTACCACTGAAGAGCCTGACCTATGGGTTAAATCTTTGGACGACCAGATTCAACTTTGGGTTGATATTGGCGAACCGTCACTGGACCGTATCAAAAAGGCATGCCGCCTTGCTCCAAGCGTTGACGTATTCTCTTTCAACAGCAAATCCGATGTTTGGTGGCAACAGACCAAAAACAAGGTTCACCAATACAAAGCCAATATCTACCGTTTTGATCCTGAAAGCATTGAAGCATTCTCTGAAACAGTAGAGCGCAGTATGGATCTTTCAGTGATGATTACTGGCGAGAGTCTGTTTGTCGACTCTGATAAAGGTTCGTTTGAAATTACGTTAGAGCAACTGCAATCTAATGACTGAGCTAGAGCAGCAGCTTAACCAGATTCAATCTGACGCTATTACCGTTATTGAGTCAGATCGAAAGTCGTTCGAGATGTTTATTGATAAGCATAATGCTCTCTTTAAGCGCGCGTGTGGCAGAAAACCAGATATCGAACCTGTTCAGCATCTATTAGGTGTTCTTACCAAAGCTCATATTGAAGAAGCAAGTCACATCGAATCTCAAGCTGAATCAGCAGCAGCGATGCGTAAGGTCTTCGATGAGAATCTAGGTAATGAGCATGCTCAAAAGTTTGAAGAACTTGGTAGCCGTCAGTTCGCTTTGGTGACGCATTTGTGGCTCTACTGCCAAGGCTATTTAAGAATGGACTTTAGCCTAGCCAATGACCATGCTTTCAATTCTGCCACGCTGCTTTCGGCGACGACATTCGCATCAACGCAGGAGTTACGTACCCAGTTTCTTGAAAGCTTTTACCTTGGCACTGAACGTTCACCTCTTGCAGCAAATAAACCGTCTAAGCTCATGCTGTGGCTCAAGTCGTTATTTGGCTAGTTCTATAAAAGCGCATTAAAAAGGCCCTTCATCAAGGGCCTTTTCGGTTAATTATAAATAAGCGTGAGGGCCAAACACCTCATAGTGGATACGATCTCGCGCAACACCTATACTCTCTAACTGTTTTACTGCTGCTTCCATAAAGCCGACTGGACCACATAGGTAGAAGTCGCCGTGTTCAATTGGTAGCTCTTTCGCAACTAAGGTTACATCTAGCTGGCCTGAGAAATCTGCTGTGTTTTCTGTTAGGTACCAAGTAAACGTTGGCCAGTTGTGCTCAAGTGCAAGGTCAGACACCTCTTGCTTGAAGGTATGCTGCGCGGCATTGTTACATGCATAAAGCACAGTGACGTCTTTTTTACCTTCAGACGCAAAAGTCTGCATCATTGATTGCATCGGTGTTGCCCCAACACCTGCCGAGATCAATACCGTCGGCTTGCGCTTTTCTTGATAGAAGAAGTCACCTGCTGGCGGATATAGGCTTACCGTGTCACCTTCATGAACGTCATCATGCAGATGGTTTGAAACCAACCCTTTATGTTCACCGATTTCACGTTTTACAGAGATTCGGTAATCGACCCCGTTTGATTTTTGTGATAGCGAGTACTGGCGAATCTCGTTGTTCTCCCCTGCTGATGGTTTTAACTCAATACCGATGTATTGACCTGGTTGGTAATCTAATACCGCTTGGCCATCTTCTGGAGTCAGCACGAAGCTAGTGACAAATTCAGATTCAGCCTTCTTGCTAGAAACCACAAATGAACGCGCATTTGCCCAGCCACCTACTGCTTGTCTTCGCTGTAGGTAGAGCTCTCCTTCGCGATCGATAAAGATCTGCGCCAAAAATAGATACGCAGCTGTCCATGCTTCTTCCACTTCTTGAGTAAATGCATCACTTGCGAGTTCACGCAATGTCTCAATCAAGTGATGACCGACGATTTGGTAATGTTCAGCTTGAATGTTAAAACTGGTGTGTTTTTGGGCAATGCGCTCTACAGCAGAGGTCAACGCCGCCAAGTTTTCAATGTTTTTCGCATACGCAGCAATTGCTTCAAACAGCGCCACACCTTGGCGGCCTGTTTTTTGATGCGTCATATTAAAGATGTCTTTAAGCTCAGGGTTATGAGAGAACATTCTTTGGTAGAAATGTTGAGTTAATGCAGGCCCTGCAGATTCTAGTAGTGGAATGGTACTTTTAACGACTTCAATATGTTGGTTGTTAAGCATTGAGACTTTCTCCTCATTAATTTTTTAATTATGCGTGCCTACATCTGCAGGAACGGTGCCAACTTTAATATCCTTGTAAAACACTGGTTTTTCGTCACTTTCCAGTCAATTAAATGTCATTTCGACACACACACTCGGAGTCATATTGACTCATAGAGTTTGAAATATCTCTCAAACTGTGTTTAATTCTAAATCAACATTTAATAGCTCTAGTGCACGACAACAAGCCATGCAAGATATTTCTATTTCTACGCTCATCGACATGACCATTGGTCTCGCTCGCGGTGACAACGATCAAGACCGATTCAACAACTTACTCGACGCGATTCGTAAAGCCATTCAATGTGATAGCGTGGCATTGCTCTCATTGCAAGGTGACACGCTCGTCCCGCTAGCTCTTCAAGGCTTAACGAGAGACACTCTCGGCCGCCGATTTAAAATCGCAGAGCATCCTCGCTTCGATCAGATCTGCGGGTCTAAGAGTGCGGTCCGATTCGATGCAGACTCTGACTTACCTGACCCATTCGACAACCTGTTGCTCGACTACGAAGGTGACTTACCAATGCACTCATGCATGGGGCTACCACTCTTCTACGCCGATAAACTGCTCGGCGTTTTAACACTAGATAGCTTAACCCCTGGCGTATTTGAGCAAATCCCCACGCGCAGTCTTGAAGCACTATCTGCAATTGCCGCTTCTACGCTAAAAGTCGCTCTTGCAGTAAGCCAACTTGAACAGCAAGCTAAGCAAACCCAACAAAAATTCGAAGAGCTCAACGAAGATGCTTGGGACAGAGACGGCAGTGAGATCATTGGTGACAGCCACTCGATGCAAGCGCTTAAAGCGGATATCGAAGTGGTTGCTCCTTCTAATTTCAATATCCTTATCCACGGTGAAACGGGTGTGGGTAAAGAACTGGTTGCACGCAGTCTTCATCATTTATCACCACGCAAAAAGCAGCCTTTGGTTTACGTTAACTGTGCCGCGATTCCTGAAAATCTAGTAGAAAGTGAGTTATTTGGCCATGTTAAAGGCGCATTTACTGGTGCAGACAAGTCTCGCTTGGGTAAATTTGCCCTTGCTGATGGCGGTACCCTGTTCTTAGACGAAATCGGCGAGCTTCCTCTAGCCGCGCAAAGTAAGATATTGCGCGCGCTACAAAACAATGAGATCCAGCCTGTGGGTCAAGACAAGGTACAAACCATTGATGTGCGAGTGCTGGCGGCAACAAACCGTGACCTGAAAGAAGAAGTGTCCGAAGGTCGATTCCGCTCAGACTTATATCACCGCTTGAGTGTCTACCCGATCACCGTTCCTGCTCTGCGTGAGCGAAATGGCGACATTGTTCTACTTGCTGGCTACTTCCTAGAACAAGCAAGACGAAAACTAGGCATCGTACAAATAAAGCTAGGTAAAGAAGCGCGTATTGAGTTAGCTCGCTACAACTGGCCGGGCAACGTTCGCGAGCTTGAGCACGTGATTAATCGCGCGGCATTAAAAGCCAGAGCGAGAGGACGAGGTGGCAAACTGATTACCATCTCCGTCGAAGATATTGGTGAGCTAGACTCGATGCCAGATATGCCCATCCCAAGCGAAGGCTTAGCAACTCATTCTTTAGCGGAAATAAACCCATCGTTAGGCTTAAGAGAGTCAACAGAAGAGTATCAACGCCAAATGATCATCACGGCATTAAACAGTGCCGAATTTAATTGGGCTCAAGCGGCTCGCCAGTTAAAGACCGATCGAGCGAACTTAACTCGACTGGCTAAACGTTTAGGTATTGAAGTAAGCAAGAAGCATCAAATAACACTTAGCTAAGTTTAAGATTGGTCACATCTCAGTTACAATGCGTAACGTAAATGTCACCTTCTAAAATAATAATAGGTTTGTTATGAAGTTTATCCGCTGGTTTTTAGGGCGAATTATTCTACTGCTCAACTTTGTATTTTCACCAAAAGGCGTAAAACGTACTGCTGAAGATCAACAAGCTGTCGACACCAAAGCTCAGTCGCTCGCCTTGTATCAATTCGAAGCGTGCCCTTTCTGTGTAAAGGTACGTCGTGCAATGAAACGTCAATCGGTCAAATTCGATTTACGTGATGCGAAGAACGACCAAACTCACCGTTCAGAGCTTGAATCTGGCGGTGGTAAAGTGAAAGTTCCTTGCTTAAGAATCGAGAAAGATGGCAATGTACAATGGATGTATGAGTCATCAGATATCGTTGCTTACTTGGAGAAAGAGTTCGCATAACTAAAGGAAAGTCTATGTCACATGTGCCACTCAATATCCCTCAAATCAAAGCCATCGTTTTTGATCTTGATAATACTCTAGTGAGCTCAGACATGGACTTTCAATGGTTGAGAGAGCAGCTTGGATGCCCAAGTAGTCAAGACCTGCTCTCTTTTATCGACCAGATAGACTGTCAGATAACTCAAGCCAACGCGCATTCATTGGTTCTTCAACATGAACTTGAAGACGCAGAGAATTCTAATCCCATGCCGGGTTGCGAATCCCTTCTCAATTTTATCGACAACAAGAATCTTCTCACTGCAGTCATTACCAGAAACTGCTCTGAGGCCGCTCTAACCAAACTATCCCACAACAAAATAACTATCTCTCACGTCATTACGCGCGAACACTTTCCACCTAAACCCGCGCCTGACTCTTTGCTCTTCTTAGCCAATGAATGGCAACTTGAGTCGAGTGAGATCCTTTACGTTGGGGATTACCTGTATGATCTGCAAGCGGCGTTCAATGCGGCAATGCCTTCGTGCCTTGTTACGCATGGAAAACACACGCCGTTCACAGCTCATGCCTCACTTATCGTTGAACATCTAAGTGACTTAGAAGCGACCATTTCTAAGCATTACTAATTCTATGTAATAACTCATTGAGCCTTAGTTCGCTTTGATGAATAGCGCGACGTTATGTAAAAATAGCTTGATACCGCCAACACTTTTCAACCAGCGAGACAAGATATGTCAGATAATAAAGTCCTCGTGTTATACGCTCACCCTTCTCCTGGGCGCTCTGAAGTCAATCAGCATCTTTTCAATACCGCCCAAAAGGTTGAAGGAGTCACGGCTGTAGACCTTTACTACGAATACCCTACCTATCAAATTAATATCGACAAAGAGCAGCAGCGCTTACTCGAGCACGATGTGATCATCTTTCAATTTCCGCTCTACTGGTATTCAATGCCTGCGATTTTAAAAGAGTGGCAAGATCTAGTGTTGGAATACGGATTTGCTTACGGCAATGAAGGCAACGCATTACATGGCAAAAAATTCTTTTGCTCACTTTCTGCGGGCGGTAAAGCTGAGGCTTACCAAACCGATGGCTATAACCACTACACCATTCGTGAATTGCTTTATCCGCTTGAGCAGATGGCAAGTCTGACGGGTATGGATTATCTGGCACCATTTGCACTGTTCGGCGCGCGCACAGCTCAAGAAGATGGACGTGTCACCACGCATGTCGAGAATTGGACGAAACTTCTAAAAGCTCTGGTTAAGGATCAAATCGACTATGAACAAGCCAGACAGGTAGAAAAACTCAATCATTACGTCGATATACTCGCGAAAGAGGTACAGCTATGACCGGTTACTTTCTGCAAGCCTTCATTTACTTAGCAGCGGCAGTCATTGCGGTTCCTATCGCTAAGCGTTTGGGGCTTGGTTCTGTATTAGGCTACCTGATCGCTGGCGTCGTGATCGGCCCTATCATTGGTCTTGTCGGTGAAGAGACCAACACCATCCAGCACTTTGCTGAATTTGGTGTTGTTATGATGCTGTTCTTAGTCGGCTTAGAGCTTGAACCTAAGATGTTATGGTCGATGCGCAATCGCTTAATTGGCTTAGGTGGACTTCAGGTGGGTGGCACTGCAGCGATTGTCATGGCGATTGCTATCTATTTTGAACAGCCCTGGACTATCGCTCTGGCTATTGGTTTGATCTTTGCTCTTTCTTCAACGGCGATCGTACTGCAAACCTTCAACGAAAAAGGACTCAGCAAAACCGAAGGCGGTCAGAATGCTTTCTCGGTACTCTTGTTCCAAGATATTGCTGTGATTCCAATGCTCGCTTTTATTCCGCTATTGGCACTTCCTGAATTGGTTGAGCAAGCACAATCTGCAGTCACCGCCGCGTCCGATCACCATGAAGAGCTTAGCCTTGTGGCGGGCTTACCCGGCTGGGCTTACGGTTTAGTGATCATTGCTTCGATTATTGGCTTAGTCGTCGGTGGTCACTACTTGAGCCGACCTCTGTTCAGGTTCGTTGCTAGCTCTGGGCTGCGCGAAATATTCACCGCAACGGCACTCATGTTAGTTGTCGGCATTGCCGCTTTGATGAGTTTAGTTGGTTTATCTCCAGCACTGGGAACCTTCCTTGCTGGCGTTGTACTGGCTAACAGCGAATTCCGCCATGAACTTGAATCCAATATTGACCCGTTTAAAGGTCTACTACTCGGTCTGTTTTTCATCACCGTAGGCGCTGGGATTAATTTTGGTATCTTGTTTGATGACTTTGCACTGATCATCGGTCTGACGTTGGGCGTTATGGTGCTTAAAGCCGTTGTCCTGTATGTCCTCGCATTGGTTTTTCGCATTAAAGACAGCAACCGCTGGTTATTTACCCTTAGCCTTGCTCAAGCTGGTGAGTTTGGCTTTGTGCTACTGAGCTTTACCGTGCAAAACCATGTTATTCCTCAAGATATTGCGCAGACCTTATCACTGGTCGTTGCATTGTCGATGTTCCTCACTCCGGGTTTATTCATTCTATTTGATAAAGTCATATTGCCAAGATTTCAGCAGCAATCCAACGAGCGAGAAGCGGACACAATCGAAGAAAAAGGCACAGTTATCATTGCTGGAATCGGTCGATTTGGCCAAATTGTTAACCGCTTACTTGTCTCGAATGGCGTACATACGGTCGTTCTAGATCAGCAAGCTGCGCAGGTAGATATCGTTCGCCAAATTAATACCAAGGCCTACTTTGGTGATGCAAGTCGCCCTGATCTGTTGCATACCGCAGGGATTGAGGAGGCGTCATTACTAGTGATTGCCATAGATAACCGAGAGACCTGTGTCGAGCTTACCAAGTACGTCAAACACAGCTACCCTCATGTAAAAGTGCTCGCTCGCGCATTTGACCGAGGCCACGGCTACCTGCTTCGCCAAGCCGGTGCCGATATTATTGAGCTTGAAACTTATCATTCAGCGCTTGAGCTTGGCGCACATGCAATGCGAGAGTTGAATTTCCATCCATTCCACGTCGAAAAACAAAAAACGGCATATAAACGCGTTGAGGATAGAAAATCCGATAGGCTCTACCATGCTTGGGAGGATGATTCTGAAGGCGAACGTTTCGACAATAACTACCGAAAACTCTTTATGCATATGGAAGAACATATCAAGCTAGCAATGCAAACCGATCGTTCAGATCGTCATGAAAGTGGTGAGCGAGGATGGACGCCACCACCCAAAGGCTACGCCGATGACTTTAAGCAAGAGTAGCGCTTTCGCATGATTATTTAGCTTACCCCTTGAAATCGGGCAATACGGCTACGATGTATGTGAAACAATAGTAAACCGAGGCACTGTCGCCTCGGTTTAACTTTAAGTTCAGTCGAAAGACCTTAATTCAAAGTATGGTTATGACTTCAACAACACAAGATTCAACGCCTTCTCTAGGGAAGCAATTATTCAAAATGACTTGGCCAATGCTGTTTGGCGTACTCTCACTGATGAGTTTCCAGCTGGTAGACAGTGCTTTCATCGGGCAGTTAGGGGTTTTACCTCTCGCGGCTCAAGGCTTTACCTTACCGATTCAAATGATCATTATCGGTATACAGGTTGGTCTAGGCATTGCGACGACCTCTGTAATTGCCAAAGCGATTGGAGCCAAGCAAGAGCGCTATGCCAAGCAGCTCGGTGGCCTTGTCATTGCAATGGGCAGCGTTGGTGTCGCACTGTTCTCTGTGATTATCTATTTAATCCGCGAGCCGATTTTAGGGCTACTTAGCGCACCAGAATCCGTACTCCCTATCATTGATAGTTACTGGATCTACTGGCTCGTCAGCTCATGGACGGGCGCAGTGCTCTATTTCTTATACAGTGTGTGTCGAGCCAACGGTAATACCATGCTGCCGGGTACCATGATGATGGTGACCAGCGCGCTCAACTTAGTGCTCGACCCTATTTTCATTTTCACTTTCGATTTGGGCATCAACGGCGCGGCTATCGCAACCATTATCGCATTCGGCTTAGGTATTCTGTTTGTCGCACCTAAGGTGACAAGCAAGCATTGGATGAGCTTTGATTGGAGCGATTTAAACGTCGTACAAAGCCTTCGCTCTATTGGCAATATCATGGGACCTGCGATGATCAGCCAATTACTCCCACCACTCTCTTCTATGCTCGCGACGAAACTGCTCGCGGGTTACGGTACTGCGGCTGTCGCGGCGTGGGCTCTGGGGTCAAGATACGAGTTTTTTGCCATTGTTTCAGTTCTTGCACTGACTATGTCAATGCCGCCAATGGTCGGAAAGATGCTCGGCGCTAACAACCTTACTGACATCCGAAAACTCGTCAGCATCGCGGTCAAATTTGTATTGGGCTTCCAATTGATCATCGCAGTCGCCACTTGGCTTGGCTCTAATGGTTTGGCGATTCTCATGACCAGCGAAGGAGAGGTTGAGTCAATTCTTAGCTATCACCTAATGGTTGTGCCATTTAGTTTAGGACCACTAGGCATCTGTATGTTGATGGTTTCAATCAACAATGCGCTAGGAAAATCTTATACCGCGCTGACGATTTCAGCACTGCGACTGTTTGCCTTCTTCTTACCTTGTTTATGGCTAGGATCACACTTGTATGGTATCCAAGGTCTATTCTGGGGTGCGTTTATCGGTAATATCCTAGCGGGTATCTGTGCTTGGTCTATATACCAAAATGCGCTAAACCAAGTCGAATTAAAGTTGCAACAAGACTAACAACAAGCGGTTGCATTTTATGTGTGACAAAGATAGTCTAAAAATTCACCACCAATTGGAATGATTATGACTTTTATGTGTACCTACCTTTGGCTCCTTCTTCTCAATGCCTGTAGCCGGTAGGTAACACTGCGCCTGGCTACGAGAACGTAGCCAGCCTTCCTTTCTCGTAGCCTCCACTCTCAAAAAGGATACGAGACGAATGACCGAAAACACTCACACCGCCTCCTCTAGCTCTTCATCTGCTACCCAGTTTGGTATTTTGATGGCACTCGCAGGTTGCGTCCTTTTCTCTGTAAAGCCGATATTTATTAAGCTCGCTTATCAATATGGCGGAGATGCAACGTCGATCATGACGCTGCGAGCGTTCAGCTCGCTTCCGGTTTATTCACTCATACTCCTATTTCTGTGCCGAAACAGGGAAAACCGCGTTAAGGTTAAGCGTTATGGTTTAAAAGCTGCCGCAATTGGTGTGATGGGTTATTACCTCGCTAGCTTTTTAGACATCGCCTCTCTTGCGCATATCTCAGCTCAACTTGAACGCCTGTTGATCTTCCTTTTCCCAACCTTTGTTGTGTTGATCAGTTGGGGCTTGTACGGCAATAAGCCTACTCGCGCCGTATTGTCTTCCGCTTTGATTGGCTATGTCGGGATTGGCTTTATTGTCTTTCATGACTTCAGTGCCTTTGGCTCGTCTGTTGTCTCCGGGAGTTTGCTCGCGATCACCTCGGCTTTGGTCTTCGCTTTCTATCTAGTTTGGAGTAAACCGCTAATTGGTCACTTGGGCAGCTCAATGTTTACCAGTATCGGTATGGGTAGCGCGGGGCTAGCGATTCTTGTTCATCTATCACTGAGTAGTGCCTCTCCAACTGATTGGAGCATAGAACTGATTACCATCGGAATTTTGCTTGGGATTTTTTGTACCGTACTGCCTTCCTATCTAATGGCTGCAGCAATGGCGAGACTAACCCCTACAACACTTAGTCTGACCAACAATATCGGCCCTGCAATCACCGCCGTTTTTGCCGTGATGGTTCTTGATGAGTTGTTCACGGTTTGGCATGCCATTGGCCTTATTCTGGTGGTCGCTTCCGTCTACACACTGAATAAAAAACGCTAAGGCGCATCAATCAATAAACAAACTGCTCTCATTCGGCTTTATTGAAGAACAAGTTCAGATTACTAAGGTGATCTCACTTCAATAAAGTCGTATGATTCACACTATCAATTTTTCATACACTTACATCATGACCACCAGAAATCATCACCCGATTCAAGGGGCTAGCTGGATGCTTACGGCAGGGCTAGCGTTTGCCATTGTTAACAGTCTTGCACAAATCGCCAGTATTAATTTTGGACTATCTTCAACCACCGTCGCCCTTATCCAATATGCCATTGCACTGGTCGTGATCCTTCCTTACTTAAAAACATTAGGGATTGGTAAGTCTTTACGAACTCAGCACCTTGGAATGCACATCTTCCGCGTATTTCTATCGGTTATCGGTATTCAGCTTTGGCTTTGGGCGCTCGCCTACCCTGTACCGATTTGGCAAGGTATTGCACTCCTGATGACATCGCCACTGTTTGCGACTGTAGGCTCAGGACTGTTTCTTAAAGAGAAAGTTGGATCAGCTCGCTGGCTAGCGACGTTATCAGGCTTTGTTGGCGCAATGATCATTCTAGAGCCATGGGCAGAAGACTTTAACTGGGCAACTTTGCTACCTGTTGGGGCAGCCTTCTTCTGGGCGTGTTATTCACTGATGGTGAAAAAGCTCTCTTCTGACGATTCTCCTTCAACCATGGTGGTCTATCTTCTTATCTTAATTACGCCATTTAATATCTTACTTGCGCTACCAGACTGGCAAATGCCTAGTGGTGGAACAATTTGGCTCGTTCTGTTCGCGGCTGGCGCAATGACAGCGTTGGCTCAGTGGGCTATTGTAAAAGCGTACTCCGTCGCAGATGCTTCGTTTGTTCAGCCATTTGATCATGCAAAACTGCCATTGAATGTACTGGCTGGTTGGGCAGTATTTGGCTGGGTTCCACCGGGAAGATTATGGTTAGGCGCAGCTATCATTATTGCCTCTGTCGCCTTCATTACTCGCTGGGAAACAAAAAAATCAAAATAGCTGAAAGATAAGCCATCTGACGCCGTTCTATTTAGTCATAGGCATTTAAGGAGAGCAATTCTATGACAAGTCCAATAAAGCTAACACTATACAAGTGGGCCGGGAGTTGGGGCCCATTTAAAGTAAACATTCCATGTGGCGAATGTACGTTAACCAAAGATATCCTGACCGATACCTTTGAGAACGAGTTAGCTGGGATCCCTATCGAGTTAGAAGTTAAGGATTGGCTTTCGCATTGGTGGGAGCCGCTCAAAGTTGGTGCTTGGCACGCTCCTATCTTGATGGTCGAGGGCAAAGTTGTTAGCCAAGGCGAAGCACTTAACCGTGGAGTCTTGATTCAGTCGGTGATTCAAGAGTGGACAAAGCGTGACACGCTAAAAGGCAATATCGTGTATGGCAAAGCCACCTGCCCTTATTGCGTCAAAGCAAAAAAAATATTGGATGAGGCTGGCATTGACTATCAATACTATGATGTTGTCAAAGATAGCGCGGCACTGTACAGAATGATCCCAGAGGTAAAAGCCATCATAGGTGAGAAAACTCCGGTAACCGTACCTCAAATTTGGCTGGATGGACATTATATCGGTGGTGCCGATAATCTCAGCGCATGGATTGAAGAAAAGGGGCTGAGCACAGTTCCCGATAACGTTGTGTCACTTTAACGCGCACAAAAAAATTCACGCATACAACAAAAAGCCCCGCTGAAATCAGCGGGGCTTTTGACTAAGCTCGTTACTCATCGAGATTAGAAAATCCATTTCACATTGCGCTTACTTGGCCAACTTCTTCATCATTCGTTTGATAAAAGAGGCTTTCTTCGCTTTAGGCTTACCATATAGTGCTTCGTGCATAGCTTGCTTAGCGATCATTTGACCAATATAAGCATTGCCTAGTTCGTGATTCATGATTGTCTCCTAAAAACAGGAGTGTGATTTTAATCACAATTAGCACAAAAACAAGAACTAAATCACATTACTAAGCGCGTTTTGGTTGAGTATATGTTTTGCCCGCGGCTTGGTAAGTATCTTTACGTTTCACATCAAACATCACATCGAAGAACCACGCAACGAATCGGATTACATCGTCGCCTTCATCCATTACATGCTCTACAAACTCTTGCTCTTCGCCTTGTTCGTTCTCTTGCACTGTCACGTGGTAAACACGCTTTGCACCATCAACTTCTGCAAGTGCAAACTGACCCGTTAAAGACTGTGCAGCCTCAGACACTTCACTGTCTACAGACGCTTTTAACAGATCTAACGCCTGTGGTAAGTTTTCTTTCTCACATAGTGACTTAACTAAAGCCTCAAACTCTTTGTGTTCCATCGTTTTTGTCTCGATATCTCAATTTTTCGGGCATTGTACCCTCAACTGCCGATCAAGCAAACTCTTGCTGCACAGTGCTAACCTTCTTTGACGCAATTAATACGTAAGCCATCATTGATGCGGAGACTAAATAAAATACTCCCATCGCAAATTGGCTCTGCACCCAGTACTCAACCAAATAACCACCAAATAACCCCGCCAAACACATTTGTATCGAACCGGATAGCGCCGATACTGAACCTGCTTGACGCTTGTGTGGCTCTAACAGCATGCTGATTGATAACGGGAAAGAAATCCCCTGAGCAACTGTCAACCAAGTAAATGCCCACACTAAATTGAACAGTGACACAGGCATCGACACTAGCCAAACTCCAGCAAAAACCATGATGGAAATGGCTAGTGTCATCAGTTGACGTGTCGACAGGTAGCGATTTAGGACATTCAACGCTAGGCTTCCGGCCATAAGTCCTGCAGAAGGAATAATCATTACCGAACCATACTCGGCAGCGGTAAGACCTAGGTTATGCTGTAAAATAAAAGGCATTACTGAGAGAGAAACCAAACTCGCCAGGTAACTGATCCAGTTATAGCTTGCGCTAGAAATAACCTGCTTGTTGGTGATAAGACGCCCGTAGTTCTTAATTACATTACTTACATCAAAGCGGGATTTTCCGTAACTCATGGTTTCAGGCAAGATAAAGTAACCAAGCGTGAAAATAGCCACAAGGTACAGCAAAACAAAACTGAATACGGCTTCCCAACCTAAGTAGAAAGAAATCCAACCACCTAAAACTGGCGCTACAATCGGCATAATAGAAGCAGTGACCGAAATGTAAGACAACGCTTTGGTCAGTTGAGCCCCCTCATAGCTGTCCCTAAGTACACTGCGACCAAGAACGGACGCACTACCCGCCCCCATGCCTTGCAGTAAGCGACCTACCGTAAGAATCAATAAACTGTCAGTGTTAGTAATGCACATCACGGTACCAATCAGATAGATACCTTGGCCAATAATAAACACTGGTCTGCGCCCAATAGCATCCGAAAGCGGGCCGTAGAACAACTGAGAGGCACCAAAGCCAACCAAAAATAGAGTCACTAAAAGTTGGATATCAGCCTGGTTAGCCTGTAAAGATTCGCTGATCATAGGCAATGACGGTAGATAAATACTTACACCCACCTGTCCTGTCGCGATGATCATCATGGCTAATAAAATCGGGGTTTTCTTCATTGCGACTCCTTAATCAATTATCAGTGATTAGAGTTTATATGTGTCCCAATCGAATGATAATATGGCAAAATGGAAAGTGATTAATTCCCAAAAAGAAACAATAAGGGTGAGTTATGGATTGGATTCAAAGTGTTCAGAGTTATATTCGCGTCGTTGATGAAGGCAGCTTCAATGGTGCCGCAAGGACATTGAATACCACCAGCTCAGCCATTAGTAAGCGAATTCATTGGCTTGAAGAGCGTATCGGTGCACAACTTTTAAAGCGCACTACTCGCTCGGTGACCCAGACAGAAGCTGGGGCGTTATTCTATGAGCGCGCCAAAGTGCAGTTGGACGGGTGGCAGTCTATCGTTGATGAAACGCGCTCAGTTTCTGAAACTCCGGTAGGGCTACTGAAGATTGGTGCGACGCTAGCAGTTGGGTCAAAGTTTCTCGTCCAGTACCTGAATGATTTTCTGAAAATGTATCCGGACATACGAATCCAGCTCATTACCACCACGCCCGGTCAACTCCCTACACTCAGTTTAGATCTCTTCATCAGCCGAGAGATTGAGCAACTCAACTCACTCAGCTTTAAAGCCACCCCTCTTTTCGAGCATAAAGCGGGCTTTTATGCATCGCCTGATTACATCGAGCAACATGGTGAGCCAGAAAACGCCAAGGCACTCACCGATCATAATATGTTGGTATGGGGCGAGCGAACCCAGCGTGAAATCACCTTAACCAATGGACAAAAGCTCTCTTTGAGTGGCAACTTTGCGACCACGAACCCTGAGGCTCTGTTTTATGCAGCTAAAAGTGGCATGGGGATTTTGCTGTCCAATGACGTGATGATCAAAGAAGAGCTGAAAGTAGGAACTCTCAAGCGCATTTTGCCTGATATTACTGCCGACGAGGCGCTCGTTTATGCTTATTATCCGAAACTTGATTACCAACACACGCGCACTAAACTGTTCTTAGATTATTTAAAAACACGCCTTTCTAAAGAACAATCTCAGTGATTACATCCACCTAGCCTTCATATGCAATTAGTTTTTATTTAAGTTTGCAAAAATATGCATGCGGTACCATATTTAAAAAGTAACCCAACCGATAAATAAGTGACATAAGTCGCAATAATAGTGAGTTACTCGTTATGGCTAGGACAACATCTGTACCAAATACGCTAAGTGTCGAAACACTTGGCGAGACATTGAGCTTGGACGGCCTAGAGCTGCTCAACAAAGCAACCTATGAGCTGCACCAGCACTCAGGCTCATTTTGCACGTGCGTTATCGAGTTCGACCAGTTTACCCCAAAGTCGGTCTTGCTCGCTTCGTCATGCGAGCTAAGGTTACAGCGAAACCACTGCACTACACCTTTAACCCGCAGCACTTGGGCATTTGTAACTCAGTCTAATCAAGAATATACACTCTGCCGAAACCAAGCCTCCTCACATCATCCTAGTGAGCAGTTTCTTTTTGATAATGACATTCAAGCCTACATCGCGATTCCACTAAAGGCGACCAACGGCGAAGTCTTGGGGGTTTTGCTTTCTACGTTCGACAATGAGATCAGCGCAAATCAAGAGGAGCGCCTTGTTGAAGGACACAAACTATTCGCCAATATTGTCACTCATAACTTACGCGCCAAGTGGCTGTCCGCTCGCTCCGAAACCTTGGTCGACCAACTTAGCTATGAAGTCTCCCATGACAATTTAACGGGTTTGCTTAATCGAAGTTTTCTATCGGATAAGATCGAGCGCCTTAATGAGATGAATATCGACTCATTCACCCTTGCGTATATTGATATAGATAACTTCAAATCAATTAATGACTTATACGGTAACTACATCGGCGATCAGATCATAAAATTTGTCGCCAACACCATTAAGCTAGCGATTAAAGATAAGCATCTTGCCTTTCGCATCGCTGGCGATGAGTTCGCGTTTATTACCCTATCGGGCGATCCATTCGAAATTTGTCACACCATCATTAAAAACCTTGAGAAAGGCTATCAAGACCCAGCGCACAACATTAAATTCAGCATCAGTATTGGTTTGGCAAAGAGTGCTGGGCCACATGTTACCCCAGATCAAATCATTCTTAACGCCAGCTTAGCGCTCAAAGACTGTAAGCAATCTAGACACATTAATGTCCAATGCTACGACACACATTTGAGCGCCCAGTATTACCGCCGAGCGCTGATTATTGACGCGCTACGTAACGAACTGTCGAAAGAAACCATCAGTGACGGGGAGATTTACGTTGTCGCTCAACCCATTGTTGAACGGAATAACAAGCAATGGGATTACTATGAAATCTTGGCACGCTGGCAGAGCAAAGCACTAGGAGCGATTCCTCCCTTAGAGTTTATAGAGGCTGCAGAGCAATCTGGACTTATTGTTGATTTTGGTGAGCGTATTGTCGAGCTCGCTTGCAAGGCCAAAGTCGCATTAGAAAATGGCCTGGGCCACAAAGTAAAATTGGGGCTCAACTGCTCTGCTCATGAACTAAATAACTCAGAGCGCTACTTACAGCACCTGCTTGCAACGATACAACGCTATAACTTTACTCCGGAAGAGTTCACTATAGAACTCACCGAAACTGTGCTGCTTTCGCAAACCGATGAAGTCAAAAATATCCTGACTAAATTGCGTTTGCTGGGGTTCACCGTCGCCCTCGATGACTTTGGTACTGGATACTCAAGTCTCAACTACATTCACAGCTATCCAATTGACTGCATTAAGATTGACGCAACCTTTATCAATAACATGTTGAGTAACGAAACGGCCGAACGCGTAGTCTGGCTTATTGTTCAATTGGCAAAGCAATTAAGAGTCAAATTGATTGCTGAAGGCGTGGAAAACCAAGAAGCATTAGAGAAACTCTACGCTATGGGCTGTAACTTTATTCAAGGCTACTATTTTTCAAAGCCAGAAACGCCAGAACAGCTAATTAGCCACTGCTATGAACGCTTGGAAGGCCAGCAAGTTTCAAACGGATAAAAGCGTATCAAACTTGCTGAAACAAAGAGGAGTTTTATCGGTTAAAACGGGACTTCAACTTGCATCATGACGTCACCGCTTTTTTGTTCATGCCAACGATAATCAAATCGCATGCGCGGTTCCCCGGTATTCATATCACCGAAACCAAGGCTAAGCTGTAAGCCATGGCTTTTGATCCACTCTTCTGTATCCATACTAGAGAGCTGATCTTCTAGTTCACTCGGTACCCATACTCCTAAACCAATATAATTTGACGATAAGCTTTTGGTTAAGATTGGATTGCTATCATTTTTCAACAGCCAATCTGACCAATAGGTTGAGTAATCCGTTGAATCGTCAACCATATAACTGCTAATTGAGTCTATCGACTTAGCGGTATAACCAATACCATCAAGTATCGAGAAGCAGACACCTTGCTGCCCTAACATTACCGATTGAGAACTGGAACTGCTGTCATACATCTCACACGCATTTGAAACGGAAGACAGCAATAAAGCCCCCCATATCAATCCGCACCTTGACATTCATGCCTCTTATATATCGTACACTAGACCATTTAATAATACTCTTTTTCGGCCAATTTGCGACATACTTTAGGGGTTGTGAGGTCAGAAATATCCTTTTTATCAATTAGTGCATTACGAATATCCGTACTTCGCACTTTAACCCGTTCGGGACAACTCAACACACACCATCTTTCTAGAATTTCATCTGCCTTGTAAAACTTTGAAAAATTGAAGAAATTGTCCGGTCCCATGACGAAAGTGAACTCACTCTCTGGATAACGAGCTTGTAATTCTTCTAACACGGCAAAGGTCGTCACGCTGGATCCCGGCTGATGAAGATCTTCTTCAACCGTAGAGCGTTCTACATTCGTGGTACCAAGATCTTCAATAAAAACGTCCACCAGTTCACATCGGACAGAATATTCGAGCATCTGCTTTCCCCAAGCGTGGGCAATACTTGGTAGCAGTAGAACTCGGTCAAAATGTTCAAGAGACTCGATCACGCTCTTATGTCCAAGGCTAGGTGGATTAAAGGCACTACCAAATACGGCAATTTTGCTCATTGTTGTTCTTCACTATCCGGGAAAACCGCGATCACAGTTTTCTAATTTATTGATTGAGGTATGATATAGCGATGTGACTTTAACACGTTCACTTCGATATTCAGAGTTTGACCTGAGGTAGACCTGTTAAAGTTACCCGTTAGACTAACAATTTTAAACCATATTGCTTGCAGGAAGGAAACATAATGGAACAGCTAATTCGCGACGAAATGCGCGTTTTGCCATCAATAGACCCTCATTTTGAAATTACACGCCGCGTAGATTTTATTAAACGCAAACTACAAGAGTCTGGTTGTAAATCACTGGTACTCGGTATCAGTGGTGGCGTTGATTCAACAACTTGTGGCCGCTTAGCGCAACTGGCTGTAAACCAGTTGAATGAAGAGAGTGGCGCTGGCTACCAGTTTATTGCCGTTCGTTTACCTTATGGTGAGCAAAAAGATGAAGATGAAGCGCAGCTAGCACTGCAATTTATCCAGCCTTCTCATTCAGTATCCGTAAACATTAAAGCGGGCGTCGACGGTTTACACGCTGCAAGTCACATTGCTCTTGAAGGCACTGGTTTACTACCTGAAGACAACGCGAAAATTGACTTCGTTAAAGGCAATGTCAAAGCGCGTGCACGTATGGTTGCTCAATACGAAATCGCTGGTTACGTTGGTGGTTTGGTTATTGGTACGGATCACTCGGCAGAAAATATTACCGGCTTCTACACTAAGTTTGGTGATGGCGCTTGCGATATGGCTCCCCTATTTGGTCTTAGTAAACGTCAAGTACGAGAGCTTGCTGCGACGCTTGGCGCACCAGAACAGCTTGTTAAAAAAGTACCAACCGCTGACCTTGAAGAACTAGACCCACAAAAAGCGGACGAAGACGCGTTAAACCTAAGCTACGATCAAATCGATGATTTCTTAGAAGGGAAACCAGTCTCTCAAGAGGTTACTGAGCGTTTAGTGCACATTTATAAAGTGACTCAGCACAAGCGTCAACCAATCCCTACCATCTACGACTAATCTAATGCTTGGCTCTATCGAACAATCGCTAGAGCCAACTCACTTCTTGTACTCATCAGTCATAACGCTGAGAATTGTGACCAACGCAAGCCTAAGCCGTCCATTATCTAACCAAATATTGACCAAACCGACTAGCGAGCTTGAGTGTTTTTCACTACACTGTGTCGAATAGTTTTCTAACCTTTAAAAATAGGCGCTCATATTCAAGCCTATTCTTCTTTGCCTTTTATATATCGACGTAAAATTAGTGTATAAAAATATGGAACAAGATAAATTTACTAATATTTATCGATTACCTACTGCTGTGCAGATTCGTATCGGTAAATGGCAACAAACCTTCAACGGTACTTCCGATCTTGTCATGCACCAAGCTATCGATGTTAGAAACAAGCAGTACCGAAAACCGAATTTTTTTCCTAGTGGTTGGAGTGTCCAACTTTTTGATCAAGAAGAGATCTCAATCACCAATCATGGCAAGTATATCCAAACAGCCATGAGGACGATGCTTGACCGTAAAGTCTCTTACAAACGCATTTATCTTTCTAGGCTGCCATTAGAAGTTGCAGAGCCTGGCTTGATCGCTTTTAAACAAGAATGGATAGCGAAACACAATCGCGTGGCGCGTAAATACAATCAAATAAAGAAAAAGCAGTTTATTCGCTTTGCCATGGAAGAAGTCGAAACGCTGTATCCATCAATCCCGAAAGGTGAATTTGATGTACAACTATGGAACAAACTTGTGGTGTCTGAACTTGGTAACCCGAAAAAGTTTGATAACCCGTACTTTGTTAAGAAAGCCAAAGTTTAACGAGTGTTTAAGTCCTCGTTAAGCCTCTAACAGCCCTACTTTGTAAGTGATACCAGCCTAAGCATCGATGCTTGGGCTAGTATCGGAACGCTTCAGTATTTCTCTAGAATCTGTTCATAACGGCTAATACCCGATTCATCCTTACGTTTGAGCATCTCAAGACCCTGTTGCAGCTTTTCAACAACCTCTTCGTCAGAGTCTCGATTGAAGGCAAAGTAAACCTGCCCCTCTTGTACAACATAAACAGGTTCAAACATATCAGGGTCTATTCCAGCTTGTCGTGACCACCAGTAAGCGGCTCTTTCTGAGTAGACAAAAAGATCTATGCGCTTTTTCATTAACTGCTCAGCTAGTACAGTAACGTAAGATGCTTCTTGCATTGAGTCTCTCGGTACCCCCAGCGCTAGAAGACTCTGTTCACCAATATCATCTCTTATTACACCAATCCTATAATTGGCCATATCAATGGGGTCATTGATGACGATGTCAGAATCTTTACGGGCAAGGACCACGACTTTGATATCAAGGATAGGCCCGACCCACTTAAACAACTCTTCACGATGTTCAGAGCGCGTGGTCGAAAACAAAACTGAATCACCATGAGTTAGCACCGTTCGATAAGAACGTGCCCACGGCTGTAAGGTTATTTGGGAAAGGGTCACTGGTTCACCGACAAGGGCACTAGCGGCCAATAAGATATCAACGGAATAACCCGTAATTTTGTTATCAACCAAGTAGTTCGCTGGCGGATAACTTTCGGTATAGAACGAAAGTTCTCTTAAATCATTCTCAGAACTAAAAGCAGGAGAAATTACAAAGTAAGCCATCACCATGGCGATTACTCTGCGTAACGAAATATATAGAGTCACAAAACACCCCCTTCGCTGCTGCCTAACATTAAAGTTAGTCCACAGCCGTCAAGTTCTAAAGGGGGGCGAGAAATTAAATTAGGCCGTTACGGCTTAACGCTCGTTTCACACTAGTGCACATTTTTCCAAATCGGCGAATTTCGTCAAACTGGGGTTCTATACCCCTATCGAGCGCAGACTCCCAATAGCAGAGATCCGAATCAACCATTTCGAGTAACTTCTTCGGACAACCGATACAACTGCCTTTGCTTCCACAAACAAACGTCTCGGATTCATAGAGGGGCAATGTCGCTTTCACTTGTTCGATGATGTCACGCATCGCTGTCGCTCGATCTGGTTTTCTAGCTATATTCACTGTTTCTACCCAGGAAATGGAGAGAGCGAGATTATAGTCCTCGCTCTCTTTTTGCCAATACCCACAAAGAGTGAGTGTCTATTAATTAGGCTCTTGCCCATTTGGACTTAGATAGTGAAGGCGCTTTAGCGACAAGATAAACTGCAATTGCAGCACACATAAATCCGAGTACACCATAAAGGTCAAATGACTCGCCAAACAGCACCCACGCTTGAATGGCCGTTGTTGGAGGTACCAGATAAAAAACCGAAGCGACACTCGAAGCAGCGCCGTTTTTCACCATGTAGAGCAGTAGCAACACTGCAATACACGACAATACAACGACCAACCAAACTAACGTCAATATGAATGGCATGCTCCAATCCACTTCCATCGTTTCAAAGCTTGCTGCATAAGGGAGAAACAATAAACCCGCAGCAAAGTATTGAACCGTTGCACTGCCCACCATATCGACATCTTGGCAGTATTTTTTCTGATACAGTGTACCCAGTGTGATGCCAAACAAAGCGACAAAACAGATCGCAATTGCTGCCAATTTATGCTGGTCTGATTGCCACTCTATCTTGCCCATCAACACCAAGCTAATACCAATAAAGCCAAGCACTAATCCCAACCACTGCGACGGCTTAAAGGTATGCTGAGCAAAGCTAACCAATAGCAACGCGGTCAATATTGGCTGCAAACCAACCAACAATGAGCTCAACCCAGCGGGCATACCAAGCTCAATGGCAAGATACGTCCCTCCTAGGTAAAAACCATGAATTAACAATCCAACGACCGCACTATGGAAAAGGCCTTTCCCTGTAGGCAGTCGGCGGCGAAGGCAAGCGACCAATACTAAAAACAACAACACATTACCCAACATACGAATGGAAAGGAGCGTTGCTGGCTCTGCATATTGCAACCCATACCGAGCGCCTACAAAGCCTGACGCCCACAGTATGACAAACAAAAACGGGATATAACGAACCAATATAAAAACTCCTCTGGATTTTCTCCTTGTTATACCGATATTCTAATAGGCACAGAAAATACCAAAAGACACAGATTGGATAATTTTATTGGGTACAGAAGATGAGCATGAGTAGTAAGTATTCAATGATCGAAGAGTCGATTAAAGAGCAAATTGAATCTGGCCTGCTGGTTGACCAAGATAAACTCCCTTCTATACGGGCGTTAAGTCACCAGTTGTCGGTCAGCAAAAACACCGTGATTCGCGCCTATCAAGAGCTCGAAGCACAGGGAGTCATCTTTGCAGTGGCGAAGTCGGGTTATCACGTTAACCATCGTCAAGACACCCTAAAGCCAGTTGCTAAGCCCAATCAAGTCGACTTACTTTCCGTCTGTAAAGAGATCCTTACCTACTCGCCAGAAAATGAATGGCTCGCGACAGGTACTGCGCACCCAAACATCGACACGCCGATAATCAAAAGCCTTTACGCTGAAATTGGACGCCACAGCCGCAGGCAAGCTAATGTAGCAAGCCATTATCAGTTACCGCCTGGAAACGAGCTGCTCATTAAACACCTTGGTAAAATAAGCCAGGACCTTGGCATCAATGCGCCCGCCAGTCAAATCGCTGTGACACACGGTGCTCAGCAAGCGATCAGTTTGGCTCTGCGCGCATTAACTCAGGCTGGAGATATTGTCGCCGTCGAGTCCCCGTGTTACTTCGGCAACCTATTGTTGATGGAATCACTCGGACTAAAGGTCGTAGAGATCCCCAGCTGCCCTAAAACAGGGATGGAGCCAGAGAGTTTACGGCAAGCCCTTAAAAAATGGGATATAAGCGCCATCTTAGTCACGCCTAATTTCACTAACCCGACTGGGGCAAGAATGCCGTTAGAGAAGCGGGTTGAGCTACTTAAATTGGCTCCATCGATTCCTATTATTGAAGACGATGTGTTTGGTGCCCTCGCATTTGATCAAGGCATACCACCACTTAAGGCTCTTGATAAAAATGATCGGGTTATCTACGTTAACTCATTGTCGAAAATGCTCGATTCAAGACTGAGAATTGGTTGGATTATTGCTGGACAATATCAAGCCAAAATAGAAAAAATCTTGCTCTGTGACAACATGGGCAGTTTAAACTTGATGCAATCGGCTGTTGCGGATTTTCTGAGTACCGGGAAATACCGTACTCACGTTCAAAAAATGCACCGTTTTTATCAAGCCAATTTGAAGCAGTTTCATGGTGAGTTAGTTTCTGCGCTCAATCACTACCCAGAACTTCAAGGCCGATACCAGATTTACCTGCCTCAGGGTTCATTTCTACTGTGGTTAACTCTGCCCGATCACATTGATTCAGAAAAAATCTACCAGCAAGCCAAGCCGGAAGGAATCAGTATTTTACCGGGAACCATTTTTGGAACCAGCGACCAATTTCGACACTGCATACGCTTTAGTTGCTCCAACTTATTAGCCAATATGGATTGGAAACAAGGGGTTGCCAAACTTGCTAGTTTTATCCATAGTCAACTGACCTCAACCTAAACATGGAAGACCCAATGAGTATGCTACCAACAGAAAATGACGTGCTGAGTTTTTGGTTCAATGAGCTCGACCCCAAGGATTGGTTCGTGAGCAGTGATGAGGTAGACGCAACCATCAAGAGCAGATTCAGTGCATTATTAAAAAGCGCGGCTCAATGCGAGCTGTCCAACTGGAGAACGTCAGCTAAGGGGCGTTTGGCTGAGATCATTGTCCTCGACCAATTCTCGCGCAACGCTCACCGCAATAGCGCTAAAGCCTTTAGCCAAGACCCTCTCGCTTTAGCACTCGCTCAAGAGGCTATTGCTCTAGGATTAGACAAAGAATTAAGCACCACAGAACGCAGTTTCCTCTATATGCCCTTCATGCACAGTGAATCGGCCAGTATTCACCAGCAAGCGGTCGAGTTATTTAACCAACCAGGGCTTGAGAATAACTATGACTTTGAGCTCAAACACAAAGTGATTATTGACCGCTTTGGCCGTTACCCTCATCGAAATGAGATTTTGGGTAGAACAAGCACTGCGGAGGAAATCGAGTTTTTGACTCAGCCGGGCTCTAGCTTCTAACCATTAGACCATCGATGTAAAAACGCTCCCAACATTGAGGGTAATGCCGATCGGTTTAGAGACTTGAATGATCCTCGGGACGTATGATAATCCCCACTAACAAAGTTAGTGGGGATT
>NZ_JBHZSA010000016.1:0-71006 GCF_043642085.1 Vibrio hepatarius | reverse complement strand
GGGACGGATTCGAACCATCGAAGGCAGTGCCAGCAGATTTACAGTCTGATCCCTTTGGCCACTCGGGAACCCCTCCAAATTTTTACTCCAAATCTCTCGTTCTCTAAAAAGAGAATAAGCGGAGAAATGGTGCCGACTACCGGAATCGAACTGGTGACCTACTGATTACAAGTCAGTTGCTCTACCTACTGAGCTAAGTCGGCATAAGTGGTGCGCATTCTATTGAATGATTTTCTACCTTGCAATAGCAAATTTAAAAAAAAATCTGTTTTTACAAAGTTTCTGCTTGTTTGCTGAAAATTCACGCAATTCTATTTATAAAAGCGCCTAATGTCGCATCCGTCATTTGCAATATTTGTTGGTTGTTGTATTTTCGCAGCTCTATCGTAAAACCAAGTTAGGATGACTATGACCCCGTATCTCTCTTTTAATCGTCAACAATGGGCTGAATTACGCAATTCAGTACCAATGACATTATCCGAGACCGATCTGGTCGAGCTGCAAGGCGTCAATGAAAGCCTGACCATGGATGAGGTAGAAGAAATTTACCTGCCGCTATCGCGTTTACTTAACCTCTACATCGCGGCCAGACAAAACCGAAACACAGTATTAAACAACTTTCTTGGTAACCAAGAGAGCGCGCCTCCGTTTATTATCGGTATCGCCGGCAGTGTCGCGGTAGGTAAAAGCACCACGGCTCGTCTACTGAAAGCCCTGCTGTCTCGTTGGGAAAACCACCCGAAAGTTGAACTGGTGACGACGGACGGTTTCTTATATCCAAAGAAAGTCCTCGACGAACGCAGCATCATGCACCGTAAAGGTTTCCCGGAATCTTATGATATTAAGCGTTTGGTGCAATTTGTCTCTGATGTGAAAGCTGCTAAGCCAAATCTGGAAGTGCCGGTTTATTCACACATCACTTACGACATCACTGACGAAGTCAAAGTGGTTGATAGACCGGATGTGTTGATTATTGAAGGCTTGAACGTACTGCAAAGTGGTATGGACTACCCACATGACCCGCACCGTGTTTTTGTCTCTGACTTTTTAGACTTTTCTCTTTATGTCGATGCAGAGAGTAATGTTATTGAGCAATGGTATGTCGAGCGATTCCTCAACTTCCGCAAAGGTGCCTTCACCAAACCTGGCTCTTACTTTAGCCACTACACACGCTTAACCGTACCAAAAGCGATTGAGAAGGCGCACAGCATTTGGCAATCGATCAACGGTGTAAACCTAGATGCCAACATTCTGCCAACCAAAGGCCGAGCCCATCTGATTCTAAAGAAAAGTCAGAGTCATAAAGTTGAACAGGTGTTTCTGCGCAAATAGCGACAAGCTAGCAATAAAAAGGGTTGGCACTGGTGCCAACCCTTTTTAGTATCAACGGATATCTCTGTCATCCTCGAGAGCGAGGCACGAGTGAATTGGGGATCTGTTAAAGCGAGCCAGAAACTCAAAGAGATTCCCTACTCGCTCCTTCGTCACTCTATGGAATGACGGCTAATTTCTAAAAAGACGAATCCCTTTCTACTTCGGCTCTGGTCCGTATTGGTTGTCACCGCTGGCGCCTTTTAGGAAACCACACTCAACCAGAATCCAAGCGCCACAGATAAGTGCAGCAAAAGAGCTAACCGCTTGAAGCATAGTTGTATCTGTCGCGATACCAGGATCGCCAACGGGCACTGTCATTCGACCAATCACTAGCGGGATATTAAGCAATAACCACCAGCTTGATTTGCCTCGGTCATGCCAACGTTTGGCGGTAATCGCTAAATCAGGGATCAGGACAACAATCAGGAACACAGGAAGAATCAAGTGTGCCAACGACGGGAACAGAACATTCATCCCCAACGCAAAACCCACAATCAACAAGTAGTAAACTGCATTCCAAATCCAATAGACTTTACGTCCGATTCGACCTTGAAACGAAAATAGCAATTCTTTAATCGACATCCTTCATTACCTAAATTTTATTACCAAATAAAAAAGCAGTCGGTGCATTCAAATTAATTGATCACCTTCTGAAAACATTCTGTATCCATATCACGTATATTGACCGTCAGGCTACGCACATGACTGGCTTGCTGTTGTAGCACATCCATCAATTGACGCGACAGGTCGCGCTTTTGTTCATCACTGCGCCCGGCAAGTAGTTCAAAGCTAATATGAACAAAATCGACACTATCACCCTCATCACCGATCAACCAGTTATGACAGCGCAATGCACGCGATTTTACGGATCCAACATCAAACAAGCCACATTGAAGTGTCACTTGATGTAAGTCCTCTAACAGCCCTTGCACATTAACGCGCTCATCAACAGAGTTGGAGTATTCCATTACTAGGTTCGGCATAGTCATCCTCAGATGTAAGTGAATTTCATAAGAAAGGAAAAATGAACACCCACTATTAACAACTTCTATACTGAATTCCGAGACGGTTTCCGCCAATTTGTTCAATGGATCACTGATATACCACATAATAAAGAGATATCTGTGGGCTGACTGCTCCAACCAATCGATGATATCCCGATAAGACATGACGGTAATCATGATCTGGTCAATTTTATCTGTTATATTCTTACGAAGATTTTTTACATTAACTGATTAAATACGGAGATATTCCTATGCGTCGTCCTGTAGTGATGGGTAACTGGAAACTTAACGGTAGCAAAGCAATGGTAACTGAGCTGCTAACTGGTCTTAATGCAGAACTTGAAGGCGTTGAAGGTGTTGACGTAGCAGTAGCTCCACCTGCACTTTACATCGACCTTGCTGAGCGTCTAATCGCTGAAGGCGGTAACAAGATCATCCTAGGTGCACAGAACACTGACCTAAACAACAGCGGTGCATTCACTGGCGACATGTCTCCAGAGATGCTGAAAGACTTCGGTGCTACTCACATCATCATCGGTCACTCTGAGCGTCGTGAATACCACAACGAATCAGACGAGTTCGTTGCTAAGAAATTCAAGTTCCTACAAGAGAACGGTCTAAAGCCTGTTTTCTGTATCGGTGAATCTGAAGCTCAAAACGAAGCTGGTGAAACTGAAGCAGTATGTGCACGTCAAATCAACGCAGTTATCGACGCTTACGGTGTTGAAGCTCTTAACGGCGCAATCATCGCTTACGAACCAATCTGGGCTATCGGTACTGGTAAAGCAGCTACAGCTGAAGATGCACAACGCATCCACGCTTCTATCCGCGCGATGATCGCTGAAAAAGACGCAGCAGTTGCTGAGCAAGTAATCATCCAATACGGTGGTTCTGTTAAGCCAGAAAACGCTGAAGCTTACTTCGCACAACCAGACATCGACGGTGCTCTAGTTGGCGGTGCAGCTCTTAACCCAGCTGGTTTTGCAGCTATCGCTAAAGCAGCGGCTAAAGCAAAAGCTTAATTTAAACGACTCTGTTTAAATGAAAGAAAAGGTCAGCTTCGGCTGGCCTTTTTTGTGTCTGTCACTTCAATCAAGTATCCTACTCGTTCTGTTACTAACTTAGTTGTTCCCGATGCAGGATAAGCATGGCCTCTTAACTGGCCCCATCCCTACCGTATTACGTCAAATGACCGTCCCGATGACCTTCGGCATGGTGGCCATTTTGATGTTTAACCTAGTGGATACCTTCTTTATTTCCCTGCTCGGCACCAAAGCGTTAGCAGCGATCAGCTATACCTTCCCCGTCACCTTCGCGGTGAACTGTATTACCATGGGTATTGGCATGGGGCTCTCAACCAATATTGGTCGATTGCTTGGTCAAGGTCACGCCCAAGACGCAGCGCGCTTTTCCACTCATGGCCTCGTATTGGCGGTATCTCTAGTCGCGCTCGCATCCATGCTCGGTTTAGCGACCATTGAACCACTGTTTTTATTACTTGGTGCCGATCGTGCGCTATTGCCGCTCATTCACCAATATATGGATATTTGGTATCTCACCATTCCTCTGTTGGTGATCCCTATGGCTGGCAACGCGGCTATTCGCGCGACAGGAGATACTAAGACACCAGCCAAAATCATGATGCTTGCCGGTATGATCAACGGCATGCTCGACCCACTACTCATCTTCGGTTATGGCCCTTTTCCTGAGCTAGGGATTCAAGGCGCGGCAATCGCCAGTGCGTTTAGCTGGTTGGGCGCATTATGTGGTTCACTTTATGTCTTGGCTAAGCGCGAAAAATTAATTGCGCTACCCTGCTTAACCACCCTCATTTCTGATTGGCGACAGATTTTAAAGATTGGCACGCCAGCCGCGCTATCCAACGCGCTCACTCCTATTTCTGGCGCACTGCTCATGGTAATGCTGTCTGCGCATGGTACCGCCGCCGTCGCTGCTTATGGTGCTGCGCAGCGAGTTGAATCAATTTTGATATTGGTTTTGATGTCACTCACTTCAGCGCTAACGCCTTTTATTGCCCAGAATATGGGCGCAAATAACCTCGGACGCAGCTTTTCCGGGCTGTTTATTAGCATGAGATTTTCAATGGTATTTCAGTTGGGTATTTTCATCATGATGGTACCGCTGAGTATTCCTTTGGCGGCGTTATTCTCCCAAGAACAAGCAGTGAAAGATCTGCTGTGGCATTATCTACTGGTGGTGCCATTTAGCTACGGTTTTCAAGGGGTGATGATGATGTTGGTCTCTGGCTTAAACGCCCTGCACGAACCACTAAAAGCATTCCAATGGAGCTTTATGCGTCTGTTCGTATTTACTCTGCCTTGTGCTTGGTTAGGCAGCCAGCTGTATGACATTGAGGGGCTATTTATTGGCATTGCTTGCGGCAATATTTTAGGTGGCGTGATGGGCTACCTTTACGCATTAAGGCTGCGTCAAAAGTACTTGGCTGAACTGGCGTCTAGCTCAAACTAAAAAGAGGTTGCTACGCGTTTAAACCACGAGCAACCTCTTCGTAATACGGAAATGCTTTAATTAAGCAGCGTCTTCTGCGTCATCTTCGATTTCGAGCTCAATATCCAATGGCTCTTGAGAGAGAATCACACCAGTATTATCGGCATAGAGGTAATCTTCTGGTAGGAAGGTAACACCACCAAAGTTCACCGGAATGTCAACTTCGCCAACACCTTGGGCAGTAGCTCCAACCGGAATCGATGCCAGCGCTTGAATACCGATACTCATATCTTCTAGCTCGTCGACTTCGCGCACACAGCCATAAACGACAATGCCTTCCCACTCGTTCTCTTCAGCAAGTGACGCCAATTCAGCATCAATCAATGCACGGCGTAATGAACCGCCACCATCAATCAGCAGCACTCGACCTAGGCCATCTTGCTCTAGCAGTTCACGAACCAGCCCATTGTCTTCGAAACACTTAACGGTGGTGATTTGGCCCGCAAAAGATGCACTGCCGCCAAAATTGCTGAACATAGGCTCAACAACATCGACTTGCTCTAAGTAAATGTCACACAAAGCAGAAGTATTGTATTCCATAGTATTCCTTCCCATACCGTTGGTTTCTTAATCGAGTATAAAGGGTCATTAAGTCAATGCAATGACATGCATCACTTAACTCACTAGAGTTTGAGCAATAACCACACCCGCAAATAGTAGGTTTGTCACCATTGAGCACTTAACAATTACAGGCATCATTGGCGCAATCTGCGCTGGTTTGTCCGCTAGCCACACCGCCTTACCGTGCTTATAAGTCACCAGCAGGCTAAGTAAAAACGGTAAGCTAATCCATAATGGCGTTGGCTGATGGATCAAGTAAGCGGCGAACGCTAAAACCGCACCAGACAATAAAGCAAAGTGGTACTGTTTCGCTCGTCTTTGTCCTAATCGCACTGCAACGGTTCTTTTGCCACACACTTCATCATTTTCGATATCACGCATATTATTGATATTGAGCACTGCCACTGCGAGTAAACCACAGCCAACAGCGGGAAGAATCAATTGTGGCGCGACAATACCCGTATGAAGGAAATAGGTTCCTGCCACACCGAGCAAGCCAAAGAAGATAAAAACGGAAATATCACCCAAGCCAACATAACCGTAAGGTTTATTACCGACGGTATAAGCGATCGCAGCAATGATAGCCAACACGCCTAAGCCAATAAAGGCCAAAATACTCTGCAGACTTTCCAATGCATAGATAACCAACACTAAGCCAGATAACATGGTCAATATAATGTTGATCACCATGGCATGTTTCATATCTTGTTGCGTCACCGCCCCCGATTGAATCGCACGGACAGGGCCTAAGCGGTTTTCGTTGTCGGTACCTTTAACCGCATCACCATAGTCATTGGCAAGGTTGGACAATATCTGTAGTAAGGTCGCCGTCAGGAATGCCAATAGTGCAACTACGGGAGAAAACTGATGAGTAGAGTACGCCAACACACTACCAGTTAAGATAGAGACCAATGCCAGTGGCAAAGTTTTTGGGCGAGCGGCATCAAGCCAGATTCTAAGAGACTGTTTCATGAGTAGTAGTGTAGTTACCTATGGCCAAACTAAAATTGTGGCACATCAAAGGGGGTGGTGAAAAACAAAAAAAGGCCACCGAAGTGACCTTTTTCTAAAACTTGACATAAATCGAGCTTATTTTACACGACCTACGTATTCACCTGTACGAGTATCAACTTTGATCACTTCGCCAATTGAGATGAATAGAGGAACACGTACTACTGCGCCAGTAGAGAGAGTTGCTGGTTTACCACCTGTACCCTGAGTGTCACCTTTTAGGCCAGGATCAGTGTCAGTAACTTCTAGCTCAACGAAGTTTGGCGGCGTAACGGCAATTGGATTATCGTTCCAAAGCGTTAGCATACATGTGTTGTTTTCTACCAACCATTTCGCATTGTCACCGACCGCTTTAGCATCTGCAGCGATCTGTTCAAATGTTTCATTGTTCATAAAGTGGTAGAATTCGCCGTCGTTATATAGATAATCTAGGTCGGTATCCATTACGTCTGCAACTTCAAAAGATTCACCAGACTTAAAGGTTTTCTCTAGCACTTTACCAGAAAGAAGTTTACGAATTTTTACGCGGTTGAATGCTTGGCCTTTACCTGGCTTAACGTATTCATTTTCCAAGATAACGCAAGGCTCGCTATCAAGCATTAGTTTTAGACCGCCTTTAAATTCATTGGTGCTAACAGTAGCCATTTTTTCCTCTTACATTCTTAGAGCTAAATTCAATGCCGCACATCATAACCCGAAAAGTTGTTTCTGTTGAGCAAAACTGGCTCAAACAGCTAGCGAATGGGATCTCTGATCCCGCAAAATTGCTTGAGAAGCTAGAAATTGATCCTTCTCCTTGGCAAAACGGGTTTGACGCTCGTAAGCTTTTTGCGCAGCGTGTGCCGCAAAGTTTTGTCGATAGAATGGAAAAAGGCAATCCTTTCGATCCGCTTTTACGCCAAGTCCTACCGCTGAGCGAAGAGTTTGAGATTCACCCAGGCTACTCAACTGATCCACTAGAAGAACAGAACAATGCCGTGCCTGGACTATTGCATAAATACCATAACCGCGCCTTGATAATCGTTAAGGGCGGCTGCGCGATCAACTGTCGCTATTGCTTTCGACGTCACTTCCCCTATGACGAGAACAAGGGCTCAAAATCAGTCTGGCAGCAAAGTTTAGACTATATTCAGCAACACCCAGAGATCGATGAAGTCATTCTTTCCGGCGGCGATCCGCTTATGGCTAAAGATGAAGAACTGGCCTGGCTAGTCAATCACATCGCCGATATTCCACATATCAAACGACTGCGCATTCACTCACGGCTGCCAGTTGTGATCCCTGCTCGTATTACTCCTGCCTTGGCTAATTTGCTGGAAAACACCCGTCTACAAACAATTCTGGTTACTCATATCAACCACGCACAAGAGATTAATCAAGAATTGCGAGACAGCTTAACGACGTTAAAGCACGCGGGTGTTACGCTTCTAAATCAGGGAGTTATGCTTAAAGGTGTCAACGATAGCATTGATGCCCAGTCCGCTTTGAGCCAAGCACTGTTTGACGCTGGCGTACTGCCTTATTACATGCATGTGCTTGATAAAGTTCAAGGTGCGGCGCACTTCTTTATTTCGGATCAACAAGCCAAAACAATCATGGCGGGTGTGATGGAAAAAGTCTCCGGCTACCTAGTACCAAAATTAACCCGTGAAATTGGCGGAAGAGCCAGTAAAACACCACTCGATCTACATTTAGAGTAACTATGAAACCGAAAGGCTTTACCTTAATTGAACTCGTTATCATCATTGTCATACTGGCGATTCTTGCCGTTACCGCTATGCCAAGGTTAGTTGACCTACAGAGCGATGCTCGTATCTCGGCGCTAAACGGCCTGCAAGGAGCGATGCAAGGAGCGAACGATCAATTGATTGGCATCTCTTCAGTACAAGGGCTAGATACCGCCGCCAGCGCATCGGTGACCATTGAAGGTGATAACGTCGATATTGCGTTTGGTTATGCCAGCGCAGATAACGCTGGTGCGTGGGCACAAATCATCGATGCCAATATCGATGATGCCACATGGGGTGACGACGGCGCGGACTGGTATTTCAGCAATACCAATCCAAACGATGGCATTATCCTGTACATGCCTGCCAGCCGTCGCCAAGCGGGATTAAATTGCTTTCTTCAATACGGTGAAGCAACTTCAGCCGCACCGCCAAGTTATACCCTATCGACTAACGGCTGCTGATCGCGCACTTTTATCATCAAGACAAAAATCTTTTGTTCGATAGACGGGTCTATTATCTGCATACTCCGACGTTTTGGAGGTCATTATGCAACCAACTATCGAACAACTTCTCGACCTTGGCCCTTTTAGCTGGGCTGCACTTCTTTGCTGCGCCATCAATGGTATTTTGGTCGGTGTCGAGCGCCAAACTCGCGGTAAACCTGTTGGTATCAGAACCTCAATTTTGATCATCTCTGGCACCTATTTCTTTATGTCGATGGCGGTCTCTCTTTCACCAAATACCCTCGACCAAGCGCGTGTGCTTGGTCAGATCATTACCGGTGTTGGATTCTTAGGCGCCGGCGTAATGATGACCTTAGATGGTAAGATCCATGGCGTCACATCTGCAGCCGTTATCTGGGTATTGGCTGCACTCGGTATGATGATCGGACTCGGCTACTTACAACAATCTGTTGTCATCACTCTGCTGGTATTAAGTGTCCTGCTTGGGGTAGATAGAGCAGAGAATAGAATCAAAGCACTGCGCCGTGGTGTTCACCAAAAATTCCACAGCCGCAAAGTCTCTCGTCCAAAACCATGATCATTGCGGCGAAATCGAAACAAATCTTTCGATACAGCGCCGCATTTTGATGAAAGACAAAGAAGCGTTCGAAAACAAAAGCTTGTCACGATATAAGCACTAAGCCTCACATTAACACCTACCACTTTTGGGTAATGTACAGAGAGTTTCATTACCATTGTAGGGTTTAGTTATGTTTTACGTGCATATGCTCCTGCTTCTGACGGTGATATTTATCGGTATCCGCCACGGAGGCATTGCTTTTGGTCTACTCGGGGGCCTAGGCGTTTCGGTCCTCGCTTTTGTTTTTGGTATCGCACCAGGCTCTCCACCAATCAGCGTGATGTTGATTATCCTTGCGGTGGTCGCTGCATCGGCAACCTTGGAAGCCACTGGTGGCCTCAAGCTATTGGTTAAATTTGCCGAACGTTTATTACGTAAACACCCTAGCCAAATTGTCTTCCTTGGCCCACTGTGTACCTACTCTTTAACCGTACTTGTTGGTACGGGTCACTCGGTTTACCCACTGCTACCTGTTATTTACGACGTTGCTTATAAGAAAGGCATTCGACCTGAACGCCCGATGGCGATGGCGACGGTTGCCTCACAAATGGGCATTACTGCTAGCCCAATCGCCGCGGCAGCCGCAGTCGTAATGGCGACCGCAGCAGATAACAGCTTAGATATTGGCTTAGTCAACGTATTGCTAGTGACTATTCCTGCGACCTTAATTGGCGTACTCGTTGGCTGTCTATGGAGCTTGAAACGCGGTAAAGAACTCGACCAAGACTCTGCGTTTATAGAGCGCTGCCAAGATCCTGAATTCAAAGCTCAGCTCGTGGATGCCAGCAGTGATGTCGAAGATGACCAAGCTCATGAAGGTATGGCGAAGAAAGGGTTAACTATCTTCCTTGCGGGTATTGCGACGGTTATCTTTGTCGCTATGTTTGGTAAAGATTTAGGTCTACTGCCAGACGGCGTGAAAATGTCAGTGGCGATTCAGTTCTTGATGCTTTCCGTCGGCGCGTTGATCCTATTGACCACCAAGGTCGAGCCGAAGAAGATCGTCCACAGCAATGTGTTTATCGCTGGTATGACCGCGGTGATCATCATCTTTGGTATCGCTTGGATGAGTGACACCATCATTGGCTTCCACAAGCCGTATCTGATTAGCTTGGTTAGCGATATCGTTGCGGCGCACCCTTGGACCTTTGCCATTGCGATGTTCGTTGTGTCAGTGTTCCTGAAAAGCCAAGCCGCGGTATTAACCATCATGCTACCGCTCGGCTTTGCGATGGGGATTCCAGCGCCAGTACTGATTGGTGTGCTACCAGCGTGTTATGCCTACTTCTTCTTCCCGTTCTACCCGAGCGACTTAGCGGCGATTACCTTTGACCGCTCTGGTACAACTCAGATTGGTAAGTACGTGCTCAACCACAGCTTCTTGCTACCGGGTTTTATTGGCGTGATTACCGCGACGACGGTTGGCTATGTACTCTCAACCATGCTGGTTAACTAGCATCGAGTAATTAACACCAAGTAAAACGAAAAAAGCCAGTTGGTTTCCCAACTGGCTTTTTATTTAAAGCATTAAGCAAGCTTGCTTAGAATAGCTCTTCAGCTACCTTGAATAGGTCTTCACGAACTGGACGCTTCATGTTTTCAATCGCGTCGATAATGTCGTGGTGTACTAGCTGCTCTTTCTGAATACCAACACAACGACCACCTTGGCCGTCCATTAGTAGGTGAACGGCGAAGTTACCCATGCGAGATGCTAGAACGCGGTCAAATGCCGTCGGACGACCACCACGTTGGATGTGACCAAGAACCGTTGCACGAGTTTCACGACCAGTTGCCGTTTCAATCTCTTTTGCTAGTTCATTTGCATCCATCATCAGCTCAGTTAGAGCAATGATCGCGTGCTTCTTACCTTTCGCAATACCATCTTGGATGTTGCTGATAAGTTTTTCTTTATCTAGACCCGTTTCTGGAGTGATGATGTACTCACAACCACCTGCAATTGCAGACATTAACGTTAGGTCACCACAGTGGCGGCCCATGATCTCAACGATAGAGATACGCTGGTGCGAAGAAGAAGTATCACGTAGGCGGTCGATCGCATCAATAACAGTGTTAAGTGCTGTTAGGTAGCCGATAGTGTAATCCGTACCTGCGATATCGTTATCGATAGTGCCTGGTAGACCGATACAAGGGTAACCCATTTCTGTCAGTTTCTTAGCACCCATGTAAGAGCCGTCACCACCAACAACCACTAGCGCTTCAATGCCGTGCTTTTGTAGGTTTTCGATCGCTTTCTGACGCACTTCCACTTCTTTGAATTCAGGGAAACGTGCAGAGCCTAAGAATGTACCACCCTTGTTGATTACGTCAGAAACGCTTGAACGATCTAGCTTTTCGATGCGATCTTCGTATAGACCTAAGTAGCCATCAAACACACCGTAAACTTCTAAACCTTCAGATAGTGCTGTACGTACCACGCCACGAACTGCTGCGTTCATACCTGGTGCGTCACCGCCACTAGTCAAGACACCGATCTTCTTAATCATGCTCACCCTCGATTTTTGGGAATCTTATTTCAATTTTTACGTCAGCCACTTTCATTGACAGTCACTGACTTAATTCCTTTAACTGTGCAATATGTTACCTTTCCTAATCAGGAATACTACTTTTATTTGCACGAAATTATGTAACTTTTCTACTTATGTAAGAGTATTACAGCTTTGCTATTTCACTTAATTGATACATATCAGGATCACAGTTAAAAGTCGTAACGCTGAAAAGATAGTCAATAAGTTGCGGTTTGTCTGTGCGTCCTCTTACCAATCTTGCGACTTCTGCGCTTTCTCCGCACCCAACACCACAGAATAAGGATCTTGGTGGATTAATACATCTGAATGAGGGAAAAGCTCAAGTAATTTTTCTTCTACTTCATCAGAGATTCGATGCGCCTCTAGCAAGCGCATATTATCTTCCAATTCTAAATGCAGCTGGATAAAACGGGTTGGCCCAGACATACGCGTCCGCAATTGATGCACGCCTAATACCCCCTCCACTTTTACGCAAGTCTCACGAATCGCCTTGAGCTCTTCATCTGGCAATTTACGATCGAGCAGAGTTTGCGTCGCTTCTTGCACCATTTTGAAAGCGCTATAAAGAATATATACGCCAATGCCTACCGCGAATACCGAGTCAGCTTGAGTGATACCAAACCAGCTCAGACCCAAGGCGAGCATAATGGCAGCGTTCATATACAAGTCAGATTGATAGTGCAGCGAGTCTGCAGTAATTGCCTGACTGCCGGTACGTTTCACCACATGCTTTTGGAATGTCACCAAACCAAAGGTCACAAAGATGGCAAACAAACTGACATAAACACCATATTCCGGTGATTGGAGTTCATGCGGCCTAAAGAATCGCTCGATACCGTTAAGAATCAGAAACACAGCAGAACCAGAAATAAACATCGCTTGTGCCAGTGCAGCGAGAGACTCCGCTTTACCATGACCAAAGGTGTGTTCTCTGTCGGCTGGCTGCAAGGAGTAACGCACCACAATTAAATTAACCAGTGACGCGGCAATATCAAGCATTGAGTCGATTAAAGACGCCAGTAAACTCACTGACCCCGTCACCCACCAAGCACCGACTTTTACGACTAACAATAGCGTGGCCACAATGGTTGCCGTCCAAGCGGCCATCGTGACTAAACGTGCATACTCTTGCTTCATAACTCTCTGAACAATAAAACATCATTAGCTTTAGTATAACGCCTTCAGTATTGAATAAAAGTGACACAAAAAAGGCGGCCTATTGGCCGCCTTGTCTAAATTCACTTTAAGAGCATTACTCTTCTGCGAAACGCTTTTGCATTTTCTCAGCACATTTGTCTGCTCGCTGTTGAGAAAGTTCGATAAACTTCTCTTTCTGCTCTGGCGTTAGAATGCTTAGCATTTGGTGCTGCTTCTCTAGCATCTTCACTTTGCGCTCAGTCTGCTTCTCAACCATAGCTTTAGCTAGCTCATTGGCTTGTGCTTGGTCAAAATTATCAGCCAATACTAGCTCTTGAACTTTCGCTTTGTGCGCCTGCATTTCAGCGTGGCGCGTTTCAAAATTGCCTTTGAAGTTGGCTTTCATCTCTTTCTTGCCCGCTTCACGCATCTCTTTAAGCTGATCTTTTTGTGCGTCAGTTAGGTCAAGCTTACGCATAACGCTACGGTCAAAACCGCCACCACATTCACCGTGGCCACCTTTCTTATGATCTTTACCACCGAATGCGAAGGCACTTGCAGTACCTAGAGTTAGTGGAACAACAACGGCTGCTAATACTAATTTTTTTGCTAATTTCATAATCGTACCTTTCACTTAATCTATTGGATTGTGCTGCGGTTCTCTGCAGCGCTTGAGTGTAGAATACGACCTGGGACGTAAAGGAACGTCTAGGGAGCGTAAAGATTCGTAAAGAGCTACATTGCCCCTAAATCTATTGCGCAATTAGCAGTAATATAACCGTATCAGAATTACCTAGAGACTTTGCTATGCCACACATTTTATTAATCGATGATGATACCGAGCTGACGAGCCTACTTAAGGAAGTGCTGTCGTTTGAAGGCTTTGAAGTCTCTGAGGCAAACAATGGCGAAGAAGGTCTGGCGCTATTAAGCGATCAAATCGACCTCATCTTACTCGACGTAATGATGCCGAAACTGAACGGCATGGAAACCCTGAAGCGACTGCGTGAAACCTGGGAAACCCCAGTATTAATGTTAACCGCAAAGGGAGAAGAGATTGATCGCGTGATCGGCCTAGAGTTAGGCGCCGATGACTATCTACCTAAACCCTTTAGCGACCGAGAATTGATGGCGCGTATCCGTGCTATTTTACGTCGAACCCAATCATCAAATGGCAAAGCGGCGAAACACTCTGACTGCATTGAATACCAAGATATTCAGGTCTTCCCGGGCAAACAAGAAGCTTACTGCCAAGGTCAACTGTTGGACTTAACCACCACCGAATTTGCTCTGTTGGCGCATTTTATTCAGCATCCTGGCGATACCTTAACTAAGGAAGCGCTCAGTTTAGATGTACTCGGCAAGCGTCTTGCGGCTTTCGACCGTGCCATTGATATGCACGTCTCCAATCTACGTAAAAAACTTCCTGAACGTAGCGACGGTAAATCTCGCATTAAGACCATTCGTGGCCGAGGCTACCTGTTGGTTGAGGAGGGTTGATGCGCCTACCTAAGATCACCAGCTTATACGGCCGTATCTTTGCCATTTTTTGGTTCACGATGTTTTTGGTCTTAGTGGCAGTATTGTCACTGCCTCACCTTGATCCGAGAAAAGCCCGTGATATTCCAGCTGACCATTACGACCGACTGATCGATATAAAAACCAAAATAGAAAACAAATATCGTAACGCAGACAACCTTGCACGAGTGCTATACAAGCTTGAAGGTCCAAGAAACTCCCCGAAAGACCCTCGACCACGCTTTTTTGTCACCGATCTTGAAGGCAATATTCTCACCATTCAAGAAAGAAAAAATTATAGGTATCGTGCCCTACAAAACTTTATCACCAGCGTAGAAATGCCAGGACAACCTCAGCAAAAACTCTACGGTCACTATATGGTGGCTGGCCCGCTGCCGATAACTTTAGCCAAAGAAGAACTACTCCTGTATATCGGCGTTAAGTGGACCCAACCACCGCCATTTTTACTGCGTATGTTTGATAAGCCATTTCAGCTACTCTTTGCCGTAATGCTGGTCAGTACCCCATTGCTGCTATGGCTCGCTTGGGCACTCAGTCAACCAGCGCGCAAACTAGAACGTGCAGCAAAACGGGTGACGAAAGGCGAATTTATCGTCGATCCTACGCTAGAAAAAGGCACCAGTGAATTCCGTCAAGCAGGCGCAAGCTTTAATCAGATGGTGGAAGCGGTCAATCAGATGATTTCCGGTCAGCAGCGGCTGCTTTCCGATATTTCTCACGAGCTACGTTCGCCACTGACCCGCTTAAGAATGGCTAACGCCCTTGCCACTCGTAAACAAGGTGAGAGCCCAGAGCTCACTCGTATCGACACCGAAGCGCAGCGTTTAGAACAAATGATCGCCGAGTTACTTGAGCTGTCGAGAATGCAGGTCGACAGTCACCTCACCCGAGAAGATCAGCCAATGGTTAGCCTGTGGGAAGCGATTTTGTCCGATGCTCAATTTGAAGCAGAACAGATGAATAAGGCCCTGAGCTTTAATGCAATCCCGGATCAGGTCATCTCTGGCAATCCTAAACTGTTGATGAGCGCACTAGACAACATAGTGCGTAATGCGATCTATTACGGCAAGGATCGAATTGAAGTTGAGATGTCTACCTCTGACAATCACATTGTCATTGCCGTTGACGATAACGGTGAAGGAGTCCCTGAACAGGAGCTGGATGCGATATTCCGCCCATTCTATCGCGTCTCTACCGCACGTGATCGACATAGTGGTGGTACTGGCCTAGGGCTCACGATTACCGAAAGTGCCATTCGTCAGCATAGTGGTAGCATCATAGCTAAGCGCAGTGAGCTTGGTGGACTAAGAGTAGAAATTACTCTCCCACTGGGTAGCCCTGAATAACCTTACAAATACACAGTTGATAATAGATCTTATTATCATTTAAAGTAAATCCTTCAATAATGGAGGATTTACTATGTCTCATGTTTTCCCTGAACTTCCCTACTCATACGATGCGCTAGAGCCGTATATTGATGCTAAGACCATGGAAGTCCATTACAGCAAGCATCACCGAACTTACTTTGATAAGTTTATTACCGCAGTAAAAGGCAGCGAGCTAGAGTCCACTAGCCTCAATGACATCTTCGCTCAGATCTCTCAGCAATCTCCAGCTGTTCGTAATAATGGTGGTGGCTACTACAACCATATTCTCTACTGGAACTGCATGGCACCTAACGGCGGCGGAACACCAACTGGTGAGCTTGCACAAGCTATCGTCACTACTTTTGGTAGCTACAAACAGTTCCAAGAGTTATTTGCTCAAGCCGCGATTAATACATTTGGTTCAGGCTTTGCGTGGCTAATCGTCAAAGATGGCGCTCTGCATATCACCTCCACCACCAATCAAGACAACCCATTAATGGATGTGGCAGAGGTTCAAGGTGAACCGATTTTAGCGCTTGATGTCTGGGAGCACGCTTACTACATCAGCTATCAAAATCGCCGCCCTGAATATATCGACGCTTGGTGGAACGTGGTCAACTGGGAAGCAGTCAGTGAAAACTATGCTATCGCGCTCGCCCAAGGCAAATAGTGCCAACCATAGATAAAAACTCACAACGTCAGACTTGGCGGTTTATCTAAGCCGCCTTATACTTTCTAGCCTTTCTCCAATCAGCTAAAAAGAAATCAATATGTTTGATATTGCGCTATACGAACCTGAAATTGCACCGAACACCGGTAACATTATCCGCCTATGTGCCAATTGTGGGGCGAATCTTCACCTAATTGAACCTTTAGGTTTTGATTTAGAAGAGAAAAAAGTGCGCCGAGCTGGATTGGATTACCATGACCTTGCGCGAGTCACTCGTCATAAAGACTACCAAGCGTTCATTGAGTATCTAGAAGAAAATCGTAAAGGCTATCGCATCTTTGCTTGTACCACCAAAACAACAGGTCACCATGTAGATGCTAATTTCCAAAAAGGCGATGTGCTGCTATTTGGACCAGAAACACGCGGTCTACCTGCTGAGCTAATCGAAAGCATGCCGATGGATCAGCGCATTCGTATTCCAATGATGCCTGATGCACGTAGCTTGAACCTGTCAAATGCGGTCGCGATTATTGCCTTTGAGGCATGGCGCCAAATGGGCTTTGAAGGCGCTCAGTAAGAACTATCTGAATACGAAAGGGCTGGCGTTTTTGCCAGCCCTTTTTTCTACTGTCATCCTCAAGAGTGAGGAACGAACGAATTGGGGATCTCTTCAAGTAGTCACAAACCTTAAAAGATTCCCTACTCGCTCCTGCGTCACTCTATGGAATGACAAAATACTAAGACAAAAAAACGGACTCAAATGAGTCCGTTTTTTATGTTTTTCGTAAACTACTGAGTCTATGGACGAGCCACAAAGCCAACTGCCTCGTATGCTTTCTTCAACGTTTCTGCTGCGCGAGCTGATGCTTTCTCAGCACCTTGCTTCATCACTTGATCCATGTAAGCACGGTCAGCACGAATACGGTGGTACTCAGATTGAATTGGCTCAAGCATCGTAACCAGTGCTTCACCAACATCTTTCTTAAATGGACCGTACATCTCAACACCTTGGTACTTCGCTTCAATCTCTTCAAAGCTCATGCCTGTTGCTGCTGAGTAAAGACCCATTAGGTTAGAGATACCCGCTTTGTTGTCCCAGTCGTGAGCAATACGCGGTGGAGTCTCTGCGTCAGTTTGAGCTTTGTTAATCTTCTTGATGATTGACTTAGGCTCTTCAAGCAGAGTAATCACGTTTTTACGGTTGTCGTCAGACTTAGACATCTTCTTCGTTGCATCTTGCAAGCTCATTACACGTGCATTCACTGTAGGGATGTACGGCTCTGGCACTTGGAAGATTGGCTGCTCTGGCGAGTAGATGTTGTTGAAGCGGTTAGCGATATCACGCGCTAGCTCCAAGTGTTGCTTCTGGTCACTACCTACAGGCACTTGATGCGCGCCGTATAGCAGGATATCTGCAGCCATAAGAACTGGGTAATCGAACAGACCTACGTTTACATCACCAAACTGGCTAGATGAGTCTTTCGAGTAACGTGCTGATTTATCTTTAAACTGAGTCATGCGGCCCAGTTCACCCATCTGGGTGTAACAGTTAAGAAGCCAACCAAGTTGAGCATGCTCTGGTACGTGTGACTGAACAAATAGCGTGCTCTTTTGCGGATCAACACCAACAGCCAGACAGATTGCTAATGCATCTAGAGTCGCTTCATGCAGTGCTTTCGGATCTTGACGAACCGTAATCGCGTGAAGGTCTACGACACAGTACTGGCAATCGTAATCGTCTTGCATCTGCTGCCATTGACGTAGAGCACCCAAGTAGTTACCGATACTTAGTTCACCTGATGGTTGAACACCACTCAATACGATGGGTTTGCTCATGGGAATAGTTCCTTTGACTTCTTAATCTAAATAAATGAAAAAACCGTGTCGACTTAGGGATTAATCACCTAGAAACACGGTTTACTCAGTGTACTCATTAACGAGTATTTTGGAAGACCTTTTATTAGGCTTCAGTACAAACAGCGACAGCTTCCACTAAATCTGCGATGGTGTCCGCGACATAATCAGGTTGCGACACCGAGATTGGTTCACCGTGGTTGTAACCATAAGTTAGGCCAAACGAGTGACAACCTGCATTTTTCGCCGCTTTGATGTCGTTGCTTGAGTCACCAACCATCATCATCTCTTGTGGCTGACATTGGTGTTTCTCTAGCAGCCAATTCAAAGCCATTGGGTTTGGCTTCTTCTCAGGGAAGGTATCACCGCCAATTACATCAACAAAATACTTATCAATGCCGTGCTTGGCTAAAACTTCAGGGACAAACTTCGATGGCTTGTTGGTTACCAGTGCCATAGTAAAGCCCGCTTTATCTAGCTCAGCTAGAGTCTCTTTTACCGCTGGGTAAAGGTGGCTAAGCTTGTGACCACTTTTTTCGTAGTAATCATCAAACATCACACGCGCTTTAGCATGCAGTTCAGGATCAAGCTCAGGTGAGACCGTCAAGCTGCGGCTCAATGCGCGGCCGATTAGGATATCTGCGCCATTACCCACGTAATCGCGAACCTGCTCTTCTGTTACTGCAGGGTAACCCAGTGCTTGTACTGCTTGGTCCGCTGCAACCGCCAAATCTGGCACGCTATCAAGCAGCGTACCGTCTAAATCAAAAGCGATAAGTTTAATACTGCTCATCGAATTACTTTACCTTGGCCAGTTCAGCGCGCATTTGATCAATCACTTGTTTGTAATCTGGCTGATTAAAGATAGCCGAGCCTGCTACGAACATATCCGCGCCCGCTTCTGCAATCTCTTTAATGTTGTCAACCTTTACACCACCGTCGATTTCTAGACGAATATCGCGGCCAGACTCATCAATCATCTTGCGAACTGCACGCAGTTTATCAAGCGTATTAGGAATGAATGATTGCCCACCAAAACCTGGGTTTACTGACATCAGTAGAATCATGTCTACTTTATCCATGATGTACTCAAGGTGAGACAGCGGCGTTGCAGGGTTTAGTACCACACCCGCTTTACAGCCGTGTTCTTTGATCAGTTGTAGAGTACGGTCAACGTGCTCTGATGCTTCAATATGGAAGGTGATCATCGACGCGCCCGCTTTAGCAAAATCAGGAATGATGCGATCAACTGGCTTCACCATTAGGTGAACATCGATTGGAGCGGTGATGCCGTAGTCACGTAGCGCCTGACAGATTGGCGCACCGAAGGTCAGGTTTGGTACGTAGTGGTTGTCCATTACGTCGAAATGAACCACGTCAGCACCGGCTGCGAGTACTTTTTCTACGTCTTCGCCTAAGCGAGCCATATCTGCAGACAGAATCGATGGAGCGATAAGGAAATCTTTCATACCTGACCTCTAGGTTAAATTGGGCATCATTGCACACTGAAGAAACTTTGCGCGCAATTCTACCTAAGCTAGAGATCAGAAGATAGGGAAGTGTGATGAAATGTGATTATTTGCTTTCAACAGGCTTAAACAGCGCAAGAAGTTCATCAACTTTGTTGCGACCAGCGCCATTGCGACTGATGGTTCGTTTTACCTTCACCACATTAAGCTCAGCGCCGTGATACAGACGACGAGTCAAAGTCGTGTCGTGGTTTGAGATCAACACTGGAATACCACGCTCTGTCGCTGCTTTCTCAGCCACGTCAGCCAACGCCGCCTGGTCATCTAAACTAAAACCATTACCCGCATAAGAGGTAAAGTTCGCCGTGGTAGAAAGTGGCGCATACGGTGGGTCACAGTAAACCACACTGCCCTTACGCGCTCGCTTAAACGTCTCGTGGTAACCTTCACAGACAAAGGTCGCCTTATTGGCTTTCTCAGCAAAAAACTCTAGTTCCGCTTCTGGGAAGTAAGGTTTTTTGTAAGAGCCAAATGGTACATTAAAGCCGCCTTTTTTGTTGTAACGACATAGGCCATTAAAACCAAAACGGTTCATATATAGAAAAGCAAGAGAACGGTACATCACGTCATCGGTAGCGTTAAACTGAGCGCGCACATCCAAATACGCTTCTTTGCGGTTGTTCTCTGGGCAGAACCAACGTTTCGACTCAGAAATATACTCTTGAGGATTCTCTTTAAGCAGGTTGTAGAGGTTAATCAGATCTGGGTTGATATCTGCCAGTAAGTACTGCTCATAGTCAGTATTGAGAAAAACAGAACCAGCACCTACGAACGGCTCCACCAGCTTACGTGCTTCTGGCAAGTGACGCTGGATATCTTCGACAAGTCCGTATTTTCCACCTGCCCATTTCAGGAAGGCACGCTGCTTCTTCATCTACTGCTCTATTTATCAACCACAAATTAAGGCTGCGGAATGTAACATATTTTGTAATTAATCTCAGACTATTTTCTGGCTCAAAGGCAGAATCAAGCCATCTTAGTTACCACGCTCAATTTCACGTTGAACTTGGTTAAGAGATTTAGCCCAAGGGTCGAGATTTTGCAGCTCGCTAGAAAGCCCTTGCACAGCATCACGAGCGACCTGAATAGTTGGGTAATTGCTGTAAGTTACGATATACCAATCGACATCATTACGGATGGTTGGATAAATAAAAACTTGGTTGCTCAGCTGATATTGGTCAATGAACTTCTGCACCTCTTCCAGCGACTGCACCGCTGCAAGCTGTAAGGTGTAACTGCGCGGAGAAAAGCTCTTAAGCTCATCTTTAGTAAATGAGAATTTAATAACGGTTTCCGCTGACTGCTCTTGAGTTGCTGGCTCGCTAGTTGCTTCAGGTTCAGCTACTGGTTCGGTAACTGTTGACTGCTCAACAACAGCTTTAATTTCACTGGTATCGACCGTTTCTGGTTTATTCTCCAACAAGGCATCCACCACATCAGAAGTAATCACCACACGTTGGTGATCGTCATCAGCATTGCCAACACTCGACACCTGCTCGGTAACATCTGGCGGTAAGGCGCTGGAGTCATCTTCAGCACCAACTAAACTCGGGTCAATGCTCGCCTCAGGTTCAACCACTTGCGAGGTCGAGTCCGCTGAAGAAACTTCAGGCAACGTTGGAATCACGGTTTGTTCCATCGTCTCTGTAATTTGCTGAGCTTTATCATCAGGTGATGGTTGAGACATCATCCACCAATATCCACCACCGATGATCATCAGTAGGATCACCACTAACATAGCGATATTGGTAGGCGAGCCTACTATCGAGCGGATAATAATCCTTTTTTCCACTTTTTGTTCCCCTAATGCCATGATTTCGCCAGGGCGGCGCGCCACAGTTCGATATGCGTTGCGAACCCGTTTTTCCATATCGTCTTCGACAAAACGAATCACCAAATGTTCAAAAAAGCGGTCCGCTTCTTGTTGGCTAAGTGCTTCAATTTCCAGATCAATTGGTTTGTGCTCTTGACCATAGCTCAGACGAGTTAACAGGGCATCTAAACTGCTTGGTTGAGCAAACAGTAACACATTGATCGTCCAGCCCGGATGAATCTGCGCTTCCAGAACCAGCATCCACAGTTCTGAAATAAAAGACTCACTGAGCAGATGAGCATCATCAACCGCGATCACCACATCGCAATTTTCACCTTCCATTAAACGCGAAAAAGACTCCGCTATGGAGTCCGCAGGGTCGAATAAAGGCTCTGAAAGAAGTTGAGTCAGAATGGTAGAGCGGCGCTGCTGATCATCTTGATTGGGGTAGCACATCAACAAAGATTGGTTCTTGTCTTGCGCCCAAGCTTCAAGGTAATACTGCGCTAACCACGTTTTTCCCGCCCCTTTGTCACCACCAATGGTGACGAGGTTGGAACCAAAATTGGTCAGTAGTTGCAATCGTTCTAGCAGTTCAACCTGCGAGTCTAACTCCAACACACGTGGATCACGCGCTAAGCTCATTTCACAAAATCCTAATGATCAATTAAGCAGTATCAACCACAGCTAAGCGTGGATTGATACTACAAACAAGAAGACTTAAACGGTGCGAGCGAAGTCGATGGCTTGTTCGATAATCGACTCTGGCACACCTTTCACTACGTCAGCTGTACCTATGCTGGTAGGTAAGACTAAGCGAAGCTCACCAGCTAACACCTTTTTATCACGCATCATATGCTTCATAAAGTCAGCAAAAGACATTTGCTCAGGTGTATGTACCGGCAGTTTTGCTCTCTTCAGTATAGAGAGAATTCGCTCAACTTGCTCTTCACTGATAAGCCCTTGAAGCTGCGCTGTTTTTGCGGCCATTACTGTGCCAGAAGAAACCGCTTCGCCATGTAGCCACTTACCATAACCCAACTCTGCTTCGATCGCATGACCAAATGTATGACCTAGGTTCAGTAAAGCGCGAATACCTGACTCTTTTTCATCTTTTGCGACAACTTCAGCTTTGATTTCGCAGCAACGAGCGATGGCATAAGTCAGTGCTTGCTCATCGAGAGCATAAAGCTTATCAAGGTTCTCTTCTAACCAAACAAAAAACGCCTGATCGTAAATAATGCCGTATTTGATCACTTCCGCAATCCCCGCAGCAAATTCACGTTCTGGGAGCGTCTTGAGGCAATCGGTATCAATCACCACAGCTTTTGGTTGGTAAAATGCGCCGATCATATTCTTACCCAGTGGGTGGTTGACCGCGGTTTTACCACCAACAGATGAGTCGACTTGAGACAACAATGTAGTCGGAATCTGAATGAAATCGACACCACGCTGATAACACGCAGCGGAGAAACCAACTAAATCACCAATAACACCGCCACCAAGGGCAATCACAACCACATCACGGGCAAAATTACCTTCGAGTAGGTAGCTCATGACTGAGTTGAATGTCTCTAATGATTTGTATTGCTCGCCATCAGGCAGTTCCAGTAACGATGCGTCACAGCCTAATTGCTTTAATAGAGAGAAGATTTTATCGGCATAAAGAGGGGCAACAGTGACGTTAGAAATCACTACTACTTTTTGCTTGCTCGATAAGAAAGAAAGGTGGGCCGGATCATTAAATAATCCGGCACCAATTGAGATTGGATAGCTACGTTCGCCTAAGCTGACCGTAATCCGTTCCATGGGTATTCTCCAATTGCTAAAAAAGTCTTAACGTTCTTCTAGCATTTTTACGATCTGGTTGGCTACCACTTTTGCACTTTGATCGTCTGTACGTACCGTGTAATCCGCAATTTCTTCGTAAAGTGGGTTACGTTCTCCAGCTAGAGACTCTAACACTTCACGTGGATCATCAGTTCGTAATAATGGTCGCTTCTTGTCGCGGTTAGTGCGAGCAAGTTGCTTTTCAATTGTTGTCTCAAGATAAACAACAATACCGCGCGCAGAAAGACGGTTACGGTTTTCTTTGCTCTTAATTGAACCACCGCCTGTTGCAAGTACGATACCTTGCTCATCAGTTAGATCATTAATTACAGATTCTTCGCGTTTGCGGAAACCGTCTTCGCCTTCAACATCAAATACCCAAGCGATATCTGCGCCAGTGCGTTCTTCAATAACGGTATCAGAATCAACAAACTCCATATGAAGTTGTTGAGCTAGGTGTCTACCGATTGTGCTCTTGCCGGCACCCATTGGGCCTACAAGGAAAATATTGCGTTTCTCAGCCATGTTTAGCAGTAATTTACAACGTTAATTCAATGACATCGCCACAAGAGAAGCCAGTTTATAACTAGCAGTAGAAATGCTTGTGGCACCTATTCCTCACAGATAATTCGTGATAAGACCCGAAATTATCTAGATAAGGTGCCCTTAATGCAAATTTATTTTTTCAAGTAAGGTAATTCTTACTCAATTACAACTTTGGGGGTAACGAAAATCAACAGCTCGCTTTTACCCATTTGTTGATAGGTTCGCCGAAAAAGAGCCCCAAGTAACGGAAGGTCACCGAGCATAGGCACTTTCTCGACTGCATCGGTCACACTGTGCTGGAAGATCCCGCCTAAAACCACCGTCTCACCGTTTTCTACCAACACTTGGGTGCCAATCCGTTGAGTATTAATCGCCACCGCTTCTCCAGTACCTGTTTTGACGATATCGCCGGGCCTATCTTGAGTAACACTGAGATCGAGTACTAAACGATTGTCTGGGGTGATTTGTGGAATTACTTTGAGACTTAATACCGCCTTTTTAAACGCCACACTGGTTGCGCCACTAGAAGAGGATTCTAAGTACGGAATTTCGGTGCCTTGTTCAATATAGGCAGGCTTTTTATTGGTGGTAATGAGGCGCGGGCTCGAAATTACTTCCGCTTTGGACTCACGTTGCAGTGCTGAGAGTTCTAAGTCGAGCAACATGTCCGAGCCCAATTTGGCGACTTGAAAGGCAATGCTCGATGCGTTGGCAGAGGTAGCAGCCAAGTTCACGTTCAACATGTCATCAATCGGTACCGTTCCAAACACGTTGTCTTCGATGCTAGCGCCAAGCGTAGTACTGCCATTGCTGTTGTGATAGCCCCAACGCACACCGAGCTCATCTAAGTTGCCCTCATTAACGGTGACGATTCGCGCCTCTATCTGCACCTGTTTAACCGGAATATCCAGTTCATCAATGATCGCTCGAATAACATCAATGTTGGGTTGTAAATCGCGGATAAGTAACGCATTGGTTCGTTCATCGACACTTAATGCCCCGCGCGAAGAGAGCATACTTATCGCCCCTTCTCCACCTATCATGTCAGCAATGTCCGATGCCTTGGCGAACTTTACTTTGACGATCTCAGAACGCAGTTCACCTAACTCTTCCTCTAGGCGAGCCTTTTCTAGCCTCTCTCGTTGACGTGCATCTAGCTCTGCTTTAGGCGCGATCAACACCACGTTGCCAGTCGTGCGCTTATCCAACCCTTTCACCTGCAGAATAATATCGAGTACCTGCTGCCAAGGCACCCCATCTAGACGCAAGGTTAGGTTGCCGCTGACAGAGTCAGAGACCACAAGGTTGAAGTCGTTATAGTCAGCAATAAGCTGAAGGACATGTCGCACCGGAATGTCTTGGAAATTAATTGATATCTTTTTGCCTTCCCGCTCTAGCTCACCAGTTTGTTTTGATGGTGATGACTCAATGCGCGCTTTAACCTCAACGTGTAAGTCATTACCATCGATTTTGTAGTCATAACTGTATTGACCATCAATCGTCGCCACCAAGCGCGCACTAGTTTGGTTGCGAAACACTTCAATGGCGCCCACATTGGTCGAAAAATCTTTTACATCGACAAGGTAAAGCTGCTCATCTGGAACCTGAGTATTGAGCAGCTCTATCTGCAAGCCCTGTGACGTTTTGCGTACATCCACCACAACTTGCTGATGTTGCAGGTGAATAATGATCGTCGCTTGCTGCTCACTGCCAACTCGAAAATCAATCCCTTGCAATACGTTCTGCATCTCTTGCTTTGCCATACTTGCGACAGAAAAACTGCTGCAGCACAGCAACAACATCACGTTCATATAGTGAGAATAGCGACGAATAAATCCCTTTATCATGTTCGTTTCTAACCTTTGATATCTACTTGAGCGCTAACTTAACGCTGCGCTGATTCCAGCACCCTAGGCCATCCGGAAGGGGGGCATCTATCTCTAAGTACTCTGCGGTGACCTTAGTGACCTTGCCATTGTTCACGCCGATAAATTGGCCCGCGTTGACTTTTATCAGCTTGCCGCTAGGGATTTGCACCAGTGCTGACACTTTGTCATTGCGACTCATCACTCCCTTAAGGCGCAGCTTGGCTAACGGATAACGTTCTAACTCCCCCGCCTTTTCGGTCTTAGCAGGCTGCCAGCAATCTTTGTTGTGCTGAGATTGAGTCGATACGATTGCCTCTTGTGGTAAAACAAAGGGCTCGCGCATCTGATGTGCTTGGTAACTGCGAACATTCAATGTGACGCTTGGCGTCAGGGCACCTACATCCCTATCCGCCTGACGTTCGATATCAGCGATATAATCATCAAGTGGCTTTTGGTTGGCCTTGCAAGCGCTCAAGCTTAGTGCAAGCACGACTATGGCTAAGGATTTAAGGTTCATCTCTCACCTCTGGCGTGAGCTGATAAGTGTAGGCTTGCACGCGAAAATGCAGCGTGCTGCTCTCTTGGCTCACTCGCTGCCAATTAACATCGTCAAAATGAATAATACGCGGAAGCTGGGCTATCGCCTGACTAAAGTCACCAATGTCGTGATAACTCCCGGTTAGTTCGATGTTGAGTGGCAATCGGTAGAGAAATGGCTGGTTTTGTTTTTGTCCCCAATCGATACGAGTAAACGTCAGAGAGTTCTTAAGGCCAACTTCATTGACCGAAGCCAACATGCTTGCCAACTCCTTTTGAGCGGGTAACTGCTGCGATAAGTAGTCATATCGCTGTGACAGCTCTGCTAACTGAGCTTGCAACTTGGGTATTGCTGCCGCTTGATTGGCTTTTATCAACGCGGTCGATTTCAAGGTTTGCTCTTGAGCCTTAAGCTGCTCAATATGTTCAGTTTGAGGCATTAAGTAGAACCAGTAACCAGCACCTTGCAGCAGTATGACTAACACTATCATCGCACCGACTTGAGCCAGCAGTGGCCACTCAGCGATCTCTTCAATATCTAAATCGGCGTAGCCCCTCATTGCTGTACTCCCACCGTTTGTGATGGTGAACGAAAAGCGAATGAGACATTGAAAGTTTGAAACTTTTTACCAAAACGCGTCTGACCATGGACGATAGAATGCATTTCAATATTACTCAGCAATTGCGATGTTTCTAACTTGTCGAGCATAGTGGCTAAACGAGAGGTGGTCTCACTGATCCCAGATATTTGAATCTGTTGACCGTTCATGTTGATTTTATCAACGTAGACGCCTTGAGGGATAAAACTCGGCAGTGCATTCATAAAATCGGTGGTTTTATTTCTGAGCTGTTGTAACTGCTCAACTACTTGTAGTCGAGTCAGCAGCGCCTTGTGGTCCTGCTCTAGTCCCTTGAGTTGACTGATGCGCCTATCGAGCTGAGAAATATAATCATTGAGATAGGTTAAGCGAGATTGCTGCAACTGCGCTTGACTAAATAAGTAGTGACCAGCAAACCACTGGCTCAACACCGTGATGCTGAGTACAGCAATAATTAGTCCGAAAAATCGTTGCTTATGACGCCTCCTTAACTGCTCACGCCACGGCAACAAATTAATGTTATGCCGCATGCTTGCTCTCCAGCCAATCAATGCCTCTCATGGCTAAGCCAGTCGCTGTAGCATACGCGTAACCTCGTAACATCGCCCCTTGTGACTGTTGGGTACTGTTTGCCAATAAAGTCAGTGGGTTCAACAGCTCACAGGGTATAGCAAGACGACGAGCAATCTCTTCAGCCAACAGAGGGATCATTGCACCGCCGCCACACAACCACACGCCTTTAATTGCGGTGTCATGCATGGAAGTCATTAGCTGCATTTGCCGTTTGAGCTTATCAATCAGTGTGTAAATAAACTGCTCGATACTTTGATGATGCAAGCCTTCACTGCTGGTTAACTCGTCTATCATCTGAGTGCCTATCGGCAGCTCTTTGTACAGTGGCGCTTTATCATTAAAGTCGATACACAGTGAAGATTGGCTAAGCCCTACATCCAGTATTATCCACTGTTGCTGCTGGTACTTCTGCGCCGCTTGCTGCCACAGTTGAGCTAAGCAGTGGGCTTGAACATCGATCAACACCGGCGTATAACCCGCTTTGGTCACCGCTTCGATTCGACTCTCGATTAACTCTTTTCGGGTCGCATAAACTTGATAGCGACAAGTACTATGCGTGGCTGATGAAGCCTCTATCGACACAAAATCAAGGCTCAACGCCTCGGTTGGGAAAGGAGATTGGTGAGAAAATGCCTCAAAGATTGCGAACTCTCTTTCTTGTCCCTCTAGGTCTCTATCTATTTGTAATTGTTTACTTATTACAACGCTATCAGGGACAGATAAAGCAACTTTGTGGCTAAATCGCGGCAAAGACTTCCTTAGTTCTTTGAGTTTCTTTACAATTTTCTGATAATTTAACATGTGGTTATCAGAGAAAATGCCCGACTCGATTGGCAGTTCTTGATAATCTACCAGCACAAATGTGCCTTTGTAGGGCTTGAGAACAACCGCTTTAATACTGTGGTGGCCAATATCAATGCCTGTAACTAATGATTTACCCATGCAGCTTGGCTCCGTACTTTTTGCTTCGCTCATATGTTTAAATTGATGGTTAGATAAACACATAGAAAAGTAAGCTAAAATTTTTAGCTTAAAGTACAAGGGTTTGCATATCGTGAATCCTATTAATCAGGGAATATCCGGTGAAGTTCATAAAGCGACTGTTTATATTCACATTGATTTGCATAATTCTTGGGGTCGGTACCATTTTCGGCTTCTACCTTTATGTCAAACCAGAGCTACCAGACGTAGCAACGTTAAAAGATGTCGAGCTACAAACACCCATGCAGGTGTACAGTCAAGACGGCAAGCTGATTTCTCAATTTGGTGAGAAGCGCCGTATTCCTGTTGCTTATGATGATATTCCTCGTCACCTAGTGGAAGCACTGATCGCGACCGAAGATAGCCGCTTTTATGATCACCCAGGTATCGACCCAATTGGTATTACTCGTGCTGCTGTTGTTGTTGCCCTATCAGGTTCAGCAAAGCAGGGCGCAAGTACCATTACTCAGCAGCTAGCACGTAACTTCTTCCTTTCCAATGAGAAGACATACATACGTAAAATCAAAGAGATTTTCATTGCGCTCCATATTGAACAGCTTCTAAGTAAAAAAGAAATCATGGAGTTGTACGTCAATAAAATCTTCTTAGGTTACCGTTCGTACGGCTTTGGCGCTGCTGCTCAGACTTATTTTGGTAAAGACCTCAAAGATCTCTCGCTAAGCGAAATCGCGACGCTGGCAGGCATGCCAAAAGCACCGTCAACCATGAACCCTATTTATTCTGTTGATCGCGCTACCAACCGTCGTAACGTGGTGCTGCTGCGTATGTTGGATGAGAAATACATCACTCAAGAAGAGTATGACCAAGCTCGTGCAGAAGAGATCGTTTCACGCTACCACGGTGCGGAAATTGAACTCAGCGCCCCTTACGTGGCAGAACTTGCACGCGCTTGGATGGTAAGTCGTTATGGTGAAGAAGCGGCTTACACATCTGGTATGAAGATCTATACCACGGTCGACTCTAAACTGCAGGCAGCAGCCAACGACTCAGCGATCAATAACCTGCTTGCTTATGACGAGCGTCATGGCTACCGCGGCGCTGAAACAGTGTTGTGGAAGAAAGGCGAAACCGCTTTTGACGAGCAAAAAATCGATAAGACTCTTGATAATGTCCCAAGCTACCGACCATTAGTTCCAGCGGTCGTCACCAAGGTAGAAGGAAAGCAAGCAACGGTTTGGGTTAAAAACCAAGGCGTACAAACACTTGAGTGGGACGGCATCAAATGGGCGCGTAAATTCCGCACTGATGATCGCCAAGGCCCAGTGCCAAATAAAGCCTCAGATGTATTAGCCGTCGGCGAACAAATTTGGGTTCGCCCAGTAGAAACTAAAGCTGATGGTGAAGAGAGCACGGTTGCTTGGCACTTAAGCCAAGTACCTAATGCCAACACTGCGTTTGTCGCGATGAACCCGGAGAACGGCGCTGTACTATCACTGGTTGGTGGCTTTAACTTTATCCATAATAAGTTCAACCGTGCGACTCAGTCAGTGCGTCAGGTTGGTTCAAGTATCAAACCGTTTATCTACTCAGCGGCGATCGATCAGGGCCTAACCCTTGCGACTCTGGTCAACGATGCTCCGATTAACCAATGGGATAAGAGCCAAGGTACAGCGTGGCGTCCTAAGAACTCACCACCGACTTATACTGGCCCTACACGCCTACGCATCGGTCTAGCTCAGTCGAAAAACGTAATGGCAGTTCGTGTATTACGTGAAGTGGGTCTGGATGAAACGCGTGAATACCTAACTCGCTTTGGTTTCAATATTGACCAAGTACCACGTTCAGAAACAATTGCACTGGGTGCTGGCAGCTTAACGCCGATCAAAATGGCCCAAGGCTACTCGGTTTTCGCTAATGGCGGTTACTATGTTGAACCGTTCTACATTAGCAAAGTAGAAACACCATTTGGTGAGCTTGAGTATCAAGCCAACCCGAGCATTATCTGTCATGAAAATTGTACTCAACAACAAGCTAGCACTGAAGCAGCAAGCAACGAGTTCTCAGAACAAGATGTCGATGTAACGACTGATGACAATGCACCACACTACGCACCACAAGTCATTTCTGAACAGACGGCTTTCTTAGTCCGTGAAATGATGTACAGCAACGTATGGGGTGGTGGTAACTGGCGTGACGGTACAGGTTGGAACGGTACAGGCTGGCGAGCACAAAAACTTGAACGCCGTGATATTGGTGGTAAAACCGGTACGACCAATGACTCGAAAGATGCTTGGTACAACGGCTATGGTCCAGGCATGGTGGCAATTGCTTGGGTTGGTTTCGATGACCATAACCGTAATCTAGGTAGAACCAAACCAAACAGCAACTTGGCTAATAATCAAATCTCTGGTGCAGAAGCAGGGGCGAAAACCGCTCAACCGGCATGGGTTGATTTTATGCGTGATGCACTGGCAGGGGCTCCTCAGCACGAGAAAGTGATTCCTGACAACATTGTTCGTGTGCGTATCGATCGTGATTCAGGCCTGTTAACCAACAAGTTTGATTCGAGCTCAATGTTTGAATACTTCCGTGAAGGCACCGAGCCAACAGAGTATGTCACCCGTGAGTTGACCGACAGCATCTACACCTCTGAAGATGGTGAAGACCTGTTCTAATTTGTTAGAGCTATAAATGAAAAAGGGTTGATACTGAAGTATCAACCCTTTTTTCTTTTCAGTAGTGGGACTTAAACTTGAAGCTGCTGAGTAATCGCTTGTGCAAGCTGCTCAAATCGAGCACGTAGTGGAGACCCTGGACGATAAGCGAGAACGATACTGCGCGATGGGACTGGGTTAATTGCGCGCACATAGCAGACGCCATCTTTTTGCTTCTCTTTTGGTAGAGATAGCTCCGGCAATAAAGTAATACCTGCGCCTGCTGCAACCATGTTACGCAGTGTCTCTAGGCTGGTTGCTTTAAAACGTTCATCATCTTTCGCACCAGCAGCAAAACAGAAGCCCAACGCTTGATCTCTTAAACAGTGACCATCTCCCAGCGCCAACACGGTTTTACCATTCAGATCGAGCATGTCGACTTCATCAAGCCCTGCCCACTCATGGTCACAAGGCACTGCAACACTCATTGGTTCGTTATAGACTTCAATTTCTTTGAATGGAGCCGTTTCAGGCACCGATGCCAATACTAAACAATCTAACTTGCCGTCTTCTAACTGACGCACCAGCTGATGAGTTTGTGCTTCATGTAGATAGAGTTCTAAATCAGGAAAAGCCTCTTTGAGCATAGGGACGATCTTCGGCAACAGATATGGTCCAACAGTTGGAATAAAACCGATATGCATCGGGCCAACCATCTCCCCGGCTTGACCGCTAGCCATATCTTTAAAGGTTTTCACTTCGGTCAAGATACGCTTGGCCTGATCAACCAGCTGTAAGCCAGCATCGGTAAAGAGTACTCGGCGACTACTTCGCTCCAATAATGCTGTCCCTAGCTCATCTTCTAGTTTACGAATTTGCCCACTCAAGGTTGGCTGGCTGACAAAACACGCTTCGGCCGCTTTTCGAAAATGTTTATGCTCAGCTAGCGAAACCAAGTATTCAAAATCTCGGATATTCATTATTGGTGTTCTCCCCACACTTTGTAGATAGAAATAATCTATCAAAACCATAGCATCAAACGATTAGAGCTATCAAAGGATTTCTTTAATAATAACTTCATCGAAACAGAGCACAGTGACAACACTGCTAAGTCTCAAAAAAATAATTATATAAAATCAAAAAGGAAATCATTATGTTTGCATCTAAAGAAGGTCAAAATGTCCCTCAAGTTACGTTCCCTATCCGTCAAGGCGACGCATGGCTAAACGTCACGAGTGACGATCTATTTAAAGATAAAACCGTTATTGTATTCAGTCTTCCTGGTGCGTTTACGCCAACCTGTTCATCTAGCCACCTACCTCGTTACAACGAGCTATTCCCAGTGTTCAAAGAGCACGGTGTAGATGAAATCCTATGTGTATCAGTCAACGATACCTTCGTTATGAACGCTTGGAAAAACGACCAAGAAGCAGAAAACATCACCTTCATACCTGATGGTAACGGCGAGTTTACCGATGGTATGGGCATGCTAGTAGAAAAGAATGACCTTGGTTTTGGTAAGCGTTCATGGCGCTACAGCATGCTGGTGAAAAACGGTGTGGTTGAGAAGATGTTCATCGAGCCAAACGAGCCAGGCGACCCGTTCAAAGTGTCAGACGCAGACACGATGCTAAAACACGTTGCGCCAGACTACAGAACTCAAGAATCAATCACGGTATTTTCAAAACCAGGTTGCCCATTCTGTGTTAAAGCAAAGCAGAACCTAATTGACCACAACCTTCAGTATGAAGAGATCATTCTAGGTAAAGATGCAACAACAGTCAGCCTACGTGCAATTACTGGCCGTACAACGGTTCCGCAAGTCTTCATTGGTGGTAAGCACATTGGTGGTAGCGAAGAGCTAGAGCTTTACTTAGGTTAGCAGTTTCTAGGCTAACGCCTTCTGACAGCTAAGCGACACAAAATAAAAAACGAGCCAAACGGCTCGTTTTTTTGCAAATGAACAGCGGTTACTTTTCTGCCGCAATCACTGATATTTCCACCAGCAGCGCTTCACGAGCCATATCGCCAGTGACACAAGCGCGTGCAGGCGCATGACCTTCAGGTACCCATGCATCCCATACTGCATTCATCTCTTGGAAGTCTTTCATATCTTTCAAGTAGATAGTTGCAGATAGCATATGCTCTTTATCACTGCCTGCTTCAAGCAGTAGTTGTTCCACCTTATCAAGCATAGTTTGAGTTTGTTCAGTGATGTCTTTGGTAGCATCAGCACAAACTTGTCCACATAGGTAAATCGTACCATTGTGCTTAACAATACGGCTCATGCGCTGTTTGGTATGTTGGCGTTCGATCATTTTTCTCACTTTCAAATTAGATTGCGATATTCTATAGCAAGTTATGTTACCGAATTCGTACCACTATGACATGCCCTCACTGTAAAAATAATGGCTGGTTTTGGAAAAAAATTGGCCGCTGTAAGCGCTGTATGGATCAGCTCACCGTGCTATCGGTGTTGTGCTGGATAGTGTGGTGGTTTCTGTTCAAAGACGATCCGAAGAGTATTGAATCTATAACTTTGATCATCTCGGGGTTTGCGTTTAATGGTTTGCTGGCTCTGCACTTATGGGTACGCTTTGTCATCTTGCCATGGCGAAAACGCAAAAAAAACAATAGTTAAAACGGACTTGCTCAAAATAATCGGTGTCAGAGCAAGGAGGATAAAAAACGAATCCTATGAGCATAGCCCGTCTATTCGATGCTGGGCTGGCATTCCAGTGAGTTTTTTGACAACGAAGCTATGGCATCGATTATGAAGAGCAAAAAAGAAAAAAGCCCCAAAACCAATTATGGTTTGGGGCCTTCTTAGATTCTTCTAAGAAAAAGCAGTGGTACTTTAATAGACTCTGCCTTTTCTAATTAGTTCCAATAGTTGCTCGATCTTTTTTGATCTTTTTTAGCACCTTTGAAATTCAATTGGTTACGCTACGTTCACTCGAGCAATTGATTGCTCAACCAAATTCACTTCCAATGCGACCTCATCACAAGCATGTTGACGCGGACATTGGTCACAATCTTTTAGCACTTTCTCAGGCAGTAATGACTTCGATGTTGGCAAGAAGGATTGCTTCATAAAGAACTCTGGCGTACGTGTCAGGACAAACACTTTCTTAATCGCCATTTGACGCGCCTTGTCGACCAAGTATTGCACTATCGCACTGCCTTGCCCTTGGCCCTGCCAGCCCGCTTCAATACCTAACGAACGAATTTCAGCTAGACCAGAGTCATAAACGTACAGCGATGCACAGCCAGTCACTTCACCGTGATGCTCAGCAACAGCAAACGAGCCAATATCACGCACTAGTTCACTACGCGAGCGCGGAAGGTTCTCCCCCATATTCGCCCAGTAAGTGACCATGCCTTCGAGCGACTCAATATCAGTTAGACGCGCAGGACGTACGTTGACCGCCGAGGTATCACGCTTAATTAAACGCCCTTCCGCTTGTTCAACCGCATGCGCGACTTGCTTAGGTGACACGCCGCCCAAGGCACTACGCTTCTCAAGACACGATTCAATGGTCAAGATGTCGTACACATCGGACTCAATCACTTCTGAGAACTCTTTCAATTCAGCAATCGATAGCTCTTCTAATGCACAACCTTTCGCAATAGCACCAACAACCGCTACACCCACTATATGGTGCGCTTCACGGAATGGAATGCCTTTCGCTACTAGGTAATCGGCTAGCTCAGTGGCGTTAGCATAACCTTGCTTAGCCGCTTCTAGAGTACGCTCACCATTGACCTTGATGCCATCAAAACAAAGCGCGGCCATTTCCATACAGTCGTTCCACGTATCTAGCGCATCGAACAGACCTTCTTTGTCTTCCTGCATATCTTTATTGTACGCAAGAGGCAGCGCCTTGACTGTCATCATCATCCCAGCCAATGAACCATAAACACGGCCGGTCTTACCACGGATAAGCTCTAACGCATCTGGGTTTTTCTTCTGTGGCATTAGCGAAGAACCTGATGTCACGGTATCTGCCAACTCGATAAAGTTAGATTCACCTGAGTTGTAGAAGATCATATCTTCCGCAAGACGCGATAGGTGCAGCATCGAGATCGAAGCAACAGACATTAGCTCCATCACATGGTCACGATCCGATACAGAGTCTAAAGAGTTGCGCGTAGCACGACGAAAACCTAAGTTGTGCGCCACTTGTTCACGGTCAATCGGATACGCAGTACCTGCCAATGCGCCAGAACCTAACGGACAAGTATCTAAACGATGGATTGCATCATGCAGACGAGAATAATCACGCTCAAACATTTCAACGTAAGCCAAACACCAGTGAGCAAAAGTGACTGGCTGGGCGCGTTGTAAGTGCGTGTAGCCCGGCAGTACCGTCTCTTGATGAACTTTCGCAACAGAGACCATTTGAGCCTGCAGACGATCGAGAGCCATTAATAGCTGCTGACCTTGCTGACGACACCAAAGTTTAAGGTCTGTCGCCACCTGATCGTTACGTGAACGGCCGGTATGAAGCTTCTTACCTAAGTCGCCAACTTTGCTAATCAGTTGCTGCTCAACCCAAGAGTGAATATCTTCAGCATCAGAACGTAAAATCTGATGCGGGTCTTCCATCACTTCAAGTTTAAGTTCATTCAGTGCTAGCTCGAGCTTTTGTTGCTCTTCTTCGTTCAATACATCGACAGAAAGCAAGGCTTTTGACCAAGCAATCGAACCTACGATATCTTGTTCAGCTAGTCGGTAATCGAAACGCAATGAGTCGTTAAAATCTTTGAATCTCGTATCTGCCGCTTGGGTAAATCTTCCGCCCCATAATGCCATTGCGTATCTCCTGATTACCTATGCTCACTGTAAAGAGTGAATTGCTGTTATTGCTTAGATTGACTCTGAATCGTATTCAGTATTTTATGATGGTTCAAAGTTACGGCAAATCAAAACAAAAAGAAAGTATCAATTCACTTTTTTAACATATTTATTCACGATTAATTTTCAAGTTCCTATCCAATGAGAATCAAAAAAGCCCGTTTGCTTTCACAAACGAGCTTTTACTATCTCAGTCTAGCTGTGATTATTTTTTCAGGCTGTTTAGAGCACGAATACGGCTTGATAGTGAGTAAAGGCGGATAAAGCCTTCTGCATGACTTTGGTCATACACTTCGTCCTCACCAAAGGTTGCAAACTCTTCACAGTACAAGCTGTTGTCAGAACGTTTCTGAGTAACTGTTGCATGGCCTTTGTACAGCTTAACAACCACTTCACCGTTAACGTCTTGAGCCAGCTCTTCTGACGCCGCTAGGATAGATTTACATAGCGGAGTGAACCAACGACCATCGTAAACTAGGTGCGATGCTTTCACGCCTAACTCTTCACGGAACTCAAATGCAGTTTTATCCAGAACCAGCTGCTCTACTGCACGTAGTGCTTCCATCATGATGGTACCTCCTGGAGTTTCGTAACAGCCACGAGACTTCATACCGACTAGACGGTTTTCAACGATATCGATACGACCGACACCGTGTTTCACACCTTTGTCGTTTAGGTATACCAGTGCGTTGTATGGCGTCATTGTCTCGCCATCTACTGCAACTACTGCGCCTTTTTCAACTTTTAGCGTTACATATTCCGCTTCATTTGGCGCTTGCTCAGGGTCAACTGTCCATGCCCAGCAATCATCGTTTGGCGCATTCCAAGTATCTTCTAGTACGCCACCTTCTGTTGAGATATGCCACGCATTCGCATCACGAGAGTAAATCTTAGTTAAAGATGCGCTACATGGGATGTTACGCTCTGCTAGGTAATCTAGACACTCTTCGCGGCTCACTAGATCCCACTCACGCCATGGTGCGATGACATGTAGGTCCGGTGCTAGTGCTGCGAATGCGCCTTCAAAACGTACTTGGTCGTTACCTTTACCTGTACAGCCGTGACATAAAGCGTCTGCGCCGACTTTACGTGCTACTTCAACTTGAGCCTTGGCAATGATTGGACGCGCCATTGAGGTACCTAGTAGGTATTTACCTTCGTAGTAAGCACCTGTTTTTAGCGTTGGGTAGATGTAATCGGCAACCATCTCTTCTTTTAGATCAGCGATGTAGCACTCAGATGCACCTGACGCTTTCGCTTTTTCCTCGATGCCTGCTAGCTCTTCTTCGCCTTGGCCAACATCGGCGACAAACGCAACCACTTCACAGTCATAGTTTTCTTTCAGCCATGGAATGATCACTGATGTATCCAGACCGCCAGAGTATGCGACAACTACTTTATTTACTTGAACTTTGCTCATTTTACTTCTCCAAATTCCCGGCGCTGCGCTTGGCGGTCAGTGCTACGGGTTACTTCCTGTTAATTCTTATTTAGTTCAACGCTGGTGCATTGAAACGAAATTGTTTATTCCATCTTTACTGAGGTAGAAACTGGGTACCAATGCTTTGACCAGCAAACAGGTCTGCAAGCTTATCTGGGTAACGCCATGTTGCGACTTCAATTGGTCGACCAAGGTCATTGGCCGCTTCAAGTGCCGCTAGTACCTTAACGATCATGCCGTCAGTGATAACGTGGCCATCAATCAAGTTTTGTGCTTGTTTCTCATCGAGGCTTTTAATCAAATGACCTTTGCCATCTAATACACCACTCACATCAGAAAGCAGCACTAACTCCGCATCCAAACTGCCCGCTACTGCAACTGCAGCTTGGTCAGCGTTGACGTTCATCATCTGGCCTTGCTCAGTCAAACCAATCGAACTAATGATTGGCAGTGCGCCCGCCTGAAGTACCGCTTGAAGTACCGATGAATCACCCGGGGTCGCTTTACCCACCGCACCTAGCTCTGGATCAAGCTCTTCGATATGACATAGGCCACCATCGGCAAGGCTTAGACCAACGGCGTTAAGGCCATCTTTAATCGCTTGACCTTGCAGCATCTTATTTGCAGTACCAGCCAATGCACCTGCAATCACAGGAATCTGCTCGTAAGGGGTCACTCGTAAACCATTTTTCTTAACGGTTTCCAGTTGTAGCTTCGCCATAAGATCGTCCACTAGATAACCTCCTCCATGGACGATCACAATTCGTCGCTGAGCTTGTTGTTGGTAGTTGGCAATCGCACCAAATACCTGGCTTAACGTCTCAGTACACGACAGTGCAGCACCGCCTAATTTGATCACTAATGGAGTTTGTTTGTTATCTGTCATCACTTATTCCTTCCCTGCCCAATTAAACAAGAGCAGTCAGCTCTGGAAATCCGTAGTGGATGTTTACACATTGCATCGCTTGACTTGATGCACCTTTGAGTAAGTTATCAATCGCTGAAACAACAATGATATGCTCACCTTGAACCTTCCAGCCAATATCGCAGAAAGGCGTATTCTCTACATTCTGTAGTGTTGGCAATGTTGACTCTGTCAGTCTCACTGCCGGTTTATTTTGGTAAGCTGACGTAAATGCTACTGCAATCTGAGCTTCTGTTACGCCTGCTTTGAGTTTCATCGTGATAGTGGCCAAAATGCCCCGCTTAAAGTTGCCAAGATGGGGAGTAAAAATCACATCGGTACCAAGGTGAGAAGCAATCTCTGGCTGATGACGGTGATTAAACACACCGTAAGCTTGTAAGCTCACTTCGCAAAAGCTGTTGGTCATTGAGGCTTTTCTGCCAGCTCCTGACACACCGCTCGTAGCATTAATCACTGGCCACTGGTTGGTATCGAGCAAAGCTTCATCAAGTAACGGCTTGATTGCTAGCTGCGAAGCGGTTGGGTAACAGCCCGGAACCGCAATCAGTTGGCTCTGCTTAATCCCTTCCGCATTCCACTCAGCAAGCCCGTATACCGAATTATCAAGCCAAGCTTCATGTTGATGCGCAAAACCGTAAAACTCATCATAAAAACCATCTTTCTTAACGCGGAAGGCACCAGACAAGTCAAACACTTGGCAACCTTGCTCTAGAAAGATTGGCGCTAAGTCATGGCTCACTTCATGAGCAGTGGCTAAAAACACCACATCACTCTGTTTGGCGACTTCAGCCGGATCTTTTAACGGCTCGACCGAATGACTAATAATGCCCGCGAGCTTACCGTGCAGCTCAGCGATGCTCTTACCAGCATCTAGACTATTGGCGGAAACATACAAACCTGATAGCGTAAGTTCAGGGTGTTTGTGCACCATCAGAGCGAGTTCTGCTCCTGTGTAACCGCTTGCGCCTATGATTGTGGTTTTAAGCATCTCTTACATCCATTTTTGACTTAAAATTGCCACTCTAGTTGTGACTATAAATTTAAATTATTCGCTCTTTATTGGTTTTTTATTCAATAAAAGTGATTTAATATGTGTTTTACCTTCTTAACCCAAATCTGTCAACAGGGAAAGTAAACTAAATATGCAATTACCAAGTTTTCTAGAGGTCTACAGCGGCCTAATCTCCACCTCATCGATCAGCTCGACAGATCCAAGTTGGGATGAAGGCAATGCGCAAGTGATTGAAAAACTCGCCACTTGGCTCAAAGACATCGGTTTTGAAGTAAATCTGACGGAAGTAGAGCCGGGTAAATTCAACCTCATCGCCAAAAAAGGTTCTGGTGAAGGCGGTTTGCTGCTTGCAGGACACAGCGATACGGTGCCGTTTGATGAAGGGCGTTGGAACTATGAGCCTCATGCACTCACTGAAGCCAACAACCGCTTCTACGGTCTGGGTACAGCGGATATGAAAGGTTTCTTTGCCTTTATTATTGAAGCAGTTAAAAAAGTAGACTGGAGTAAACAGACCAAGCCGCTTTATATACTTGCGACCTGTGACGAAGAGACCACTATGCTCGGCGCTCGTCATTTCACCGAAAGTGCCCCATTTAAGCCTGACTACTGCATTATTGGTGAGCCAACCAGCCTAGTACCCATTCGCGGCCACAAAGGTCATGTCGCCAATGCCGTGCGTGTAACGGGGAAATCAGGTCACTCTTCTGACCCGGCGTTAGGGGTTAACGCGATTGAGATTATGCATGAAGTGCTGTTTGCTCTGATGCAGCTACGCGACAAACTGATCAAAGAGTATCACCACCCTGGGTTTGCTATCCCAAGCCCTACTCTTAACCTTGGCCATATTCATGGTGGTGACAGTGCCAACCGCATTTGTGGCTGTTGTGAGCTGCACTATGATGTGCGACCACTACCGGGGATCAGCCTAGATGGCCTCGATAACATGCTGCGTGGTGCGCTGAAAGAAGTAGAAGCAAAATGGCCGGGACGTATTGCTATTACCCCACTGCACGAACCGATTCCGGGTTATGAGTGTCAACATGACCATCCATTTATTGGTGGCGTAGAAGAGATTTGTGGCGTCGATTCTGAAACAGTCAACTACTGTACTGAAGCGCCGTTCTTGCAACAGCTTTGCCCAACACTGGTACTCGGCCCAGGCTCGATTGACCAAGCCCACCAGCCCGATGAGTTCTTAGCTTTTGACTTTATTGACCCAACCATCGATGTTCTGTCAAAAGCGATGCACAAGTATTGTTTTTAGCAAGGGCTGAACAGCTGGGACTTTTTAGAAGGTTGACGCATTGCGTCAACCTTTTTTATTTCAATAGACAAAGCCGTCATCCTCAAGAACGAGGGACGAGTGAGTTGGGGATCTCCCAAAGCAAACCGAAAACCCAAAGAGATTCCTTACTCGCTCATTCTTCTCTCTAAGGAATGACACAATCTAGATATGTCCCTCTAATAGAGCAAAGCTCCAATTCACTTCTCATCGGAGCATTGTGCGGAACGAAGTGCGAATTCTCAGCCCAATTCTGTAATAAAATTTCAACATAATTAGTCAATCACATAGCTCGTATAGCGTTACATTCACTTGCACAATATTTGCAAACTTAACCTACAGTAATTGACTCCAGGCGACATTTTTCGCTAGATTGTTTACCTAACAAGGAACATTGGATGTAATTTTTTTACAAGGCAGGATGACAATGAACGAGAAATACTCTGCTCTCAGAAGCAATGTGAGCATGCTAGGACACTTGCTCGGCAACACCATAAAGGACGCACATGGTGACGTACTTCTAGAGAAAGTAGAAACCATTCGTAAACTTTCTAAGTCCGCCCTCGCAGGCAATCAAAAAGATCGCGACAGCTTAATCGAAGAGATTAAAAGCCTGCCAAATGAACAACTCACCCCAGTTGCTCATGCATTCAACCAATTTCTAAACCTTACCAACATGGCAGAGCAGTACCATACGATCTCTCGCCATTGTGACGCTCACGTTTGCGAACCTGATGCAATCAACTCGCTTTTCTCTAAGCTGGCACAAAATGACATCAGCAAGTTAGATACCGCGCAAGCCGTTCGTGATCTCAACATTGAGCTAGTACTGACCGCTCACCCAACGGAAATCACTCGTCGCACCATGATCAACAAGTTGGTCAAAATCAATGAGTGTCTATCTAAGCTAGAGCTTGGCGAGTTATCAGTGAAAGAGCGCGCGAAAACAGAGCGCCGCCTAGAGCAACTTATCGCCCAAAGCTGGCACTCAGACACTATTCGCCAACAGCGCCCAACGCCGCTTGATGAAGCGAAATGGGGCTTTGCAGTGGTTGAAAACTCGCTATGGGAAGCTGTACCAGACTTTTTGCGCGAGCTAGATCAGCGTCTAGAAGGTCACCTTGGTGAAGGCCTTCCTATCGATGCACGCCCAGTACACTTTTCTTCTTGGATGGGCGGCGACCGTGACGGCAACCCATTTGTTACTCATACCATTACCCGTGAAGTACTACTTCTATCTCGCTGGAAAGCGGCTGACCTTTATCTAGGCGACATTAACGAGTTGGTTAGCGAATTGTCGATGACCCAGTGTAATGATGCCGTTCGTGCACTTGCGGGTGAAGATGAGCACGAACCATACCGTGCCGTACTTAAACAGCTTCGCGCACTACTGAACGAAACCAAAGAAATCCTAGACGCTAAGATTCACGGCCAAAAACTGGCAGTGAAAGCGCCACTGCAACGCATTGAGCAGCTATGGGACCCACTGTACGCGTGTTACCAATCACTGCATGAGTGTGGCATGGGCATCATCGCAGATGGTTCGCTACTAGATACACTTCGCCGTATTAAAGCGTTTGGTGTACACCTCGTTCGTCTAGACATTCGCCAAGAGAGTACGCGCCATTCAGATGTGCTGTCTGAGCTAACTCGTTACCTAGGTATTGGTGATTACGATCAGTGGAGCGAGCAAGATAAAGTTGCCTTCCTAACCAATGAACTGGCTTCGAAGCGCCCTCTTCTTCCACGTGACTGGGAACCATCAGAGTCAGTTAAAGAAGTGCTCGATACCTGTAAGATTGTTGCAGCGCAGCCTCGTGAAGCATTTGGTGCTTACGTTATTTCCATGGCGCGTACTGCCTCCGACGTATTAGCTGTTCACCTGCTGCTACAAGAATCAGGTTGTCCTTACCGCATGGACGTTTGCCCTCTGTTCGAAACGTTAGACGATTTGAACAACGCTGAAGCGGTCATCAAACAGCTGATGGGTATCGACTTATACCGCGGCTTTATCCAGAACCACCAAATGGTCATGATCGGTTACTCCGATTCAGCTAAAGATGCAGGTGTAATGTCTGCAGGTTGGGCGCAATACCATGCGATGGATTCACTGGTTAAAGTTGCCGAAGAAGAAGGCGTTGAGCTAACGCTATTCCACGGCCGCGGCGGTACTATCGGTCGTGGTGGTGCGCCTGCGCATGCGGCGCTGCTTTCTCAGCCACCGAAGAGCCTAAAAGGTGGCCTACGTGTGACAGAGCAAGGTGAGATGATCCGCTTTAAGCTAGGTCTACCAGATGTCGCAGTAAACAGCTTTAATCTGTACGCGAGTGCGATTCTAGAAGCGAACCTGCTGCCACCACCAGAGCCTAAGCAAGAGTGGCGTGACCTGATGGACGTATTGTCTGAAGTAAGCTGTGAAGCTTACCGCAGTGTAGTTCGTGGTGAGCCTGACTTTGTCCCTTACTTCCGTCAAGCAACACCTGAACTTGAGTTGGGTAAACTGCCGCTAGGCTCACGCCCAGCGAAACGTAACCCGAACGGCGGTGTAGAAAGCCTACGTGCGATTCCATGGATCTTTTCTTGGAGCCAAAACCGTTTAGTTCTACCTGCCTGGCTTGGCGCAGGTGAAGCAATTCAGTACTCAGTCGACAAAGGTCACCAAGCGCTACTCGAAGAGATGTGCCGTGAATGGCCATTCTTCTCGACTCGCCTAGGTATGCTGGAAATGGTTTACACCAAGTGTAATATGGAAATTTCTCGCTACTACGATGAGCGTCTAGTGGACAGCAAATTGCTACCACTTGGTGATCGCTTACGTGAGCAACTACAGAAAGATATCAAAGCGGTACTGAACGTAGAAAACAATGAGAACTTGATGCAAAGCGACCCTTGGGGCCTAGAGTCAATTCGCCTACGTAACATCTACGTCGAGCCGTTGAACATGCTGCAAGCAGAATTGCTATACCGAACTCGTCAGAATGAAGAGTCAGCACCAGAGCTTGAAGAAGCATTAATGGTGACTATCGCAGGTATTGCCGCTGGTATGCGTAATACAGGTTAATACCGCTAGCATTGAGAAAAGAAAAGGTTGATGCGCAAGCATCAACCTTTTTTATATGGCAATCAAACAAAACACCAGATGCAAGCCCCATCCAAAGCGACAAAACGACAATTTATATAGAATAAAACACCAATCAATTATCATTATTGAGATTTTTGTCAGTTTTTCGGGCTATTTTGTCCTTCTATTCCACTTTATGCTTATTATTTAGATATACTACTCAACCTCTACAGCGATACATATAAAATTTACATGCTGTAGACCTCGATAATTCACTTATCGATCCTAGGTGATAAACCGGCTTTTCAAGGTGACATGACCAACATTGGTTGGTGCTGCTTTCTTATACGATAAAGAGTGCCTCAAGAAGCACGAGAGTAATTAAGCAGTTGTATTTAGTAGTTTATTTACCTTTTGGATTGAAGACATGTCATTACCACACGTTATCTTAACCGTTCTAAGCACACGCGACGCAACCGGATACGACATCACTAAAGAATTTTCTGCCACTATTGGCTATTTCTGGAAAGCGAGCCACCAGCAAGTTTATCGCGAGCTAAACAAAATGGCTCAAAATAACTTAGTGACTTGCGTACTCGAACCTCAAGAAGGCAAACCAGACCGTAAGGTTTACTCAATTACTGATTCAGGCCGAGTCGCCCTTGGTGAATGGTTTGATCAACCAACCGCACACCCAACCGTTCGCGACGAGTTCTCTGCAAAATTAATGGCTTGCGCCGTGCAGCCTTCAGCACCATACCGAGTTCAGCTTTCTGAGCTAGTTGAAGAGTCACGTAAGCTAGTTGCGCACTACCAAGAAATTGAAAACGCATACTACCCAGCAACGACGACATTAGATAAGCAACAGCGTCTTGAGCGTCTGACGCTGCGTAGAAACCTACTGATCCGTCAAGCTTGGATTACGTGGGCAGAAGAGGTATTAGTTGAGCTAGAAGAGCTAGCATAACTTACCACCAAAACGAAAAAAGGTTGGCGAAAGCCAACCTTTTTGTTTTTAAAAGTATAGGGATTAAATCCCGTCACCACCAATAAAGCTTTGCGAGCGACCGTTAAACTGCTGGTCCATATCCAATGAGGGTTTGTCTGTCTTCGGTCGGCCAACAATCTTAGCCGGAACCCCGGCAACTGTGGTATGGGCAGGAACAGGCTGAAGAACCACAGAACATGATCCGATCTTAGCGCCTTCACCCACTTCGATATTACCGAGAATCTTGGCACCTGCACCGATCATCACGCCTTCACGGATTTTCGGGTGACGATCACCGCATTCTTTACCGGTACCACCTAGGGTTACATCTTGCAGAATCGAAACGTCATTTTCTACAATGGCCGTTTCACCAATCACAATACCCGTCGCATGATCGAGCATGATCCCGCGACCAATTTTTGCCGCAGGGTGAATATCGACCTGACAAGCGACTGAAATTTGGTTCTGCAAATAAGTCGCCAGTGCGATTCGACCTTGTTTCCACAGCCAGTTCGCCACTCGGTAGCCTTGCAGTGCGTGGTAGCCTTTTAAATACAGTAATGGCATTGAATACATCGCAACTGCCGGGTCACGATTCACTGTCGCACAGATATCGCATGCTGCCGCTGCACTGATGCCAGGATCGGCGTTCAACGCTTCTTCAACGACTTCCCTGACTGCCATTGCCGGCATAGATGCAGTGTTTAGCTTATTGGCTAGAATATAGCTCAGCGCTGCACTCAGGCTATCATGCTTAATAATCGTCGCATGATAAAAGCTTGCTAACATTGGCTCTTGCTCTGAAAGCTCACGCGCTTCCTTGACAATGGTTTGCCAAACTTTCTGTTTCTCACAATGTTTCATTTAAATACCTAGTACTGAATCCCTAGTCTCTAGTACGGTGTTAGCGCTCGAATTAAGCTTCTGCTTTCTTATCACGTGCTAACAAATCTTTTGCTGCTAAGTGTGCATCCTTCCCTTGATACAATACTTGATAAATTTGGTCAACAATTGGCATCTCAACACCCATGCGTTCAGCCAATAAGTAAACCTCTTTGGTGTTACGGTAACCTTCCACAACCTGACCAATTTCTTGTTGGGCAGTATCGACATCTTTACCCTTACCTAGAGCAAGACCAAAACGGCGGTTACGCGACTGGTTATCGGTACACGTAAGCACAAGATCGCCTAAACCAGCCATACCCATAAAGGTTTCTGGTTGCGCACCTAATGCCGCACCGAGACGTGTCATCTCAGCGAGACCACGGGTGATAAGTGCCGTACGCGCGTTAGCACCAAAACCAATACCATCAGACATGCCTGCGCCAATCGCAATCACGTTCTTCACTGCGCCGCCAAGCTGCATACCGATAAAATCACTGTTAGCGTAAACACGGAATGTTTTGCTACAGTGGATCTTCTCTTGCAGATCGGCAACAAATTCAGCATCCGGTGACGCAACAGAAATCGCCGTTGGCATCCCCATCGCAAGCTCTTTAGCAAATGTAGGTCCAGACAGAACCGCTAATGAGTAACCTTCACCAATCGCATCAAAGGCCACTTCTTTGAGTAGACGGCCAGTCTCAGGCTCAAGGCCCTTAGTCGCCCAACAAATACGGGTGTCTTCACGTAGGAAAGGTTTGACGTTATTCAGCACGATGCCAAACACGTGGCTAGGAACAACCACCAACAAATCGCGGCTTGATTGCACCGCTTTTTCTAAATCGGATTCAACGATTAGCGACTCAGGAAAATCAATACCTGGTAAGAATTCATGGTTGGCACGATCCGCTTCTAGTTGAGCCATATGCTCTGGATCATGCCCCCAAATTACTACGTTTGCACCATTGCGTGCCAAAGAGATTGCCAGTGAAGTACCGTATGAACCAGCACCCAGTACTGTCATTGCAATATCTTTACCGTAGGCATTATTGGTCTTATCTTTCATTGTTCCGCCTGATTGTCATTCGGGTAACTAGAATCTTATCGTTAAATTCTACATAAAATTAAAAATTAACACTAAGCGCCCAGTATTCGCTTGGCTATTGATGCCTCTAAACAAAAAATGCACATCGCGTCGATAATAGACACTCTGTGCATTTTTTACAGCTCCTCTGTTTAACAGAGGAAAATTAATTATGCTTCAGCTTGACCTTCTTGCTGAGCTTGCTGCTGTAGGTAGTTCATAAACAGAGCATCAAAGTTAACTGGTGCTAGGTTTAGTTGAGGGAACGTACCTTTAACCACTAGGCTTGAGATAGTCTCGCGAGCGTATGGGAACAGGATGTTCGGGCAGAATGCACCTAGGCAGTGTGCGAGTTGACCAGCTTCCATCTTATCAGCAGTGAAGATACCACCTTGCTGAACTTCACATAGGAATGCGTTTTCTTCAGCGTTCTTAACCGTCACTGTTAGACGTAGAACCACTTCGTATACACCTTCACCTAGTTCGCGGCTTTGAGTGTCTAGGTCCAGTTTTACATCTGGGTTCCACTCTTTTTGGAACATGTCAGGAGAGTTAGGCGCTTCAAAAGATACATCTTTTAGGAAAATACGTTGAATTGCGAAGTTCTGTGCTTCTTGTTGTGGTGCTGCTTCAGCCATTTTAAAAATCCTTTAATCCTGCATTAAATAGTCTTACTGGAGACTAACCGAGAGACGTTGCTATGACTAGGTTTCCGATAAAATTCGTGGAACTCTTCACATCTCTCTAAAACAAACGCTGATTTTTCAATCAGCGTGTCGATATTGGGTGCTGGAATTACTTCTTGCCTTTAACTAAAGGCATGTTTGCTTCACTCCAAGCGATCAAACCGTTTTTCATCAGGTTCACGTTTTCAAAACCTGCTTTTGCAAGAAGGTTTGCACTCTCTTGCGCAGTTTGACCAGTCTTACATACCACAATGATTGGGTCAGATTTGTGGTTTTCAAGGCTACCAAAGTTACCCGCTTTAATGTCTGACGGTAAAATGTGAACTGCATCCGTAATATGGCCTTTACGGAACTCATCTTTACTACGGATATCAACCACAACACCGCTTTCACGGTTCATTAGATGAGTTGTTTGTGCAGCGGTGATCTCTTTGTAAGCCGCTGTTGATGACTTAACGATGTTCATGATCAAGGCGACAACAAGACCTACCCAAACCACAGATAGAATCATGTTCTCTTGAAAAAATGCGATGTACTCTTGCATGTCCTGTGCTCTTTGATAATAAAGCCGCAACTTCCAATAAAAGGTTGAATGCCCAAAATAGTTGGAGCTACAGCTAGGCGACAAGTCAGTTCAGTCCTATGAGCATAGGGGCTCTATGTGATTAGGATGAATTGACGCCGTCAACAACGCTGTCGCTTCAAATATGAAGGGGATTGCGGCTCTAGGCTAAAAATTCAGTCTCGAAGTATAGCGAGGATAAGATGCCTAAGCGAGTCAATTACACGCAGAATAGGAATCTATTACACATTTCTCTACGCTCGTGGGAACGGAAATGCGGTTACTTGATCGATATGATCACAGCCGATCGTCAGCATAATCAATCGTTCGATACCAAGTGCTACGCCTGCGCATTCTGGTAAACCTGATTCTAATGCCGCAATGAGGTGATGATCGATCGGTTGAGGAGGCAATCCCATCTCTAGGCGTTTTGCGTTGTCTGACTCAAAGCGATTCAATTGTTCTTGTGGGTTATCCAGTTCATGGAAGCCGTTCGCCAGCTCAATACCTTTGAAGTAGACTTCAAAACGATCGGCAACGCGAGAGTCTTGCGGGTTAATCTTCGCCAACGCCGCTTGCGATGCCGGGAAGTCGTAAACAAATGCAGGCACGCGCTGACCGATTTTATTCTCAACGCCAATACTGAACAGTAACTGCAGCAAGGTATCACGGTCTTGCTCCGGCTCTGCGATATCACTTAAGCCCAGTGTCGCCGCGACTGCTTTTAGTTCGGCCATCGAACCTTCCAGCGGACACACTCCAAGAACATCAATAAATACCTGCTGATAGCTCATACGCTCAGCACAGCCACATTCAAGCACTAACTGCAGTAACGAATCCATTTCATCCATTAGCTTATGATGATCAAACCCCACTCGATACCATTCCAGCATAGTGAACTCTGGGTTGTGATAACGGCCGCTCTCTTCATTACGAAAGGCTTTATTGATTTGATAGATACAGCCACTCCCCGCAGCGAGCAGACGTTTCATATGGAATTCCGGGCTGGTCATAAAGTAGAGCTTGCGCCCATCCGCGTAACCAGGACCAACAAATTCCGTTTGAAAGGTATGCAGGTGAATGTCTGTCACTGTGGCATGACTCATCGCTGGAGTGTCGACCTCCAACACATCACGCTGTGCAAAGAACTGGCGGATTTTCGCCATAATATCGGCGCGTTGGCGAAGTTGCTTAACCGACGCGGTTGGTTGCCACTGGTTGTTCATCTTAAAAGATCTCATCTCTATATCTGGCGAGGAAAATAGCAAGTTTATTGATATTTGCCTAGCTTAATACTGCCCAGCAGCGGCATAAGATATTGTTCATAATTGAAGCAAGTAATTTACGTAGCACAGTACAAAAAACATCCTTTATTAACGCTGCTATCAATGCCAGTAATGTTACGTAACAGTGGCTTAACAAGCACTCAGTCCAGCAAAGACCTGAAACTATTCTTGCCGTGATTGCAGTCACATAACCTATATTTTTTATGCCCTTTGATGCACTACCGAAGCAAAAAGCTAAATAAATCAATTTTTCTGTAAATTAGCTCTTCTACACTAACCCTACCACTTTTGGGGTGTTTCCCCATTTTATTATAACAAGCGGAAGATTCCGCAATTTCACACTGGAGGATAACTGTGCAAATTATCACCACAGATATCGCAGTCATCGGCGCAGGCGGCGCTGGTCTTCGTACTGCTATTGCAGCAGCTGAAGCAAACCCTGACTTAGAAGTAGCACTGATTTCTAAAGTTTACCCTATGCGTTCTCATACAGTCGCAGCGGAAGGTGGCTCAGCAGCAGTTATCAAGGATGAAGATAGCCTAGACAACCACTTCAACGACACTGTTGGCGGTGGCGACTGGCTATGTGAACAGGACGTTGTTGAATACTTTGTAGAAAACGCGACTCGCGAAATGATCCAAATGGAGCAATGGGGTTGCCCATGGAGTCGTAAAGAGAACGGTGAAGTCAACGTACGCCGCTTTGGCGGTATGAAAGTTGAGCGCACTTGGTTCGCAGCCGATAAAACCGGCTTCCACATGCTTCACACCCTATTCCAGACATCAATGAAGTACGACAACATCAAACGTTTTGATGAGTACTTTGTGGTGGATCTACTTGTTGATGAAGGTGAGGTCCAAGGCCTGATCGCGATTCACATGTCAGAAGGTGAATTAGTTACCATCAAAGCAAAATCCGTTGTTCTTGCAACCGGTGGCGCAGGTCGTGTTTACCACTGTAACACTAACGGCGGTATCGTAACGGGCGACGGCATGGCGATGGCTTACCGTCACGGCGTTCCTCTACGCGATATGGAGTTCGTTCAATACCACCCAACAGGTCTTCCTGGTACAGGTATCCTGATGACCGAAGGTTGTCGTGGTGAAGGCGGTATCATCGTCAACAAGAACGGCTACCGTTACCTACAAGATTACGGCATGGGTCCTGAAACTCCAGTGGGCCAGCCGAAGAACAAATACATGGAACTGGGCCCACGTGACAAAGTTTCGCAAGCTTTCTGGCACGAACAGCAGAAAGGCAACACCATCAAGCACCCTCTTGGTGATGTCGTACACCTTGACCTTCGCCACTTAGGTGAAGAGTACCTGCAAGAGCGTCTACCATTTATCTGTGAGCTAGCGAAAGCTTACGTGAACGTTGACCCTGCAAAAGAGCCGATTCCTATTCGCCCAACGGTGCACTACACCATGGGTGGTATTGAAACTAACGGCGAATGTGAAACGCGCATTAAAGGTCTATTCGCTGTCGGTGAATGTGCTTCTGTTGGTCTTCACGGTGCAAACCGTCTTGGTTCTAACTCACTGGCTGAGTTCGTGGTATTCGGCCGCGTTGCTGGTGAACAAGCGGTGAAACGCGCAGCGGAATTCAAAGGCTGGAACGAAGAGTCTATCGCGGCTCAAGTAAAAGCGGTTGAAGAGCGCATCGCAGCACTGATGAACCAAGAAGGCGATGAAAACTGGGCTGATATCCGCACTGAAATGGGTCACACCATGGAAGCAGGCTGTGGTATCTACCGCCAAGAAGATCTGATGCAAGCAACCATCGATAAGATCACTGAGCTGAAAGCACGCTACAAAAACATCAGCATCAAAGACAAAGGCAAAGTGTTCAACACTGACCTTCTATACGCTATCGAAGTCGGCTACGGCCTTGAAGTTGCTGAAGCTATGGTTCACTCAGCAATCTTGCGTAAAGAGTCACGCGGTGCGCACCAACGTCTTGATGACAACTGCACTGAACGTGATGACGTGAACTTCCTGAAACACTCTCTGGCCTTCTTCAAAGAAGATTCAGCACCAAGTATCGACTACAGCGGCGTGAAGATCACTAAATCTCAACCAAAAGCACGTCTATACGGTGAAGCGGCAGAAAAAGCGGCAGCAGCAGAAGAAGCGGCGAAAGCGGCAGAGAAGAAAGCAGAGGAGCAAGCATAATGTCAGCGAATCGCATCCAAAAAGTAGAAGTTCTGCGCTATGACCCAGAGCAAGATGCAGAACCGCATTTTCAAACCTTTGAAGTGCCGTTTGATGAAACCATGTCAACACTTGATGCACTTGGCTACATCAAAGATAACCTAGATAAAGACCTATCTTACCGCTGGTCTTGTCGTATGGCGATCTGTGGTTCTTGCGGCATCATGGTTAACGGCGTGCCGAAGCTAGCTTGTAAGAGCTTCCTACGTGATTACCCAAATGGCGTTAAAATTGAGCCACTAGCAAACTTCCCAATTGAGAAAGACTTAATCGTTGATATGACGCCGTTTATCGAGCGCCTAGAAGCGATCAAGCCTTACATCATTGGTAACGACCGCAAACCTGAAGATGGCACTAACCTACAAACACCTGAGCAAATGGCCAAGTACAAGCAATTTGCTGGTTGTATCAACTGTGGTCTTTGCTACGCGGCATGTCCTCAGTTTGGTTTAAACCCTGAGTTTATCGGTCCTGCAGCACTAACGCTTGCTCACCGCTACAACTTAGATAGCCGTGATAACGGTAAAGCTGAGCGTATGTCACTGATCAACGGTGAAAACGGCGCTTGGGGTTGTACGTTCGTGGGTTACTGTTCTGACGTTTGTCCGAAGAACGTTGATCCTGCGGCAGCGGTTAACCAAGGTAAAGTTGAGTCTTCAATGGACTTCGTTATCTCAATGTTCAAGCCTGACGGCACACCAACGAAAACAGCAGAGGAGGCGTAAGATGAGTAACCGTAAACCTTACGTTCGTGAAGTAAAACGTACTTGGTGGAAAAATCATCCGTTTTACCGCTTCTACATGCTGCGTGAAGCAACAGTACTGCCACTGATCCTATTCACACTGTTCCTAACCTTCGGTTTAGGCTCATTAGTGAAAGGTCCTGAAGCATGGCAAACTTGGCTAAACTTCATGGCTAACCCAGTGATCATCGCGATTAACATCGTCGCACTCGCTGGTAGCCTGCTTCATGCTCAAACTTTCTTTAGCATGATGCCGCAAGTTATGCCGATTCGCCTTAAAGGTAAGCCAGTAGACAAGAAAATTATTGTGCTAACTCAATGGGCTGCAGTGGCATTTATTTCACTAATCGTCTTAGTCGTGGTGTAAGGAGCGTTAACGATGAAACCTAATTACTCTGTTGATAGAGCTCCAAAACGTTCTGATGAGCCAATCTGGTGGGGCCTATTTGGCGCTGGCGGCACTTGGTTTGCGATGATCACACCAATCACTATCTTAGTACTTGGTGTGCTAGCACCACTGGGCGTGATTAACGCTGAAGCGCTTAGCTACGAACGTGTGTCTGAGTTTGCCACAAGCATCATTGGTGCGCTATTTATCATTGGTACACTAGCACTACCAATGTGGCATGCAATGCACCGTGTCCATCATGGTATGCACGACCTTAAGTTCCACACTGGTCTAGTCGGCAAAGTCGCGTGTTACGCGTTTGCTGGTTTGATTACAGCATTGGCGGTAATCTTCATTTTCATGATTTAAGCTACCGCTTGATATAAAAATCCCTCGCCATGGCGAGGGATTTTTTTTATTTGAGTAAACGCTGTTGTTTGGCCATTTGATGAGCAAACTTGGGCGCCGCCCACAATGAAGGCAAAATAATGAATGATGCGGGAACGGCGGTGATGACGATGAAAGATTGCAAAGCAGAAATTCCGCCCTCTCCCATTGAGATTAACACAATCGCAATTGCCCCCATCACGATGCCCCAGAAGGTACGAATCAGCACGTTTGGTTGGCTGTCACCTGTCATCACCATGCTAATGGTGTAAGTCATCGAGTCACCAGTAGTGACGATAAAGGTGGTGGTCAAAATCAAAAACAGCACCGCCAATAGCATCGAGAACGGCAACTGTTGAGTGATCGCCAATAATACGCCCGGCAGATTAAAACCTTCAAAGCCTGCCTTGATACTGCCTGGATTAGCCAGTTCAAATGCTAAGCCACTACCACCAACAATGCTAAACCAGAAACAGGTAATAAGCGGAGCCACAATGCTGATGGCCAAGATCAATTGGCGAATGGTTCTTCCGCGCGAAATTCGAGCGATGAAGATCGCCATCATCGGTGCATAGCCAATAAACCATCCCCAAAAGAACACCGTCCACCAGCTAAGCCAGTTGGTATCACCACGATATAAAGCCATCGGCACAAAGTTATCGATCATTTGGCCCATGCCTTGGATGTAACCATCGACAATGAAGCTTGTTGGGCCGGCGATCAAAATAAACACCACCAACACCAGCGATAGAATGATGTTATAGCGACTAATAAGTTGCATGCCTTTGCTCAGGCCACTCAGTGCCGATAAGGTATAGGCTGCCATCGCCAGTAGCACAACCAGTGTCTGGGTCATCAACCCATCCGGAATGCCAAATAGCGCATTAACCGCATAGCTAATTTGCAAGCCGAGAAAACCAATCGGCCCAATCGTGCCGGCAGCCACAGCGATAATACTTAGCGCATCGACCGTATTACCAAACCAGCCATGCAGTGCACGTTCACCAAATAGCGGATAAAGCAAAGTACGCGGTTTAAGTGGTAAGCCTTTCTCGTAGTGAAGATACATTAAGACTATTGACGACAATGAACCTAAGATCGCCCAAGCCAAGAATCCCCAATGCATAAACGATTGAGAAAGTGCATTGATGGCCATATCGCGAGCTTCAGCTTGGCCATAAAATGGCGGCGGCGCGACAAAGTGTGCGATAGGCTCTGCCGCAGCCCAAAATACACCACCACCAGCGAGCAAAGTACATAGCAAGATTGAGAGCCATTTGAATGTGCCCACTTCCGGTTGCTCTAAGCCACCTAAGCGCACATAACCGGTCTGGCCTACTGTTAGGAACAGGCCAATCACGAAGTTAGCAAGAATTAACAGCTGCCAATAGCCACCGAAAAGTTGTGTTGCGTAACCAAAGCCAAGATTGACGAGATTCGTCAATAGCTGGGTATCAAACAGTGCCAGCAGCACAAAGATGGTTAGGAAGCTTCCGCTGATCCACAGTACTGGGTTAGACAGCTCTAGCTGAGAGCGTATGTTTACTTTGTTAGGTAGATGAAGTGAAGTGGTCGAGTTATCGACATCAGAAATGCAGGGGTCACCTGCCGCCAAACTGGCTCTAGACATTAGAGTCTCGCTTTTGCTGGCCCGATATTTCGGGTTAGGCGTGTTTCCCTCCCATTACAAAATAATGTGAGGATGATCATAAAAGCGCGCCATCATACAGAGAAAAAAGCTAATTGCACACCACATTCTCGATGTTTTTATATACAGATAGCTCCGATATAAAACAAAACACTATTCACCCGGACCCTAGCAAAACAAAATAATAACAGAAAAAACAATACCTTATATCGCTACAATAAAAAAGCCCGCTCAATTGAGCGGGCTTGCAAAATACATTGAGTTCTAAAGAATAAAGCGGCTTAGATCTTCATCTTCAATCGTATCGCCTAGTTTCGCTCTCACGTACTCAGCATCAATTGTCAGTTTAGAACCGGCTTTATCCGTCGCTTCGAATGAAATCTCATCCATTAGGCGTTCCATAACAGTATGCAAACGACGTGCACCAATGTTCTCTGTGGTTTCATTCACCGTCCATGCTGCTTCCGCGATCTGAGTGATACCTTCTTCAGTAAACTCGATATCGACTTCTTCGGTCTTCATTAGCGCAATGTACTGCTCAGTCAAAGACGCTTTAGGCTCAGTCAAGATACGTTTAAAGTCATTGCTTGATAGCGCTTCTAGCTCAACACGAATTGGCAGACGACCTTGCAGTTCCGGGATAAGATCCGATGGTTTCGCCACTTGGAATGCACCTGATGCCACGAATAGGATGTGGTCAGTTTTCACCATACCGTGTTTCGTTGACACTGTGCTACCTTCAATCAGAGGCAGTAAGTCACGTTGAACACCTTCACGTGATACGTCAGGACCTGAGCTTTCACCGCGCTTACAAATCTTGTCGATCTCATCAATAAATACGATACCGTTGTTTTCAACGTTGAAAATCGCCTGCTCTTTCAACTCTTCTTGGTTAACTAGCTTAGCGGCTTCTTCTTCGGTTAACGCTTTAAACGCATCTTTGATTTTTAGCTTACGCTTCTTCTTGGTGTCGCCCGCTAAGTTTTGGAACATACCTTGTAGCTGATTCGTCATCTCTTCCATACCAGGAGGAGCCATGATCTCCACACCCATCTGCGGTGCAGCAACATCGATTTCAATCTCTTTATCGTCCAGCTTGCCTTCACGTAGCTTCTTGCGGAAAACCTGACGCGTGTTTGATGAACTGTCATCTTGCTGTTCATTCTGACCCCAAGCATCACGTGCTGGCGGCAGTAGCGCATCAAGAATACGCTCTTCTGCTTGCTCTTCAGCGCGGAATTTCACTTTTTCCATCGCTTGCTGGTGGGTCATCTTAATCGCTACATCCGTTAGGTCGCGGATGATGGTTTCTACTTCCTTACCAACGTAACCCACCTCAGTAAACTTAGTCGCTTCAACCTTGATGAAAGGTGCATTCGCCAGCTTAGCTAGACGACGAGCAATTTCTGTTTTACCCACACCCGTTGGACCAATCATTAGGATGTTTTTTGGTGTTACTTCGACACGCAGGCTCTCTTCAAGCTGCATACGACGCCAGCGGTTACGTAGCGCGATCGCTACAGAACGCTTTGCATTTTCTTGGCCAATGATATGGCGGTTAAGCTCATGAACAATTTCGCGAGGAGTCATTTCAGACATAATTCAATTCCTTAAATTCGATTAGCACTATCTTTGCTTTTAAGCCGTTACTTACTCTGCTTGAGCAGCCGGAATTTCTAGTTCTTCGATAGTGTGGTGATGGTTGGTGAATACACAGATATCACCCGCAATGGTCAGTGATTTCTCTGCAATTTCACGTGCATCTAATTCTGTATTTTCAAGCAGTGCGGTTGCGGCCGCTTGGGCAAAGTTACCACCTGAACCGATCGCAATAAGATCATTTTCAGGCTGAACCACATCGCCATTACCAGTAATGATCAAAGAGGTGGTTTCATCCGCAACAGCCAGTAGCGCTTCTAGTTTGCGCAGGGCACGGTCACTGCGCCAATCTTTCGCCAGCTCCACCGCAGCTTTGGTCAGGTGGCCTTGGTGCATTTGTAGCTTGCTTTCAAATTTCTCAAATAGAGTGAAGGCATCAGCCGTACCACCAGCAAAGCCCGCTAGAACTTTGTTATTGTAGAGGCGACGCACTTTGCGCGCATTGCCCTTCATTACTGTGTTACCCAGAGATACTTGTCCATCACCAGCGATGACGACTTTGTTATTACGACGTACAGATACAATGGTAGTCACGAGTAGGGCCTCATAGTTATTTTAATCTCAGTGTTAAAAACTATATGAGGTTATAGATGGAGGAATTCAAGGGGGAAGAAGGAGCTGCAATTGACGAGAAATGCTTTTTATCCAGTCACCCTCAAGAGCGAGGTACGAGTGAGTTGGGGATCTATTCAACTAAGACTGTTAACTTAAGAGATTCCCTACTCCTTCCTTCGTCAGTCTATGGAATGACAGCGGATAAGCAGCCAATAAAAAAGCGAGCCATATAGCTCGCTTTTTCTAATTACTGCGTTTCTTTCCAAATTGCACAAGGCTCGATTTTGGCACGCTGCAGTTTATGCTTATCTCGCTCTGCATCACGCTTAAACTTGTAAGGCCCTAGTACAACGCGATACCAACTACTGCCTTCTTTCTTGCGCACTTGGCTATTAATACCTTGGAAGGCAATATCCAGTTTACGTGCTTCCGCTTGCTGAGCATTTTTGTACGCACCGCACTGCATGATGTATGGAATCTCCGACACAACTTGCTCTTTCGCCTTCACTTCAACTTCACGGCTCGGCAAGCTATCAACGTAATCCCACTTCTCTTCAGGAGGCGGCGGCAATTTCGCTTGTGGCTTCGGTTTCGGCTTAGGTTTGACCGGTTGTGCTACCGGAGCCGGTGGCTCGGGATCCGTACTGAGAAGATATAAACCATAGCCAAAAACACTCACAAGCAGTACAGCAAGCAAACCACTACGCCAAGGTTTACGGCGAGGAGCACTCTTCTTCTTTGCTGGCTTGCGGCTATTACCACCACGGCCTCTTTTTACGTAATCTCTATTTGCCACGACTAAACATCAATAAAGTTGGTTACTACTTCCGATATGTTAATCCAGATTGTCGCTGGATGACAGCGTAGATATGGAAGCGGCGCATCAAAATGCGCCGCTTGAAAACATCTAAGATTACAGAACTCTAGGCGGAGCTGCACTCTCTCTGACTACTAACTTAGTCTCAAGTAAACGCGAACCCGCACGTACATCATGACCACGTAGTAGCTCAAGCATCATCAACATGGCTTGGCGGCCAATCTCATAACGCGGTTGTGAGATCGTCGTTAACGGTGGATCACAGTATTGAGCAAAGTGAATATCATCGAAGCCAACAATAGAAAGATCTTGAGGAACTCGTAAACCAAGCTTCTTCGCTTCTTGAATCGCACCAATGGCCATTGCATCGTTATGACAGAACACCGCAGTTGGTGGCTCAGGCAACGCCAGTAGTTGACGAATCGCTTTCGCCCCAGCTTCAAAGGTAAAGTCGCCATAAGTACAGTAGCTGGTCGTCATTGTGATACCCGCACGACGCAACGCTTGTTGATAGCCTTGGTGGCGGAACTGACATAGTGTTGCTGATTCTGGACCGGAGATCTGCGCTACGCGCTTGTGCCCCATCTGAGTTAAGTAATTGACTGCTTCAAATGCTGAGGTGAGGTTATCGATGTGCACCGTTGGCAGTTCTAGCTCAGGTGCAAACTCACAAGCCATCACCATAGGTGGGAGATTCTTCTGCTCAGGTTTACTGACATCAAAAGGAAGATCAGTACCTAGCAGTAACATGCCATCCGCTTGCTTAGTAAACACTAAGTTCACAAATGAACTTTCTCGTTTCTTTTGTTGCCCACTATCGCCCAGTAGAACAATGTAGCCATGTTCCATAGCAGCGTCTTCGATACCACGAATAATCTCGGTATAGTATGGGTCACAGATATCTGGAATGATTGCGATAATTGTTTTGGACTCATTGCGGCGTAAGTTACGCGCCAGTGAGTTTGGTGAATAACCAGCTTCTAAAACAGCGTCTTCGACTCTTTTCCGTGTTGCTGAAGATACCTTTTCTGGATTCATTAGCGCACGTGAAACCGTCGCTGTTGAAACTCCCGCAAGCTGGGCAACATCCTTCATTGTCGCCATATTTTCTTAACCCTCTTCATTTCCTAAATTGGCAGCCTAGTTGCCACCTAAACCTAATGAATTGCATCTAAATCGTCCCGCGAACGACCTGACGTAACGTAGGCTAAAACACCTATCTTCTGTATTTAATTACAACGCAAACGTTTTACTCGCCAACTATCGTTGAAAAATAAACTATTTGCACATGACCTAGTGTATTCATTTCAAGGAGTAAAGTTACGGGAGATTTAACAAAATAGGCAGCCAGTGAGAGATCTTAATCACAAATAAATGAAAAAATTCTGCATATACATTTATCAAAAGCCAAAAGAGTGCGGTTTAGCGCCACTCTCCTTCCAACTCTAACTGACTTGATCAACTGAGATCTTGCGGCTCAATATCGAGGGTCCAACGCACTTTTTTTGCATGCGGGAGCATTTGAATCACAGGCTTAGCGCTTGCAAGTAACTTTTGCATTGTTGGACGACTCTGAGTCTGGAGTAATAACTGCCAACGATACTTACCAGCCCTTTTCGCGAGCGGTGCTGGTGTTGGGCCTAACACCTGACAAAAATCATCAAACAACGGATGAGCTTCCAAGGTATGGCGAACTTGACGCAAAAACTCTTCCACCATTTCTGATTGGTTCGCTTCCGCTCTAAATAGGGTCAAGAAACTGTACGGCGGTAATTGCGCTAGTTTTCTTTCTTGCAAGGCGGTATCGGCAAAGTGGCGATAACTCTTGGTCAATAAAGCCTGCAATAAGCTGTGTTCTGGATGGTGAGTTTGTAATACCACCTCACCCGGTTTGCTCGCACGCCCAGCTCGACCTGCAACCTGAATAAATAGCTGAGCTAAACGTTCCGAGGCGCGAAAATCACTACTGTAGAGTGAGCCATCAACATCAAGAAGTGCCACTAGGGTAACATCAGGAAAGTGGTGACCTTTGGCCAACATCTGGGTACCAATCAGGATCTGATATTCCCCATTTCGGATCGCACCAAGCGCACTCTCTAAGCTGCCTTTACGGCGAGTGCTATCACGGTCGATACGAATAGTTTTATATTCAGGGAACAGCTCTGCTAACTGGGTTTCCAGTTGCTCCGTCCCTACGCCGACCGTGACTAGATGCGTCGAGCCACAACCTTGGCACTGGTGAATAATCGGCTGCTGAGACCCACAGTGATGACAACGAATTTCATTGCTGTATTGGTGGTAGGTGTAATAGGCATCACAGCGTTTACACTCTGCAATCCAACCACATTCATGACACATCAAAGCAGGTGAGAAGCCACGTCGATTGAGAAACAGCATCACTTGGTTGCCCGCTTTAAGGTGCTTACGCATTTCGGCAATTAAAGGGGCAGACAGACCACTTTCAAGGTAGAGACCTTTCACATCGAGGACTTTATTAGTGGTCGGTGTCGCATTACCAGCGCGAGATGAGAGCACCAAATGATGATACTTACCCGCTAAGGCGTTATGCAGCGTTTCTAACGCTGGTGTTGCAGAGCCTAATACAATTGGGATCTGCTCTTTATTCGCCCGCATCACCGCCACATCGCGCGCATGATAACGTAAGCTGTCTTGCTGCTTGTATGAGGCGTCATGTTCTTCATCGACGATAATGATGCCCAGATTAGCAAAAGGGGTCAGCAGCGCAGAGCGGGTACCAATCACGATGCCGCAGGCATTATCACGCGCGCTAAGCCAAGCATTCAAACGCTCGGTATCGTTAAGACCCGAGTGGATTACCTCAACGGGGACATCAAAACGTTTTCTAAAACGGTTAATCGTTTGTGGGGTTAGACCTATTTCAGGCACAAGAACCAAAGCTTGCTGACCTTTTTCCAAAACAGGTTTAATGAGGTTTAGATAGACCTCTGTTTTACCCGATCCTGTCACCCCTTCTAACAGATAACAGCCAAACCCTTCACCACTATTTACCGTGGCAATAGCGATGGCTTGTTCCGAGTTGAGCTTAGGCTTGTCAACATTGGCTTCAACGTGCTGACGCCAATCTCGAATAACGGGCTTAGTTTCAAGCGACTCAATCCAATCTTTTTCACTGAGTGATTTGAGCACCGAAGAGGAGACTTCCTCATCAATAAACCTTTGGTGCGGCAGCGCGCCTGCTTCAAGCATGTGCATCACCTTAGCTTGCTTAATCGCTCGACCAAAGCCTTGCATTAACTGATCGCGCCCTGCCGGGGTCAGTTGCCACTCCACCAGCGTAGCAAAGTCAGCTGGCTTGCCTTTACGCAGTGCACTTGGCATCGCATTGAGTAGCGTGTCACCCAATGGGTACTGATAAAACTGGCTGCACCAAAGCAATAATGAGTAAAGCTTTTCAGGCCAGACTGGTTGGCTATCGAGAACTTGCTTAATCGGTTTAAGCTTATCAAGGCTGAACTCAGACTCATTGGCAAACGCAGTCACCACGCCCACTAACGTCTGACGACCAAAAGGTACCGACACTCGCCCACCTATTACCGGAAATAGGTGACTTGGAATCTGGTAATCAAACTGTTTATCGAGTGGCACAGGTAACGCTACTCGGGCTATCAAAGGTCGCATTGTTTGGCAAAAAAGCTCGCTGGAAGGAATCGATAATTAGTCTAAGGGAAAAGCCTTGCAGTGGAAAGAGAGGCGCAAAAGTCTGTCAAAAACAATAATGGCTAAAAAAGTAGCAAGTTTGTTTCCAAATCGGTTGATCCTAACGCACGTATTCATTACTATATCGCGCCTTAGGATATGGCTCGCTTTATGGCAGCGGTATCCAAGATAATTTTTTATTAACTACGTGTGGTGTCCGGCTTAGATTCGGATAGCGACACGGCCTATTTAGAGGTTCTCCCATGAAAACTGGTATCCACCCAGAATACAAAGCAATCAAAGCTACTTGTTCTTGCGGTAACTCTTTCGAGTTCAACTCAACTCTAGCTAAAGATTCTATCCACCTAGACGTATGTGACAAATGTCACCCATTCTACACTGGTAAGCAACGTATCGTAGATACAGGCGGCCGTGTTGATCGCTTCAACAAGCGTTTCGGTGCTCTTTCAAGCAAGAAGTAATTTCTTCGACTTGATTGGAAAAAAGGACGCTCAGGCGTCCTTTTTTGTTTTCTGCTACCGACCAAATTGCTATTTTTCAGAGTAATCTATTACTAAATTTTAGATTCGCTAGCCATATCTCTATTCATCTGGTCTTATCTCCAGTCATTTACCGCATTTTATTGCTTTAGCTCGCATTCTGACCTATGCAGCTTGACTTAGTTACTCTAAAATGGATTTCCCCATTATTTATAATTAATAACGAGTACCTACACCCATGTCAGACGACAATCGCCAAGAATTATCCCCAGAAGAACAATTCCGCCAACAAGCACTGGACTACCATGCTTACCCTACTCCAGGAAAAATCGCTGTCGCACTAACGACTCCAGCTGAAACAGCTAAGGATCTCGCACTAGCATACAGCCCAGGCGTGGCAGAACCTGTACGTGAAATCGCGCAAAACGCCGATAACGTTTACAAGTACACTTCGAAAGGAAATATGGTTGCGGTTATCTCAAACGGCACTGCCATTCTTGGTCTAGGTAACTTAGGTCCTCTAGCATCAAAGCCTGTAATGGAAGGTAAATCACTTCTATTCAAACGTTTTGCAGGTCTAGACTCAATTGATATTGAAGTAAAACACCGCACTATCGAAGAGTTTGTTGATACAGTGGCAAACATCGCCGACACCTTTGGTGGTATTAACCTTGAAGACATCAAAGCACCTGATTGTTTTGAAATTGAAAAACAGCTTATCGAGCGTTGTGATGTACCTGTGTTCCACGATGACCAACACGGTACGGCGATTGTAACGGCTGCAGGTATGCTTAATGCGATTGAGCTACAAGGCAAAAAATTAGAAGAAGCGACAATTGTGTGTCTGGGTGCTGGCGCTGCTGCTGTTGCGTGTATGGAGCTATTGATCAAATGTGGCGCAATGCGCGAAAAGATCTACATGCTTGACCGTAAGGGTGTCATTCATACTCGTCGTGACGATCTGAACGAATACAAACAGCTATTCGCCAACAACACCGATAAGCGCACACTAGAAGACGTGATTGAAGGAGCAGATCTGTTCTTGGGTGTATCGGGTCCTAACCTACTGTCACCAGAAGCACTTAAGCTAATGGCAGACAAACCTGTTGTATTCGCATGTTCGAACCCAGATCCAGAGATCAAGCCAGAGCTCGCTCACGAAGTTCGTGACGATCTAATCATGGGCACAGGCCGTTCTGACTACCCGAACCAAGTTAACAACGTACTTTGTTTCCCATTCATCTTCCGTGGCGCGCTTGACGTACGTGCAAGTGAGATTAACGACGAAATGAAGCTGGCAGCGGTTGATGCAATTCGTCAACTAGCTAAAGAAGAAGTGCCAGTTGAAGTACTGACGGCGGCAGGCGTTGATGCGCTTTCATTCGGTCCTGGTTACATCATTCCAAAACCAATGGATTCGCGCTTACTACCTCGCGTAGCTAAAGCGGTAGCTCAAGCTGCAGTTGACTCAGGTGTTGCGCGTATCGAAATGCCAGAGAACTACATGGAAAGCTAATCCGTTTTCATCACGGATAATAAAAAACCGCTCTCCAATGGACAGCGGTTTTTTTGTATCTATTCAGTATTGGCTCACAGCGAAAAACTAAGGTGCTTGTGGTTTTTATTATTCTTCGTCAAACGCTTCGAATTCAATACCCATCTCTGTCATCAGTTTTTTCACTTCTGCAGGAATATCGTCTGGGCGATCTTTACGTAAATCTTCATCCGTCGGCAATGGTTGGCCTGTGTAAGCATGAAGAAATGCTTCACACAATAGCTCGCTATTAGTTGCGTGGCGGAGGTTATTAATCTGACGGCGCGTACGCTCATCAGTCAATACCTTCAATACTTTCAATGGAATAGAAACGGTAATCTTCTTTACTTGTTCGCTTTTCTTTCCATGTTCAGCATATGGGCTTATGTATTCGCCATTCCAATCTGCCATTGCGCACCTTTTGTAAATATTTATGTTTGAAATTAGAAAGCGCAATTTTAGCGGGATTTATGGCCATAAGCAAAGACATATAGACGTCTAGAAGTGTTGACGGCCACAAAAATGACAAGTAAAGTGAACAGATATGGGATTGGAATAACATATATCTAACAACCAACAGGTATAGCGTATTCCCTACTAGAAGTCACTAAAGTTCGAAAGGAAACACTTATGAGCACCCGCAAACCAGCCACAATCGCGGTACGTACTGGTATCGAGTCTGACACTCAGCATCACGCAGTTGTTCCACCAATCTACCTATCGACCAACTATGGCTTCCCGGCATTTGGCGAAGTACCAAAATACGACTATACCCGCTCAGGAAACCCAAACCGTGGTTTACTTGAAACCGCTCTGTTCGAGCTAGAGTCTGGTAAAGGCGCTGTCGTCACTAACTGTGGTACCTCAGCACTTAACCTTTGGGTATCTGCTTTCTTAGGTCCAGACGATCTTATCGTGGCACCGCATGATTGTTACGGCGGAACCTACCGTCTATTCAACACCCGCGCTAATAAAGGTGATTTTAAAGTCGAGTTTGTTGATCAGTCCGATCAGCAAGCCTTCGCCGCCGCTATCGCAAAAAAACCAAAATTAATTCTGTTAGAAACACCTTCAAACCCACTCGTACGTGTGGTTGATATTGCGAAGGTGTGTCAACAAGCCAAACAAGTTGGCGCTTTGGTTGCCGTCGACAATACTTTTTTGACACCTGTGTTCCAAAAGCCTTTAGAGCTCGGCGCTGATTTTGTTATTCACTCAACAACTAAATACATCAACGGCCACTCTGATGTGATTGGTGGTGTGGTAATCACTAAAACTGAACAACACGCTGAAGAGTTAGCTTGGTGGGGTAACTGTATTGGTGCAACCGGCACACCATTTGATAGCTATATGACTCTGCGCGGCATTCGTACGTTAGGCGCGCGTATGAAAGTGCACGAGGAAAGCTCAAGTAAGATTTTAAACTACCTACAAACTCAAGAGTTAGTCGGTAGCATCTACCACCCAAGCCTGCCGGATCATCCAGGTCACGAGATTGCTAAAAAGCAGCAGTCAGGTTTTGGTTCAATGCTCAGTTTTGAGTTTGCTGGTAGCTTTGACCAGTTGAAATACTTTGTTGGTGAACTAGCTCTGTTCTCACTCGCCGAGTCACTTGGTGGTGTCGAGAGCCTAATTTGCCACCCTGCCTCTATGACCCACCGCGCAATGGGTGAAGAAGCACTTGCCGAAGCTGGGGTATCACAGCAACTGCTACGCTTGTCAGTCGGTTTAGAAGATGCTGATGACTTAATTGAAGACCTTCAGCAGGCGTTTGCTAAAGCTAAGGAGGCATTCTAATGTCTATCGAGCGTCAGCTACATAAATTTGGTGGTAGCAGCTTAGCAGACCCAGAGTGCTACCGCCGAGTGGTGGGAATTCTCAAAGAATACTCAAAGCCTGATGACCTGGTTGTAGTATCCGCAGCTGGGAAAACAACTAACCGCCTAATCGCCTTTTTAGAAGCACTGAGTAAAGATGGCCGTCTTGCCCATGAAGAGCTACAAAGCCTGCGTCAATTCCAAGTTGAGTTAGTCGAAGCGCTACTTAATGGTGAAGAGCGCGAGCAACTGTTAGCAACACTGCGTGATGAATTTAGCACCCTTGGCGAGCTTACCTCCCCGCTAACAGAAGCTGAAAAAGCAGCGGTTCTTGGTCACGGTGAAATGTGGTCATCTCGCCTACTGTCTGCTTTGCTTAATCAAAACGAATTACCATCTGTAGCCCAAGATGCTCGCGCATTCCTTCGCGCAGAAGCAGGCACTCAGCCAGAAGTTGAATTTGGTACTTCTTACCCCTTGATTAAAGAAGTCCTCGCACAGCATTCCCACCACCGTATCGTCATTACTGGCTTTATGGCTCAAGATAGCCAAGGCCATACCGTACTGCTTGGCCGTAACGGTTCCGATTATTCAGCAACGGTTATCGGCGCATTAGCGGAAGCAAGCCGTGTGACAATTTGGAGCGATGTTGCCGGTGTTTACAGTGCAGACCCGCGTTTAGTCTCTGATGCTTGTCTACTACCTTTACTGCGTTTAGATGAAGCCAGCGAATTGGCACGTTTAGCTGCTCCGGTTTTACACAGCCGTACATTGCAGCCTGTCGCGCAAAGCACTATGGATCTGCACCTACGTTGCAGCTACCAACCAGAGTCGGGCTCAACCCGTATTGAACGTGTGCTGGCATCAGGCCGCGGGGCCAAAATCATTTCATCACTTGATGAAGTGCTCTTAATCGAACTTAACTTTGCTTCTGGTCACGACTTCCAACGCGTAGAAAATGAGGTACTAAGCTGCCTTAAGCGCGCGCAGCTTGAGCCTCTCACCTATGAATCTCAGCCCGATCAGCAATGTCTACGTTTAGCCTATACCGCAGAGATCGCTGGCGGTGCTCTAGAGTATTTACAAGATGCCGCGATTGAAGCCGAAATTAAGCTTAAAGAAGGCTACTCAATGGTGGCAGCCGTTGGCGCTGGCGTAACAACCAATGCCAATCATTGCTACGGTTTCTACCAGCAGCTAAAAAATGCACCAATTGAATTCATCTCTGAGTCGTTGTCTCGCTTAAGTTTAGTCGCGGTACTACGTACTACGGATACCAACCCTCTGGTTAAATCGATTCATAGCCAACTGTTCCAAGCGCAAAAGCGTGTTGCCATCGCGCTATGTGGCAAAGGCAATATCGGTTCAAGTTGGATTGACCTGTTTACTGAGCAGAAAAATGAACTGGAAAAACGCCACGGCATGAACTTCGAACTAGTGGCGGTTGTGGATAGCCAAACCTATTGGTTCGACTCAGACGGTATTGATGCAAGTAAAGTGGCAGCACACTTTGATGAAGAGTCAGTCAGTCACGAGGGCAGCAACTGGATAGAAAGACTAGGTGCTCTGCAAGGTTACGATGATGTCGTTGTACTTGATGTGACGGCAAGCCAAACGCTAGCGGGTCGCTATCTTGAGATTGCCGAGCAAGGCATGCACTTAATCTCAGCGAACAAAGTCGCAGGTTCAGCTTCAAGTGAGTATTATCATCAAGTACAAGATGCGTTTGCGAAAATTAATCGTCATTGGTTATACAATGCTACGGTTGGTGCCGGCCTACCAATCAACCATACCGTGCGTGACCTGCGCGAAAGTGGTGATGACATTACCGCACTTTCAGGCATCTTCTCAGGAACACTCTCATGGTTATTCCAACAATATGACGGCACGATTCCATTTGCAGAGTTGGTCGACTTAGCTTGGCAACAAGGCCTTACTGAACCAGATCCACGCAGTGATCTCGATGGTTCTGACGTAATGCGTAAGCTGGTCATCCTAGCGCGTGAATCTGGGCTTTCGTTAGAGCCAGAATCAGTCAAAGTTGAAAGCCTAGTTCCTGCAGAGCTTGCCGGTGTCTCATTAGATGAGTTCTTAGATAAAAGCCAATTACTCAGTGAGCTACTCGCAGAGCGCCTAGAAAAGGCCCAGCGCGATGATAAGGTCCTAAGGTATGTTGCACGCTTAGAAAAGAATGGAACGGCTACAGTAGGCGTGGAGGCGCTAAATAAAGAGCACGCTTTAGCCAATCTGTTACCATGTGACAACATCTTCGCGATTGAGAGTAAATGGTACAAGGATAACCCACTAGTTATTCGTGGTCCTGGTGCAGGCAGAGAAGTCACCGCTGGCGCAATTCAATCAGATCTCAATCTTCTTTCTAGCTTACTTTAAGTAACATAGGCGCAGTCATCACTGCGCCTAATACCTTTCCTCTCTCTACATTAATCGATTTCAACTCAACTTGAACTCTACTCATAATTAACTTGAAAAAAATTCATAGCCGTACGGTTGACATTAAATCGTATTCAATACATTCTGTAGACATATAGACGTCTAAACGTCGATTGGGATTTTTGAGTTTTTGGCACTGATGGCCACAGGGAGAGTAAGATGGGATACACACACGCCAGTCATATTGACGCTTTAAATCAGAATATCGCTGAACTGTCTGACAATATCAATGTGTCATTTGAGTTTTTTCCGCCAAGCAGTGAAAAAATGGAAGAGACTCTATGGAATTCAGTACACCGCTTAAAAACTCTCAAACCTAAATTTGTTTCTGTTACTTACGGCGCAAACTCAGGTGAGCGCGATAGAACTCATTCCATCATCAAAGAAATTAAAGATCAAACCGGTCTAGTAGCAGCACCGCACCTAACCTGTATTGATGCTTCGCGCGAAGAACTGATCCAGATTGCTGATGATTACTGGGCAAATGGAATCCAAAGCATTGTTGCTCTGCGTGGTGATATTCCAGCGGGTGGCGGCGCTCCTGAAATGTACGCATCTGATCTAGTCACGCTACTGAAAGAGCGTCATGACTTTGATATTTCCGTTGCAGCTTTCCCAGAAGTACACCCTGAAGCGAAAAGTGCTCAAGCTGACCTACTAAACCTAAAACGTAAAGTGGACGCTGGTGCTAACCGTGCAATCACCCAGTTCTTCTTTGATGTTGAAAGCTATCTACGCTTCCGTGACCGCAGTGTTGCTGCTGGTATCGATGTCGAAATCGTACCGGGCATCCTTCCTGTATCGAACTTTAAACAGGCTTCACGCTTCGCTGCGATGAACAATGTAAAGGTACCAGGCTGGATGGCACAACAGTTTGAAGGGCTAGATGATGATCCAACGACACGCCAGCTTGTTGGTGCTAGCCAAGCAATCGATATGGTACGTACTCTAAGCCGTGAAGGTGTGAAAGACTTCCACTTCTACACCCTTAACCGTGCAGAGATGACTTACGCACTTTGTCATACATTGGGTGTTCGCCCACAAGGCTAAGCTACGCCTTCAAAAAAAACCTTTCAAAACAAAAGGGCCGAACACAATGTTCGGCCCTTTTAGTCTGTTCAAGTAAAGTATGACTTACTCTACTTCATCCATTTTACCTAGTAGATTACGGATGCGCTCTTGCCATGCAGAGTGCTCTTGTTGCATCTGCTGTGCTTTCTGCTCAAGATCTTCACGGTTTGCGCGTAGTTCATTGGCTTCAGTAGCTAGCTTTTCTTTTTCTTCTTTAAGCTCTTCAACTTCCATCTGTAGAAGGGCAATAGTATCTACTGCAGTTTGGATTTTAGTTTCTAGTTGTTCTAGTACTTCAAAAGACATCTTAGCCTACCTATATTTATTCGGATAAGGGTTTTGGCCACTAATGTACCAAAACCTATTTTGTTCCATTCTACTCAGCCGAGAGCTGATAAACACTCCCTATATTTGATATTTTGCACCATTCGGTCAAAAAAACAGCGCAAATTGACAATCACCTTACATCTAGGGAGCGGGTTAATCTCAATGACCAATTTAACTCACTAGATTGATGTAGTTCAATGGTGGCGCAATTAAAAAAGCAAACGTTTCCTTCTTGATATGCTAAAATTCGGCCGTTTTTATTTTTCTCTTTCCTTGAATTTTGGAGTCATCATGAAACGCGATTTAGCAATGGCATTTTCTCGAGTTACCGAAGGCGCAGCACTAGCTGGTTACAAATGGCTTGGTCGAGGCGACAAAAATGCAGCTGATGGTGCAGCCGTGGAAGTTATGCGCACCCTACTCAACAAAACAGAGATCAGCGGAGAGATCGTGATTGGTGAAGGCGAGATCGATGACGCGCCAATGCTCTACATCGGTGAACAAGTCGGTATTGGTGGTGATGAAGTCGACATTGCAGTAGACCCAATTGAAGGAACGCGCATGACAGCTATGGGTCAATCGAATGCCCTTGCTGTACTGGCTGCAGGTGAGAAAGGAAGCTTCCTCAAAGCACCAGATATGTACATGGAAAAATTGGTTGTAGGCCCTGGCGCAAAAGGATGCATTGACCTAAATAAGCCACTAAAAGAAAACTTAGAGAACATTGCTAAGGCGCTAAACAAGACACTAGATACCTTGGTTGTGATTACCTTAGCTAAGCCTCGCCACGATGACGTGATTGCACAGATGCAAGCAATGGGCGTAAGAGTATTTGCGGTGCCTGATGGCGACGTTGCAGCGTCTATCCTTACGTGTATGCCGGACAGCGAAGTCGATGCGATGTACTGCATCGGTGGCGCTCCAGAGGGCGTAGTATCTGCAGCGGTTATTCGCGCACTAGATGGTGACATGCATGGTCAACTTCTTCCACGTCATGAAGTGAAAGGCGACAGCGAAGAAAACCGTATCTATGGTGCTGCTGAGTTGAAACGCTGTGAAGAGATGGGCGTTAAAGCCAATGTTGTACTAACGATGGAAGATATGGCTCGCAGTGATAACGTTGTTTTCGCCGCAACAGGGATTACTAAAGGCGATCTGCTTGAAGGCATCACCCGCCAAGGTAATATTGCGACTACCGAAACACTATTAATTCGCGGTCGCTGCCGTACCATTCGTCGTATTAAGTCAATTCACTACTTAGAGCGTAAAGATCCTGAAGTTAGAGATATTATTCTTTAATAGGACAATAGCAAGAATAATCAGAAGGTCAGCATTAGCTGGCCTTTTTTGTTGCTGAGAAACGAGAAATTATGGAAGGGTAGCGCTTAGGGTCAGCCCAACTTGGTCTCAATAAGTTAGCAGTCGTGGGATCAACAGCAGGAGAGACCTGAAGCAAGCCGAGAACTTATAGAGATTCCCGACTCACTCCTTCGTTGTTCAATGGAATGACAATGTGTCTGTCGAAGGTCGAGGAAAAGCAATCTCGTAGTTCCAAGAAGTGTTACCGAGGACTGAGACTATTCCTTGGCCCTTAAACGCCAAAAGCCCGTTGCGTTAGCAACGGGCTTCTATACGACGAAAGCCTAGTCGTAAGACGAGACTTTCTAAATAAGTGGCGGGGCGGCCGGGCTTGCGCTCAAGCGGGACTCGTTGGTCGCAGACCAAATTAATCTTATAGATACGAAAAAGCCCTAGTATTTCTACTAGGGCTTTGTCTAAATAAGTGGCGGAGCGGACGGGACTCGAACCCGCGACCCCCGGCGTGACAGGCCGGTATTCTAACCAACTGAA
>NZ_JBHZSA010000015.1:0-72336 GCF_043642085.1 Vibrio hepatarius | reverse complement strand
TAATTTGAAACCGCTCTTTATTAAGAGAAATTTCTAATTGGATTATCATCAACGAGTGCCCACACAGATTGATAGGTCTATATTTTTAAAGAGCTTTTTCTAACTTCCGTCGCGCTCAGCGCCACGTTGCTAGGGGTGCGTATCTTACGCTTCCCATTCTGAGAGTCAAGCATTTTTTCAAACTTTCTTTTCTCTCTTTTCAACTCGGCGTGTGATGTTCGTCTCACTCCGTGTCGATGAGGCGGCATTATAGGGAGGTCTGAGAGGATGACAAGTGTTTTTTTGAAATTAATTTCCGTTTGCTCAAAAAGAAATCAAATCATTAAAAATAGAATAAAATTTCAACATTTGAGTCATGTCACATCAATACGTTGGAAAAACAACAACCATATACGTAAGATCCCTGTGTCTATTTTGTTAACAGTAGACCTAATTTTTCTTCAAACCTAAAAGTTGTATTCTAATATGAGTTCAAACAAATCGACCTTAATGATTGTCGCCTTAGCTGTATTAGGTGGAATCATCTTTTCGCAGGTTGCCGTGTCGCCTGCATTAAGCTTTGTTCTGGGTGTTTTTGCTTCCGCTTTTATTCTTAAACTTTCGAACACCACTATTGAGCAGGAACAACCTAACGATCCATCCACTAAAACATTGTATGTAGGCAATCTTCCATACAAGGCAAACGAGTCACATGTAAAAGAGTTGTTTGCTAAGCATGGTGAAGTCTTTGCAGTGCGCTTAATGAAAGATAAACGCACAGGTAAAAGAAGAGGCTTTGGATTTGTGGTAATGGCAGCAACTGATGCTCAAACCGCTATCGATGCTTTAAATGAAAAAGACTACATGCAACGCACTTTAAAGGTACGTATCGCCAACGACCCTAAATCGCAATCGGATAATGTTGAACAGGACTAAAGCCGAGCTGGTGTAATGCCTTATTTAACGCTCCCTCTTCCCAAGGGGGAGCTGTTGAGAAAATCTCTCGCTTTCCACGCATTTCTTTCTCGCCCGTCGTCTCAAGTAAATCTTCAACTCTTCTTGCTATCGCTTCCCCAGAGTCTACCAATAAAACACGTTCAGTCAGTACTGACTGGATCTCTTGCTTGATTAACGGGAAATGAGTACAGCCTAGTACCGCAACATCTACTTTGTTTGCTATTGCTGCTAGTATTTGTTTTAACTCGGCCAAATCAACCGCCTTTCCTCTCAGCTTCTCTTCTGCGATATCGACTAAGCGAGTTGAACCTAATAGCTCTACAGGTTTGCTTTGTGAGAAGTCTCGGATCAGGTCATGGGTATACGGACGTGTTACAGTCGCCGGAGTCGCGATCAGACCCACTGCTTTGTTGGCTAAGTTCGATGCTGGCTTGATAGCCGGAACAACGCCAACCACAGGAATAGTCAGTTTTGCGCGTAGTGTTGGAAGAACAATGGTGCTTGCCGTATTGCAGGCGATGACAACGAGATCGATCTGATGCTTAGCGACTAATGAAGTAACCAGTCTATCAACCCGGTCGATCAAGGTATCATGGTCCAATTCCCCATACGGGTAGGCTTCATTGTCAAAGATATAGAGGTACTCAAGTTGAGGCAGCTTGCTTTGAATTTCTTGATAGACTGATAGACCGCCAACCCCAGAATCAAAGATTAAGATTTTTGCTTGTTGCTTGGACACTTGAGTCACTCATTTACTTTCGACCCTGCAATGATACTCACTGCTCGATATTTGGCAATCTCTTCGCTTGATAGCGTTGATGGCTGAAACGTTCGCCATGCTCTACGCCAATTAACTCAAGTTCTAGACGGCCAAAATAGCTACGCGTTTGAGTCACTAAAGTATGAAACTCTCCATCTTCTCCGCAGGGATCAGCTTTTGAAGGTAAGCCGTCGATAAACTCTTGTGTATACCACTGACCGCAATAACTTGAATCCAGTTGCGTTCCATCCGTTGTGACCACCAGCGTTGTAATACCTCGTTCAATAATCTCTTCGGCCAGCTCGCGACTGCTTTCGCCTAATAGAGGAAAGACACACTCCCAGCCTGCTGGCTCAATGTAACTGCGGCGGTATGCCTCGATACCATTACAAAACATATCGCCAAACGCAACAGCATCAATATTAAGGTTGCTAGCTTTTAATGCATTGATGATGGTTGATTGATACACCTCATTGGATGGAAACACTGCGGGCAGCGCGATTTTAATCAGAGGAAGCCCCAATAACTCAGCTTGCATATCGACGACTGATATCGGCGTCGCTTGGAAAGGCACTTCGTCTTCTACATAGGTGGTATAAAGGCCAACCACTTGGTATTGCTCGCTGTCCATCAATCTTTCGAGAGTGAGAGTCGAATCCTTGCCGCTCGACCAGCTAATAATGACGTTCTTTTTCATACTGTTGTTTTATTGATAAGAAAAAACCGCCCGAAGGCGGTTTGATACTTTAAAATGCGTATGTAGCATTCAGGTAATATGAACGCCCCATCGTGTTATAAGTTTCTTGTGTTGTGTACTCTTCATCGAAAGCATTGTGGATTCGGCCTCGAACAGTCAACTGGTCGCTGAATGTATAGCTCGCTGCAAAATCAACTAAAGTGAAAGCTTCTAACTCATTCGTATTATCAGCATCTTCATAACTCTTTCCACGGTAAACCGCAGTCGCATCTAGCTGCCACGCATTTAACTGATATCCTAAGTTCCAACGCGCTACATGCTTAGAGCGACGGATTAGCTGTTTACCCGTAGATGAATCAGTCGCATCAACATAATCGTAGCCAAACGTGTTTGATACATTATCTAGATAGAAGGTAATCGACGATTCAATACCATCCATTTCTGCTTTATTCACATTTGAAGGGATCCAATCGCCTGCCGGATTGTTCGGGTCAACAGGAGCCCATGCGATCAGCTGATCAATTTCAGATTTATAGCCCGTCACTTGCCATTCAACAGAGTCATGGTAACCATGGAAGCCAAGCTCATAGCCAAAGCTTTCTTCAGGTTGCAGGTTGGGGTTGCCTGCGTCCGGGTAGTAAAGGTCGTTAAATGTTGGGGCTTTAAATCCAGTACCAACGTTAGCTGTGGCTTTAATTTCATCGAATAGGTTATATGCAGCGCCTAATTGCCATGTATTACTGCGGCCGTAACTTTCGTTGTCATCGGTACGTACGCTAGCTTCCGTCGCAAATTGATCTACAACATAATTCGCAGTTAAGAAGGCAGCTTTATTGTCACGAGATTCTTGGATGTAGGTTCCTTCTGTTGTAGAAACCTTCTCTTCATTCCACTCTAAGCCACCAGCGAGCGTGAAATCATTAGTTAGCTGGTAGCTATGTAGCCAGGTAGCAACGTTTCTCTCACTTTCAAAGCGAGAGTCGTCTTGCAAATCGTTACTATCCAGGCCTTTATCAGCATTAACTGCTAGAGTAAGTTCAGAAAAGTAATTTCCATTTAGGTACTTAGCCTTACCAGCAAAATTATAAAGTGTACTTTCTGATTCTGCATTAGGCTGAATCACGTTGGTAAACGAACCAAAATCAAAGTTCGTCTTGTCGTATTCAGAGTTACCTTTGTGGTAATAACCTTGAAGGCTAAGTTGAAGAGCATCATTCACTTGATGGCCAATCTCAGCAACAACACTCGCTTTATCATAGCCATCTTTATCATCTTCAAAAGGTGTCGTATCTGTCGAGGTGCGTGCAGATACAGCGCCACTATCACCATTAACAGAGACACTTACTTTGCCCCAAGTGCTTTCGTTGAGGTCACCCGCTGCATTAACGCCCGCTTCGTAGTAGCCATGACTTCCCATCCCACCTGTTACCTCGGTAATGTTCTCACCTTGGTAATTAGTCACGATGTTAATAACACCAGAGATAGCATCAGATCCATAAAGAGCTGCTCGTGCACCACGAATAAACTCAATACGCTCCACACCCGTTAACGGAATTTGGCTAAAGTTCGCTTCACCCGCTGTTGAACTACCAATACGAACACCGTTAATTAGAACAAGTAGGTGACGAGAAGAACTACCGCGCACATAGACACTGGAGTACTGACCAAAACCGACGCTGTTAACTTGTACACCCGGTAATGAGCGTAACGCTTCTGGCAGTGATTTTACCTGCGACAGTTCTAGCTCTTCTTTGGTAACGATAGTAATCGGAGAAATAACATCTTTGATACTTTGCTCAAAACGGTTCGCTGTGACTACCATCGTCTCATCCGCGGAGACATCTTGGGCATAAGAATAAGAGGCGTGTGAAAGTAGCGATGCCACTGTCATCGCTAAAATAGATCGGTTCATTTTTATAATCCTAGTTCGCGTAAGTCCTACTGAGCATGGAGCGTCTTGCTTCCAGTGTGTTTGCTCAGCTGCTGGCAGGTCTTCGGACTTAAGAGCTTGGATTGACCACCTAATCACTCGACTTCCCACATAAATCTATATGCAGTGTCCTATTGAGCTTTCGTTCTCTTTTACCGCTGCGCGTCAGTTCTGGATTTACACCAGATTCCCTTTCAGCCATCTATACTTCTAGACAGCACCAGCTTGGCGACGATGTTATTAAGCTATTAGTTGTTTGTCTAGCCAATATTGTCGATTTATATCATTTAGAGACAATTCATAGTGCTCACAACTGCCTCTTTACACACTATCTTTAACACATGACCGGACAATACTGGACATAGCGCTGAGATTGAATAAAATCTGCGCTCTTAAACTAAATACACCTTCCACAGGTACCAAACCAAAGGTAATAATCATGGCGACTCTTGATGTAAACCCGCAAACCTACCAAGAACAGTTGGCTGACAAAGTCGATCGTCTTAATGAAATGTTCGCATCTTACAAAGTACCTGAGTTGGAAGTATTTGAATCTCCTGAGCAGCACTACCGTATGCGCGCAGAGTTTCGCGTTTGGCATGAAGGTGAAGACCTTTACTACATAATGTTTAACCAAGAGACGCGTGAAAAATACCGTGTAGACCAGTTCCCAGCAGCAAGCCGTCTTATCAACGACCTAATGCCACTGCTGGTTGATGCAATGAAAGACAATGATTCACTGCGTCGTAAATTGTTCCAAGTCGATTTCCTTTCAACGCTAAGTGGCGAGATCTTAGTGTCACTGCTTTATCATCGTCAGCTTGATGATGAGTGGACGGAAAATGCTAAGGCACTTAAACAGCGCCTAAACGATGAAGGCTTTAACCTCAATATCATTGGCCGCGCACGTAAGATGAAGATTGTGTTAGATCGTGACTACGTGATCGAGAAGCTCGATGTAAACGGTAAGCCATACATCTACCAACAAGTGGAAAACAGCTTTACTCAACCAAATGGTAAGGTTGCTGAAAAGATGCTTGAGTGGGCGGTTGATTGTACTCAAGAAAGTACGGGCGATCTGTTAGAGCTGTACTGTGGTAACGGTAACTTCTCACTGGCACTGGCACAAAACTTTGACCGCGTACTTGCGACAGAGCTAGCGAAGCCTTCTGTCGTTTCAGCGCAATACAATATCGCGGCGAACAAGATTGATAACGTACAGATCCTACGTCTTTCGGCAGAAGAGTTTACCGAAGCTATCGAAGGTAAACGTGAGTTCCGTCGTCTACAGGATGCTGGTGTCGATCTTAAGAGCTACAACTGCAATACCATTTTCGTTGATCCACCACGTGCGGGTATGGATATCGATACTTGTAAGATGGTTCAAGGTTACGAGCGCATTATGTACATCTCTTGTAACCCAGAAACACTGAAAGAGAACTTAGATGTGCTGTGCGAAACACATAACGTAACGCGATTTGCTCTGTTTGATCAGTTCCCTTACACCCACCATATGGAAGCGGGCGTGTTGCTAGAGCTCATAAAATAAGAACTTTAACGACTTTCAATTCTAGAAAAAACATACTGGGTACGGCTCAGGGTACGGATAGGCTAAACACGAATTCCGTATAGTCTTCAAAATATCCTGGATCTTAAACAACAAATATTTTAGTATCCTAGTCTGTTAATTATTTAAGTGAGTATTAATTTGAATCATATTGAGCTGTTTTCAGGGTGTGGTGGGTTATCTTTAGGCCTAGCTAAAGCTGGCTTTGAGCTTACGTTCGCTAATGAGTTATCCCCAATGGCAGCCGAAACGTTTGCATATAATTTGCTAAACGAAGATTTAGGTGCACTTGCGGAAAAAGACAAAAAAAGCAAAAAAGTATATTGGCTCAGTAGCCAGTATGTAGACTTGACTAACCGACTAAGAGAAAACCCCTTCGAATATCCAACCGTAGAAAAAGGGGTTACAGATATCACCAATGACTACCAAAAACTGCATGGAAGCCTTTTAGTAGGGAACATCATACATCTAAACCAACTTTTAGAGGCTAAGCCTCAACTTCTAACCGAGATAAAAAGTGGGTTCGGAAGTGACGGTATAGATCTTGTTTCTGGAGGTCCACCTTGTCAGAGTTTCAGTTTGGCTGGCTTGAGAAAAAAAGAATGTGATAAAAACCTATTACCTTGGGAATTCGCAAAATTTGTTGGTATGGTGGAGCCTAAGCTAGTAATCCTCGAAAATGTATCGGGTATACTCCGGCCCTTTAACGAGGACGGTATAAAATACTATGCTTGGTTCGAAGTAGCTAAGGCGTTCGCAGAGCAAGGCTATATACCATTGTGTCTGCATGTCAATGCTCGATTAGCTGGAGTCCCTCAGAATAGACCTCGCTTTATAATGCTTGCAATAAGAAAGGATATTCTATCAAACATATCGCACTCCTTTAACGAACACGAAATAAAGCTATTAAGTCCGTGCTTAGATTTATTTGAGAATACTCAAGCGGGCAAAACTGTCGATATAAAAGACTATCGCTGTTACGACGTTAACATCAGTAAAGATTTAGAGTTGTTTCGAAATTCTTTTCTTGCACCTCTTGTTAGCGATAAAGAAGTATCAGTTAAAATGGCTATTCATGACCTATGCCTTACGAAAAAAGGTAAGAAATCACCTTATGTCCAACAGCTAAATGAAAAATTTGAGAGCGTTTTAGGTAAGGCTGGAGCGACATATAACCACATACCAAGAAAGAACAGTGAACTGGTAAAAAGAAGGTTTCGAGTTTATCAAGTACTTCAAAAGAGCAGTCAAGAAGCGAGAAAGCAAGTCTTTAGCATCCTAAAAGGTGAAGTAGCTCATTTAAGTAATTCAGTATGGGAAGAGTTGAAAAAACACAAGTTTGTGTCTTTGGAAGGTAAGTATGTCAATTTTAACTCAAAGGAAAGCTTTACTAGTTACTTAAAAGCTCATCCGACAAAAAAACGAAGCCAGCGCGCACTGGACGAACATCAACCAGCTCCTGCTGCTTTATCTATACCAGACGATGCTTGCCATTATGACAGTAGCGAGTTGAGAACGCTAACAGTTAGAGAAATGGCTAGAATCCAATCCTTTCCTGATGCTTTTAAATTTCGTTCAAAGGTGACTACTGGTGGTACTATGAGGCGTAGTGAAGTCCCTCAATACACTCAAGTGGGCAATGCCGTCCCCCCATTGCTGGGAGTTAAACTGGGAAGCGTTATTTCCCAAATATTGGAAAGATAAGCACTTGCACCAAAGTGCAAGTGCTCCATACCCCTATTGTTTTATGACTCAGTTAGAGTGCCAATAAACGATACTAATTCACTAACAGTAGAAAAGGCGTTGCGGACAGAAACAAGAGTAACACCATTTGTTTTAAACTCTTGCCCATGTGCGATACTGTTCCTCCAACTAACTATCGAATTAATATCGTTTTTTCTATCATCCTTCCCATTTAACCACTCAAGAAAGTCCTCGCTCCAATTGGAGTTAAACTGACCAAGAATCGTTCTAATATTTTCAGTATTCATATTTTTTGAAATTGGCCAAGTTTCCTCTACGTACCTAGATATCGGTTTTCGAGCCCCTTTCGACGCATACTGTAGTAGCAACTCTTTTATTGCTTGCTCCAAGTAACCAGACACCAAGACGGCCAGATATTTCGCATTATGCGCCTGAGCTTCGGGGCTGCTATCTTCTGCAACATATGACTTGAGTAAACTATCAATCCTACTTCTATACTTATCATGGCTGTTATGGCGAGAGTGACGCGACATACTACTCTCCCATAAATATCTTCATTGCAATATCAACCCTACTAATCACATTTTCTGTATCATTGATAAACTCGTCTGTTGCTTTTTTGTATTCCTCATCATTCACTAGCTGCTCTAAACATTTAGCTAGAGTTTCTTCATCCAGAGTCACACCATGATTAAGAGCTTTTGCGACCCCAACCATGACAGAATCAAATTTTGAGAGAAGAAAGGTTCCTCCCGTTTTAAATAACTTCGAGTCGAAACTACTTAGAAGGGTTGTTGTTTGTTCAAATAAATTCTTGAGCTCATGCAATTTTTCTTGAGGGATATTTCTGTTTTTTTCCATATACTTATCAAGAAAGCTAGGCATTGGAGCTTTATAATTATCATACTCCTCATAAAGAGCCACAAACCTTAATATGGTTTCTACATCTTTGTAACGACTATGTTTGGGACCAAACAACGTTCTCCAACTAGATGTTTCATTCAAATCGTGTAAAAGGCTGTCAAGAGAACCGTAAAAAATACATGACCTCACTTCTTGAGGTTGAAGCGGTTTTCCGCTTGTATTAAGCCTTCTAAAAATTTGTATTACAGCATTGTTGTACTCATAGCCATAAGTAGAGCTATCCGCTGACGGGTCAGGACGAATGACAATACTGTGAAGAACAGAGTCACTTAGTGTTCTGATATCAGCATCATCTAAAACTTTTGACTTGGAAGATTTAGCAACATCAGAACTGAAGTAACATCCACGCAAATCCTCATGAATTTTTTTACTATTTGAGATCGAGAACTTTCCGGCTAAATATCTTTGAAGTGTTTTTAACCGTTGTTGCCCATCAATGATGTTCAACGTTCTTGAGTCACGATCCTGAGCTAAAAAGATATTTGGTACAGGCAACCCTAGAATTAGAGACTCAATAAACCTTGACTGCTCAGTTAAACTCCAAACGAAACCTCGTTGAAAGCCAGGCAGTTTGATGTCCCCACGGTTTAATCGCTTCACAAGCCCTTCAACATCACTATCCCAACCATAGCTAGAAACTTCAAATCGTGATGGTAGTTCACTTTCACTGCTTTCATCATTCTCAACTTTAGTATCTTCACCTACCCCTACTGTCCCAATAAGCTCAGTGGAGTCAATGTTTATCCTGCTTACGATTTCAGAAAAATCGGAACCATCAGACATATCAAGTGGATACTCATCTGATAAGTTCAACAATATGATATTGCTGTTTTCAATAAACATGGCAAAAATCTGTCCGTCAGAAGCAAAATGATTAAACCTACCCGGCCAAAAGCGAGTATCCCCTCGGGCTGTGGCCTTATATAGGGAAGTCTTTGTTTCTTCACGAGCCCCATTGCTTAATACAATACAAGTAAGCATAACTTTATGCTCAGTACCAGATAACTGAACATCAAAATCATGTACCTGTTTATTCTTTAACAACTGAACGATTGGCGCAGTTGCATCTAAGATGCTTTTTCGAAGTCCTGTTTCTGTGACATAGAGCAATTCAAAGTCAATGCTTAGCCCTTTTAAAACCTCTATTTTTTCTAACTCAACTGATGTTAATTCTCTTGTATTCATATTTTAAGCCTAAATAAAACCAAATATACCTTGATCACTATTTTCAGGAATTGGGACAATTTTAAAGCCCTGAACTATATTGCCTTTCAGTACAATACAAACAATGTAAAAAGGCATTTAAAGTAAGTTACCATCAAAGACTCTCACATTCATCTCAATCCAAAGATCTTCAGACATATGTCATCAATGTGAAACCCCATCATTGAATCCGACAGGAGCCTGAAATGAATCCAAAAACTTCCGATTACCAAAAGCAGCAACGCTATCAGGAAAATGAAATCCTAGAGCATGCAGCAGAGATATTGGCTACGCGCTACGTGCGTGGTGATGCCCTAACCAAACCTGAAGCCACTAAAGAGTACGTTCGCTGTAAGCTAGGCAGCCATGAGCGTGAAGTGCTTGCTTTACTTCTACTGGATAACCAAAACCGACTGATTGAGTTTAAAGAGCTGTTTCATGGAACGGTGGATGCGGCCAGCGTCTACCCACGTGAAGTGGTAAAAGCAGTGTTTGAAGTGAATGCCGCTGCGGTGATATTCGCGCATAACCATCCATCCGGTGACTCAACACCGTCTCAAGCCGATAGGCGCATAACCGAAAGACTCAAAGACGCGCTCGCGCTGGTGGATGTTTGCGTACTTGACCATATCGTGACAGGCGATACATGCACCTCATTTGCTGAAAGGGGGTGGTTATGATTGAACAACATTATGGTGAGCTTTCAATTGATGATGCGTTACATGCGTCATTAGAAGCACTTCTTAATCGCTACACTCTCCCAGAGAGCGCTGAGCGACTCGTATTGAACTGCCGCCAAATAAGTTACTACCGACATCGACAAGGTTTGCATCCGATAGAGGTTCAGTTTAAACGCGAGTCAGCCACTAGCCCTTGGCTGGTGGCCTTCTTTGCTAGCTTCTCTTATCCCGATGACAACAGCACAACTGTGGAGCCTGAGTTGTACTTTCACCTTACTAATCGCTGGTGCTATCAACCCGATGTAGGGAGCACTGATCTATCCCACCCAGAAGTCCAAGAGCTGCTTTCAGTCTGGATGAAAGCCTTTGCTCGACATCTGTCCAAAAATGTCTTCAATGACGTGCAACTGACGATGGTCGGTACGTTCCACTAAACCCTAATCTCTCATTTCTTATTTGAATCCTGAAACAAGGAGGAATCACTATGCCTCATTTAACCTTTACTGCATCCACGCTACCTGTATCTAATAAACTGCATACACTGCTTAGCAAGCTGTTTACCGCTCATTTACTGGGCCATGAAACTCTCGCCACCAGCCGTTATTTGGTGTTTAACTTTCGCGATAAAACATACAGCGCGGAAGAAGGCGGTTTCCATCCGATTGAGATTGCAATTTGCCACACCTCAATAGGAGAATGGAGCATTGAGTACATCACTGACTTTGCTTATATGGGGAATTACTATCCAGAGCTAGAACGCAACTTAGATTTTGATTTTCGGGTTGGACAGTTCTTTGTGGCCTATCGTGGTTGGCTGCCAATGCAGGGTAGCAGTGATGCCAAAGAGCTCTATCAGTTGTGGGAGTGTAACTTTCTTGCTTATGTCGATACGGATGCTTACAACGAGATAACCGTCACACCGCAATAGCTCATGACTTCCCTTCTCCTTAACACCATTAAGCTTGTCACTGCTCTTATTACCTTGTTTACCCTCTCTCCTTTCTTTGGCGCTATCGGAACTCTGACGACGTTAGGTTTTCTGGTCGTACTATTGATTGGATTATTGGCAGCGATTGCCGAGCTCAGTGATAAGCATAAGCCTCGTTAATGTTAATCGGCTCACACTTTAGAGAAGCCGATTGATGCTGTTTTCACCGTTGGACATTATGTGTCTGACTCACCTCTACTCTCCCGACATTAAATGTCCACCTCCGGTCTTGGAGCTATGATGTATTGAGAGCGTAGTCATGAGCAATAAAACCAGCATTGAAGGGTTATCCGCTTTGCTGCACACGCTGATGCTTATTCCTCAACATCGTTGGATTACCGTTAGGGAGTTGCAGCAACAGTTAGCCCAACTCGATATCCACCGCACCACGCGCAGCATTAAACGCTACCTCGATGAAGTCATTGTGGAGGTGTTTAACGTGGAGTGTGATTCGATGAGCATGCCTCATGTTTATCGGAAAACTTCAGAGCAATTACTGAAGCTCAACAAGCAGAAGATGCTCTATTGGCAGTTGACTAATAAGTACTTACTGCCGCTGGTTCCTGATGCACTGAACTATGGGCAAGGTCACTCCTCGGAGAGAGACAAACCCTTACCCCACAATGGTTCAGAGTATTTAAAAGAGCAAGCATGGTTAGCCAAAGTCCATGTGGCACTGCCCACTATTCGTGAGTGGAGTCATGAGCAGCGGCAAGTATTGAATGCGGTACACACGGCATTACTGAACAACCGTATGCTCAAGATATCGAGTCAAGTTTTGCAGCAAGAGAAAGCGCTCATCGAACCACTGGGACTCTCGGTTCAATGTGACGCGCTCTTGCTGCTTTTTCGATTATCCGGTCAACCCACGATACGCACCCTAGCCCTACCTCTGATTGATGAGGCCAGTGTATCGACGTTTTCTTTTATCTATCCCACTGATTTCAATCTAGAGCGGTTCATGCGTGAACACGCTGAAATCCGTGCATCCCAAATTTAACTCACCACTACGGAGAGATACCTATGAATACCCTCATTCGAACCATCATGATGGCCCTATTGCTATTCAGTATTACGGCTTGCAGCGAGCAAGAAGCTGCGCAAACCGTCACCGCCGATGTTGAAGTATCTATATCCACCAACCCTCATTGGGGAACACTGGTCTTTGATATTCAAGCTATCACTGACAGCACAGTAGTAAGCAATATCGTTATCAACAGAGGCTACTGCCGTCTACCCGCAGGCACAGCCTCAGAGCTCTCTAGAAACGTTTCATTGAAATTCGGTGAAACCTATACCGGATACAGTAACAACTGCACCGTAGACAGCGTGAAAGAAATCGAAGTCACGTCAAACGCTGGCACCTTTGTCTACACCTTCTAACCTTCGGCAATTCAAATTTCATAAACCCTAGTTCTACTTGATAAGGAAAGACCATGAATCTAAACCCACTCCTTTTGGCAGCTCTAGTCGCAGCCTCAATGACTACTTCACCTATAGCCACCGCTGCACTCGGCGGTGCACCTAACGTCTCTAAGGACTATTTAGAAAAGCAGTGGAATGGTAAACAAGGCCCACAATCCACTCTCGTTGCTGGCGTATTGCTTCACTGGACTGCTGATGTGTGCGGCGAGTTGAACGGACAAGTTTCTGATGCCACTCAGTGCCAGCCTAAAACCAAGTCAACCTCTGATTAATCTGAAAATCACTAGAAGAGAAACACCATGAGTCACACCAAAACGAACATTCTCGTTCTACTTGCAACCATAATCACGCCTTTTGTTTTCGCTCAGGGAGGGGGAGCACTAGGAGGTAACCCATCTATAGAAACAGGTGCCGTCAACGTCAGTGTAGGAAAATGTACTCAATACAAAATGGATGTAAAAGCAGCACAAGAGGCAGGTAAGGACGCATCGACCATTACCGTCCCTGAAGGCTGTGAAGCTATCACAGAACAGTGGTGCCACCAGCCAAAGCTAAAATGACAATGGGGAGCAATTACGCTCCCCATTTTTTTGTCTCAACGAATCTGTTTGAAGGTATATGTTATCTGAAAAAAATTGTTTATCCCTACCCGAAATGATAGCGATATTAATCCTTTATACAAAAATAAAGAGGTAAAACGTGGTCATAAAAAACAGCCAGTTCAAAAACATAAAAACGTCAGAAGAACACTTCTTTTCTCTTCGTCGGTGTCTTACGAGAGGATAAACCAAGCAGAAGTATGAGAATAGACCACCCGCCCCCATACTATTCATAGCAATGTAGTTTTTACTCTTAAAGCTTTCGGGCTCTTTCGCTAAGTTGTCTACTAATTGATTGATATGTTTTTTATCTCCTAAGGAATAGACGACAAGGTGATAAAAATAGACTAGAGCCCATGTAAAAAACAGTAGCCCTATCAAAGACCTCAACATCACGAAATCAAACATAATCACGAAGCCATGCTGGCGTCATCTACCCAAACGTATAAACGAGAATAGCGACAATAAAAAACAACCAATTTAACCACATGAACAAGTCGAAGGAAACTGCCCTATTTCTTCGGCGATGGCGTACAAAAGGATAACTAAGAATAAACAGAGTGAATACTCCCCCTGCACCAATCCCACCTAAGGACAAACTGTATTTGTCTTTAAATTTTTCAGGATCTTTGGCTAAACAATCTACCAATAAGTTTATGTGCTTTCGGTCGCCGAAACCATATACAGCCAAGTGATAAAAATAGACAAACATCCACACAAGTGAAAACATTGCTGCGCTAGAAATTATCGTATCTATCATGTTCAAAAACCTTTAATTGACTGCTCTACAGAAAAATTATTGAATCTTGAATTCAATATGTACTCACTCACCCTATCCTGTGCTTGCTCGTCAACATTATTTTCAAACTTTTCAAGAAGTTCCTCCATCGGCGATAGATCATATGCTCTTTTAGCGAAATCTTTACCTACACCACCACCGACAATACCTCCACCAAGCGCTGAGGCACCAACGATAACCATAATAACTGGCGCAGAACTGATGGTTAAAGCTGCCACTACTGTTCCTGCAATAGCAACGCCAACCATACCACCAGCCCAACCACCAATCACACCACCAGACTCAACCGTCACTTGCTTGGTACAGCCTTTTAAATCCTTGCATTCTGTCGACACGTTATACAGAGCACTAGCTACACCAAATCCTAGTGATATTTTTCCTGCCTTTTCAGCATACCGAACCCACTTAGCAGTATTTGCCACCCGCCCCCCTAACTCGGGAACAGAACCTTCCTTTAATATCTCATCGGCATTGTGAATGAGTGACTTAGTAGAATTTATCCCTAGACTCGCCTTTAAGCCTTGGTCTACTGGTATTTTCAGTGTCCGTTGCGTAAGTTTATCCAATTGCTTATCGAGAATCTTCTTCAAACCTTGTCTCTGCCGAACAAAACTTGCCCTATCAATTTTTTTTGACAAGAGATCAAGGTATAGACGATCCATCTTTTGAAGTGATAACGATACATTTTCTAGATTCTTCTGCATTGCCGGAGCTATTGTTCCAACTACAGCCCCCATATATGCGAATGAGTCCGACGGCTTACCCGTATTCCAATACTCCACCAGCTTACTTTCTATTACTTCAAAGTAAGCTTGATGCAACTCGATTTGGTCGGGGCTCAACTTACCCAGTTCTTCACTCGCTAACACTGAATTATCTTTTAATGACTTTAGTTTGGCTTTTTCCTCTTCTGAAGAGGCTTCCTTAGTTAGGAAGATAACCATTTCTCCAGGAATTAGGGGGTCATTCAGATGTTGATTATGTTCTTGGATCAGAGATTTCGTTTTCGAAGAGACACCACTTAGCGCTTGTTCCCAATAATCACTAAGGGCCAGAGACTCTTCAACCCTCACAAAGCCAAGTTGGAACTCTATCTGCTCTTCAAGTTCTTTTAAGCTAGCAATGGTGAGATCATCATGAACAACACCTTCAGAATTCACCGACTTGACTGTGGAGCCTTTGATGTAAGAACTTGAATAATCATAAATTGAGTTTGAGGGCTTGTTGTACTCCTTCACTTCAACACTTGGTTTCCCATACTTTAAATCGGTCTGTTGTTCAATCTCGGCCTTGTTACTTACTACTAATTGGTCACCAACCTTCAATTTCATCGGGTCAGCATCATACTGCGGGTTCAAATCAAGTAACTGTTTCGCCGACAAACCATATTGCCCTGCAATGGTTCCCCATGATTCCCGTTGGTTGGTTTTAGAGTCAGCCTCAACGATATGCGTCTCTGGTTTGGTCTCTGCTTTATCTGTTTCCACAGGTTGAGTGGTTTGCCTTTCCACGACAGGCTGTTTGGGTGTAGCAAGCAGTTCGTTGATATCAAGTTTGATACCATGTTGCGCCAACCAATCCTCATTAAGACTATCAAGTTCTTCTCGGGTAATTTGCTTTTCTAAGTAAATCAGATGTTGGTTATCAATCTCTTTGCCTTCGAGCTTCCAGTAAACCAGAATGGCACTTTGGTAGACGTTGTAACCCTGCTCGTCATTCAATCGTTCATGAGTGGAGCATGTAGCATAGAACGCCCACTTGCCCTCACCAAGCAGCCTGTATTCTTGAACTAATCGGTCGTTATGAAAATGGTAATAGTAACCTTCCGTTGGCAGTCCTAAACGCTCCCCTAGCTGCACTGATGGGATGACTGGAATAAAAGCCTCCCTCACTAGACCTGAGCCTATCGGCTTGACCTGCACACTTTCAGGCACACTAATACCCATTGAGCTGTCTGCCACTTTAGCAAACAATTTTTTCGGCTCATCAAAGGCAGTATGAGCGATGTATTTAGTACCGTATTCTGTGGGCTCCGTCTGCCAGCGACCAATCATGGCTTCTTGCTTAGTCTTGCCCAGTTGAAACGCACACCCTACGCTTTTTCTAAACGTCTCATCCGAACAAGCCACTTCAAAGCAACATTCGTATTGCAGTTTTAGTGGTGCATCTAAGGTATCAGGTTTTACGGGCTCAGGAACATAGGTCTCTTCAATGTTAGGCGCATAACCAGCGGCGCTTTGAGTGGGCGCAGCACTGCCCGCAGCACCAACAGACATCTTCGTTCTTGAAAGGTAGGCACTTTTCGCTTCTGGCGATAACGCCTCTTGTCCTTCAGCCGACAAGCTCCACGATTTGCTCATACTATCTCGGAGCATCACAGGCTTAGATGGAGTGTCTGTCAGCAATGCTAACTCACCGCTTTTGAGCTTCTCCACAAAACGAGAGAAACTCATTCCATGAGGCAGTACAGAGCCTAAAGATCGCTCATTTAGCTTTTTTATATCCCCTTCGACTTGCCCGAACTCATATGTCATCAGTTCGGTTAACCGTACCACTCGATAACCCACAGTTAAATCCATCCGCTACTTTCAATGGATGTATTCTACCTAACCAGCGGGAGTTGCAGGATTTATAACCATAAGTTCGGTCTACCAATTGCAGACATTGTGATTTTCACCCACTGAAACCAAACCCATTGATAATGACTTAATCATTAACCAACTTAGCCCAAACTATAAATTCTTGTATTAGTCGGCTTCCGCTGCTTCAACCGCCAACAGGTCAGCTCTTTCATTCCCTTCAATACCCGAATGTGCTTTGACCTTAAATACCTCGACATACTTCCTAGAACTCAGCTCATCCACTTGTTGCCAAAGCTGGCGGTTTTTAACTGGTTTCTTATCCGCACGGCGCTAACCTCGGTCTTTCCAATCGTCCATCCAGATGTTGAAACCTTTTACACAGTAAGCACTATCTGAGTAAATAACGTCCCCATCTTCTGCGTACTCCAACGCCTCAACCAAGGCCAGTAGCTCAAGCTCAGCACTATTAGTTTTGCGGTCAATAGTGATGCTCTCTTCATGCACAATCTCATTGTCTTCATCCATGACCACCAGCCCGATGCCACCTCGTGTACAAACGTGTTGATTGTTTGGGGCTGCGCCGTCTACGTAAATTGAATAACTCATTTTTTATCTCTCATTGAAAAAGGGCGCATGACTTTGCTTAGTCAGCGCCCCGTTGATGGTGTGATTGATGTTTGTGTTACTGAAAGAATTCTGTGTTGTCTCGCATGCTCAGACGCGATTCCATCCATTCCTCGATTTCACTTTCTACCCAAGCTACAGCCCGTCCGCCGAGTGGTACACTTTTAGGAAAGTCGGTTTCATCAGCCATGAACTTGTAAATAGTTGAACGGCCTAACCCTGTTAGTGACATCACGTCTTTAAGTCGTAGAAATCTCATGGGAATTGTCTCCTGTATTTTGTATATACCCATGTGATAAGCCGCCACTGTAAAAAAATGCAGTCGTTCACTCTGCACTAGAGCCAAAGAAGTAACGCACTTCTTTCCATGCTTCAGCAAGACTACTCATGCGATGAAAGACAGTGCGTTTGATGTTCGTATCCTGCTCCCTACAGCGTGTCCCCAAGCCATAATTGCCTCGGTCATTGAAAAACACCAATGAGCGCGCTTCGCCGCTGTAGTGCTTTTCTATAGCTTCTTGCCAAGCCGTATTAAGGTGCCCGACCAATTCATTGCGCTTGTCCCAACAAATAGCGGGACCAAAGTGCTGGCTATAGTCAGTAAACAGCACCACTCGATAGTTGTGTGACGGCACCTTGTCTTCTCGCTTGCGCCATACATAGAACAGTGAATCCGTCTCAAGCTTTTGTTTAAGCAGATTAAAGTAATCGTTGAGGATACTGAGGTCGGTATCTTGATGGTCTTCTAGCAAGAACAAATCCAAACGTGTGGCGAGAGCGACTTCAAACTGACTGAGTGCCTATTCAAAGACATCGACCATCGAGGTCAATGCTGACTCATATAACCCCTTGTCACTGAAAAACACTGGGTAGTCGTTGAACGTTTTTGAATGGGTAATGTTAGGAAGGTGAGTGTTGTTTGACATGAGTAGTTTCTCTGAATCTGTGAATGACATAGAAATTGCTCACGCTGTATTTTTTAAGAGGAGTCATGACTGCAACCAAAACTCATGCTGCGATTATAGATGTGTTTGGTGACTAGGTGCCTCTGAACGACTATGAGTAGCGCTGATATGATTAAGCATTCTAGTTCTGTGGTCTGTTGTTCATCCCACAGGGACTGTGACTACCGATACTTTTTAGCTGACTAACAGCTAGTGCCAAAGTTTCTCGCGTTTCCCTCGTGAACCTTTGAGTAAGGTTTAGCGAAATAGCACACTCTTTTGAATAACTCATTCTTCGAACTCTGAACATCAGATGAGTTACGATTTAGGTAGTACACGCCATTCTTGCAGAAATGGACTAGTGCAGGTTTATCCTGTTTGATAGCACTACACCAAGCTTGCTTCATTAGAGCAGCTAAACACCCTTCTGATGCACCTACGTCACCGAGTCGATGATAAATGTCTTTATTCAAGAAAATAGCCACATGGTAGTGATACTGCTCAGAGGTATTCTTCTCTTTTGCCCATACGTAACTGGTCTTGTTACTTAAGCTCCTTCCCCAGCTTTTCTCTTTGCGTTTGATATCCACAGCCAGTTTGGCATTTAGAGATTTGAAGAATCGAGTAATGACTTTCGAATCTGCATCATCGAAATCTTCGGGTAAGTGTAGGTCTATCCGAAACACGGATAGCCTAGAGTGATACTTCAAAGCTTTCTCTATCAATTGAGAAATCTTGTAGAGGTGAAACTTGCGGTAGAGGAATCGTTGCTTTCGTTTCGTTGGTTGAGGTAGGTCGTAGTTGTTGAACTTGTCTTCAGATGTGTACTTGTCATTCATGGTGTTGTTATCCCTATTCGTGTCTCTCTCATACACACAGGGAGTAACGTTAATTTTAATGGTGAGAAGATTAAGTATATTACCAATACCGACAATCTAACTTTTAGCCATTACCCTCACAATGTCACAAGCACGCCCATGGACCAACTAAAGTAACTTTAATCACCCTACCCCTCGCATTTTTCACTCCAAAAAAACGTTAAATCATTCTATTTTTCCACTCGAAAGTTATAACCTTCCTTAACCCTCTACTAAGAAGCAAAAATATCACCTAACAGCACTGCTATATATAGCTTTTTCACACCACCCCACAAATTTTAAAGAACTTTTTTACTACAATATAGATACTTTAATTAGTCTATATAGCTATTTTTGTTATACATTTATCTCAAGGATAGTAGCTCACAACATAAGGTGATAATAAAGTGTTATCGATACAGCAAAAACTCACAGATATGGGGTTAATAAAAGCCGGAAATAGTCGATATTTACGCTTCTACCTTTCTTACCTTGTAACGCATTTTGATGTTGCATTCAGTGTTGAAAGCCAAGACAAGGAAGAGCTACAACTTAAGGTTTATCGCGCTCTCATTACACATCTGGATTCACAGCAGAAAGAGCTTAGAGTTAATGAGCTGAACAAGTGCGTATTGGAGCACCTACTGCCTAATAACTCTTTTGATTGGATTGATAAAAATGAAGATAGGATCGTCTATTTTGTCTGGTCAATGCTAAGGCTCATGACGACAACCAAAATGAACATTGACGATAACCAACATGACCTCAACTACACATTTAGGCTTAGCGAATGCCTCGAATTCATGAATAAAGGACAACGAAACCTGTATCAACGAGTGGGTGTAAACAAGCTCCCTCTGCATCGTTCGGAGGCGTTGATCGCCATTTATGATTTCTTTGATCAATGGAAAGCAAATGCGGCTGCCAAAGAGCGCCTAATGAATATTCTAAAGGAGAAGTGGTTGTACATCGCAACAGAGATACGACCAGACTATTCATGGCTAGAGAGCAGAAACAAACAACAGAATATTTGGTTGAATCACTACATCAAATCAAAGCTGGAGTATCTTCCCCACATGCCACCACCGGTATCAGCAACGCAATATCACAACGTCAATATTGCTTTAATTGATACCCTCTTCACTCTAAAAAAGGGCGTGATTAGAAACCCCATAGAAGAGTCTAAGAAGGAAAAAGCCACTACTATAAATAAACCTTATCAAGAGTATTTAACTTGCCACGAGGTACTACACAACATGATGAAAGCTTGGAAACAAAAATTGTATAGGAAGAACCATAGCAAACGCTCAAGTAAGTCTTAGTGACTGTTTTGATAACTACATCCTTCCCACTCAATATTTCTAAGCCATATTAGCTGAGGGTAATGGATGCACATTGGCTTGCATCAACGATTGCAACTTGTTGCCCCATGCCTCCAGAACCTTCAATTGCTCATCGATATAATCATGATGGTTATAGACTCTGAGCATACCTGGAAGCTGGTGGCCGACTGTCTTTTCAATCGCTACGATATCTAACCCCATTTCACTACAACGACTGATAAAGGTACGGCGCAAGTCGTGAGGTGAAAAGCGCTCAAAATCGATAGGTAGATTACGTTTGATCAATGCTCGTACTGCCGCAGGTTCTTGCACTTTATCGACCATTAGCTGAGGCCATACCAACTTCCACTTACTTGGCACGCTGTCACGCTGCTCTTTTAGAAGTGTAAGCAAATAGCCACTTAAAGGCACTTTACGTGCATCTTGGCTTTTAGTGTGTCGTTCTTCTGAGCTGGCTGGTAACAGCCAAGTTCCCTCTTCAAAATCTAACTCACTCCAACGCATTTCTAGTACAGCACTAATTCGCTGTCCACAACCAAGTAAGAACTGCATTAAACGAATGTTAGAGGGATCTGTACGCCATGACGGCATACTCATTAACAGAATCTTTAACTCTGAAAAGCTTAAATTACGTTTTGTTACTTTAGAGCCGCCGCCAACGTCTTTTGCTTTCAACTGTGGTGCAGGATGAGTATCAAGCATATTTAGTGCTAGGGCATGGTTAATCACTTGATTGATGATTTTATGACAAACCCCAATAGCACCCGCCATACGCTTACCGTCTTTATCGACCTTCGCATCAAAGACCCGGTTAAGGTCATATATGCTCAAATCAGCCAATTTGATGCTACCGAGAATCGGCTTGATATCTCGATAGTAAATGGTCCTCGACTGGTCACCACGAAGCTGTTTTGAAAGACGTTTTTCATCGAAGCTAATAAACGCATCGTCAAAGGTCTTCGCCTCATCTTGCGCTCGTTTCTCGATATCCAACTCAACCTTTGGGTTCTTACCATTCTCCAACCAACTACGATAACGACCCGCTTCCTTTCGCGCCTGATCCAATGTCATCCCGCGCTCTGGTTTGATCTTAATGTATCGACCCATAGAGATTTTTTCGTGTTTCTTCCCTACTTGAAAACGAAAGATCCAAGTCATTGTGCCTGTTGGACGAACTCGAATGTTCAATCCTTCGACCTTCTTATCGGGGATCGAGTATTCCTTATCCTGTGGCTTCAATGCTTGCAACGTTGCATTGGTACTGATTCGTTTCGTCATCGTTGGAAAACCTCTACATTTCTGGGTACGGCGTGGGGTACGGCAAACGTCGAGTTTCTATTGTACGGCTTTGGACTCCACCGGACAATACGATTACAAAAATCAATAAAAATCATCAATTTAAGTTCAAAAAATATAACTCTATAGACTTTGGCGGATTAAAGGTTCGATTTACCCACCATATGGAAGCGGGCGTGTTGCTAGAACGCAAAGCGTAACTACTCAAAACAAAAAACGTCAAAACAAAAAAACGAGCCATTTGGCTCGTTTTTTATTTCTGCGTTTTAAAGCTTAAGATTGTGCTTTTTCAGAAGATGGGGTTAAGAAACCTAATTTCTTTGCCACCCACACCAGTAAGCCTAGAGTGATAAAGATGGCTAACATATTTGAGCCAGCGTCTGGGTGCTGCGCCTTGATAAAGGCAGAATGGCCAAAGGCACCAACAAAGAAACACGCTAGGCCAACGAGCGGAATATCTTCAGATACTGGGTTGTTTAGGTATTCTTGATAAAGAGCTTGTACTGATAGAACAAGCGCAATCAGTGGAAAAATAGAGAAAGAAACTTCGCTCATTGTCAGCCAAGACAACATTGCATCACCACACATACCCGCAACCAGTGCCAGTACGAGCGTTTTTTTCTCAGAACCACGATTAACTTGGTTTATTTCATTCGACATTAATCTATCCCACCTTTTAATCGGTTACGTTCACGTTCTTTGCGATACCAGAAAGCCCCTTTGGCTATCATTCGCAATTGCATTATTAGGCGCTCGGCAAGTTCATCTCGCTCATGCCCACCAAGATCCAACGCTTCCGCGCCAGAACTGAAAACTAAAGTGACTGACGCTTCCGCTTGGGTAAACGCTTCATCACGAGCCATACCTGTACTGATCAGGTATTCGGTCATCTCGGCCACAAAGTGCTGCATTTCTCTTGCAACCGCAGTACGAAATTCAAATGAAGTACCCGAGCGCTCACGTAATAATAGTCGGAACACGTTAGGGCTACTTTCAATAAACTCCATAAACGTTTCAACCGAAGTACGAATCACACTGCCCTCTTTGACAATGCGTTGGCGAGCTTGGCGCATCAACTGACGCAGCAACAAACCACCTTCATCTACCATGGTCAAACCTAGCTCATCCATATCCTTAAAGTGGCGATAAAATGAGGTAGGAGCAATGCCAGCTTCACGCGCAACTTCACGTAAACTTAAGTTGGAGAAACTTCTATCGGCACTGAGTTGGCTGAACGCAGCATCAATCAAAGAACGACGTGTTTTCTCTTTCTGCTGTGCTCGGATTCCCATGGATTTCATATTCGTTTTCTACTTCGTACTTCGATGGTCATTAATATACAACGATTGACTTAAGGAGATAACCCAAAATCTCTCGCTTTGACGCTCGAGAGGCAATTAAACCGAGTTCCGTTGATTTTTCAATCTTTTCGCTCTTAATTAGAGACATACGACATACCCTTTAATCTATTTGCTTGATTCTACGTGATCCCGCCGACTCTCCTAGTGTGCTTTTGGTGTACGCTGCAGCGGAATCAGTTAAAATCTCGCTACAGCAATGTTAAGACAATATAACAAGGAAGAAGCTATGGTGGAGAGTAACCACTTTGATGTAATCGTTATTGGTAGTGGCCCAGGTGGTGAAGGGGCAGCGATGGGATTAACCAAAGCGGGGCTAAATGTCGCCATTGTGGAAAAAGAGAGCAGCGTCGGTGGTGGTTGTACTCACTGGGGTACCATACCTTCAAAAGCACTTCGCCACGCGGTTAGTCGTATTATCGAGTTCAATAACAACCCTCTGTTCTGTCATAACAATACCAGCCTACATTCAACCTTCTCGAACATCCTTGGTCATGCCAAATCTGTCATCGATAAACAAACTCGTCTACGCCAAGGCTTCTATGATCGTAACCAGTGCTCACTGATTTTTGGTGCGGCGCGTTTTATTGATAAGTACACCATTGCTGTCATGCAAAGCGATGGTACTGAAGAGACGTACAGCGCAGACCGTTTTGTCATTGCTACTGGTTCGCGTCCATATCAACCTGAAGGCGTTGATTTCACCCACGAACGTATCTACGACAGCGACTCGATCTTGAGCCTTAAACACGACCCTCGACATATCATTATCTATGGTGCGGGCGTCATCGGTTGTGAATACGCTTCTATCTTCCGTGGTTTAGGGGTCAAAACAGACCTGATCAATACCCGTGACCGTCTACTGGCGTTCTTAGATAACGAAGTGTCAGATGCACTTTCCTATCACTTCTGGAACAGTGGTGTGGTGATTCGTAATGATGAAACGTTTGAGAAGATTGAAGGCACTGAAGATGGTGTGATTGTTCACCTAGAATCTGGCAAGAAAATGCGTGCCGACTGTATTCTTTACGCCAATGGCCGTACTGGTAACACAGATAAACTAAACCTAGCAGCTGTCGGCCTAGAAGCAGACTCGCGTGGCCAGCTAAAAGTCGATGGCAACTATCAAACTGAAGTTGACCATGTCTACGCAGTGGGCGATGTGATTGGCTACCCTAGCCTTGCAAGTGCCGCTTATGACCAAGGTCGATTTGTTGCTCAGGCAATTAACAAAGGCCAAGCTGAAGGCCATCTTATTGAAGATATTCCAACCGGCATCTACACCATTCCAGAAATCAGCTCAGTGGGTAAAACGGAACAGGAACTAACCGCAGCGAAAGTGCCTTACGAAGTTGGCCGTTCTTCATTTAAACACCTTGCTCGTGCACAGATTGCCGGCAAAGACATTGGCAGCTTGAAGATTCTATTCCACCGTGAAACCAAAGAGATTCTTGGTATTCACTGTTTCGGTGAGCGTGCCGCTGAGATCATTCACATTGGTCAGGCGATCATGGAGCAAAAAGGCGAAGCGAATACCATCGAGTACTTCGTTAACACCACGTTCAACTACCCAACTATGGCGGAAGCGTACCGTGTTGCGGCGTTGAATGGCTTAAATCGCCTGTTCTAAATATTGTCACAAACCAAAAAAGCCGCACTTTATTCAGTGCGGCTTTTTATTATCTATAAGTACGTTAATGACTATGGCCTTGAGAGAGGTTAATCAATACAACTCCAGCGGCAATCAGTAACATACCGACCCAGACAGTAGTATCAAGATGTTGGCGATAAACAAAGGTCGAGATTAAGCTAACGGTGACAATCGCCAATCCAGCCCATAATGAATGGACAATACCAACTGGCAAATCCTTCATCGCTTGGCCTAAAAACAGAAAAGCAGCTAAGTGACCCGCAATGACCATAGCAGCAGGCAACGGCTTAGAAAGGCTAAACCCATCCGTTGCTTTTAGTGCAACGTGTGAAAGCGCTTCGGCCATCACGCCCATTAGTAAGAAAAACCAACTCATAATACGACTTCCTATTATTAATTTTACGCGGCAAGGGCTGTTTTTAGGCACAAAAAAGCCTGCACCGATTAAGCGCAGGCTCATCAATGAATTCGGGTTATTGATTTAAGTAAGCAGCGTGAAACTCTAGGTGCTCATCAATAAAGCTAGATATGAAGTAGTAGCTGTGGTCGTAACCAGGTTGAATACGAACTTCCACATCTGAGTCGTGCTCTTTTGCCGCAGCTTGAAGCATTTCAGGTTTAAGTTGCTCGACTAAGAAATTATCGGCATCACCTTGGTCAACCAAAATTGGTAGTTTTGCTTGCGCTTGTTTAAGCAATTCACTTGCGTCGTACTGCTTCCACGTTTCGAAGTCATTACCCAAGTAAGCATTAAATGCTTTTTGACCCCAAGGACATTGCATTGGGTTACTGATCGGGCTGAATGCTGAAATTGAGCGGTAACGCTGAGCATTTTTAAGACCAATGGTTAACGCACCATGACCGCCCATGCTATGACCAGAGATCGACTTAATGCGTGATACTGGGAAGTTAGCTTCGATCAGTGCTGGCAACTCTTCTGTCACGTAGTCATACATATGGTAATGGCGTGACCAAGGTTCTTGCGTCGCATTAAGGTAGAAACCCGCACCTTGACCAAGATCGTAGCCTTCATCATCAGCGACATCTTCGCCACGAGGGCTAGTGTCTGGTGCAACAATAGCAATACCCAGCTCTGCAGCTCGGCGGAAGGCTCCTGCTTTTTGCATGAAGTTTTCATCGGTACAAGTTAAACCTGATAACCAATAAAGAACCGGTACTGGCTTGGTTTTCGATGCGTTTGGCGGTAAGAAGATCGCAAAGCGCATATTGCAGTTCAGCGTTACAGAGTCATGTGTGTATTGTTTGTGCCAACCACCAGCAACTTTGGCTTGGCTAATATTTTCGATAGTCATTGAATAGGCTCCATAAAGCTGACGGTTCAATTAAAAGGCATTCACTTTGTTAAAAGCGCAGGTAAAGACACTCTTAACAAAGGGAATGTCACCACCTCCCGGGCGAAAGGTGGCGAAAAAGATGTCTGGGTGAACAGACGGTCTCTTATCGACAGGACAGTGAGCCAATAAGAGACCTAAGTGAATTACTTATCCATGTGTAGGACAGTACGGATAGATTCACCTTTGTGCATTAGTTCGAATGCTTCGTTTACGTCATCTAGGCCCATTGTGTGAGTGATGAACTCTTGTAGTCCGAACTCACCTGCCATGTAACGGTTTACGATTTCTGGAAGTTCTGAACGGCCTTTAACACCACCGAAAGCAGAACCACGCCATACACGACCAGTCACTAGTTGGAATGGACGAGTAGAGATCTCTTGACCTGCACCAGCAACACCGATGATTACAGACTCACCCCAACCTTTGTGGCAACACTCAAGTGCTTGACGCATCACGTTTACGTTACCGATACATTCGAATGAGTAGTCAACACCACCGTCAGTCATCTCAACGATAACGTCTTGGATTGGCTTGTCGAATTTCATTGGGTTGATGACGTCTGTCGCACCAAGTTGTTTCGCTAGGTCGAATTTGCTTTCGTTAATGTCGACACCGATGATGCGGCTTGCACCAGCCATACGAGCACCGATAATTGCAGAAAGACCGATACCGCCTAGACCGAATACAGCAACTGTGTCGCCTTTTTCAACTTTAGCTGTGTTAAGTACCGCACCCATACCAGTCGTCACACCACAACCTAGAAGACAAACTTCTTCAAGTGGCGCTTCTTTGTTTACTTTCGCTAGTGAGATTTCTGGTAGTACCGTGTACTCAGAGAAAGTTGAACAACCCATGTAGTGGTAAATTGGCTCACCGTTGATAGAGAAACGGCTTGTGCCATCTGGCATTAGACCTTTACCTTGAGTTTCACGCACTGCCTGACAAAGGTTAGTTTTTCCAGACTTACAGAACTTACATTCGCCACATTCTGCGGTGTAAAGTGGGATAACGTGGTCACCAACTTCAACGCTAGTCACGCCTTCACCAACCATTTCAACAATACCGCCACCTTCATGACCTAAAATCGAAGGGAAGATACCTTCTGGATCGTCACCAGATAGTGTGAAAGCGTCAGTGTGACAAACACCAGTCGCTACGATACGAACAAGAACTTCACCTGCTTTAGGTAGTTCAACATCAACCGTTTCACGCTTTAGAGGTTCGCCAGCTGCCCAAGCAACCATTGCTTTTGATTGGATATGAGTTTGACCTGGTTTGAGTTCAAGTGTCATTGGATGTTTCCTTCAAATAGGTATTTAAGATGACGTAGTAAGCGTAGTAGAGCTTTCGTCTCACTTCTGCGTCGTTTTGTTGGTTGCCATTTTAGGCGTTTCACAGTAAATGATAATCCCATCAAATCGAAAATCATTTTTACACATACGTAATAATAACCTCGATAAACAAAAAAACCGGGCCTATAGCCCGGTTCATCATTAACAATCATCTATTAAACGAGGAACTCTCCTCTGCGCCACTGGCGAGTTAATATCAAACCAAGTGTCACGCCGCGCATTGCCATAAAGCTCAGCATTGCCAACCACAGCGCATGGTTACCCCAGCCCATTGCGAAGTAAAAGATAATAAAGAAGGCGCAGGTAGAGAAAAACATACTGTTGCGCATCTCTTTGCCTTTGGTCGCGCCGACAAAAATGCCATCAAGCAGAAAGCACCACATCGAGATAAGTGGCATTGCCACCAGCCAAGGCAAATAATTGAGCGCAATGGCATGAACAGTTTCAATGTCCGTGATCAAGCTGATCAGGCTCGATCCCGCAAACGCAAAGGCGATAGTCAGTCCGATACAAATCACCAAACTCCAGAAGAAAGTACCAATCAATGATTGATTAAGTTGATTGGGGTCCTTGGCACCAATCGCTTTACCCACCATTGCTTCCATCGCGTAGGCAAAACCATCCATGCCGTAGGAGATCATCATCAAGAAGCTCATCAACACCGCATTGGCAGCGACAATCTCATCACCAAAGCTAGCACCTTGGAAGGTCATAAAGGTAAAGGTCATTTGCAGACACAGTGAGCGCAGAAAGATGTCGCGGTTAAGTTTCACAAATCGACTGAGGCCATTAGTGGTATCTTTAATTAAGCCAAGTAGTGGAGGTAAATTATCTTGATGCCACTTGCGCCATACACACCACAGACCAAAGCTCATCCCGGTATAGTCGGCAATGACGGAGGCCAGCGCCGCCCCTTCGACTTTCCAACCAAAGCCAATCACAAACAGCACATCTAGCGCTATGTTGGTCACGTTGGCAATAATCACCATCCACATTGGCGCTTTGGCATTTTGTGTCCCAAGTAGCCAGCCGAGTAGAACAAAATTGGCTAATGCCGCTGGTGCACTCCAGGCACGAATTGAGAAATATTGTTCACCGTAGTGTTTTACCTTGTCACTGGCATCACTAAAGCTAAATACCCAGTCCGCAATGGCCTGGTGGAATAAGAGAAACAACCCAGCGAAGCCCAAAGCCATCGCCATCCCTTGAGTAAAAACCAGCCCCAATTGATGCTTATTAGTCGCACCATAAGATTGCGCCGCTAGACCCGTGGTCGACATACGTAAAAAACCGAGTAGCCAAAAGGTCACACTGATCATCGTGCTTCCCAGAGCCACACCACCGAGATACCAAGCGTGGTCAAGGTGACCGATCACCGCAGCATCGACCAAGCCCAACAGCGGAACGGTAATGTTAGAGAGAACCATAGGGATCGCGAGCAGTAGCACTTGTTTGTGCACATCGCGATTGGAGAGAGTCTGAAGTATTTGCACGTTGCCACTCGAATAAAGATTGAATGGCAAGTGTAACGGGATCACCAGCGAAGCTGAACCACTACTGGTGTTAAACGTTGTTTTAAGAAGTTAACTTTGTTGAGCCAGCGCTGCCAAAGCTTCCATCGCCCGCAGTTTTGCTCTAAAGGTTGATAGGTCTTTGCCCAGCGTGCCCATGGTAAATAACCCAGCATCGCCTCACCCGGCGCGCTGTAGCCATGACCATAATGATCGGAGCCAAGTTTCTGACCTAGCTTGGTATGGGTAAGGTCGCCCGCCAACACGATGCAGGCGCGCGCACTATCAAAATGACAGCCCAAAGCCTGAATGAACTTCGCGACCTGTTTTTCTGAGCAATCGAGTAATGCATGCTCACACACGATCATCAGCGGAGTTTTTTCTGGCACTGGTAGCTGCTCAAGCCAACTTAAATCATCAACGCTACCGCAGACATGATGATAGCGTTCACTGTTGTGGAACAGTTTCTGGCGCCAAAGTAGGTTTTCCGTGACATCAAGTTCGAGCCAATGACAACGACCATTATCGACGCGGTAAAAACGGGTATCTAATCCAGCGCCAACATTAACGATCCAGCCATCTGGATTACGTTTAATAAAGTCGGAAACGTGCTGATCGCACAATTGGGTAAGGGTGGCGTGAAGGAGCTGTTTTTGGTCGATGTCACCAGAAAAGCACTCAGGTGCTAATTGGCAACGCTGACACGCGCGGGCAGCGATAGGGTCATACACCAAGCCATTATCAACCAAACTTTCACGGCTACGAAGCCATAAGGGTTTCAGTAAATTACTGGGTATTTGATAGCGATGTTTAGCTGATGTTTGATTGGCGGCCATTATCATCTTCCTTCTGTAGCCAGAAATTAGATGATAATGAATATCAATTACAAAATCAACAAGTGAGAACTTATCTCAAACAGAGATTACATCCAATCGGTGTTGCGAATAATGCCAACAGCTAAACCTTCAATCGCTAGGTGCTGACTGGTCAAATCCACTTTAATTGGTGCAAACTCTTCGTTTTCTGCATGCAGTAATACCGTTGAGCCTTTACGCTCTAAACGCTTCACCGTTACGTCATCATCAACGCGTGCAACGACAACCTGTCCATCACGAACATCTTGCGTCTTATGCACTGCAAGTAGATCGCCATCCATAATACCGATGTCTTTCATACTCTCACCGTTAACACGTAGTAAGAAGTCCGCTTGTGGTTTGAACATACTCGGATCGACTTGGTAATGAGTTTCTACGTGCTCTTGAGCCAGGATCGGCTCACCTGCGGCTACTTGACCAATCAATGGTAAACCTTCTTCATCGTTGGCCGCATCTTCTAGTAAGATACGAATACCACGAGAGGCACCAGGAATGATTTCAATCGCTTCTTTACGAGCAAGCGCTTTTAAATGTTCTTCAGCAGCATTGGCTGAACGGAAGCCGAGTTCACGTGCAATTTCAGCACGAGTTGGCGGCATACCAGTCGATTCAATTTTGTTTTTGATCAGGTCAAAAACTTGTTGTTGGCGGGGCGTTAACGGCTTCATAAGTCACCTGTCTTTTTATACAGTTAACTGTGAGTATATCCAGTAATTGGTTAAATGAAAAGCCAATTGATTGTTTTTTGGTGAGTTTAGAAAAATAGGATTTCTAGCCAGGTGTAACCCGCCAATAACATGGTCACCATAACCGCTGCGGAGCCGATATCTTTGGCTCGTCCAGATAGCGGATGGTGCTCCTCACTAACCCGATCCACCACAGCTTCAATGGCACTATTGAACAACTCCGCGATTAATACCATCACCACTGTCGCGATCAGCAGAATGCGCTCAAGCTGGCTGTCAGCAATAAAAAATGCCGCGGGAATCATCAGGGATGCGAGGATAATTTCTTCTTGAAAAGCAGGCTCATGTTTAAACGCGGCTCTTAATCCTTGGCATGAGTAGCGGGTGGCATTTCTCAGCCGTTTAAATCCATGTGTCGTTTTTGGCTTCAAGCTCTTTTCTCTATTTTATTTAGCAAACAATTCATTCAGAACAAAGATTGATGTTTTCATAATCAATTATAAGTAAAAGGTTCGACCAGTTTCTGTTATCCTTGCCGGCTATAAAAATACCCGCTTGGGTGCATTCCCACTTCTATAGTTAGAGAAATGGAAATGCGCTTATGCAAAACATCTATTTCGAGGCTAAGAACCTTATGTCTTCTGGACGAATGTTATCGCGTTCCTTACTAAAACTGCCGATGTCAGTGTTAGTGAAAGGGACCACAATTCCTTCAAACCCTATTGAAGATCATAGCATTGATATAAACAAGCCTATTGTCTACGCTTTGCCATACCGCTCAGATGTCGACTTACTCGCGCTGCAAGCTCAGGTAATGAAACTAGGTCTACCTGATCCACTTGAAGCGGTGGAAATTAATGGTAAGCAATTTAACCGCTACGTTTTCACCTCTTATCGCCAAACCGTCATGGGTAACGACCAAGACGTGCCGAGCGATTCGATCACCCAATTTTCTGATCTGCTCGAACTACACAAATTCGATAGTGAGTTGGATGTTCAAGTCATTCCAACTACTGTGCTGTGGGGGCGTAAGCCGGGTAAAGAGTCACAGCAAAAGCCATATCTGCAATCATTAAATGGGCCACAAAAAGCTAAAGCGATGCTACTGGCAGGCCGTGACTGTTTAGTGCGCATTAGCCCAGTGGTGTCACTGCGTTACATGGCGGACTCACACGGTACTGATACTTCAATTGCCCACAAGTTGGCACGCGTGGCTCGTATTCACTTCTCGCGTCAGAAGCTCGCCGCATCAGGCCCTAACTTACCAAGTCGCCAAGCTTTGTTTGATCGCTTAATGCAGTCAAAAGCGATTGAAAAAGCGATTGAAGATGAAGCAAAAGCGAAAAACATTCCGATAGAGAAAGCGCGTAAAGAAGCGCAAGCAATCATGGATGAGATTGCCGCTGACTTCTCTTACTCACTGATTAAAAATGGTGAACGTCTGCTGGGTTGGCTGTGGAACCGTATCTATCAAGGTTTGAACATCACTAACGCCGCGACTGTGCGTAAACTGGCTCAAGATGGTCATGAGATTGTCTACGTACCTTGTCACCGTAGCCACATGGACTACTTGCTGCTTTCTTATGTTCTATACCGAGAAGGCATGGTGCCACCGCATATCGCTGCGGGTATCAACCTAAACTTCTTCCCTGCTGGACCTATCTTCCGTCGTGGCGGTGCGTTCTTTATCCGTCGTAGCTTTAAAGGCAACAAACTTTACTCGACGATCTTCCGTGAGTACCTAGCTGAGCTATTTGCTAAAGGTTATTCAGTGGAATACTTCAGTGAAGGTGGTCGTTCACGTACTGGTCGTTTGCTCCAAGCGAAAACCGGCATGCTGGCGATGACGATTCAAGCGATGCTGCGTGGTCTTAACCGTCCAGTGACGCTAGTGCCTGTCTACATTGGCTATGAGCACGTGATGGAAGTCGCGACTTACGCCAAAGAGCTACGTGGTAAGCGCAAAGAGAAAGAGAACGCGAGTTTAGTACTGCGTACTATTCGTAAGCTACGTAACTTTGGTCAAGGCTACGTGAACTTCGGTGAGCCAATTCCGCTTAACCAATACCTCAATGAGCAAGCACCTGAGTGGACCAAAGATATCGACCCTATGGGCTCTAGCAAACCACAATGGTTAAACCCTGTGGTCAACGATCTTGCCACTAAGATGATGACGCACATTAATGACGCGGCAGCAACCAACGCACTAACACTGTGTGCCACTGCATTGCTTGCTTCTCGCCAACGTGCGCTCTCTCGTGACAGCTTAGTCAATCAGATCGACTGCTACCTTTCGATTCTGAAAAATGTTCCGTATTCATCGACTTATACCGTGCCGCAAGATGATGCTGAATCTTTGGTTAAGCACGCGGAGTCATTGGATAAGTTCATGCTCGAAGCGGACAGCATGGGTGATATTGTCTCTCTCGATCGTAACCAATCGATCTTGATGACTTACTATCGTAACAACATCATTCACCTACTGGCCCTGCCGTCGTTGATTGCTCAGATGCTTGTGCGTCACCAACAGCTATCACTAGCGCAGATCCAGCAGAATGTGGCGTTGGTTTACCCATTCTTGAAACAAGAACTGTTCTTGAGTGTTGAAGAAGAAAACTTAGCTCAGCTAACCGAAGCGTATATTGAAGAGCTGGCTGGCCAAGGCTTAGTGACCATCAATAGTGAACAGCAAGTGTCAATCAACACCGCTAACAGCCAAGTCCTTGTTCTGCTCGGTCGTACCATCACAGAAACTCTGCAGCGCTACTCAATTGCACTGAATCTGTTGGTAGCGAACCCAGAGCTGGGTAAATCTGACTTAGAGCTTAAGAGCCAAGATATCGCTCAGCGACTTGGTCGCCTACATGGTATTAATGCGCCTGAGTTCTTCGACAAAGGGGTATTCTCTGCTCTGTTTACCACGCTAAAACAGCAAGCCTACCTTGATGTTGATGGTAACAGTGACAGTGCTAAGAATGAGCAGCTGGCTTCGCTACTCTACTCAATGCTCTACCCTGAAGTACGCTTAACGATTGAAGAGAGCATCTACCAAGCGGTAGAAGCTAAGCAAGCGTAATAAGATTACTCGCTTTGAAAATCAAAAAGGGCATCCAATGGATGCCCTTTTTTTATTACCAGAATGCGATAAACAGACCTATGGTGACTATCATGCCGACATAGTTGTTATTGAGGAACGCTCTAAAGCATAAGTCACGCTCGCGGTGACGAATCAAATGCTGCTGAAATACAAACAGTGCACCGACCATCAATAGGCTCCAATAGTAGCTTGCACCGAGCTGGTACCAAGTACCAACAAACATCAGCATGGCTAAAGTGATCAACTGCAAGACACCAATCACCATCTTGTCGAAGCGGCCAAACAGAATCGCAGTCGACTTAATCCCTATCTTAAGGTCGTCATCTCGATCAACCATTGCATACTGAGTATCGTAAGCAATCGTCCATAAGGCATTAATGGCAAAGATAAACCACACCATCATCGGCACTTCGCCAGATTGCGCCGCCCACGCCATTGGGATTGACCAGCTAAATGCCAGGCCTAAAAAGAGCTGTGGTAGATGAGTAAAGCGCTTCATAAATGGATAGATAAAAGCCAGCACTAGACCAACGAATGAGAGCTGAATCGTCAGCGAATTCATGCTCAAGACCAACACGAATGAGCTAATCGCGAGAACTAAAAATAGACCAATCGCTTCTTTCGAGCTAACACGTCCCGATGGCAACGGGCGCTGCTTAGTGCGTTTAACGTGTCCATCAACCTTACGATCAGCAAAGTCATTAATTACGCAGCCAGCGGCACGCATAAAAATAACCCCAAGCACAAATACCAGCAGGACTTTAAAATCAGGGATGCCCTGAGCAGAGATAATCAACGCCCATAAGGTTGGCCAAAGCAATAGCAAGGTCCCGATAGGTTTGTCCATTCGCATTAACTGCCAATACGCGACAGCCTTGTCCGAGGTCATTTAAATACTCTCCTGTGTATAGATGGGCGCGGTAGGCAAAAACAACTCAGCAACGAGCATCGGCTTATGGTTCATCCATAAACGGGAACGACGCGCGAGTAACACTTCGTGATTCACTTCGACAACGCCTACTTGAAGGGCGTCTCGTTTAACATCATTAGCACTAAAGACGGTTAGCCCTAACGGAATTTCACCTTGCTGAGCCAGATCGAATTCTTGGCCTTGCATGGAAGATTGAGGAATTAGGGTACGACCTAACACCCAAGCTTGACCGTCACCTTTAAGCACAACTTTACGCAGTAAACACGCCTCTTGTGCTAATAGGGAGATTTCTTGGTCGTTCAGCTTCTCTGCTTTGACAATTTTGTTATGGAGTAGATCTACATTCAAAGATTGGCAATAAGACTCTAATAAACGTGACAATGAGCCCTGTTCTAATAACCATTTTTTTGCACTTTGTGTAGGAAAGCTAAAATTATCAGGGTCTTGCCATTTAGTCTGGCGTAAAGCTGATAAATAAAGCGCAGTCGATTGATTCATACTAGTATTCAATAAGTAGCCTTATCATCGTACAATAAAGCTTCGATCTCTGATGTTAACCACTACTTCGAGTGCTTAACGCATTTTTATTACAAATAGATGCTCCATTGTAACAAGACTCAGGCGATTCGAATATCGTGATTGGAAGAAAGAAAAGTTATAAATATGATTAAACGTTACCTAGCCCAAATATTTTGCCTCTTGAGCCTTGTTATTAGTTTGCCGACTTTTGCAGAAGAAGAGTCTGTCCCTCAGTTAGCCTATTTTACCCTTGAGCCTGATTTAACCACCAACTTTTACACCAAAGGTAAAAAGCTCGGTTATATCCAAGTGCGCATCGATATCATGGTTGCCAGTGAAGCCGATTTAAAAATCATCGAGCTACACCAACCTTTGATTCGTGATGCGGTGATTGAGCTATTAGGCAAACAGTCCGAAGATACCATTACTTCATTAGCAGGGCGTGAAGACTTACGTAAAACCCTTGTGAGCCAACTCAATGAAACCTTACTGCCAGAAACCGGTAAAACCATCATTGCTGACTTACTGTTTACCAAGTACTTATACCAATGATTCAAGTAAACTCGTGATACAAAAAAGCGGCGCTCAACGCCGCTTTTTTATTAGCTATTGTTTGGCATTGACTCGACTTGCATCGACTAAGCCAAACACCACGCCAGATAACAAACCGACTAAATGGGCAGTATTGGCGATGGCCATAAACGGCTGCATAAAGCCAAGTATCAACCACACCAACATAAAGCCAATAATAGGTTTAGGCATACTCAGACCGACTTGCGGTGCTTTGTAGCCTAGCATCCATAAGTAGCCGACCAAGGCGTAGACCACACCGGATAAGCCACCAAAGTTGGCCCCTTCGACCCAGTATTGTCCTGCGCCCGACAAAGCCGCTGAAACCAAAAACAGTTGAATCAGCTTGGTTGAACCTAACCTTTGCTCGATATCACCCCCTAACTGCCACCACCAGAGTAAGTTAAAGGCGATGTGCATCACCGAGAAATGCAATAAAGCATGGCCGAACCAGCGCCACAGTTGCCACTCTTGACCCGCAAGAGCTGGAAAGTGTAACGCCTGAAAAATGGCATTGCCCATACCAAGCTGCTGCAAGACAAAGATCACCGTACACACCAACATCACCAATAAGGTCATCGGCCCCGCTTTGGCTTTGATCATCGCCAACATACTCGGTGAATTGTAGCTAAAGTGACTTTTACGTGACTCTGCCATATCCCAAGAGGCAGCTTGATATTTGCTGGCATTAGGGTTGGCGAGGAAGTGATCGAGCTCGGATTGAGCCTCAACCTGATGTTGGCCGTCCGTTAGCCATAATGCGAATTGCCCTTCTCCCTCAGGCATCATCTGAATATCAATCTGACGTGAGGCCATATAATCGATAAAGGCCTGCGCCATACGCGGATTATTGAGAGAGATGAGTCTATGCATAAAGTTATCCTAGATTGGATTGCGTCGGTAATTGAGCTCTTTGCCAAGCTTCAAAGCCACCATCAACACTATACACCTGCTCAAAGCCTTGGTTAACCAAATACTGAGCGGCACCTTGGCTACTAACACCGTGGTAACACATCACCAATACTGGCTGCTCAAACTCCACTTCATCCATAAAAGCAACCATAGTGTCGTTGGTAAGATGAAAGGCATCTTTGGCGTGAGCAACGGCAAAAGATTGTGGGTCACGGATGTCGACCATAGTTGCGTCACCTTGCTCCAGCAAGCGCTGCGCGCCATCGACATCAATATGTTTAAACTGGTCCATCAAACTTTCTCTTTTCTGCTTTAATTATCGACCGTCATTGTAACCTATCCAGTGATTAACAAGTACACGGAGTGAGTAAGGTTATCCACTAGCGATCATATTTCGACCATCTGTGGATAAAACTGTGGATTGCGTTGATAAAGTGTCTATTTGATCATGGATCCACAATATATAGTGATGATCCTTATTTGAATGTGTGTAATCAAGAAACTATCCCCATCAACAACTTGCCTCGAATGCCTTTATTTACCCTGCTTGCTGACAGATAGCAAAGAAATTTACCACAGAGTTACCCACAGGCAATTGCATCAAGATTAGATCCCGTTATCGCGTTCAAATTCCATTTATGATCGGCAATAAAAAAGCCGAGATCATAGGATCTCGGCTTCTTAAAAATTCAGGGGGAGAGATTAAAACTCGCCAACCGCAGCCTTAAGCTTTTTCATCGCATTCTTTTCAAGCTGACGAATACGCTCAGCAGATACGCTGTAAGTTTCAGCAAGCTCTTGCAGGGTCGATTTTTTGTCATCTAACCAACGAGAACGAACAATGTGCTGACTGCGATCATCTAGACTCTTAAGTGCTAAGCTCAAACGGTTATTAGTGTGAGCTTCCCAGTTTGATGCTTCAACATGGTCTGCAACGTCTGACGCTTTATCTTCTAGGTAGACCATAGGCGCAGTGTACGAGGTACCCGTATCATCATCGTCAGTCGGCATCTCAAACGTTGCGTCTTGCGCAGCCAGTCTAGATTCCATTTCACGCACTTCTGATGGCTCTACACCAAGCTCACGAGCAACGGTTTCTACTTCACCGTTATTGAACCAACCTAGACGTTTTTTCGACTTACGTAGGTTAAAGAACAATTTACGCTGTGCTTTGGTCGTTGCGATTTTCACAATGCGCCAGTTACGTAGCACATACTCGTGAATTTCAGCTTTAATCCAGTGCACGGCGAAAGAGACCAGACGAACACCCACTTCTGGGTTAAAGCGCTTTACCGCTTTCATCAGGCCAATGTTACCTTCTTGAACAAGGTCAGCCATTGGTAGGCCGTAACCTGAATAACCGCGAGCAACGTGCACAACAAAGCGCAGGTGCGAAAGGATCAATCCTTTTGCCGCCTCAATTTCGCCGTCGTAATGCAGTCTCTCTGCTAAATCACGCTCCTCTTCAGGAGTTAGCATTGGGTAGCTGTTTACCGAGCGAATGTAGCTATCTAAGCTATCTTGGGTTACAGCTGCCATTGGGTATGCTTGACTTGTCATTCAGTTCCTCATCAATCTCTGATCTGGAGTATTTTTAACCCATCAATCTTGAACCTAAAATGAACAGGTTTCAAGCAGGGGAAAGTTATTATGCATAAACAAACTGTCTATACAAGATAAAAGTATACGGTAGCGTGTACTTTTATCAATAGTATGACAGCGTCATAATAAACAGGTTCAATTTAAACTGGTTCTATTTCTTTTAGATGACGCTGAGCAGAAACCTTCGCTGCAAGGCAACCTAAGAAGGTACCTAACATCACTAGGAGCAAGGACTCATCCCAGCTCAAGCCGACCAGCCTGAAGCGACTATCATACAGTAGCGCCAATTGCTCAACACTGTTGTTGAGTATAATTGTGATAACCGCTGTTAAAATCCAAGCAATCGTTGCACCGAGCAATCCAAACCACATACCGGAGTATAGATACGGACGTAAGATATAGCTGTTGGTGGCGCCAATTAGCTTCATGGTTTGGATTTCGTCTTTGTTCGCCAGTACGTTAAAACGCAAAGTGTTACCGACAATCAAGAATACCGAGCCCAACATAAGCACAGATAGGGTAACGACGATACCGCCAACAAGGTTCTTAATCGCATCCAAGCGCGTCAGCCAGTCCTCATCGAGACGTACGTCAGTAATGCCTTCTTCTTTCGCCACGCGCGCGGCTAACTGCTTGATCGATTCCTTATCTTCCATACTTGGCGTAATCACTAACACACCCGGCAGAGCGTAATCATCCAGCATGGTCAACGCACGCTCAAAGCCTGAGTATTGGCTAAGGTCATCCAAGCCTTGCTGCGGAGATACGTACTCCACTTTCGCCACATCCGCCGCACTCTCGAGCTGGTCTTTCAATACCATCACACGTGCTTCAGGCGTTTGTTCTTTTATGTAAGCACTCACTTGCGAAGGGCTAGTAACATCACTAGACGCTTCAGAAATATTCTTACCGAGTAAATAAAGCGCAGAAGGCATCGCTAGCGCCATTGAGATGACGGCTAAAGTGAGAATATTACCCATCGGGCGCAGCCAAAGCTCACCTAGTGAGGCCTTAGCTTGCTTAAGATGTACGGTGAAGAAGCTGTCGCGCTTAACGCGATTTTTGGCACGGTTTGAATTACTCGTTTTTTTACGAGGATTAATGGCCATAGTCTTCGACCTCACTCAAGAAACCTTGGTTTAACTCTAGGTGACGATATTGTGGGCGAGTGTTCACTAACCCTAGATCGTGAGTAGCCAGTAGGATGGTCACTCCAGCACGGTTAAATTCTTCAAACAGCTTTAACACGCGATTTGATAAGTCTGGGTCTAGGTTACCTGTTGGCTCATCGGCCAATAATAGCGTTGGTCGATTAACAACCGCACGCGCAATGCCGACCCGCTGTTGCTCACCACCCGACAATTGGCTCGGTAAACACTTGGCTTTATCAAGTAAACCCGTCTTATCTAACGCCGCAGAGACACGACGTTTAATCTCATTTTCTGCAATTGACTCAATACGCATAGGCAAAGCGACGTTATCAAATACGCTTCTATCCATCAGTAGTCGATGATCTTGGAAAACAATCCCGATATTGCGACGTAAGAAAGGGATGTCTTTACCTGGGATCCGAGTGATGTCGTGATCATTGAAACTGATTTTTCCATCAGTTGGGCGCTCAATGGCACAGATCAACTTTAGCAGCGTACTCTTACCGGCACCCGAATGGCCACCGAGAAAGGCCATTTCACCTCGACGGAGATGGAAATCGACCTTCTGTAAAGCTTGTCGACCACCTCGATAGGCTTTACTCACTTGCTGAAATTTTATCACTCGAAATCCCTCTTAACTGAGTTTCTTCAAATTGCTTGTTAGGTTGATGATTGAATTAGTCTTCTCGACTGAATAGTGCGTCGATAAATTCTTGCGTTTCAAATGGACGTAGATCGTCAATACCTTCGCCTACACCGATATAACGAATAGGGATTTGGAATTGATCAGCTAACGCAAAGATCACACCACCTTTCGCAGTGCCATCGAGCTTAGTTAGCGTGATACCGGTTAGAGGCGCAACATCGCTAAACAGTTTTGCTTGGCTAATCGCATTCTGACCCGTACCCGCATCGAGCGTTAGCATGATTTCATGCGGAGCAGAGCCGTCGACTTTTTGCATGACGCGGACGATCTTGCGCAGCTCTTCCATTAGGTTAGCTTTGTTCTGTAGACGACCGGCGGTATCAGCAATCACCACATCAACACCTTTGGCTTTCGCTGATTCAATCGCATCGTAAATAACCGAAGCACTGTCAGCACCGGTATGTTGAGCCACAACTGGGACGTTGTTACGCTCACCCCATACTTGCAACTGCTCTACCGCTGCAGCGCGGAACGTATCACCTGCTGCCAGCATCACTGACTTGCCTTCGGCTTGGAATTGTTTCGCTAGCTTACCGATAGTGGTCGTTTTACCTACGCCATTTACACCCACCATCAAAATAACGTAAGGCGCTTTGCTGCTATCAACTTCAAGTGGCTTCTCAACGTTAGACAGAATCTCAGCCATTTCTTCTTTGAGAAGGCCGTATAACGCTTCGCCATCTTTCAGGTCCTGTCGAGACGCTTTCTCTGTCAGGTTATCAATAATTTTAAGCGTGGTATCCATACCGACATCGGCGATGAGTAGCTGCTCTTCTAGTTCTTCGAATAGCTCATCATCGATCTGTTTGCCTTTAAATAAGCCAAAGAAGCCAGCACCAATGTTAGCTTTGGTACGCGCTAGGCTGCGTTTAAGACGCGCAAAAAAGCTTTCTGTTGGTTTTTCTTGTTCTGCAACGCGAGGCTCGGCTGGCGCAGCAACTTCTTCCACAGCTTGTTCAACTTCAACAACTGCTTCTGCTTCTGCTTCTGCTTCTGCTTCTGCTTCTGCTTCTGCTTCTGCTTCTGCTTGCTGAGTTTTAGTTTGTTCTACTTGCTCGTCAACAGTTTCAAACTGCTGTTGTTCAAGTTCTTCAGCAGTTTGTTGTATTTCTTCAACGGGTTGTTTTGCTTGTTCTTCATCACCAAAACCAAGCCAAGAGAGTAAACCGCGCTTCTTTTTTTCCGTCATCTGGGGCTATCCTAGATCGTCTTAATTAAATCAGACTCTTTTCTGGCGGCTATTATCGCTACTCAGAAAAGACAAATGACAACAAAGTGAAAAGTTTTCACTGATAAAGCGATGGTATACACTTTGTTATCAACAAATTTGGGCTGTATGTTAGCGCTCAACAGCAGAGCGACTGGCTATAGTATCACTTTATTAGCGGTCAAAAAATCTATGGTAAGACGTCGCCAGCAAAACACATCACAAAAAAAGCCATCGGCGGGCTTTGTTCGTATTATTAGCGGCTTATGGAGAGGCAGAAAACTGCCTGTTCACGATGCTGAAGGTCTTAGACCAACAACCGATCGCGTAAAAGAAACGCTATTTAACTGGTTAGCGCAAGACGTGCCACGTGCTAAGTGTCTTGATCTATTTGCCGGTTCTGGTGGTTTGGGTTTTGAAGCCGCCTCTCGTCAAGCTGAGATGGTGACGCTCATTGAGTTAAACCCACAGGCCTTCAAGCAATTACAAACCAATATTGCCTCATTAAAAGGCGATAATTTGCAAGCGGTCAACAGCGATGCACTCAGTTACTTGAAGCAACCGGGAACCCCCCATCATGTGGTGTTTATCGATCCTCCTTTCCGTAAAGGATTACTCGATGAAACTGTCGCTTTGCTGGAAAGTAATGGCTGGCTAGCGGACGACGCTATGATTTATATTGAAACAGAAAAAGAGTTGGCTTTGGAAGGCATTCCGGCACACTGGCACCTCCACAGAGAGAAAACCGCAGGACAAGTCTGCTACCGACTGTTTGAACGACAACAAGACTAAATAGGACGTCGATATGAAAGCGTTATTGTTACTCGCAAAAGCCGCGATTGGCTTTGTGTGGTTTATTTTGATTTTTAATATCTTTCACCCTTTCCCAGGGAATTCTGCGATTGCGCTCTACATCATGACCGCATTCCTGTTCATCATGCATGGTCTACAGATGCTGATCTTCATCGGCGCATTTGGTGACAAGATCAGCATGAGCCGCTGGGAAAAATGGTCGATTCTAATTTTTGGTATTTTTGCTCTGCTCGATATCCGACGCAAACATATGATGTAAACAAACGCCGCTCAAATGAGCGGCGTTTTTGTTTTTAACCTAAGTACCCTTTGACCCCATCAAGGAACATCTGGGTAGAGATCATAATCAGCAATAAACCCATCAGCCTTTCAACCGCCTTTAAGCCTCTTTCACCCAAAATGCGGTGGAAGAAGTTATAGAACATCAAGATAAAGAAAGTCGCGCCCCACGCCAGCATCACCGCGCCAGATAGCTCAAGCAACTTATCTGGGTGTTGACTAGAAAGCAGCAAAATCGACGCAATCACCGAAGGACCAGCAATCATAGGAATAGCCATCGGCACAAAGAATGGTTCTTCACCCGCTGCTAAGCCAACGATACTACCACCACTTGGGAATATCATTTTAATCGCGATGATAAACAGGATGATACCGCCTGAAATACTCAAGGTCTCAGGTTGAACATGGAGGAAGTTAAGAATGCTTTTACCCGCGAAAAGGAACAACAACAAAATGCCGAGGGCAAAACAAAGTTCACGTACCAGAACGATACGACGGCGCTTAGGATCTAAGTGCTTTAATATAGAGAGGACGATAGGTAAATTGCCGAGCGGATCCATGATAAGAAAGATCATGGTCGCGGCAGAAAGAATGTCCATGAATTAAGCCTCCAAAATGTTATAAATCAAGCGCACAAAAAAGTCGGCGAAGTATAACAATCTCATGTTGTAATTTGGAGGCACAGGCGTAATTAATCTCAATCACTTAGAGATTAATGACTCTTTCAGTTAATGACTACAGACTCGCTCAGCGTTGATCTGCCAAACCCCTTCTTGAACAATCACTTTTTCGCGCTCAATAAAGAACTCTAATAGCGTATCTAGCGTGAAGCCATTGCATTTACAGGTTCTAAAACGCGCTTGCTCACCAAACGTTTCATTCACCACTGATTCCAATTCTGATTTGGACATCGGGCGTTCTCTCAATAAGTTTAGAACGTTGTGAGCATGAATTTCAGTCGACATAATGTTTCCTCAACAAGGTTTGATGTGTTGAGGATAACCAATCGGAGAGTTTTTTCTTTGATTTTAAATAACCAGAGAAGCGGTAATCAAACTGTGAGCAAGCAGATAACTGCCAGAGATCAGGTAGCGTCCTTGATGCAATGGATGTTTATAGTCATGAATGGCAAGTAACACGGCCGATAGCGTAAGGGTAACAGAGCCAATAAAGCCAACCGCACTCGCTGCCCCACCATGAATAAGCCATACCTCTCCAGTCGCCCAATTCAGTTGCAGCAACACTATCCCCATCATCACTACCGGAAATATCAACTGATCAATCTTAGGCAGCAACAAGAAAAAGCTCACCACACCAATTCCAAGCAGCAATGCAGGCAACCAAAGTACCATGTCGCCTGACAGTTTGAACCAAAAAGATACGCTATAGCAAAGTTGAGCGGCAATAAAGCCGGCAAAGCTCAACCTAAGGTGTTTCTTAACCAGATAGAGTCCGTCAGCCACCATCGATATCGCTAATCCTAGCGATACCCACCAAGCCGCGGCACTCATTGGCACACTGTGACTCCAAAGCATCACTAACAGCATAAACAGCGACATTGTTTTAAACATCACGGCTTGCTTTAAATGATTATTTTCATTGGCGGAAATACTGATATACCCAGAAAGGGCAACCGATAGCCAGCTCCACATTCGAACACCTCAATAAAAATGAGCTGCTAGTGTAGGCAGACCGACCTAGATGTCTAGCCACAGAAAGCAAAACTTGGATCTTGATATGACTTCTCTATTTCTCTTTACCGACATTAAACAGTGCAAGCCCCCATTAACAAGCTAAGGAAAAACCAATAATACTCGACAATTTTATTTAATTGTCTCGATTACAAAGATCAAACCATTAAAAATGCCATACCAATAACGAAAAAACAAAATCAATCAATAAAAATCAATTACTTAAATAAAAGTCGAGATTAAATCGCATTTGAAAAATAGCAATTTCCATTAAGTTCACCTGACAATCTGGTGACAATTGAATGCCACTGTCATAAAAACATCAGAAACAGAAAGCATTTTCAACGTAAAACAAACTGAAATATTACCTGCAAAAACCAAGCAGGCAAAAACAAAACAAAACTGTCATTAACAATATAAAAACACCAAATAAATCAAACAAAATCAACATCTTACTACATGGTGCAACTTAAAAAGATTAAGAAATGAACAAGTTATATTTTTATAATTCACAGACAACCGCAGCAATTTGACCACATTCAACTAAGAAAAGTTATACTTTTGGAGCTTAGGCAATAAAATACTTGATCAAACCACCAAAACACTGCTATTCTAAAAAACATAGAATAAAACATCACATTAAAGGAGCAGTGCTATGATTTCTTCTTCACAAAAACAAGGACTTGTAATGATCGCAGTAGTCGTAGGCCTAATGACACTGCCGATGATGTACTAAGTCAAATTTAAAAACAAAAAGGGACGCAGATGCGTCCCTTTTTGTTTTAATCAACATTTCTCATGGCATTTTTGATTTAATTATCAGCGACATGTCTAGTTTTGACACAATCACTAAAACCACCATTTTTAAGCTTTAGGCTATAAATGCTTAGATAACACGTCCCAATGCGCATAATAGAACAGTAGTGCCGCTACGGTAATCAGCGTCATTAGCGTAATTGCAGCGCGCCAGACAAAACGACTACTTCTCGGCGTGAGCTCTTTTTCACATTCATCACATGTGGTTAAGAAATCTTTGCGGCTATCAAGCTTAAAATCTTCTTCATGCACCACTTTGTTACGAATCGTCGCAATGTATCTCAGCTTACCAATCACGTCATGCGGAAGCCGTTCTTCACAGCTCGTAATGAGCTGATGCAACCCCCTGCCATCAGCATGATATTGAGTACGGAGAAGCTTCTCGATACGACGAGTGCGTGTAACCACTTTTTCGATATCAGACATAGTTTCCCTCCATTGCTACTAAGTTTAGCGGCATTTGCTCCATCTATTACCTACTCTCCCATTTTTTATCCAAGTTGCAAGAAAATTTGTGCTGTAGAATCAATACTTAAACCCTCATCCCAACTTTTTCCTGCTTGAATTGATGTGATATGGCTCGAATAGTTTTTGGCACTTGAGTATTTTATCTTTATAGCAAGACTCATACCCAGAATAGAGTCTAAAATCTCGCTATCATTAAGCTAAACCCATTAGAGGCCGTGAAACATGCCTGTAACGCTATTCATTACCGTTGTTATTTTTGCCCTTGCTAGCGGCTGGGCGTTTGTCCACTTCTATCGCAAGCACATTCAAGGTGAAGACGCGCCCGAACAAACCGCTGATGTCACCGTGTTGGACAAGCAATCTATCGATATAGAGAACACTCAACCCGGACAAGATGACCAAGAATACTGGATCTACGTGCAAAAAGGTCGCTTAGGCCCTAAACGTGAATTCCAAGTTGGTGTGCACTATTTCCACGCCCTAAATCCTGGCGATCAGGGCACGCTCACCTATCAGGGAGACAAGTTTCTCCACTTTGCTCTCAAACGTTAAGGCAGTAGCCAACGGGTTTTATCAGATTTAGACAACCACCAGCTCATCATTAACGCACCGCTGCCACTTAACACAATCCATAGCGGGATAACCCAAGCTGGGTGTCCCTGATACCAGCCAAACTCCTTCATCGGCCATAAGAAAATAGGGTGAAGGATATAAATCCCCAGACTGTGCTGGCTGATAACACCAATCACCTTATTGGCTTGCGCCGACAAACCTTCACCAAAGTAGCGGCATAGCATAAAGATCATGCTCGCCGCTAGAATCACATTGAGTGTTTTGTAGGATAACCAACGTCCGACCGTGTACTCGCCAACCAGTTGGCTGTTATGAATCACCATATAAGCCGTCGTCGCTAATGCCGCTGCCCCAAATAGGGTAAACAGCGCAACATAGCCTTTCGACAAAGGTACTCGTTGATAAAGCAGGTAACCGAGTGGTAAATAGCCACTGTAAAGCCACAGTTGGTTGCTCCATGGCCCATCGATTTTAAACAAGTACATCAGAGAAGTTACGAGCCATACTGCGACAAAGCCATATAAGGCGCTCGCACCATAGCGCTTAACCACCAGCTGAAAAAACGGGATAACGAAATAGAGCGGGATAAAGTAGTAGAAGAACCCAAGATGGTAGTAAGTCGCGTGCGAAGGGCTATCAGCCAATACTTGCTGCGTGACTGAAGCGTCGTAACCACTGCTTGTTAAGCCAGAAAGAACAGCATAAAACAGCGACCAAATGAGAAATGGCACTAATACTTTGCCCAAACGCCGTTTGACATAATACTTGGCATCAAAGGGGCGCTTGTCACTCAACATCAAGGCACCAGTAATCAGAATGAACACCGGAACGGCCCAGCGAGTAACGCTATTTACCCCTACCGCGGTCGCCCACTCACCGAAAGAGATCACGCCAAACTCGTGTCGATACGGCGCAAGCACATGAATCGCAATCACTGCCACCGCAGCCACGCAGCGGAGCAAATCAAAAAACAGAACCCTTTCTCTCATACTTCCACCTTAGAAAAATAACCTCTTGAATATAGCAATAAAAAAACTGACCGCATTAGAAACTTGGTCAGCTTTTAGTCAATAAATACTCCGCTTAGTTAGGCGATTGCGGCCTGTTTCACTTTCGGTAGCTTGAGGGAAATCAGCGTGGTTAAGACGAGGAAGACAAAGGATACCCACAAACATGCCGATAAACCTGCCATTTGGAATACTAAGCCAGATAGAATCGTGCCAATCAGACGACCCATTGCATTCGCCATGTAATAGAAGCCGACATCTAAAGAGACCCCATCGCCTTTGGCATAGCTAACGATAAGATACGAATGGAGCGATGAATTGACCGCAAAAATAGCGCCAAACACCATCAGACCACCGATGATCACTAACTCAGGCTGCCAACCAATTTGTACTGCATACGCAATGGTAGCGGTCACTACCGCGAGTAATCCTGCCCACACCAGCGCTGCATGACCATCTGGCACTTTGCCTTGTGCTTTACCGGTAATTTTAGGCGCAACGCCCTGCACTACACCGTAAGCAATCGTCCACGCGGCGAGGAAACCGCCAACCCAAGCATGATCCCAACCAAATACACTACCTAAATAGATAGGTAGAGCAATGACAAACCAAACATCACGTGCGCCAAATAAGAACATGCGCGCCGCAGAAAGGATGTTGATCGGCTGAGACTTTGAAAACAGCTGGCTAAACTTAGGCTTAGTTTTCGCTTTGCCCATATCCGCCTCAAGGCTGATAACGCTACCAATAAACACCAGTGTTAACACCGCTGCCATGGCCAATACCGCGTATTTGAAGCCGATTAGTGACAGCAGTAAACCGCCAACAAAGAAACCTGCCCCTTTAAGCGCATTCTTCGAACCGGTTAAGATAGCGATCCACTTATACAGAGCACCTTGCTGATCATCAGGTACCAAGGTTTTAATCGCACTCTTAGCACTCATCTTATTCAGGTCTTTAGCAATACCCGACAAAGCTTGCGCAGCCATCACCCAAGGAATGGTCAACATCGCACTTGGTACGGCAAGCATACTTAGCGCAACGATCTGCATCCCCAAGCCCAAGTTCATGGTTTTATTAAGACCTAATCGAGCTCCTAGCCAGCCACCAATAAGGTTTGTCACGACACCAAAGAATTCGTAAAAAAGGAACAGTGAAGCGATCTCGAGTGAACTGTAGCCTAAGTCATAAAAGTACAGCACCACCAGCATTCGAAGGGCGCCGTCAGTCACAGTGAAGTTCCAGTAATTGAAAGTCACCAGCATGTATTGGCGAACGCTTTTGCTTAGGTTTGACAACATAACATCCTACCGATTGAGTGGAAGAATTCAGTTTGAGGGGAGATAGTAGAGCTTTTGGAACATGATGATCCAAAAGCTCTTATCGCTGAACAAGGGATTACTTCTGCGCAACCGCGTTGATGTAATCGACTTGAATTGGTTTGGTAAAAGCACCAGGGCGCAGTGCCTGAACTTCTTGAACAATCTTGTCCAAATCCCAACCTTTTTCGAGCAGTAGGTGAGCTGCGAATAGCCCTGTGCGACCAGAACCACCCATGCAGTGCATCGCAACCTTGCCACCGTTGTTCACAATCTTGTGTAACTCAGGACTCGCAGCTTGCCACTTGGCAGCAAACTCCGCACCCGGCGCGCAATCATCTTCGATTTCGATTTGGAACCACTGCATACCGAGGACACGGGTTTTCTCGCCCAGTGCTGCTACGTCTTTGCTCGCTAGCTCTGCATCATCTAACGCAGTGACAATCGCTTCAACGCCTTGCTCTTTTAGCTGAACCAATGAAGCGTCAAGGTCTGTATCTTTTGTTCCAGGGCACGGAGTCAGGACCAACGCACCAGCGTCTAAATCAAGTTGCCATGTAGGATGTGACATATTCATTCCTCCTTATGCCAAACCAACATTACGCACTAACTCAGCAGTACGTGTCGCGTAGCCCATTTCGTTATCGTACCAAGCGTAGATCTTAACCATGCGCTTACCCACCAGCATGGTTGAAAGCGCATCAACAATCGTTGAACGTTGGTCACCTTTGTAATCAATCGAAACTAATGGACGCTCTTCAAAACCTAGAATGCCTTTAAGTTCATTCTCAGACGCTTGTTTGAGAAGCGCGTTAACCTCTTCCGCGGTGGTGTCTTGCTTCACTTCGAAGATAATGTCAGTCAGAGAAGCGTTCGCTAGTGGAACACGTACTGCGTGGCCATTAATGCGGTTTTCTAGCTCAGGGAAGATCTCAACAATCGCCTTAGCACTGCCTGTGGTGGTTGGGATTAAACTCATCCCACAAGCACGAGCACGACGTAGGTCTTTGTGCGGCGCGTCTAAGATAGTTTGGGTATTGGTTAGATCGTGAATCGTCGTGAATGACGCGTTCTCGATGCCAAGCTTCTCGTTGATCACTTTAACCACAGGTGCGATACAGTTCGTGGTACAAGACGCTGCCGTTACGATTTTGTGTCCTGCTGGGTCGAAGATATGGTCATTGACACCGACAACGATATTCGCCACACCTTCCTCTTTAACGGGGGCCGATACTACAACGCGCTTCACGCCTTGCTCTAAGTATTTGTTTAGGAATGAAGTCTTGCGGTGAACACCCGTCGCTTCAATCACCACATCGCAGCCAGACCAATCAATCGCATCAATATCGCGCTCTTGAGTGGTTTTGATGCGCTGACCGTTGATGACCATCTCGTCACCTTCTGATGTCACTTCATGGTGCCAGCGCCCTTGCACTGAATCGAATTCAAGCAGATGTGCCAAAGTCGCCGTATCACCTGCAACATCGTTAATTTGTACAAACTCCAGCTCTTGCCAATCGAAAGCGGCGCGAAGTGCCAAGCGGCCGATACGGCCAAAACCATTAATACCTACTTTAACTGCCATGTCTTTTATCTCTCAGTTAGTATCCCCAGTCTATTTGGGAATAAAGTTTTAGTGATTCTTTAAACGCAACATTGAGGGCGAGAAGTCATGGCTTCTAGGCGTTCAATGTCATTTTTATATTCATTTTTCAAACAGTTAGATGCGATTAAGTCATCAATCAGCTTTAACATCCAACCAGGTAAATCTTTTGATAAGCGGTAAAACACCCATTGTCCCTGCCTAACGTCAGTCAAAATGCCGCTCGAACGTAATTGAGCAAGATGACGAGATATTTTCGGCTGACTCTCTTGCAGCGCTTGGGTGAGCTCACCGACCGATAAGCACTCTTGGCGCACAATCAGCATTAAGCAGCGCACTCGTGTCTCATCAGATAACAGTTTAAAAAATTGGTGAGGAAGCATAGTCATATACTCATATCTGGATATGCGCATATATTAGACAACAAAACATATACGTCAATCCATATATATAGATTGTCATAAAAGTTTCATTTAGGGGGGTAACAGAGATTAGATGATGGTATTGAGCTCTTGGCTCCAGCGCTGAGCCTGAGATATACGCGGCATGACATCATTTACTGACACATTAAGCTGCTGACATACCGCCTCCACGCCGAGCCAATCAGCTCTTTCATAGCTCTCTTCAAGCTGAAGCAGCAAGCCATACGGACCTTCACGATTCAGCAGAGCCTGCTTAATCCCCGGACTGAGCGGTAACTGCTCAACCAACTCTTGGAGTGACACATCGAGCAAAGCATCCAGTAGAGAAAACAAGCCGATCAAGAAAGCCTGCTCTCGATACTGGCTGAAAGGATGATCGTGCGCCATCAGCATAAAGAACTGCGCACGTTGAAGTGACAAGGTATAGAGCTCTTTGGGTTTATTCACTGAGACAAACGACGCGACCGCCAGTGAGACAAACATCTTCAGTTTATCTTGGCCTAAGTAGACCAAAGCTTGCCTAAAAGAGGAAATCGGTACTTCGATGCGATCCGACATGGTATTGACAAAGCGCAGCAACTTATAGGACAGCGCAACATCTTTAGCAACAATCGCCTCCACCTTAAGGAAGTCGGCCTCTGGCTGGCACACTTCGCGAAATAGCTCCATTGCAATCAACTGCTCAGGACTTAAATAGCGCTGACGGACGATCTCTGGCTTACTGAAAAAGTAACCTTGGAAAAAACTGAATCCCGCTGACCTTGTTGCTAGGTACTCTGCTTCAGATTCGACCCGCTCCGCTAAAAACTTTCGCTTCGAGCTTTTGACTTGCAGTTCTTTGACCATGATGCAGGCTTGCTCTAAGCCCATCGCCATAATGTCAATTTTCACAATGTGAACGAAAGGCAAAAAGCGCTCCCATTCAGGCGAATAGACAAAGTCATCCAGCGCAATCAGGTATCCATGAGCATACAATTGCTTGATCGCCTCAAGCAGCTCGTCGTTAGGTGTGCAGGTCTCTAACACCTCAACCACAATGCGCTCTTTGGGTAAAGAGAGCGGCAACAGGCGAACTAAGCTCTCATGCGGAAAGTTAATAAAGCAGCGAGATGCTGATAACGTAGGATTACTCCCAATGGAGAGGAAGTTTTCAACAATCAGTCGATAGGTCGCCCGATTGGGATCAATATGTGCTGGGTAAGAATTCTTTTCACCGTCACGAAACAACAACTCATAGCCGAGAGTTTGTCGCTTAGCATTAAGGATCGGCTGACGTGCGACGTAAGTTTCTTTAATTCGCTGCGGCATCGTGACAGTATGTTCGGTTACGCTTTGGCCGCGGCAAGCAATGCACCACAGCCCATAAACATTGAGCCGAATACCTTGTTGATTTTCGACATAATCTTATCTGAACGAATAAAGCGGCCCATTTGCGAAGCCAAACTGGTGTAGCCAAGCATAACCACCGCATCAATAACGACCGTTGTGACGCCTAATACCATTAGCTGAGTCAGCTGGTCTTTGGCAGGGTCAATAAACTGTGGAAACAGTGCAACTAGAAAGACAATCGATTTAGGGTTAGTCAGGTTGATCAGAATCGCCTTGCGCATCAGATTCATGCTCGATAGGTGCGCGCCAGCTTCAGCGGTCGCAATGCTTGAGTGATCACGCCACTTTTGAATACCCAACCAGATCAGATAAGCCGCGCCGACCCATTTAATCACACTAAACGCAAATGCAGACTGAGCAACAAGTGCGCCAATGCCGGCACCAACTAACATAATATGGATCGCGAGGCCGACTTGAAGCCCTGCAATCGCGGCAAGCGAACGCCTTGTGCCATAGCTCAAACCATTACTGATCGAGTTAACCGTACCCGACCCAGGAGCAAGACTGAACACAATTGCGGTTACCACATAAGCAAGCCAAACATGCATATCCATAGTATTTCCTCTCGACTAAACGCCCTTAGCCACACATAATCAGTTCTGTTGCAAAACTCAAACCACAATCAGGCTTTACTTCACCATGAATGATTCACGCTCCAACATTAGTCCTTCTTATACTCAAGAGTCCAATTTTGAGCAAGTGATCAATAGTAATATTGCCAACTTATGGCGCTCTCGTGAAGAAGGCTACCTTAAATCGTTTGATAAGAAAGCACTTTATTGGATCAAGCTGACTTCACCTCAACACGATAAAGCGATTGTCGTGGTTAATGGACGCATCGAATGTACCTCCAAGTACCAAGAGCTTTTCTACGATCTCTTCCAGCAAGGCTATGATATTTATTCGTTTGATCATCGCGGCCAAGGCTTGTCTGATCGCCTAATTGAAGATAAACAAATGGGCTTTGTCGGCGAGTTTGAAGATTACGTTAAAGACTTAGATAGCATGATCGAACATTTCGATTTGTCCGCTTATAACAAGCGCTATCTACTTGGCCACTCAATGGGCGGTAATATCGCCACCCGCTACTTACAGACTCGCGATGCCAAGTTTGATGCCGTTGCCCTCAGTGCGCCTATGTATGGGGTTAACCTACCTTGGCACCTCAAACCTATTGCTACCGTATTGGGGCAAGTACTCACTGCGGTTTACCCAAAACCAACCTTTGCTCCGGGGCAAGTCGCCTATTATCCAAAACCTTTTGCCGGCAACCTGCTCAGTCAGAGCGATGCTCGTTATCACTGGTTCCGCAATTGGTATGAACAGCACCCAGAGCTGAAAATTGGTGGCGCCAGTACCCAGTGGGTATGGCAAGGATTGATGGCGTGTAAGCAGTGCTATCTGATGACTCGCCATATCAAAACTCCGCTGTTGGTGATGCAGGCTGGAGATGATCAAATCGTCTCAAACCAAGCTCAAACCCAGTTTATGAAGAAACTCGCTAAAACTCATAGCCAATGCGAGTTCAAAATTATTCATGACGCCAAGCATGAGTTGTTGTTTGAAAAAGACCAATATCGCAACCAAGCACTCGATGCGACGTTGCAGTTCTTTGGCCAATACTAAAATAGGAAATAGCACAGGGTGATCTTTACCCTCTTTTTCCCCTTTATGTTCAAGTAAAATACCCACTCTACCCAAATGGGAAACTAATCGCTGTACATACGAGGGTGATATGACCGAAGCACGCAAAGATACTCCTTTTCACATTGTAGCCTCAGATCTCGATGGCACTCTTCTCGCACCAAACCACCAGCTTAGTGCCTACTCCAAAGAGACATTAAAATCACTACATGAGAAAGGCTTCACCTTTATCTTTGCTACCGGCCGTCACCATGTTGATGTGGCTGGAATTCGTGAGATTGCAGGTATTCCGGCTTATATGATCACCTCTAACGGTGCGCGCGTTCATGACCAGAACGATCAACTGATGTACAGCAAGAATATCCCAGAAGAATTGGTTCAGCCTGTGATCGATGTGATCCGCCAAGATCCCAACATTTTTATCCACATGTACCAAAATGAAGATTGGTTACTCGACCGTGACGATGAAATGCTGGCGAAATTCCACAGCGAATCAGGCTTTGCTTATAAGCGCTTTGCAGCAGATTCAGCGCCTACTGACGGCATTGCTAAAGTGTTCTTTACTCACCCTGAGCAAGACCATGACCACCTAGTGACTTTCGAACAAAAACTGCGTGACGCATTTGGTGACAAGTTGAATATCGCTTTCTCTACCCCTTGGTGTCTAGAAGTAATGGCAGCTGAAGTCTCTAAGGGCCACGCTCTAGAAGCTGTTGCTAAGTCACTCGATCTAACCTTAGACAACTGTATTGCGTTTGGTGATGGTATGAACGATGCAGAAATGCTAGCAATGGCAGGCAAAGGATTGGTGATGGGCACTTCACACCATAAAGTGAAAGAAGCGCTGCCAAACAATGAAGTGATCGGCAGTAACGCAGACGATGCAGTGGCGCACTATCTGCAAGATAACCTGCTATAACTGCACGCTTTTATCTTAATCAGGCAGCACTATCGCTGCCTGATTGTGTTTTATGGCTCTAACGCTGGCTCGGCAGCTTTTCTTTATCCAAAATTGCCAACCACTCTTGCTCACTGACAGGCATTATCGAAAGGCGGTTACCACGCTTAACTAATGGCATGTTTTCTAACTCTGGCATCGCTTTCATCACCGTCAGCGGGATCAGACGCTCCGTTTTACGCACAAATTCAATATCGACCATTACCCACCTTGGGTTGTCTGAGCTCGATTTCGGATCGTAATAATCACTTTCTGGATCAAAAGCAAAATGGTCGGGGTAAGCCTCTTTGGTCACCTTGGCGATACCCGCAACGCCCACTTTCTTACACGATGAATGGTAAATCAGCACTAAATCGCCCTCTTTTACCTCATCTCGCATCATATTTCGCGCTTGATAATTGCGTACACCTTCCCAGCAAGAGCTATTTTGTGTTCTGAGAGTGTCAATAGAGAAGGTGTCCGGTTCAGTTTTGAATAACCAATATGCCATAATAGAATCCGCCAGTTTCTGAATAGGGAAGATATAGCATGAAGGCGCTTCGAAACCCAGTCGCTATCGTGACATTACTTGCATTACAAGCTTGTTCGATTTCAACACAGCCAAGTTCTGAGTCGACATCGACCGCTCCTGCTGCCAGCTTAGATAAACCTGCCACTATCAAACCGCAGACGTTCATTATGCGTGGCGAGGTCGTTCTCGGTCATGAAGTACGAACCATTACCCCTTGTGGTAGCCAGCAACAATATTGGCTTGAACTGCCAAACGATCGCTTTCAACAAGCCATGTCTTTAGTTCGTCGTCCTTATGAGCCCCTATATGGTGAAGTGATTGGCCACTTAGAAACAGGACTGACCGATGGCTTTGTTGCCGATTACGCTGCGCGCTTTGTGGTGGATTCGATCAATATTCTTACAGCAGAAAACCCAAAACGATGCCAACAACCAACTAACCCAACGCGCGCTTTTGGCACCGAACCTTTCTGGTCGATGAGCTTTGAAGGCAACCAGCTGGCTTTCCAGAAAATGGGCGAAGAGAAACAACTGTTAGAGCTTAGTTCAAGCCGTATTGAAAGCGACCAACGTCGATACCAGTTTGAAGGCGGTTCGTTGGAGCTCAACCAGCGCAGCTGTGTCGATAATATGAGTGATTCCCTTTATGGCTGGAGTTCGGAACTGGAACTTAACGGCGTCAAATATCAAGGTTGCGCGACCTTATCCAACCGAGATGGTACACAAGGTTGGACAGGTTATTACCAAGCAAACTCGACCAAAAGCAGTGATTTTTCAATCTCACTACAGCTCAAGCACGATCACACAGCCAAAACCTCATACAGCTACAACAATGGCGAGTCTGACTCGGTGGAAACAGGTTACTGGCAACAACTTAACCCAGAGCAAGTTCAAGTAGTGATGACCCATCATCAGCAGCAGCCATTACTATCAGAACGTCTTTTCTCGCGTAAAGGTGAGCAGTTAACGGCGACCAAAGAGAAAGTTGGCAATGTGATTTATCCGATTGCCGATGGTGGCGTGACGTTATTTAAAAACTCTGCAGAGCAAACACTAAGCTCACAGCAAGAATCGCCGAATCAAATCCCATCTTCAGTGGAGTTTAATCCTAAGGTGGATAAAGCGCTGCGCAACTATTTTGCCAGCACGGAAACCGACCCGACAGGTACACGCTACCGCTGGCTGAGTTACGATTTAAATGGTGATGGCAATAAAGAGCTTATCACTCAACTTGATTGGTGCGGTTCGGGCGGTTGTACACTGCTGATCTTTGAAAACCATCAAAATAGTTGGCGTTTTAACAGCCGAATTACCTTAGTCAGCACACCGATTAACCTTGGTGTAAGCACAAATGAGGGTTGGCAGGATATGGTGTTTTTCGTCAGTGGCGGCGGCGCAGTGCCTAACCAACATATTCTCAAGTTCGATGGTCAACAATATCCGCTCAATCCAAGTACGGCCCCTGTTGCGAACTACGACGAGATCAGTCCAATCCAACTCTTCTCTGATGGTTTAACGCCCCATCAAGAGGGTATTACTCTGTGACGCTATCGACTAACCACGAGGGTATGCTAACACCCTGCCCTCAGTGCCAGCTACGTCACCAATGTGTCTGCAAGCAGTTACCGACTCTCACATCGGCCTGTCATCTCGCGCTGTTAATGCATGAGAATGAGCAGCAACGTGACACCAATACGGGCCAGTGGTTAGTTAAGAGCTTACCCACATCGACCAGTGTGCATATTTGGCAACGTAAAACCCCGCCCCCTGTACTGCTCGAACTGTTGAACAATGACCAGTTTCAGCCCTACTTGTTATTTCCACATGATGAGAGCGTACCGGTAAGCCAAGCATCACAGCAGGCAGACAAGGCCGAAAAAGTACCACTGTTTATTATTCTTGATGGCACCTGGCAAGAAGCGAAGAAGATGCTGCGCAAAAGTGCGTGGCTCGAAAGCTTGCCCCTTGCGCACATCACTCCAAGCCAAGCCTCCAACTATCAATTACGTCGCAATCAAGAAGATGGGCACTTATGTACCTTAGAAGTGGGCTGTGAAGTATTAAAGGCGCTCGGAGAAGAGCGCCAGTCAGAGCAGTTGTTGAGTTTCTTTGGCCACTATATGCAAGCGTTTAAAGCCGACAAAAGTGGTCATGCTTTAGAAACTAAAACAAGCGGCTAGGCTCAGCAAGATAGAAGCCTTGCAGATAATCGACACCAAGATCTTCGGCAATTTCACACACCTCTCGGTTGTGGACAAACTCAGCCACGGTCTTCGCATTTAGCACTTGGCAGAGCTGAACCAACTGACCGGTAATCTGACGCTGTTTCGCATCACGATCTATGGTCTTAATCAAGCTACCGTCAAGCTTGATGATGTCCGGCTCTAGACGAATAATCTCATCAATGTTCGAGTAGCCTGAGCCAAAGTCATCAACCATTAAGCGCACACCCATGTTTTTGAAGTGGCGACAGATTTCAGACATTCGGCCAAAGTCTTTAATTTGCTCCGACTCCAATACCTCTATCCCTAAACGATACGGATCATTGAGCTTAGCAATCGACTCTTCCAACAAATACAGAGTTTTATCACTGAGCATGTCTTGTGGCGACAAATTAATAGAGAAAGAATCTTGTTTGTCCGCCATGTAACTCAAGGTCGAAGACAACATAAAGCGGCTTAAGCGGGTATAAAGGTGCGTGCCCTCAATGATAGGTAAAAAGCGCCCAGGCGAGATGATATTGCCATCATCTTCGATTCTCACTAAACACTCTTGAGATATCTGCTCGCGAGTGTGTGCGGCAAAAATCGGTTGGCTGTAGGTGATAATGTTCTTTTTAAGAATCGCCCGACTGACGACGCCCATAAGCTCAATTTTGTCGTGCTGCTGCTCTGGGGTGATCGCACAATCTTTAGCATTAAAGAAGTGGGTATTACGCTCTTTGCCAGTTCGTCTTGCATCGATAGATTTAAGCAGTAACTCATCCCCGGCGATATCAGGAAAATCACTGGCACTGGCGATACCTCCGGTAATCGAAACCGAAAGAAAGTCGACATCTGGTAACCCATAGGGCTCAAAATTAAGGCGCTCTATTTGGTCGGCAAAGGCTGAAAAGTCTTGTTGAATCTGTTCACTTGGAACCAGTGCGGTGAAGACGACCGCCCACTCCGCCGTACCGATGTAATACAGGTTCTTAACGAACTCGTGGCCACGCAGACGAGCGAGGCGTTCAATAAAATGATCACTCAAGTCACGGATCAGCTCATCCGCGACTTGATAGCCATACTTTTCATTAACCTGATGAAAGTTAGACAGCTTAATGGTGATCACATGCTCATGATTTTTAAATACTTTAAGCCGCTCTTGCAGCGCAACACGATTTTTTAGCCCGGTATGTTTATCAAGACGATAACTTTCTATCAGCTTTTCTGTCTGCTTAGCTAATTTGTCCTGCATCCCTTTCTGAGCTTGGTTGAGCTCATCAATAGAGTGGCGAATCAAATGAAATAACGGCGATACTGGGAATTCATCTTGCTCCCCAATCACAATCGCCGGACGCTGAGTATCTTCACTGAGCGCAAGATAGGTCATGCTGTGATGAAGCGTTTCCTGACTATCGCCGCGGTAGAACTCGCCCATGCAGTAAGAGCCATTGCTACATTCAAGTTGCTCAAACGGCTTGGTCTCACTGACCCCCTCAAGAAACTCCAATCGAGATTCACAGTTATAGATAAATACCGATTCTGGATTACTCCGCGCCAACTGCACCACGTCATAACGAACTTGTTCCAGAGTCAATGAAGGGTGGTTGTAACAGATTCGTACTTCATCACCGATATTAACCGGATTATCTAACCGCATACTGCCATCGGAATAAATCTCGCGCATGCTACTGATTTGGCCGCTACTCGCTTGAAGAGGGAAACTATACAGTTGCTCTAACGTGATCGGACGGTCTTCCGCCAGTCGCTGCTGATAAACGGTATATATCGATTGATAGTCTAGGGTTTTGAGTACATACCCTTGGCTATCCGTCACCCTCAATGTCCCACCAATCGGCGTCCATTCAGAAAACGCATTGCGATGTACTGTCAACTGTTCACTATGTAGCGCAACAAATACCGAAGCGTTTCGATAGGTTTGATTTCCAAATAGGATCCACTCGTGGCCTCCATCAACACTGGTAGCAAGCCCGCCACTAATTGGGGTTTCTACCGCTTGACCTAGTGCTTGATAAAGCCCACTGGCATGAGCAGAAAAGCTGATCATCACTTTAGATGTCATACCCAGTTCAAGCTCTTCGCATAATGCTTCGACTTGAGATTCTAAGTTGCTATCGATCTGCACTCGTGCCGAGGTCAGTGAAGTGTGTTCGAAACAAGAAACGACAATGAGAGTGCCATCATGATGGAGAACTCCATCACACATAGTATGGCGAGTGCTGTGGCCAATGATATGGCAATTAGGGAGGTGTAATTTAAGCCGGTTTGCATAGTCACAAACAACTTGTTCAGTATCGGTCGATAATACTTGGACCAAATACGAAGCCGAATCTCTCACAGGGATACCCTGGAGAAATAACTGAAGTTGCTGACCATTTGCAACTAGTGCGGAATAGGTGCGCATTCTTATAAGCCTGAGACGTGATTATTTATATAGTATTTTTCTATACCGTAATCCATGTGCCCCGATATGAAAAGCGTTGTTTTTATACGCTACTATTTACATCTCACTCAATAGTAACAACTGATGCAAACGGTTTACTTCTACATCTGGTAAGATGCGGCTTTTACTGCATGTGTAGATATCTTGACCTTGGTCGTTGAACCAACAAGCTTGGAAGCCGCTGCGTTTAGCCCCTGCTACATCGGAAATTAAATGATCTCCTACATGAAGGATATTTCCAGCCGGTAGTGATAGAAATGACTGAGCTTTGTCAAATAGCTCGCGATGAGGTTTGGCATAACCATCAGGTCCTGCTTTTAGCACCAATGAAAAGTAACGCGCTAGACCAATTTTCTCCACATCCACATTACCATTAGTAATTGCCACTAGCGGTAACCGACTCGCAAGCAGCTCTAACACCTGATGCGCTTCCAATGGCACGGCAAAATCACTACGTAGCTGATGGACTTGCTCTATCGCTTCATTGGCTGCTTGAGTCGCCTGAACCTGTGAATAACCCAATTCCATCAGCCCAGATTCAATCTGCTTAAAGCGCCATAAGGTGACATCATTGAGTAACCAGCTATCTTGCTGTGCCAAACGCATTTTAAGCTCATGCCACCAGCCAAGCGGCTTAGTCGCTGAAACTGGGTGATAGTGATGCATCCATTGCGCCATTTGCGCCTCAACCTGACGAATGATTGGGCGATTATCGTAAAGGGTGTCGTCCAGATCGAACGTCATCGCTTTAATCGGATTCAAATGGCGGTAGAATTTCATTGGTCACTGCCCTTCTTTTTCGCTCTTGGGTGAGCTTGGTCGTAGACCTCAGCAAGGTGCTGGAAATCTAAGTGAGTATAGATTTGGGTAGTAGAGATATTCTCGTGGCCCAATAGCTCTTGAACGGCACGTAAATTATTACTCGATTCAAGCATATGGGTAGCAAAAGAGTGACGCAGTTTATGCGGGCTGATATGACTGGCAACCGCCTGCTTTTGTCCCCACTCCGCCATACGCTTTTGCACGTTGCGATGAGAGATACGCACACCAAGCTTGGAGACAAACAACCCAAGTTCATCGCTATTGGCTAGACTTGGACGAACTCTTAGCCATTTACTCACCCACTCTGCAGCCATACCAGTAAAGGGCACTTTACGTTCTTTATCCCCTTTACCCACCACTCGTATCTCTCCAGACGAAAGGCCGACATCTTTAACATTAATGCTAACCAGTTCAGCCAAACGCAATCCAGCCCCATACATCAGCTCCATCATGGCGCGATCGCGTATCGCCAATGGATCATCTTCATTGACTTCAAGCAGTTGACCCACTTCATCAACATCAAGGTTTTTAGGTAGTGGGCGTTTTTTACGTGGCGCAGAGACCCCTTTAGCAGGATTAGCACTCATCTCGCCACGTAGCATCATAAAATCAAAAAAGCTGCGCAGTGATGAGAGGCGAGTCGCTAAACTGCTCGGTTTCATTCCTTCACGCATGCCTTTACTGGCTAATTGACGTACCCAGCCCGCATCCACTTGTTGCCACTCTTTTAGACCAAGCTGAGCTAAATGACCCGCCATGGTTTCAAGTTGCTGTTTGTAATTACGCTGGGTGTGTAGACTCAGCCCCTTTTCACTTCTCAAGTATTCATAGAAGCGTTCAAGAGGCTGTTGTAGACCATTAGGCAGAGGTACTGCTGATTCGCTCATTTGACTCACATTGCCAAGGAAGTGTTTCGATAAGGTGAGAAAGTACAAGGGCTAAGTGACGTAAGAATAAGGTATCCATATGCGGCTGGAAATGACCGCCGTCACTGCTCGAAAATGCCAAAATACCTTGCAGGCCTTTATTGTGTAGCGGTAATACCACGTAAGAGCCCATTTCTGGAGCTCGGGAGTTCTCTCCCAGCAGTAATTCGCGGTCAACTTTGCGCATTCGACCGAGATAAGAATCTTTGCCATTAAGGTGATTGGTTGCGAAGCGTTGATAGTTGGTTTTATCCAGCGAGTAATAGCTCGACTCACTATCCACTAAGCGTACGTAAGCGACTAAGCCGAGAGCCTTAGCTTTCTCTTCAATCGCTTTAATCACCGACAGCAATGCATCTCCTCTTAAGATTTGCTCTTGCAAATCCATAAATTCATGGAAGGTTTGATCATTGCTTTTTGCCAGTGACATCAAGGCCGTGATCTCTTCTTCAAGCTCTTCGATACGTTGACGTTGACGGTTCATCTGAACATGAACAAGAGAAACTGCACCTTGCTCTTGCACAGGCAGAGCTAAACGATCCACCAGCTCACGGCGATGGCTAAAAAAATCAGGGTTGTCACGCAGGTATTCCGCTACGACTTCAGCCGTCAGCGCATCTGCTTCGATATGCGACACGATTGTTCCTTTTATTATTATCTACCCAAAATAGTTGGGGGTTCAGCTAGGCGACAAGTCAATTCAACCCTATGAGCATAGGTGCTCTATGTGATTAGGGCGGCCGGCGTTCCGGGGAATTGATGCAGTCAACGACGCTGAAGCTTCAAATATGCAGGGTATATTAGCAGCTTAGTTGCCCATCAAAGACATGCGTAGCCGGGCCTGTCATATAAAGTGGTTTGCCTACTCCTTGCCACTGAATATTCAGCGAACCACCAGGTAAGTTTACTTGCACATTCTCATCAAGTAAGCCTTGCACTATGCCAACCGCAACGGCACCACATGCACCGCTACCGCAGGCTTGGGTTTCACCCGCGCCACGTTCATAAACACGTAGATTCACTTCATTGCGATTAACTACCTGCATAAAGCCTGCATTGACTCGTTCAGGGAAACGCTCGTGAGATTCTAGTAGTGGACCTAGCGTATCCACATCTGCCGTCGCTACGTCATCGACCACGGTGACAACATGAGGGTTACCCATACTTACCGCACCACAGAACAAGGTCTTATCTTCAGTACGTAAAATATAGGTCTTCTCTGTTTGCTTGGCTTTGAAAGGAATTTTGCTCGGTTCAAACTCAGGCACGCCCATGTTGACCGTCACTTGATCATCTTCTTCGATGCTCAAGACCATTTTGCCTTTCTTAGTGCTGACGCTGATGCTGTATTTATTGGTCAGCCCTTTCATGCGTACAAAACGCGCGAAACAGCGAGCACCATTACCACATTGTTCCACTTCACTGCCATCGGCATTAAAAATGCGGTAGTGGAAGTCCGTTTCTGGGTCATAAGGTGCCTCTACCACCAGCAGTTGGTCAAAACCAATACCAGTGTGACGATCCGCCAAGCGGCGGATCAGGTCAGGGGAAAAGAAAATATTTTGAGTAATGCAATCAACAACCATGAAGTCATTACCCAAACCGTGCATTTTAGAAAAATGGAAATGCATAAGACTTCAATTACTCCGGAAGTACGTTTTCAAGCGCCCATAGGCTAGAGAGTTCTTCACGCTGACGGACTAAATGGGCTTGCTTACCATCAACCATCACTTCCGCAGCACGAGAACGTGTATTGTAGTTCGATGACATCACAAAACCATAAGCGCCAGCAGAGCGAACCGCAAGAAGGTCATTTTCAGCTAGCACGAGCGCACGATCTTTACCTAGGAAATCACCCGTTTCACAGATTGGGCCAACTAGATCATAAGTCACCGCTTCGCTTTCACGAGGTACAACCGGCACTATATCTTGCCACGCTTGGTAAAGCGCAGGACGCATCAAGTCATTCATTGCCGCATCAATAATGGCAAAGTTTTTGTGTTCAGTGTGCTTTAAGAACTCAACCTTGGTCAGCAACACGCCCGCATTAGCAGCAATGGCACGACCTGGCTCAAATATTAGCTCTAAGTCTTGGTGTTTCTCAAGGCGACCAAGCAGCGCTTTGGCGTACTCAGATGGCTGAGGAGGTAACTCATCACGATAAACCACACCTAAACCACCACCAACATCTAGGTGTTCAATAGTAACGCCCTGAGTTTTAAGATCATCAATCAGTGCCAATAAGCGGTCAGTCGCATCAATGAAAGGTTCAATGTCTGTCAGCTGAGAACCGATGTGGCAATCAATGCCTTTAACATCTAAGTTTTCTAGGCTTTGAGCAAATTGGTACACGGCAGGCGCGCGGTCAAAAGCGATACCGAACTTGTTATCACGCAGGCCAGTAGAAATATAAGGGTGGGTATTGGCATCAACATCAGGGTTAATGCGCAGCGAAATTGGCGCTTTCACACCTAGCTCACCGGCTACTTTGTTCAAGCGCTCAAGTTCAGGCTCTGACTCAACGTTAAAACATTTGATACCTAGCTCAAGCGCGCGCTTCATTTCAGCTTCAGTCTTACCAACGCCAGAGAACACTACTTTCGCTGCGTCGCCACCAGCAGCAATCACTCGCTCTAGCTCACCGCCAGAAACGATATCAAAACCAGAACCTAGGCGGGCCAGTGCATTTAGCACACCAAGGTTTGAGTTTGCTTTCACTGCGTAACAAACTAAATGAGGGTGGTCACCTACCGATTTATCAAACGCGTTCCAATGGCGCTCTAAAGTCGCACGCGAATAAACGTAAAGTGGTGTACCAAACTGTTGTGCTAGTTCCGTTAGTGAGACATCTTCAGCCCAAAGCTGGCCATCATCCTGATAGTTGAAGTAATCCAAAATTCTTTCCCTTATATTCTGATTCTATTTTATTGTGAAGGCTGCTCGTTCTGCTGAGCATCTTCAGGCATGTAAAGAGGTCCAGTTTGACCACAGCCAGCTAAGCCAAGAAGCGAAAAGATAAATAGCGCTAAGAGTGATTTTTTCATCGGTTGTATCGTGATTATTCTGTCAATGCCCCCTATAATCGCACCACACTCAAGAAAAGCAATAGGATAGATTGGATGAACGAGACTGAATTTCATCAGTTAGTAGATGTTCAAATGCAAATCATCGAGGAAATGATTGATGATTCAGGCGCGGACATCGACTACGAGACCTCTGGTAACGTGATGACCCTAGAGTTTGAAGACCGTAGTCAAATCATTATTAACCGCCAAGAACCAATGAAAGAGATTTGGTTAGCGTCTAAGTCAGGTGGTTTCCATTTCTCGCTTATCGATAATCAATGGACCTGCTCTAAGACTCACCTAGAGCTGATTAGCATGGTTAAGCAAGAGTGTGAAAAACATTGCGATGAAGAGATTGAGTGGGTCTAACCCTTAATCGGACAGATACAAAAAAGAGCATCATTGATGCTCTTTTTTATCTATTCGTTAGGCGTTGACGATTTTACTCGGCCTAGAGTAGCTAGCGCCGTCATTACGATAAGGGACAATATAAGGTTCATCATCCTCAGGGCGCACAATTTGATAGTACTGCGGCAAGTTGAAGTTGATTAGCTTCGACGATAGCGGGTTCTCATCTTGCACCGAGGTGTAGAAACTGTTCACGCTGGCAATCATCTCATCTTTTTCACCTTTGAACTGGTGATAAACTTCAACGCGATTGGATTCATCGAGCACATAAATATTGAAACCTTGCTCGCCATCTTCAAAGAAGAACTGAACTAAGCCTTCACTGGCAAAGCCATCCACCACTTCCGGCAATTGGTAATCCTGCTCTTTATCGAGCATGAGCAGTGGTGAACCCTTGAGTTTATTGGTCGAAATACTGCGATAGAAATCCACCGAGTTTTCTAGCATCTGAACCGATACACCACGACGCTCAAAGAACAGACCATAGGTTTGCTGACCAATACGTAGCGCTTTAAAGCGGCGACGTTTTTCTTGCTCAACCGGCTTCAAACGCAGATCAATACACTCAGCCAGTAGCTGATAAACCATATTACGCATCACACCACGCAAGTTTTTGCTGTAGCAGAATACATCCACCGATTCTGGTGGGATCGCATCTTGGTGCATCTTACCCAGTACGGTTTTCAGTGCATCAAGCATCGCCGTCTCGCCTTTAAAGTGCAAGGTGCGCACTTCATGCCATGAGTTGCGATAAACCAGATCGACACTGCCGACTAAGCATTTTTGCTCGGGGCCAAAGCTGAAAATATCAGTGCTCTTTGGATCGAGCTTGAGTGATTTGCCACTCAGCTCTGAGGTTGGATCATTTTCAAAGTTGATGAACATCGCTAGCTGGCTAATCTCACAAGGACTTGCCAATGCTTGCATAGTAGGGCGACGTTTACGCAGTGAGAAGGTATTACGTAAGTCACTCACCATTTGGTAGAACTTATCGATATCTAAGTGCGCATCACGAATCACCGAATGCAGACGTGTCGATTCAGTAATCAAACCATTGAAGAATGACCAAGCCACCAACTTACTCAGGTATTCATTGTGCTCAAGCGGCGCTTGACCAAGAATACGATGCGGCGTCAGTGGTTGCTTGTAAAGATACCACCCCGATTTATTGGTGCGCCCAGGGCGAACCTCAATAAACGTCAGATCAGATTCATGTAAGTCAGGTGAAATCTGCGGGTTAAGCAGAGTAACTTTACCCGGTAGTACCTCAAACGCAGCATAAAGCTTACGAGCGAGAATACTGATATCTTGTGGGCTGATAGCCGACGTAATGTCATTACGGCGCGCAAACTGAATTAAGTTACGGTAGCTCTGCATTAACGCATCAAGCAAGGCATGGTGAACCACCTTAACCTGCTCTACCTTCCAGTTACGGCGATCATCAAGCTCAGCAATCACCGCTTCTGACCAATCCCATTTTTGCACCATGTCGGTCATGGCTTCACGGCGCCAAGCTACCGAGCCGTTACTTGGTTCACGAGAGAGCTTTTCATGGGTTTTGAGGTAGAAACAGCGACGAACTAAATCCAAACGCGTGGTATCACCAATACGTTCTAGATAACGCGTCACCTTCTCAAGCATTAGATAGTACGCATCCATGCCGTAGAGATCAGGCTCATGAGCGAAAAAGCGACGTTTGGTATCTAAGCTAAGAAGTTGAGTATTTGGGTACTCCCACGAATAGGCTTCCAGTAAGATAGCTTTAAGAACAGATTTATACGGCGAGTCGATACTCTTATACAGCTGCCATAAGTTCGAGCCAAAATACTCCTCTGCCGGAATACGATTGAGCTGACCGAAATCGATCCACTTAGAACAATCAATATATCCTTTGCTGCAAAGGTCATTCACATATTCGTCGTAGCACTCTTCCATCTCAGGCGGCACGATTTGCCACAATAGGCGCTGGCCCGCAAGGCGGACGGCACTGCGATAGAATTCATCAAGTAGTAGTAAGTGTTGAGATGAGCCACAGTTATCACCGGTCATCTCTTCAGAGTGGTTTGAGCGGAAACGCTGCTCATCCATTAAGAAGAAGTTAGCTTCAACCCCCTGAGTCTGTGCCCAGTCAGTGATCAGTAGACATTTATTGGTCAGGCTTTCACGCTCATCTGAGCTCATATTAGGAGAGACGCACACCCAAATATCTAAATCACTGGATGTACTTTGACCAATAGAAGACGTACTGCCCATCGTATACAAGCCGAGGATGGCTGGGTTATGCGATGTCGCGAGCTCTTGACCAATCGTTAACTGTGTATCTTCTACAAACTGCTGCTGAATTTCATTCAGTTCGAAGTCACACACACCAAACGGAACATGTGCGTCGAAATAGCCAGGCATAACTGGATGATTGAAGTGAAGCAGGGTTGGAATAAGATGGAATACACGCTGGCTTGATAAATCCATAAGCGCCAGCGCACGTTCAATACGTTGCTGGTTAAGGTTATCAAGTCTTTTAGTTAGCGTCTTGGTGTAAGCCTGCAAGAGAGCTTCCTTGGTTCATATCCTAGATAGTGCCTTGACTATTAATTGTTCTAAAGCACCAACAAAACGTGATCAATCTAACACTTTTCTTCGAGTTGGTAAAGAAATGTACGATCGATTCGACACAATTTTGCCCACCTGAAATTATCGCTCTTAGTGTGGTACGTAACTCCTATTAATAATAATAGCCTATTTTACAAACGAGACCTTAATCACACTCTTTTAATGATTTTATGCTAGCGAACATCAAACTTGAATTCGATTTGATAAGCAATAATGCTTTTTTAACCGACAGTGGTAGGATTAGCTCATTATTTTGTTTTCAGTAGAACGCTATGACTCAATCAACTCCTATTCGAATCGCAACACGTAAAAGCCCACTTGCTCTTTGGCAGGCACATTTTGTTAAAGACGCACTTAAAGCGGCTCATCCAGGTCTAGAAGTTGAGCTAGTCACAATGGTCACTAAAGGAGACATTATCCTTGATACCCCATTAGCAAAAGTTGGTGGTAAAGGTCTATTCGTTAAAGAGCTAGAAGTTGCGATGCTTGAAGGTCGAGCTGACTTAGCGGTTCATTCAATGAAAGACGTACCGGTAGACTTCCCTGAAGGGCTAGGGCTAGTGACGATTTGTGAACGTGAAGACCCACGTGATGCATTTGTTTCGAATACCTACAACAACATTGATGAGCTTCCGCAAGGGGCGGTAGTCGGTACTTGTAGCCTACGCCGTCAATGCCAACTCAAAGAGTACCGCCCAGATCTTGTGATTAAAGAGCTACGCGGTAATGTCGGCACACGTTTAGGTAAGCTTGATGATGGCCAGTACGATGCCATCATCCTTGCTGCTGCGGGTCTAAAGCGTTTGGAACTTAAAGAGCGTATTAAGAGCTTTATTGAACCAGAACAATCGTTGCCAGCGGTTGGTCAAGGCGCGGTAGGTATTGAGTGTCGCTTAGATGATGAGCGTCTAATTAAACTACTAGAACCACTAAACCACAAAGAAACCGCCGATCGCGTTCTATGTGAACGTGCAATGAACCTTACTCTAGAAGGTGGCTGTCAGGTACCAATCGGTAGCTACTCATTAATTGATGGTGACAACATTTGGTTACGCGCGCTAGTTGGCGAGCCTGACGGTTCTAAGATCATCCGTGGAGAGATCCGTGGCTCACGTGCTGATGCAGAGACACTAGGTGTAGAGCTAGCAAATCAGCTGCTTGATGACGGCGCAAAAGAAATTTTGACCAAGCTATACGCAGAGCACGAGTAATCATGTATGGCAGTACTGGTCACTAGGCCGGGAAAGCAAGGCCTTTCACTATGCCAACAATTATCAGAGGTGGGGATCGCTAGCCATCACCACCCTCTGATTGAAATCCAATCCGGCGAGCAACTATCCGGATTGGAAGATCATATCTCTTCCTTCGACATTATTATCGCGGTTAGCCAGTACGCTGTTAGCGAAACTAGCCAACATCTGACTCAAAAATGCAAAAGTTGGCCGACAAATCCCATCTATCTTGCCGTTGGTCAAAAAACTGCACACGTTTTAAGCAAAGCGACCACACAACAAGTACACTACCCCGATATCAGTGACAGTGAGCATTTATTAAAGCAGGAAACACTTCAGCATGTCGCCAATAAGAAAATCCTTATTTTGCGAGGAAATGGCGGTAGAGAACTGATCTTTGAGACTCTGGCCGAGCGCGGCGCTATTGTAGAGTATCGGGAAGTCTACAAACGAGAAAACCTAGCTTTCCGCTCAGATTTATTAGTGCCTCTCTGGCAAGATGAACAAATAACCCAATTAGTCATAACCAGTTCAGGTCAACTTGAGTATTTTATTTCTCAATTGAACAGCGCAGAACTGAACTGGTTGTTTGCGCTTCACCTTTATGTACCGAGTGAGCGTATTGCACAGAATGCACGTGAGGCTGGTTTTAAAGTTGTCACCAATACCTTAAGTGCCTCTAACCCAGTGTTGTTGGCTGCTCTCCAGCCAGATAGAACAGGACAATAAGTAATGACAAGCAAGAATAAAAACGAAAACATTGCCCCTGACCAAGACAAGCAATCGGCAGAGGATAACAACAAGGTTGAATCGACCACATCTGACGTTGAACAAAAGATGACAAGTGAAGCAAGCGTGGAAGAGACCACGACACAAACACCTGAAGCTAATCAAGCACAACCTTCTCAACCCGCATTCGAAGAAAAACAAGGCAAGCGAGGGGTTAAACTTGGCACTGTTGCTATTATCATCTCTATCCTTATTGGGGGCGGCTTAACGTTCCAAATGCAGCAAAAGAACGCCGAGTACCAAGCTCAAATCAATGCCCTGCAAACCCAGCTTAAGCAAACCCAAGATAACATCAAATCAGAGTTAGACTCGACGCAAAAGCGAGCTATTGAAAAAGCGACTGAAATTACCCATCGCGCTGAAACCGTTCTTGCCCAGCAACAGAAAAGTATTGTTAGCCTTCAGGTCGCAATGGCTGATGTGAAAGGCCGTCGTCCAAATGATTGGCTGCTAGCAGAAGCAGATTACCTAGTAAAACTTGCTGGACGTAAGCTATTCCTTGAGCATGACGCCGTAAGTGCGACCAAGTTAATGGAGTCCGCCGATCAGCGAATTGCTGCGTTGAACGACCCAAGCTTAGTCCCACTAAGAAAATCGATGGCTAATGACATTACTAAGCTAAAAACCATCCCATTGATTGATAGAGAAGGGCTAGTTCTAAGAATCACGGCACTGCAGCAGCAAGTTGATAAGCTACCACTCGCCAATGCTCTGCTACCTGAAGCGCAGCAAGAAGAGAAACAGGTTGTTTCTCAAGATGTCTATGACTGGAAAGATAACCTCATGACGTCATTAAAAGACTTCTCTGAGAACTTTATTACCTTTAGAACTCGTGATGGTAACGTCATTCCATTGCTATCACCTCAACAGCATTTCTACTTAAAAGAGAACATTAAGGCCAAACTAGAAACAGCAATTAAAGCCGTCTATGTAGAGCAGCAAGAGATCTATTCGACAGCCTTAACAACTGCTGACAAGTGGTCTACAACTTTCTTTAACCAGGATTCAAACGAAGTCATCGAGTTCAATAAAGCACTAGAGCTATTAAGTAAGCAGACAGTACAAGTTGAATACCCAATTAAGCTAGAAACTCAACAAGAATTATCTGACGTCATTCGCGATCGTCTACGCCGTGAAGTGACTACCCTAGTAGCGGAGGATAAATAATGTTTCGACTGATTTTCCTTTTCGTCGTCCTAGGACTGGGATTATTTGCCGGCACGCAATTTTCAGGTCAGCAAGGTTATGTCCTGATCTCCGTCGCTAGCAAGACCATCGAAATGAGTGTTACAACACTAGTTATATTCATTATCGCTGCATTGGCTGGTCTGTTTGGCCTTGAGTACCTAGTCAAAAAAGCCTTTTATGCGAGTTCAGCAACTTGGAATTACTTCAGTGTGCGTAAGATGCGCCGTTCGCGCCGTTACACTAACGAAGGCATCATTAAGCTACTGGAAGGTGACTTCAAAGTTGCCGAGAAGAAAGTGACTCGCTGGGCAAATCACCACGATATGCCACTACTATGTTACTTAGTCGCCTCTGAAGCTGCTCAAGGCATGGGCAACACTGAGCAACGTGATCGCTACCTTGAACTAGCAGCAAAACAAGACAACTCGATACTTGCTGTGGAGCTTACGCGCGCAAAGCAATTGATTCGTGAGGCAGACTACAGCGCAGCGTTTGATACGCTATCTAGTCTCAAGTCTAGCTACCCAAATAATGCAGTTGTGCTTAACCTTCTTAAGCAGGTATACATTGAGTTGAAGCTATGGCAGCCACTACTCGACCTGCTGCCTAAGCTCATCAAGCACAAAATCGTACTTAAGGAGGATCAAGAGCCTTTAGTACAACGAGCTCAATGTGGATTACTGCATGAAGTAGCGGTACAAAAAGGCAGTGAAGGTCTAGTTGCTCACTGGAATTCGCTACCACGTAAAATAAAGGCTGACACCCATTTGATCGAGTGCTTCGCTAAGCAACTGATCTCGCGCCAAGCCGATAGTGATGCGTTCACGTTACTTAAAGAAACCCTGAAAAAGCATCCTAACTCGGACTTATACGCACTTCTTCCCAAGCTTAAACTAGCCGATAGCCACCCTGCGGTTACGTTTCTTGAAAGCGTACTACGTAAAGATGGTAACAATGCGGATGCTCATAGTGCACTTGCTCAGTTCTATCTGCGCAGCGAGAAATGGCCAGAGGCTCAAGCACACTTTGAGAAGGCGTTATCTGTACGCTCAAACGTTGCAGACTATGGTTATCTCTCTGACGCACTAGAGAAGCAAAACCTAACCAAAGCTGCTCATGAAGTATCGAAGAAGGCGTTAACTCTTATCAACGAGCCTGCAGCCTTATAGACAATCAAACAAATCAAATAGAGCCACTCTTAATAGAGTGGCTTTTTTGTACCTATAGAACAGCCGTTGAATATCTACGACGGACTAAGTAACTGGTTTAAGGTGAAATTAAGTTAATTGGTTATGACCGCATGGAAAAGGATGCTAACGGGAAAGCGTTAAAGATGAGACGTCCTTACCTATATCAAGAATGATATATGGACAGCTAGGAAGTACTGATACTAGTTGAAACCCTGTAGAGGCTCCCTACTCACCCCTTCGTCGTTCAATGGAATGGCAATGTGTCTGTCGAAGGTCGAGGGAAAGCAATCTCGTAGTCCCAAGAAGTGTTACCGAGGACTGAGACTATTCCTTATTCCTTATCCCTTAAACGCCAAAAGCCCGTTGCGTCAGCAACGGGCTTCTATACGACGAAAGCCTAGTCGTAAGACGAGACTTTCTAAATAAGTGGCGGGTCGGCCGGGCTTGCGCTCAAGCGGGACTCGTTGGTCGCAGACCAAATTAACCTTATAGATACGAAAAAGCCCTAGCATTTCTGCTAGGGCTTTGTCTGAATAAGTGGCGGAGCGGACGGGACTCGAACCCGCGACCCCCGGCGTGACAGGCCGGTATTCTAACCAACTGAACTA
>NZ_JBHZSA010000014.1:0-83496 GCF_043642085.1 Vibrio hepatarius | reverse complement strand
CGTTCAATCTGAGCCATGATCAAACTCTTCAATTTAAGATTTTGTTCGGCTCAATGAATACTGACTTCAAAACTACTAATGTAATTTTAAAGCTATTATCGTTCCAACAGAACGATAATGAATTGACTGTGCCAAGACTAAGTTTCCTTTTACAAAGAAAGCTAATCTCGTTTGGTCACTTCGTTTCATTGAAACCTAATTTGAAACCGCTCTTTAGTAAGAGAAATTTCTAATTGGATTATCATCAACGAGTGCCCACACAGATTGATAGGTTTATATTGTTAAAGAGCTTTCTTCTTTGTGACTCACATCACTTCGGAAGAGGCGGTCATTTTAGCGAGATAAAGTTTAGTGTCAACCACTTTTTTCAAACTTTTTTCAAGCGTTTCCGCTTGGCTAATTGACCTTGCTAACTGGGCTTTTATTCCCTTCGAAACCTTAGCTTCGAAGTGTTCCCGTGTCAGCGAGGTGGCATTATAGAGATTGCGATCACATTGGCAAGCCCTTTTTGAAGTTTTTTTTGATTTTTTTGTCTTTTGCGTATTTTCTATTCAAAACGACCTGTTTTTACCACTTTTCTCTGCCTCTCTAGGCGAGTTTCCCTCTATATAAGGAGAAAAAATGAGCTCTCTACGCAGTTACAAAGGAATTTCCCCACAAATTGGTCAACGCGTCTATATAGATAGCAGCTCTGTTTTAGTCGGCGATATTAAGATAGGTGACGATTCGAGTATCTGGCCGCTCGTTGCTGCGCGTGGCGATGTGAACCATATTCATATTGGCGAGCGTAGCAATGTTCAAGATGGCTCCGTATTGCATGTCACTCACAAGAATAAGGAGAACCCAGAAGGTTACCCGCTTATTATTGGCAATGATGTCACTATTGGCCACAAAGTGATGCTGCATGGCTGTATCATAAAAGATCGCGTTTTAGTCGGTATGGGTGCGATCGTGTTAGACGCCGCTATTATAGAAGAAGAGGTGATGATTGGTGCTGGCAGTCTAGTACCACCAGGAAAACGACTCGAAAGTGGTTACCTTTATGTTGGAAGCCCGGTTAAGCAAGCTCGCCCTCTCAACGATAAGGAACGAGCTTTCTTACAGAAGTCTGCGGATAACTATGTGCAGAACAAAGAAGATTACCTTCACGAGGTTAAAGAGATTAACTAACTACCTCTATATTACCTTCTGAGTTGAATTCTTCCTCTTCAATCAGTTCTTCAGCAAGCTCTTCAAGATCGAATCGATATTGTGAAAAGACTTCCAGAGCTTGCTGTTCGTTCTCGATATCCTGTCCCGACAACTGCCTCAGTTCACTAATGCTCACTAGGCATTGAATCAGAGCGCCTGATTGCTGCGCCGGAAAGAGAACTGATTGCTTGTCTTCATCCCATGTTTGCATGTCAGGGAATAAGATTGATTGATTCATTACAATCCCCCTAGGTTCTTTCTTAACTCACGTAAAATTTGTTTGGTACCAGGTCTTAAGCCACGCCAAAGCATAAAGCTTTCTGCTGCCTGACCGACAAGCATTCCCAGCCCATCGAAGACTCGCACTACCCCATGCTCATGCGCCCACTGATTGAAGGTCGTTTTACCCGCGCCATACATCATGTCATACACAACTGCTTGCTCCGTAAAGATAGCTGCGGATATATCTGGTAGCTCACCACTCAAACTAGAAGAAGTGGAATTGATGATCACATCAAACGCTTGGTTCACTTCACTCATCTCACAAGCGCTAATCGTTCCATACGGAGCAAACATCTCAGCTAGTAGTTGCGCCTTGGCAAAGGTTCGGTTGGTAACAACTATCTCCGCAGGCTTTTGGTCTAAAAGTGGCTTAATGACACCACGCGCAGCGCCACCAGCACCAATAAGTAAAATACGAGCACCTTTTAAAGGCGCTTGATATTGCAATAAGTCTTGCACTAAACCTTCGCCATCGGTGTTATCACCAATAATGTCACCATCATCAAGCTTCTTCAGCGTATTCACCGCCCCAGCCAACTGAGCACGTTCGGTTAGTCGAGTAGCAAAGCGATAAGCATCTTCCTTAAATGGCACAGTAACATTACAGCCTTTGCCACCTTGTGCAAAAAACTCAGAAGCCGCTTGTTGAAACGCGTCCTTATTTGGGCTTTCTGCAGTATAGGTCAATGACTGATTGGTTTGACGAGCAAATAGGGTATGAATAAAAGGCGATTTACTTTGAGAGATGGGGTTGCCAAAAACGGCATAGCGATCTATTTGCTGAGTCATTTCCTTTACCTGCAAAACTAAAAAAGGGCCAATGCGAGACATTGACCCTATCACTATCTATATATTGAAGAAAGTCTTACCACTCTCTTGGTTTGAGGTAATGATCGTATAGTTCAGCTTCTGCTGACCCCGGTTCAACTTGGTAAGCATATTCCCAGCGCGCTAACGGCGGCATCGACATCAAGATAGATTCTGTACGACCGCCGCTCTGCAGGCCAAATAGAGTACCGCGGTCAAACACTAAGTTAAATTCGACGTAACGACCTCGGCGATATAGTTGGAACTGACGTTCACGTTCACCGTATTCAGTCTCTTTGCGGCGCTCTACTATCGGCAGGTACGCATCCGTATAACCATGACCAACCGCTTTGATGTACTCAAAGCACTTATCGAATTCCCAATGGTTAAGATCATCAAAGAACAGACCACCGACACCACGAGTTTCATCACGGTGTGGCAGGTAGAAATATTTATCACACCAAGCTTTATGCTCTGAGTAGACTTCACTACCAAATGGCGCACACACTTCTTTCGCGGTGTTGTGCCAATATTGCGCATCTTCTTCAAAAGGATAAAACGGCGTTAAATCGAAGCCTCCGCCAAACCACCAGATAGGCTCTTCGCCCTCTTTTTCGGCAATAAAGAAGCGAACGTTGGCGTGCGAGGTTGGTACATATGGGTTATTAGGATGCATAACCAATGACACCCCCATCGCTTCAAAACGACGCCCTGCCAATTCAGGTCGGTGCGCGGTTGCTGAGGCTGGCATTTCTTTACCTTGTACATGAGAAAAGTTCACGCCGCCTTGCTCAAACACCGCGCCTTCTTTCATCACGCGAGTTCGACCGCCACCACCTAGCTTCTCACCTGGCTCACGATGCCATTCATCCTCTACAAATAGTGCTTTACCATCGGCTTGCTCTAATTGCTGACAAATAGAGTCTTGGAGTGCCATGAGAAATTGTTTTACGGCTAATTTATCTATCGCTGACATTCGACTTCCTTTATTGCAGGGTTAACCCTGTCTCAATACTTGTGAGGTTCTTGCATCACGAATTTCACTTGGGTTTGTTCGACCGCCCGTTTGGCCCTCTAGCACCGCCACCAATTTATCACCAAGGTGCTGATAAACTTGTTCAGTGGTGACACACGGCGGCTCGCCCGTTAGGTTTGCGCTGGTAGAGGTTAACGGCTTTCCAAATGCATTACACATCTTTTGTACCAAAGGATGATCAGTCACACGCACGGCAATTGAGTCATGTTGCCCCGAAACCCAATTAGAAACTTTATCACTGCTTGGCATGATCCAAGTGACAGGCCCGGGCCAAGTTTGCTGCACTCGCTCTAGCTGTTCGGCGCTCAAAGCTTGCTGATCAACATAAGGCAACAGCTGCTGGTAATTGGCGGCAATCAGAATAAGCCCTTTTTCTACCGGGCGTTGTTTAAGTTCTAGTAGCTTTTTTATCGCACTCGGGTTATCAGGATCACAGCCAACCCCAAACACGCCTTCTGTTGGGTAGGCGATCAATTCACCCTGTTTTAGTGCACTGAGTGCTCGCTCAAAGTTACTCACCTAAGCATCCTATTTGGTTAGCGGTTTGGGTTAAGTGTACAAATAATCATTAGTTGTGACTAAAGCTATTTAGGTAACAATCTTTCACCTGCTCATTCAAACCTGACGCAAACGTTTGCTTAGTGATAAAATCCCCGTATAATGCGCTCAAATTATTTGCTCACCAATTCTACGCAGCTTTGAAGGAGTTTGAGATGAAAGTCGGTATCATCATGGGTTCTAAATCAGATTGGCCAACCATGAAACTAGCAGCAGAAATGCTGGATAGATTCGGCGTTGAGTACGAAACAAAAGTTGTTTCTGCGCACCGCACACCTCAACTGCTTGCTGACTATGCAAATAGCGCAAAAGAGCGTGGTCTGAAAGTGATCATTGCTGGAGCTGGCGGCGCAGCGCATCTTCCGGGTATGGCGGCAGCCTTCACTTCACTGCCAGTACTAGGTGTACCAGTACAGTCACGCGCACTGAGCGGTCTAGACTCGCTCTACTCTATCGTGCAAATGCCAAAAGGTATTGCGGTCGGTACGTTAGCTATCGGCGAAGCGGGCGCAGCCAATGCGGGCATTCTAGCAGCGCAAATCCTTGGTACTCACGATGAAGAAGTCATGGCGAAGGTCGAAGCGTTCCGCGCTGAACAGACTGAAACCGTTCTAGCAAACCCAAACCCAGCTGAGGACTAATGCAATGCATGTTTTAGTGCTAGGTGCAGGTCAATTAGCTCGTATGATGTCACTCGCGGGCGCTCCACTGAACATCAAGATCTCAGCGTATGATGTTGGCAGCCAAAACATCGTTCATCCACTGACGCAAACCGTGATAGGTCACGGATTAGACAGTGCGATTGAAACAGCTGATGTCATCACAGCCGAGTTCGAACATATCCCTCACGACATTCTTGCGATCTGTGAGCAAAGCGGTAAGTTCCTCCCATCAAGTGAAGCTATCAAAGCTGGCGGAGATCGCCGCATTGAGAAGGGGCTGCTTGATGATGCTGGTGTACGTAATGCTAAATATTATATCATCAATAGCCGTGAAGACTTTGATCGCGCGATTGAGCATGTCGGTATTCCGATGGTGCTAAAAAGTGCCTTGGGTGGCTACGATGGGAAAGGGCAGTGGCGACTTAAAGATCCAGCACAAGCAGATAGCATCTGGGCTGAAATGGCTGAGTGCATTGCCGTAACCGAAACTCAAGCAATTGTTGCTGAAGAGTTCGTCCCGTTTAATCGTGAAGTTTCTCTAGTAGGAGCTCGCGCTAAAGATGGCAGCGTTGCCGTCTACCCACTAGCAGAAAACGTGCATACCAATGGTGTACTGACACTTTCAACCGCGATTGCCGATACAGAACTGCAACAGCAAGCTAAACAGATGTTCACTGCCGTTGCCAACAAACTCAACTATGTCGGCGTGCTCGCGCTAGAGTTCTTTGATGTTGACGGCACGCTACTGGTGAATGAGATTGCACCACGCGTGCACAACTCAGGTCACTGGACTCAGCAAGGTGCAGAGACCTGTCAATTTGAGAACCATCTACGTGCAGTGTGCGGACTGCCGCTAGGCTCAACTAAGCTGATTCGATCAACTTCGATGATTAACATTCTCGGCGAAGATACTCTTCCTCAAGCGGTGCTTGAAATGGATGGTTGCCATGTGCATTGGTATGGTAAAGAGAAGCGCGCGGGTCGCAAAATGGGTCACATTAACGTTTGTGGTGACTACAACGGCGAGCTGCAGCGTAAGCTTTGTGCACTAGCAGGTAGCTTAGACAAAGACACCTTCCCTGCGGTACACGAGTTTGCCGCTAACTTTTCTGAGTAGCCCAAACTAACAACAGCAAAAAACGGCGCACCGAGCGCCGTTTTTTTAATCTTGTTGAATGTGGTGACACTTTCGATCAGCACATTGTAGCTTGTCACCACTGGCGAGTTTTTTCTCAACCAAGAGTGGATAACCACACTTCTCACACTTGCCTGTAACCGGTGGCTGATTGACGGCAAACTTACACTTAGGGTAGTTATCACAAGCATAAAACAGTTTGCCAAAACGGGTTTTGCGCTCAACTAATTGGCCTTTATGGCATTCAGGGCACGAGTGCGTTTGCGGTGCCTGCTCTTGTTTAGGCTGGTCGAGAGACTCGATATGATGGCAACTTGGGTAGTGGCTGCAGCCAATAAACATGCCATAGCGACCCTGACGCAATACCAACTCATTACCGCATTCAGGGCATGGTACACCTAGCTCTTTAACGATGTGTCCATCGTTTTGGTGCAAGGGCTTAATGAAATCACACTCAGGATATTGGTTACAACCAAGGAAAGGGCCATGTTTGCCGTGACGCAGCTGAAGCTCACCTTCACGCTGCTCCGCTTGGCATTTAGGACACGACTGATGCTCCAACGCATGCTCATGCGCTGAAAACAGTGTCTGATCAATCTTGTTACTCATATCAACTCATGAAGATTAGTGAAGAATACCTTGCTCTTTGGTATACAACAGCTCTTCCATAAGCGTATAAGCGTTCTCATTGCCCGGCACATTAAACAGTACCATCAAGACAATCCATTTCAGATCGTCCAACTCAAACTCATCGGTTTCTAACCCCATAATCCGGTCAATGACCATTTCACGAGTTTCTGTCGTCAGGACATTGACCTGCTCAAGGAAGGTCAAAAAACCACGACATTCAATCGATAGCCGCTCACACTCTTTGTTAGTGTAAATACGAGTCGAATTGGAAGTGCTGCACACCGAAATTGCAGAGTGAGTTTCACTTTGCTGCAATGCCGCTAACTCTTCTAGCCAGACAAGGGCTTTATAGATGTCTTTTTGATGAAAACCAGCGCGAAGAAGCTCTTCTTCTAGCTCATCTTGATTGACTTGTAACTCTGCATCGCTATGGATGTAAGTCTCGAACAGATACATTAGGATATCCATCATCATAGCTAGCCCCTCCCCTTTCGAATATAGCCACCGGAAACTGCAACAACATGCCCTAGAAGCTCAAGCTCCAAGAGCTGCATCATGACTTCCTGCACAGGTATATTGGTCCTGTTTGCAAGAATATCAACTGGTGTAGCCTTACTTCCTACGTTAGCTAACAGTAAAGCAAATGGCAATTCTTCTTTACTATCTATTATATCAAATAGTTCGGGCTGAATAGGTGGCTTATTACAATCAGACCAAGCAAGTAGCGTTTCAATTTCATCGAGAATATCTTGCACCGTCAGAACTAAGCATGCCCCTTGCTTTATCAACAAGTTACAGCCTCTAGCACTCGATTGATGAATTGAGCCAGGTAAGGCGAAGACTTCTCGCCCTTGCTCTATCGCGTAGCGCGCCGTAATCAAGGAGCCACTTTTCTCCGCCGCTTCGATGACTAATACTCCCAATGACAATCCACTGATGATTCGATTTCGCCGCGGAAAATGATCCGCTTTGGGTTTGGCTAAAGGGTGAAACTCAGACACTAAAGCTCCGCCACTGTCGATGATTCGCTGGGCAAGTTCTCGATGCCGAGCGGGATAAATGGTATTTAACCCGCAACCAAGCACCGCTAGCGTCGTGCCGTTTCCTTGTAGAGCACCATCATGAGCATAACCATCGACCCCAAGCGCTAAACCACTGGTGACGGCTAACTCATGCTCAACCAGACTGTGGGCAAAACTTCTCGCACTGTTTAATCCGTCGATACTCGCATTGCGACTACCAACTATCGCTATTTGAGGACTTGATAAGCAACTAGGGTTGCCTGAGACAAACAGCAATGGGGGCGCACCTTCGGCCTGCTTGAGCAAATCTGGGTAATGGCTATCAGCTCGGCAAATAATATGCTGGTTAGACTCTTGTTGCCATTGCAGACAATGTTCAACCTCACGCGTGGCAGTGTGATGCAAATAGTGGATTTGTTTATCGCTCAGACCAATCGCTTGGAGTTGCTGTTTGCTCGAACCGACAATATTACTTGGCGTATCTATGGCTAATAAGCGAGTAAAGGTTTTCGGTCCTATACGCGGGGTGAAATAAAGCGCTAACCATGCTGCTAGGTCTTGGCTGTTCATTGTTCTACCTCACTCAGCCGAGGCGGTGCGATAAGTGGAGAATCCACACCGATGGGCTGAGTACTTTCGCTGACCAGCGCAAGGCTAAAGTACTGATAAGGGCGTATAACGATCAAATTACCAATATGAGTTTTGGCCAACGATACCTGTTTGCCATTATCAAGCTTGACCTGTGTACCTTGTTGGTAGAGCTCAAACATATTACCTTGGATAAGTTCATCAGCCAGTCCGCGATTAAGCACCACTACATCATACTGACCCACATAACGCTGGCCTGTTAAGCTACCTAGAATTTGTGCGCCGTGATCTGACGGCGCAGGTGTTGGATAGAAGCGATTTGTCTCGCTAGCCAGCGGCTCTGACTGTTCAGGTAGAGCAATATCATTAGGCATAATTTCTTGTCTTTGCTCCGTCACACGTAAGCGTGTCACCTGCTCAGCATATCCAACCTGCTCGGCACTTGCGATGCGCTTAAAAGCGACAACCACCTTATCTTTACGAGTAAAACTCGCCATTTGACGATAGATCCCCCAGTTAAACTCAGGTTGTAGGCCAGAAACGTACACAGCGTCTTGCTCAGTTAGAAATTGTCGTCCATGACTGGCACCCAACACTCGAACGCTACCGTCTATGCTCGCTTGACTGAGTAGTCGATCGGATTCGAGGTAAGGAAGCATCAACTCAGGTTTCAAAGTTGGGATTGGGCGCTTATCGACTAAACGAACGCTAGGGCTGAGTTTGACCACTGGCTTGAGACTCAGCGTAGGTTGGCCATCACGCCAAGTTAAATAGAGGCGATCTCCGGGGTAAATAAGGTGAGGATTGTCGATATCGGGATTAGCCTGCCATAAGCGCGGCCACTGCCAAGCATTCTCTAGATAAATGGCTGAAATATCCCATAAGGTATCCCCTTTCACAACCGTATAGCTAGCCGGAACATCTTGCTTAAGTGTCACAGGTGCAAGGTCATCACTAGCACTATTGGTAAGCGGGACAAAGAGTAAGCCGAGAAAAATCACGCGGCAGTTCAGTAAACCTAACATAGTCATTCCCTGACAACATTGAAATCCTTGGCCGACTTCAACTCGCTTGTTGACTGTTTTAGCTAAGAGAAGCTGTTCAAAAAGCCGCATTGATGCTGTCATTTGACATCTAAAATGTCTAGAATTGAGCCAACGAGGTTTATCCTGATTCGGCACAGTTCAACATTCGAGTGTATATGTCTGTATTACAAGTATTAACATTCCCAGATGATCGCCTTCGCACCGTAGCAAAGCCGGTAGAAGCAGTGACACCTGAGATTCAAAAGTTCGTTGATGACATGATTGAAACCATGTACGACGAAGAAGGTATTGGCTTGGCGGCAACCCAAGTTGATTTCCACCAACGCATTGTTGTTATCGATATTTCTGAGACTCGTGATGAGCCAATGGTTCTGATCAATCCAGAAATTCTTGAAAAGCGCGGTGAAGATGGCATTGAAGAAGGCTGTCTATCAGTACCGGGCGCACGAGCTTTAGTGTCACGTGCAGCAGAAGTAACGGTAAAAGCACTTAACCGCGACGGTGAAGAGTTCACATTTGAAGCTGATGACCTATTAGCGATTTGTGTTCAGCATGAGCTTGACCACTTAGAAGGCAAACTGTTTGTAGACTACCTTTCGCCTTTAAAACGTAAGCGTATTCAAGACAAGCTAGCTAAGATCAAGCGCTTCAACGAGAAGAACACCAAAGCTTAACCGCCATAAATAGAAGGAAGGTACCTTGAGCAAACCTTTGAAAATTGTTTTTGCTGGTACTCCGGATTTCGCCGCCCGTCACTTGGCGGCGTTGTTGTCTTCGGAGCATGAAGTTATCGCTGTTTACACGCAGCCAGACCGCCCAGCAGGCCGTGGTAAGAAACTCACTGCGAGTCCGGTAAAGAACATTGCCCTTGAGCACAACATTCCGGTTTACCAACCAGAAAACTTCAAGTCAGACGAAGCCAAGCAAGAGCTTGCAGAGCTGAACGCTGACCTTATGGTTGTTGTCGCTTACGGTCTACTGCTACCTCAAGCGGTATTAGATACACCGAAACTAGGTTGTATCAACGTACACGGTTCGATTCTTCCTCGCTGGCGTGGCGCGGCTCCGATTCAACGCTCTATTTGGGCGGGTGATAACGAGACTGGCGTGACTATTATGCAGATGGATATCGGCCTAGATACTGGCGATATGCTAAAAATCGCGACCTTGCCTATCGAAGCAACGGACACCAGCGCGACCATGTATGAAAAGCTGGCAGAACTTGGCCCTGACGCGCTCGTTGAGTGTTTAGCCGATATTGCCGAAGGCAAAGCTGTAGCTGAAAAGCAAGATGATGAGCTGGCTAACTACGCGAAGAAACTGAGTAAAGAAGAAGCGCGTATTAACTGGGCTGACGACGCTGCACACATTGAACGCTGCGTACGTGCTTTCAACCCATGGCCAATGAGCCACTTTGAGGCGGCAGAAAACAGCATCAAAGTTTGGCAGAGCCGTGTTGATGAGCAAGTATCAGACAAACCAGCGGGTACTATCCTGCAAGCCGACAAGACAGGCATCTACATTGCTACTGGCAATGGCGTGCTGGTACTAGAACAACTGCAAGTACCAGGTAAAAAAGCGATGTCCGTGCAAGATATTCTCAACTCACGTGCAAACTGGTTTGAAGTCGGTACTCAACTGGTTTAACTTTTCTCCCGCAAGGGAAACGTACATTTTGAGGGTGGAGACACCCTCCCTTAATTCAAGGTATCCATCATGAATGTTCGCGCAGCTGCTGCTAACGTCCTATTCCAAGTGGTCGATAAAGGCCAATCTCTTTCACACGCCCTTCCTGCGGCGCAAAAGACCATCAGACCAAGAGACCACGCTCTGTTGCAAGAAATTTGCTACGGCGCACTAAGATACTTACCGCGCCTAGAGTCTATTGCCAACGAGCTAATGGATAACCCGTTGAAAGGCAAAAAGCGTGTCTTTCACCACTTAATTTTGGTTGGCATTTACCAGCTAAGCTTCATGCGCATTCCTGCTCACGCAGCGGTTGCTGAAACCGTTGAAGGCACCAAGACGTTAAAAGGTCCAAGCCTGCGCGGTCTTATTAACGCCGTATTGCGTAGCTACCTACGTGACCAAGAAGCGTTAGACGAGAAAGCCGTGAGCCACAACGCAGGTAAGTATGGTCACCCGAACTGGCTGTTGAACATGCTGCGCGAGAGCTACCCAGAACAATGGGAGCAGCTGATCGAAGCGAATAACAGCAAAGCGCCAATGTGGCTGCGAGTCAATCGCCAACACCACACTCGCGATGAGTACCTTGAGCTGTTGAAAGATGCAAACATTGAATTCACTATTCACCCTGAAGCTGCTGATGCCATAAAATTGGCCTCACCTTGTGATGTAACGCTGCTGCCAGGTTTCGACCGAGGCTGGGTATCGGTGCAAGACGCTGCTGCGCAACTATCAGTAAACTACCTGCAGCCGCAAAATGGTGAGTTGATTCTCGATTGTTGTGCAGCGCCAGGTGGTAAAACCGCGCATATTCTTGAACACACCGAAGATACCGAAGTGGTTGCGATTGATTGTGACGCTAAACGTCTTGACCGCGTCTATGACAACCTAGAACGTCTACAATTGCGTGCCGATGTAATTTGTGGCGACGCTCGCTACCCTCAAGAGTGGTGGACTGGCGAAAAGTTTGACCGCATTCTGCTTGATGCACCATGTTCAGCAACCGGCGTTATCCGTCGCCACCCTGATATTAAGTGGTTACGCCGAGCGAACGACATCGATGCTTTAGCTGAGCTGCAAAGCGAAATTATGGATGCGATGTGGGGACAATTGAAAATAGGCGGCACTATGGTTTACGCCACTTGCTCAATCACCCCACAAGAAAACGTTCTACAAGTAAAAGCTTTCCTTGAACGTACAGACAATGCGACCTTAGTTGGCTCTGATGTCAACAATCCGGGTCGTCAGATCTTGCCTGGCGAAGAAGATATGGATGGCTTCTACTACGCAGTGTTAATCAAAAACGCGTAAACAGTTAGGCGGTGACAATAGTCGCCGCCTTTTCAGTAGTTAAACGAGATAAATGTATGAAAATCATCATTCTTGGTGCGGGTCAGGTTGGCGGCACACTGGCAGAGAACCTTGTCGGTGAAAATAATGACATCACCATCGTAGACAGAGACAGCGATCGCTTGCGTGAGCTGCAAGATAAATACGATTTACGAGTTGTGAATGGCTATGCGAGCCACCCAGATGTGCTACGTGAAGCGGGCGCTCAAGATGCCGATATGTTGGTTGCGGTAACCAACATGGATGAAACCAACATGGCCGCCTGTCAGGTGGCCTTTTCTCTGTTTAACACCCCCAACAGAATTGCTCGCATTCGTTCTCCGCAATATTTGTTGGAGAAAGAAGCGCTATTCCAATCAGGCGCGGTACCGGTTGACCACCTTATCGCTCCAGAAGAGTTAGTGACAAGCTATATCGAGCGCTTAATCCAGTACCCTGGTGCACTTCAGGTGGTGAGTTTCGCCGAGCAAAAAGTGAGCCTAGTAGCAGTTAAAGCCTATTACGGTGGTCCATTGGTGGGCAATGCCCTATCCGCACTGCGTGAACACATGCCGCACATTGATACCCGTGTTGCGGCGATCTTCCGTCAAGGCCGTCCAATTCGCCCGCAAGGCACCACCATCATTGAAGCCGATGATGAGGTGTTCTTTGTTGCCGCGAGTAACCACATTCGCTCAGTAATGAGTGAACTGCAACGTCTAGAAAAACCTTACCGCCGAATCATGATTGTTGGTGGTGGTAACATTGGTGCTAGCTTGGCGCGCCGCCTTGAGCAGTCATACAGCGTGAAGCTGATTGAGCGCAGTTACCAACGCGCTGAAAAACTATCTGAAGAGTTAGAGAACACTATCGTCTTCTGTGGTGACGCCGCAGACCAAGAACTGCTTGCCGAAGAGAATATCGACCAAGTTGATGTGTTTATCGCCCTCACCAACGAAGATGAAACCAACATCATGTCCGCCATGCTCGCCAAGCGCATGGGAGCGAAGAAAGCCATGGTGCTGATCCAGCGTGGTGCTTACGTTGACCTTGTTCAAGGTGGCGTGATTGATGTGGCAATCTCTCCGCAACAAGCGACAATTTCTGCGCTACTCACCCATGTTCGTCGTGCTGATATTGTGAACGTATCCTCTCTACGCCGTGGCGCTGCCGAAGCGATCGAAGCCATTGCCCACGGTGACGAAACCACCTCTAAGGTAGTGGGTCGCGCGATTGGTGACATCAAACTGCCACCGGGTACAACCATTGGCGCCATTGTTCGTGGTGAAGAAGTCTTGATCGCTCATGACCGTACGGTTATCGAACAAGATGATCACGTGGTGATGTTCCTCGTCGACAAAAAATACGTGCCAGACGTCGAAGCCCTATTCCAGCCGAGTCCATTCTTCCTATAAGGCTCTGTTATGGTCAACTTCCGTCCCGTACTGTTCGTTATCGGGCTAGTGTTATCTAAACTAGCCCTATTTATGTACGTTCCAACTTTGGTCTCCTTTATCACAGGTACACCTGGCTTCTTAGAGTTTGGCCAAGCCGTAGTGATCACCCATATTGCTGCCTTTGCCTGTTTAACTATCGGTCGTACCAAAGCCTTTAAGCTCAGTGTGCGAGATATGTTCTTAATCACTAGCTTGGTATGGACCATCGCCAGCGCCTTTGCCGCGCTGCCATTTGTCTTTATCAACCACATCAGTTTCACCGATGCCTACTTTGAAACCATGTCGGGCATCACCACTACAGGATCTACGGTACTCAGCGGCTTAGATGGGATGGCGCCGAGTATTTTATTGTGGCGCAGTATCTTGCAATGGCTGGGTGGAATAGGCTTTATCGTGATGGCGGTAGCAGTACTGCCAATGCTCAACGTCGGTGGTATGAAGCTGTTCCACACCGAGTCCTCTGACTGGTCAGACAAAAGTAGCCCGAGAGCTAAAACCGTTGCGAAAAACATTGTTGCCGTTTATCTGGTACTGACCGGCTTATGTTTGCTCGCTTACCTTGCCTCTGGCATGACCTTTTTTGAAGCGATCAATCACTCTTTCACTACCTTATCTACTGGCGGATACTCCACCTCTGATGGTTCGATGAATCACTTCTCCAACTCCGCTCATTGGGTGGCAACGGTGTTCATGTTCTTAGGTGGCTTGCCGTTCTTACTCTTTGTTGCAGCATTGCGTAAGCGCCGTCTGGATCACCTGTTCAAAGATGCTCAGGTGCGTGGCTTTACTTACTTATTTCTCATCAGCAGTCTGATTATCTCAGCTTGGCTGGTGATTCGTGATGGCTACGCTATCTCCGACGCGCTGAGAGTATCCATGTTCAACATTGTTTCCGTCGTGACCACCACAGGTTTTGGCTTAGAAGACTTTACCGCTTGGGGAGCACTGCCAACGACCTTGTTTGCTTTCCTAATGATGGCAGGTGCTTGCTCGGGTTCAACGTCTGGCGGGATTAAAGTGTTCCGTTTTCAGATCGCAATAACCCTACTCAACAAACAGATGATGAAGCTCATTCACCCATCAGGAGTGTTTGTTCAGCGTTACAATCAACGCCCGGTCAACGATGATATCGTCCGTTCGGTAGTGGCGTTTGGCTTGACCTTCTTTATTACTATCATTGCCATTGCGGGGGGGTTAAGTGCTATGGGTCTCGACCCAATCACCAGTATTTCTGGTTCCATTACTGCCGTCGCCAACGTAGGGCCTGGTATGGGAACCATCATTGGCCCGACTGGTAACTTCGCACCTCTGCCAGATGGCGCAAAGTGGCTACTAAGTTTAGGTATGCTGATGGGGCGCCTTGAAATTTTGACTCTGCTGGTGCTGTTCTTCCCAGCATTTTGGCGACGTTAAGGAGTAATAATGAAAAGACTGATTGTACTTTGTGGCCTAATCGCTAGCTCTCAGCTTATGGCTGCACAACAGATCACCCTAGAAGATGGACGAAAAGTTCAGCTCAACGATGACTTTACTTGGCACTATGTCACAGCGCCGACTGCCAGTGAGACTCCAGCAAATAGCACAGTAGCGAAACCCGTTGTTGCTGCCATCCCTGTGGTTCTAAATCAAACTGGCAGCTTGATAAACCTAAATAGTGATAAGCCGACCATGCAGTTGTCAGACTCAGGAGTGGATATTCTGTTAGCGGCCGCTAGCTACCAAGATGGTCAACTAGTGATTCCGACCTCATTGACCAACCAAAGCCGTCAAGCGGTAATTACGGTCGAGCTTGAGGTGGAAGTGCTGGATAGTTCTGGCGCTGTACTTAGCAAACAAAACGCTAAGGTGTGGTCTTCAATCAAACGTATGGCTGATACCTACTTAAGACCGGAACAAATCGCCACAGGTAAACCGATAAAAGTGGATGTCGAGTCCGCTGCTCAGTATCAAATCAAGGCCAAAGTGGTCAACATCGAAACCCGTTAGACCGGTTGGACATACAGATAAATCGCGAAGAAATGACAAGCGCATCCTGCTAAAACAAAACCATGCCAAATCGCATGGTTGTATGGGATGCGTTTCGCCACATAGAAAATAACCCCTAACGAGTAAATCACGCCACCAGCTGCGAGTAGCGTTAACCCTTCAATCGACAAGCTCATCGCCAACTGATAAATCACAATCAGAGAGAGCCAGCCCATCGTCAGGTAAGTCACCAGAGATAACTTTTTAAAGCGATAAACAAACGCTAACTTCATGATGATGCCAAATAAGGCAATGCCCCAGATCACCGCCATTAAACCTATAGCTAAGGGCGTTCGCAAAGCCACCAATAAAAACGGCGTGTAGCTACCGGCAATAAGCAGATAAATCGCGCAGTGATCAAAGGTTTTCAGAGCCCGTTTGGCGCGCGGGTTAGCTATCGCGTGATAGAGCGTTGAGGCCAAGAACAGTAAGATCATACTGCCGCCATAGATACTCATACTGGCGATAGTCATCGCGTCCGCATTGTGTTGTGACGCTTTGATTAGCAAAAGCACCAAACCAACAATACTCAGCAGCATGCCCAAAGCATGAGTTAACGTATTAGCGAACTCTTCTTTTGCACTGTATTCAATAGGAGGATGTACAGACATGCGTGCGTAACTCTTGAGTAAAATTGGAATAATTACTCAAGAGTATTACACATTAAGCTTACACTTGTAAGCTGAAAGTTTTAAATTTCTGTTAAGAATGGTTGTCGAGATACTCTAACACTAGCTTGCCTGCTTCATCGGCAGAGGTGTGCAGCGGTAGAGCCAGTTGCCTTTTCAGTTGACCAACTCCCAGAAGACTAGCGAGCATCCCTTTTGCCCCTTCGCGATGGCGATCGATTTCGAACCACAATTGCAGCTCATCATCATTGCGGTAAGCCACCACTTCTAGCTCACGCCAACGACCGTGGAATGGGCCAGTGGTCGGCACAAACTCGAACTCCTGAACAAATGGCATCGCAAAGCCATTAACCTCTTCACACTCCACCTGACGGATACGTAAACCTTGTTCTTCTAAAGCAGTGAAAATACCATCAAGTAGCGGATCAGGGCGGACGGTAAGAATATCTTTATCGGTTGGGTCCTTAGCCATCGCAATATCAAGCCCAGTTTCTAACCATACCTTAGAGTCACCGATCGTCACTGGCGTATTCCACGGCACATCAAGCTCGACTTCGAAATCACGCGTTTCACCAGGATTGATCGTGAAAGCATACGGCAGCGACCACTCAGCCAATACATAACTGGCAGGCACACGGCGCATTCGTCCTGCGGTGTGCTTGCTCTTATCGTGATCAGCAGGAACCTCTTTGATGTAACGACAGTAGAGTTTCAGATCAATATTATCGATATCCTGCGCGGTCGAGCCACCATAGACATGAATAGTAATGTTGACCTTTTGTCCCGGGTACAACACTTCTTGCTGCAACACCGAATCAACGTTCGCCGAACCGATGCCAAAACTTGCCAGGGTCTTCTTAAATAACGACATAACTACCTCCTGGGCTGTATAAAGATTCAATGACTTTCATACTAATCTTGTTTAGCGTCTCACTACTACTACCTGCTTCACATAATTGTAGTGAACGAAAAACGATTAGATATCGATCAATCCAACTGATAATGCTAATCTATTTATTGATATGCGTGCATATCAATACTCCTGATTAATTAGTTGGATTGGCACTAGCCAAAAAAGCCAAACTTCAGCAATGAAGCGAGGCTCATGGTTAATCAGGCCATTACATTGGCAATGGATATGCCTGACAGTTAGGTATCTTAGATGCGCCCAGCAACCGTCAGGTTTTCGCACACTAACCGTAGTGCGATGCGCCGCCGCAGTGGCTTCGTGGCTGCTCCAGTGGCAAAGAAAACAGCTCCTGCAATGACCTTAGTTGAACAGACTGCTGTATTGGCATCTGCTCCAGCAAAAGTTGTTAAAGCAGCCTAGTTAAAAAGCGCAGTTTGACTGCGCTTTTTTCTTACCTTCATTTCTGCAATTTGTTACCTTTAACCCTAAATCATTATAAGTATTGTGGAGAAAGCCTGTGAAGTGTCACCGTATTGAGGAGCTACTTGAGCTATTGGAGCCTGAATGGCAAAAAGATCAAGAGCTTAACCTACTGCAGATGATCGTTAAGTTAGCGCAAGAAGCGGGTTATGAAGGTAAACTGGAAGATCTCACCGATGACGTGCTGATCTACCATCTTAAAATGCGTAACAGCGCAAAAGATGAAATGATTCCTGGCCTGAAGAAAGACCAAGAAGATGATTTTAAAACCGCGATTTTAAGAGCGCGCGGCATCATCAGCTAAAAGATTTCAAATCACTCCAAAAGCGGCAGTCGCCGCTTTTTTTATATCTATTTGTCCCACTATTTGCGAACTGTTAGGCGATTTATTTCTATAACTGTACTGACCTTTGTTGTTAAAGGTTGATAACCTTAAAGAAATAAAAATGTTATTGCGTATATAATCGCCGTCCATAAGAATTTACTAAAATAGCAATGTCTGCAGAGTGTGAAACGTATAAATCACACCATAAAGCCTAAGAAGGAAGCACAATGAGTCAGGACAAAATCGATATTAAAGATGTGACTCCTAAAACCTTTAATCCAAAAACCCACAAAACCAAAGGCGACAGGTTTAACCCAAGTAACCGAATTTACGTTCGTGAAAGTAAAGGTACATTCCAACAACTGCGTCGTTATGGTGGTTGGTTCCTGCTGCTATTTTTTGCTCTGATCCCATGGATACCTTATGGCGAGCGTCAGGCAATCTTACTCGACATTGGCAATCAGCAATTTAACTTTTTTAGCACCACCCTTTACCCGCAAGATCTCACCTTACTTGCGTTGCTGTTTGTGATTGCGGCATTTGCGCTGTTTTTCATTACCACCTTCTTAGGTCGCGTTTGGTGTGGTTATCTCTGCCCGCAAACCGTTTGGACCTTTATGTACATTTGGTTCGAAGAAAAGCTCGAGGGCAGTGCCAATAAACGCCGCAAACAAGACTCAGGCAAGTTAACCGCTAACTTAGCCATGCGCAAAACGGCCAAACACATCGCGTGGTGGGCCATTGCCCTTGCAACGGGTTTTACCTTCACCGGTTACTTTGTTCCTATCCAAGATCTCGTTGTGGGCTTCTTTACCTTCAGCGCTGAGTTTTGGCCGGTATTCTGGGTGCTATTTTTTGCTGGCTGTACCTACGCCAATGCAGGCTGGATGCGCTCTATTATGTGTATCCATATGTGCCCTTACGCGCGTTTCCAATCGGCGATGTTCGACAAAGATACTTTTATCGTTGGCTATGACAGCAAACGTGGTGAAACCCGCGGCCCTCGCTCACGTAAAGCTGACCACAAAGCACTTGGCTTAGGCGACTGTATCGATTGTGACTTATGTGTACAGGTCTGCCCAACCGGGATTGATATTCGTGATGGCCTACAATACGAATGTATTAACTGCGGCGCTTGTATCGATGCTTGTGACAAGACCATGGATCGTATGGGTTATGACAAAGGCTTGATTAGCTACACCACTGAGCACCGTCTCTCGGGTAAACACACCAAAGTCGCGCGCCCTAAACTGCTTGGCTATGGCGCCGTTCTACTGGTGATGATTGGCCTATTCTTCGTTCAGGTTGCCAGTGTCGACCCGGCAGGGCTAAGCGTGCTGCGTGACCGCAACCAGCTGTTTCGAGTCAATGGCTCTGGCGAGATTGAAAATACCTATACACTGAAGATCATCAATAAAACTCAACAAGAACAAGAGTACGACTTGAGCGTAGAAGGCTTGAGTGATGTGTCTTGGTACGGTAAACAGACCATACAAGTTGAACCAGGCGAAGTACTTAGCCTGCCAATGAGCTTAGGCGTCGACCCTGACAATCTCAGCTCTCCTGTTTCAACGATTCAGTTTATACTGTCCGATAGCGAAGACTTCACTATTTCTGTAGAAAGCCGCTTTATTAAAAAGCTTTAGACTTTCTCACTACCCAAATGGAAAGAGGCTCAGCAATGAGCCTCTTTTATTTTATGACCCAGCAAGCATTCAACTTTGATGCACTGACGCCTGATTTTATGTGGTATGCCCTAGAAAGCATTGGCATCCGCGCAGAATCTGGCTTTCTCGCATTAAACAGCTACGAAAACCGCGTTTATCAATTTACGGATGAAGAGCGTCAACGCTATGTGGTGAAGTTTTATCGTCCAGAGCGTTGGAGCCAAGAGCAGATTCAAGAAGAGCATGACTTTACCTTAGAGCTGATTGAGTCAGAGATCCCTGTCGCGCCACCCGTAAAACTTAATGGCCAAACTCTGCACCACTATCAAGGCTATCTATTCGCCCTATTCGAAAGTGTCGGCGGGCGTCAATTTGAAGTCGATAACTTAGAGCAACTTGAAGGCGTTGGTCGCTTCTTAGGCCGTATCCATAAAGTCGGTTCAAGAACGCCATTTAAACATCGCCCAACGATTAGCTTGGACGAGTACCTCTACCAACCACGCAAACTACTCCAACAATCACAGTTCATTCCTATGCATCTCGAAAATGCGTTTTTTAACGATCTCGATCTGCTGATCAAATCATTAGAAAACCGCTGGGATGACTCAGCCACTATTTTACGCCTGCATGGTGACTGTCACCCTGGCAATATCTTATGGCGTGACGGACCTATGTTTGTCGATCTAGATGACTCTCGCAATGGTCCTGCGATTCAAGATTTATGGATGCTGCTCAGTGGCGATCGCGCCGAGAAATTGATGCAACTAGACATCGTTTTGGAGGCGTACCAAGAGTTTAATGATTTTAATAGCAACGAATTGAAACTAATTGAGCCATTGCGAGGTCTACGTATGGTGCACTATATGGCATGGTTAGCAAAAAGATGGCAAGATCCTGCATTTCCTATCGCTTTTCCATGGTTTAATGATCCAAAATACTGGGAAAGTCAGGTACTTGCTTTTAAAGAGCAAATTTCTGCATTGGATGAACCCCCACTTTCACTCATGCCACAGTGGTAAGTAAATGACAACATGGAGTCAAAAATGAAAAAGCTGTTCGCACTCGTTGCCACATTGATGCTGAGCTTCACAGCTCACGCTGCACAATTCAGTCAAGGTGAGCACTACAAAGTTCTTAATTTAGAAGCATCGAAAAAACCAACGGTCACAGAGTTTTTCTCTTTCTACTGTCCGCACTGTAATACCTTTGAACCTATCATTCAGCAGCTTAAAGCTCAATTACCAGCCGACGCTAAATTCCAAAAGAACCACGTTTCTTTCATGGGTGGTAGCATGGGTGAATCAATGAGCAAAGCTTACGCGACCATGGTTGCGCTAAAAATTGAAGATAAGATGACCCCAGTGATGTTTAACCGCATCCACAACATGCGTAAAGCACCGAAGAATGATGAAGAACTTCGTCAAATCTTCTTAGACGAAGGCGTTGATGCGAAAAAGTTTGATGCTGCATTCAAAGGCTTCGCCGTTGATTCAATGGTTCGTCGCTTTGATAAACAGTTTAAAGATAGCGGCCTTTCAGGCGTTCCAGCGGTAGTGGTGAACAACAAATACCTTGTTGATGCACAATCAATCAAGACGCTAGATGAATACTTCGCACTGGTTAACTACCTACTGACCCTGAAGTAATCACCACCAACAATTATCAAAAAAGGGAGCTATGGCTCCCTTTTTTATTGTCACTTTATCGATGAAGAGGGCTGGTGCAGCTCTTTAAGTAACTCGTCTTTTTGTTGCCATACATCCCCCAGCCACTGCTGGAACTGACGTTTATAGGGTTTGTCATTGAAATAGTCACCGCGAACTTGCTCATCCACCGGAAGCACTCTAGTACGCACAACAATTTTGCTCATTCTCCCCATCAACACATCCCTAAATGGCTTATCGGTATTTTGTGGGTAAGCTAATGTCACATCAATGATACTGCTAAACTGATCCCCCATGGCCGCCAAGGTATAAGCAATCCCGCCAGTTTTCGGTTGCAGCAAGTATTCGTAACCCGCACGGCTTTTACTCTGTTTCTGCTTAGTAAAACGAGTTCCCTCGACGTAGTTAACCACGGTTGTCGGGGTATGTTTGAACTTGGCACACGAACGACGAGTGGTGGCTAAATCTTGACCACGCTTTTCAGGATGACGAATCAAATACTCACGTGAGTAACGACGCATAAACGGCATATCCAACGCCCAACAAGCCATACCAATAAATGGCACGTACAAAAGCTGCTGCTTAAGGAAGAATTTAGGCATTGGGATACGATCTTTAAACACACTGCATAGCACAACGATATCCGTCCAGCTTAGGTGGTTACTGATCATCAAATACCAGCCATCTTGTTTGAGCTCCTCTCCCCCTTCAACATCCCACTCTACTCGGTTAGATACATTTAAAATCAACGCGTTAATCGTCGCCCATAGCCACATTATTTTATTGGCTAATTGCGTCCCTTTAGCCTTAAGAGCGGCGCTAGGTAACAGCACTTTTAACACCGCAACAAGACATATAGCCAAGGAGCAAAGTGCAGAATTGAGGATAACCAGAGTTGTATTCAGAACAAAGATTAGATGTGCCAACATATCGCTTAATAGTGAGATTTGAACAAAATTTATAAAGAATTATTTATGAATAATAAAACAGCGTGTAATTATACAAGCCAGAGGGAAGTTTAAAACCAAACTACGCATGGTCAGAGTAGTTTGCTTAAACTTCAACAAATTCAAGTCAAAAGGTTTACTTCATGGAGCGCCGATAATGACAACCATCAAACCTATCGTCCTAGCCCTCGCGGTTATTTCCACACCCGCACTTGCTCAACTGTCTAAACATGCTGGGCTCAGTGGCGAACTTTCACTTAGCAGCGGTTATACTTCTTCAACATCCAATTTCAATACCGATGCGAATGCTGAACTGGCTGACAATACCCAAGCCGGACAAAGAGAAGATGGGTTTCTTGTCTTTCCACTGGGCAACCTCGCCTATACTTTTGGTCAAAAACTCGATAAGCAGGTTTACGCTGGTACCTCGCGAGAAGATATTGCGATAGGTACCTTAGCGCTTGAGCTTGGCTATAAGCAACAACTTGCCAATGGAACAGTGATAGACGCCTCTTTCCTGCCGACGATTATGTCAGGAGACACTTGGGCCAACCCATTTGAAGAAGGCGTTCAGCGTAGTGAAACCGATGAAACTGGCACCGCTTACCGCCTCAAATTCAGTAATATTGCTCAATCTGGTTTTAGCCTTGATACCGCGTATGCAGACAAAGAAATTAAAGATGAACGCTCTGGGCAATTCGATACCAACATCAACAGTGATTTATTAAGACGCGATGCCAGTTCAATATACGTCAAAGGGGGTTATCGACTCCCTCTCAGTCGCACCACGTTTATCATCCCGTCATTGACCTACATTCAAACCGATGCAGACGGTGAAGCATACTCAAACACCTCAATCGGTGGTGAGTTATCACTGTTTAAGCTTATTGACCGACACCAATTCGTCTTAACAGCCAGCTACACCAATCGCAGCTACGACGCCTCTCATCCTATTTACAACATTACCCGTTCGGATGATGAAGTCAGCCTATTTGCCGCCTATGAATACAAGCAGTTTATGGGCTGGCAAAATTGGTCGTTGGTCTCCTTCGCCGGCTTTGGACAAACTGACTCGAATATCGATTTCTACGATGAAGATCAGATGATTTTGTCACTCGGTGTTAACTATCGATTCTAATGATCTCGCCCGTAAGTCACGAAGACTTACGGGCCTTGTTATACCGCCTGAGCCGTCAACTCTCTGAGTAATCTATCCATCGCTCGATAGCCTAACGCTTCGGCCAAGTGAGTTCGCGTAATGTGCTCGACGCCTTCTAGATCAGCAATGGTGCGCGCTACCTTGATAATGCGGTGATAAGCTCGAATAGAGAGCCCCAATCGATGCAAAGCATTTTCTAAGAACTGCGCATCTTGCTTATCTAACGGGCAGTAACGCTCGATTTCTCGACTGCCGAGTAAGGCATTCACTTTATTGGAGCGCGATAACATAGCGTCACGAGCAATATAGACTCGTTCACGTACCACAGCGGTTGGCTCGCCTCTATCCCCTCCTTCAGCTAACGTCCCTTTGGGCAATGCTGGGATTTCCAGCGACATATCGAAACGATCAAGTAACGGCCCAGATAAGCGGCTGAGATAACGTAAGATGGTTTGCGGATTCACTCTCGATTGATTGCCTTCGTAGTAGCCGGTTGGACTGGGGTTTAATGCGCCCACCAACTGAAAGCGCGCCGGAAAACGGGTTTTGCCTTGCGCTCGCGAGATGATGATTTCTCCCGACTCTAGCGGCTCACGCAAGGAATCCAGCACCTTACGTTCAAATTCCGGCATTTCATCTAAAAACAGTAAGCCATTATGTGCTAATGAGATTTCACCAGGGCGAGGAATCGAGCCACCGCCGACCAGCGCCGCCATGGAACTAGAGTGGTGAGGGGCACGAAAGGGGCGCTGTTTCCAGTTATGGATATTGATCTCTTGCTGGGTCAAAGACGCCACCGAAGCGGTCTCCATCGCTTCATCACAGGTCATTTCCGGTAATAAGTCACACAGCCGAGAAGCAAGCATGGTTTTTCCGGTACCGGGCGGGCCTAAAAACAATAGGTTATGATTCCCTGCCGCTGCGATTTCTAACGCACGCTTACCTTGTTGCTGACCAATAATATCTTGCAGATCTCTTTGCAGTTCCCGCTTTACGCTTAATGATGGCGTTTGGTGCAGTGCCAATGCTTGCTGACCACACAAATCAGCACACACTTCGAGTAAGCTCTGCGCTGACTTGTGCGTATCTGCGCCGACTAACGCTGCTTGATCACCATTATGATGAGGAACAACCAGTCGGCGCTGAGCCTTGTTCGCCGCTAATGCCGCAGGTAATACGCCTTTCACGCAGCGCAGTTCACCAGATAAAGCCAGCTCACCGATAAACTCAATATCGGCCAGCGCTTGCAGTGGAACTTGTTCGGATGCAGCCAAAATGCCTAGCGCGATCGGTAAATCAAACCGCCCACCTTCTTTAGGCAAATCTGCCGGAGCAAGGTTGACGGTAATCCGCTTGGCGGGAAATTCAAAGCGAGAGTTAATAATTGCACTGCGCACTCTATCTCGGGACTCTTTGACCGTTGTCTCGGGCAAGCCAACCAATGTAAAGCCTGGCATGCCATTACTAATGTGGACTTCGACCGTCACCGCAGGCGCTTCAACCCCGACACAGGCTCGGCTATGGATAACAGCTAGGCCCATGATCTGACCACCTGACTATTGTTGTTCATTTATACCCCTGATAGTTCGTTTATTTTGTTATCAAGGTTGTTATATAGCTTGGCTAGATGCTGAAAGAATGTGAAAAAAGAATGAGTTTTTGCTTGTCATTTAACGGAATTGTATGTTACCACTAGAGACGCAAACATTTTCGTGCCTAACTAGGTACACATATAACTAAAGAAATAAAGATGAACTTCAACGCCCGCACTAACGCACTGATTGCCCTGATTATCGTGGTCATTATTGACACCACGCGGGGTCTAGTGGGCGAAAGATAGCCACAGAATAGAAAAAACCCCCGCACTGAAAAGTCCGGGGGTTTTTTACAATTAATAGGCCGTAAATTTAGGCATATAACGAATTTAAAGGCTCATTAAAGAGCTGCAGGAAGAATGGGAGCGCACATGATGTGCAATGCAACACAACAACAAATGACAGACCACCAGGAGGTTTACGATGACAGGTGCTGAGTTAGTCGTAGCCGCTTTGGCACAGCAGGGGATAAAAACGGTATTTGGTTACCCAGGCGGGGCCATCATGCCAATCTATGATGCTCTATACGATGGCGGTGTTGAACACATCCTCTGTCGTCATGAGCAAGGCGCAGCAATGGCCGCAATCGGTATGGCCCGCGCAACACAAGATGTCGCTGTCTGCATGGCAACATCAGGTCCAGGAGCAACCAACCTAGTCACAGGTCTCGCGGATGCCTTTATGGACTCTATCCCTCTGGTTGCGATCACAGGTCAGGTTGCAAGCTCTCACATTGGTACTGACGCATTCCAAGAAATGGATGTGATCGGCATGTCCCTTTCATGTACTAAGCACAGCTACCTAGTTACTGACATCAATGAACTGGCGCCAACCTTAGCCGAAGCCTTTGAAGTGGCTAAAACAGGTCGCCCTGGTCCTGTCATTGTCGATATCGCTAAAGATGTCCAGCTTGGCCAAGCTCCGGTAAAGACCTTACCTGACTTTACACCACCTAACGCGCCAGTCGCCAACTCTGACGACATCGCTAAAGCTCAAGAGCTGTTATCGCAAAGCTCTCGTCCGGTTTTATATGTTGGCGGTGGTGTACAACTTGGCCACGCGACTGACTCTGTGCGCGAATTCCTGCGCTTAAATCCAATGCCATCAGTAAGTACCTTGAAAGGTCTAGGCACAATTGAACGCCACGACCCGCACTACCTTGGTATGCTAGGTATGCACGGCACCAAAGCGGCTAACCTAGTGGTACAAGAGTGTGACTTACTGATTGCAGTGGGCGCTCGTTTTGACGACCGAGTAACAGGCAAGCTCGATACTTTTGCGCCAAACGCTAAGGTTATTCATATCGATATCGACGCCGCAGAACTGCACAAGCTGCGCACCGCAAACGCCGCTGTTCGCGCCGAGATCCCAGCCGTTCTTCCTCAACTAGAGTTAACTCACGACATCACGCCTTGGGTTAAACACAGTGAAAGCTTACGTAGCGGATTTAAATGGCGCTACGACCACCCAGGCGAACTTATCTACGCACCGGGGTTACTAAAGCAGCTTTCCGATCTGATGCCAGATAGCTCAATCATCTCAACCGATGTAGGCCAACACCAAATGTGGGCAGCGCAACATATCCAACCGCGCGATCCGCAAAACTTCATCACCTCAGCTGGCCTTGGCACCATGGGCTTCGGTCTTCCTGCTGCGATGGGCGCTGCCGTCGCTCGCCCTGATGATCAATCTATACTTATTACTGGGGATGGCTCATTTATGATGAACATCCAAGAGCTAGGTACGCTAAAGCGTCGCCAAATCCCGGTAAAAATGGTGTTACTGAACAACCAACGCCTTGGCATGGTTCGTCAGTGGCAATCACTGTTCTTTGATGGCCGCCATAGCGAGACCATCCTAGATGACAATCCTGACTTTGTAATGCTAGCTAAAGCCTTTGATATTCCTGGTAAAACCATCACTAAGAAAGAAGAAGTTGAGCCAGCACTAAAAGAAATGCTAGAAAGTAAGACGTCTTATCTTCTTCATGTTCTAATCGATGAGGAAGAAAACGTCTGGCCACTTGTACCACCAGGTGCTTCAAACAATGAAATGCTGGAGAACACATAACATGGAAAGATACTTAATCGACATCAAAGCAGACGATAAACCTGTCCTGTTAGAGCGTGTTCTTCGCGTTGTTCGCCACCGTGGCTTTATTGTTAAGCAAGTGGCAGGCACGCAAAACCACGAAAGCAAAGTCGCGAGCGTAGAGATCATCGTTGATAGCGATCGCCCAATTTCATTTCTCACCAATCAGATCGAGAAACTTTGGGATGTACGCACCGTTGAAGTGACGCAAATTGCGCGCGACGAACTACCGAATAACAACCTACAACAAAAGATTTGTGCATAAGGAAGGCAATAAATGGCTACAAAAACTGCAGATTACATTTGGTTCAATGGTGAAATGGTTCCTTGGGCAGAGGCAAATGTACACGTGTTAACTCACGCTATGCACTACGGTACTTCGGTTTTCGAAGGCGTTCGCTGTTACAACACGCCTAAAGGTCCAATTGTCTTCCGCCACCTAGAGCACGCGAAACGTCTTAAAGATTCAGCGAAGATTTACCGCTTCCCAATTCCTTACACGGTTGAGGAGATCATGGAAGCGACGCGCGAAACACTGCGTCAAAACAAACTAGACAGCGCTTACATTCGCCCACTAGGTTTTGTTGGTAATGTTGGCCTTGGCGTTTGTCCGCCAGCAGACACAGAAATGGATCTGATCATTGCAGCCTTCCCTTGGGGCTCATACCTAGGTGAAGAAGCGCTAGAAGCTGGCGTAGATGCGATGATCTCAAGCTGGAACCGTGCAGCTCCAAACACAATTCCTACTGCGGCTAAAGCGGGTGGTAACTACCTGTCATCACTACTAGTCGGCGGTGAAGCTCGTCGCCACGGTTATGCTGAAGGTATCGCTCTAAGTGTCGACGGTTACCTCTCTGAAGGTGCTGGTGAAAATATTTTCGTAGTTAAAGATGGCGTGATCTGCACTCCACCTGCAACCAGCGCAATCCTACCGGGTATTACTCGTGACTCGATTATGACGATTGCACGCGATCGCGGCTACGAAGTTCGTGAAGCCAACATTGCACGTGAAGCGCTGTACCTAGCAGATGAAGTGTTTATGACGGGCACAGCAGCGGAAATCGTTCCTGTTGCAACTATCGATAAGATTGAAGTGGGCACAGGCAAACGCGGCCCAATCACCAAAGAACTGCAAGAAGCATACTTTGGCCTATTCAACGGCACCACAGAAGATAAGTGGGGCTGGTTAGATTACGTTTACCCAGAAGACGCGGCGAAATAAGGAAATAGAAGATGCCTATATATAGATCAGCAACCACCACTCATGGCCGTAACATGGCGGGTGCTCGTGCCCTTTGGCGCGCAACTGGGGTAAAAGACGAAGATTTTGGTAAACCAATCATCGCGGTTGTGAACTCATTCACTCAATTCGTACCGGGCCACGTCCATCTAAAAGATATGGGCCAATTGGTTGCGGGTGAAATTGAAAAAGCCGGCGGTATTGCAAAAGAATTCAACACCATCGCGGTCGATGACGGCATCGCAATGGGCCACGGCGGTATGCTTTACTCACTGCCATCACGTGAATTGATCGCTGACTCAGTAGAGTACATGGTCAACGCACACTGTGCTGATGCGATGGTGTGTATCTCTAACTGTGACAAAATCACTCCGGGAATGCTAATGGCGTCAATGCGCCTCAACATCCCTGTAATCTTTGTGTCTGGTGGTCCGATGGAAGCGGGTAAAACTAAGCTTTCAGACCAGATCATCAAGCTCGACCTTGTTGATGCAATGATTCAAGGCGCAGATCCGAAAGTATCAGACGAGCAGAGTGAACAAATCGAGCGTAGCGCATGTCCAACTTGTGGTTCATGTTCAGGTATGTTCACCGCCAACTCAATGAACTGTCTGACTGAAGCGCTGGGTCTTTCTCAGCCGGGTAACGGTTCAATGCTGGCAACCCACGCCGACCGTGAGCAGCTATTCATCAATGCAGGTAAACGTATCGTTGAACTGACGCGTCGTTACTACGAGCAAGACGACGAGTCAGCACTTCCACGCAATATCGCAACCTTTGATGCGTTTGAAAACGCGATGGCGCTAGATATCGCCATGGGCGGTTCAACCAATACCATTCTGCACCTGCTAGCCGCTGCGCAAGAAGGTGAAATCGACTTCGATATGGACGATATTGATCGCCTATCTCGCAAGGTGCCACACTTATGTAAAGTGGCGCCATCAACGCAGAAATATCACATGGAAGACGTACACCGCGCGGGTGGTGTAATGGCAATCCTTGGTGAACTAGACCGCGCAGGCTTGCTGCACAATGATGCTCGCACTGTACTTGGTCTTTCAATGAAAGAGCAGCTAGCGCAATACGACATCATCCAAACTGAGGACGAAGAAGTACTTAAGTTCTTCCGCGCTGGTCCTGCTGGTATTCGTACCACTAAAGCGTTCTCACAAGACTGTCGTTGGGATCGCCTTGATGATGACCGTGCTGATGGTTGTATCCGTTCAATCGATAATGCGTTCTCTCAAGAAGGTGGCCTAGCGGTACTATCAGGCAACATCGCCCTTGATGGTTGTATCGTTAAGACAGCAGGCGTTGATGAAAGCATCCATAAGTTCACTGGCCCTGCGGTTGTATTTGAAAGCCAAGAAGATGCAGTAGAAGGTATCTTAGGCGGCAAAGTAAAAGCCGGTGATGTTGTGGTTATCCGCTACGAAGGCCCTAAAGGTGGCCCGGGTATGCAAGAAATGCTTTACCCAACCACTTACCTAAAATCTATGGGTCTTGGTAAAGAGTGTGCACTTCTGACTGATGGTCGTTTCTCTGGTGGTACATCAGGTCTATCAATCGGTCACGCTTCTCCTGAAGCAGCAAACGGCGGCGCAATTGGTCTGGTTAAACAAGGCGATATTATCGCGATTGATATTCCAAACCGTTCAATTTCTTTACAAGTTTCTGAACAAGAGCTTGCTGAGCGCCGTGCGAAACAAGACGAGTTAGGCTGGAAACCAGTCGATCGTCAACGTGAAGTTTCATTTGCACTAAAAGCGTACGCAAGTATGGCGACCAGTGCTGACAAAGGTGCAGTGCGAGATAAATCAAAGCTAGAGGGCTAGCTTATGAGCCTGACTAACCAAACTGGCGCGGATTATCTGCGCCAGATATTAAGAGCTCCAGTCTATGAAGTGGCGACCGTAACGCCACTGCAAGAAATGCCACGCCTATCGGCACGTATTGGCAACGATGTGCAGATCAAACGCGAAGACCGCCAACCGGTGCACTCGTTTAAACTGCGCGGCGCCTACAACATGGTGGCGAGCCTAACGGATGAGCAAAAAGCTGCTGGTGTAATTGCCGCATCCGCGGGTAACCATGCTCAAGGTATGGCGCTATCAGGCACTAAGCTCGGTATAAAGACCACTATCGTGATGCCAAAAACCACCCCTGACATCAAAGTCGAGGCGGTACGTGGTTTTGGTGGTAACGTAGTACTGCATGGCAGCAACTTTGATGAAGCGAAAGCCGAAGCAGAGCGTCTATCTGCAGAACACGGTTATACCTTTGTGCCGCCATTCGATCACCCATTAGTGATTGCAGGTCAAGGCACCATAGGTATGGAGATGCTGCAGCAAAATGGTCACCTCGATTACATCTTCGTTCCTGTCGGTGGCGGCGGTCTGGCGGCAGGTGTTGCGGTGCTGGTGAAACAGCTAATGCCTGAAATCAAAGTGATTGCGGTCGAGCCGGAAGATTCAGCCTGTCTAAAAGCAGCGCTAGATGCCGGTGAGCCAGTAGTGCTCGATCAAGTCAGCATGTTTGCCGATGGTGTTGCTGTTAAGCGCATTGGAGAAGAGACGTTCCGTCTATGTGAAAAATACATTGATGGTCATATATCAGTCTCAAGTGATGAAATCTGCTCTGCAGTTAAAGACATCTTTGAAGACACGCGTGCGATTGCCGAACCTTCTGGTGCATTAGCGCTTGCTGGGCTTAAGAAGTTCGCTGAGCAGAATAAACTTGAAGGCAAGCAGCTAGGTACTGTGCTATCAGGGGCTAACACCAACTTCCATGGTCTGCGTTACGTCTCTGAGCGTTGTGAGTTGGGTGAAAAGCGTGAAGGTCTGTTGGCAGTCACCATCCCTGAGCGTCAAGGAGCATTCTTTGAGTTCTGTAACCTGATTGGCGGCCGTGCCGTGACTGAGTTTAACTATCGCTACAACGACGACAAACTGGCGAACATCTTTGTTGGTGTTCGTCTACAAGGTGGTCAAGAAGAGTTAGACAACATCATTCACGATCTGCGTGACGGTGGCTACCCAGTGGTCGACCTCTCTGATGATGAAATGGCCAAGCTGCACGTGCGCTATATGATTGGTGGTAAACCTTCGAAGCCACTTAAAGAGCGTCTCTACAGCTTTGAATTCCCAGAATACCCAGGTGCACTAGTGAAATTCTTAAGTACGCTTGGTACTCATTGGAATATCAGCCTATTTAACTACCGTAACCACGGTGCTGACTATGGTCGAGTACTGTGTGGCTTTGAGCTTGATGAGTCAGACTTATCACGCTTCTCTGCCCATCTGCGTGAGTTAGGCTATCAATGCAAAGATGAAACCGACAACCCGTCGTACAAGTTCTTCCTTTCATAAAGTGTTAAGCCCTTAACCGACTCGGTTAAGGGCTTTTCTTATCTACCCCCTAAACCATTCCTCACTTGTTCACACCTTGGTCAAAATGCGTGATGCGCATAGATATAATGCTAAAGTTTCATTTTTGTCATAGCCAGTTTAGGTCTACACTGAATCCAGTTTTTAAATTGCTGCTCTATTTGTGGAGATCACTATGTTTAACGCACTGATTCTAAACCAAGAAGAAAAACGTACTATCGCAACCATCGAACAGATCGATGAAGCACAATTGCCAGAAGGCGAAGTACTGATAGATGTTGATTACTCATCACTAAACTACAAAGACGGTTTAGCAATCACGGGTAAAGGCAAAATCATCCGCAACTTCCCTATGGTGCCAGGTATCGATCTCGCAGGTACGGTAGTTAGCTCTGAAGATGACCGCTACCAAGCAGGTGACAAAGTTGTCCTAACTGGTTGGGGCGTGGGTGAAAACCACTGGGGTGGCATGGCACAGCGCGCGCGTCTAAAAGCGGACTGGTTAGTACCACTACCACAAGGCCTAGATAGCAAAAAAGCTATGATGGTCGGTACAGCTGGCTTTACTGGCATGCTGTGTGTTCAAGCGCTACTTGATGCTGGCATCAAACCAGAAGATGGTGAAATCCTAGTGACTGGCGCAAGTGGCGGCGTAGGCTCTGTAGCCGTAACACTGCTAGCTCAACTAGGCTACCAAGTTGCTGCGGTAACAGGCCGCGTTGAACAAAATGGTCCACTACTAGAAAAACTTGGCGCTAGCCGCATTATCGACCGCGTAGAATTTGAAGAACCAGCACGTCCGCTTGAAAAGCAAATCTGGGCTGGTGCGGTTGATACTGTCGGTAGCAAAGTACTGGCGAAAGTACTGGCACAAATGGATTACAACAGCGCAGTCGCGGCTTGTGGTCTGGCTGGTGGCTTCGATCTACCGACTACAGTAATGCCGTTTATTCTACGTAATGTACGTCTGCAAGGTATCGATTCTGTATCGTGCCCAACCGAAAAACGTATCGCGGCATGGGAAAAACTGGTTGAGCTACTACCAGACAGCTACTTCGAGCAAGCATGTACCGAAGTAGAACTAGCTGAAGCGCCAAAATACGCTGAAGACATCACTAATGGTCAAGTAACAGGCCGTGTTGTGATTAAGCTTTAGTCGATTAACGGCACAACGTCATTCCTTAGAGTGAGGAACGAACGAGTAAGGAATCTCTAGACGCGAGAGATTCCGGACATTTCGTTCCTCAATTCCGGAATGACATTTCTAATTCTATTCGATCAATCCAAACCAATATCTTCAATTCGTTTGGCGATCAAGCGACTGCATTCTTCCTTTACGATTCCTCGTAACCACTCCTGAGCCGGAGAGTGTTCACAGCGTGGATGCCAGATCATCGAGTAATCAAACGGGGTAAATTGGAACGGAAGCGGCTTTATCACTAAGTCGTAACGCTCGGCAACTAAATAAGCTAAGTCAGCGGGCACAGTAATAATGATTGGCATGGTATCAACGATCGCTAGCGCCGCTTCAAGGTGATATGCGCGCAGCACCATCTTACGTCTTGGTTGGTCGACCAAGGCACCCTCAATCAAAGCCTTAACACCATCACTGATCGCAATCATCGCATGGGGATAAGTCAGGTAATCTGCCAAACTCATTTCTTCATCAGCGAGTGGATGCTGCTTTGAAAGCAAACACAATACGCCAACACGACCTAGTATTTCACTACGTAGTGGCGCAACTGGACCAATTGGACGGCAAATGGCTAAATCTGCGCCCTCTGCGGTGAGCTGATCGGCCAAACGGTCATGTTGCAGCGGTAAAAAATTAAACGATACATTAGGCGCTTCTTGATAGATACGCGGCAAAGCAAACGGCAAGATGGTTTGCATCGCATAATCCGTGGTCGCAATGGTAAAGGTTTGGTCACAACTTTGCGGCTCAAACTCAATCGGTGATAACAGCTGGCGCAGTGACTCTAGAGGCTCACCTAAACAGCGATCAATCTCTAACGCTTTTTCGGTCGGGATTAAGTGTTGTCCTTGGCGGGTAAATAAAGGATCACCAAGCATCTCTCGTAATCGACCTAGCACTCGACTCATCGCAGACTGACTGAGGTTCAAACGATGGGCAGCTTTACTCACACTGCACTCTTCAATTAACACTCGCAGTGCGACTAGTAAGTTAAGATCACGACGATAAATGTCTTCTAATTCCACGTTGAGCCACTAATTTCTATGAGGGATTAACTTGATTGTACCTTTTTCAGGCAAAAAAAATCCCGCTTTTCAGCGGGGAAGCCCAAGAAAACTGGGGATAGTGTCGGAATGTAGTTGAGCGTAGTGGTAAAAACAGATAACAGTTGGAAGTGCTATTATCCGTTCTCTTGTTCTTCAGATGCGCTCGGCCAACGATGCATCTCAAGCCAAATCCCTACAACCGTCGCGCCCATACCAAGCAATGGCATAAACGAGGACGATTCTGCTGGTGAACGTAAAACAAGGGCGCAAAAAGAGATAAAACACAGCACGGAGTAGATTGTTAAACGATCTAGAGCTGTCAACATACTTGCTTTCCTTGTTAATTGTTACCAACTTGTTAACTAAGTTAAAACAAATTGTTCACTTTGCCAAGGGGTTATTGAATATTTTTTCTTCACTAGTATTATCTAGGCCAAATTGAGTAACCAAAGATACGACCATGACATTCAATCCACAGCAGGCAGACAAAACCCTAGAGGCAGAAGGATTACGCTGCCCAGAGCCAGTTATGATGGTCAGGAAGACAATTCGAAATATGCAGGATGGAGAAGTGTTGCTTGTGAAAGCCGATGATCCATCGACGACACGCGACATTCCTAGTTTTTGCCGCTTTATGGATCATCAACTGATAGATTCTCAAACTGAAGAGCTACCTTTTCAGTACCTAATCAAGAAAGGCATGGAGTAATCTCTGTCTCAGAAAACAAAACGGCAGCCAAGATGGCTGCCGTTTTTTTATTCATCATATTCGAGGGTGCGGACTTCGCTTTGCAGTTTGTTGAGCTGTTTTCTCATCGTGCGCATCTCTTCATGCATAGGAATAATATGCGCGACGCGGATCCAAGCTTCAACCGTCAATCCAGTTAAAATAAACGACCCTGCGACTATCGGTAGCCACATATCAGTTAGCACCATTGCCAATAGGCATAGCGCCAAACCGAAGGTGAACAAATAACTCTGACTCTTAGGGGTCATCCCCATATAACGTGTAAGCATAACCTTGCCCTCTCGCTATCATCCACAAGGTTAAATTACCATGACAACTATGACACTAATATGTCAGCGATCACGTATCAGTTCGAATTTAAGTCAGAGTTTGATCTTGCTCTATTTCATCTCCAGTTATTGATATTTAACCCCGTAATCGCAGCTTTTGGCTACAGTACTGCTGCGCCAATCGCCAGAGCGACAAACAACAAAGCCGTGACTTTTCGAATCAAAGCGAGTGGCATTTTATCGGCGGAAAGTTTACCAATCAGTACCACAGGAACATTGGCCAACAACATACCGATGGTGGTGCCGAGGATGACCCAAGTTAATGCATCAGCATACTGCGCGCCCAGAATCGAGGTTGCGATTTGAGTTTTATCGCCAATTTCAGCAACGAAGAAGGCAATAAAGCTGGCGATAAATGGGCCACGATTGGAAATCTGTTCGTCATCATCCAACTTATCAGGAATCAGTACCCATGCCGCCATGGCAATAAAACTCACCACCAGCACCCACTTTAAGGTTTCAGGCGTCATGTAATCGGCAATAACCACACCAAGCCATGCAGCTAATGCATGATTAGCAATCGTAGCGAAAAAAATGGCAGCAATAATAGGGATTGGTTTGCGGTATCGACTGGCTAGTAAAAGTGATAGTAATTGAGTTTTATCACCGATCTCCGCCAGTGCGACGGTGGTGATTGAGATAGCTAAAACGCTCACGACATGCTCTTTATAGGGCGGGAATATTATATTTAACCAAAGACAAACCTCATGCCCCGCCCCGGTTCATGATGATTTGTCTAAGGTCTTGCTAAACCACATCGGCGTATTGTTATAGTTGGCCGATATTGGGTCTCGAATGCCATGATGATTTTGCATCAATTATGTTGACAGACGAACCTATTATCCCAGTGTTGATAAATAGGTAAGCTACTCCCCAAAGACGGCGTGATTTTATCCACCTCACGGCCGATACTCAACCTTCAAACTACAAATAAACTCCCTTTTAGTGGAAATCAGTTAGATAAGTCGGAAAAATTCCACTAAAGGATATTTTTGGCTACCAATTAATCAAGATTAGCGCTACTCCCATGCCAAATATCTGGGTATACTTGATTGTTATTTTTCTCTGTTTTAGACAGACCTTTTACTCAAAGAATTGCGCGAATTACTATGCAAAAATACGATATCAAAACCTTCCAGGGAATGATCCTCGCGCTGCAGGATTACTGGGCACAAAACGGTTGTACTATTGTTCAACCTCTAGATATGGAAGTAGGTGCAGGCACCTCTCACCCAATGACATGTCTACGTGCACTTGGCCCAGAGCCAATGTCGACAGCTTACGTTCAACCTTCACGTCGTCCTACCGATGGCCGTTACGGTGAAAACCCGAACCGTCTGCAGCACTATTATCAATTCCAAGTAGCCCTAAAGCCTTCTCCAGATAATATTCAGGAATTGTACTTAGGTTCACTTGAAGTTCTTGGTATCGACCCGCTAGTTCACGATATTCGCTTCGTAGAAGACAACTGGGAAAACCCAACGCTAGGCGCATGGGGTCTTGGTTGGGAAGTATGGCTAAACGGCATGGAAGTGACTCAGTTCACTTACTTCCAGCAAGTTGGCGGCCTTGAGTGTAAACCTGTTACCGGTGAAATCACTTACGGTATCGAACGTCTAGCGATGTACATCCAAGAAGTAGACTCTGTTTACGACCTGGTATGGAACGTAGCACCAGACGGAAGCAACGTGACTTACGGTGATATCTTCCACCAAAACGAAGTTGAGCAATCAACCTACAACTTCGAGCACGCTGACGTAGATTTCCTATTCACTTTCTTCGACCAGTGCGAGAAAGAGTGTAAAGAGCTACTTGAGCTAGAGAAGCCGCTACCGCTTCCAGCTTACGAGCGCATTCTAAAAGCAGGTCACGCATTCAACATCCTTGATGCGCGTAAAGCTATCTCTGTTACAGAGCGCCAACGTTACATCCTTCGTATCCGCAACCTGACTAAATCAGTTGCTGAAGCATACTACGCATCACGTGAAGCGCTTGGCTTCCCTATGTGTCGTACCCAAGAACAAAAAGTTCAAGGCGAGGAGAAGTAATCATGGCTAAAGAATTTCTAATTGAACTAGGTACTGAAGAGCTACCACCAACGCAACTTCGCACACTAGCGGAAGCGTTCGCAGCAAACTTCGAAGCTGAACTAAAAGGCGCAGACCTAGCACATGAAGGTGTGAAATGGTACGCCGCTCCTCGTCGTCTAGCACTTAAGGTTTCAGCGCTAGCTGAAGGCCAAGCAGACAAAGTGGTTGAAAAGCGTGGTCCTGCGGTTTCTGTGGCATTCGATGCTGATGGCAATGCAACTAAAGCGGCTCAAGGCTGGGCACGTGGTAATGGCATCACTGTTGAACAAGCTGACCGTCTAGTCACAGACAAAGGCGAATGGCTACTGTTCAAACAAGAAGTAAAAGGCCAAGCAACCTCTGAAATCGTTGTTGAGCTGGCAGCAAAAGCACTGGGTAACCTACCTATCGCTAAGCCAATGCGTTGGGGTAACAAGACAACTCAGTTTATCCGCCCGGTTAAAACGCTAACTATGCTAATGGGTTCTGACCTTATCGAAGGTGAGATTCTAGGCGTAGCATCAGACCGCACTATCCGTGGTCACCGTTTCATGGGTGAGCAAGAGTTCACTATCGAATCTGCAGAACAATACCCAGCGATCTTAGAAGAGCGCGGTAAAGTAATGGCAGATTACGAAGCGCGTAAAGCGATCATCCTTGCTGACTCGCAAAAAGCAGCAGCAGCGGTTGGTGGTACAGCGGATCTAGAAGACGACCTAGTAGAAGAAGTGACTTCTCTGGTTGAGTGGCCAGTAGTGCTAACTGCGAAGTTTGAAGAAGAGTTCCTAAAAGTACCTTCTGAAGCTTTGGTTTACACCATGAAAGGTGACCAGAAGTACTTCCCTGTTTACGATGACAACAAGAAGCTACTACCTAACTTCATCTTCGTTTCAAACATCGAATCAAAAGAGCCTCGTTACGTAATCGAAGGTAACGAGAAAGTGGTTCGTCCACGTCTTGCGGATGCGGAATTCTTCTTCAACACTGACCGTAAGCGTCCTCTAATCGATCGTCTACCTGAGCTAGAGCAAGCTATCTTCCAGAAGCAGCTTGGTACTATCAAAGACAAGACTGACCGTATTACTGAACTTGCTGGCTACATCGCTGAACAGATCGATGCTGACGTTGAGAAGTCTAAGCGTGCTGGTCTTCTAGCGAAGTGTGACCTAATGACATCTATGGTATTCGAATTCACCGATACTCAAGGTGTAATGGGCATGCACTACGCGACTCACGATGGTGAAGACGAGCAAGTTGCACTAGCACTTTACGAGCAGTACATGCCTCGTTTCGCTGGTGATGACCTACCAAGCACAGGCATCTCTTCAGCAGTCGCGATGGCAGACAAGCTCGATACTATCGTTGGTATCTTCGGTATTGGCCAAGCACCTAAGGGCTCTGACCCATTTGCACTTCGTCGTGCATCTCTAGGTGTACTACGTATCATCGTAGAAAACGGCTACAACCTAGACCTAACAGACCTAATCGCAAAAGCGAAGTCTCTGTTTGCTGACCGCCTGACTAACGACAACGTTGAAACTGATGTTATTGAATTTATGCTTGGTCGTTTCAACGCATGGTACAAAGACGAAGGCTTCAGCGTGGATATCATCCAAGCTGTACTGGCTAACCGTCCAACCAAACCAGCAGACTTTGACCAGCGCGTGAAAGCGGTATATCACTTCCGCGAGCTAGAAGCCGCAGAAGCACTAGCTGCTGCGAACAAGCGTGTAGGTAACATCCTCGCGAAATTCGACGGTGAACTCGCTGCTGAGATCGACCTAGCACTTCTACAAGAAGACGCAGAAAAAGCACTAGCAGAAAGCGTTGAAGTAATGACAGAAGCGCTAGAGCCAGCGTTCGCTACAGGTAACTACCAAGAAGCGCTAAGCAAGCTAGCGGGTCTACGTGAGCCTGTTGATGCATTCTTCGATAACGTAATGGTAATGGCAGACGACGAAGCTCTGAAGAAGAACCGTCTAACGCTGCTTAACAACCTACGTAACCTATTCCTTCAGATTGCGGATATTTCTCTACTACAGAAATAATCACCGCGGTAAGGTACAAGTTAAAAGGGAAGCATTGAGCTTCCCTTTTTTATTGGCGACTTTTTTATTAGCGATTAAGGCTAAAAATGCGTTTTGTGAACTCTATAAAATTGTGTAGGGATAAATTCGCCCACCAATAGGATCATCACTCGGACTGTAGTGGCACTGTTTTGTTATAAACAGCGTAAATATTCGGGAAGGATTCTATGAAAAAGTCTATTTTAGCCCTATCAGCGTCTCTTTTAGCCGCTTGCAGCCAAACACCCAATAACGCCCTGACTCTAACCATTGGAGAAACACAGGCCACCTTTGAACGACAAGATGATGGTCTACTTGTTGCTGAGCAAACACTGACAAAAGGCAGCTACTCGCTCTCTATCGCAGACCACCAGCAAAGTTGTGGCAGTCGCTACGCACTGCAAGATGCCGCGCGCATCAAGTTCAATAAGGCACTTAAGCTTGATAACTGTGCTGATTCTGCCGCGATCCCGATGCGAGTATTCAGCGCCAATACCTACCAGTTTGTTCTCAACCAAGACACCAACCAGCTTACCGTTAAAGTAAAACCTAAAGCAGACGCGATTGCTCGTTATCAATGCCCAGTCGCTAGTGAACAACCCACCAGCATTGATGTCTCCGCGACCTTCACCAATGGCAGCACCATTCGCGATGCCTTAACAGGTCAACAAGCTATCGTTAGTAACGGCAAAGTAAGCTTAAAAGCCGGTGCAATGAGCCAAGGGGTGATGTTACTAGAGCAAGTGGCATCGCTGCAATCTTCCGCGTTTAGTTGGGATAATGCGACGGTCTACTTTGTTATGACTGACCGCTTTTACAATGGCAATCCAAACAATGACCATAGCTATGGCCGCAGCAATGATAGCGATAAAGAGATCGCTACCTTCCACGGCGGCGATCTAGCAGGGTTAACCAAAAAGTTAGATTATCTTGAAGACTTAGGTGTGAATGCACTGTGGATCACCTCACCCTTAGAGCAAATTCATGGCTGGGTTGGCGGCGGTAGTAATGGCGATTTCAAACACTATGGTTACCACGGTTATTACCACCAAGATTGGACTAAGCTTGATGCCAATATGGGCACAAAGCAAGAGCTTAAAACCTTAATCGATACCGCACACAGCAAAGGGATTCGCATTATCTGGGATGTGGTGCTCAACCATACGGGTTACGCAACATTAGCTGATATGCAGGAGTTCGATTTCGGCCAGTTGTATTTAGATGATCAGGAAGCGCTAGAGATTCTCGGTGAACAGTGGACGGACTGGACACCAAAGCAAGGTCAAAACTGGCACAGCTTTAATGACTATATTAACTACCGTGATGGTGAGGCGTGGCAAAAATGGTGGGGAAAAGATTGGCTTCGTACCGATATTGGTGATTATGACCAGCCCGGCTATAACGACCGCACCATGTCATTAGCACATTTACCGGATATCAAAACAGAGTCTCAGCAAGCCACTGGATTACCCAATTTCTATCGCAACAAATCGACTAACGCACAGGATGTCAGTCAGACACCACAACAGCACCTCATTGCTTGGCTATCTGATTGGGTTAGAGAATACGGCATTGATGGCTTTAGAGTCGATACCGCCAAGCATGTCGAGTTTGAAACTTGGCAGCAGCTAAAGCTCGAATCGACAGCGGCGCTCGCGGAGTGGAAGCAAAACAATCCAGACAAAGCGCTCGATGATTTACCATTCTGGATAACCGGTGAAGTGTGGGCACATGGTGTGGTTAAGAGTCCCTATTTTGACCACGGTTTCGATTCGATCATCAACTTTGAATTCCAAGGCGATGTAGCACCGAAAGCACTAAGCTGCTTTGCCGACCTCGACCGTGATTACCAGCGCTATGCAGAGCGAATCAATCAAGACAGCAGCTTTAACGTCTTAAGCTACTTGTCATCCCACGATACCTCTCTGTTTTGGGGTAACCGCGCCAAAACCATTGAACAGCAAGTTCGCGCAGCCAATGCATTAATACTGGCACCCGGCGCGATTCAGATCTATTACGGCGATGAGATCGCACGTGAGTTTGGACCAACAGGCTCCGATCCTCATCAAGGTACGCGTTCAGATATGCCATGGGATCAGATAACCGGTGAACGCCAGCAACTGCTCGAACATTGGCAAAAACTTGGACAATTTAGACAACGCCACCCAGCTGTCGCTCAGGGCGAACACATTACCCGCCACCAGCAAGGTTACTACGCCTTCGAGCGCCGCTATCAAGATGACAAGGTGCTAGTGGTTTACACGGGCTCGCAATAAGTACGCAGCTCGGTATTAACGCCCTTTTGCACAAAGCCGACATCACTATGTTGGCTTTTTTTCACTCAATACTAATTCTCGCTTTGCTCTATTTGCACATTAAGGTATGTTCAGGGATTACTCTATTGGTCAGCAACGCACTGACTGTTCTATACATAAAGCAATGACAATAATGAATTAGGTACAACAAGTAATGCAGTTCTCAAAATTTGGTGAAAAATTTAATCAGTATTCAGGCATCACCCAGCTAATGGATGATTTAAATGATGGTCTACGCACTCCAGGTGCCATCATGCTCGGCGGAGGTAATCCAGCCGCCATTCCAGCCATGCTCGACTACTTTCGCCAAGCCAGTGAGGATATGCTCGCCAGTGGAGAGCTCGTCTCCGCGATGGCCAACTATGATGGACCGCAGGGCAAAGATGCCTTTGTCAAAGCACTCGCCAAACTATTGAAGGACACCTATGGCTGGGACATTTCAGAAAAGAACATCAGCTTAACCAACGGCAGTCAGAGTGGATTTTTCTACCTATTTAACCTGCTCGCAGGTCAGCAGCCGGATGGTTCACACAAAAAGATTCTACTGCCACTCGCCCCTGAATATATTGGTTATGGCGATGCAGGGATTGATGAAGATATCTTCGTTTCCTACCACCCAGAAATCGAACTACTTGATAACGGCCTGTTTAAATACCACGTTGATTTTGAACAGCTTAAAGTCGATGACTCAGTTGCAGCGATTTGTGCCTCTCGCCCAACTAACCCAACCGGTAACGTGCTGACGGACGAAGAGATTCATAAGCTGGATAAGCTGGCGCGTGAAAACAATATTCCTCTTATCATTGATAATGCCTACGGCCTGCCGTTCCCAAATATTATCTTTGAAGATGTGCAGCCGTTTTGGAATGAGAACACGATTCTGTGCATGAGCCTATCTAAACTGGGTCTGCCTGGCGTGCGCTGCGGTATTGTGATTGCAAGCGAAGAGATCACCCAAGCGATGACCAATATGAATGGTATCATCAGCTTAGCCCCGGGCAGTCTTGGTCCAGCACTGGCCAATCATATTATCGCTAAAGGCGATCTGTTAAAGCTGAGCTCTGATGTTATCAAGCCGTTCTATCAGCAGAAATCATTACGCGCGGTCGAATTGCTGCAAGATGCCATTACAGACCCTCGCTTCCGTATCCATAAGCCGGAAGGGGCTATTTTCTTATGGCTATGGTTTGACGAACTGCCAATCACCACCATGGAGCTATACGCGCGCTTGAAAGCACGCGGGGTACTGATAGTGCCTGGTGAATATTTCTTTATTGGCCAAGAAGACGATTGGGACCATGCTCATCAATGCCTACGTATGAACTACGTACAAGATGATGAGATGATGAAAAAAGGCATCGAGATTATCGCTGAGGAAGTTATGCACGCCTATACTAATAATACCATCAATTAAACTTAGGCTCATTGTATGGCCTAGATGATCGCTCTGTTACTGCACGACAGCGACAAGGAACCGAATTCGAGTGTCATAAATGAACCGATTGTTTAATATTAAAAGGCCTCTTCTGACTACTCTCGTAGTATTCGGTACTTTATTTTCGATAAGTTCTTGGGTGGTGATGTTAATCACTAACACCATCACCCAAGAGAAAAAACAGCTCGTCTCGCAAGTCGCCTTTACTCAAGCCAAAAACCTCGAAAAAGAGATTCACACAGCCCTTGTCGCTTCCACGCAAATTCTAGCCCTTGAAATCATTCACAATGATGGTAACACCGACGGCTTTACCACCTATGCGGCCGAAATCCTTTCATTCAGCGATCTCATTAGTAACCTTCAGCTCGCTCCTAACGGTATTATTGAGCAAATTTATCCTCTTGCGGGCAATGAACGAGCCATTGGCCACAACTTACTCAAAGATGATAAAAGATTAAAAGAAGCGAAAAGCGCCGTTCAATCCAAAAAACTCACTCTCGCAGGTCCATTTAAGCTCAAACAAGGGGGGATTGGTTTAGTTGCACGCAGACCGATATTTGTAGGCCCTGCGGACAAAAAGCAGTTCTGGGGCTTTGCTTCTGCATTAATCATGCTCGATAACCTTATCGCCAGTAGTGACCTTATTGAGCTCAGTAAAGACAGTCTGCAATTTCAATTATCGCGTATTCATCCAGATACAGGAGAAATTGAACAATTCTACGGTAAGGAGATGCCACTAGAATGGATTTCAGCATCCACCACCATTGATGTACCTAACAATCAATGGACACTGGTGATTGGATTAGAAAATTCTGATCGCTGGTTTGATTTACCGCTATTGAAAATGATCTCTGCCCTAATCATCTCTACGCTGTTAAGCCTGTTCTTTTACTACTATGCGACCATACCGAGTAAGCTGCAAAAAGCCATCGATAGAAAGACTGCGCAACTGAGAAAGTTAGCCAACACAGACATGCTAACCGGGTTAGACAATCGCCGTCGCTTTACTGAAGTTTTAGATAACCTAGTTCAAAATGCAGATACACCCACAGAGCACTATGCCTTGCTCTATTTGGACCTCGATAACTTTAAGCTTATTAACGATCAGTTTGGTCATCACACAGGGGATCAGGTACTTAGGGAAATTAGCATACGTTTAAATGAAGTCTTTGAGTCAGCGTTAACCATCACCCGTATTAGTGGCGATGAGTTTGCCGTTATTATTCCATTCCAAACTCACACGGATCTGGAACAGCTTGCTCAGCACGCGATAGACTCTCTCACTCTCCCGATCAATATCCTTGCAAAAAACCACTCAATTTCCGCCTCAATGGGCATAGTCGTGATCAATGAAGATGGTCAGAGCGCAACTGAGTTAATGCAAAATGTCGACTTTTCGATGTACCAAGCCAAACAAGCAGGACGTTGTCGGTACCAGTTTTTTGATCGCGATACTAAGCATATCGATGATGAACGGGTCGAGCTATTAAACGATCTAAAAAGCGCAATCCACAACCAAGAGTTTGTTCTCCACTATCAGCCGATTTACCAACTGACCGATCGCAGCGTTCATTGCTATGAAGCGCTAATCCGTTGGCAACATCCACGAAGAGGATTACTGACGCCAGCCCACTTTATTGAAGAAGCTGAAAAAAGCGATCTCATCAATCAAATTGGCTATTGTGTGCTTGAGTTAGCATGTCAGTTTATTGCCGATAACCGAACATCTCAGCCGATTATTTCGATCAACCTTTCAGCAAAGCAATTAACCGACCCAGAAATTTATCAACGTTTTGTCCAAACCATCGAAAAATACCAAATTTCACCGACGAACTTAAAGTTGGAGCTAACTGAAACGACGTTAATGATAAACCTATCACTAAGTTCACTTCTGCTGATGAAGTTTAAAAAGCTCGGCATATCGATCGCCATTGATGATTTTGGTACTGGATACTCTTCTCTAGCGGTATTAAAAGATTTGCCGGCGACCTTTATCAAAATTGATAAAACCTTTGTCGATCAGATTAATACCAGCCGAGGAGACTTAAAGGTAGTACAAAGTATTGTTGCATTAGCGCATCACCTAGAGATGAAGGTTGTGGCTGAAGGGATAGAGACGTATGAGCAAGAAAGTTTGCTCAGACAATTGAAATGCGATTTGGGGCAAGGCTTCCTGTTTGGCCGCCCTGCTCCACTCAACTTAAATCAAACGTGTCGAGAAACCAGTTAACCCTCAATCAGATTCTTGCCACCAATCGCAATCTTGCGTGGTTGCATCGCTTCTGGGATTTCGCGTTTTAGGTCAATGTGTAGTAGACCGTTTTCCATGCTTGCACCTACGACTTTTACGTAGTCAGCTAGCTGGAATTTACGTTCGAAATCACGCTCTGCGATACCTTGGTATACGTAGGTCTTTTCCGCTTCTGTTTTACGCTCACCCTTCACGATCAACATATTTTCTTTTTGAGTCAGATCGAGTTGGTCTTCAGCAAAGCCGGCAACTGCCATGGTAATACGGTAGTTGTTCTCATCTTTTTGCTCGATGTTGTACGGAGGGTAACCGCCAGAAGTGTTCTTCGAGGTGTTTGCTTCCATCATGTTGAATAGACGATCGAAGCCAATTGCGTTGCGGTAAAGTGGAGTGAAATCTACAGTTCTCATAATGCTATCCTTTTAGTAAGCAATAGTCTTAGTCGTGAGTTTGCGCGGATCTACCTTGTATAGATCGTTGCCGACTAAGGGACTCATTCACTATTCCTCTGGCTACCTCTGTTAGGTCTAAGCACGGGGACATAGCAACGAATCAAGTTTTAAATTGTGTGCCTCAAAGGTCATCCTCTCTTGAGCAATGCCTTGTCAGCGAGTCCAGAGGTTCTGTTTCTTCTCTTATGAGCAAGACAGCTTTCCTCTTCAACAATAGATATGTGGTTGGGAAAAATCAGTTTCAAGGGATAAAAGTAAAAAAGTTGCTAGTTTCGAGTGGCTAGTGGCTAGTGGCTAGATTAATACTAACTGGTTGTTTTAATTACCCTCCAATAAAAAAGCGCAAATCTTTCGATCTGCGCTTATTCTAGAGACTCGCTGCTAGTAGCTAGGAACGTTATACATCCAAATTAGCAACTTTCAGTGCATTCTCTTCAATGAAGTTACGACGCGGTTCAACTTGGTCACCCATTAGCGTGGTGAACAGTTGGTCAGCGCCTACTGCATCTTCAATCGTTACTTGCATCATGCGGCGAGTTTCTGGGTCCATCGTCGTTTCCCATAGCTGATCTGGGTTCATCTCACCTAGACCTTTGTAGCGCTGTAGGCTTAGACCACGACGAGACTCTTTAATTAGCCACTCTAGTGCATCAACAAAGCTTGCAACAGGCTGAGTACGCTCACCACGTTTGATGTAAGCACCCTCTTCCACTAGACCATCTAATGCTTCAGAAAGAGACGCTAGCTTGCCGTATTCTTTCGAGTTGATTAGGTCGATGCTCAGTGCATGCTCATGAGTCACACCGTGAGTACGAACGACAATCTTTGGTAGGCTTAAGCCTAGCTCAGCGTGTTGTTCTACTTCGAAACTGTATTGGCTTGCACCGACTTCTTTGGCATTTAATTGCTCAACAAGCTGCTTAGTCCAAGCTTCTACTGTTGATGCATCATGACACTGCTCAGCTGTTAGGCGTGGCGTGTAGATTAGCTCATGAATTAGCGCACGTGGGTAACGGCGGCTCATACGATCCACTAGCTTGATGCCTGCATTGTATTGCTGTACTAGCTTCTCTAGTGCTTCACCTGATAGCGCTGGCGCTTCTGGGTTAACGTGTAGAGCAGCATTATCTAGAGCAAGAGCCACTTGGTACTGGTTCATTGCATCTTCATCTTTGATGTACTGCTCTTGTTTACCTTTCTTCACTTTGTAAAGTGGTGGCTGAGCAATGTACACGTAGCCACGCTCAATAAGCTCTGGCATTTGACGGTAGAAGAAGGTCAATAGCAACGTACGGATGTGCGAACCATCGACATCGGCATCGGTCATGATGATGATATTGTGGTAACGCAGTTTGTCTGGGTTGTACTCGTCACGACCGATACCACAACCTAGTGCTGTGATAAGCGTTGCCACTTCCTGAGAAGACAGCATTTTGTCGAAACGTGCTTTTTCAACGTTAAGAATCTTACCTTTTAGCGGTAGGATTGCTTGGTTCTTACGGTTACGGCCTTGTTTTGCGGAGCCGCCTGCCGAATCACCCTCCACTATGTATAGTTCAGAGAGTGCCGGGTCTTTTTCCTGACAGTCAGCGAGTTTACCTGGTAGACCCGCTAAATCGAGCGCGCCTTTACGACGAGTCATTTCACGCGCTTTACGCGCTGCTTCACGAGCACGTGCTGCGTCGATAATCTTAGAACAAACCATCTTCGCTTCTGCCGGGTTCTCAACTAGGAACTCAGACAGTTTCTCACCCATTGCCGATTCAACCGCAGATTTCACTTCAGATGAAACCAGCTTGTCTTTTGTTTGGCTAGAGAACTTAGGATCTGGCACTTTCACCGAAACAACTGCCGTTAGACCTTCACGCGCATCATCACCTGATGTCGCAGTCTTCGCTTTCTTCGAGAAGCCTTCTTTGTCCATGAACGAATTCAAGGTACGAGTTAGAGCTGCACGGAAACCAGCAAGGTGAGTACCACCATCACGTTGAGGGATGTTGTTAGTGAAACAGTAGATGTTTTCTTGGAAACCATCGTTCCACTGCATCGCTACTTCAACTGAAATACCATCTTCACGTTCGAAATCGAAGTGGAAGATTTTCTCGATGATAGGTGTTTTGTTGGTGTTTAGGTGATCAACGAACGCCTGGATACCACCTTCAAACATGAAGTGGTCGCTCTTGTCTTCTTCACGCTCGTCTTTAAGCTTGATAGAAACACCAGAGTTTAGGAATGATAGCTCACGTAGACGTTTTGCTAGGATATCGTAGTGGAATTCAGTGTTAGTGAACGTCTCGCCACTTGGCCAGAAACGTATTTGAGTACCAGTTTTATCCGTATCACCCACCACAGCTAGTGGCGCTTGAGGCTCACCGTGATGGTAAGTTTGGCTATGGATATGACCACCACGATGGATAGTTAGCGTCACTTTTTCTGATAGTGCGTTTACTACCGAAACACCAACACCGTGTAGACCACCCGATACCTTGTATGAGTTGTCATCGAACTTACCACCAGCGTGAAGTACCGTCATGATAACTTCTGCAGCTGATACTTTCTCTTCTGGGTGCATTTCCGTTGGGATACCACGGCCGTCATCGCTCACAGAAACTGAGTTGTCCTCATGAATTGTCACAATGATGTCTTTACAGTGACCTGCCAACGCTTCATCAATTGAGTTATCCACCACCTCGAAAACCATGTGGTGCAGACCGGTACCATCATCCGTGTCGCCGATGTACATACCAGGGCGCTTACGTACTGCGTCCAGACCTTTTAGTACTTTAATACTCGATGAATCGTAATTTTCAGACATGAGTTATCTTCCGCTATATATTTTGCTCTATTGTGCCATGTTCCACATGGAACATCCTGCCATTTTCATCTCGCATATCTGCAATCTGACTGTCAGTAATAGAACTTACAAAAACTTGAGCCCCCGTCTCTTTCAAGCAATCAGCAAGACGCTTGCGACGTTGGCTATCTAATTCAGATGCAAAGTCATCAATTAAGTAGATACATTGCTTGCCAGTCATTTCAGTCAGGTGTTGCCCCTGCGCAACCCGCAGTGCACACACCATCAACTTTAACTGGCCTCGTGACAACACGTCCTCTACGGGAGTGCCATTCACTTTGATGCGTAAATCGGCTTTATTTGGCCCACTAAAGGTGTAACCAAGCGCCTGATCACGCTCAAAATTCTTTTCTAGTATTTCTTGATATGGGGTCTCTTTGTCCCAACCACGATAATACTTTAATTGGATATCAAATTCTGGCAAAAACTCTTGGCAGATCTGCTCCGCTTTGATTTTCATCTGCTCAACGTAGGTTGCTCGCCACTGACTGATGTTTTCAGCCAATCTTGCCATCTCCTGATCCCAATAGCTGAGCTCTCGATAGCTGGTGGCGGTTTTCAACAAAGCATTGCGTTGCTTGTTAAGGCGTTTAAATCGCCCCCACGCATCATAAAAAGCCGACTCAGTGTGAAACACACCCCAGTCAATAAATGCGCGGCGATGTTTCGGTCCGTCCGTTAGTAGATCAAACCCTTCCGGATGAATCAACTGCAAAGGTAAGACTTGGGCCAGTTGTGCCAACTTTTGTCCAGATTGACCGCCTATTTTAACCTCTGTTGAGCCGTCACGCTGCTTATTAATGCCAATTGGTAGCTCAAATTGATCCGAGTTCAAAAAACGACCGTGAACAAACAGTTCATTACAGTCATTTTGAATCACTCTTCCGGTCAATGAGCTTTTAAACGAGCGACCATGACCAAGTAGATAGATGGCTTCTAAGACACTGGTTTTGCCACTGCCATTCGGCCCAATAAGAAAGTTAAAGCCTGCTGACAGGTTAATGTCACAGGCTTCGATGTTTCTAAATTGTTTTATGATGAGGCGAGAAAGCGGCATGCTAGAGTCGAATCGGCATTACCACGTACATGGCGCTGTCGTCGGCAGCATTCTCAATCAGCGCACTGGCGTTGGCATCAGACATGGATACTCGAACCGTTTCACAGCGCAATGTATTGAGCACATCCAATACGTAGCTGACGTTGAAGCCAATCTCAATTGGCTCACCGTCAAAGCTAACGTCAAGCATCTCTTCCGCTTCTTCTTGCTCTGGGTTATTGGCGGTAATGCGCATTTCAGTATCCGCCAGGTTCACGCGAACACCACGGAACTTCTCGTTGGATAGAATCGCAGCACGCGAGAAAGCTTGGCGCAGCTCATCACAGCCCGCTTCTAGCGTTTTACTGGTACTTTGCGGCATTACGCGGCGGTAGTCAGGGAAACGACCGTCCACCAGCTTAGACGTAAACACATAGTTGTTTACTTCAGCACGTACGTTTGAACTACCAATCTGCAGTACAACCGGCTGTTCTGGCGCATCAAGTAGCTTAACCAGCTCAAGCACACCTTTACGCGGCACGATGATTTGCTTTTGCGCAAAATCAGCACCCAGCTGAGTTTGAGATACCGCCATACGGTGACCATCAGTCGCTACGCTACGCAGTGTCGTGCCTTCGATTTCAAACAGCATACCGTTGAGGTAGTAACGTACATCTTGGTTTGCCATAGAGAACTGTGTTTTTTCCACTAAGCCACGCAGCTCAGCTTGAGTCAACGAAACTTCAACTTCACTCTGCCAATCTTCGATGTTAGGAAAATCATTAGCAGGTAATGTTGATAGTGAGAAACGGCTACGACCAGAACGGACTTGCACGCGATCACCTTCTAAGACGAAAGTAATCACAGAGTCGTCCGGTAAGCCGCGACAAATATCGAGGAACTTACGTGAAGGGACAGTAATGCTGCCGGCTTCAAATTCGCCTTCCAAAGTGACACGACTAATCAGCTCAACTTCTAAGTCTGTTGCCGTCATCGATAGCACGTTGTCTTCTACTTTGAGTAATAGATTGCCTAGAATTGGCAAAGTAGGACGACCACCTAGTGCACCTGACACTTGTTGAAGGGGTTTAAGCAGGTGGCTACGCTCAATGGAAAATTTCATAGGATGCTCTTATCCGAATTCGTTATTGTTGCTCGATGCTTAGAATACTGTGAATCAAGAAATAGTGCGAATTAAGAAGATAATGTACGAATCAGGTTCGAGTAATCTTCTTTAATATCGTGGCTCTCTTCACGCAGCTGTTCAATCTTACGGCAAGCGTGCAGAACCGTCGTATGGTCACGACCACCGAATGCATCACCGATTTCCGGTAAGCTGTGGTTGGTAAGCTCTTTCGCCAAAGCCATCGCCAGCTGACGCGGACGCGCCACCGAGCGTGAACGACGCTTAGACAGTAAGTCAGCGACTTTAATCTTGTAGTATTCCGCCACTGTCTTTTGGATATTATCGATGGTGACCAACTTCTCTTGCAGAGCCAGCAAGTCACGCAGCGCTTCACGCACAAAATCAATCGTGATTGGACGACCAGTGAAGTTGGCATTAGCAATAACGCGGTTTAGTGCCCCTTCTAGCTCACGAACGTTAGAACGCAGACGCTTAGCAATAAAGAACGCCACTTCATCCGCAAGATGGATTTGGTGGTCTTCGGCTTTTTTCATCAAGATCGCGACGCGAGTTTCAAGCTCAGGTGGCTCGATCGCAACGGTTAGACCCCAACCAAAACGAGATTTAAGGCGATCTTCTACGCCACTGATCTCTTTTGGATAGCGATCCGATGTCAGGATGATCTGTTGATTGCCTTCAAGCAAAGCGTTGAATGTGTGGAAGAATTCTTCCTGTGAACGCTCTTTATTGGCGAAGAATTGAATATCATCGATAAGCAGTGCATCAACACTACGGTAGTAACGTTTAAACTCTTCAATCGCGTTATTTTGCAGCGCTTTTACCATGTCTTGCACGAAACGCTCAGAGTGCATATAAACCACTTTCGCGTTTGGCTTATTATCAACAATGGCATTACCCACCGCATGCAGAAGGTGCGTCTTACCAAGGCCTGTACCACCGTATAGGAACAGCGGGTTATAAGCAGAGCCTGGGTTATCAGAAACTTGACGCGCCGCAGCCAAACCGAGTTGGTTTGACTTACCTTCAACGAAGTTAGTGAATTTGTGTTTCGGGTTTACATTCGAGCGGTGATTGATGTCAGCGATCGCTTGCGCATCATCATCCCAAGTTTTATGTACTGGTTTACGTGCTTGTAGCTGCGCTGGCGCTGAAGATTCAGCGGCCACATCGGCTGGAGTACGTTTCGGCACAGGCTTTGGCGCCGCAACAGGACGACTGCCAACTTCAAAACGCAAGCTCGGTACGTCATTACCGCAATACTCTTGCAGCAGACGATTGATGCTATTTAGGTATTTATCGCGAACCCAGTCCAAAACAAAACGGTTTGGGGCAAATAAAGTGAGCGTATTGTCATTGAGCTCTGCTTGTAACGGACGAACCCACATGCTGAATTCCGTTGCTGGTAGCTCTTCTTGAAGCTGTTGCAAACATTGCAACCAAAGCGAAGATGACACGGTGCCCCCACTCGAAAGTAATTGATCTGAAAAGATTGGCAATTTTACCTGTTGATAACCAAGATCGCCAGCAAATGATCGACGATCCAGTGAATAAGATCTAAGTTATTCACAATATTTTCGACATTATTCGCTGGATCCCCACATCCTGCCCCATTTTTACTCACACTTTGATCCACAAAGTGGTCAAATCCCGGTGATCTTTCATCTGGTGATAACTCTGTGAATGAATAGTTTTTCACAGCCCTATTTCGTCTTTCTCGCGCTGGATTCGTCTAACCTGTTGCGAGTGACTATTTCTCCACCTTATTACTCTACTGTCTAGGTTATTGCTCTTGGTTATTTATCTAATTAAGTAAAGAGACAGTAGTATTTATCCCCATAATTATATGGAGTTGTACTATGAAAAACTGGATTAAGGCTGCAGTTGCAGCAATCGCGCTTTCTGCTGCTACTGTTCAAGCGGCAACTGAAGTTAAAGTCGGCATGTCTGGCCGCTACTTCCCATTCACTTTCGTTCAGCAAGACAAGCTACAAGGCTTTGAAGTTGACCTATGGGATGAGATAGGCAAGCGTAATGACTACCAAGTAGAATACGTGACTGCAAACTTTTCTGGTTTATTTGGTCTGCTAGAAACAGGTCGTATTGATACCATTTCAAACCAAATCACGATGACGGATGCACGTAAGGCAAAATACCTATTTGCTGACCCATACGTGGTAGATGGCGCGCAAATCACGGTTCGCAAAGGCAATGACAGCATCCAAGGTGTTGAAGATCTAGCCGGTAAAACGGTTGCCGTTAACCTAGGTTCTAACTTTGAGCAGCTACTGCGTGACTACGATAAAGATGGCAAGATCAATATCAAGACTTACGATACTGGTATCGAGCACGATGTTGCACTTGGCCGCGCTGACGCATTTGTGATGGATCGCCTGTCAGCACTTGAGCTGATCAAAAAAACAGGTCTGCCACTACAGCTAGCAGGTCAGCCATTTGAAACGATTCAAAACGCATGGCCATTTGTTGATAACGACAATGGTAAGAAACTGCAAGCGGAAGTAAACCAAGCACTTGCGGCAATGCGCGCTGATGGTACGCTAGCAAAAATCTCTCAAAAGTGGTTTGGTGCTGATATTACCAAATAAGCTGAGATTCGATTTCTAGCCAACTGAATAAGTGTTGGCTAGCCTTTAACCCACTGCTTTCCTTCCTTTGCAGTGGGTTTTGTTTTTTATTTTTGTGATTTATTTTGGGACACGTTATGGGATTCGATTTTAATTACATGCTGGATCTGATGCCGATACTGCTTAAGTATCTTGGCACAACCATGGAAATGGCGACGTGGGGTTTAATCTTTTCGCTGATTTTATCCGTCATTTTGGCGAATATTCGTGTATTTCGCGTCCCAGTTCTCGATCAACTTAGCCAGCTCTACATCAGCTTTTTCCGTGGTACGCCGCTGCTGGTGCAACTGTTCCTGCTTTATTATGGCTTACCGCAAATCTTCCCGTTCTTAGTCGGTCTTGATGCTTTCGGCGCTGCGGTCATCGGTCTGACATTGCACTTTGCCGCTTATATGGCAGAAAGTATTCGCGCCGCGATTATCGGTGTTGATCGTAGCCAAATGGAAGCGAGTCTTTCCGTAGGCATGACCACGCCTCAGGCAATGCGCCGAGTGATTTTACCCCAAGCCACCCGTGTCGCTCTGCCTTCGTTGATGAATTACTTTATCGATATGATTAAGTCGACCTCTTTGGCCTTTACCTTAGGCGTGGCTGAAATCATGGCCAAAGCACAAATGGAGGCTTCTTCAAGCTTTCGCTTCTTTGAAGCTTTCCTCGCCGTCGCCCTCATCTACTGGGGTGTCGTGGTAATCCTAACCCGCGTGCAAATTTGGGCAGAAGCAAAACTGAATAAGGCGTATGTACGATGATCAAGTTAGACAATATTCATAAGCGCTTTGGCGATACTGAAGTGTTAAAAGGGATCGACTTGGAAATTAACCAAGGTGAGATCATCGTTATCATTGGCTCTAGCGGTACCGGTAAATCCACCCTACTGCGCACGGTCAACTTTCTTGAAAGTGCCGATAAAGGTGTGATTACCATTGATGATGTCAGCGTCGATAGTGAAAAACACTCAAAAGCAGAAGTGCTCGCCCTGCGTCGTAAAACAGGCTTTGTTTTCCAGAACTATGCCCTTTTTGCTCATATGACAGCACGACAAAATATTGCCGAAGGTTTGATTACCGTGCGTGGCTGGAAAAAATCGGACGCTCTAACTCGCGCTCAAGAGATTCTTGATGATATTGGCTTAGGCGATAAAGGCGAAAGTTATCCAGCGGCACTGTCTGGTGGCCAACAGCAACGTGTGGGTATCGGACGCGCCATGGCATTGCAACCTGAGCTGCTGCTTTTTGATGAGCCGACATCGGCACTCGATCCTGAATGGGTTGGGGAAGTTCTTAATTTAATGAAGGACTTAGCAACAAAACATCAGACCATGCTGGTGGTCACACATGAAATGCAATTTGCTAGAGAGGTCGCCGATCGGGTGATCTTTATGGCTGAAGGCAATATTGTTGAGCAAGGTTCTCCACAGGATATCTTTGGTAATCCACAAGATCCTCGCTTACAAAAATTCCTTCGACAAGTTGGTGCTGAATAAAGATCGCATCAGAGGATCGTTTGATCCTTGAGATTTTGCTCACACTACGTATAATCGCTCGGCCGGAATTTAGCGCTTGCACAAAGATTGACACTTTGTGTGACTGTGATTACAATTCCGCCTCTTTGTTGAGAGGCGTCGGTTTTGTCCTCTTTATATATAAAGAAGACGTTACTACCCACGCCGGGTTAACATTGACCTAAAACTACTGATCAGTAAAGGTATTTATCATGAAACGCACTTTTCAACCTTCAGTTCTAAAGCGCAAGCGTACTCACGGTTTCCGTGCACGTATGGCTACTAAGAACGGTCGTGCAACAATCAACGCACGTCGCGCTAAAGGCCGTAAGCGTCTTTCTAAGTAATCTTCGATTATTTTGAATACGTACGCGTTCAATCGGGAGTTACGCTTGTTAACTCCCGAGCATTATCAAAATGTCTTCCAGCAAGCTCATCGAGCTGGCTCACCTCATTTCACCATCATTGCCCGTAAAAATAGCCTATCTCATCCTCGACTAGGTTTAGCCGTTCCTAAAAAGCAGATTAAAACCGCCGTTGGTCGCAATCGTTTTAAACGCCTTGCTCGTGAAAGCTTTCGTAACAATCAACATCAACTTGCACACAAAGATTATGTTGTTATTGCTAAGAAAACCGCGCAAGATTTAAGCAATGAAGAAATATTCAAATTGTTTGATAAATTATGGCAGCGCCTGTCTCGCCCTTCACGTGGGTAGCAATCGGCATAGTTCGATTTTACCAAGGCTTTATTAGTCCAATTCTTGGACCACGTTGTCGTTTTTCCCCAACTTGCTCTACTTATGCCCTAGAAGCGTTGAAAGCTCACGGTTTTGTAAAAGGGTGTTGGTTATCAAGCAAACGTCTATTAAAATGCAACCCTTTAAATAAGAAGGGTTGGACATACGATCCCGTACCACCAGTCCAACAACAAGACAGAGATAAATAACGATGGATTCTCAACGTAATATCCTGTTAATCGCGCTAGCACTGGTTTCTTTCCTATTGTTCCAGCAATGGCAAGTTGCAAAGAATCCAACGCCTCAGCCGGTTGAGCAGGCTCAATCAAGCAGTACTCTACCTGCACCATCATTTGCCGACGAGCTAGACCCTGCGCCAGCGCAGCAACAAGCTTCAGCAAAAACTATTACCGTCACAACTGATGTATTGACTCTGTCGATTGATACGGTTGGTGGTGATGTAATTAATGCAGACCTAAACCAATACTCAAACGAGCTTGATTCAGAAGACCCATTTGTTCTACTTAAGAACGAAGCTGGTCATCAGTTCATTGCTCAGAGTGGCCTTGTTGGTCCTCAAGGTATCGACCTAAGCAGTACAAACCGTCCAGCTTACTCTGTAAGCGCAGACAGCTTTACGCTTGCAGATGGCCAAGATGAACTACGCATTCCAATGACGTTCACGGCTAACGGTCTTGAGTACACTAAGACATTCGTGATGAAACGCGGCAGCTACGCTGTCGACGTTGAATACGACATCGTAAACAAATCTGGTAACAACGCGACATTTGGTATGTACGCTCACCTACGTCAAAACCTTCTTGACGCTGGTGGTAGCATCACAATGCCAACTTACCGCGGTGGTGCATATTCTACTGAAGATACTCGTTACAAAAAGTACAGCTTCGAAGATATGCAAGATCGTAACCTGTCTCTAAACCTGGCTAACGGCCAAGGTTGGGCAGCGATGATCCAGCACTACTTTGCTTCTGCATGGATCCCACGCAACGAGCCTGGTGCAAACCTATACACTCGCGTGATCGGCAATCTAGGTGATATTGGTGTTCGCATGCCAAACAAGACCATTGCTGACGGCGACAGTGCAAAATTCCAAGCAACGCTTTGGGTTGGTCCTAAACTACAAGACCAAATGGCTGAAGTAGCGCCAAACCTAGATCTAGTAGTCGACTACGGTTGGTTATGGTTTATCGCAAAACCACTGCACACACTACTGTCATTTATCCAAAGCTTTGTGGGTAACTGGGGTGTGGCAATCATCTGTTTGACCTTCATCGTCCGTGGTGCAATGTACCCACTAACGAAAGCGCAATACACGTCTATGGCGAAAATGCGTATGCTGCAGCCAAAACTGCAAGCAATGCGTGAGCGTATCGGAGATGACCGTCAGCGTATGAGCCAAGAGATGATGGAGCTGTACAAGAAAGAGAAAGTGAACCCACTCGGTGGCTGTCTTCCTCTTGTCCTACAGATGCCAATCTTCATCGCACTGTACTGGGCACTGATGGAGTCGGTAGAACTGCGTCACTCACCATTCTTTGGTTGGATTCATGACCTTTCAGCGCAAGACCCTTACTACATCTTGCCACTACTGATGGGTGCTTCAATGTTCCTAATTCAGAAGATGAGCCCAACAACAGTAACGGATCCAATGCAGCAGAAGATCATGACCTTTATGCCGGTTATGTTTACCTTCTTCTTCCTGTTCTTCCCATCAGGTCTGGTTCTATACTGGCTAGTATCGAACGTAGTAACACTGATTCAACAGTCGCTGATTTACAAAGCGCTGGAGAAAAAAGGCTTACACTCTAAGTAACCTTTAAGCGGAAATAGCAAGAAAGGCGGCCTAAGGGTCGCCTTTTTTATTTGAGCTGATTACAATTCATCACATTACTTATTTGCCACGATATGGCACCAAGAATAGACAGGCACTACTATGACAACTGATACCATTGTTGCACAGGCAACCGCCCCAGGACGTGGTGGCGTGGGCATTATCCGCGTATCTGGCCCGCTCGCCGCGAAAGTCGCACTCGAAGTGACAGGTAAAGAGCTGCGCCCACGTTATGCTGAGTACCTGCCATTTACCGCAGAAGATGGCACCCAACTCGACCAAGGTATCGCACTCTACTTCCCTAACCCACACTCTTTTACTGGGGAAGATGTCCTTGAGCTACAAGGTCATGGTGGCCCCGTTGTCATGGACATGCTGATTAAGCGTATCCTTAAAATTTCTGGCATTCGCACCGCGCGTCCAGGTGAATTCTCTGAGCGAGCATTCTTAAACGATAAGCTCGATCTAGCCCAAGCAGAGGCGATTGCCGACCTTATTGATGCCAGTTCAGAAGAGGCAGCAAAGTCTGCACTACAATCGCTTCAAGGTGCCTTCTCAGGCCGAATCAATACCTTGGTTGAATCGCTGATTCATCTGCGCATTTATGTCGAAGCCGCTATCGACTTCCCAGAAGAAGAAATCGACTTTCTCGCCGATGGCAAAGTCGCGGCGGATCTACAAACCATCATTGATAACCTTGCGGCTGTCCGACAAGAAGCGAATCAAGGCGCAATTATGCGTGAAGGAATGAAGGTGGTCATTGCGGGCCGACCAAACGCAGGAAAATCGAGCCTACTCAATGCACTGTCAGGCAAAGAGTCTGCAATTGTGACCGATATTGCCGGCACCACGCGCGATGTTCTGCGCGAACATATCCATATTGATGGTATGCCACTGCATATTATCGATACCGCAGGCCTGCGCGATGCGTCAGATGAAGTTGAAAAAATCGGTATTGAACGAGCATGGGATGAGATCGCCCAAGCTGACCGTGTGCTGTTTATGGTTGATGGCACCACTACAGGTGCTACTGACCCTAAAGAGATCTGGCCAGACTTTGTTGATCGTCTACCCGATAATATTGGCATGACAGTGATCCGTAACAAAGCCGATCAAACCAATGAAGATCTCGGCATTTGTCACGTCAATGATCCTACTCTAATTCGCCTCTCTGCTAAGACAGGTCAAGGGGTTGAAGCACTGAGAACGCACCTTAAAGAGTGCATGGGCTTTGCTGGTGGCCATGAAGGTGGCTTTATGGCACGTCGACGTCATTTAGAAGCTCTTGAAAGCGCATCTGAGCACCTCGACATCGGCCAACAACAGCTTGAGGGCTATATGGCGGGCGAGATACTTGCCGAAGAGCTACGTATCGCTCAGCAGCATCTGAGTGAAATCACCGGCGAGTTTAGTTCCGACGATTTGCTCGGCAGAATCTTTACTTCATTCTGTATTGGTAAATAACCTTAAACGCGGCCTAGTGGCCGCGTTTTTTATGCAAAAAGGAATAGAAATGATCCACATTATTACCGGCAGTACGCTGGGTGGCGCTGAATATGTTGGCGATCACTTGAGTGACCTACTGATTGAAAAAGGCCTCGAAACAACCATTCATAACCAACCTGAGCTTGCTGATGTCGCAACACAAGGCATCTGGTTACTGATCACATCAACACACGGCGCGGGTGAGTACCCGGACAATATCCAACCATTTATTGAGTCTCTGCGAGCCACGCCGCCAAAAATGAGCGATGTGAAATACGCGACGATCGCCATAGGGGATTCTAGTTATGATACCTTTTGCGCAGCCGGTTTACACGCTCATGAGCTGCTTGCTGACATCGGTGGTACAGCACTAGCTGACTGTTTTACTATCGACGTTCTTAGCCATGACGTTCCTGAAGATGCTGCTGAAGAGTGGCTAAATGCACATATTCACCTCTTTCAAGCCTAATTTAAATGGCCGTACTAACGGCCATTTTCCTCTTCTCCCCCCCAATGTGAATAACTTTTCTCACTTCCCGACAAACTGTTTGCTCATTATTCAACCAAACGAGCTGTGGATAAACCATGATCTATCCGGTGATTAACCTATAGTTATCCAAAGAATAACTTAGATCCTTTTTTACCCCTGTGCATAACTAGCCATTTTGATCCCAGCTAATCCTCGATCTGATCAAAGCAAGATCACATGATATGATCCGCGTAAGATCCATGATCTTGTTGATCATTTTTTACTTATCCACAGAAAGGGGGGATCTTAATAGTAGATCTAATAAAAGATCATATATATAGATCTTATATATATAAGAGCTTTCAAGCTTTGAATGAAAAGCGTCAAAAGCATTTTCTCTCTTCGTGAAAGAAGGTAGAATAGCGCTCTTTTATCTGTCCAACTCTCTCTTGAATACCTGAGGTCGGTTCATGCTTTATCACGAAAAATTTGACGTCATTGTTGTTGGTGGCGGTCACGCAGGAACGGAAGCCGCACTCGCATCAGCTCGAACAGGGCAAAATACGCTTTTGCTTACACACAACATTGATACTTTAGGTCAAATGTCATGTAACCCTGCGATCGGTGGCATTGGCAAAGGACACTTAGTCAAAGAAGTCGATGCAATGGGTGGATTAATGGCTCAGGCCATTGATCATTCGGGTATTCAGTTTAGAACATTAAACGCGTCCAAAGGACCTGCGGTTCGAGCAACACGTGCGCAAGCGGATCGTGCGTTGTACAAAGCCTATGTTCGTCATGCGTTAGAAAACACACCTAACTTAACTTTGTTCCAACAATCCGTTGATGATCTGATTGTCGACAATGATCAAGTCACAGGTGTCATCACCCAAATGGGTCTGCGTTTTCATGCCAAAGCCGTGGTTTTAACCGTGGGTACTTTCCTTGGTGGTAAGATCCACATCGGTATGGAAAGCTCATCAGGCGGACGAGCAGGGGATCCTCCATCGATCGCTTTAGCGGATCGTTTACGTGAGTTGCCTTTCCGTGTTGATCGCCTTAAGACAGGTACTCCACCTCGTATTGATGCACGCAGTGTCGATTTTTCTGATCTGGAAGTGCAGCATGGTGACAATCCTGCTCCTGTATTCTCATTCATGGGTAAGCGTGAACATCACCCGCGTCAGATTCCGTGTTTTATTACTCATACCAACGAAAAAACGCACGACGTTATTCGTAATAACCTAGACCGTAGTCCTATGTACGCTGGGGTTATTGAAGGTATTGGCCCTCGTTACTGTCCTTCGATTGAGGACAAGGTAATGCGTTTTGCGGATAAGAACAGCCATCAGATCTTTATTGAGCCAGAAGGGCTAGACACTCACGAGCTATACCCGAATGGTATTTCCACCAGCTTGCCATTTGATGTACAGGTGCAAATCGTTCGCTCGATGAAAGGCTTCGAGAACGCACATATTGTTCGTCCAGGTTATGCGATCGAATACGATTTCTTCGATCCACGTGATTTGAAACAGACTTACGAAACCAAATTTATTAGTGGTTTGTTCTTTGCCGGTCAAATTAACGGCACTACAGGCTACGAAGAAGCGGCAGCACAAGGTCTCATGGCGGGTCTGAACGCAAGTTTACACAGTCAAGGCAAAGAAGGCTGGAGCCCTCGCCGTGATCAAGCTTACATGGGTGTATTGATTGATGACCTATCAACAATGGGCACTAAAGAACCGTATCGAATGTTTACCTCACGTGCGGAATACCGCCTGCTGTTACGTGAAGACAACGCCGATCTGCGTCTGACTGCGCAAGCACGTGATTTGGGCTTGATTGATGATGCTCGTTGGGCACGCTTCAATGAGAAAATCGACAACATGGAAGCAGAACGTCAACGTCTAAAAGATATTTGGATGAATCCAAAGTCGGCAGGTGTCGACGCGCTTAATGGCCTGCTGAAAACACCAATGGCTCGTGAAGCAAGCGGTGAAGATCTTCTGCGCCGTCCTGAGATCACCTATGCACAATTGACTGAGTTGGACGCTTTTTCTCCGGCACTTGACGATCAACAAGCCGCTGAACAGGTTGAGATCCAAGTTAAGTACGAAGGTTACATTAAGCGTCAGCAGGACGAGATTGAAAAATCTCTGCGCCACGAGAATACTAAGTTACCGCTCGATCTCGATTACTCACAGGTGAAAGGTTTGTCGAATGAGGTTGTGGCTAAGCTAGGTGAAGCAAAACCTGAGTCAATTGGCATTGCTTCACGTATTTCTGGTATTACACCAGCGGCGATTTCGATTCTTCTTGTTCATCTTAAGAAACATGGCATGCTAAAAAAAGGTGAGGAAGAATAATGTCTCAGCTACGTACACAACTTGATGCGCTGATTGCTCAAACGGACTTAGAAGTATCGCCACATCAACGTGATCAGTTGGTTGGTTATGTTGAAATGCTCAACAAATGGAACAAGGCGTATAACTTAACGTCGGTTCGCGACCCGCAAGAGATGCTGGTTAAGCACATCATGGATAGCATCATTGTTAGTACACACTTACAAGGTGAGCGCTTCATTGATGTGGGTACTGGTCCTGGACTACCAGGCATCCCACTCGCGATCATGAATCCGACCAAACAGTTTTGCCTGCTCGATAGTCTAGGCAAGCGAATTCGATTCATTAAGCAAGTTCTACATGAACTAAAGATTGATAATGTGAATCCGATTCAAAGTCGAGTCGAAGAGTATCAACCTGAAGATAAGTTTGATGGTGTACTAAGCCGAGCATTCGCTTCTATCACGGATATGGTTGAGTGGTGTCACCACTTACCGAAAGCGGATACAGGAAACTTTTTAGCTTTGAAAGGCCAATTACCACAGGATGAGATTGACCAATTACCTGAGTGGTGTTCTGTGACCGATATCAAAGCTTTGAATGTTCCTCAATTGGAAGGCGAGCGTCATCTAGTAATCTTATCGCGCAAGGGATAATAGCGAGGTTCACTGTGGGAAAAATCGTAGCAATTGCCAATCAGAAAGGCGGGGTTGGTAAAACAACAACATGTATCAACTTAGCCGCGTCAATGGCCGCGACTAAGCGTAAAGTCTTGGTGATTGACCTCGATCCACAAGGGAACGCGACTATGGCCAGTGGCGTAGACAAATACCAAGTCGACGCCAGTGCCTACGAACTCTTAGTCGAGGATGTCCCATTCGAAGAGGTGGTATGCCGTAAGACGTCGGGTCATTATGATTTGATTGCCGCTAATGGCGATGTGACGGCCGCTGAAATCAAACTGATGGAAGTATTCGCGCGCGAAGTTCGTTTAAAACATGCACTTGCGTCAGTTCGCGATAACTATGATTTCATCTTTATTGATTGCCCTCCTTCTCTAAACCTTCTTACAATCAACGCCATGGCTGCGGCCGACTCGGTCTTGGTTCCTATGCAGTGTGAATATTTCGCACTAGAGGGTTTAACTGCACTCATGGATACAATCAGCAAACTTGCTGCTGTTGTAAACGAGAATTTAAAAATCGAAGGTCTACTGCGTACTATGTATGACCCTCGCAACAGATTGTCTAACGAAGTATCCGATCAACTTAAAAAGCACTTTGGCAACAAGGTGTACCGCACTGTTATTCCGCGTAATGTACGCTTAGCAGAAGCGCCTAGTCATGGTAAACCTGCAATGTACTATGACAAGTATTCGTCAGGTGCGAAGGCGTATCTCGCTCTTGCCGGTGAAATGCTTCGCCGCGAAGAAGTCCCTGCATAACGACAACCAAAGGAACCCTGTCTCATGTCTAAACGTGGTTTAGGTAAAGGGCTTGATGCTCTGCTCTCTACCAGCTCATTGGCGCGTGAAAAGCAGCAAAATGCTCAGCATAGCCAAGAGCTTTCTTCGGACGGCCAATTGACCGACCTAAATATCAATAGCTTGAAGCCAGGTGTTTATCAGCCTCGTAAAGATATGGCAGCGGAAGCGCTTGAAGAACTTGCGGCTTCTATCGAGTCACAAGGTATTATTCAGCCGATTGTTGTCCGTCAGGTAGAGAGCGATAAATTTGAGATTATTGCGGGTGAACGACGCTGGCGCGCAGCGCGTAAAGCAGGCCTAAAGCAAGTACCATGCGTGGTGAAAAACGTCGAAGATCGTGCCGCGATCGCGATGGCGTTGATCGAAAATATTCAACGTGAAGATCTTAACGTTATCGAAGAAGCGCAAGCATTGGATCGTTTGCAGGTTGAATTTAAGCTGACCCACCAGCAAGTGGCGGAAGTGATCGGTAAGTCACGCACCACAGTGAGTAACTTATTGCGTCTAAATCAGCTTGAAGATGACGTAAAGAGTCTAGTTGCCGATAAAAAAATTGAAATGGGGCATGCTCGTGCTCTACTTGCGCTGCAAGGTGAACAACAAGTTGAAGTTGCTCAGCAAGTGGCGAACAAGCAACTGACGGTACGTCAAACTGAACAACTTGTGAAAAAATGTCTCCAGCCTATTGTTGAAGATAAAAATGAGCCTCAGGACGTTGAGATACAAGAATTGTCACAAAAATTAAGTGCAATACTTGGTGGTAAAGTTGCTATTGTGCGAAACCCAAGTGGAAAGTCCAAAGTGACGATTAGTCTTGATGAGCCTCACAAATTAGAGCAACTGATTGCCAAGCTAGAGAGCTAAATGAGATAATTGATCTCAATCAATTATGTAAAAAACGATTTTTTGTGTGAAAGTTGTCGGTTTGTAAACAAAAATGTAACTTTTTGCAGGGTTTTAATTGCAATAAGGTGCACTGACCGTATAATTTTCGCCAATTTCCCTGCACAGAGTGAAGTAGTGCAAAGTGGATATTACTAGAGGTACGAATACATGGTAGCTGCGTTAGCGAGACCAGGACGAGAGCTTGCAAAGCAATTGTTATTGATCGAGGCAGGCGCGGTTACGTTAGTGGCAGCAGGAACGACGATTGCTGTAAATACTGAATGGGGAGTTTCAGCGCTAATTGGAGGGAGCATTTTTGTTGTCGCCAATGCTGTATTTGCCTTGTGTGCCTTTCTTTTTGTAGGAGCGCGCGCCACGAAAATGGTCGCAGTGTCTTTCTACACGGGAGAAGCATTAAAGATCCTCATCACAGTGGCACTCTTCTCCGCTGCTTACATGTATATGCAGGTGGAACTTGTTCCCCTCAAACTAACCTATTTGCTGGTATTAGGGATTAATATCTTTGCGCCAGCGCTATTCATTAACAACAAAAAATAGGATGAGTTATGGCTGCGCCAGGTGAAGCGCTAACATCGTCCGGATACATTGCCCACCACTTATCAAACCTTTCTTTAGCTAAGTTAGGCTTGGTAGCGGATGAAGCAAGTTTCTGGAACGTACATATCGATAGCCTGTTTTTTTCTTGGTTTACTGGTTTAATCTTCTTAGGAATTTTTTACAAAGTAGCGAAGGGAACGACAGCGGGTGTACCAGGTAAGCTTCAGTGTGCTGTTGAAATGATCGTAGAATTTGTCGCGGAAAACGTCAAAGATACGTTCCATGGACGCAACCCATTGATTGCACCTTTAGCACTAACTATCTTTTGTTGGGTATTTTTGATGAACGTGATGGACTTAGTTCCTATCGACTTCTTACCTTACCCAGCAGAGCATTGGCTTGGTATTCCTTACCTTAAGGTTGTACCGTCAGCTGATGTGAACATCACCATGGCTATGGCTCTAGGCGTATTCGCTCTGATGATTTACTACAGCATCAAAGTGAAAGGTCTAGGTGGTTTCGCCAAAGAACTTGCTTTACATCCATTTAATCACTGGACGATGATTCCGTTTAACCTACTGATTGAAGTGGTATCGCTACTAGCGAAGCCTCTATCACTTGGTATGCGTCTATTCGGTAACATGTTCGCAGGTGAGGTTGTATTCATTCTTTGTGCGGCAATGTTACCATGGTATTTACAATGGATGGGTTCACTACCGTGGGCGATTTTCCATATTCTGGTAATTCTGATTCAGGCCTTCGTGTTTATGATGCTAACGATTGTTTATATGTCGATGGCACACGAAGACGGCGATCACTAATTTTTTAAACTCTTATTAGTCAAAAGTTATATTTGGAGATAGTAATGGAAACTGTACTGAGCTTTTCAGCAATCGCAGTAGCAATCATCGTTGGTCTATGTGCAGTAGGTACTGCAATCGGCTTCGCAATCCTAGGTGGTAAATTCCTTGAGGGTGCTGCGCGTCAACCAGAAATGGCTCCTATGCTACAAGTTAAGATGTTCATCATCGCTGGTCTACTAGATGCGGTTCCAATGATCGGTATCGTAATCGCTCTACTATTTACTTTCGCAAACCCATTCGTTGGTCAACTAGCTGGTTAATCATTGCTTTTCAAAGGCAAACACTGGTTTGTCATTGATTAACACTAAGTCCAATTAAAGAGGGGTAGCTGTTGTGAATATGAACGCAACTCTGCTAGGTCAAGCAATCTCATTCGCACTATTTGTGTGGTTCTGCATGAAGTATGTATGGCCGCCAATCATGCAAGCGATTGAAGAGCGTCAGAAGAAAATTGCTGACGGTCTACACGCTGCTGAGCGTGCTGAGAAAGACTTAAACCTAGCGCAAGCTAATGCTTCTTCTCAACTGAAAGAAGCGAAGCGCACAGCAACTGAGGTCATCGAGCAAGCAAACAAGCGTAAAGCTCAAATTCTTGATGAAGCTCGCGAGGAAGCTCAGGCAGAACGCCAGAAAATCCTTGCGCAAGCAGAAGCAGAACTTGAAGCGGAACGCAACCGTGCGCGCGATGAACTGCGCAAACAAGTTGCAACTCTGGCTTTAGCTGGTGCTGAGAAAATCCTTGAGCGTTCTATCGATAAAGATGCGCACAAAGATCTTCTCGACAACATTACTGCAAAACTTTAAGTCTGGGGGCGCATATGTCTGATATGACTACTATCGCACGCCCCTATGCTAAAGCAGCATTCGACTTTGCTGTTGAAAAAGGCCAACTAGACCAATGGGGTCAAATGTTGTCTTTTGCAGCGGAAGTTGCCAATAACGAACAAATTCATGAGCTACTAACGAGTTCAACCTCTGCTGACAAACTAGCAGAAATATTTGTTGCGGTATGTGGCGAACAAGTTGATGCGTTCGGTCAAAACCTAATTAAGGTGATGGCTGAGAATGGCCGACTACAGGCCCTTCCTGATGTGTGTGCTGAGTTCCTGCTTCTTAAGCAAGAACATGAGAAAGAAATCAGTGTTGAAGTGACTTCAGCAACGGAACTTTCAGAACAGCAAAAAGCAGATATCAGCAGCAAACTTGAAACGCGTCTTGAACGCAAAGTCCAGCTGAATTGCAGCGTAGATGAGACCCTACTTGGTGGGGTTATTATTAGAGCCGGAGACTTAGTCATCGATAACTCAGCACGTGGCCGTCTAAGCCGCCTGAGCGATGCATTGCAGTCTTAATGGGGATTGGAGCATGCAACTTAATTCCACGGAAATTAGCGATCTAATCAAACAACGTATCGAATCTTTCGAAGTTGTTAGTGAAGCTCGCAACGAAGGTACTATCGTATCGGTAAGCGACGGTATCATTCGCATTCACGGCCTAGCGGACGTGATGCAAGGTGAAATGATTGAATTACCGGGTGGCCGTTATGCACTAGCACTTAACCTTGAGCGTGACTCGGTTGGTGCGGTTGTAATGGGCCCATATGCTGACCTTAAGGAAGGCATGAAAGTTACAGGTACTGGTCGTATTCTTGAAGTACCAGTTGGTCCTGAAATGCTTGGCCGTGTTGTTAACACGCTAGGTGAGCCAATTGATGGTAAAGGTCCAATTGAAGCTAAACTGACTTCGCCTGTAGAAGTGATTGCACCAGGTGTAATCGACCGTAAATCGGTAGATCAACCTGTTCAAACTGGTTACAAATCTGTTGACTCAATGATCCCAATCGGTCGTGGTCAGCGTGAGCTTGTAATCGGTGACCGTCAGACTGGTAAAACAGCAATGGCGATCGATGCAATCATCAACCAGAGAAACTCAGGTATTTTCTCAATCTACGTAGCTATCGGTCAAAAAGCATCGACTATCGCTAACGTAGTTCGCAAACTAGAAGAGCACGGCGCGCTAGCAAACACTATCGTTGTTGTTGCATCTGCTTCTGAATCTGCAGCGCTACAATACCTAGCGCCATACGCAGGTTGTGCGATGGGTGAATACTTCCGTGATCGCGGTGAAGACGCACTGATTGTTTATGATGACCTATCTAAGCAAGCGGTAGCTTACCGTCAGATCTCTCTACTACTAAAACGCCCACCAGGCCGTGAAGCATTCCCGGGTGACGTTTTCTACCTCCACTCACGTCTACTAGAGCGTGCAGCTCGTGTAAGCGAAGAGTACGTAGAAAAGTTCACTAACGGTGAAGTGAAAGGTAAGACAGGTTCTTTAACTGCACTACCTATCATCGAAACACAAGCTGGTGACGTTTCAGCATTCGTACCGACAAACGTAATCTCGATTACTGACGGTCAGATCTTCCTACAGACTGAGCTATTCAACGCGGGTGTTCGCCCAGCTGTTGACCCAGGTATCTCAGTATCTCGTGTTGGTGGTTCTGCACAGACGAAAATCATCAAGAAGCTATCTGGCGGTATCCGTACTGCACTAGCTCAGTACCGTGAACTAGCGGCATTCGCACAGTTCTCGTCTGATCTTGATGAAGCGACAAAGAAACAGCTAGACCACGGTCAGAAAGTTACAGAACTAATGAAGCAGAAGCAGTACGCTCCAATGTCTGTATTTGACCAAGCTCTAGTAATCTTTGCGGCAGAGCGCGGCTACCTAGCAGGTGTTGAATTAAGCAAACTGCTAGATTTCGAAGCGGCTCTACTATCGTACGCTCGCGGTCAATACGCTGAATTTGCGGCTGAGATCGACAAGACGGGTGCATACAACGATGAAGTTGAAGCGCAGCTTAAGAAGCTGACTGACGACTTCGTAGCAACCCAAACTTGGTAATAGGTCGGTGGCAGTAATGCCACCAACTAATGGAGAGTAACGATGGCCGGCGCAAAAGAGATACGTAATAAAATCGGTAGTGTTAAAAGCACTCAGAAGATTACGAAAGCAATGGAAATGGTAGCAGCTTCTAAAATGCGTCGTTCTCAAGATGCAATGGAAGCTTCTCGTCCATACGCTGAAACAATACGTAAAGTGATCGGTCACGTAGCAAACGCAAGCCTAGAGTATCGTCATCCGTACCTAGAGGAGCGTGAAGCTAAACGTGTTGGTTACATCATCGTTTCAACAGACCGTGGCCTATGTGGTGGCTTGAACATTAACGTGTTCAAAAAAGCTGTCATAGACATGCAAAGCTGGAAAGAGAAAGGTGCTGAAGTTGAACTGGCATTGATTGGTTCAAAAGCAACTGGCTTCTTTAATAACAGCGGCGCAAAAGTAGCGGCGCAGGTTTCTGGTTTAGGCGATAGCCCAAGCCTTGAAGACCTAATCGGCTCTGTAAGCGTAATGCTGAAGAAATACGATGAAGGTGAATTGGACCGCCTATATGTTGTGAGCAACAAGTTTGTGAACACCATGGTTCAACAACCAACGATCGATCAATTACTACCTTTGCCTAAATCGGACAGCGAAGAGATGCAGCGTACCCACCAGTGGGACTACATCTACGAGCCAGAACCAAAAGCACTACTAGACACGCTTCTAGTGCGCTATGTGGAATCTCAAGTATACCAAGGTGTGGTTGAGAACCTTGCTTGTGAGCAAGCGGCTCGAATGATTGCAATGAAAGCTGCAACGGATAATGCGAGCAACCTGATTGATGACTTAGAGCTTGTGTATAACAAGGCGCGTCAAGCGGCGATTACACAAGAGCTATCAGAAATCGTTTCAGGTGCAGCAGCGGTTTAAGCTTAGGTAAAACTAAATAGTTAGAGGATTAACGATGGCTACAGGTAAGATCGTACAGATCATCGGTGCAGTAGTCGACGTAGAGTTCCCACAGAGTGATGTACCAAGTGTATATGACGCTCTAAACGTAACGGACTCAAAAGAACGTCTAGTTCTTGAAGTTCAGCAACAGCTAGGCGGTGGCGTAGTTCGTTGTATCGTAATGGGTAGCTCTGATGGTTTACGTCGTGGAGTTGAAGTAGTAAATACAGGCGCTCCAATTTCAGTACCAGTAGGTACTAAGACCCTTGGTCGTATCATGAACGTACTTGGTGATGCGATTGATGAGTGTGGTGAAATCGGTGCGGAAGAGACTTACTCTATCCACCGCGAAGCACCAAGCTACGAAGAGCAATCAAACGAGATCGCACTTCTAGAAACGGGCGTTAAAGTAATCGACCTAGTTTGTCCATTCGCTAAGGGTGGTAAAATCGGTCTATTCGGTGGTGCAGGTGTAGGTAAGACCGTTAACATGATGGAACTTATCAACAACATCGCACTACAACACTCTGGTCTATCAGTATTCGCAGGTGTTGGTGAGCGTACTCGTGAAGGTAACGATTTCTACTTTGAGATGCAGGAAGCAGGCGTTGTAAACGTTGAAAACCCTGAAGAGTCTAAAGTAGCGATGGTTTACGGTCAGATGAACGAGCCACCAGGCAACCGTCTACGTGTTGCACTGACTGGTCTAACAATGGCAGAGCGTTTCCGTGACGAAGGTCGTGACGTTCTACTGTTCGTTGATAACATCTACCGTTACACGCTTGCAGGTACAGAAGTATCAGCACTTCTAGGTCGTATGCCTTCTGCGGTAGGTTACCAGCCAACTCTTGCAGAAGAGATGGGTGTACTTCAGGAGCGTATCACGTCAACGAAATCTGGTTCTATCACGTCTGTACAGGCGGTATACGTACCAGCGGATGACTTGACTGACCCGTCTCCAGCAACAACGTTCGCGCACTTGGATGCAACGGTTGTACTTAACCGTAACATCGCTGCAATGGGTCTATACCCAGCGATTGACCCACTAGATTCAACATCTCGTATGCTTGACCCTCTAGTTGTAGGTCAAGAGCACTACGACATTGCACGTGGCGTTCAGCAGACTCTTCAGCGCTACAAAGAGCTGAAAGATATCATTGCTATCCTAGGTATGGACGAGCTATCTGAAGAAGATAAGCAAGTTGTATCTCGTGCACGTAAGATTGAGCGTTTCCTAACTCAGCCTTACCACGTAGCAGAAGTATTTACTGGCGACCCAGGTGTTTACGTAGCTCTTAAAGAGACTCTACGTGGCTTCAAAGGTCTACTAGCTGGTGATTACGATGACATTCCAGAGCAAGCTTTCATGTACTGTGGTGCAATTGAAGATGCTATCGAGAATGCGAAGAAGCTTTAAGGCTAACTAGGAGGCGATATGGCAGCAATAACCTTTCACCTAGACGTAGTTAGCGCAGAGAAGAAGATCTTTTCTGGCCTAGTTGAAACGTTTCAGGTGACCGGTAGCGAAGGTGAGCTTGGTATTTACCACGGCCACACTCCGCTGCTAACCGCTATCACGCCTGGTATGGTGCGACTTGTTAAGCAGCACGGCCACGAGGAATTTATTTATGTTTCTGGTGGTATGGTAGAAGTTCAACCGGGTACAGCGACTGTACTGGCTGATACTGCTATCCGTGGTGATGAACTGGACGCAGCTAAGGCTGAAGAAGCTAAACGTCGTGCTCAAGAAGCAATTCAGAATCAGCATGGCGACATGGACTTCGCTCAAGCGGCTAGTGAACTGGCTAAAGCCATTGCTCAGCTACGAGTGATCGAGCTGACACAACAACGTCGATAATAATTGACAAGGTTGTTATAGAAATAAAGGCGGTCGTATGACCGCCTTTTTGCTTATTTTTTACTAGAAATTTAACCCATTCAATTAACTAATCCTCGATTAGTGTCTAAAATACCTCTCAGTTTTAGTACAACGTCTATATAGGTAACCTAATGAAATTTAGCGCAGTTATTCTCGCGGCGGGCAAAGGCACTCGCATGTATTCTAATATGCCTAAGGTATTACATACCTTGGCGGGTAAACCTATGGCAAAGCATGTTATCGATACTTGTAATGGCTTAGGTGCGCAGAATATTCATTTGGTCTACGGTCATGGCGGTGATCAAATGCAAGCTGAGCTTGCTGAAGAAAACGTTAACTGGGTACTTCAGGCAGAGCAGTTAGGTACCGGTCATGCCGTGGATCAAGCGTCACCGCAATTTGAAGACGATGAAAAGATCTTAGTGCTTTACGGTGATGTACCATTGATCTCGGAAGAGACGATTGAGAACTTGCTCGATGCTCAACCAAATGGTGGTATCGCGCTGTTAACGGTTGTACTAGACAATCCAATGGGATACGGCCGTATTGTACGCCGAAATGGTCCTGTGGTTGCGATCGTAGAACAAAAAGATGCAACGGATGAGCAAAAGCTTATCAAAGAGATCAACACTGGCGTGATGGTGGCCACTGGTGGCGATCTGAAGCGTTGGCTTGCTGGGCTAAACAACCAAAATGCCCAAGGCGAATATTACTTAACTGACGTGATTGCAGCTGCTCACGATGAAGGTCGCGCAGTAGAAGCGGTTCACCCAGTAAATCCGATTGAAGTGGAAGGGGTGAATGACCGAGCTCAGCTTGCTCGTCTAGAGCGTGCGTTCCAATCTATGCAAGCGCATAAGTTGCTTGAGCAAGGAGTGATGCTACGTGATCCGGCGCGTTTTGATCTGCGTGGTGAACTGCAATGTGGTATGGATTGTGAAATCGATGCTAACGTGATCATCGAAGGTAAAGTATCGCTCGGAGATAATGTGGTTATCGGCACTGGCTGTGTGCTGAAAGACTGTGAAATCGATGACAATACTGTGGTTCGTCCATACAGTGTGATTGAGGGTGCGACCGTTGGTGAAGAGTGTACCGTTGGTCCATTCACTCGTCTTCGTCCAGGTGCTGAGATGCGTAATGACTCCCACGTAGGCAACTTTGTTGAAGTGAAGAATGCACGTATCGGTGAAGGTTCAAAGGCTAACCACCTAACCTATCTTGGTGATGCTGAAATCGGTCAGCGCACTAACATCGGTGCAGGCGTGATCACTTGTAACTACGATGGTGCAAATAAGTTTAAGACCACTATTGGTAACGATGTGTTTGTTGGCTCTGACTGTCAGCTGGTGGCACCGGTAACGGTAGCCGATGGCGCAACCGTTGGTGCTGGTACCACATTGACTAAAGATGTCGCGGAAGGTGAGTTAGTAATTACTCGCGCGAAAGAGCGCAAAATTACTGGTTGGCAGCGACCTGTTAAACAAAAGTAATCGCTTAGAATAGTAAAAAGGCCCTAGCATCGAACCTGCTAGGGCCTTTTTTGTTTATGGCTTATTCATCACTGACCACACGTGAGTTATCAGGTGCACTGAAGTGCTTTGATAGTTCTTTGTTAGAGATAATGTAGCCAGCCCATAGTCCTGCCATACAGATGATGATGGCAAAACCAGTTACTGCTTGAGCCTGACTAGCCATCGCTGCCACAAGCGCACTTGATAGGCTGCTGACACTGATTTGTAGGCTGTTTTGTAAGCCAGCTGCAGTCGCAGGGCTTTGCTTAGCACTGGCAAGCGCACGGTTAACAACAATCGGATATAGAGCGCCGTTAGCCACAGCAATCAAACAAAATGGCGCTAAGATTGGCCAGATAGAGCTAAGCTGCCACTGAGAAGCGATAAAGATCAGTAGAGAGGCAACACTAAATAGGCCAATCAGCTGACGGAGTACCTTCTCATCACCAAACTTTTTCACGCCGACCTTACCTAAGTAACCACCCGCCATAAATGCGATAGTTTGGGGAATAAAGCTTAGGCCGATATCTTTCGCCGCATAGCCTAGCTGAGCCATGATTTCAGGCATACCTGTTAGGTAAGCAAAGAAAGCCGCTGATGCCGTGGCAAACATCAGTACATTACCAAGGTAAGTATTAGAGCTAATCAGAGCTTTAATATCGTTAGAGACTGACGTTGGCTTAGCTGTGGTTGGTTCGCTTTTCTGAGCCATCGTTGTAGCAACCAGCAATACACCCATGATCGTCAGCGCAATAAAGATACTATGCCAACCAAAGTTGTCGGCGAGTAGTACGCCTAACTGAGGGGCAAGGGCTGGTGATAGTGCGACTAATGGCATGATGGTCGCGAAAATCTGCTGGCTTTGATTAGCGTGGCGTTTAATCACCATTGCTTGCCAGATCACCGCTGGCGCACACACGCCGATCGCTTGAATAAAGCGCAGTGAGAGTAATTGCCAAACTTGATCGCTAAATGCCAGCCCGAACGAGCCAAGAGTGAAAAGGATTAAACCAGCGGCAAGGGTATTTCGATGGCCGAATTTGTCTGATGCCAGTCCCCATAGAAGCTGACCTATCGCCATACCAACCAAAAATACGGTCAGTGAAAGGGCGATGTACTCGGGACCTGTAGCAAAGTCGACTTCCATTGCTTTAAATGCTGGTAAGTACATGTCTGTGGCAATAAAGCCCAGCATAGAGAGCGCAGCAAGGTAAACGAGTTGTAGTTTAGAAATTGTCATGATTTTTCCAATCAAATTATTTAATCAGTAATTACTCAGTATCAGTTTTGTTTTGACCCTGATTTATTTGCCTTGCCATTCTATTTTTCGATTCATAGAATTAGAAACGCTAAAATTGTTGGTTATTAATCAAATTTTTTGATGGATATAAAATGTTTTCTAAATCTTCTCTAGAGATGCTTGATACTGTCGCTCGGTTAGGCAGTTTTACTGCAGCTGCCGATGTATTGCATAAGGTGCCTTCTGCGATCAGCTACGGAGTGAGGCAGGTCGAGCAGGAACTTGATGTGGTTTTGTTCCGTCGTTTGCCGCGTAAGGTAGAGCTCACACCTGCCGGGGAGTTGTTTATTGCTGAAGCGCGGATGCTATTGCGCCAGATGGAAGACTTGAAGTCACAAACTCGCCGCGCCGCGCATGGCTGGCAGTCGACTTTAAAGTTGACCCTCGACAATGTGGTTAAGCTCGACAAGCTTAAACCTATGGTTGAGAGCTTTTACCAACAGTTTGAATTTGCAGAGCTACAGATCAATATGGAGGTGTTTAACGGTTCATGGGAAGCGATTGCCCAAGAACGAGCTGACATCGTGATTGGTGCAACCTCTGCTATTCCTATTGGTGGTGACTTTGAAGTGAGAGATATGGGCGTATTGGATTGGGCCTTCGTTATGTCACCCGCTCACCCATGTGTTCGGCAACAGCATTTAAATGAGGTGTATGTTAGTCAGTTTCCGGCGATTTGTTTAGATGACACTTCAAGTGTGTTGCCCAAACGACATACAGGTCATTACGCCAAACAGAGAAGGTTATTATTACCCAATTGGTACAGTGCAATCGAGTGTTTAAAAAATGGTATTGGCGTGGGCTACATGCCTCGACATATCGCTCAACCGCTGATTACTGAAGGTGTATTGGTTGAAAAAGTGTTGCCAGAAGATAAGCCTCTTAGCCAGTGCTGTTTGGTGTGGCGTAAAGATGATAACCACAAAATGATTGAGTGGATGGTCGACTACTTAGGCTCCAGCGACCAATTGCATCAAGATTGGATCCAAGCACGATAGCTTTAGACCTTGGAATTAGGTTCTCAATGTGACGGTGAGGCAAGGTCTAACAAAAATAATTAACTCGTAATTGAGTTTTGTATAGTTATTGTTATATTCAATCCGTTGTTCTGTAAAGTTACGGGTGAGTTGTGAGAATAGTCGATACAAAATGGCAAATACTGCCAATTGTAATTCTGTCGCTATCCATGCTGCTAGGGCTGTATGGCTTTTATGTCACCCTAGAAAAGCTGGTGGTTGAAAATGAGAGTGATCGCTTAACATCGTTGATGTCTGATGTATTGCATGAGTTCAGAGAAGATAGCGAGTTATTTACCACACAGCTGGATATCGATGATTATATTGGGGATTTGACGCAAGCTAGCCCTAACTTACGTATCCAAGTCATTGCCCCTGATGGCACCGTTATTGGTGATACCGACTTATCGGACTCCGCGTTGGTCAACATAGAAAATCACGGTAGCCGACCGGAAGTCATTCAGGCGATAGAGCACGGGCTAGGTAGCGATGTTCGCTTTAGTACCGTGACCTCGACCGATAGGATTTATAACTCCGCTAAAGAGCATGTTAACGGCAAAGACTATATCGTCGTAATTTCGTCGCCAATGTATCAACTCAAGCAAATGAACTTCCAGTTGATGGGCATTCTGATTGGTATGGCGCTACTTAGCTTGAGCTTTTTGATCGGCACTTCCTATTTCAGTAATCGTCAGATAAGTCTTAAAGTTGAAGAAGAGCAGAAGAAGCAAGATGAGCGAATTCGTCAACGTACTAACGAAATTGAATTAATGCACCGCTTAGCCAATATGTTGGCTGCCTGCAATAATTTGGCCGAAGCGCAGAAAATAGTTTCCGATATTCTGCCGAGAATCTTAGGCAACGTGAATGGCAGCGTTTCTTTGATGCGCTCATCGCGTAACCAGCTTTTGACCCAGTTGGATTGGGGCGGCAATTGGCCGGGGAGTTCAAGCTTTGCTCCCGATGAATGTTGGTCACTGCGCAAAGGTCGGGTTCATCTGTCTAATGATGACTTTCATAGTCTGAGCTGCGCACATATGCAGGATATCGAACATAACCAAACGCTGTGTATCCCTTTGACCGCACATGGCAATACTATCGGTATTATGCACCTCTATTTTGGCCAAGGGGATATTCCCATTGACCCGATCACAGAGCAACTAGCCTTTAGTGTTTCTGAACACTTAGGCCTGGCTCTGGCAAACTTAAGTTTGCAAGAGAAACTACGCTCGCAAGCATTAAGCGATCCTTTAACTGGGCTGTTTAACCGTCGATTTTTCGAGCAGAAACTGGAAGAGTATTCGATGAACTCAGCAACGACAGAGCAACCACTCTCTCTGTTGATGTTCGATTTGGATCATTTCAAACGTTTCAACGATAACTTTGGTCATGATGCGGGTGACTTTGTTCTTAAGGAAATTAGCGCTTTGCTTAAACATAGTGTCGGTGATGATGAAATCGCCTGTCGATTGGGCGGAGAAGAGTTAGCGGTGCTATTGCCTCAATTTACTATGGAGCAAGCCACTGAATTTGCAGAAGTGATTTGTGAATCGGTGCGCACAATGCATCTAGAGCATAAAGGGCTGTCCTTGGGCCAACTCGGTGTCTCTATTGGTGTTGCTACCTATCCATCTCCAGCCACCGATGTTGAAGCCTTGGTAAAAATGGCCGATCAGGCCCTGTATATGGCCAAAGATACCGGCCGTAGCCGTGTGGTCAATTATGAGCAATACGGCCACAATAAATCACCCAATGCCGATGTTATTGATTTAGAAGACAAGCTTTCTAGCAACCAATAAAAAATGCCCGCAGCAAAGCGGGCATTTTATTATGATGTTCAATCTATGGGCGTTCGAAAACAGTCGCAATACCCTGACCCAGACCAATACACATAGTCGCTAGACCGTACTTGGCATCTTTGGCTTCCATTAGGTTAATTAGCGTCGTCGAGATGCGTGACCCCGAGCAGCCTAGTGGGTGGCCTAATGCAATTGCACCACCGTTAAGGTTAACTTTTTCATCCATCATATCGAGCAAGCCAAGGTCTTTGGCACAAGGAAGAGATTGCGCTGCAAACGCTTCGTTAAGCTCAACGACATCCATATCTTCAATCGATAGACCTGCACGCTTGAGGGCTTTCTGCGTAGCAGGAACAGGGCCATAACCCATGATGGATGGATCGCAGCCAGCGATCGCCATGCCTTTAATCCGTGCGCGGATCTTCAAACCCAGTTCATTGGCTTTCTCTTCGCTCATGATCAGCATTGCGGAAGCACCATCAGATAGCGCTGATGATGTACCTGCTGTTACTGTGCCGTTAGCAGGATCAAACACTGGACGAAGTTGCGATAAGCCTTCCACTGAGGTTTCAGGGCGGATTACTTCATCGTAGTCGAGCGTAAAGAGTGTTCCGTCTGCAGCATGACCTTCAATTGGTAAGATTTCGTTCTTAAAACGGCCTTCTACAGTCGCTGCATGTGCACGAGCATGAGAACGCGCGGCAAACTCATCTTGCTGTTCGCGGCTGATACCATGTAGCTTACCGAGCATTTCTGCGGTTAAGCCCATCATACCTGCGGCTTTGGCGACTGTTTTTGACATACCTGGGTGGAAGTCGACACCGTGATTCATCGGCACGTGACCCATATGCTCGACACCACCAATTAAGCAGATTTCAGCATCACCAGTCATGATAGCTCGAGTGCCATCGTGTAGGGCTTGCATCGATGAACCACACAAGCGGTTAACCGTCACCGCGCCAATCTCAATTGGCAGTCCAGCGAGAAGAGCAGCATTACGCGCCACGTTGAAGCCTTGCTCTAGCGTCTGCTGAACACAGCCCCAATAGATATCTTCGATTTCGCCTGGGTTTACTTGTGGGTTGCGAGCAAGGATGCCTTTCATCAAATGTGCTGATAGGTCTTCAGCACGAGTATGACGGAAAGCGCCACCTTTAGAGCGACCCATTGGAGTACGTAGACAATCGACTACGACAACGTTTCTTGTTTGATTAGTCATTTTGGGAATCCCTCTTTAGATAGAACCTTGCTGTTGTGTGCCGTAGAAGCTTTCGCCTTTAGCCGCCATATCAATCAGCATTTGTGGTGCTTGGTACATAGCACCTAAATCAGCATATTTCTTCGTTATCTCAACAAAGTTAGCAATACCGATGCTATCTAGGTAGCGGAATACACCACCACGGAAAGGAGGGAAGCCTAGACCGTAAACTAGCGCCATGTCCGCCTCTTGAGGAGAAGCAATGATCTCTTCTTGTAGACACAACACGACTTCGTTGATCATTGGTACCATCATACGCTCAATGATGGTCTGGTCATCAAACGCTTGTCTCTCATCGCATACGCTGGCTAGTACAGGTAGGATGTTGTCATCGAAGCTTTTCTTTGGCTTACCGCGTTTGTCGACGCTGTAGCTGTAGAAACCGCTACCATTTTTCTGACCGTATTTGTCGGCTTCAAACAGTGCATCAATCGCGTCTTTGTCTTGTTTACCCATTCGCTCAGGGAAACCTTGCGCCATGACAGCTTGCGCGTGGTGGGCAGTATCAATCCCGACCACATCAAGTAAGTAGGCAGGGCCCATTGGCCAACCAAACTGACGCTCCATAACCTTATCTATTTTGGTAAAGTCAGCACCGTCGCTGAGTAGTTTGCTGAAACCACCAAAGTATGGGAAAAGTACGCGGTTAACAAAGAAGCCTGGGCAGTCATTAACAACAATAGGGGATTTACCCATTTTAGCGGCATAAGCAACTACGCGGTTGATGGTTTCATCAGAGGTGTGCTCACCACGGATAATCTCCACCAATGGCATGCGGTGTACCGGGTTGAAGAAGTGCATACCACAGAAGTTTTCTGGGCGTTTGAGTGATCTCGCCAGTAGATTAATTGGAATCGTTGAGGTGTTTGACGTGATAACGGTGTCTTGGTCAACGTGTGTTTCAACTTCGCTCAAAACAGCAGCTTTGATCTTTGGATTTTCGACCACCGCTTCGACAATTACATCTGACTGCTCAATTCCCGCGTAGTGAAGGCTTGGTGTAATCGAAGCAAGAATACCTGCCATCTTAAAACCGTCGATACGACCGCGAGATAGGCGTTTATTTAACAGCTTTGACGCTTCAGTCATACCGAGATCAAGTGATGGCTGCGCGATATCTTTCATCAGCACAGGTACGCCTTTTAGCGCTGATTGGTAAGCGATGCCGCCACCCATAATACCCGCACCAAGCACAGCTGCACGTTGAGTCTCTTTACTTGCTGATTTTGCGGCTTTCTTAGCTATGCCTTTGATGTATTGATCGTTAAGGAATAAGCCAACCAAAGATTTGGCTTCTTCAGATTTCGCCAGTTTGACGAAGTGTTTACGCTCAATATCAAGTGCTTCATTACGAGCGAAGCGCGCACCTTCTTCAATGGTAATAACCGCTGTCATTGGCGCAGGGTAGTGAGGGCCTGCTTTTTGTGCCACTAGACCTTTTGCCATGGTGAAGCTCATCATCGACTCAAGTTTGCTCAATGATAGGGCAGAGGTTTTCTGCTTGCGACGCTCTTTCCAGTCTAGTTTTTCGTTAATCGCTTGGTTAAGAGTTTGGATTGCGGACTCTTTTAATACTGCGGTGTCGACAATGGCGTCGAGTAAACCAATCTTGAGAGCTTCATCTGCGCGGCAAGCTTTGCCCTGAGTGATGATCTCCATAGCGCTATCCGCACCAATAACGCGAGGTAGACGAACACAGCCGCCAAACCCTGGCATAATGCCGAGTTTTGTTTCAGGTAGACCAATGCTGGTGGTTTTATCACCAATGCGCATGTCGGTAGCAAGTACACACTCACAACCTCCACCCAATGTATGGCCTTTTAGAACTGAAATAGTGGGTACGGGTAAGTCTTCTAGTTTATTGAAGATGCTATTAGCAAATCTTAGCCACTCATCCAGTTCTGATTCTTGCTTAGCAAAAAGGCCAAGGAACTCGGTAATATCTGCACCTACAATGAATGCATCTTTATCTGAGGTTAACAGTAGCCCCTTTAGTGATGAGTGGTTGCTTAGTGCATCTAAAGCTTTATCCAAAGACTCTAGCGTAGCTAAGTCGAGCTTATTGACTGATTGAGGAGCGCAGAAGCTGAGCTCAGCAATGCCATCTTGTAATTCCTTTACCTGTAGGGTTTCGGCTTGGTAAATCATTGTCTATCTCCGTGACATACAATCTTTGATTGTGTGTATAGCGGCGAGCTGTGTGTTTTTCTCAACATGGAGAGGCTCACCTCTATCTAGGAAAGTGGTATTATTTTTATTCTGGTTTGACCAGTTGTTTCAGTGTGGACTTGCTGGTGGCTAAATTCAATACATTTTTTAAACAACTGTTTAACATTGTGCGCTTGGACAGATCTTAGGCGACGCCGAAATCACTCTCATGCTACACTGCAACCATTGTGATAAACGAATTAACACCATGAATGACCAGCCCTATTTGGTTCCAGCTACACCGACTCAATTTGAAGAAGAGATAAAGAAAAGCCTCTTTATTACCTACCTTGCTCATACTCCTTCTATAGAGGCAGCAAAGGCGTTTGTTGATGAAATTAGGACCAAACACTCCGATGCAAGGCATAATTGCTGGGGTTTTGTTGCTGGCCGGCCTGAAGACTCAATGAAATGGGGGTTCAGCGATGATGGTGAGCCTTCAGGTACGGCGGGAAAGCCTATTTTGGCACAGCTTTCTGGCTCCGGGGTCGGCGAGATCACAGCGGTAGTTACTCGCTACTCTGGTGGAATTAAGCTTGGTACAGGCGGTTTGGTTAAAGCATATGGTGGTGGTGTACAGCAAGCATTAAAGACGCTTCAAACTATTGAGAAAAAAATAACCACAAATCTACTGCTGGAGTTAGACTATGGGTTTGTGCCTATTGTTCAGTCCCTATGCCCGCAATTTGGTGCTGTAGAAGTCAGTGCTGAATATAGTGAACGGGTAAAAATGGTGGTTGAAATAGAAATGCGTCAAGTGAATGACTTTTCTCAAACAATCATCAATAAAAGTGGCGCCAAGGTAATTATTACCGCTTTGGATAAAAAATAAAGATAATCAGGAAGTCGGAAGCTACGCTTCACACATCATCTATTCATGCAGTTTCGTTCTATTATTCGCATTGTAGGGCTACTACTAGCCTTATTCAGTATCTCTATGCTCGCTCCTGCATTGGTGGCGTTGATCTATAGAGATGGTGCAGGTGTACCTTTTGTTACGACTTTCTTCGTATTACTTTTCTGTGGTGTAGTGTGCTGGTTTCCCAACCGTCGACACAAGCAAGAGTTAAAAGCGCGTGATGGCTTTTTGATTGTGGTGCTATTTTGGACCGTATTGGGTAGCGCAGGCTCGTTGCCATTTCTCATCGCTGACAATCCCAATGTCTCTGTCACTGATGCCTTTTTTGAATCTTTCTCTGCATTAACCACTACTGGTGCGACAGTGATTGTTGGGCTCGATGATCTGCCAAAGGCGATTTTATTCTATCGTCAGTTTCTTCAGTGGTTTGGTGGTATGGGGATCATCGTTCTCGCCGTGGCTATTTTACCTGTGCTTGGTATCGGTGGCATGCAGCTCTATCGCGCTGAAATTCCGGGGCCGGTTAAAGATTCGAAGATGACACCAAGGATTGCCGAAACAGCAAAAGCGCTGTGGTACATCTATTTAAGTCTAACAATTGCTTGTGCGGTAGCCTTTTGGTTAGCGGGCATGTCGCCATTTGATGCCATCGGGCATAGTTTTTCTACTATTGCGATAGGTGGCTTTTCAACTCATGACGCCAGTATTGGTTATTTTGATAGTTACGCTATTAATATGATTACCGTGGTGTTCTTGCTGATATCAGCATGTAACTACTCACTTCACTTTGCCGCCTTCGCTTCTGGCGGTGTCCACCCTAAATATTACTGGAAAGATCCAGAGTTTCGCGCATTCGTATTTATTCAAGCACTGCTGTTTGTGGTTTGTTTCTTAATCCTTCTTAATCATCACTCATATGACACGGTTTACGAGGCTTTCGACCAAGCGCTATTCCAAACTGTATCAATCTCAACAACAGCGGGCTTTACGACCACTGGTTTTTCTGAGTGGCCTTTATTTTTACCTGTGCTATTGCTTTTCTCATCGTTTATCGGTGGTTGTGCTGGTTCAACTGGTGGTGGTATGAAGGTGATTCGTATCCTGCTACTTACATTGCAAGGTGTGCGTGAGTTGAAGCGCTTAGTTCACCCGAGAGCGGTTTACACTATTAAAGTTGGCGGTAGCGCCCTGTCGCAACGTGTGGTCGATGCGGTATGGGGGTTTTTCTCTGCTTACGCCTTAGTGTTTGTCGTTTGTATGTTAGGACTTATCGCCACGGGGATGGATGAGCTAAGCGCCTTTTCAGCGGTAGCGGCTACTTTAAATAATTTAGGTCCCGGATTAGGTGAGGTTGCTCTGCACTTTGGTGATGTTAACGATAAAGCCAAGTGGGTGCTGATCGTTTCAATGCTGTTTGGTCGACTAGAAATATTTACCTTATTAATATTACTTACGCCGACGTTTTGGCGTAGCTAAGGAGATTACGTGGCGAAAGCACTATTTTTATACTCTAGCCGTGAAGGTCAGACCAAAAAAATTCTACATTATATAGAAGAGCTACTTACAGAGTTTGAATGTGAAGTTGTGGATCTGCACACAGCAACTGACATTGACTTCTCCCATTACGAGAAGGTTCTTATCGGTGCATCGATTCGTTATGGTCACCTAAATAAAAAGCTCTACCAGTTTATTGCCAAGAACCAGTCTCAGCTAGAAGGTAATAAGGTGGCGTTCTTTTGCGTTAATCTTACCGCGCGTAAAGAAGAGCAGGGTAAAGATACTCCTGAAGGCAGTGCTTATATAAAGACGTTCCTTAACAAGTCTCCGTGGCAACCCAAATTAATTGGAGTATTTGCTGGCGCTCTCTATTACCCACGTTATAGCTGGTTTGATAGAACCATGATTAAATTTATTATGTCGATGACTGGCGGGGAAACGGATACGTCCAAAGAGGTGGAGTATACCAATTGGGAAAAAGTGGCTCTTTTTGCTGATAAGTTTAAAGAACTGTAGAAATAACGTGCTCTTTTGAATGCTTTTGATGCAAATTTGTCCGAACAACAAAAAAGTAAGAAAAAACGTGAAAAAGGGCTTGCCAATGTGATCGCAATCTCTATAATGCCACCTCGCTGACACGGGAACGCTTCGAAAGAAACGAGAGCCCAGTTAGCAAGGTCAATTAGCCAAGCGGAAACGCTTTGAAATAAGTTTGAAAAAAGTGGTTGACACTAAACTTTAACTCGCTAAAATGGCCGTCCGATTTGAGCAGAGCTCAAATCGAAAAGCTCTTTAACAATATAAACCTATCAATCTGTGTGGGCGCTCGTTGATGATAATCCAATTAGAAGCTTGGGCTTCAAATTAGGTTTCAATGAAACGAAGTGACCAACGAGTCGTAAGACTCAGCACAGTCAATTCAAACATTACTTTATGTAATGTTCAGTATTCATTGAGCCGAACAAAATCTTAAATTGAAGAGTTTGATCATGGCTCAGATTGAACGCTGGCGGCAGGCC
>NZ_JBHZSA010000013.1:0-87297 GCF_043642085.1 Vibrio hepatarius | reverse complement strand
TGGAGCGACACACGAGGTTCGAACTCGTGACCTCAACCTTGGCAAGGTTGCGCTCTACCAACTGAGCTAGTGTCGCAAATGGAGGCGCGTCCCGGAGTCGAACCGAGGTCCACGGATTTGCAATCCGCTGCATAGCCACTCTGCCAACACGCCTTCACAACACCAATCAGAACCGCTATTCGCTGTATTCCTCTTGGGTACGGAATGCATTCTACGGATTCGAACTAATGAGTCAATACTATTTTTTTGTTTTTTGAATCGTTTGTCTATTTAACGTTCAAAATCGCTCAAATAGATGAGTTTTCTAGCAAATAACAGTTGAAAACTGCTGACTTAAGTGAACTATTTGGTTATTGAGATAAAAAAAGCGGACTGTCGTCCGCTTTTTTTTAATGATGTTCTTCGTCGAGCAAATCGTCTTTGGCAGCCATTAAATATTGCGCCATAGACCAGTACGTCAAAATCGTCGCAATATACAACGCCGCATAACCAACCCAAATCATCCAGTCGTCATAACGCCAGATCAGAACCCAAAGCGCAAACATTTGACTGACTGTCTTCACTTTGCCTACCCAAGAAACAGCAACACTCGCACGTTTACCTATCTCAGCCATCCACTCTCTTAAGGCTGAAATGATGATTTCACGCGCGATCATGGTGACTGCTGGGATAGTTACCCAAATGCTGTGGTAGTGCTCAGTAATCAAAATCAGCGCAGTGGCGACTAAGACTTTATCTGCTACAGGGTCAATAAACGCGCCAAAACGGGAGGTTTGACCCAACTTACGAGCCAACATGCCATCTAGCCAATCTGTAAAGCCTGCAACCCAGAAGACCATTGCTGCGGCAAAAGGAGACCAGCTATAAGGAAGATAAAAAACAACGACAAAGACTGGTATCAAGAATAGTCGCAACAAAGACAGTATATTGGGGATATTTAAACGCATATTTTATTAAGGCTCTTTTTGTTTGCGTATTGCTCTATTTGGTACTTCAAACAGGGCCCTTATGGTGCGGGATTTTTATTATTGTTTCAATGCTTGATAGATGTTTTCTGCTAAAGAAAAACTAATTCCTGGCACTTTGGCGATTTCTTCTACACTTGCTCGCTTTAATTCTTGCAAGCCACCCATATATTTTAGGAGTGCTTGCCTGCGCTTTGGCCCTACCCCCTCTATACCCTCTAAAGCACTGGTTCTTCTCGTTTTTCCACGTTTAGCCCTATGCCCTGCAATAGCATGGTTATGACTCTCATCACGAATATGTTGCATCAGGTGAAGCGCTGGAGCGTCACTTGGCAAATTAAATTCGTCTCCTTCGACGGTAATCAAAGTTTCCAAACCCGGTTTACGTGTTACACCCTTTGCAATGCCGATCAAATGCGGGCGTTTTGGCCAATCTCCCCAATATTGGGAGATGATTTCATGAGCTCGATTAAGTTGCCCTTTACCACCATCGATAAAAACAATATCGGGTATTTTTTCCACTTCAAGTTGCTTAGAATAACGGCGCTCTAATGCTTGTCCCATAGCCGCGTAATCATCACCACCGGTAATTCCCGAGATATTGTATCGACGATATTCCTGCTTCACCGGCCCTTCTTGGTTAAACACTACGCACGATGCAATGGTGCTCTCCCCCATGGTATGGGAAATATCAAAACACTCCATACGCGTAATACTTTCCATGTCCAACAGCTCTCTCAACTCTTTAAAGCGCTGAGAAATCGTCATCTTATGGTTGATCTTGGTTGTGATCGCCGTAAGAGCGTTGGTATTAGACAACTTGAGGTATCGACCGCGAGTTCCAGTCGGATTGACATGAAACTGCACGCGACGCCCAGCAATCTCAGACAAGGCTTCTTCCAGTGATTTGGTTTCATCCACCAGCCCGCTATTGAGAATGATTCGGGTCGGAACCGTGCGCGCCTCATTGTGGCTGAGATAGTATTGGCTCAAGAAGGAGTAAAACACCTCTTGCGAAGTAGTACTGTTTGGGATCTTAGGGAAATGACTGCGGCTGCCAAGTACTTTGCCCTGGCGAATCATCAAGATATGAATACAAGCTATGCCGTTTTCTTGCGCAAAACCTAATACGTCCATATCGTCCATTGAGTCTTCCGAAACAAACTGCTGCTCTTGCACTCGGCGAATAGCCTGAATTTGATCACGGAACTTAGCGGCTTGTTCAAAACGCAATGACTGGCTCGCTTGCTCCATTTTCTCAACCAAGGTGCTCAGCACTTGCTGATCTTTGCCCTGCAAGAAAAGTCGAACCATATCGACCAGCTCTGCATACTCTTGTTCGGAAATGACGCTACTGACACAAGGCGCAGCGCAGCGGCCAATTTGATACATCAAACATGGACGCGTTCGATTGCTGTAGACCGTATCTTCACACTGTCTGACGGGAAAGATTTTTTGCAGCAAATGGAGTGTTTCTCTTACCGCACCCGAGTCAGGATAAGGACCAAAATACTCACCTTTGCGCTTTTTTGCCCCGCGGTGCATAGAAAGTCGTGGATGCTTGTGTCCACTGACGAAAATATAAGGATAGGACTTATCGTCACGCAGCAATACGTTGTATTTCGGCAGATACTGCTTGATGTAGTTGTGTTCTAGAATGAGCGCTTCTGTCTCAGTATGGGTGACTGTGACATCAATCTTATCGATGTTTCTGACTAACGCGCGCGTTTTCTCGCTATCGACTTTGACGCGAAAATAGCTAGAAAGGCGTTTTTTGAGATCTTTTGCTTTACCGACATAAATAACAACAGCCTCGGCGTTATACATACGATAAACGCCAGGCTGGTTAGTCACGGTTTTTAGAAAAGAAGCCGAATCAAATTGGCTCATACCAACTCCGTGAATTGGCTGAATAGAGTTGCAATGATAATGATGCCTTATAAGGTTTCGGTATCAATCATGCCATGGCGAATAGCCAAGTGAGTCAATTCGACATCACCACTAATATCCAGTTTATTGAATAATCGGTAGCGGTAACTGTTCACTGTTTTCGGGCTAAGATTTAGCTGCTCCGAAATATCAGTGACTTTCTGGCCCTTGGTAATCATCATCATGATTTGCAATTCACGCTCAGACAAATCAGCGAACGGGTTTTCCGATGCCGGAGAGATTTGACTTAATGCCATCTGCTGAGCGATTTCAGGTGAAATATAGCGTTGTCCACTATTCACCATGCGAATTGCGTTGACCATTTCATCTGGACCAGCGCCTTTTGTTAGGTAGCCTGCGGCTCCTGCTTGCATCACTTTCGTTGGAAACGGATTTTCCGTATGAACAGTTAAAACGATGATTTTCACATCAGGATTAAAACGCAGGATCTTCTTGGTTGCTTCAAGACCACCAATACCCGGCATATTCATATCCATTAAAACGACGTCAGCATGATTGCTACGACACCATTTTACTGCTTCTTCACCGCTTTCAGCTTCCCCTGCTACGTTCATTCCACGGACGTCTTCAATAATACGTCGTATCCCTGTGCGAACCAGCTCGTGATCATCTACAAGGAAAACATTTATCAAACTTGTATCTCCACACTTTTACATTCGCTATGTACCCACAAATTGTGAGTAACATCATAGATGTTTAGTTTAACCTAAAACACAAAATTTACTTAGTCTGAATATGTGCTGAAATGGAAAGATTAGCAAGTACTTATTTTCATATCTGCAGCTCCTGTAGCAATTAACCTATTAATCAATGAGTTATAGGTAGTTTACTGGCGCTTATTCAATCAGCGTCTATAAAATTCAGTATGCTGAGGGGTTCTATTTATGTGGCTTCACATGTGGTAATCTATCGCTGCGGGTCAGGCTCCGCATCACCTCACTTATCGTCAGTATCATGGTTATTCAAAACGGTTTCTTACTCACTCGCCAAGCTCGCGACATCAATGGTCAGACGCAAATTGATCTTTGGCTATCGACCCCTAATGGGCCTGCGCAACTGCTTATTCATGGTGAAAAGTCAGTCTTTTTTATCCATCAAGCAGACTTATCAAACGCAGAAGGCATCGCTAAGCAGCATGGAATTAACGCCCTGTGGAAACTCCTACCACTTAAAAGTTTCGCTTTAGAATCGCTTGCCGCCTGCTACTGTCAGTTAAGTAAGCAATCGCAACAATTGAGTCAATTACTTAAACAGCAAGATATTACCGTGCTTGAGGATGACATTCGCCTTGCCGACCGCTATTTGATGGAGCGTTTTATCAAAGGCAGTGTTGAATTTACTGGCAACGAGCAAAACAGAACCCACTTTACGCGCTATAGCGATGTGAAATGCCGCCAAGGTGACTATACGCCAAGCCTGAAAGTCGTCTCACTGGATATTGAGTGTTCCGAGAAAGGCATCCTTTACTCTATCGGCCTCAATAGCCCCATGGATAGCCGCGTGATCATGATTGGTTCGCCACAAGAGTCTGAAACGCCAATTGAATGGGTAGCGGATGAAAAAGCCTTGCTGCTGGCGATGGTTCAATGGTTCCAACAGTTTGACCCTGATGTCATCATCGGCTGGAATGTGATCGATTTCGACTTTAGATTGCTCCACAAACGAGCCGATTGGAACAAGGTCAAGTTGGCGATTGGTCGCGGCCAGCAAAACAGCTATTTCCGAACGTCTAATACGACCCAACAAGCATTTATCTCGATCCCTGGCCGTGTGGTGATGGACGGTATTGATACCCTTAAAACCGCGACCTATCACTTCCGTAGTTGGTCGTTAGAGTCGGTATCGCAAGAGCTCCTTGGTGAAGGCAAACAGATCCACAACGTCCATGACCGCATGGATGAGATCAATCAGATGTTTCGCTCCGATAAACCTTCGCTAGCCAAATACAACTTGCAAGACTGTGTGCTGGTCAACAAGATATTCGCCCATACCCACCTATTAGAATTTGCCATTGAACGGTCAAAACTGACTGGCGTTGAGCTGGATCGCGTTGGTGGCTCGGTCGCCGCCTTCACTAACTTGTACCTTCCTCAGATCCATCGCGCAGGCTATGTTGCCCCTAACCTACATCCTGAGAATTGGATTGCCAGCCCGGGCGGCTACGTGATGGACTCGATTCCTGATCTTTATGACTCGGTATTAGTGCTCGATTTCAAGAGCCTTTATCCATCTATCATCCGCAGCTTTTTGATCGATCCAATGGGGCTAATTGAAGGGTTGCAGCTCGATATTGGTAAAAAAGATACCCAAGCAGTACCCGGCTTTCGTGGCGGCCAATTCCACCGTTCACGCCATTTTTTACCTGAGATGATCGAACATCTGTGGGCTGCTCGTGATGTGGCGAAAAAGAACAATGAAAAGGCGTTCTCTCAGGCGATTAAGATCATCATGAACTCTTTCTATGGCGTACTAGGTTCGTCTGGCTGTCGCTTCTTCGATACACGCCTCGCCTCGAGTATTACTATGCGCGGTCATGAGATCATGAAGCAGACCAAACTGCTGATTGAGGAAAAAGGCTATCAAGTGATATACGGCGATACCGACTCCACCTTTGTATCGTTAAATGGCGAATACTCGCAACAACAAGCGGATGAGATAGGCAATGAACTGGTTGCTTATATTAACGCGTGGTGGACCAAGCATCTGAGTGAAGAATACAGCCTCAATTCAATACTTGAGCTTGAATACGAAACCCACTACCGCAAATTCTTGATGCCGACCATCCGCGGCCAAGAGACAGGGTCGAAAAAGCGCTATGCCGGGCTGATTGGTGAACGCGACAATGAACGGATTATCTTCAAAGGTCTGGAAAGTGCCCGCACAGACTGGACACCCCTTGCGCAAGAGTTTCAACAGTCACTCTACTCTATGGTCTTCAAAGGAGAAAACCCAAGCGACTATGTGCGTACCTTTGTCGAGCAAACCAAAGCTGGCGAGCACGATGGTAAGCTCACCTACCAAAAACGACTGCGTCGCAAGTTACATGAGTATCAGAAAAATGTGCCGCCCCAAGTGCGTGCCGCGCGAATGGCAGATGAAATAAATACCCAGCTTGGTAGACCGTTGCAGTATCAAAACAAGGGCCGTATTGAGTATGTTATTACCCTAGGTGGGCCTGAGCCAAAAGAGTATCAGCAAAACCCGATTGATTATCAGCACTACATTGATAAGCAGCTTAAACCGGTTGCTGAGGCTATTTTGCCTTTTATCGGTATCGACTTCGCGTCACTAAGTGAACCTCAACTTGGATTATTTTGATGCGTAATCAATAAAGCGGCTCAAAGTTAAAGATTTAGCATAAAGCCAACCTTGAACTGAAATATCCGAATCATTGGGAATATGTGCAAGCTGTTCGGTGGTCTCTACACCTTCAACAATCACTTTCAGATCCAATTGTTTGGCAATCGACACGATACTGCCGAACACCTTTTTACCTTTTGGTGTGTCTAGCGCTAAAACAAACGAGCGATCGATCTTTAGATAATCAAGCTCAAACTTGTTGAGATAACTGAGCGACGAATAGCCGGTACCAAAATCATCAATGTGAATCTTAGCCCCTAGCTTATGCAAGCGATTAAACGCAATGGCGAGCGCTTGCTCATCTTCAAGTAACGACTCTTCCGTAATTTCAATATGAATATATTGTGCGTAAGAGTGGATAATTTTTTCTAACTGGCTAATGTATTCTGGGTCAACAAGTGTCTGCGGCGTAATATTCACACTGACCGGCACTAACACCCCCGCTTTGTGCATCTGCTTAATGTCTTTTATCACCTGTCGAAATACCCAAAGGTCAACATCTTTCATTAGTCCCGCCTGCTCTAACCAAGGGATAAATGCGACGGGGTATTGGAGTCTCCCGTGTTTATCAACCGAACGAATCAAAGCTTCACAACCAACGGTTTCTGCGCCATTTGCTGATACTTGTGGTTGATATTCAATGCAGAAATCACGTGAACTGAGCTGTTCAAGTTCATGCTCAATTAACATCGTACTTTTCTCATGCTCGATCGCTTGTGCAATCGGGTCGTCCATGAGAGTTCTCGCCTCTTCTTCACGCCGTGCATAGGAGGTATCAAAAATGGGCAGTGCAATTCTCTTCTGACTCTTACTTTGATTGAGCACTTTCACTGCTGGCAGATAAATCGCAATACCTATAACGATGTTGAGTAACTGAAGCCCTACTGCAGCCCAATCCCCTTGGGTCGCCATCCAAGCATTGATAAATATCGGACTATTAAACGGCACCGAAACTGATGGCGTGGCCACCAAACCGCTCGACACCGCCAGCATACTGACAACAACATTGATAACCGGTGCTAAAAGAAATGGAAAGAAGAGTCGTGGATTGAAAATGATCGGCAAGCCAAACAGTAAGATTTCATTAATATTGAGCACCCCAATTGGAATACTGGCGAGGGCGATCAATTTTAGACTGCGCTGCTTGGAAAAAACCAACAACGCGATGACCAGTGATAAGGTTGCCCCACTACCGCCAATAAAGACAAAAGCGCCCATGAAAGATAGATTCATTGGGTAATGGGCTTCACCACCCGCCAACACCGTCGAATAGTTAAGGTTACTCGCCTCTTGCAAAAACTCAACCAGCGGGAGTAGTGCGTAATAACCATGAATACCCATAAACCACAGCACAGAATTAAGGGTGGCAAATATCACCCCAAACAGAGTCGGTTCATTCGCATAATCGGTGGCAAATATCGATGACAAGGCAATGTTCGATAAGCTCATGACAAAGGTATAGTTAATTGCCAAGACCAATAAGGACGTGATGAACGCCGGAATGACCATATTGAGGGATTCTTTGACGATTTGACCCGCAGATTCCGTCTCGGTCAGCTTGAGGAAGTCAAAACGAAGCAGGTAAGCAAGCAGAGGAACCGCATAAAGAGGCGTGATGATGGCTAAGATTATATGGAACGTAAGCAATGTACTGCCTTCAGGCAAAACCCCTTCAATAATCACAAGAAAGGTGATCATCAACAGCGCCGTAGGTGGACGAGGTAAACGCCACTGCATCGCGAGGATGTAGGAAATGGTGGCTGTCATTAGAAATGGGAAAAACTGAGCGATGGCATCGTGTAAGCTGTAGAGATGAGTAATCCACGCTTCACGGCTATCCAAAAAAAATTCACCAATACTGGCAAAAAAAAGAGCGAAAGAAGATAGCATTAGACATGGAATCAGCCACACCATTCCTTCTCGAATCGCTTGCAGCGAAGGAACAAAAAGCCGATGAACAATAGATCGGTTCGAGATACCAATTAAATGGCGACTATCAGTCCCTTCGTGCATACTAACCTCTGGATGGGTATACCTATAAAAGTTAGCACAATTAATAAGATAGTGAGGAGTTTCTCAATAAACTGTTAACCTATCCTAAATTCCGTTTTTTTGTATTGCTTGACCAACCAATCACCAAAGCTATCTAGGATGCCAATCACCGAACGCTTGGCAATGACTCGCCCAGACAACAAGATTCCTAAACGTTCAATTTCGATCTTCTTCTCTGGGTAGTAAGTGAGGAATTGCTTGCCGCACTCTATCGGATCATCAAACCACTGTTTATCTTTGTACATCACTAGTGAGTAACTCGCTCGCAGCAGTTTCTTAGCAATGATCTTTTGCGCCTTCACTTGGTCTTCATCTTTGTCAGTTCTTGCGATGCGATTACGGTAGACCGCGACCCAATCCTCAACGTCCATATTCCAATGTTTGGCAATCTCCCAGCTCGGCTCATAATCACCAAAACATTCTGAAAGATCTTCCCCGTGAACACACACAGAGCAATGACGAAGTAAGAATCCCCACGAAAGGATACCTTCAAGGCTCGCCACATCATCCACCAGCGCCGTTTTAAATGAGACTTCCGTTACGAATGGATAGGTTTTTTGAAAACGCCATTTGATCGAGTTAAAGAGCGTGGTACGCATATCGCCAAAGCTGCGGTGCGTCACCACAATAACATCAATGTTGGAATGGCCTGGTCTAGCCGTCTTACGCGCCACACTGCCATACAAATACAGGCTATGCAGATTTTCGCCTAAGCCATTTTTCAGATAGCTCACGAGATCATCAATTGCTGGTTGGTAATTAGGCTGAAAGGCTTGGTTAGGATCAATCGTGGTAAGATGCATCTGATTATGAACAAAAAAATGAACGGACTGTCTCTTATGTTCGCCTACAGCGATAGATGAATCAAGATATTCCTTCCTTAATTAGCTCGGTATATAATGCCGCTACTACCTAACACACGAAGGAAAATGTTCATGCCAAAGGCAAGTGAGCTTAAAAAAGGTTTTGCTATCGAATCTAATGGTAAAACACTACTAATCAAAGACATCGAAGTAACCACTCCTGGTGGTCGTGGCGGCGCAAAAATTTACAAACTGCGTTGTACTGACCTAAATACAGGTGCTCGCGTTGATGAACGCTACAAATCTGACGATGTGCTTGAAACAGTAGATATGTTCAAGCGCGCATCTTCTTTCTCTTACGTTGATGGCGACGAGTACATCTTCATGGATAACGAAGATTACACTCAATACACGTTCAAGAAAGACGAAATCGAAGAAGATCTTCAGTTCATCACTGAAGAAATCAAAGGTCTTCACATCATTCTTGTTAACGGCAGCGCAGTAGGCATTGAACTACCAGCGACAGTAGAGCTAGTTATCGAAGAAACAGACCCATCAATCAAAGGTGCTTCTGCTTCAGCGCGTACTAAACCTGCTCGTTTCTCAACAGGTCTAACGGTGCAAGTACCTGAGTACATCGCTACTGGCGACCGCATCGTGATCAACACGACTGAACGCAAATACATGAGCCGCGCATAGTGATGACTGAGTTAATGTCATACGACGACGCGATTGATACCGCTTACGATATCTTTCTAGAAATGGCGCCTGATAATCTTGAGCCTGCAGACGTGATTTTGTTCACTGCGCAGTTCGATGAGCGCGGTGCAGCCGAGCTTGTAGAAACTGGTGATGACTGGGTTGGACATGTTGGCTTCGAAGTAGACAAAGAAATCTATGCTGAAGTGCGTGTTGGTCTAGTGAACGAAGAAAATGACGTCCTTGATGACGTGTTTGCGAGACTGCTGATCAGCCGTGACCCAGAGCATAAGTTCTGTCACGCATTGTGGAAGCGCGATTAATTCGTTATCAAACGCTAAATACTAAAACACCCTAGCCTGAGCTGGGGTGTTTTTTTATCAGGGTATCACCGTGTTCATCACATATGCGCTAGCAAGCAACATCGCGACTTACCAACATCGGAAACCAGGCTTAGTCATCGATCTTAATGTTTTCGACACGGGCTTTTAGTTTTTGCCCAGGACGGAAGGTCACTACGCGACGTGCACTGATTGGAATGTCTTCACCTGTCTTCGGGTTTCGACCTGGTCGTTCATTCTTATCACGCAGATCAAAATTCCCAAAACCAGACAGTTTTACCTGTTCGCCACTTTCAAGTGCCTTACGAATCTCTTCGAAAAACGCCTCAACCGTTTCCTTGGCATCCCGTTTACTGTATCCAAGCTTCTCAAACAGGTTCTCAGCCAAATCGGCCTTTGTGAGCGCCATAAAACTTTCCTCAAAGCTGTGTTAAACATTGCCACCAATAGGCGGCGCCTAAACATTTCGCCAAGCCAATCAACAACATATCGGCTTTACTTTGGAAAGTGTATGCCAAGCTTATGATTTTCGCCAACTTTTTTATTAAAAGAGCAGAGTTTAACCACTTAAAACAACAACATAGATGCTATTTACAACAGTATTATCTAAAATTTCTGAGTAAATACCCTTTAAATATCAGAAGATTAAGCCATTAGTAACACTTAACTCAGTAGCAAAAACTAAATCCATTAACTTTTACAATTAAGCTGTTGATGTAGAAAGAGAAACAAAATACCCCTATTGGGTATGTGCCATTCTTAAGCAAGTGGCAGAATGACTCGATAATAATTGCATGTCGAATTGAGTCGCAAATTGCCTCTCAATCGATTTTAGCGTTCAAATTACCGCCCTGTGGCAAGGATCGTCAATTTCCTTACTCTAGATTGTTCACCTTTATCCGCTTAAATTCATCCACTTAACCCCAGCTGATCGTAAATGGCATTGAATATGCTTTTTAACAAGGCAAGAAGTAATACGGCAAAGTTTCGACACTGCCAGACGTTAAGGGGTACATTATGGAAGTTCAACGTCATACCTACTACCGACTCATTCACCATGGAATTAAGAGTCTACTCGTCGACCGCATTGGCCATTTTACCGAGTTGGAATATCACGAATATTTAAATGGCATGACGGGTAAATCCTGTTGTTTTGCCATGAGCGATGACGAACTCAGATTTACTGTTGATAGCCTACGTAGTGAGGGATACTTGGAGGATTTAAAGCACGTTATTTAACGTCAAGTTCCTAGAGTATTGTTAGAGTTACGTGAAGCGCTTTGTCAATGACGCATATTTCGTTAGACTGAGCGCAATTTCGTCTCATAAAAATTAACGCAATGAAACAACTGCTTGACTTTATCCCTCTGATTATCTTTTTTGCCTTATACAAGCTGCAAGATATCTATGTCGCAACCGGTGCACTGATCATTGCGTCTGCGATCCAAATCGCTATCACCTATGTCATCTATAAAAAAGTCGAAAAGATGCAACTTATCACTTTTCTAATGGTAGCCATTTTTGGTGGTATGACGATATTCCTGCACGATGACAACTTCATTAAATGGAAAGTCACCATTATCTACACTCTATTCGCATTTGGCCTCGCGATAAGCCATCTAATGGGTAAGTCGGCAATAAAAGGAATGCTGGGTAAAGAAATGAGTCTACCAGAGCGTGTCTGGGCCAAAATAACTTGGGCTTGGGTGATTTTCTTCTCATTGTGTGCGGGCCTTAATATTTACGTCGCCTTCCAGCTCCCACTTGATGTCTGGGTTAACTTCAAAGTGTTTGGTTTGCTCGCCGCTACGTTCGGTTTCACTCTATTGACGGGTATTTACATCTATAAGTACCTGCCAAAAGATGACAATAAGGCAAGCCCTAGCGAATAGCGCGCCTGTTTTGCTACAATGCCCTTTTTCCAGCGACCTCTTTGGTCGCTGTTTTGTTTGTACCGGATGTCACAAAGAGCCACGCAATGAATACACCTAAAGGCCAACTTCTTCTAAGAACTCTCGCAATGCCCGCTGATACTAACGCTAATGGCGATATCTTCGGCGGATGGATCATGTCACAACTCGATTTAGCTGGCGGTATACTGGCCAAAGAAATTTCTTCCGGTCGTATCGTTACTGTGTCTGTTTCAAGCATTACCTTTAAAAAGCCAGTACGTGTGGGTGATGTTGTATGTTGCTATGGCGAATGTACCCGCATCGGTCGTACATCAATGAGTATTGATCTAGAGGTTTGGGTTAAGCCCGTGAAAGAACATGGCTTAGAAGACCGCTTTATGGTCTGTGATGCCACTTTCAATTACGTTGCGATTGATTCTGACGGTAAACCTCGTCCAATCAAGTAAGCAATGGCAGAAGTCTAATTATGTCTATTTCAAGGCTTTAAATTAGCTTGATTTCAGGTAGAGTAATTGAACTCTGTTACATTCTTCATATAAGGACATCTGAACATGTGGTACGTCATCTTTTCACAAGACGTTGAAAACTCATTAGAAAAGCGCCTAAGCGTTCGCCCTGCACACTTAGAGCGTCTGCAAGCACTGCAAAATGAGGGACGACTGTTAACCGCTGGACCAATGCCTGCTATCGACTCAGATAACCCGGGAGAAGCTGGCTTTACTGGCTCTACGGTTATTGCTGAGTTTGACTCTCTTGAACAAGCGCAAACTTGGGCCGATGCCGACCCATATATTGAAGCGGGTGTTTACGAAAAAGTCATCGTTAAACCATTTAAGAAAGTATTTTAATCACTATGATACGAGTAAAATCGCTTATTTTGCTGACTCTTGCTGGCATTCTAGCTGGCTGTTCATCTGCAACCGCAGAGAAGCAAAGACACCTTGAAATGCTCGCCGACAGTCGAGCAAACCTGCTGGCATCAGAGTTACCTTTGGAACACGGGCCGCTTTCTATCATGAGAGCAAGCGCTAAGGGGACGACCATTGAGATGATGATGGTGTACAACCAAGACGCTCCAGGTGCGAAGCCAACAGCGCAAGTGCTAAAGCAAAGCGTTCACACCTATTGCACCAACCCAGCGACAAAGAATAACCTTGAAGTTGGGTTAAGCTATCGAATTAAGATTCGTAATAGCCGCGGCCAACTAATGGCGGATGAATTGATCACGCACGAGCGCTGCACCAATTCAGCAAACTAATCGTTTTACCTTCACATTATTCAAAGCCTCGCTATGCGAGGTTTTTTTATTCCCCCACCCCGAGACAACGACTTGCTCTACCTTACAAGTCGGCATATGATAAAACCATCACCCATATCTAAGACCTTGACTATAATTGCAATGTCTCTGCCTATGGGTGAGTAATGACTCTCAAACGGGTAAACGGAAAAATCCTCGGAGCTATAACTATGAAAAAAATTCTTACTGCAGTGGCTATTGCAACAGCCTTCGCATCTTCAGTCGCTGTTGCTTCAACGCCGGTTATGTTTTCTTCTATTAATAATTTCAACGCACCTGATAACTCAGCGGTAGGCGGTGTTCGTCTTGCAGCCCTACACGGTAAAGTGAATACGTTAAAAGGTGTCGATTTTGCGATTGTTGGCATGTCAGAATCAGACGTGACAACAGGTGTTAACTTTGGTCTTTTCCTTGGTGCATCAAAAATCAATCAAGAAATGACCGGTGCGTCGCTCGGCCTATTCAACTGGAACGAAGGCCAAACCACAGGGGTTAACCTAGGCGCGGTAAACGTGACAAACGATGTGAAAGGCGCAAACGTCAGCTTTGTGAACTACTCAGAAGGTAACACTATGGTGGATGTAGGTGCAGTTAACCTTTCAAGTGAATCAACCGTTCAAGTTGGCTTCTTCAACAAAACAGCCAAAATTGAAGGTGTGCAGGTTGGCCTTATCAACTGTGCTGACAATGGCTTTCTGCCATGCTTCCCTATTGTAAACTTTGCTAAGTAATACTTGGTTTAAGTCTCCAATACTAAGGTCTCGCAATGCGGGGCCTTTTTGTATCTGCGCTCTCACCCAGTGAGTGTTAACTTTTTCGGTATTCAGCAAAGTATCTATGAATTTTTTATTTCAACAGCTTTGCTGCCTTAACTAACAAGAAAGCCGTTGAATCAAGCACCTACCCAACCTAACAAATCAATGCCATCGCAAATGAATTCTTTCCTGACTATTTTCTGACCATTTTTTAACCAAGATCAATTGACGTAGGTCACATAGACTTCTAACTTTTCATATTAGTGTCATAGCCAAGGAGGTCCACCAAATGAAACGTGCTAGCAATTCATACCGTCTGCAGTTAATTAAGGAAGTCGCCACTCGTCAGCAGCGGCTTAAAGGTGGCGATCCCATGGCAAGTCATATCCAACATCTGTTGGATGATAAAGGGCACGATGACTCAAAAAGTGAATTGAACCACCGCTTTTCCGGCACTCACTTTGATGAACACGCCGGTGGTTGGGTCAGTGATCACTGGGGCCCTAAATAAGCTAGCGCGGATCAACAATGATTGAGAGAGAGTCGCTATCAAGTCTAGTCAGTATCTCTCTCTGTTCTACTTCAGATAGCTGATACCAACGGTACCTTTCTTGGCGCGTTCTTCCGCAGCCAATACAAAGGCCATTGCTGTCAGCTTGGCATAGACCGACACAAGGGTTCGCCGGTTGACATCTCACATCCATATAACACCTCAATATACAATGCGACATAGTTATTGTATGGGATATAAATACTGAAATGTCAAGGAGTTAACTCTAAAACAAGTCTTGTTGCGGATCTGAATCAGGTGCATTTACACCTATGTCCCCAGGCGATCTGCGGTGTTTACGGATATATCGTTGGCGGCAAAGCTTAATCACATGTAGTTGTTGGGCAGGCGTCATATTGAGCCAATTGAAGCGCTCCTCGCGTTTGCGCATACAGCCCTGACAGTAGCCTTTTTCGTCTACTGTACAAACGCCCACGCACGGGCTAGGGACAATGAAAAACTCTAGTTGCTCCAAAAGATGACTCACCTATTAATGTGCCACTCATCTACTTTATGTGAACTATAAGTAGATGTTTATCAATAAGTTCCAATATGTGATTTAGTCCAAACTATGACTTAGAGCTGACAAAAACAGTGTTTTATTATCTATACTGCTCTCATCAGGCCTAGCAACAGGCTTACCTATCTACTTATTGGAGTTGATCTATTATGAAGCTTAGTCCAAAAACGTTACTTGCAGCAATTGCCCTTCCTTTTGTTGTAACAGCATGTGCAAGCAATGGTGACGATGTGAAACAAATTACAGCTCAAGATCTACAGCACCACAACTGGGAGCTTGTGAGCATCGATGGTAAAGACATTGTTCTTGAAGGCCGTCAGACTGCCCCTCGCCTAGAAGTTGGTGAAAAAATGACAGCGAATGGTAACGCTGGTTGTAACAACTTCTTTGGCCAAGCAGAGCTAAAAGACAACCAATTCCGCATTGAAAAAATGGGTATGACGATGAAAATGTGTGTCGGCGACGTAATGGACGTTGAACAAGCTTTCTCTCAAACTCTGTCAGATTGGAGTGATATGACTCTAACTAAAGACGCAATGGTTCTTAAGAATGACGTTCATACGCTAACGTTCAAACTTAATGACTGGAAGAACTAATCGGTTCTCCCTTTGATTTGAAAAAAGCAGCTCTCGAGCTGCTTTTTTTGTTTTTGAGGCCTAATTTTCATACAACCCATCAACAAACATATCAAATAGTTAATAAATCAGACTTTTTTCAGTCATAATGAATGAATAATTGGATTGCTCCGGTCTATCACACTGACCGTCACAACTATTCAACGAACAGGGACTATTATGACAAGGTTGATCACGCTACTCTCTACTTTACTCCTTTCTATTAGCGCTTACGCTAGTGAAGAGTGGCAACAAACACTAGAAGAAGCAAAAGAACAAACTGTCTATTTTCACGCATGGGGTGGCAGTCAAGAAATTAATCAATATATTCAATGGGCAGGTGCCAACCTAAAAGCCAATTACGATGTCACACTTAAACACGTCAAAGTTACTGACATTGCGGAAACCACGGCGAGACTCATTGCTGAAAAAGCCGCAGGCAAAAACAGTGGTGGCAGCGTTGATATGGTTTGGATCAATGGTGAAAACTTTAAGTCGATGAAAGACAATCAACTTTTGTTTGGCCCTTTCACGCAAGCACTGCCAAACTGGCAATACGTTGATCAGTCACTCCCTGTAGACGTTGATTTCTCTGAACCAACAGAAGGTTTAGAAGCACCTTGGGGTGTCGGTCAATTGGTATTCATTCATGATAAATTGGCCCTCAACAACCCGCCGCGTTCGTTTAGCGAATTTATCAGTTACGCCAAAGCGTTTCCGAATCGCTTGAGCTACCCTCGCCCACCTGAGTTTCATGGCACCAGTTTCTTGAAAGCCTTGTTGATTGAGCTAACCAACAACGATGCATCTCTAATGAAACCAGTTGACGAAGCGAGCTTCCAACTAGTGACTGCACCGCTATGGAAATACCTAGATGAATTCCATACGGTTGCATGGCGTGGTGGCAAACAATTCCCAGCGGGCACGGCTGAATCTATCCAGTTACTTGATGATGGACAAATCGACCTCGCGATTACTTTTAACCCAAATGCGGTCTATTCAGCGCAGGCTAATGGCAAGTTAGCAGAATCAACCCAAGCTTATGCGATGGACCAAGGCGCGTTGTCTAACATCCATTTCTTAGCGATTCCTTGGAATGCCAATGCGACGGCAGGTGCTCAGGTTGCCATCAACTACCTATTAAGCCCAGAGGCGCAATCGCGTAAAGGGGACACGAGCATTTGGGGCGATCCATCTGTGCTAAATAGTCAGTACCTGACAGGCACAGCGAAAAATACCCAGCAATTTAAAGCCGTGGCTGAGCCGCACCCAAGCTGGCAAAGCGCCCTTGAACAAGAGTGGCTAAAGCGTTACGGAAACTAAGCTTGTGATATTGCCTGCGTTATACCTACTACTTATTGTCATATGTATTTTGCCTACCATCCCGGGATTGCTCGGGGTGGGGTTGGCAGCATTTGGTTATATCCCACCCGTCGGGTTAACCAATATTGGCTTAGATGGATTTACGCAGGTATTCAATTGGAGTGGGGTTAGCACATCGATAACCCTAACCCTCTACTCAACAATTGTGAGCAGCTACCTCGCCTGTTTTATCACCTTCATGATCCTACAATCTTGTTGGAATAAACGTTTTTGGCGAGTGATAGAATCGACGCTCTCGCCTTTACTCGCTATGCCTCACGTCGCTTTCGCTATTGGCTTCGCGTTTCTTTTCTCTCCAACCGGCATTGGTGCACGTTCGCTGTTTCATCTATTTGGTTATGACCCTAATGACCAATCAGTGTCTGACCTTGCTCTGCTGATCAAAGACCCATACGCAATTGGGCTAATCGTTATGCTCACATTAAAAGAGATCCCTTTTTTACTGCTAATGAGCATTCCGATTATTCAGCAATTAAAAGTTGAGCGCATTGAACAAGTCAGTGCTTCTTTAGGCTATAGCCGAGCTCAAACATGGTGGAAATGTGTGTTACCGCAATGGTTGTCTAAAATGCGTTTTCCAATGTTTGCGGTGATTGCCTATAGCTTATCTGTGGTCGATGTCGCGCTGATTATTGGCCCGACAAACCCGCCGACATTCGCCGTTCTCGTCTGGCAATGGTTCAACGACCCAGACTTGGCCTTGTTGCCGAGAGCATCAGCAGGCGCAGTAGTGCTATTTATCATCGCGACCTTACTTATCGGCTTTGCCAGAGCGGTTGAGTGGCTACTGATTTGCCAATGGCGCAGCTGGCAGACGTCAGGCCGTTTTGGCGTGCAATTGCCTGGCCGAGGGCTATTTGGCGGCTTAGTAATATTAACGGGTCTGATGATCCCGCTCACTGTAGTATGGAGCTTCGCTCAGCGTTGGCGCTTCCCAGACCTTCTTCCGAGTCAATACAACGGTCGATTTTGGCAGTACGAATGGTCCAATATTTTGAGTACTCTTAGCCAAAGTCTGTCTATTGCCGTTATTTGCGCCTCTGTGGCGCTGATACTGGCTGTAATTGCTCATGAATACCGCTTGCGTCATCGATGGACACTCCCCCACTATCTGATCGCGATACCTATGCTGATCCCGCAGCTATCGATTTTATTTGGCATTCAAGTAACCACGCTCTATATCGACAGTAGCGCTTATCTGTTGTGGGTTTGCTGGGCGCATGTGTTCTTTATCTTTCCTTATGTTTACCTCTCGCTGGATGGACCATGGAAGAGCTACGATTCAGGCTTAACTCGTGTGGGACTTAGTTTAGGTAAGTCTCCTATCCATGTGTGGCTAAAAATCAAACTGCCGATATTACTTCCTGCGGTGCTGTTCGCTTGGGCAATTGGTGTCAGTGTTAGCCTGGCACAATATCTCCCAACCCTAGTATTAGGGGCTGGCCGAATAAGCACCATCACCACTGAGGCGGTTGCGCTTTCAAGTGGTTTCGATCGCAGAGTCACCGCCATCTACGCCTTGTGGCAAGCACTGTTACCGCTACTGTTTTTCTCTATTGCTATCTTACTTGGCCACTTCCACGCCAAGCATCGTAGGTTGTCTATAAAGGGATTGTTACCCAATGAGTCTTTGTCTCGAAAACCTCACCGTCTGTAAAAATGATGGCGAGCCTCTGTTTACCAATTTTTCTCTCGAAATTAATAGCGGAGAAATAGTCACCATCATGGGTCCTAGCGGTTGTGGTAAATCAACACTGCTTAGTGCTATAGCCGGTCATCTTGCCGCTGATTTTACACTCACGGGAGCAATTCAGCTCAATGAGCGCAATATTGGCCAGCAGCCGGCCCATAAAAGACAAGTAGGTATTCTTTTTCAAGATGACTTGCTGTTTCCGCACCTGACCATTGCTGAAAACCTCGTATTTGCTTTACCTGAGTCAATAAAAGGCGCCGAGCGAAAACAGCACGCAAACGATGCATTGAAAAGTATTTCGCTGAGCAAGTTGGCGGACGTATTTCCCGACCAAGTTTCAGGAGGACAACGAGCGCGAATTAGCCTGACTCGTATGTTACTAGCCAAGCCTCAAGCGGTACTTCTTGATGAGCCATTTAGTAAACTCGACAAAACCCTGAGGGCGCAGTTTCGTGATTGGGTTATTGAGCAACTCGCCAGAGAAAATATCCCGACTTTAATGGTTACGCATGACGAAGAAGACATTCCGCCGAACAGCCGCTGTATTACTTGGCCTTGGGAGGGAGTAACATGCTAGATAGATTTAGTATCAAGGTTATTCGTTGGCCTTTATCCCAATGTGCAGCCCTAATTGATAAAACCGGAGTGAGCGCAAATCAAGTAACCATATTTGGCTTTGTGCTTGGCTTTATGACGTTTCCATCACTCATTGCTGAGCAATATACGCTGGCTTTAGTTTTTATCGTCCTCAACCGCGTTTGTGATGGGTTAGATGGCGCGCTTGCACGGATACAAGGCATCACCGATGCAGGCGGCTTCTTAGATATTAGCCTCGACTTTCTGTTCTACTCGCTGATCCCGTTTGGCTTTGTGCTCGCCAATCCGGAACAAAATGCCATTGCCGGCGCCTTCTTGATTTTTTCGTTTATTGGCACGGGTTCAAGCTTTCTCGCTTTTGCCACCATGGCGGGAAAACGAGGTATCGATAACCCTGTCTATAAACACAAATCACTCTATTACATGAGCGGCTTAACTGAGGGGACTGAAACCATTGGCTGCTTTATCGCTTTCTGCCTTTTCCCGCAACATTTTGCGATCATCGCCTATGTGTTTGGTGCAGCGTGTTGGTTTACTACATTTACTCGGATTTATTCTGGTTTTCACACCTTGCACGATGAGCCACTAAAACACGATAAAGAGTAACAATGACGCTACCACACCCGCACTAAAGCTTGGGGTATGGAATCGACTGCCGCGAGCTCGAACATACTCTTTGGCCAACTCTTCTTGGTAGGTTTTGATGCTTAGTTCTTTGATGTAATTGTTGTACATAATCTTGTCCTCCTGACTAACTGTTAAGCCAAGCTTAAAACCTCAAGTTAAGTTGAGATCAAGAGCGAACTACAAAAAAAGCGCCATTTGGCGCTTTAGTCGTAAGAGATTATTTAAATCTAAGTACTTTAAGTGAAGCCTCAGGATCCGTGTCTTCGAATTCTGGCGGGTTATCTAAACGCTCAATAAAGCTTAACTCCGGCGCTTCTTCCTTCATGCCATCAATCAAGAACTGGCTCGTCACCTGCGGTGAGTTAACACACGCGATCACTTCCCCACCCTCGGCAAGAAGTTCAGGAAGCTTTCGCAAAATACGTTTGTAGTCTTTGGTTAACGCAAAGCTGCCTTTTTGGAATGATGGCGGATCGATCACGATAAGATCATAACGGCCCATCTTTTTGATTTTTCCCCAAGAACGGAAAATATCGTAACCTAAGAACTTAACCTGATTAATGTTGTGCTCGTTAAGTTTATGGTTTTCGCGACCTTTCGCCAGCGAGCCTTTCGACATATCCACATTGACCACTTGATCAGCCCCACCAGCGATTGCTACGACTGAAAATCCACACGTGTACGCGAATAGGTTAAGTACATTCTTGTGTTTTGAGTTCTCTTTTACCCAGTCACGCCCATAACGCATATCGAGAAACAGGCCGAAGTTCTGGTTACGACCAATATTCAGCTGGTATTTCAGCCCCGATTCATGCACGACAGGCTGGCTTTCTAGTTCACCCAATACCACTTCAGAAGGTGCACCGTCTGCGTAGCGATGCTGAACAACAATCGACTTACCCTGCTTGTGTTGCCACAAATCAGATTCAGACAAGGTTGCTAAGCCCTGCTTAAGCGTTTCAATAAACAACTCATCCACTTGCTTGAATATCGCAACAATTAATTGGCCTTGAACCCAATCACAGGTTAACTGCTCTAGACCTTCAAAACGACGACCACGACCATGAAAAAGTCGGCGAACCTCGTTTGGCGCCTCAGTTAACTGCAGGTTTAGCTGCTCAAAGAACGTTGGTAGTTTGTCAGCCTGCATAGGCGCAGGAATTACTTGTTGATCTTCGGCCATGATAACTCCCATGGGGTAAGCCAAGCCTCGACACCTTGGCATGTGATATCGGTGTTCCATTTACTCCCCAAAACACTGTGGTTTCTTGGGTCGCAAACAAATTCAAAATCTTGATGTTGATAAGTGAAGCACAGCGCAAAAGCGTGCAGATAACCACGATCCGACTCAGAGCCTGCATTGTAAATAGGATCGCCGACGATCCCTGAACCAACAGATTTGAGCGCCACCCTGATTTGGTGCGTTTTTCCGGTATGTGGCTTACATAAGAACAATCTCTCCCCCGGCTCTGCGGCCTGTGAGAAAAACTGAGTAATAGCAGGATTAGTTTGAGAGTTAAGCAGCTTCCACGAAGCGCGGCGTGAGCGCTCCATATCTCCACTCACCAGCCCTTGTTTCTTTTTCGGCTTCTTACTACCAATCGCAAGATAGTACTTTTCTAAACTGCGCTGGGCAAACATTTGAGAGAGTTCACTGGCTGCAGAAGAACTTCGACCCAATAGCAAAATACCTGAGGTCATTTTATCTAGACGATGGATAAGATAGAGCTTTGCGTCGCCGGTTTGTTTGGCAACTTCTTGCAGTAACATGGTATCGCCATCATCCTTATGTACAGAAACATTCGGGTGTTTACTGATGACAATAAAATCAGTGTGGGTGTGTAAGATATCGAACATTAAAACTGGCTCCACTTTGGACGCACGAGTATACCCGTAATCCCAGTGAAAGCCAGTTTCAAGTGTGGGGAACTAAACCCGTTAGGCCTTAGCTCAGCTTGAACTTGCCGACCAACTGCTCTAACTCTGCAACTTTCGAGTTCAAGCCTTCTACATTCTGTGAGCTACTGTTTGCCAGTTGCAAAGAACGCTCAGAAATATCGCTGATCGCAGTAATATCTGCTGCAATTTCTTTAGTCACGGCAGTCTGCTCTTCTGCTGCGGTAGCAATTGAGTTAACCATCGCCTGCACGTTGGCGGCTCCAGAAACGATTTCTTCTAGCGCATTCACGGCTCCAGAGCTACGTTCAACACCGATTTCAACCAGCTGGCAGTTCTCAACGGTATAGGTCACCGCTTCTTGAGTGCCAGATTGGATCTGTTGAATAATGCCGCCCACTTCCTGGGTCGCTTTGGTTGTTCTTTCAGCCAGCGCTCGCACTTCATCAGCAACCACAGCAAAACCACGACCAAACTCACCTGCGCGAGCTGCCTCAATCGCTGCATTAAGTGCAAGTAGATTGGTTTGCTCAGCGATTTCTTCAATCACTCGAATCACTGAACCTATTTGCTCACTGTGCTGACCTAGGCCATTCATCTGCTTTGACATCTCTGTCATTTGCAAACTCACCTGCTGAATTGAGTCGACCATCTCAGTAATCACTTGGCGACCAGACTCGGCACTTCCTTCTGAGCGCTGAGCCTCTTCAAACGTAGCAGAGCCTTGCTGCGCTACCTCAGCGATCGTTAAGCTGAGCTCTTCCGCTGCGGTTGCAATCAAATTAGCTTTATCTGCCTGAGACGAGGCACCTTGAACAATGTCTTGGCTAACGTTAGACAACTCTCCCGTGACACTTTTCACTTCGGTAGCGACAGATGAAATACTACCAATCAAAGTGGTCAGTGACGCCTGCATCTTATTAATCGACACCGCTAAGTTTGCCAGTTCATCGCCTGAATTATCAGTAATATCTTCAGCTGTCAGATCGCCGCTCGCCACTTTTTGTGCCACCGAATCTAACTTGGTGAGTCGCGTGGTAATCGAGTTAGAAAGCAAGTACGCAATGGTACAAGTCAGGATCAAAGCGATGAAAAACAGAATTAGGAGCGTATTTTCAATTGTGTTAAATGAGTCAGTTAAACCAAGAAGAGAGCTGTCCGTGTCGGCAATCTCTTCCGAAGATGCTGCATCAAGCAGTGCTTCAATTGGCGCTAGGTAAGATTCATACAACTCACGAAGTGCTGAGATTTCTTGCTCTAATGCGTCTTTATTACCCAGTAAAGGCACAATATCTTGCTCAAATCCTTGAGTGAAACCACGCATGAGTTGCTCAATTTCTTCTACACGCTGGTAATCGGATTTCCCCGGAGTCTCCAATGTTTTCACGTGAGCAATCGCGTCTGCAAATTCTTGCTTATTGATTTTGTAATCTTCAAGTGCGCCCGGCACGCCCGTAATGGCTCCCGTCGCGTCACGATACACATCACCTGCCTCATCAATTAGGATCAAGTATCCAACCACTTCAGGGACATCATCTTTTCTGATTTCATCAGCAACGGCATGTGACTTCGTCACTTCCATCCAGATAACACCCGCCATGATAGTCATAATGGTAAGAATACAGCCAAACCCGGCGTACAATTTATTTCTAACAGACCATTTCACTATGTACCTTCCTCTAATCAATGCTCTAGGTAAATTCATGAGCTAAATTAATTATCGGCAGTACATCGTACTTCTTTAACAAAGTTATTATTTTTTAAAAAAAACCTCCCAATTGGGAGGTTTTTGACTATTTCAGATTGTCTGAGCCGCTTTATAGCTTCTTAGAGAACAAACCTGCCAGAGCGATGATACCAATACCTAACAGCATGATTTCACCTTTACCGCTATCAAAGCCAGACTTGATGCCCATAAACGCTACGATTGCGATTGCTACTGGAATTACGTACTTAACTAGGTTGTACCATAGACCGAACAGTGGGAAAGATACTTCACCGTCGTTAGTGATCTCTTTCTCTAGCTCAGCGCGGTTTAGACGCCAGCCAGCGAAGATACATACCAACATACCGCCAACAGCTAGGAAGATCTTATCTGTTAGTAGGTCGAAGATATCGAACGCGCCAGTACCGAATAGTGTTGGACCAACACCACCTAGTGATAGTGATGCGAACACACACAGCGTTGCCATTACTGAACTTGCAGAAATAACCGCTGTTGAACGCTTCATGCCTTTTTCATCGATTAGGTAAGACACAACAACTTCAAGTAGAGATACAGAAGATGTCAGTGCAGCTACCGTTAGACCTAGGAAGAACATTAGAGCGATTAGGAAACCGATCACGCCACCCATTTCAGCAAATAGCTGAGGTACAACTACGAATACTAGACCAGGACCTGCCGCTGGTTCCATACCGAATGCAAACATTGCAGGGAACATTGCCACACCAGCAAGAATCGCAACGCCTGTATCCATTGCAGTAACCATACCTGTTGTTTGAACAAGGTTCTCTTTCTTCTTCAGGTAAGAACCGTATGTCAACATACAACCCATACCTAGTGATAGAGAGAAGAACGCCTGACCAAGAGCTGCAAGTACTACGTTACTGTCTACTTTCGAGAAGTCTGGCATGAATAGGAACTCTAGACCCGCCATTGCACCTGGAAGCATTAGGCCTTTAACAGATACAAAGATAAGGATCAGGAATAGAAGTGGCATTAATACCTTACCTGCTTTCTCGATACCGCCAGAAATACCTTTCATTACGATAGCGATGTTTAGCACTAGGTAAATACCCATCCACATTAGTGGCTGTACTGGGTCAGAGATGAAACCACCGAAGCTATCACCGATTGCTTCAGGCGTGTTTAGTAGACCACCACCCACTTTGAAGATATAAGCAAGCGCCCAACCACCTACTACAGGGTAGAAACCCATGATTAATAGGCCACTAAGCACACCCATAACACCAGTAAACGTCCAACGACGGTCAGTCGATTTAAACGCACCTACTGCTGATAGACCTGTCTTACGACCAATAGCGAATTCTGTAAGCATTACGCTAAAGCCGATAAAAATTACAAAAATTAGGTAGATAGCAACGAATGCACCACCACCACTTTCACCCGCTGTATAAGGAAACTTCCAAATGTTGCCAAGACCTACAGCTGAACCTGCTGCAGCCATTACGAAGCCTAATTTAGACCCCCATGTATCACGGGGCTGTGCACTTGAACTAGTAGCCACGATTTACTCCATTAAAATCATTTTATAAGTTGTGTTTGCTTCTGTTAGGCGTCTAGAAAAGTGATTGTAAATATATTTTTACACTTATTAGAATTTTGAGTGACGCTAACGTTGTAGCAAGTAAACCAGTTTAAGAATAAAATTGGAAGCCCAAAAAGTATATTTTCCCACCACAAATGTAATTAATATGTTTAAATGCTGTTTTTTTAGCCTTTAACATGTATTACACACCAGTTTTAACATTCACCTAACAGATTTGTCCTATTTATTAATCTGTCGCCATGATTAGCTGATTTGCGAAAATCCTGCTTGTCGTCGTTCTTCATGAGTTCTACTATTGAGAGTGCCATACACTTCTAGGTTATTGAATGGAAAAGTTTTATCACTTTCTTACACTTGCTGGGATCGCCTTTTACTGGATTTTAGTTGCGGGTGTGACGATACGCGTTGTTCTTAAGCGACGTGCTGTCAGTGTTTCTCTAGCTTGGTTGATGATCATCTATATCATCCCAATTGTCGGTGTTGCGTGTTACTTCATGTTTGGAGAACTCAATTTAGGCCGCAAACGCGCTGAACGTGCCAAAGAGATGCTTGCACCGTTTGCTAAGTGGTTCTCTAGCCTCAATAACTGCCACGCACACTCTCCAGAAAGCTTTGGCCGCCACATCTACCGAATTGATGAACTTTGTAACAATCGCTTAGGTTTACCTGCTCTTTCGGGCAACTCACTCTCTTTGCAAAGCTCACCTGATAAAATCCTTCATTCGATCATTGAAGATATTGAGAGTGCGCAAACTAGCATTCGTCTCGTCTTTTATATCTGGCACCCTGGCGGATTGGCAGATTCCGTTGCCTCGGCACTTATCCGCGCGTCAAAAAGAGGCGTAGATGTTAAATTATTGCTTGATTCAGCGGGCAGCCCGCGCTTTTTCCGCAGTCAGTGGGCACAAATGATGCGTAATGCGGGTATCCATGTAGTACAAGCGCTTGAGGTTAGCCCATGGCGTATTTTCCTCAGACGCCTCGATTTGCGACAACATCGTAAAATAATTGTTATCGACGAGAAGATTGCCTATACAGGTTCAATGAACTTGGTCGACCCTGCCTACTTCAAACAAAATTCCGGTGTCGGCCAGTGGATTGATATTATGGTGCGTATTACTGGGCCAACAGTGAATGTCCTTTCAGCTATCCACTGCTGGGACTGGGAAGTAGAAACCGGATCACGCGCATTCCCGCAATCACCGGAATGTTCTATCAATCCAAATGAACCTCAGCACCCTGTTCAAGTAGTGCCGTCAGGCCCTGGTATGCCTGAGCATTTGATTTCTCAAGTGCTGACGCTGGCGATTAACCAAGCAAATCAATCTGTACGCATTACTACCCCTTACTTTGTGCCAAGTTCCGATCTGCTGGAAACACTGAAAATGACCGCACAGAGGGGAATCAATGTTGAGCTGATCATTCCACATAAAAATGACTCGGTGATGGTTCAATGGGCGTCTCGCGCTTTTTACAGTGAGTTATTATCCGCAGGGGTTAAGATCTTCGAATTCTACGGTGGACTATTGCACACCAAGTCAGTTGTGATTGATGAACAGTTCTGTTTGGTGGGTACGGTCAATATGGATATGCGCAGTTTGTGGCTCAATTTCGAACTGACTTTGGCGATCGACGACGAAGCGTTCACTAAAGAGATGTTTTGGCTACAGCAAAGCTATATCGACAATTCACACCAAGTCGACTTTGAACAGTGGAAAAAACGTACCCTATCCTCTCGCTTTTTAGAGCGCACTTTCTATCTATTCAATCCGCTACTTTAATCGGGCTTGCTATTCACGCTTTGCCATGGTTTAAATATGGCAATACGTGATTAGATAAGGACTTCCAATGTCAGAGAGCAAGCAGACCAAATACGTTACCGCAGGTCGAGATAAAAAGTGGACCAACGGCGTTGTAAACCCTCCGGTACAGCGCGCGTCAACCATCGTATTTGATACTGTAGCGGAAAAGCAGCAGGCAACAATTAACCGAGCTAATAAGACGCTTTTCTATGGCCGCCGTGGTACTAATACCCACTTTGCCTTCCAAGACGCAATGACAGAAATCGAAGGCGGCGCTGGATGTGCTCTTTACCCTTGTGGTACTGCGGCCATCGCCAATGCAATTCTTTCGTTTGTTGAAACTGGCGACCATATTTTGATGGTTGATACTTGCTATGAGCCAACACGCGACTTCTGTGACACCATCATGAAAAAGATGGGCGTCGAAACCACTTATTACCAGCCGACCATTGGCGAAGGCATCCGCGATCTGATCAGACCCAATACCAAGGTTCTGTTTTTGGAGTCACCTGGTTCAGTCACGATGGAAGTTCAAGACGTTCCTACGCTATCAAGAATCGCGCACGAACAAGACATCATCGTAATGCTCGACAACACTTGGGCTGCCGGTGTTAATTTCTCACCTTTCGATCATGGTGTTGATATCTCAATCCAAGCCGCGACTAAATACATTGTTGGTCACTCAGATGTGATGCTGGGTACAGCAGTCGCCAGCGAGAAGTATTGGGATCAGCTACGCGAACAAAGCTACCTGATGGGTCAATGTGTTTCTCCAGATGATGCATACTTAGGCCTACGCGGTATTCGTACGCTGGACGTACGCCTGCGCCAACACGCAGAAAACAGTTTAAAAGTGGCTAAGTGGCTACAATCTCGCCCGGAAGTGGATCATGTTCGCCACCCTGCCCTTGAAACCTGCCCTGGTCATGAATTCTTCAAGCGTGACTTTACCGGTGGTAATGGCCTGTTTTCATTTGTCCTGAAGACGACTTACCCTAAGGCGACCACAGCACTGCTAGATGGTATGAAGCACTTCAGCATGGGTTACTCTTGGGGCGGTTACGAGAGCCTTATCCTAGCTAACGAGCCTAAGAGCTTTAATAGCCTGCGTACCGTGGCTAACCCAAACTTTGAAGGTACCTTAGTTCGCCTGCATATTGGCTTAGAAAATGTCGATGACCTAATCGCCGACTTGGAAGCTGGACTCTCTCGCTACAATGCGCTGATCTTAGAGAAAGAAACGACAGCGTAGAGCTTATAGACCTAAGCACGACTACCAATAAGCCTCGTTCACGAGGCTTTTTAATACCCTGATTTCATTGATAAAAACACTCTCGGTTATCTGCCTCATTTGCTCACTAATTAAAACTGTTGTTTTCTAACTAAATATCACAGTTTAACATTTCACTCGCCAGCCAAATTTGTATCAGTTGGTTTTTCTTCTACGTTTAAATATCTCATCAGAGGTCATACCAGAAGGAGCTGACTTTGAAACCATTCTACTCACTTGTCCTAACTTGCGCTTTGGCACTGGGACAACCAATATTCACTAATGCTGCCCATGCGAGTGGCTACACTCAGACTCAATACCCCATTGTCTTAGTTCATGGACTGTTTGGCTTTGATACCCTTGCTGGCGTCGACTATTTCTATGGCATTCCCCATTCATTAACCAGAGATGGAGCCACGGTCTATGTCGCGCAGGTATCCGCCTCTAACAGCACTGAAGTTAGAGGCGAACAACTCCTCGCCCAAGTAGAGACCTTACTAGCAGCCACTGGCACAACGAAAGTTAACCTAATTGGCCATAGCCATGGCGGGCCAACTGCTCGTTATGTTGCTTCAGTGAGACCTGATCTTATCGCATCAGTTACCAGTATTGGCGGTGTAAACAAAGGTTCTAAAGTTGCCGATCTGGTTAGAGGTAATGTTCCTGAAGGCTCTGGTTTAGAAGGGTTAGCGGTCAAGCTTGCTGGCGGACTCACGACGCTGATTAACCTGCTTTCTGGGGGCACAGACCTCGATCAAGACCCACTAGCCTCTCTCGAAGCGTTAACCACCGAAGGCTCTTTAGCTTTTAACCAACATCACCCATACGGAATCCCTAACACTGAGTGTGGTGAAGGCGACCTGCTCGCGAGCAATGGGGTGTATTACTACTCTTGGACAGGTTCTTCCACTTTCACCAACCTTTTTGACCCAACTGATGGTGCTTTGGTAGTACTCGGGTGGGCCTTTGATGAACCTAATGATGGATTAGTCAGTGCATGTAGTACCCACTTAGGCAAAGTAATTCGTGATGATTACAAGATGAACCACTTAGATGAGATTAATGGACTGTTAGGTATTCACCATCTGTTTGAAACTGACCCTGTTACCCTCTATCGCCAACACGCGAATCGTCTAAAACAGCAAGGACTATAAGGATTACACCATGAAAAAGGCCGCTCTCATTTTCGTTTCTCTTATGACATCTGTTGGGATAGGAGCGGTCTTATTTTTCTCCGATCAACAGCCACCTTCAGCCCCAGTCGCGCAATCCCAGGCGGATGTGGAGGTTGATACAGCAACCACAAAGCACTTTTTCGATTTTTCATTGAGCAGCTTGGGTGAGCAAAATCTTGACGAGATTAAACAGAAAATCAGTCAGCACACATCGTCTGACATAGACCTCAACGACGACGAAGCGCTCTTTGCGGCCTATTTACAGTACAAACAAGCACTGACCGAATTAGAGCCCTTACAAACAAACCAACTCTCTGCACTCGATTTAGAGCAGCTTCACTTACGCATTTTAGATCTGCAATTTGAATACTTTTCCGTCCAACAAATCGAGCAATTATTTGCAGAGGAGAACCAGCTGCGCCAATTAGCCATCGAAAAAATGAAAATAGTGCAGAATGATTTGGCTAACGAACAGAAACAAGCACTGCTCAATGACCAGCTTGTCGATATGCCTGAATACGTTCAGCAAGCGGAAAAGAACAATCAACTAGTGGTTAATCTCACCTCTCTATCGACGCTCGATGGTCAACAGAAACATCTCGCAGCAGTCGAATTGGTTGGAGAAGCAGGCGCAGAGCGACTGGAAGCCCTCGATCAACAAAGAGCTTCGTTCCAAGCCAAGATGGACTCTTACTTACAGCATCGTGACGAGTTACTGACATCAGACTTTCTGTCCGAGCAGGACAAACTTATACAAGTCACTCAGCTTAGAGAGGAGAGCTTTGACACCAACCAAATAAGGCGTGTCGAAGCCCTTGAGCGAATTCATGATAAAAGCCGCTAGGCATGCAGCCATTTGGCAGCGCAATACCGACTGCCAATTCGCACTAACTTGCCTTTTTAGGACAGTCAACTAAATGGTCATCGACCATGCCTACTGCCTGCATAAAAGCATAGCAAATCGTCTCACCAACAAATTTAAAGCCCCTTTTCTTTAAGAACTTACTCATTGCCTTTGACTGCTCAGTCGAAGCTGGTACATCGCTCATTTCCGTCCAGTTGTTGATGATGGGTTTACCATCAACAAACTGCCAAAGCGCATTAGACAAGCTGCCATACTCTTCTTTTAGAGCCAGCGCTGCACGCGCGTTACTGAACACGGAATTAATTTTTCCTCGATGCCTAACCACATCGAAGTTTTCAATGATCCGCTCGACTCGTGACTCATCATAATTGGCAAGAATGTTTAAATCATAGCCTTCAAATGCCGCGCGATATCCTTCTCTCTTCTTAAGAATGGTTATCCAGCTAAGACCAGCTTGCGCCCCCTCTAAAGTGATGAACTCAAACAGGACAGTATCATCATAAACAGGCACGCCCCACTCAGCGTCATGATACTTGCGCTCTAGTTCATGGTTCATTGCCCATGCACAGGTTGTATCCTTGCTCATCTATTATCTCCTTTAAAAACAAACGCCCCTAACTTAGTCAGGGGCGCTTGATTCGTTGTTACTCTTTAGCTTGGCACTTTGACTTTGTGAAATAGACGATATAACACAGGTACGACAATAAGTGTCAGTACAGTAGCAAAGCCTAAACCAAACATGATAGTCACCGCCATCGGTTTGAAGAAGATATCAGGCAATAGTGGGATCATACCTAAGATAGTCGTGATTGCCGCCATACATACCGGACGTACACGACTAAGCGATGCATCAACGACCGCTAGATATGGGTCTTTACCTGACTTCATTTCAATTTCAATCTGATCCAGCAGTACGATACCGTTTTTCAGTAACATACCTGACAAACTCAAGAAACCGAGCAGCGCCATAAAGCCAAACGGGGTGTTCAGAGCGAGCAGACCCGTGGTTACACCAATGATAGCGAGTGGTACCGTTAACCATACAATCAACGGCTCTTTGACCGAGTTGAATAGGAACACGGTCACTAGGAACATAAACAAGTAACCCATCGGCATAGTGGTAAACAGTGAAGCCTGCGCATCACCTGAGGATTCGTATTCTCCCCCCCACTCTAGCGAGTAACCTGGCGGCATTTCAATCGCTTCGATTTGCGGCATTAAACGTTTTTGTAATGTCGAAGCCGTCTCTTCACCAAGAAGATCCGGGTCCGCCATAACCGTTAGCATACGTTTACGGTTCTTACGCACGATGATTGGATCTTCCCAACGTAGGTCATAGCCCATTGTAATTTGCTGCAGTGGGATGTATTCACTCAGCGCTGGGCTCCAAATCTTCATACCTTCGATATTGCGAATATCGACACGCTCATCTTCCGGCAAACGAGCCACAATCGGCATCAAGGTTGTACCGTCACGATACACACCGATCGCATTGCCTGAGAACGACATCGCTAAGAACTCATCCACATCAGACTTAGTGATACCGTAACGACGAGCTTGGCTTTCGTTGAACTGCGGCTCTAGCACCTTAGTACGCTCACGCCAGTCATGTCGAACGTTGGTCGCACCTGGGTCAGCGTGCATGATCTCTTCAACTTGTTTGGCAATACCGCGCAATACCGTTGGATCAGAGCCAATAATACGAGCTTCAATCTTAGCGCCGCCACCTGGACCTAATTCGATCTGCTTCAACTTGTAGTTGATCTCTGGGAAGTTTTTCTCAAGATGCTGTCTGAAATTCGCCATCAAATCGGCAAGCTTTTCATAGTCCGTCACGCGAGTCGTGATCTCACCATAGGCTGCATAGCTCTTTTCTGGAGCGTAAGTCAGCATAAAGCGCTGCAGACCTTTACCGGCAGTGGTGGTGATGTGATCAACGCCATCCTGCTCCGAAATCCATGACTCTAACGCCTTTAATTTAGTGTTAGTTGCACGAATGTCAGTCCCTTCTGGTAGCCAAATATCCGCCTGGAAGATTGGCGTTGTTGATGAAGGGAAGAATGACTGTTTGACTTGCGTAAAGCCGGCAATGCTGGCAGCAAGACCCACAATCAAGACAATGACCGTCAACCATGCACGCTTCATACAGAACTCTAAGAAGCCCTTATACAGCACGAAAATCATACCGTTATATGGGTCACTATTTTCGCCATCTTGCTTGAACTTCTGACCTTTAAAGAAGATGTCAGCAAAAAACGGCGTCAGCGAGATAGCGGTAAACCAACTCAGCATTAACGAGATCAACAGTACAGTGAATAGAGTGCCACAGTACTCACCGGTCGCGTCTTCAGACAAACCGATTGGCGCGAACGCGGTAACAGCAATAACCGTTGCCCCTAATAAAGGCCACTTGGTTTGCGTCACAATATCGGTCGCCGCTTGCATCCTCGTTCGGCCTTTCTGCGTCCCTATCAATATCCCTTCGACGACCACGATGGCATTGTCCACCAGCATACCCAGCGCAATAACCAACGCGCCTAGCGAGATACGCTGTAAGTCGATGGCAAAGTACTTCATGAAGATAAAGGTACCCAGTACCGTCAACAGAAGAATCAAACCAATCAACAGACCAGAGCGTAAGCCCATAAAGAACAGCAGAACAATGATTACAATCGCAACCGCCTGACCAAGACTGACAACAAAGCCGCTAACGGATTTATCCACCTCTTTTGGCTGGCTGTAGATTTCAGAAATATCAACACCAACAGGTTGTTGGAACTTCAATTCAGCTAAGCGGCGATCAAAGCGCTTACCTACTTCAACAACGTTTACCCCTTGGGCGAATGAGACGCCAAGGTTCAGCGCAAGGTCACCATTGAATGTGATAATGTTGGTTGGCACTTCAACATAGCCGCGCTTAATCTCAGCCACGTCTTTCAAGTAAATGAGTCCCTGGGCACCACTTTCAGTAATGATCAAATCGCCTAACTGGTCGACATTTTGGAACTCACCGGTTGGGTGAATACGAACATATTCGTCACCAATTCGAATCGCGCCGGCATCAGAGACAACGTTCTGGGTCGAGAGTAGATTAAATACGGTATTTGGCGAGAGGCCTAAGCTACTTAGGCGCTTCATCGAAATCTCGATAAAGACTTGCTCTTGCTGCTGACCGGATACCGAAACTTTACTCACCCCATCAATCAGCTCTAGCTCACGCCTTAAGTAATCCACGTAATCAAGCAGCTCTTTAAAGCTATAACCATCACCTGTGACCGCTAATAAGATCCCATAAACATCGCCGAAGTCATCAATCACCTGAGGATCGTTTACCCCCGGAGGCAATTGCCCTTTCAAGTCATTAACTTTACGGCGCAGTTCATCCCAGATTTGAGGCAAGTCATCTGGACCATAGTTATTTTTCATGGTCACTGTGATCTGAGATAAACCACGGCTAGAAATGGAGTTCACTTCGTCAACATAAGTCAGCTGTTGAATCGCTTTCTCAAGCGGGTAAGTCACCTCTTCTTCCACTTGCTGAGGCGTTGCCCCTGGGTAAGAGGTCACTACCATGGCATCTTTAATGGTAAACGCCGGATCTTCTAATCGGCCTAAGCCAAAGAAAGCCGCGGCACCACCAATAAGGAAGATCAGTGAAATCATCCAACTGATCACTCGGTTGCGAATAAAATACGCCGCGATCCCCGTGATATCATCATCGCTTTGAGGCGAGTTCACTTTATTATCACTCATTACCAGCCTCCTGCTCGATCACTTCAACTTCTAGTCCTTCGGTTAATCGCGACACTCCCGCAATCACAACGACTTGCTCATTGGTCAAACCTTCTAAAATCTGCACGGCATCTTTACTCGCTTTACCTGTTTTCACTAATTGCTTAGTTACCGTGTTATCTGAGTTGAGAGTCCAAACGTATTTATTGTCTCGCCCAAGTTCATCACCATCGCCATTGAAGATCGCTTCAATCGGGATTCGTACCCCCGCATTGAGATCAAGGCCAATGTCTTCACCTTTTGATGTCACTGATACCGCCATGCCATCAAGGATGTATTCATTTTCTGGCATTGGCAGTGATAACGTCACGGTAAAAGTCCCTGTGGCAGGGTCTGGCTCTGTGGTGAATTCCTTAATTCGCGCGCTGTATTCATTACCACTCGGGACCTTCACATACGCGTTAACCTTCTCAAGTGCCGTTTGGCTTGGTTGATTCACGTATAAACGGTCGGGTAGCTGAATCAATACTTCAACGTCTTCAACACTATGAATATTCACCACTTGTTGGCCCACTTGGATATTCTCAAACTGATCCGCACTAACGCGGGAAATAATTCCGTCAACGGGTGCCTTCAACTGGGTAAACGATAGACGCAGTTTTGAGAGTTCTAGCTCTGCATAAGCTATCTGCCTGTTAGCGGCAATTTCATCAAATTGAGATTTCGCCAGCAGCCCTTTTTCGACTAGAGGTTTCGAACGTTTGTACTGACTATTCACCACGCTATAGCGAGCGGTGGCATTATCTACATCCAATTGATAGTCGGTTGGATCCAACTCGGCAATCAAATCGCCTTTTTTCAGTTGGTCACCCTCTTTGACATAGATCTTGCTGATTTCCCCTGCAACGCGAAAACTCAAATGTGAACGTTCTGCTGCGTTCGCTACCGCAGGAAAATAGAGTCGGTCTTCTTGTACGTCACTACCGGAAAGTTCAAACACTTTCACTTTAGGCGCACCAAAATCAACATACTGTTGTTCACCGCCACAGCCAGCCAAAAGCGCTGCCGTCGACAATGCGCATAGATTTATCCATTGCTTCATCTTATAGGCCTCGTTCTTTAACCCATTCACGAACCTTAATTCCCGGTTCGATCCCTGCCACACCAGAAGTAATGATCTGGTCACCTTCATTTAAGCCGCTTTCAACTTGGCGCTTGTCATTGAGCTCGACTTGAGCCTTAGCGACAATACCTTGTTCATCAACGCGCCATACGTACATTTGGCCACTTTCATCCATCAGCGCCGACTCTGGTATTCTCGTTGCACCTGTCGCTTCAACCGCAACATGAACTGCTCCAGCCATGCCCGGTAAAATACCGACATCACTTGGCCTTTCCATCACCATGGTCACCTTATACGAGCCCGTTTTAGGATCCGCTTCAGTGTCGACTTCTTGGAAAATTAATTCGTATTGATTTTGTGGAAACGCATCAAACGTCATGGTCGCGGTTAAGTTCACGCCACTGGCAAATCGATTCAACAAATGATCCGGCAATTGAAAGATCACCTTCATCAGTTGGTTGGTTTGAATGTTCATCACACCTTGTTTCGCTGCAATGTACTCATGGGTTTCGGCAGGAATAAGGGAGATGGTTCCATCATAAGGAGCAACAAGCTGTGTGTAGCGTAGATTAGCTTTCGCTTGCTCTAACGTTGCTTTCGCTGAGTTATGATTCGCTTTCGCCTGGTCAAAGTCTTGTTCAGAGACGACTTTATCTTTACGTAGCTTTTTATAACGCTGATATTGAACATCCGCTAAACGAAATTGTGCTTCGGCCTGTTTAGCCAACAAGGTGTATTCGTCTGGGTTTAAGGACGCGAGGACATCACCTTTTTTAACGGGCTGTCCAGCTAATACATCTATTGATTGCATTTGGCCGGGTACGCGGAATGCGAGGACAGCTTTATCGCCAGCTTCAGAAGTTGCAGGAAAAGTTCGTTCAAACTGGGCATTACCAACGGAAACTGTAAATAATTTTGCGGGCCTAGAATCAGGCTCAGGAACAGGTGGAAGCTCCTTGCCACAGCCACTCAAAGCGGCCGTTATTGCAAGAAGCAAAACAGATTTATGCATAGTCAATCATCCATTTGTATCTATTAGGTACAAAGATAGATGAATGCTACCGTGACTTCCATAGGGATGGCAGTAAATTATTATGAAAATTAATAATTTGCTTGTGTATGGCTACAATGTCGCAAAAGCGAGCAAAAGAATAAATATGAAAAAAGCACTCTTAGCTTAGAGTGCCTTATAAATTGGAGTTACAGCGATTTAAACTCTCGATTGACTTTAAATGCATCTGAGGTCACATACGCCTCTATGTCTCGTACTTGAGTTTCCAACTGTGAAAAATCTTTTTCGATCGTATTCAGCAACAGCTCTGGTGTCTGACCTTGCTTCCACGGTTTATTTTTCAGCTTGTGCTCTTGTTCCGTTTTCATCGCTTCGACATAATTTTTCGGCTGTTTTTCAATCATTAGCGTCATGGCAATATAAGCGAGCAATACTAGGAAGCTTCCCCCTAATAATGCCGCAGAAATAACCAGTATTCTCACTAGCCACACTTCTAATGAAAAGTAATTTGCAAGACCTGCGCAAACCCCAGTGATCTTGCCGTTAACCGTATCTCTATATAGCTCTCGTTTAGTCATAACGGCGTCTCCAACTTGGTGACTCCGCATCAAGAATTCGCTCTAACGTATCAACACGCTTTTGCATGTTTTCCGCTCTCTCAGATAGCGACTCTAGACGCTGTAAGTCTTCTTGTGATAACCCAGTGCTAGCGTTCTTTTTACTTCTATAGTGTAAAAACAACCATAGCGGAGCAACGAAAATGAGAAAGACAATTAACGGACCAGCGATTAGAAATGACGACATATATAACTCCTTAAATGGGGAAGATGAGTGGGTTTAACACCCATCTACCTAGCTAAACTAACAAAAACAAACAGGAATTACTTTTTATCTTCCATTTGCTGCTTCAATTTCTCTAGCTCTTTTTCAATCTCATCTTGCGCTTGAAGCTCGGCAAATTCCTGATCAAGAGATTTTGCATTGCCGGTTTTCGCGTACAAGTCAGCTTCCGCTTCCATTTCATCAATTTTACGCGAGTACTGCTCAAACTTAGCCATGGCTTCGCTTGTTCTTGCCGTGTGGAGATGCTTTTGTACGTCACGACGATTTGATGCAGTTTGGCTACGAATTGCTAATGCTTGTTGCTTAGCACGAGTCTCAGTGATCTTGGTTTCTAATTTACCAATTTCACCTGTTAGCTTTTCGATGGTTTCTTCTACCAAAGTTTGCTCAGTATGAAGGCCCTTAAGCATATCTTGTAGCTTTTGCTTTTCAATCAGCGCGGCGCGAGCTAAATCTTCGCGCTGTTTCGCCAATGCCAACGTCGCTTTGTTTTGCCACTCTTCAATAGTCGCTTCAATAGATTCCACTTTACGTGCTAACTCTTTTTTATCCGCGATAGCTTTCGCAGAGTTAGTACGTACTTCTACCAGTGTGTCTTCCATTTCTTGGATGATGAGACGAATCATCTTTTCTGGATCTTCAGCTTTATCTAATAGAGCACTGATGTTTGAATTAACGATGTCTGCAAATCGAGAGAAAATACCCATAGCGAGGCTCCTTATGTTGATAATATTGGAACACAGTCAACTGTACTCCGTATAAATTCGTTTGGTGTTATCTAATGCTATGTAATATTCCAATTAACGTGCCAACTTTTAAATCAATAAAAATCAGCAGCTTAACAAATAACACATTGCAATCCCGCGCTTCCTGTGATGAATTTAACCAACAGTAGGTAAATTTCGCCACGGAGTCAGTCATGCAACAAAACTTGATTGGAGAGTCGCCCGCTTTCCTATCGGTACTGGATAAAGTATCTAAATTGGCAGCAATCGAACGCCCTGTACTCATTATTGGTGAGCGCGGCACAGGTAAAGAACTGATTGCTCAGCGACTCCATTACTTATCCAAGCGCTGGGATCAGCCACTTATCTCGCTAAACTGCTCGACCTTAAGCGAAGGGTTGATTGACTCCGAATTATTTGGCCACGAACAGGGCTCATTTACCGGTTCAAAAGGTCGCCATAAAGGTCGCTTCGAGCGTGCAGAAAACGGCACCTTGTTTCTCGATGAGCTCGCAACGGCACCTTTACTCGTGCAAGAAAAATTACTTCGCGTGATTGAATACGGTCAATATGAACGTGTCGGTGGGCACCAACTGCTCAACGCCAATGTACGCCTTGTCTGCGCCACCAATGCCGACTTGCCCCAAATGGCAGCACAGGGCGGTTTTCGCGCGGATTTACTCGATCGACTGGCTTTTGATGTGATTCACCTTCCGCCTCTTAGAGAGCGCCAAGAAGATATCTTGCTGCTCGCGGAATACTACGCCATCAAAATGTGTCGTGAACTCGGCTTTGAATACTTTGTTGGATTCACTTCCTCTGCAGAGCAAGACTTACTCGATTACCCATGGCCCGGCAACGTGCGAGAGCTAAAAAACGTGATAGAACGCGCTGTCTATCAACATGGTATGCAAGATACCCCAATCGACGAATTGGTCTTTGATCCTTTCCAATCAAGTTGGCAAGAACCCGAAGACGCCAATAGCCAACAACCAGAACTAACCGCAGCACAATCATTCCAATTTCCACTCAGCTATAAGCAGTGGCAAGAAGACCAAGACCAACTCATACTTAAAGCAGCATTGGTTCAGAGTCAGTACAACCAGAAGAAAGCAGCAGAGCTTTTGGAGCTGAGCTATCACCAATTGCGAGGAATGGTACGTAAGTACGACATCAACAACGACAGTTAACCCACCAAATTTGTGGTTTTACTATCGTTCCAAGCGGCAAATAGTGGTAAATTATTAGGATCTTAAGGCATAATGGCCAGTTCCATTGCGCTTTGTCTCAGACAAGTTCTTTCTATGAAAGTATTCATACAGTTTACATTAGGTTTATTTAGTCTCGGTCTATTAGCAGGCTGTGGCGAAGAGATTGATCATGACAAAATCCGTCAGAAGGGTTTTGTCTATTGTGGTCAAGGTGGACCAGACACATTCAACCCTCAATTGGTTGATAGCGGTATTACACCTGAGACGCTCAGTCCTCAGCTATTCAACACGTTGTTGACGTTAGACAATGAGACGTATCAGCCAAAACCTAGCTTGGCGAGTTCGTGGCAAGTCAATCAACACGGTACCGAGTACATTTTTGAGCTACGTAAAAACGTTCAGTTTCAAACCACCGCTTGGTTTACCCCATCTCGTGCAATGAACGCTGACGACGTTGTGTTCAGTTTCCGCCGCATCATCGACAGCACCAACCCATTCCACTATGTGGGCAGCGGTTTATACCCTTGGTTTAGTGGTATCGATTTTCAGAACCTCGTTGTGGATGTTGTCGCTCTGTCAAAACATCGAGTCAAGTTTACTCTTAGTCGCCCCGACAATAGTTTCTTATCAAATATTGCCACCAGCCATGCAGTGATTCTCTCGAAAGAATATGCAGGGCAACTCGAAATAAGTGACGAAAAAGGCATGCTCGACAGTCACCCTGTTGGTACTGGGCCATTTTATCTTGCGGAATACCAATTTAACGATTTGATACGTCTAAAACGCCATAGTGGTTACTGGGGTGGTTCACCGAAGATGGATCAAGTGGTGTTCGATATTTCACAGCGTGGTACTGGTACCTTAGCTAAGCTGCTGAGAAAAGAGTGTGATGTGCTGAACTCACCTCTTTCTAGCCAACTGCCGATCATCGAGAAGAATGAACACGTTGAGTTGACGGCAAAACCTGCGATGAATATTTCTTTCGTGGCCGTAAATACTTCTCACCCTGCGCTCAATGATGCGCGGGTTCGCAAAGCACTCAATTACGCTATCAACCGCCAAAACATCCTTGATTCGGTTTACTACGGAACCGGTAGTCAGGCCTATTCAGTACTACCACCATCCTCGTGGGCGTACCATAAAGATGCGGTACATATTCGCTATGACCGTAACTACGCCATCGCACTGCTTCGCGAAGCAGGTTACAGCAAAGGGCTAGAGCTGACGATGTCAGTCCCCCTTGAACCAAAAGCCTACAACCCAAGCCCGAGAAAGACCGCAGAGCTCATCCAAGCCAACCTTGCAGATGTGGGCATTAAGCTTAAGTTGATGACGGACGATCGTTTCGATCGCAGTAACCTTAACGAAAATACCTATATAGACCTCTATCTGACGGGTTGGAGCGCGCATACTGGCGATCCTGATAACTTTTTCAGACCGCTACTTTCGTGTGACTCGAAACGGGCTGGGCTGAACGTGTCAAGTTGGTGTAACCCAGATTTCGACTTCCTGCTCGACCTTGCGCTAGAAGTCGACAAGCCTCGCTATAGGCTCAACCTGTATAAACAAGCGCAAAACATTTTGAACGAAGAGTTCCCTGTCATCCCGCTCAACCACGGAATGCAGATGCAAGCTCATGATCGTTCTTTACAAGGATTTAAAGTGAGCCCATTTAATGCTCAGCCGTTTGATACCGTCGAGAGGGTTCAGTAATGCTGTTATACACTGTTCGACGTTTGAACCTGTTTATCATCACCTTGCTTATTTTGACTATGGTAGGTTTTAGTCTACTGCGACTGGAACCTCAATCACCTTGGGCCATTCAAGACTTCTGGAGTGGTTGGTCAACCTACTTAGGTGAGTTGATGCAGCTGAACTTTGGGGTTAATAAAGCGGGAATTCCAATTATTGACGAGCTGCAGATTGTCTTCCCGGCAACGCTAGAGCTGTGTTTTATCGCCTTTGTTCTTTCCTTGCTGATCGGTATCCCGATTGGCACGGTTGCGGGAATGAAGCAAGGTAAGTGGATTGATACCGCAATCTCATTTACCTCAATGTCAGGCTACTCTGCACCGCTGTTTTGGATTGCGCTATTGATGATCATGGTGTTCTCCCTGCATTGGGAGTTCTTCCCTGTCGCAGGCCGTTATGACTTACTCTACCAGATTGAACACGTGACTGGATTTGCCCTCATTGACGCCTTCTTTGCTGATGGCAAATACCGCGCTCACGCATTACAAAGTGTCATTGAACACTTAATCCTGCCGTGTTTGGTGCTGGCATTGGCCCCGACGACACAAGTTATCGGTTTGATGCGTACCTCTGTCGCTGAAGTGATGGGACAGAACTACATTCGAGCGGCGCGAATCAAGGGTCTCTCTACTCGCGAGATCGTCACTCAGCACGTCCTTAGAAATGCCATTCCACCCATCATTCCAAAAATTGGCGTACAGCTTTCAAGCATGTTAACCCTAGCGATTATCACCGAGTCTATCTTTAACTGGCCGGGCATTGGCCGCTGGTTGCTTGATGCCCTCTCTAATCAAGATTACGTTGCAATTCAAGCTGGCGTTATCGTCGTTGCGACGTTCGTGCTCACCGCTAACATCCTGTCTGATTTGATTGGTGCTATGATTAACCCGTTGGTAAGGAAAGAGTGGTATGCTAACCGATAACGTATATCAAGAAGAGCGCATCCCTACTCAGTTCGAGCGTTTTTGGCGTAGCTTCCGTGCGAACAATCTCGCGATGTTTGGCTTATGGTGTTTATCACTCATCGTGCTACTCACACTGGTATCACCGTGGATAACGCCGCACGATCCACAAGCGCAAACGGGCGAACTGCTTATTCCACCATCGTGGAATCCGGCAGGAACGGTCGAGTACTTCCTTGGTACTGATGATTTAGGCCGCGATATTCTCTCTCGCCTGATTGAAGGCACGCAGCTCACGTTTGGCGCTGCAGTGATCATCACACTGATCGCGTCGTTTATTGGGTGCATTATTGGCGTATTAGCGGGGATGACTAAAGGCTTGTTATCTAGCACGCTTAACCACTTACTCGATACTGTTATGTCGATTCCGTCGTTACTACTGGCAATTATCTTTGTCGCGTTTCTCGGCTTTGGCGAATTCAATATCTTACTCGCGATCTGTTTAGCGCTAATTCCGCGCTTTATTCGCTCTGTCTACATTGCGGTGCACACCGAAGTAGAGAAAGACTACATCATGGCAGCACGCCTAGATGGTGCGAACGACTTTTATTTACTGTGGAACTCTATCCTGCCCAACATCTTGGTTGTGATCGCCTCTGAAATCACTTTAGCGCTATCTATTGCGATTCTAGACATCACCGCACTGGGGTTTTTAGGCTTAGGAGCACAAGCGCCGAGCACTGAATGGGGTGCGATTTTGGGTGATTCTGTAGAGCTCATCTACTTAGCACCTTGGACAGTGACGCTACCGGGTCTGGCTATCATGTTTACCGTTATTGTCATTAACCTTGTTGGTGAAGGTGTTCGCCAAGCACTGAATGCGGGGATCGAATAATGCCATTACTTGATATTCGACATCTGACGATTGAGATTGAAACTCCGCAGGGCATGATGAAAGCCGTTGATCGTATGAGTCTGACACTTAACGAAGGCGAAATACGTGGTCTTGTAGGCGAGTCTGGCTCAGGTAAGAGTTTAGTTGCAAAAGCGATCGTTGGCGTTTGTAAAGATAACTGGAAAGTAACTGCTGACCGAATGCGCTTGGGTAATATTGACCTTCTGCAACTGACACCAAAAGAGCGTCGACGCGTTATCGCCCGTGATATCGCGATGATTTTCCAAGAACCGTCGACCTGTTTAGACCCGTCAGAAGAAGTGGGTAGCCAGCTCATTGAAGCCATTCCTTCACGTTCATTTGAAGGTAAATGGTGGGAGCGCTTTAAGTGGCGTAAAAAGCAAGCTATTGCCCTACTGCACAAGGTTGGTATTAAAGACCATAAGCAAATTATGGGCAGCTACCCATACGAGTTAACCGATGGGGAATGTCAAAAGATCATGATTGCGATGGCTATCGCGGCTAAACCTAAATTGCTGATTGCCGACGAGCCAACCAACGACTTAGACCCAATCACGCAATCGCAGATCTTACGACTGTTGAGTCGTATGAACCAAGTGCACAACACCTCAATCATGCTGATTGGCCACGATTTAACCACGATTACCCAGTGGGCAAACCGTATTACCGTGATGTATTGCGGTCAATCGGTTGAATCGGCCGATACCAAGAAAATCCTTGAGAAACCTAAGCACCCATATACGGTTGCACTACTGAAAGCGATGCCTGACTTTAGTGATTGGATCCCTCACAAAGAGAAACTTCAATCATTACCTGGTACCATCCCGCCACTTCAGCACCTTCCGATTGGTTGCCGACTTGGTCCTCGCTGCCCGTATGCTCAGCGCCAATGTGTCGAGATACCAATGACTCGCCGTATTAAGAACCATAAATTTGCTTGTCACTTCCCATTGAACCATTCGCCTAAAGAGCGGGAGAAGAAAAAAGTATGAGCGCACTATTAGAAGTAACCGATCTTTCTAAGTCGTTTATCACTCGTTCTGGTCTGTTTCGCAAAAAAGTTCAAGAGGCGGTCAAACCTGTCAGCTTTAGCCTTGAAGCGGGACAAACCATTGGATTTATTGGCCAAAATGGTTCGGGTAAGTCGACCCTTGCGCGTATGCTCTCTGGCGTGGTTGAGCCAACTTCAGGTGAGATTCGCGTTAATGGCGAGCTGTTAGAGCACGAAGATTACTCAACGCGTTGTAAATTGATTCGGATGATTTTCCAAGATCCAAACACCTCTTTGAATCCACGTATTCAAATTGGCCGTATCTTAGAAGGCCCGCTCAAACGAAATACCAGCATGCCCCCTGAAGCACGTATTAAACGTGTCAAAGAAACCTTGCTGCGTGTTGGCTTGCTTCCAGAACATGCCTATTTCTATCCGCAAATGCTGGCAACGGGTCAAAAGCAGCGTGTCTGCCTTGCTAGAGCGTTGATTCTACAACCCTCTGTGATTGTTGCCGATGAAGCACTGAACGGCTTAGACATGGCTATGCGTTCACAGATCATCAACCTATTTCTGGAACTTCAAGAAGAAATGGGCGTATCCTTTGTTTATGTATCGCAGCATATCGGGGTGGTGAAACATATCACCGATAAAATCATGGTAATGCACGAAGGCGTAGTGGTTGAAAGTGGAGAAACCCATCAAGTTCTCTCATGCCCTGAGCACCCTATCACTCAGCGACTGGTTGAAAGTCATTTTAATAAGGCAACATGCTTTAAATAGGAGAAACATGCTAAGGACAGCTGCCACATTATTGGGCCTATTCTCCCTTTTCTTTCCCACTTCTGGATTCGCTTACTCTTCCCAGCAAACTTGGCTTGAGCCTGACTTTGTTGCCCGAGCCTTTATCGATGTCGCCTTAAGGAATGAATACTCTTCCGGCCAAAAACCGCTTGTTAAGTGGCAAGTGCCAATCCGAGTCTGGGTCAAACATGACGTTGCCGATCGAGAACTTCATGATGAACTCACCAACGCTCACCTTAGACACCTAAGTAGTATTACCGGTCTGCCAATCAAACGGGTTTCATCACGAAAAGAGGCCAATATTGTTTGGATCTATTCCAATGATGCAAAATGGGAGAAAGAGATTGAGCGAGAGATGGGCAAGTCATCTCTAAAGCATGTCAGAGATGCGATTTGCAAAGCTGGTTATCGGATTGGCAGCAATAACGCGATAGTCTCAGCGTCGATAGTTATTCCTGTCGACCGCGCCAGAATGCATGGAAAGCTGATCGCTTGTGTGGTGGAGGAGATAACCCAAACTCTTGGCTTACCTAACGACTCCGACAGTGCTTTTCCTTCTATCTTTAATGACAATACGCCAGAGGACCTACTTTCACCTCTTGATGTAGTGCTGCTTAAACTGCTCTATGAACCAGAGCTAAAGGTTGGAATGACCGAGCGACAAGTCACGCCTATCATCAAACGCTTACTCAAACGCTATCAGCAAGACGGGACACTAAACAAAGCGGTCTCTGTTGCCAAAAATGGTGAACTTTTTCAGTTAATCGGTTACTGAGTCAGGAAAAGTGATGCCCAATAGTACGGGCATCACCAAATGAAACCAACGGCTATTTAGCACGCTTTTTCAATTCAAATTCGAACTCATCAGGGTAAAGTACCACACCCTCTTCGTTGTCATTCGGGAATACGACTACTGACAGTTCGTCGTCTTCCAAACCGTGAGTCCAACGGCTGAACCACTTAGCGGTTGAGATTGCTTCTGCTTTACAGTGCTCCCACTCGCCAGTCGCCCACTGAGCGGCGAACTCTTCATGTGGCCACACTGGCACGCAGTCTTCATCTTCAGTGTTGAGCATCACACAGCCATGTTCGTCAGTAAGAATCCACACTTTACGATGCTGAGCAATTTCTTTAACGCAGTAGTTAAAACGCTCGTCAGGGCGCATTTTGTTAACCGACTCTAACTGATCTTTAGATAGTGACATTTTGTATCCTCCAAATAAAACGCCCACGGCTAAGCCATGGGCGTTTAAAATTCATTGAGCTATGGAAATTAAGCCAGTTCAGTTTGAAGCCAAGGCCAGCCTTGCTTCTTACGGCTTAGAGTGTTTTCCATCATCAGCATGCCGTTTTCTTCATGCTTAACCAGTTTCTCTGCCCACTCACCTTTGTAAAGTAGACGAGTTTGAGCTGTAGTGATATCAGTTAGCATCACTGCTGCAAACGCTAGGCCTTGCTCAGCGCAACGACGCTCAAGATCCGCTTCTAGCGCATCGATCATGCCGTCTACTTGCTCAAGAGTTGCAAGCTCAACCTGACCAACAACCACATCGCGGCCATTGAACGGGTAACCTTTCAGGTCTTTCTCAACAAGCTCAGCTGCTGATAGGCCTTCAATATTTGTCTTAGCAATCAGTAGATCTTTAATAAATGCGTCTACATCACATACGTCAGCGATAGCCGCTAGTTCTTCAACGGCGTCTTTATCTTTCTGAGTACATGTTGGTGATGCAAAACCAACTGTGTCAGATAGAATAGCTGACATCATTAGTTTAGCGATCTGAGGAGTGATTGCATGACCTTCAATCTTGAACATGTTGAATAGTACAGTATTAGTACAACCAACAGGCCAGATCCAAGCTTCCATTGGGTTAATAGTCATCACATCACCTAGACGGTGGTGGTCAACAATACCTAGGATTTCAGCTTCAGCTACGTCATCTGGTGCTTGTGCAAGATCTGAGTAGTCTACTAGCCAGATTGTTTCACCAGCTACTGAAGTACGTAGTTCAGGAACTTCTGCACCCGCGACTTCTAGAATGTGCTGAGTTTCACGGTTGATTTCACCTTGGCGAATTGGCATAGCTTCAACGCCGCGCGCCTTTAGTAGCTCAGTTGCTACTAGTGCACTACAGATACTATCGCTATCAGGGTTCTTGTGACCTACTACTAGAATCATCTTTTTTCCTATCTGACTATATTTCTACCCAACAGAGGGCTATTACTCACAAACCCAACATTTTACCTTATTTTGATAATTTGTCATCGGATCGAAAAAGAATATTTCGCTATAAGGCATGACAGACCTTAACAATGCGATCTACTCTCCCTATAAGTTTAGCACTAACCCCTCAATTTCGTGGTTCATGTTCCACCATCACGAGTCAGTAAATCTGCATAGTTAGCACTCTTAAAAATTATTTATTGCAAATAATTCTCATTAGCATATAGTCGATAATAATTCGTATTCACACTATGTTAGCTTATGGATTCTTTACGACTTTCTCAATCATTGCCTAGCTGGTTATCCTTAACCCAGTTTAGACCTGCGTATAAGCGCCTCATTTTACCTATTTCACTGATTGCTCTTGTGACAAGTGGCATCACGCGCGAAGTGACCGTAAACACTTTATCTGACGCCTTTTGGGCCGTATCGAGCTATGTCGCATTTACCCTCGCGATCTATCACTACGTGTCCGGTTTCATTAACAAAGAGAATCGGATTGCTAATCTCTACCGTACCTCCCGTGATCACCAAGTTTTTTTCGCCGCGTTATTAGGTGCGCTTCCTGGATGTGGCGGTGCGATCATCGTCACCACACAGTTTGTCAGCGGGCGTGTTGGCTTTGGCGCCATTGTTGCCGTATTAACATCAACCATGGGTGATGCCGCATTCTTGTTGCTTGCGAGCAAACCTGATGTTGGATTGGCCATTGTTGCTCTTGGTGTATTCGTCGGCGCCCTTTCTGGTTGGGTGGTCAATGCGATTCATTCCGATAACTTTCTACGCCCTCAAGTATCGGCGCTCGCGGAGCGATTTAGCTGCGGAAAGCATGAAAAAAGTGGTATTGAACAAAAAGCGATCAATCTTCAAGGCGCGTTTTGGAAGTGGTTACTTGTCCCTGCGACTGTTATCGCTGCTCTTGGCTCATTCCAAGTCGATATTAACCAACTCCTTCAACTACCAGAAATGACGATTGAGTGGATTGGCGCAGTGCTCATCATTGTCAGCATGCTGCTTTGGTCATTAACCAAAGAGATTAAAGACTACGAATCGACTGTCGCTGAAGATACCAAACAAGTTTCTTCTCACCCGATACAAAAAGCGGCGCAAGATACTAACTTTGTCACTGCCTGGGTTATTCTCGCCTTTATGGCTTTCGAGCTCATCACCTTCTTTGGCCACATCGACCTTGCCGCGACTTTCTCTGGCTGGGGAGTCTGGATGCCGTTAATGGGCTTGGCCGTTGGTTTACTGCCAGGGTGTGGCCCTCAGATCCTAGTGACCAGTTTGTACATCTCAGGCGCAGCTCCGCTGTCTGCCCAATTGGCTAATGCGATCTCCAATGACGGTGATGCTTTATTCCCTGCGATTGCTCTAGCGCCGAAAGCGGCCCTTGTTGCAACGGTGTATTCGGCAATACCCGCTTTCATCGTAGGCTACGGTTACTACTTCATGTTCGAAATATAACGCTAATAACTCTAACGGCTAGGTTCAAGAAGCAAAAAACGCCCTCAATTCTGAGGGCGTTTTTATTGGATTAAATCGTCGTTATTTGTGACGCTCTTTGAGCTTATTCACCACATCATTCATCGATAGGCCTTGGTCTTGAAGCAGAACCATCAAGTGATAAATCAAATCTGCCGATTCACACACTAACTCCGCCTTATCGCCCGACGTCGCCGCAAGCGCGACTTCAACGCCTTCTTCGCCCACTTTTTGCGAAATACGTTTGGTACCACGCGAATATAGGTGTGCTGTATAAGAAGATTCTGGGTCGGCGTCCTTGCGGGCAGCCAGTAGCTGCTCAAGTTGATGAAGCCACACCATTTGGCTCTCTTCTTGAGGGTCGCCATCCCAGCAAGTTGTCGTCCCTGTGTGGCACGTAGGGCCAATAGGATCCACTTTAACTAACAGAGTATCATTGTCACAATCGAGCGCGATATTCTTTAGCTGAAGTACATTTCCAGAGGTTTCTCCTTTAGTCCAAAGGCGCTCTTTAGTGCGTGAGAAAAATGTCACTTGACCCGTTTCACCTGTTTTGGCTAACGCATCTTGGTTCATGTAGCCCATCATCAGTACTTGGCTTGATTGGAAATCTTGAACAATCGCAGGTACAAGGCCATCCACTTTGTCCCAATCAATACGTTCAGCCAGCGTGTTTACTTCTGTCGCTGCAAAACTCATAGACGTACCTCTACACCTTGTTGTTTTAAATACTGCTTTAGTTCACCAATATTGATGACTTGCTTGTGGAATACCGAGGCTGCTAATGCGCCATCAACATTGGTCTGCTTATAAGCTTGGGCAAAGTGCTCCATTGCACCAGCACCACCAGAAGCGATCAGCGGCACATTACACACTTCACGAACCATGTTGAGCTGCTCTAAGTCGTAGCCGTTACGCACGCCATCTTGGTTCATCATGTTCAATACGATTTCACCCGCGCCGCGCTTTTGCACTTCTTGAACCCAATCTCGTGTTTCCCATTTGGTTGCTTTCGTGCGCGCTTCATCACCAGTAAATTGATAAACCTGATATTTGCCCGTCTCTTTGTCAAAGTAAGAATCGATACCCACCACAATACACTGCACACCAAACTTGTCAGCAAGCTGGGTGATCAGCTCTGGGTTAGCAAGCGCAGGTGAGTTGATAGACACTTTGTCAGCACCAAACTCTAAAATGCGTGCGGCATCTTCTGCTGACTTAATACCACCAGCAACACAGAAAGGAATATCAATCACTTCAGCAACACGTTGAACCCAGCTCTTGTTGACCACTCGGCCATCGCTCGACGCGGTAATATCATAAAACACCAGCTCATCAGCGCCTTCTTCAGCGTAACGCTGAGCCAGAGGGACAATATCGCCAATGATTTCGTGGTTGCGAAACTGAACACCTTTTACAACTTGTCCATCACGAACATCAAGACAAGGAATTATTCGCTTTGCCAGCATGCAAACGCCTCCTCTGCGGTAAACTTACCATCCAATAGCGCTCGGCCAACAATCACGCCTGCGACACCACTACCTTTTAGAGCTTCGATATCCGCTAATGAACCGATACCACCTGAAGACTGAAATTGCACCTGTGGATACTGTTTGCATAGGTCAACGTAGAGTTCTACGTTCGAGCCTTCCAGCGTACCGTCACGAGAAATATCGGTACAAAGCACATGCTTAAGACCAACAGTTAGGTAGTCATTGATCAAGGCTTCAATCGTCACACCAGAGTCTTCTTGCCAGCCTGAAATCGCGACTTTACGCGTGCCGCTTTCATCAATATTGATATCGAGCGCTAAGACGATTTTCTCGGCGCCGTATTTCTCCATCCAACCTTTGACTAGCTCTGGTTGTTTTACCGCTGTAGAGCCGACAACAACGCGCTGCGCGCCAGCTTCCAGAAGGTCTACAACATCTTGTTCACTGCGAACGCCGCCACCAATTTGAATATTGGCCGGGGTACTTGCCAGCAGCTTAGCAATCAGGTCTAGCTGACGAGCCGTGGTATCTTTCGCGCCAGTTAGGTCAACAAGGTGCAACCAACCCGCACCTGCTTGGTGATAGAGATTAAACTGCTCTGCTGGATCAACTTTATATTCGGTTACTTGCCCGTAGTCACCTTGGTATAAGCGAACTACCTGACCTTCAATTAAATCTAATGCTGGAATAATCACTGAATTACTTCCCTTTGATTCTTTAAAATTACAGCTCTAAAAAGTTCTGTATAAGCTTTGAGCCAGCTTTCGAAGAGCGCTCTGGGTGAAATTGCACCCCATAGTAGTTGTCGCTCTGAACAGCCGCTGTAAATGGTTGGCCGTATTCACATTGAGCAATAGTGTAATCACCAACTGGCATACCGAAGCTGTGTACAAAGTAGAAGTACTCTCCCTCTTCGATATCTATAAACAGTGGATGCTCTGGTGTTGATTTAACGGTATTCCAACCCATATGTGGCAAAGGAAGTTCGCCTGTTTCTAACAGTTTTACTTCACCGTCACATAAGCCAAGGCACTCAACCAACTCATCAGCCTTTTGTCCCTTCTCTTGCGACACTTTGCCAAGTAACTGCATACCCAGACAAATACCAAGCAGAGGTTTTTCTACTTGCTTCACGAGTTCAATCAGATCGCGCTGCTGGAGGTTTTTCATCGCCTCACTCGCTGTTCCTACGCCAGGTAGAAATAGCTTATCGGCGGCAAGAACAACGTCAGGCTGTTTTGAAATCGTCACGGCATAACCAAGACGCTCGATAGCAAACTTGACTGAAGAGACGTTGGCGCAGCCAGTATCAATAATCACTACTTTTTGATCAGTCATAACCTGCCCTTCTTAAAGTACGCCTTTACTACTTGGTAGCTCGTTGCCTTCTACTTTAATTGCTTGGCGCAGCGTGCGGCCAAACGCTTTAAAGAGAGACTCAATGATGTGGTGATCATTATCACCAGCAGAAGATAGGTGCAGCGTACACGCTAGGGTATCGGTTAACGAACGGAAGAAGTGCACTACCATCTCCGTTGATAAGTCGCCCACTTGTTCGCGGCTAAATTCTGCATCGAATTTAAGATAAGGACGACCTGACAAGTCAAGCGCACACTGAGCGAGACACTCATCCATGGGCAGACTAAAACCGAAGCGGCCAATACCACGTTTATCGCCCAGAGCATCTTTCAATGCCTGACCAAGCGCTAAAGCGGTATCTTCGATTGTGTGGTGATCATCAATGTGCAAATCGCCTTCGACGTTACACACCATTTGGAATCCACCGTGAGTCGCAATTTGATCCAGCATGTGATCAAAGAAACCAAGGCCTGTTGAGATTTGATTGCCACCCTGCTCGTCAAGGTTAACCTTAACCTTAATATCGGTTTCTTTGGTGGTACGAACCACTTCAGCAACGCGCGCTTTTACCGTAAGGTCTTTTAAGATTTGCTTCCAGCCCATTGTTTGTGGGTTGTACTGAATGCCTTGAATCGCCATGTTTTCAGCAAGCTGAAGATCAGTTGCTCGATCGCCAATCACAACTGAGTTTTGGAAATCGACTTTGCCACCTTGCAGATACTCTTTGACCATGCCTAGCTTTGGTTTGCGGCACGAACAGTTATCTTCTTCGAAGTGTGGACAGATAAGTACATCATCAAACTTAACACCCTGAGACTCAAAAATTTCCATCATCATATTGTGTGGGGCATCAAATTCGTCTTGCGGGTAGCTATCAGTGCCTAGACCGTCTTGGTTAGTTACCATCACTAGGCGGTAGCCCGCGTCTTGCAGTGATAGCAGACTTGGAATAACGAACGGCTCTAGCTTTAGTTTATCTAAGCGGTCCACTTGGAAATCAACCGGCGGCTCAACAATAAGGGTGCCATCTCGGTCAATAAATAGGATTTTTTGTTGCTTGCTCACACGAACTTCCTTATTTCTAAAATTGGATGGCTCTTGCAAAGGGCAGGAACCAATAAATCATTAGTTGTAATAATTTCTAACAAAACCAAGTGTTTTTTCACACTCATCTCGGCTGCCAATACTAATACGAACGCAGTTGTCGATTGGCGAGTTACGCAGAATAATTCCGTTATCCCAAGCTGCTTTAAATATTGCGTCACCATCAGGGAATTTAACTAGTAGGTAGTTGCCCCACCCTTCAAATATCTCTAGACCTTGAATCATCGACAAACCAACTTGAAGGTAAGCGCGATTGGCATTAAGGTCTAGCACTTGGTATTTAGCCCGAGCTAAACCTGCTTCTGACAAGGCTTGCGTCGCAATCTCAGCCACAGGGATTGGCACTGGATACGGTGCAATCACCTTAAGCAAAACATTGATTAGCTCTTCATTCGCGAGTGTGAAACCGCAGCGAAGGCCTGCTAATGCGAAGGCTTTCGAAAGCGTACGTAGAATCGCGAGATTTGGATATTCCGCTAACAAGTCAACTGTCGATGCCTCCGGGCAGAAATCGATATACGCTTCATCCATCACGACAATCGCTTTGTCTTTAGTCATCTCCAGTAGAGAAACAATATCTTCACGCTTAACTAAGTTACCTGTTGGGTTATTTGGACTGCAAACAAAGACTAACTTAACGCTATCTAGGTTTTGCGCAATGCCCTCAAGGTCTAACTGCCAATCAGCAGTCAGTGGAACCGTCTTACGTTCAACACCAATCGTTTCCGCACTGATTGAATACATTCCATAAGTTGGAGGGCAGTATAAGATCGCATCTTCGCCCGGCTCACAAAACGCTCGGATAAGCAGTTCGATACCTTCATCAGCGCCGCGTGAAGTGAGTGTTTGCTCAGGTTTAACCCCCGCGTATGCCGCGTATGCTTCAATTAACGCTTTAGGCTGACACTCGCTATAACGATTCAAACGTGAGAAGTCAGTTTTGTATTCGTTATCGAACGGAGATTCATTAGCGTTGAGCCAAACATCACCCGTACCACCGATACGTCTTGCTGAAAGATAAGGCGTCAGTTTTTGAACTTGTTTACGTGCTAGCTTTTCCATCTCAAACTTCCTTATGCTTTCGACGCTAACTTTTCAACGCGAATCGTTACGGCGCGTTTGTGTGCATCTAAACCTTCCGCTTCAGCCATAGTCACAACCGTTGGTGCAAGAATCTGTAGACCTTCTGCGCTTAACTCTTGCACCGTCATGCGCTTAGAAAAATCAGCAAGACCAAGACTTGAGTAAGTACGCGTATAACCGTAAGTCGGCAGAACGTGGTTCGTACCTGATGCGTAATCACCAGCAGATTCTGGCGACCAGTCACCCAAAAAGATTGAGCCCGCGTTATCTAACAGAGGCAAGAGCTCACGTGGGTTCTTGGTCTGTACAATCAAGTGCTCAGGGCCGTAGTAATTCGAGATAGAGACCGCTTGCGTCAGTGACTCTGAAATAATGATTAGGCTTGACGCTAGCGCTTTCTCGGCGATATCTGCGCGTGACAGCTCTTTCAGTTGACGTTGAACCGCATCGGTTACCTGATCGGCAATCACTGGAGAAGGCGTAACCAACACAACTTGTGAATCGGGGCCGTGCTCTGCTTGACTAAGGAGGTCAGCCGCAATAAAGTCCGCATCGGCAGTATCATCCGCCAGAACAAGTACTTCTGAAGGACCAGCAGGCATATCAATCGCAGCACCGCGAAAATCATTACTTACCTGACGCTTTGCTTCGGTCACATAAGCGTTACCCGGACCGAAAATCTTATCTACTTTAGAAACCGACTCAGTGCCGTAAGCCATGGCAGCGACTGCTTGGCCACCGCCTACGTTGTACACCTCATCAATACCACACAGTTTTGCCACATAAAGGATCTCATCAGCAATCGGTGGCGGCGAACAAAGAACAACCTTACGACACCCTGCAATCTTTGCAGGTACACCTAGCATAAGCACGGTTGACGGTAGTGGCGCACTGCCACCTGGAATATATAAGCCCACTTTTTGAATTGGGCGAGTCACTTGCTCACACATTACGCCCGGCTGAGTCTCAACCTTAATTGGCTGCGGCTTTTGCGCCTTGTGAAACTTTGCGATATTGGCATAAGCTTGCTCTAATGCCTGCTTCATCTTGTCTGATAAGCGGCCGCATGCCTCATCCACTTCTTGTTGAGATACTCGAATAGACGCAGGTTTTACACCATCAAATTTTTCAGTTAACTCTTGAAGGGCCGCATCGCCTTCTTTACGTACTTTAGCGATAACTTCAGAAACCGCTGCGGTAATGTTTGCGCCTTCTGTGATCGCTGGACGTTCAAGAATCGAATCTTGCTGCGTCTCACTTAATGATTGCCAAACGACTGTTCTCATCGCGACTACCCCATCATCTTTTCGATTGGAAGAACCAGAATCGAACTTGCACCGAGTTCTTTAAGCTGTTCCATGGTTTCCCAGAACAGATTTTCAGTACTCACAAGGTGTACCGCCACTTTGTCTTTGTCTGATGACAGAGGCAGCACTGTTGGGTCTTCAGCGCCTGGAAGTAGAGATTTAATTTGCTCTAGTTTATCTGTTGGTGCGTGCAGCATGATGTACTTAGACTCTTTCGCTTGCTGTACACCTTGCATACGAGTCAGCAGCTTCTCGATTAGCGCTGTTTTATCTGCATCAAACTCACCAGTACGTTGAATAAGCGTCGCTTTCGATTTGAAGATAATTTCCGCTTCTTTTAGACCATTCGCTTCAAGCGTTGCACCTGTTGAAACAAGGTCAGCAATCGCATCAGCAAGACCAGCGCGTGGCGCAACTTCTACAGAACCGGTTAGCATACACGTTGAGAACGGCACACCTTGCTCATCCATGTACGCTTTCAGTAGCTGTGGGTAGGTCGTAGCAATACGCTTACCAGCAAGGTCTTGTGGGCCGTTGTACTGCTCATCTTTATCAATCGCAATTGAAAGACGGCAACCACCAAAATCTAAACGACGTAGTGGAACAAAGTCACATGGCTCGCCTAACGCTTTGCGATCAAGGCGCACTTCTTCCAGTTCGTTCTCACCAATGAAGCCTAGGTCAACCACGCCATCCATGATTAAACCAGGAATGTCGTCATCACGAACAAGTAGAAGATCAATTGGCATATTTAGTGAGTGCACAACCAGACGCTCACCCATGATGTTAAATTTCACGCCGCACTTTTTAAGCAGAGTTTGGCACTCTTTACTTAGACGACCTTTCTTTTGAATTGCGATTCTTAGGCGTTGTGTTTGCATTGCTGTATCCCTGTGCAAGATTTTGTAATTCGTAAACTTTTTAAAACTGTAAAACTAAAAAACCCTCGGAAGAGTGTGTCTCCCGAGGGTTCTAAATCTTGTAGTTTGCGATTATAGCCTCCGGGAGTTTGCTGTCTCCCGGGTATGCGTGCATCTCCCGAAAGACTAGACTGGGTGATGGTGATGATGAATATTCATGACTAATTTACGCATACTTAATAAGCTCTTCTGTTTCGCTTTGTTGATATCCACACTAACCAAGGTGTAAACATTTTTCAACCATTTATTTAAACTTTTTTCATTTTGTCATATACAAATAAAAAGGGAGCCGAAGCTCCCTTTAACATTACGATTTATTTAATGTCGTTATGCGTTCTGACAGCTCGCCATTTTTGACTTTGACAGTACCGAAAGCAGTACACAAACAGCAATAAATGCAGCCATTGACGCGGCGAATGAAATACCGATCGACGCTGTCATACCTAGCGTTACGAAACCAATACAAGAAACCGCAGCTACAGAAAGCGCGTATGGCAACTGTGTCGCAACGTGGTCAATATGGTTACAACGCGCACCTGTTGAAGAGAGAATCGTTGTATCTGAGATAGGTGAACAGTGGTCACCAAATACTGAACCTGCTAGTACTGCACTTAGCATAGGAAGCATTAACGCTAAATCTGTCGCACCTGCCATATCACCCGCAATCGGTAGCATGATACCAAACGTACCCCATGATGTACCCGTTGAGAATGCCATAAGACCAGACAATAGGAACAAGATAACAGGAAGCCAATGTGGGTTAATGTTGCCTTGTGCAAGCGTCGATAGGTATTTACCTGTGTTCATATCACCGATCACAGAACCAATCGTCCAAGCAAACACAAGAATCAAGATTGCGCCAAACATCGATTTAGCACCAATCCAAAGTGTACGTGTAATCTCAGTTGCTGCGATACCTTGTTTAAGCACAGTAAATAGAGCAACGGATAAACCAACAAGGCCACCATAGATTAGCGATGTACCTACATCAGTATTCTCAAACGCGCCCAATAGGTTAAATTCGACACCGTCCGCCGCAAGTGCTTGGCCGCCGGTGTACATCATAGAAGCGATCGTCGCGATGATTAGGAATACGATAGGCAAAATAAGATCAGATACCTTACCGCCTTCGCTTTCTTGAATATCCAGTTCTTCATTTAGCTCATGAGCTTCTTCTGAATCTTCCGCTTGCTCTTTAGCAAAACCATGGCCACGTGATGCTGCGATTTCATGCTCGCGCATTTTACCAATATCTAAACCAAACCACGCAACGGCAAATACCATCAGTAGTGCAAAGATTGCGTAGAAGTTCATTGGGATAAGGCGAACGTAAGCACCTAAAGCTGAATACTCAGTAATACCATGAGAAACTAAGATGCCACCAATAATCGTCATGATGTATGCCCCCCAGCTTGACGCTGGCATGATCACACACATAGGTGCAGCAGTAGAGTCCAGAATATAAGCCAGCTTAGCACGTGAGACATAAAAACGGTCAGTAACAGGGCGTGAAATCGCACCTACTGCAAGGCTATTAAAGTAATCGTCAACAAAGATGAACACACCTAGAAAAGCAGCCAGAAGTTTAGAACCTCGTTTGCTCTTAACTCGTGTTTGAGCCCACTCAGCGAATGCACGTGTACCACCTGACAGTGTCAGCAGCGCGGTCATCATACCAAGTAGTAATAGGAAGCCAACGATACTCATATTCCAAGTGTTGATACCACCATCTTCAACAAATACGCTAGATACCGTTGAAGCGACGTAGCCAAGTGCGCTACCGAATGAGTAGTCATTCAGTAAAATAGCGCCAAGAACAATACCAACACCGAGTGAAACAAGTACACGGCGTGTAAGGATAGCAAGACTCAAAGCCACAATAGGCGGCAATAGAGACAAAGGAGATGATGCAAAATCAATTAAATTCATGATCTTCAAAAACCAGTAATAAATGGTTAGAGATCTACTGCAGACTCATTGAAGGAACTCATTTCCTAACAAATAAGCAAAAAAAAGCGACGGGAAAGCGATTGCTTATCCCAGCCCTACAGTAGCGCTCCATAGTTTTACAAATTATAGACTATGGCAGTGTTACCCCTTTCGAGTGTAACCCCAGCGAACGTCTTTGATACGAACATTCACTTCGGCGAAATACCCTTTCCTGCTTACTCATTGGCATCACCCCAGTAAACATTACTTATTTATTCCGCGCCTCTACCGCGAGTGATGGAATTTTAAACTATTGAAAAATCATTTTAACAACAATTTAACCAACACTACGCATTAGGTTCCGCCCATTGTACTTATCTAGGTTACCATTTCAACATATCATTCCATTTTTATTGTTAAAGTTATAGCTAATGGCTCATGCTTAAGGTTGCACTGCTAATGAATAGTCATCCTAGCGCGGAAAGAGAGTTCATCGGCAAAAATAATTACCCCATCGAATATCATTCCATATAACGATACTCATACATTCATTACTAGACATGCAAGAAAGGCAGCGTTGGATGTAACTGACTTTGAAAACGATATCCACACAAAGCATATTGTTAGACATATAAGTTATACGCATTTGATAAATATTGATCACGATTTATATGAAACTAAAGTGACAATGTGCATCTTAGCTCCTTATCGTTTACTCATTAATCCAAATTAGATTTTAAATAACGGCGTTAAACGAATTAAATAATACAAAAATAGTTATTTAAATCTATTTCTCTGATTGTATTATTTAATTCCACAGTTTATGATTCGTATATCGGCAACTTATATATGAAGAGATGAATAAATGTCGGAACTAACAAAGACACTGTTAAACATTCGTAGTCTACGTGCATTTTCACGTGAACTAACTTTAGAGCAACTAGAAGAAGCTTTAGATAAACTGACTATCGTAGTAAGCGAGCGTAAAGAATCTGAAGAAGCTGACCGCGCTGCCGCTGCAGAGCAAGAAGCGAAGCTTGCTGCAATTGCAGAGCAAATCTCTAAAGATGGCATTGATGTAGAAGCTTTGATTTCAGCTTTATCTGGTGAATCAAAAGCTAAGACAAAATCAAAGCGTGCTCCTCGCCCAGCTAAATACAAATATGTAGATACAACTGGTGAAGAGAAAACTTGGACTGGTCAAGGTCGTACGCCTTCAGCAATCCAAGAACAATTAGATGCTGGCAAATCGCTAGAAGATTTCCTAATCTAATCGTACTAATGTATTGATAATAAAAGGCGCCTATATGGCGCTTTTTTGTTGCCTGCAAATTCAGAAAAGCCCCACAAAAGTGAGGCTCTAATTATTGTAACGTTATTGAATTAACGTTCCCAATATGCTTCTTCTAAGCTATCTTCACGCTCTGGTAGGCCACGCGATAAACGAGGTGAGTGCTGTACCAACACTTCATAACTTGCACGGTTTGAATATTTACATACTTGGGAGAAAGAAGAGTAAGTGAGGTAAGTATGAGCATGCTTACTTGAATTTGGCACATTCTCTCTGTGGTATTTATTCGCAGCCATGTCATGCAACAACGCTGATAGAGCCGCATCACCCGCACCATTAGTATTTTTAATTTTCTCCGGTCCACCCATATAAGGTGCAATATGTGAATACACTTTAATTGGGTTGTCACATAGTTCTTTAGAAGCTGGGCGACTAAATTCGTAACGATTAAACTCAGCAATACTACCCGGCAGTAACGGCAAAGAGGTTTCGCGTTTGGCAGAATCTTCAGTATAACCTGCCATGAACAGGCCTACTGGCCCTGCAGTACAAAGCACAAGGTCAACCCACTCTAGCGCTTTATCTGATGCAGCCAATGGCTCTGACTCACCAGTCAGTGCTTCCGCTTCATCTTCATTCATCGCAACAACAGAAACGTGGTCACGTAAGAAATCCTGCCAGAATTTAGGGTCGTCTTGAATAACGAACTTAGTACCTAAAGTCAGTACAACTGGTACATCATGCTTTTTCGCGTACTCAATCGCTTTCATTGTCGCTTCTGGCATTGGGTCGCCTTCTTTACAACGAACCAAATAAGCCGTCAGCACCAATGCAGACGCATTTTTGAAAATTTTCTCTGGGATACTTTCTGGCTTCAGTTGGTTCATTTGACCTTCACTGATAGCAAAAGTACGCTCGCCATCTTCCGTAATCAGTGCGAAACAGCGGCCAATCGCCCCTTCTACGCCTTGAAGATGGTTAAGGTCCATACGGCTAGATGTATTACATAGGTAACGGTAGCCATAGCTGCCAATTTTAATATCTTGGCTCATTACACCCAGTAACGTTGAGCGATCATCTGCAAGCACCGAGTAGTTATGAAGTGTATTACCAATCGTACCACCAGCGTATTCATTGGTGATCAGCGCACTCTCTTTTAATTCGTTGTAAAGCGCTTCAGCTGTTGTGTCATCAATTACTAGAGAGTGTCCCTTACTCAGATTGTATTTTTCGATCAATTCACTGCTTACCTTCGCTTCAATATCAACCAAAGTCTGATCGATACCGATAATATGCGTACGTGACATTTTTTTGCTTTCTTGCGATTGGCTTACAAGCGGATCGCGGGCATGAACCGGAAAATAATGCTTAGATTTACGTTGACCAGGAAATTTCATAACTGTTTTTCTGCCGTAAAGGATTCTGAATAAGGGATGAAAAGAAGCCGGATTCTACCTTGCGGACGTGGGTGCGGCAATAAGCGCAAGTATAGCAAACGTTTGCAAGGCTAATAATTTTACTGGTGACTCAAGGTGTAATAAATAAGAGGGGAAAGTATTCGTGAGCAAATGCCATTACCCACTCACGAATTAAGAGTTATTCGCCTTCCATAAAGCTAAGGTCTGGTAACGAATCCAAATTCTCAGAATAACGCTTTAAGTCAAACTCACTGTCATTTTTCATCACATCAAAGATTTCAATCGCTACGGCACAAGCCATCATCGCTACCGCATCTTCACGTGGCGTACCTGTCATCATCAGACGCATTAGTGTTTCTTTGGTTTTCATTGGATTGCCATCAGCTAGCTGGTTTTCGATCACTTCAACTAACTGCTCTTCACCCATCATCTGATTTTCATCAGTCATATTATTTTCTCGTAGTGACTTGAATTCCGCTTACTATGCCATATATAGGCACTCTATACTTGTAAAACCGCAGATATAGTGAAAATAGCAAGTGTGATTTCCGTCTCGGATCTGTCCCACTGCTACGCTTTCTGATAAAATCTGCGTCCAGTTAATTTAAGTGGTGTTTAGTAATGTCTGACAACTGTACTGATAACAGTCAAAAGAAAGTCATCGTTGGCATGTCCGGCGGTGTTGATTCATCGGTTTCTGCTTACCTTCTCAAGCAACAGGGCTACCAAGTAGAAGGCCTGTTCATGAAGAACTGGGAAGAAGATGACAATGAAGAGTACTGTACAGCAGCAGAAGATCTTGCCGATGCGCAAGCAGTGTGTGACAAGCTAGGCATTCACCTACATACAATTAACTTTGCTGCAGAATACTGGGATAACGTATTTGAGTATTTCTTAGCGGAATACAAAGCGGGACGTACACCTAACCCTGATATCCTTTGCAACAAAGAGATCAAATTCAAAGCATTCCTAGAATTCGCTGACGAAGTTCTCGACGCTGACTATATTGCAATGGGCCACTATGTTCGTCGTACTTTCCCTACGGCTGAAGAGCTAGCGGCAGGCGAAAAACCTAAGATGCTACGTGGCCTTGACGGTAACAAAGACCAAAGCTACTTCTTATACACACTGAGCAGTGATCAAGTTGCGCGCAGCCTGTTCCCTGTTGGTGAGCTAGAAAAGCCAGAAGTTCGTCGCATCGCGGAAGAGCAAGATCTGATCACTGCGAAGAAAAAAGACTCAACAGGTATCTGTTTTATTGGTGAGCGCAAGTTTACCGACTTCCTTGGTCGTTACCTACCCGCTCAACCTGGTAACATTGAAACACCTGAAGGTAACGTGATTGGTAAGCACAACGGCCTGATGTACCACACGCTAGGTCAGCGTAAAGGCTTACACATTGGCGGCCAAAAAGGCGGCGGTGGTAACGAAGACCCATGGTTCGTTGGTGACAAAGATCTTAAGCGTAATGTTCTGATTGCCGTACAAGGTAAAGAGCACCCTATGCTTAAGTCTCAAGGTCTTGTTGCCTCTCAGTTGCACTGGGTCGATCGTGAAGCGATTAAAGAACCGTTACAATGCACTGTAAAAACTCGCTACCGTCAAACGGATATCCCATGTACTATCATCCCTATTGATGATGAGAACATCAAAGTTATCTTTGACGAACCGCAAGTTGCTGTTACGCCGGGACAATCTGCTGTTTTCTATAAAGATGAAATCTGCCTTGGTGGCGGTATCATCGAAGAGCGTATCTAATTTAATCGTAACCATCAGGAGTAGAATTACGTGGCTAACACACTTTACGACCGCACTATTGCATTTGCTGGAATTTGCCAAGCTGTCGCTTTGGTTCAACAAGTCGCTAAAAACGGTCAATGTGACTCTGACGCGTTTGAAACTTCTTTAAAAGCGATCCTAAACACCAATCCAAGCAACACGGTGGGGGTTTATGGTCGTGAAGTCGATTTGAAGTTAGGCCTAGAATGTCTGGTGAAAGGCATTGATAGCACACCGTCTGGCAGTGAGATTACTCGTTATATTATCAGTTTGATGGCACTTGAGCGTAAATTGCAGACACGCAATGACGCTATGTCACAACTTGGTGATCGCATTCAAATGCTGGAGCGTCAGCTTGAGCACTTTGAACTACTTGACGAGCAAATGCTCAGCAACCTAGCGAGTGTATACTTAGATGTCATCAGCCCTGTTGGTCCACGTATTCAAGTAACTGGCACACCAGCAGTACTGCAACAAACATCAAATCAACATAAAGTTCGCGCTCTGCTGCTGTCAGGTATCCGCAGCGCGGTATTGTGGCGTCAAGTTGGTGGTAAACGCCGCCACCTGATTTTCGGCCGTAAGAAGATGGTCGAGCAAGCTCAGATTCTACTCGCTAGAATGTCATAATCTCTACAAGCTCGCACATGGATGCGAGCTTGTTGCTTATGCCAGTACAACACTTTTCTTATACCAGCACATCACCCACGCAAACGTTTGCGCAATGTTCGTGACAAATGGCTCAGATACTGGTATAAAGCTCTCAAAATTTCGAAACTCAATTTTTCAGGAGAACATCATGGAACTGTCAGCATTGACTGCTGTTTCACCAGTAGACGGTCGTTACGGAAGTAAAACTATTGCACTTCGCAGCATCTTTAGTGAGTTTGGTCTACTAAAGTACCGCTCTATCGTTGAAATTCGTTGGTTACAAAAGCTTGCAGCAACAGATGCAATCAAAGAAGTTCCTGCATTCAGCGCAGAAGCAAACGCGTTCCTAGATGAGCTAGCGGCAAACTTCTCTGAAGAAGACGCAGCTCGCATCAAAGAGATCGAACGTACCACTAACCACGACGTTAAGGCTGTTGAATACTTCCTTAAAGAGAAAGTGGCTGGCGTTCCTGAACTGCACGCTGTTAATGAGTTCATCCACTTTGCATGTACTTCAGAAGACATTAACAATACTTCTCACGCACTCATGCTTAAAGAAGCTCGTGATGAAGTTATTCTTCCTGAAATCCAAAACATCATCGACGCAATCAAAGCGCTAGCTGTTGAATACCGCGACATTCCTTTGCTTTCTCGTACACACGGCCAGCCAGCTTCTCCATCAACAATGGGTAAAGAGATGGCAAACGTTGCGTACCGTATGGAACGTCAATACAAGCAAATTGCTAACGTTGAGATCTTAGGCAAAGTTAACGGCGCTGTAGGTAACTACAACGCTCACCTTTCTGCATACCCTGAAGTTGATTGGCACCAGTTCTCTGAAGAGTTTATTACTGAGTCTCTAGGCGTAATTTGGAACCCGTACACAACTCAAATTGAGCCGCACGATTACATCGCTGAGCTATTCGATGCTGTTGCACGTTTCAACACCATCCTAATCGACTTCGATCGTGACGTTTGGGGTTACATCGCTCTAGGTCACTTCAAGCAGAAGACTGTTGCAGGTGAAATTGGTTCATCAACAATGCCACACAAAGTTAACCCAATCGACTTTGAAAACTCTGAAGGTAACCTAGGCCTAGCAAACGCAGTATTCGGCCACCTAGCGCAGAAACTGCCTGTTTCTCGTTGGCAACGTGACCTAACTGACTCGACAGTTCTACGTAACCTAGGTGTTGGTGTTGGCTACGCAATCATCGCTTACACGTCTACGCTAAAAGGCATCAGCAAGCTTGAAGTTAACCGCGAAGCACTGCTAGCTGAACTAGACAAGAACTGGGAAGTACTAGCTGAACCAGTACAAACAGTAATGCGTCGTTACGGCATCGAGAAGCCATACGAGAAGCTAAAAGAGCTAACTCGTGGTAAGCGCGTTGACGGTGAAGCAATGCGCAGCTTTATCGACGGTCTTGAGCTTCCTGAGCACGAGAAAGCGCGTCTGAAAGAGATGACGCCAGCAAACTACATCGGTCAAGCAATTGAGCTAACTGACAAGCTGTAACAGCTGCGAGTTACGAGTTACGAGAAACTAAAAGGGTTGATGTGAAAGCATCAGCCCTTTTGTTTTTTGTGTTTCATATCCGATGGTAAGTAGATAACCGATTTAGATTCCATACTCCTTCCTGCGTCAGTCTATGGAATGACACGCCATATACCCCCAGTCTTTCTGTCATCCCCGAGAACGAGGAACGAGAGAGTTGGGGATCTCTCAACACTTGTCGAAAACTTAAAGAGATTCCTTACTCGCAACTTCGTTGCTCTAAGGAATGACTGCAAGTTGTAGCCGTAGGGTTATATCTCCAATGAAATTAGCTCTCTACTGTTTCTGAAAAAACAGTGTTATCTGCCCTACTTCAATGCCGAATTTTTTAATTTTGGTTAAGTTGAAGACATGCTTTTCGTCCTGTCGGTACATCCAGTCATCAAAAGAAACAACCAGACTGGAATCATCCATCACGAGCTCGAAATCGTATTGCCACTGCAAAGCGTTACCCACCTCTTTACCCATAGCAACGCCAATGATGTCGTCTGCTCTACCTATATATTCACCGTTGTCTAATCGCTCTATAACCCAAATTCTCTGAGTTATCTCTCCATCAGCAAACACGAAGTCTTCCACCAAGGTTAACGTGTTGTCTTCTACACGGCCTTCTATCTTCACTTCAAACCTTCTCGTTTGTTGCTCAGAATAATCTTGGACCATACCCCAAGCCATCGTCTTGCCTTCAAAGTATTCAAACAAATTAAACGCCGGAGAAGCCTGCTGATAATCATCAAGGTCGCTTGAGCAGCCCGTAACAAAGATAAGCAGCAACACAGCAAGAAACTGTTTAAGCATTATTGTTCTCCTATAAGATTTTGGCGTAACTGGGGATAGTCAGTGTCAGGCGACAGCCAAATGGCTAAGAAAGCATCATTCATCAACTCTTCTTCGACTGTGCCAATACTTTTCATTGAGGCTAGATCACTGGTATAAAAAAACTCACCTTGGCTTCCATCGGTGACATAAGTGAGATTATGTCCCTCACTGATATCTGGGAAAATCGCTTCTAATTGCCCCACCCAGGCTTGAGTCGTATTATCGGTATAGCCTAGCTTCTGCCATTGCTCTTGGGTCGCCTCAAGCAGTTGACTACGAGAAATGTCTCTTTGATAGGTAATAGAAAGAGCTAATGGGTGAGGTGTAATATCTTGACCAACTGCGTATGAGCCTGTCGGGGTCAGAAGTTGAGATTGGTAAATATCGAAGAAAAGCATAGTAAGCTGAGCTTGCCCTACAGTGTTCCACTTACGCCAATCTCCCTCAGTATCTTCATCAGGGCTAGAAGCAAAAGCATTACTTGCTAGTATCAAACACCCCGTTATCAGTATCGCTCTCATATCCATATACCTTTAGAATTACCGCTATCACTATTACCCACTCGACAAATAGGATGATTGCTGTGGTTGATAGCGATAAACCAAAAGAAACCGCGCCTAATTTGCTTCCAGCGACATAACTAAGGGAACCTGCTATGCCTCCAACAACTACTACGATAGTGGCTGGATATTGGTTCACATATGGATAAAGAAAATAGGCATACCAAGCGAAGATAGCCCAAAGTGCAACAAGCCAGTAAGGTATCCCAGTTTGATCAAATTCAAACCAGCCCATAGCGATATTGAAGTAATCAAGCAGAGAGCCAAATACCACTATGCCCACCAACTTCCTCCACTCAATATTGGTATTAATTGCGGTAGCAATCATGGTTACTATAACGAGCGACATCGTCAAGTATTGCCATTGCGCTTGCCCCATTACCGCCAAGAACCATAACAGTTGAAACCACGTCGACATTAAAATAAGGCGCTTCATACTGATTACCTGTAATGCGCACTCAACTATGGGCGCTGGAATGTCATATGTACGGTACTGATGCACTTCGCTCTAAAGCCGCCCTCACAGTAACAAAAGTAATAGTTCCACATTCGAATAAATCGCTGATCAAACCCTAACTGTTCTACTTGTTGAAGGTGATGATTGAACTTTATATACCAGTGATTCAATGTTTGAGCATAATCTTGCCCTATATCATAAAGATCTCTTAGGACCAGATCGCTGCTATTTGTCGTCGCTTGTGTCAGCGCTGTAATTGAAGGTAGAAAGCCACCCGGGAAAATGTATTTCTGTATAAAGTCGACACTATTGCTGTAGTAGTCATAACGTTGATCGGCAATGGTTATTGCTTGAATCGCCATTAACCCACCAGGCTTTAATAAAGATTGGCATTTTTGAATATACGACGTTAAGAATTGCTTTCCGACCGCTTCTATCATTTCAATAGAAACCAGTTTATCGAACTGGCCATTAAGATTACGATAATCTTCTTTTAGGAGAGTAATTCGGTCCTCTAAGCCTTTTTGATCGATTTTCTGTTTGGCGTATTGGTACTGTTGTTCTGAAATTGTCGTCGTTGTAACGCGGCATCCATACTGCTCTGCCATATAGATTGCCATTGCTCCCCAACCTGTCCCGATCTCAATAACATGATCGGTTTCAGACAGTTTCAGTTGCTCGCACAAACGTTGCATCTTGTTTATTTGTGCCTGCTCTAGATTGTCACTTGTAGAGTTGAATAGGCCCGATGAGTACAGCATCCGCTCGTCGAGAAATGTTTCATAAAGCTCATTACTCAAATCATAATGGGCTTCGATGTTTTTCGCCGAATTGCTCACTGTATTGCGGTTTAACCAATGGCTCACTTGGTTCATTAGCTTAGACAATAGTGTTGAGCGACTTTCAATCGAATCGAGTGCAGATAAGTTTAGAGCCATGAGTTCCATCAATTTGGTCAGGTCGGGACTCTCCCACCACCCATCCATATAAGCTTCCCCCGCGGCAATACTGCCTCCCTTGAGCAATCGTGAATAGAAAGCTGGGTTTTTCACTTCTATCAACGCATTAGGCTCGCTACTATTTGGCCGCCCAAACACTTCTCTTAATCTCTGGGAAGAGCCCTGCTGGAAAGATTCAACAATCGTTAAGCTACCGACCTGAAGTTTGTTCAAGCAAGAGAATGCAATATTACGAGCACTCTTTTGAACCGTTGTGAGCTTGCGGGGTAATGGCAGCGTCTCTGAACTCATCATCTTTTATTCCCTTTATTATTTTTTGATATCAGTACTAGGTTGGTCACTACTGTCACTTTGATATTTAGGGTGAGAATAGAATGGCGCCCCTTTCACCCATAGCTTTAGCGCATGCCAATAAATACCTATGGTTACTTTTACTGCCATTACCGGCGTAGAGATCAAATGTTTAACTAATACTTTAGAGTTAAACGGATATTTGTGCATTTTCAAGGTAGCGTCGAACTCTTTCGATTCTCGGTGACACTCTAAGTGGATAGAAAGTTGTCGCTCTAACGGTTTCAGCTTCCATTGATATTGTTGAGCGATCGGATTGAATGGAGAAACGTGAAACTGCTTTTTGTGCCGCCAAGTCAACTCGTCTTTGGCGTTTAAGGCGTAGTAGTGGCGTTCATTCCACGGAGTGTTACTCACTTCAGCTAAAAGATAACGCCACTGATTGTTTTCATCGTAGATGTAATAGAAGTTCACCGGGCTAAAATAGATACCGAGATAACGAAGATGGATAACTGCCTCAACACGACCTGAGATACGTTCTCCTGTCAGCTCCCAGACTTTCTCAAGCACCGCCTGTTTCAAGTCCCCTTCACCTAGATAATCTTGGCGTTTAAATCGAGCCCAATGCCACCACCTTGACCCAAAGCCCCAAACACTTTTTTCAAGCTGGGGGATTTCATCTAAGTCAAGACATGGCATGAATAAGGGATAACTCAAACTGTGTTTTACAGGTGTAAAACGTCGGTGCCTAACCATGCCAACCAATAACGCGCTATTCATTTATGCGACACCCTTTGAGCTGTGCTCCAAGCTGTCGATCCCTCGAACAACATCCAAAGCGCTGCGAACGCCATCTTCATGAAAGCCGTTGTACCAATAAGCGCCACAAAACCACGTTTTGCTTACTCCATTGATCTCACCGCGCCTAGCCTGAGCATTGATTGTTTCCTGATTAAATACGGGATGATGATAAACAAATCGCTTGAGAATTTTGTCAGGGTCTATCTGAGCGCTGCTATTGAGCGAGACACAAAATGTACAGGGTGACTGTATATGCTGCAGGATGTTCATATTATAAGTCAGTGTCGGTGCTCGAGATTGCTCTGAAGAAGAGCCATCGAGCCAATAGTTCCAAGAAGCCCAGGCCGCTTTTCGTTTCGGTAGCAATTGCTCATCAGTATGGAGGACAACCTCATTAGCCTGATAAGCGAGCCCTTTTAAAATGTTATTTTCTACTGTGCTCGCGTCATGCAAAAGTTTTTTCGCTTGGTCACTATGACAAGCAAAAATGACTTGGTCAAAACGCTCAACTTCTCCATTAGCGCGTACGATGACGCCTGCAGAGTCACGATGGACAGACTCAACCGAAGTGTTAAGCCTGATTCGGTCTGAAAAGCCTTTCGTGAGCGCTGGAATATACTCTCTTGAACCACCTTTAATCACATACCATTGTGGTCTGTTGGTGATGTCCAACAAACCATGATTGAGGAAGAATCGAGCAAAAAACTGTAGCGGGAAGGTACGCATGTCCGCCAGAGTGGAAGACCAAATAGCCGCTCCCATCGGCAAGATGTAGTTATCACAAAAATAGTCGCTGAACTTATGTTGGGCTAAGAAATCTCCAAGTGTCGACTTCCCTTGCTTGTCTTCACTCGCTATCTCTTTGACCATTCTGTTAAAGCGTAAGATCTCGAGAATAAAAGAGTAAAATTTGGGATTAAGCCAATTTCTGCGCTGAGCGAAAAGCGTCGAAATTGTATGACCATTGTATTCGAGTCCATTACTGTCATTCCTAACGCTGAAACTCATTTGACTCGGTCGGCCTTCTACACCAATTTCATCCATTAATGCGATGAAATTTGGGTAAGTCCTATCGTTGTATACGATAAAGCCAGTATCAACCGCGTAGTTTTTACCCTCTACCTCAACGTCAACCGTCGCCGTGTGACCACCAATATAATCATTGGCTTCGTATAAAGTAATATCGTGATGACGATGTAAGTAGTAACCACACGTTAATCCAGAAATTCCGGTACCAATTATTGCTATTTTCATGAAACCTCCTCTAACCCTGAACTAAGAACTTGGACGTGATGGCATTTTGCCAACGATAAGGCAGTAAACCGATGACTCTTAGCAGGGAGGTGAATTTTTTCGGGAAGTAAATATGAGCCTGTTTCTTTTCAAGGCCCCGACGAATTTCACGAGACGCGCGCTCTACTGAAATCAGCATAGGCATCTCAAACGTGTTTTTATCTGTAAGCGGCGTTTTGACAAAACCAGGATAAATAACAGACACATCAATATTCTTAGGTTTTAAATCGACCTGTAGCGTACGCGCGAGATAACTGACTGCCGCTTTGGAAGCGCCATAGGCCTCAGCTCTAGGTAGCGCTACTTCACTGGCTATAGAGCCTACAATGCCAATATGGTGACCCGCTTGATAATACTTTTGGCTCGCTTGGATAACGTTGGATAGACCAATAACATTGATATCAAATACCCGCTTCATCAATCCCGCATCCACATTTCCATCCTCCATATACTCACAATCACCGGCGTTGAAAATCCATAATGGTGGGATGAAAGGAAGAGAATTAAGAGCACTATCAGTTTGCTCTCGGTCAGTCAGGTCAAACACAAGAGGTGTTAAGCTAACGTAATCCGAAGAGAGTTGTTCAAGAACCGATTGGTTGCGACCACATGCTAGCACTGCGACACCCGATGACGCATAATCCTTAGCTAATTGCAGACCGATCCCTGACGTGGCACCGGTGATCAAAACGCCATTCATTGACCGAGCCTCTGCTTGATGGTTTTTATAACCGAGCCAAGCAGCGGTAAGTTCTCATACAACATCTCACCTAAATCGAAGTAATCGCGATGGTATATGACCCTACCTTGACTGAACTTTAAGTGACTGACCCCATTGACGTAGATGACGTTACCTTTAGAAAGTTTCGGGTGCTCTAAGCACATTACCCAGGTCAAAAAACCCGTATCACCTGATTGCTGGTGATCCTGAATTTCAAAATCGCATCTCTTAACATTGGCATACAAAGTTTCAAAATAATTTTCTAGTGCAGGCCAACCTTCCAACCTATGTGCAGCATCTTCAAATATCACCTCTTGGTGGTACACATCTGAAAGAATGTGCAAGTTGGTTTTATTAAGCTGTTGGTACACTTGCCCTACTGTTTGAACATCCATCTATTCTCCCTCAGCGCGATTTGAGCTAAAAGCACCTTTCTACCTATAGCTATTACTTTTCATTTAGCTTGTATTACGAAGGTATTGAAAGAATAGATCAAAAAAGGCTTAGTTATAAACTAAGCCTTTTCAATAAAATAGAGAGTTTTCGTTACGAATTACGCAGTGCAGTAATGCGTTTATCCAACGGTGGGTGACTCATCAACAGCTCAGTCAGTGACTGCTTACCGTTAATACCAAATGCCATCATTGAACCCTCAAGCTGAGATTCTTGACTCATTTTTAAGCGCTCTAACGCGGCAATCATCTTATGCTTACCCACCAGTTGTGCTGCGCCAGCATCAGCATGAAACTCACGATGACGGCTGTACCACATGGTGATAAAGCTTGCGAGGAAGCCAAACACCAACTCAAGTACCATACTGACACCAAAGTAAACCATCATGTTGCTACCACCCTCTTCCTCATCACTGTTTGACGAAACAATGTTGGCGATAAAACGAGATAGGAAGATAACAAAGGTATTCACCACACCTTGCATCAAGGTCATGGTTACCATGTCTCCATTGGCGATATGACTCACTTCATGCGCCAGAACCGCCTCTGCCTCATCACGTGTCATATTGTGTAGTAGACCCGTCGATACTGCGACAAGAGAGTCATTACGCTTTGCACCAGTCGCAAACGCGTTGATGTCCGCTGAGTCATAAATAGCAACGGTCGGCATACCAATACCAACTTGCTCTGATTGACGACGAACCGTCTCTAGTAGCCAATGCTCAGTTTCATTACGTGGGCTTTCAATAACCATACCGCCCACAGAACGCAGCGCCATACCCTTTGACATCATCAAAGAGATAAATGAACCACCAAAACCAAACACAGCAGCCATTACTAACAAACCTGATAAGCTACCCGGTTGCATGCCTGTCATTGCGTAAACAATATTCAGCACAACGCTTAGTACCAGAACAACAGCTAAGTTGGTTGCAAGAAATAACATTACTCGCTTCATTACTTTTCTCCAAAAAAACGGAAGCATCTTATTATTGCTAGAGATTTGCTCTCTAGCTTGTTCTTAACCCTATAGATATAGTCTATTCCTTTTAATTACAAGGTTAAGCAGCAAATTGAAACATTTGATTTCGATATTCATTATTTTTATTAAATAAACAAATCCATTCACTCGGCCTTATTCCAACCTAACACTCAAAGATAGGGTGTTAGACTTTGGTAGTATTGCCGATCAATTCAGACATGTTAGATTTAGGGAAGATGAGAAAATCCATGGAACAAAGGAAACGAATCATGGTTGAAACTAACGACTATCAAATGGCTATTGATCTGTTGTGCTGTCACTTAGGGCTTTCTGAAGAAGAAGCGAAAAAGCAGTTAGGTATTTCTTCGGAAGATAAAACGCAAAAGCGAATCATTGAAACGCAATCTGCGTTAATGGGTCTTAACCACGACAAGTAATTTGCACAGTTAATTAAAAACGGCTGCCCATGTGGCAGCCGTTTTACTTTATACTAGTCTCTATTGAGTAGCGGAGAGACATCGATGTATTTCGCGAGCCCTTGGCGTTTCACTGAAGGCACATAAGGGATTTCACCAATCTTCGGCGCATCAATCTTCTGCTCAAGCATTTCGATAATGTCCGCATAATGCTCAGTACCTGGGTTGACACGGTTTGCTACCCAGCCAACCACCTCAAGTCCATCGGCTTTAATCGCATCCAATGTCAACATAGCATGGCTTAAACAGCCCAACTTGATGCCAACAACAAGCACCACTGGTAGCTTTTCTTGCTGGACCCAAGTTGAGAGGCAATCTGTACTTGAAACAGGCACGCGCCAACCGCCAGCACCTTCCACTAACACAATGTCAGAGTTTTGCTTATGCTGCGCCAGTTTGTCACTCAAGATTGAGTACTCAATTTCAACATTCTCACGCACAGCGGCAATATGCGGTGACGCAGGCAGCTCTAATGCATATGGGTTGACATCATCGTACGCAACTTCAACCGTCGCTGCTTTCTGTAAATAGAGCGCGTCTGAGTTTCTAAAACCTTCGGCAGTTTTCTCGCTGCCAGCTGCAACTGGCTTGTAGCCAATTGTCTTTAATCCTTGCTCTGCTAACGCGTTTAAGATCGCTTTCGAAGCAACTGTTTTTCCAACATCGGTATCCGTACCCGCAATAAAAAATGCATCAATCATAGATGAATAACCCCTAAACAGACCTGATATGTTGCAGGTAGAAGACCCTGATGATTTCGATAGGCTTGATACTCTTGCTCTACTCGCATTAAAGCTCTCCGACTGGTAAGGCCGCTTGCCCTACCATCGACATGCGTTGCACCAATGCCTTTTAAACCGCGCATCAGAGCAAAAGCTGTGTCGTACCACACCGTAATGGCCGCCAAGTCTAGTTGATGCTCAGGGCAATCAGATTGCGCTAACGCAATTTTTACCTGATTGGTTGAGATAAACTCATTGACGTGTTGATATGAATCAATTTTGGCCCACGATTGTTTAAGCTCATAGAGTGACCCATCTAGCAAAGTGGAAAGATAAGCACGACCTTGCGGTTTAAGCACGCGCTTTATCTCACGAAGTGGCACTGATAAATCCAGACACCACTGAAGCGCCAAACTTGAAAATACATAGTCAATACTATTGTTCTCAAATGGGAGTTGCTCTGCATCGCCTTGTCGATAGGTGACGCCATCACTTCCGCAGCGCATATGGGCCGCTTCAAGCATCTGCTCGGACAAATCAAAACAGATAACATGCGCGCCACGTTTCAATAGCTCTAAAGAAAAATAACCGGTGCCACAGCCCACATCCAGTACAGTTTTACCTGTTAGATCCAGCGGCATTTTGGCTAGTAGGCGCTCACCGACATCACGTTGAAAGGCAGCATGTTTATCGTAGCTTGTTGCCGCACGACCAAACGCTTCCGCAATTGCCTCTTTATTAACCTCAGCAGGTGAATCCATCAATATCGCTTGTTCCATTTACTCACCCTTTACCGCTTGCTTTAGCTGTTGAGCCAACTTATCTATATGGTGGAATTGGTGCTGCGCAGTAAGCGTAATCCTTAGCCTAGCGCTACCGCTTGGTACAGTAGGAGGACGAATTGCCGTCAACCAAATGCCTGCTGATTTTAATTGCTCGGCCACTGCAACGGCTTTATCAGCGCTGCCAATAATGAAGGGCTTAATGGGGGTATCCGTCGTTTGGTAGCCTTCAATATCGGAAAGTAGATGATGATAGTACTCACCAAGCTCTGCCAACTTGTCCCTACGCCATTGCTGAGTTTGAATCATTGACGCCGCGTGAGACAAAGCAACCGCTTGAGAAGGTGGTATTGCAGTCGAGTAAACGTGATGACGGGCGAACTGTGTCAGATAGTCACCAACTTGCTCGCTACACATAATGGCGGCGCCAGATAGACCAAACGCCTTACCAAACGTTACCACCAGAATTTCAGGCTGAATGCCGGCGGCAGCGCAACTTCCCTGCCCTCGATTACCCAATACGCCAATACCGTGGGCGTCATCCACTGCGAGCCAGCCTTTGCCTTCAGTGACAGAAGCGATATCGGCAAGCGGAGCCATATCCCCATCCATGCTAAACACGCCTTCAGTCACCACCAAGGCGTTGTCACTCATCAAACTGGCTAGATGATTAACGTCGTTGTGACGAAACCGTTTCATTACTGCTGGAGAGAGCATTCCCGCTTCCATCAGCGAGGCATGATTAAGCTTGTCTTGCAGCAATAGATCGTCTTTTTCAAGCAAAGAAAAAAGTAACGCTTGGTTGGCAGAAAATCCGGAACTGAATAGTATCGCGCGCTCAAAGCCCAGCCAGTCACAAAGCGTCTCTTCAAGTTGCTGATGAGCCGATGAGAAGCCAGTAACAAGTGGCGAAGCCCCACTGCCATTACCATACTTGTCCAACCCTTGCTGCCACGCGTTGGTCAAACTCTTATCAGATGCCAACCCAAGATAGTCGTTGCTAGAGAAATTGATATATTCCGCAGCGCCGTTTTTCAGCTGCGCTGAGTTACCGTCATCAATAATACGAATTGAGCGGCTAAGCCCTTGCTCACTTCTTTGGTCAAGGGCTTGCTGGATACGAGTATTAAACGCTGGCATCGTAGAACAGGTCATCTTTAGCTGGCCTTGCTGCGACACGCTCTACTACACGGTCAAGCAGTTCATTTTCTTCTATCTCGTCAGGTTTTTGGGAAACTTCTTGGCTGTTGATACCCAACTTATTAAATAGCTGCATATCTTTATCTTCAGATGGGTTTGGTGTGGTTAGTAGCTTGCAGCCGTAAAAGACAGAGTTTGCGCCTGCCATAAAGCACAACGCCTGCATCTGCTCATTCATGTCTTCACGACCAGCAGACAGACGCACAGCCGACATTGGCATCATGATACGAGCCACGGCGATCAGACGAATAAAGTCGAACGGTTCAACATCATCCACTTCTTCAAGTGGCGTACCTTTCACTTTAACCAGCATATTAATTGGCACACTTTCAGGGTGAGTTGGTAAGTTGGCCAATTCAACAAACAGTCCAGCGCGATCATTGGTGCTTTCGCCCATGCCAATGATACCGCCAGAACAGATCTTCATACCCGCATCACGAACGTGAGATAAGGTATCTAGTCGGTCTTGGTAAGTACGAGTTGTAATGATGCTGCCGTAGAATTCTGGCGACGTATCTAGGTTATGGTTGTAGTAGTCCAAACCTGCGTCCGCCAAAGAGTTAGCCTGCTCTGGAGTCAACATGCCGAGTGTCATACATGTTTCCAAGCCCATGCCTTTCACACCTTTGATCATATCGGTTAGGTGCGGCATATCGCGCTCTTTCGGATTCTTCCACGCTGCACCCATACAGAAACGTGTTGAGCCTGCATTTTTGGCCTTTTGCGCCGCATCGAGAACACGCTCGACTTCCATTAAACGCTCTTTTTCAATATCGGTGGTGTAACGTGCGCTCTGAGGACAATATTTGCAATCCTCAGGACAAGCACCCGTTTTGATGGAGAGTAACGTACTCACTTGTACATGGTTGTGTTGCTGGTATTGACGATGAACCATTTGCGCTTCGAATAGAAGATCCATAAATGGTTTCTCCATAAGCTCTCGAACTTCGGCAACAGTCCAGTTGTGACGTACTTCCACGTGCTTTCCTTTCATTTATTGTTGGTTTGATTACTTGGCTAGTCTACTGACACAATGTAGACTGTCAACACAACAAAAAATCAAAAGTTTACATCTGGTTATTTATTAATCATTTTAATTTTAGGAATTGAACATGGATCTCGCTTTCGATCGCCGTCATATATGGCATCCTTACACATCTACGTTAACACCTCTGACCTGCTATCCAGTAAGCTCGGCTAAAGGAGTAATGCTTGAGTTGGAAGATGGTAAACAGCTTATCGATGGGATGTCCTCATGGTGGTCAGCGATTCATGGTTACAACCACCCACACCTCAATCAAGCGGCTCACAGTCAAATCGACAAAGTTTCTCATGTAATGTTTGGTGGCATTACTCATGAACCAGCGATTAACTTGTGTAAGAAGCTGCTCTCACTCACACCAAATAATCTTCAACATGTTTTTTTGGCCGACTCAGGCTCGGTCGCTGTTGAAGTAAGTTTAAAGATGGCCTTGCAATACTGGCATGCTAAAGGGCAATCAAGACCCAAGTTTCTTACCTTGAGAGACGGTTACCACGGCGACACCTTTGCGGCGATGTCGGTCACTGATCCTGACAACTCGATGCACTCTTTATACAAAGGGTTTCTGCCTGAGCATATCTTTGCCCAATCACCTAGGACTGGTTACTGGCAAAAGTGGGATGATTCTGATCTTGATGACTTTAAGCACAAGCTGGCTGAGCATCATACGGAAATAGCCGCAGTGATCTTAGAGCCTATCGTACAAGGCGCTGGCGGTATGCGTATCTACCATCCCAATTTCCTTAAAGGGGTAAGGGATCTGTGCGATCAATATGGGGTGCTATTGATCCTAGATGAAATTGCGACAGGGTTTGGCCGTACAGGTAAGATGTTCGCATGTGAGCATGCTGAGATTCAGCCCGATATATTATGCGTAGGTAAAGCGCTTACCAGTGGGTATATGACGCTATCTGCGACATTAGCCTCTAGTGAAGTCGCGCACACCGTGTGTGGTGGGGACGCAGGCTGCTTTATGCACGGACCAACCTTTATGGGGAACCCATTGGCATGTGCAGTTGCTACAGCGAGTATGGAACTGCTCGAAGAAAATAATTGGCAGACTCAGACTAAACAGATAGAGAGCCTATTTTCAGAATTACTACCAAAGCTAAAACAATATGACTTAGTTGATGATGTACGTTGGCTAGGCGCGATTGGCGTGGTTGAAACTAAATCCCCCGTCAATATGGAAAACATCCAAGCGCACTTTGTCGAACAAGGCGTGTGGATTCGCCCATTTGGTAAACTAATTTACATGATGCCACCGTTTATTAGCGAAGCAGAACATGTAGAGAAGCTAGTGGGCGCTATCGAAACCGCATTGCAAGATCCAAACTGCTTCCAGTAGTAGCAATACAAAAACGCAAAAGGCTTCCATATAGGAAGCCTTTTTTTAATTGCTGTCAGCGATGATTATTCTTGATCAATCATCCAACGGCGGAATTCTTGTTTCTCTTCAGTACTAGCACGCGTATACCAAATTTTGAGCTGCAGCGAAGCTTCACTTTCAGCTTTAACCTCTGCATTAGGTACTTGGTTGCTATCTAGTTGGTCGAGCTCTTTCTTAAGTTCACGAATGGTCCCTGATTCGAATATTAAACCACGCTCTTGGTTATACTCTTTAACTAATTTTTCAATATTCGCATAAGGTAAAAATGTATCATCCGGTGGTAATATCTCTTGAGAAGTTGGCATATCCGCCCCCTCTTGAGTGATTTCAAAGATTGGCAAACCAGATTTAACGCTCTTGGTGATCGTTGAAAGGCGTTTGGAGTTCAACGTTATTTCTGTCTCATTTGCTGAGCTTAAATCCGCGACAACAACATATGGTGGAGCTGAATAATGCTCTTTTTTTCCACCATCAATTAGCTTTCCGCCAAAACTCAATACTAACTGATTTTGCCCTTGAACTAAGTGAATATCTTCTGCGTTCTTCACTTTCTCACCATTAACTGCGTGAATTTCCACCCCCTGCGCTAACTCGACCAAACTGGCATAACTACTAGCCGAAAAAACAGACAAAGCAAGTGCCAGAACTGCGTATTTCATAAACTACTCCTCTAAAAAAAAAGCCAGTGCGATGCACTGGCTTAGATGATAACTTAGTAAAGCTGATTAGAATGCGATGTACATACCAGCGATTACATTAGAGTACTCACCTTGAGTGTCAACGTCTACTGAACCGTATTCAACGTACGTAGTTACGTTTGAGTGTAGTGCGTAGTCAACACCTACGTAGTAGTTAGTAGCTTTAGCGTCTAGCTTGTTACCAGCCATGTCTTTATCAGCATCAATTTGGTGGTAAGCTGTGTAGATACGTGCTTTATCGATAGTGTAAGCAGCAGCTAGACCCATAGAAGTACCTTCGTGGTTACCTAGTTCGATTTCAACGTTATCGTTGTTACCGCCAGATACACCTACGTTACCTTGACCTTCGTAGCTAGTGAAAGTCGCAGCTAGGTATAGGTTTTCAACAACATCTAGAGATGCTGAGATACCGTAAGCTGAACCGCCTTTAACGTAGTCAGCGTCAGAAGCTAGGCCTTGGTCGCCTGAATCCATGTAAGCTACAGCAACAGAGAATGCATCTGTAGAGTAATCAGCAGAAACAGCAAAGTTTGCATCATCATTTTCGTCTGCACGAGTTTGAACGTCAGCAGATAGCGCTAGGTTTTCAGCAACAGTTGTTTCGAAACGGATACCTTTACCTGCAGACTCAGAAGAGTTGTAAACTACGTCAAATTCAGCTTGCTCGTTTGAAACTTCAGCTTTTTCAAGTGCACCGTAAGATGAACCAGTTTCACCGATAGATAGTTTACCAAAGTTACCTTTGAAACCACCAACTACATCATCGAATGCAGCGCTGCTGTTACCGTCGCCTTCAATTTCGAAAGAACCGAAAACAGCTACTGAATCGTTTAGAGCGTGCTCAAAATCAAACTGAGTGTATGCCCAAGTGTATACGTGTGCGTCTTGCTTAGACTTCTCGCCACCTTCAGGTTTAGCTTCGTCGCTCTTAACGTAAAGGTCTACTTCACCTTTAATTGCTACAGAAGTACCGTCTTGGTTGTATAGTTCAAATGCGTTTGCTGAACCTGCTGCTAGAATAGCTAGAGCTACTAGAGTCTTTTTCATAATAATCCACTGCCTTTTCTATAGAATGGGAGATCCTTGCCCGGTTCCCTTTATGTTTTTTGATGATGATTCTGACCTCTTTTGGGTTGGATATCATCGCCACTAAATTTCGAGGTCTAGATTGCAAAAGATTATTCGGACTGTCAAATGTTCTAAAAAACAATACTAAAAAAACATAAAATCATTAAATAACAAAGGTTTACATCAAATTCAGGATAAAATACGAGCAACTTCATAACATTCCAGCGTCCTTGCTTAAGTTAATCCTAAAACACAATTTCAGAACAAAATCCCAATACAACCAATAAAAGTAACCATTGGCAATATTTTAAACTAGAAGGCACCCATATGTAGCGGGATATATTTTTTACATTTAGAATTAATTGTAAGTAATTGAAGGTTCAGTTTTTTTTTGTGAACAAGATCCACATTTGGCTATTAAGGATTCTATTTCGTGAACTGAGTAGTGTTTAGCAAAGTGTGCTATGATGCGTGACCCGCCATATAGGTCACAGTATGATTACCAGTAAAATCCAGCAATCCATTCGCACAAGTTATCAAAACCTACAGTCACAGCTAGAAAACTTTGTACCCCGTCGAGCACAGAATTATCTCGTTGCGGAAATCGCCAAGACACTTTGTGGCGAATATCACAAATCTACCCGCATGATTGTTGCTGAAGCTGGGACCGGAATCGGTAAATCTCTTTCTTATTTAATGGCGGTTATTCCGGTTGCTGTGCTCAATAATCGCAAAGTCGTCATCTCTACTGCAACAGTTGCGCTGCAAGAGCAGTTGGTCAATAAAGATCTCCCTCTATATAGAAGACTAACGGATCGCGAGTTCTCTTTTATATTGGCAAAAGGACGTCAGCGTTATTGCTGCGCTGAAAAACTTGCCTCTGCTAGCGGCGTTGATGGTGGCCAGCTGGCGATGTTTGAAACTAAGCCAAAGAAAAAAGACATTGAGCTACTGGAGACTATGTATAAGTCCTTAACCCAAGGTAAGTGGGATGGTGACAGAGACTCGTGGCCTAAACCTATCAAAGATGAAATATGGCAGCTCATTGTCAGTGATAAGCATAGCTGCAATAACAGTATGCCTGCGCATCGCGACTGTCCTTTTCAAAAAGCACGCTCAGAGCTAGATAAAACAGATGTGATTATTGCAAACCATAGTCTAGTGATGGCAGACGCTGACCTTGGCGGTGGCGTTATACTGCCAGAGCCAGAAAATACGATTTATGTTTTTGATGAAGCGCATCACCTTCCTCATGTGGCACGCGACCACTCATCGGCGGCCGCTAGCTTAAAAGGGGCTGCAACCTGGTTAGAAAGACTCAATCAATCGGTGACCAAGTTTGCCAACATGGCCGATGAAAAGCGCGTCTCTCGTTTTCGTAATGAGTTGCAAGACTCGGTACAACAGTTGATTCCCTCTTTATCTCAGTTAGCAACACGCTTTGACCCGGCACATTTTGAAGAGAACATCTATCGATTCGAAAATGGTAAACTGCCCAGTTGGTTAGAAGAAGAATCGAAAGAACTAAAGAAGCTGTCGCAAAAAGGCGCTCAAGCGGTCGCAAAGATTGCTGACTTGATTGCAGAAAGAGTGAAAGATGGAGAACTAGCGAATAGGTTGGCCGAACCTGCTTTGGCTGAACTTGGCTTCTATATCCAACGTATGGACAACCTCGCACAAGTATGGAATCTAATGGCCGAGCCGACACGAGAGAAAGGTGCGCCCCTAGCGCGCTGGCTTGAAGTCAGCCCAGAGCGAGAAGGTGACTTTATCGTCAATGTTTCCCCACTTGAGGTGGGCTGGCAACTAGACCAACAGCTCTGGAGTCGCTGCGTTGGTGCAGTGCTTACTTCAGCAACAATGAGAGCGTTAAATTCATTCAGCTTTTTCTGTCGTCAAGCCGGGATCAGTGAAAAGCCCGATGATGGTGTACGTTTCTTGGCGCTCGCTTCGCCGTTTGACTATCAAAACCAAGCTGAACTTCATGTTCCGAAAATGAAGTACGAGCCACAAGCACCGCAGTTTACGGAATATCTTATTGAAAGATTGCCTAACCTAATTGAAGACAAGAAGGCCAACTTAGTTTTATTCTCATCCTATTGGCAAATGAATCAAGTTGCAGAAGCGCTCTCAACAGATTTCGTTAAAAAAGGCTGTGCATTACAAGTTCAAGGGCAAAAATCTCGCTCAGAGATCCTAAAAAAACATAAAACCCTTGTTCAATGCCAGAAAACCAGCATCCTTTTTGGAACAGGGAGCTTTTCTGAAGGACTCGACTTGCCAGGTGAACTGCTTGAGAATCTAATCATAACCAAGATTCCTTTCGCAGTTCCTACATCACCAGTTGAGAGAGCTCACGCTGAATATATCGAAAATCGAGGTGGCAACCCTTTCATGCAGATCACGGTTCCGGAAGCGAGCAAAAAGCTCATTCAGTCAGTGGGTCGGTTGCTGCGAAAAGAACGAGATTCTGGTAAAGTCATCATCCTTGATCGCCGTGTGGTGACCAAGCGCTATGGTAGTGCTCTACTCGACTCGCTGCCGCCATTTAAACGAGTAATAGAATAATCTTCGCCCTATATATAAGAAGAATCATTATATGGAATTTTTAGAGCCGACCATGTTGTTGGTGTTGGCACTTGTCGCTTTTCTCGCTGGATTTATCGATGCGGTAGCTGGTGGAGGCGGAATGCTCACTGTCCCTACCCTATTGTCATTAGGCCTACCGCCGCATATTGCCTTAGGTACAAACAAACTTGCAGCAACCTTTGCCTCCTCGACGGCGGCATTCACCTATTATCGCAAGAAGTTGTTTAAACCTGAGTGTTGGGGACGCGCTTTTGTCGCCACCTTAACCGGGGCAATTTTAGGTACCTTGTTTGTCGACCTAATCAGCACCCAGTGGCTAGAAAAGATTTTGCCGCTTGTGATCCTCGCAGCGGCGATCTACACCATTTGGCATAAAACACCAAATCAGGTGAACAACGAAACACCGGATCCATGTCCAACGATTAAGAAAAAACAGTATGCCCAAGGTTTAACCCTTGGCTTTTATGATGGTGTTGCAGGTCCAGGAACCGGAGCATTTTGGACCGTAAGTTCAATGGCACTGTATCGGCTCAATATTTTGCTGGCATCGGGCCTAGCAAAGGCGATGAACTTTACCAGTAACTTTACCTCTTTAGTTACCTTTGCCATTTTAGGCCACATTGATTGGGTGCTAGGCTTAACGATGGGCGTTTGCTTAATGGCAGGAGCGTTTGTCGGCGCTCACTCAGCAATTAAGTTTGGTGCTAAGTTTATTCGCCCAGTCTTTGTTACTGTAGTCAGCATTCTCGCGGTAAAACTTGCTTATGAAGCATGGTTTGTAAACTTGTAAGGCGTCGTCCATGAGCAAAATACACCAGCTTAAATCAACACTAGAAGAGCTTGCAGTTCAAGCCGCTGGCCTCGACAGGCAACGAGGCGAGCACCACCTTGCACTTTTTGACGAGAGACTTTTCCGGTGTAAAGCGAAACTGTTGGTCCCATGTGTGAAAGAGACCCAATCGACTCTACAATCGATCATCAGAGAAGAAGAAGCAGGCAAGCTTACAACCATGCGCGCGGAATATCTCACTGAGCGTCTTTTCGCTCAAGTCAGTGCGATACAACGCGAACTGGCAACTACCAAGATTCGCAAGAACGAACCTAAGCATAAAAGCTACTTTCAAAAACCGATTAACGAGCTTTACCAACACTTGTCCCAACACCAAGATTGGGAGCGCCGCTTAATGGAAATGGTTCGAGACAAAGAGCTGGCATTGCAATATGCTCCGCCATTTCAGCAGCAAGCCGCTCAACAAGACCTTCTGACCACAGAGCAACGTCTCAAGCGCTGCCAAGAAGCCAAGCTTAAAATTGAAAAGCAGATCACCTACCGAGAGAGAAACCAATAATGTCTTCATCTAACTCAGGCTTAGATCAAGCACCTGACGAGATCAAACTCGCCGTTGACCTTATTTATCTATTCGAAAGCAACGAAGTCGATCCAAAAGTCGCGCTAGAAGCATTAAAAATCGTTCAGTCTGATCTTGAGCGTAAGCTGGAGCAACCATGTACCAACTAAGCTTTGATATGAACGCTTTTCTGGCTGAGCATTGGCACAAAAAGCCAACAGTAATCAAAGCTGGATTTACTGACTTTATTGATCCGATTTCGCCAGACGAGCTTGCAGGTCTGGCGATGGAAGAAGAGATCGACTCACGCTTTATTTCGAATAAAGACAATCAGTGGTCAGCGACGCATGGACCACTGCCAGAATCTCACTTCGAATCGTTGGACGAATCCCACTGGCAGCTAATAGTCCAAGCCTGTAACCACTGGCATTTAGGCTCTGCTGAACTGGTTGACGCATTTAAACAACTGCCTCAATGGTTATTTGACGATCTGATGGTCTGCTTTTCGGCCCCGGAAGGTGGCGTCGGCCCGCACATCGATCAATATGATGTGTTTATCATCCAAGGTAGTGGCAAGCGTCGCTGGCGAGTTGGCGACATCGATAAAGGGCAATACAAAGAGTCCATTCAAGCGGGCGCATTAAGACAAATTGAAGGCTTTGAACCTATTATTGATGAAGTACTCGAGCCTGGGGACATTCTTTACATTCCACCAGGTTTTCCTCATGAAGGTAACACGCTAGAACCTAGCATGAGTTACTCAATCGGTTTTCGTTCACCAAAAGAGCAAGAGTTACTGAGCAACTTTGCCGATTACGTACTGGCTCATGATGTTGGTGACGTTCACCTGCATAATCCAGAGCAGTCAACGCAAACAAACAATGGCGAGTTACTCAACCAAGATCTTGCCAAGCTTACCGATATGCTAAAAGCGGCACTGAACTCGGAAAAAGATATTCAAGCGTTTATGGGTTCTATGCTGAGCCAGTCTCGCCACCAGCTTGATATTGTCGAGCCAGAAGAGGAACAGCGCAGCGTTGAAGTGAGCGAATATTTACGTTCAGGCGGGGTGCTAAGAAAAGTATCTGGGTTGCGGGCTCTTTATCATCAAGGCCAACTAAGCACTATTTACATTAATGGGGAAACCTTCGGTGTGCCAAACGCAAACTTAGCGCAAGCTTTGTGTGACCAAGATGTAGTCGCAATCGACTGTTGTAACGACTCTGAGCTTAATGAAGCTATCGCTCTACTCACGAAGCTTGTAAATAAAGGCTACTGGTATTTCGATTAAGTTGCCTCGCTCATTATAAAAACAAACAAGGGCTTCGATATTTCGAAGCCCTTGTCGTATTCGGTAGTCTAACTCACAAGGTCAGACTTTAAACTGATCTACGAGTGATTGCTGCTTAGAAGAGAGTTCACCAATCTGCGAACTGACCATCTCAGACTCTTCCGCTTGGGTTAAAATCTGAGCGCTCAAATCGCGAATATTACTTACATTCTGGTTAACTTCCGCGGAAACAGACTGCTGCTCTTCAGCGGCTTTCACGATTTGCGAGTTCATATCGTTGATTGACGCAATAGCCTCAAAGATCTGGCTTAACTCTGCAGCTGCATTTTGGACCTGCGCTGCCGAGTCATTGGCTAAATCATTACCATCTTGTATTGCTCGAACAACGTCTCGCGTACCATTTTGCACGCTCTCAATCACCTGACGAATCTCACCCACAGATTCCTGAGTACGACTTGCTAAATTACGCACCTCGTCTGCAACCACAGCAAACCCACGTCCTTGCTCACCTGCCCTAGCCGCTTCAATCGCCGCATTTAAGGCTAGTAAGTTGGTCTGCTCAGAAATTCCCTCAATAACAGAGAGAATTTCAGTGATATTAGCATTGTTAGAAGCTAGCTCTTCAACCACAGGTACAGCCGCTGTCATACGATCCACTAGTCGAATCATTTCAGCTTGAGACTGCTCAATCACGTTTTGGCCACTCGCCGCCACTTCATTAGCTTTTTCCGCCGCTCTGACTGCTACTTCTGCATTTTGCACCACAAGGCTTGCGGTTTGAGTCATCTCTTCAGACGCCGTTGCAACCAAATCGACCTCTTTAAATTGCGCGTCGCTACTGCTTCTCGTTTGCTGGGCCGCCACTCTTGATTGCTGGGTTGTAGTCCCAATTTGTAGTGTGGTATCGACCACATCGCTAATGATTGATTGAAGTTTATCTAAGAACTTATTAAAACCTATTGATAGCTGACCGATCTCATCTTGAGATTTAATTTCTAGTCGCTGGGTTAAGTCCCCTTCACCAGATGCAATATCTTCTAAGCGAGCAGCAACTTCACGGATCGGTTTAACCAAACGAGAAGCCGCAAATGCAATCGTCGCTAACCCTAAGAAAACCAAAGCAACACCGGCAATAAGCTCAGTTTGAACGCTTGACTCAACTTGCTGGCTAATAATTGCGTCGAGTTCTTCGGCATCAGATAAAACGCTCGAACGTGGCATATCAAATAGTACACCCCAAGTCTGATTTGCTACCATAATTGGCGCAAAGACACTCAACCACGCATCATCTTTGCTCCATTGAGTTTTCACTTCTTGACCAAAAAGCAGATCCGTCAGTTGATCGTTAGAAATAATGTTACTGCTAAATGGCTGACCAACTTGCTGCGATGCATCGTCGCTTGCGATCAGTGACCCATCTAAGCTGATCAAGTTAATCGCCCCGCTGCCCGAAAATAGCTCTTTATCAGAATTAGCAACAATGCTCGCCAACGGATCGAGCCTTAGATCGATACCGAAGAAACCAATGGCTGTCTCTTCGACCATCAGCGGTACAGAAATTGAGCTAGTCAGGAAGGTGGCGCCGTCTTGAGTAATAACACGTGGTGTAGTGACACACGTATCTCCTGACGCCAGTGGGCAATAAAATCGTTCACTGTTTACTGCATCAGATAGGCTCGCTTCTGAGATAACGTTCGAAATTATGTTTTCGCCATTTTCCGCCGTCATCCAATAAGGTGAAAAGCGCCCTTTATCATTCGAGCCAACATACTCTGCGTCAACATAGTTGTTGTCTTCACCATCCAGCATATCCGGCTTAAACACTAAATACGCCCCTTCGATACTCTCGAAGTCTAATACTGCTCGGCGCACCATTTCATCCAATGCAATTCGAAGTTCTTCACTGTCACCAAAATTCTCTTCACTGAGATTCTTTTGGAACATGGCACTTGATGCCAACATTTCAGCTCGATACAAGGCTTCATTGAGATACTCGGTGACTTCAGTTGCATTAAGCAGCGCGCGAGTTTCAACAATTTGCTCAGACTTGTCGATAACCGATGCCGAGCTTTGTTGTTTGATTTGTTGCTGATTAGAAATCGCGTTGTAAACCGAGAAACCGATCAACGACAGAGAGGTGATAAGCAGGCACGCGCCCGCAAGGAGTGTGATTTTCCACTGCACAGATAACGTTCGCATATTACATCCTTTTAGCAAACTCGGTGATTTCAGACTTTTAGTGAATAAAAGTGGTTATCAATTACACCATAAATGAGTTAGATATCAATCGAAAGATTAAATAATTGTTAACAATAACGATGGACCATTTCTCTTTCGCGACCACAGAACTTTGATGCTAGTATTGCCCTAATAAAAAATAAAGCAGTCATAGTTAAGGAACAGAAATGAAAGTAATTTCTTTCAATATAAATGGCCTTCGTGCCCGCCTTCACCAACTTCAAGCTGTTATTGATAAGCATCAGCCAGATGTGATTGGTCTACAAGAAATTAAAGTTCACGACGAAGCCTTCCCGCTCGAAGACGTTGAGGCAATGGGCTATAAAGTCTATTTTCATGGTCAGAAAGCGCATTACGGCGTGGCTATGCTATGTAAGAAAGAGCCTATCTCTGTTCAAAAAGGTTTCCCTACCGATAACGAAGATCATCAAAAGCGTATGATCATGGTGACCCTTGAAGATGATAACGGTGAGAAAGTGACCGTCCTTAATGGCTACTTCCCACAAGGCGATAACATCAACCATGAGACTAAGTTCCCTTACAAGCGTCAGTTCTATTCAGATCTAATGACCTACCTAAACGATCATCACAGCAGCGATGAACAGTTGATTGTTATGGGTGATATTAACATCAGCCCTATTGATGCCGATATTGGTATCGGTGAACCTAACCGCAAGCGTTGGTTGAAGACAGGTAAGTGTTCTTTCCAACCTGAAGAGCGTCAATGGTTGAAGACACTGCTAGATTGGGGTTTTGTCGATACCTTCCGTCAGATCCATCCAGACGTAAACGATCGTTTCTCGTGGTTTGATTACCGTTCTAAAGGCTTCCCAGACAACCGCGGCCTGCGCATTGACGTAGTACTTGCAACGCCAAAACTGGCAGAGAAGTGTATTGAGTCCGATGTCGACTACGAACTACGTGGTATTGAGAAACCGTCTGACCACGCGCCAATTTGGTCAACGTTTAAGTAATAGATAACGCAAAGTCGATAAAGGCCAGCATTGTTGCTTAATGCCGATCGGTTTAGAGACTTGAATGATCCTCGGGACGTATGATAATCCCCACTAACAAAGTTAGTGGGGATT
>NZ_JBHZSA010000012.1:0-93878 GCF_043642085.1 Vibrio hepatarius | reverse complement strand
GGGTGTAGCTCCAATTGGCAGAGCAGCGGATTCCAAATCCGCGTGTTGGGAGTTCGAATCTCTCCACCCCTGCCATACTTAAGGCTCTAGTCGAAAGACTGGAGCCTTTTTGCTTTTTGGTGTTGAAGTATTCAATTGGCAGAGCAGCGGACTCCCCGACTTACCAAAAACAGTGCGTGTTGGGCGTTCGAATCTCTGGAACACCATCCCGGTCCACCCCTGCCATATTAAAAGCCTTAGTCTTTCGACTAAGGCTTTTTTCGTTTAAGGAGCTGGCACTCCTCAAACTTTTAATCTTATTGAGAATTATTCTTACTAAGGTGTTACTGTTACTCGTCTAACTTACTCAGTAACGTCTTAGTTTATGAATATTTCGCGTCGTCATTTTATCAAATCTAGCTTGGCGATTTCAGCTGCTAGTCTATTGCCAGCGTGTTCGATAACTCGAACTAAAGATAGTAATGGCTCCCTTGTATATGATCTTACCGCTCAGCCTGCAACTGCAGAGCTTGTACCTGGCTTTCAAACCAATGTCTTAGGCTTTAATGGTCAAATACCCGCTCCAACTATACGTTGTCGTCAGGGGCAAGAGGTCACGATTAGGTTTACCAATAAACTTTCTGAGCCTACGACGATTCATTGGCATGGACTTAGAATCCCTATAGAAATGGATGGCGTGCCATTTCTAAGTCAGCCACCGATAATGCCAGGTGAAACCTTTGTCTATCGTTTTACGCCTCCTGATGCTGGCACATTTTGGTATCACCCCCATATGAATAGCGTAAAGCAGCTCGGTATGGGATTAGTTGGTTTAATTATTGTTGAAGAAGCAATTCCAGTTGAGTTTGATGAGGAGCATGAATTGATGCTCAAACATTGGCATCTGGATAAGCAAGGTCAGTGGAAAGACTTAATGATCCCACGTCTTAGTGCCCGTATGGGAACGCCGGGTGAGTGGAGTAGCGTCAACGGAGTCCATGAGCCAACTTATACTCTTAAGGCTAATGCCACGACACGGATTCGAATAGCTAATGTCGATAATACGATCACTTATCCTATTGCTATAGAAGGTGTTGATGCTTGGGTGATAGCAATTGATGGGAACCCTATTAAAACGCCCTATAAGCTTACACAGCACAAGATAGGGCCAGGAATGAGGGTTGATATTGCTTTTACTGCTCCCAAAGCAGGAGAGCGTGTATACGTACGTCAAATGAAAGGGCGTTTCCCATTTGCTCTATGCGACTTTAAAGTGATCGCCTCGGATCTTCCAGATCAGCAACCGATCCCGACATTGCCTCTTAACCCAGTTCCTCAGTTAGCTCTCGATAGTGCTGAAGAAATAGACTTTGTTTTTGAATGGGAAGGTGCAGTAAGCCCGGTAGGCAAAGATGGTAAAGTGATGCCTAAATTTTGGTTGACCAATAAGCGCGCTTGGGAGGGGATGAGTAAAGATAATATTCCTGCACCATTAGCGACGCTTGATCTCGGTAAGACTTATATCTTTAATCTCAAGAACGTCACTCAATACCATCATCCCATTCATATTCATGGTCATACGTTCACCGTGCTCGAGCTAGATGGAAGAAAAGTTGCTGAGCCATTTCATACCGACACAGTACTGCTTGGTAAGAATGGCAGTGCGAAAGCCGCATTTGTTGCTGATAACCCCGGACGCTGGATGTATCATTGTCATGTCATTGAGCATATGAAAACCGGGCTTATGGGATACATCGAATTAAAGTGACTCCTGTAACTTTTGAATTTTTCACTAGTTTATTGGGCTATTTGTTGATTTAAACTTGTAAAAATAGGTTAGTTAGCGACTACTATGTACAAAAATATTAACTGGAGGAAATGATGGGACAGCTTTCTATATTGGGCTTCATCGCGATTGGTGGGGCATTTGGAGCGTGTTCACGATATTTGGTAGCTGAACTATGCGCATTGCTACTAGGGCGCGGATTCCCATACGGAACTCTAACGGTTAATGTTGTGGGCTCGTTTATTATGGGTCTTTTGATTGCCGCTTTTGAAAACGAAATGCTGGCGACTGAACCTTGGCGTCAGATTATCGGCCTTGGCTTCCTCGGCGCTTTAACCACCTTCTCAACCTTCTCGATGGATAACGTGCTTCTTATGCAGCAAGGTGCTTTTTTTAAGATGGGACTTAACGTTCTACTCAATGTTGTACTGAGTATTTCCGCTGCTTGGATTGGTTTTCAATTGCTGATCAAAAGCTAGCACTGTTCAAAAAGTGACACCTTTTTAGTCAGGTCGGCTTGGTTTACCCAAGCCGATTTTATATACTCGTTCTACTTGTCGGAGTGCCATAAGGCTGAGACCGTTAATTCGGGATCCGTTGAACCTGATCAGATTAATATCTGCGAAGGGAACAAGAGAAGATATCTACATCAGAGTTCTATCTGGTTTACCTATCAAATAATCGAATGCCGTTGTAGGTCATTAGGTCACGCGCCTAGGCCATTATTCGATTCCTCTTGTCGCATCTTTCCGCCAAGCATTTTTATCCCGTTACTTTTTATCTAAGAATAACAAAGCAAGGAAAAATGCTATGTCGAGTCGCAAACAAGCGAGACTGGAAGCAAAACAGTTTATAGATACACTCTCGGTACAACCGTACCCAAACTCAAGCAAAGTCTATGTTGAGGGATCACGCCCCGATATTCGCGTTCCGATGCGCGAAATTTCCTTAGCCGATAGCCTTATTGGAGGCACAAAAGACGCGCCAATTTTCGAGCCTAACGAGCCAGTACGCGTTTATGACACCTCAGGTGTATACACAGACCAAGAACACACCATAGACCTTTACAATGGCTTACCAAAGCTAAGAGAAGGGTGGATTGAAGAGCGTGCTGATACTGAATTACTCAACGAAGTGAGCTCTGTATACACCAAAGAACGTTTAGGAGACGAGACGCTAGACGATCTTCGTTACGGTAATCTACCACGAATTCGACGTGCTAAAGATGGCCAGTGCGTAACCCAATTGCACTATGCTCGCAAAGGTATTATTACCCCAGAAATGGAATACATCGCGCTGCGTGAAAACATGGGGCGCGCAAAGTATCGCGATGAAGTATTAAGTCAACAGCATCCGGGTCAAAGCTTCGGTGCTAACTTACCAAAAGACATTACTGCGGAGTTTGTGCGTAAAGAAGTCGCCGAAGGTCGCGCCATTATTCCTTCCAATATTAACCACCCAGAATCAGAGCCAATGATTATTGGTCGTAACTTTCTAGTTAAAGTGAATGCCAATATTGGTAATTCATCAGTGACTTCTTCGATTGAAGAAGAAGTTGAGAAGCTGGTGTGGGCGACACGCTGGGGTGGAGATACCGTTATGGATCTCTCTACTGGGCGTAATATTCACGAAACTCGTGAGTGGATTCTACGTAACAGTCCGGTTCCAATCGGTACCGTACCTATGTACCAAGCGCTTGAGAAAGTGAACGGTGTTGCGGAAAACCTTAACTGGGAAGTGATGCGCGATACTCTGATTGAGCAAGCAGAGCAGGGCGTTGACTATTTCACTATCCATGCCGGTTTACTACTTCGCTATGTACCTATGACTGCAAAACGCGTTACCGGCATTGTTTCTCGTGGTGGCTCTATCATCGCGAAATGGTGTCTTGCACACCATCAAGAAAGTTTCTTATACACCCATTTTCGTGAGATCTGCGAAATCTGTGCTAAGTACGATGTGGCATTGTCTTTGGGTGACGGCCTACGTCCGGGCTCGGTTGCTGATGCAAACGACGAAGCTCAATTTGCTGAACTGCACACCCTTGGTGAACTGACCAAAATTGCATGGGAATACGATGTGCAGGTCATTATTGAAGGTCCTGGTCATGTTCCAATGCACATGATCAAGGAGAACATGGAACAGCAACTAGAACACTGTCATGAAGCTCCGTTTTATACATTAGGTCCACTGACCACAGATGTAGCTCCAGGTTATGACCATATTACTTCAGGTATTGGCGCCGCTATGATTGGTTGGTATGGCTGCGCGATGCTTTGCTACGTAACACCAAAAGAGCACCTTGGCTTACCAAACAAAGAAGACGTTAAGGTGGGTATGATCACTTACAAGCTTGCAGCACACGCGGCTGATTTAGCTAAAGGCCACCCTGGTGCTCAAGTTCGTGATAATGCGCTTTCTAAAGCACGTTTCGAATTCCGTTGGGAAGATCAATTTAACTTGTCACTTGACCCAGAGACAGCTCGTGCTTTCCACGACGAAACCTTACCTCAGGAGTCTGGCAAGGTTGCACACTTCTGTTCGATGTGTGGACCAAAGTTCTGCTCAATGAAGATTTCTCAAGAAGTTCGAGAGTACGCGAAAGATACTGAGCAAGTTGCAGCGGACCAAGCTATCTCAATCAAAATGCTTGATGACCCTCTCGAGGGAATGCGTCAGAAATCGCAAGAATTTAGAGATACGGGTTCTGAGTTATATCACCCAGCAGCACATGCCGAGGTAAGTGATTAATGAGTAAAATCCTTATTCCGTCATCTTTGCTTGAACTAACAGGCTTAGTTCAGCAATGTCTGTTGTTGGCGAAAGAACAGGGTTTTTGCATTGAAGATTTTGAGTTGGGTGTCAGCCCAACTCAATCTATTCAGCTTGTTCGCGACCAACAGGTTACACACGTAGTTACCGACCTTATTGATGGGTCTAACTCTGAGCCCGAGCGTTCATTAGCGCTCTATTATCGTTCTTCTTTATCGCTTGAAGCGTGTGCAAAGCAACCATCGAAAGCGATTTATATTGGTATTGTTGATAACGAGGTTTCCGGTGAAAAAGACGAAGTGCTTCAGCTTGATATCTGGCGTCACCCAATTAATGACGAGGTGAGAGCACTTTCTGTTAAATCTAAAGCCCGCTCGATTTTCGTACCTGATCACCATCTTGCTTGGGTAGTGACGCTGACAGTACTCGATTTTCCTATCGAAGACGCGCTAACACTTGCTCGAGGAATGACAGCTCAACAAACAAAGGTTTCACGTGAAACACTATTGAGCGGCAACCTTGGCGAAGGACAATCTACTTTGTGGGCTGACCAATTTGATGATTTTCCAACCCCAGTGCTGGAAGATGACCGCTTAGGTATCCAGGTTGGATGGTCAGCGTATGGCGAGAGCATCAGCTTTCCAACCTTAACAAAGCAAGGTTTAGGGCTCTATCCGGTGGTTGATGATGTTGCTTGGATTGAGCGCTTACTGCCATTAGGTATCAATACCATTCAACTGCGAATCAAGGAGCCACAACAAGCCGACTTAGAACAGCAGATCATCCGAGCGGTTGAACTAGGCCGACAGTACCAAGCACAAGTGTTTATCAATGACTATTGGCAACTTGCAATCAAGCATGGTGCTTACGGTGTTCACCTCGGACAAGAAGACATAGAAGAGTCGAATTTGGCTAAGCTAACCCAAGCTGGTATTCGTCTTGGTCTTTCTACCCACGGCTATTACGAATTACTGCGCATTGTACAAATTCACCCTAGCTACATCGCGCTAGGGCATATATTTCCAACCACGACTAAACAGATGCCCTCTAAGCCACAAGGTTTGGTGCGCTTGGCAATGTACCAAAAGCTGATTGATAGCATTCCTTACGGAACTACAGAGTGTGGCTTCCACCAAGAAAAAGATAAAGCGATAAGTTGCGATAGGCTTGGGGTTCCGACGGTTGCGATCGGTGGCATTGATCAATCTAATGCTGAGAAAGTTTGGCAGACAGGCGTCTCTAGTCTGGCGGTGGTTCGTGCAATCACGCTGGCAGAATCACCTCAGTCCGTCATCGAATTTTTCGCACAGTTGATGAAGGGAAGGCAACAGATGTTTACTGATCAGAAAAACGAACTGGTGGACATCAAGAGGGATGAACATGCTCACGGATAAGCAGTTCCTCCGTTATCAGCGTCAAGTCGCTTTGCCAGAAATAGCAGAAATTGGACAAGCGCGTTTGAGTGATTCGCATGTACTTATCACCGGTTGTGGTGGGTTAGGGAGCGCAGCGAGTTTGTATTTAGCTGCGGCTGGTGTCGGCAAGCTTGTTGTCGTTGATGATGATGAGGTAGATAGCAGCAACTTACAGCGACAGGTGATTTATCGCGAGCAAGACCTCCAAGTTGCGAAAGTGCAAGCAACAGTTAGACAGCTCAATGAACTCAATTCGATGGTTCAAGTAAGGGCCATCAACAAACGATTAGACAAAGCGCAACTGCAGCTAGAAGTAATGTTGGCGGATGTGGTGTTGGACTGCAGTGATAACATGCCGACTCGTCAGCTAATCAATCAAGTTTGCTTCGAGCAAGATACGCCACTCATCTCAGCCGCGGCTATTGGTTGGCAAGGGCAGTTCGCGGTTTTTGATTACCAAGCGACAGTGGATGATAAGGCATGCTATCGCTGCCTATATCCTTTCGACGAGGTCAAACAAGAGAAAAGCTGCACTGATAGTGGTGTGGTTGGACCCGTCGTTGGCACCCTTGGTAATTACCAAGCACTAGCTGCTATTCAAAGGTTATCGACAGGCATGTTTCACGTGAAACCATTTCAGTTGCATCTATTTGATGGCTTACGTATGCAATGGCAAACCATGAGTATACAAAAAGATAACCAATGCCAAGTTTGTGCTAAGAGATAGTTCGCATCCATCTATACCTAATATCGAAGAATATGAGAGTCGCAAGCAATGACATCATCGTTACAACAATCAAGTACACCAGAGTTTGCTGCTGATACAGGTGTGATAACCATTGCTATTAACGAGCAATCACACCAAGTTGCAACTGATTCGAATCTACATCAAATCATCAGTCAATTTGAACTTCCTGAAATGGGCTGTGTTTTTGCAATCAATAATAATGTTGTGCCGCGCAGTGAGTGGGCGAGCACAGTACTTTCACAGGGAGATAGTATCTCTCTGTTTCAAGCGATCGCAGGGGGTTAATATCGATGCTAAAAATTGGAGATAAACAATTCGAATCGCGTTTGTTCACGGGCACGGGAAAATTTGCCAATAGTCAGTTGATGGCCAGAGCGATTCAAGTATCGGGATCGCAACTGGCTACCATGGCCTTAAAGCGCGTCGATGTGAATGACCAGCAAGATGACATTTTGCAGCCATTAGTTGAATCCGGTGTAAACTTGCTACCCAATACATCAGGCGCAAAGAATGCTAAGGACGCGGTATTTGCTGCCCAGCTTGCGCGAGAAGCGTTAGGCACTAACTGGCTAAAATTGGAGATTCACCCGGACCCAAAATATTTAATGCCTGATCCAATAGAGACACTTGCGGCGGCAGAGCAACTTGTTCGTCAAGGGTTTATAGTATTACCTTACTGTCATGCCGACCCTGTGTTGTGTAAGCGCCTAGAAGAAGTTGGCTGTGCAGCGGTCATGCCATTAGGGGCACCGATAGGTTCCAATAAGGGAGTCGTCTCTCATGACTTCTTGGAAATTATCATCGATCAAGCCAATGTCCCGGTTGTTGTTGATGCGGGAATAGGTGCGCCTTCTCATGCGGCAAAAGCGATGGAAATGGGCGCAGATGCTGTATTAGTTAACACAGCGATTGCGGCTTCGAGCGATCCGGTTGTCATGGCCAAAGCATTCAAGTTGGCGGTAGAGTCGGGTCGTATGGCTTATGAGGCTGGTCTGGCTGGAAAGGTTTCTCATGCGGTTGCATCGAGCCCACTGACTTCCTTTTTAGATGACTTATAAGCGAGGTAATCATGAGCTTCGTCGAACAGTTTAAACTGTTAAATTGGGATGATATCTCGATGTCGATCTACGCCAAAACGGCACAAGATGTCGAGCGGGCATTGAATAAACCTAAGCGCGATTTGGAAGATTTCAAAGCACTGATTTCGCCAGCCGCTGAAGCGTACTTAGAGCAAATGGCACAGTTGTCATACTCGGCAACTCGCAAGCGATTTGGTAATACCATGTCGCTTTATATTCCATTGTATCTGTCTAACCTATGCGCTAATGCTTGTACCTATTGTGGCTTCTCCATGGAGAATCGTATCAAGCGTCGCACTTTGAATAGCGACGAGGTGGCTGCTGAAGTAGAGGCGATTAAACGTATGAAGTTTGATAGCGTATTGCTTGTCACCGGCGAACACGAGACCAAAGTTGGCATGAAATACTTCCGCGAAATGGTGCCTATGATCAAGCAACACTTTAACTATTTGGCGATGGAAGTGCAGCCTCTTGATCAAGATGAATACGCTGAACTGAAAACATTGGGTTTGGATGCAGTGATGGTCTATCAAGAAACGTATCATCCTTCGACCTATGCCGAGCACCATTTACGTGGCAATAAGATGGACTTTGAATACCGACTGGATACACCCGATCGTCTTGCTAAAGCGGGTATCGATAAGATTGGTATTGGCGCCTTGATAGGTTTGGAAGAGTGGCGTACCGACTGTTTTTATGTTGCAGCTCATTTAGATTACTTAGAACGAACCTATTGGCAAACTCGCTACTCAATTTCTTTCCCACGTTTACGTCCTTGTGAAGGTGGTCTTCAACCTAAGTCTGTTATGACTGATAAGCAACTAGTGCAGCTAATTTGCGCTTATCGTTTGTTGAACCCTGAAGTTGAATTGTCACTGTCGACTCGCGAGTCGGCAACATTTAGGGACAATGTGCTTCCTCTGGGAGTGACTAGCATGTCTGCCGCATCGAAAACTCAGCCGGGAGGGTATGCGATGGATGAGGTTGAACTCGAGCAGTTTGAGATCAGTGATGAACGCAGTGCTGCTTCGGTTGAAGATATGATTCGCGCAAGGGGGTTTGACCCGGTATGGCGTGATTGGCACTCGGCTTATTCTGGTTAGAAGAATCTTTAGTTAAAAGCGAGCTGATGTTTCACGTGAAACATCAGCAAAGAAAAGAAGGTTGATGCAAAACATCAACCCTCTATTTTTTTCTAGTTTCTAGTTTCTAGTTTCTAGTTTCTAGTTTCTAGTTTCTAGTTTCTAGCTGTGTGCTACAGGTAGCGTTGCTTGGCGAAGCCACTCTTTCACATCACCTTCAACAAGAGGGCTGATCTCAACCCACACTTTCTGATGGTAATTGTTCATCCAAGCAAGCTCTGGACGAGTCAGCATATCCACATTGATGTTGCGCTTGTCGATTGGACAGCGTGTTAACGACTCAAATGACAGAACAGGGAAGTCACCGTTAGTTGGTGTTTCAACAACAAGCTCTAAGTTCTCGATACGGATACCAAATGCATCTGCACGGTAGTATCCTGGCTCGTTTGATAGCACCATACCTTCTGTTAGAGGCACATCGATTTGCTTCTTCGAAATGCTCGCCGGACCTTCATGAACACTTAAGAAGTGACCAACACCATGACCTGTACCGTGATCATAATCGTAGCCTTCCGCCCATAAGTGCTGACGAGCAAGTGTATCGATTTGGTAACCACGAGTGCCTTTCGGGAAGCGTGCACGAGCAACGCCAATATGACCTTTTAGCGCGAGAGTGAATTGTTTAATCATCTCTTTTGATGGCTGACCGATTGCAATAGTGCGAGTGATGTCTGTAGTGCCATCTAGGTACTGACCACCTGAATCCACAAGGTAAAGCGTATTCAATTCTAGCTTGCCTGGTTCAGGTTGGTTCTCGTGGTTGTAGTGGCACATAGCAGCATTACCGCCCGCTGCTGAAATGGTATCGAAGCTAAGATCCATTAGTGTTGGTTCTTCTCTACGGAATGCTTCTAACTTGTCAGACAATGTCGCTTCATCGTGCAGGTTACCTAAAACGACTTCTGCATCTAACCAACATAGGAACTTGCTCATCGCTACGCCATCACGGACATGACATGCTTTCATGCCGGCAATTTCTACGGCATTCTTCGCCGCTTTTGGCATTAGACATGGGTCTGCTTTACTTACCACAGATGCGCCAGCGTTTTGCAGAACCAGCTTAAACCACGCGTTACTTGTCGCAGGGTCAACAAGTACATTCTTACCGGTTAGGGTTTCTAGCCGCGCTTGCAATGCTTCTGGGTGATGAACCGTCACACCCGCGCCAACGTGAGCGTCAAACTCAGCTGGTAGGCGAGTTGGGTCTAGGAAGTATTCTACGCTTGAATCTGAATGCAGAATCGCATGAGAAAGTAGGACTGGCAGGCGTGATACGTCAAGACCACGCACGTTGAGCAGCCAACAGATGGAATCAAGTGCAGTGATCACTGCGCTGTCTGCACCGGATTTTTTAACCAGCGCTGCGATTTCTTGGCGTTTACTTTCACTTGATTGGCCAACTGCTTCCGTTGCCATTAGGCGAACGTCAGAGACCACAGGAGCAGGGCGATCGTGCCAAAGCTCATCAATTGGGTTGCTGTCGAGAATCTTAAGCTCAAGTGCACCTGCAAGTTTTGCCTGTGCCATGTCTAGCCAAGCAGAGTTGTGCATACGAGGGTCGATTGCTACAGACGCAGCATTTGAAAGGCTGTCTCTAATCCAATCTAATGCAGGCTCTTCAATCAGGTGGCGGTACTCGAATAGATCAGCAGGAACTTGTTTAGTGACTTGTACTGTGTAGCGGCCATCAACAAAAATTGCTGCTTTATCTTGTGTGATTACAGCCGCACCAGCAGAACCGGTAAAACCCGTTAACCAGTGTAAGCGTTCATTATGCGCTGGTACGTATTCACCTAAATACTCGTCTTCATGGGGAACAAGCAGGGCATCAATATTGTTGTTTGCAAGCCATTCGCGAATCGCAGTTAGGCGCTGCTCAGTATTAGTTAGCATCTGTGTTAATCCTTCATTATGGTTATGGCGTCCATTACAACGTTATGCCACCTGGACGATGTCAATAAGCTACTCTTTTTACCGGCGGGCTGCAAACTATCTCAACGCGGTGGTTTTATCCTTAATTATCTGGCGTAACCAAGAGAGCGCCGGATCGTTTTCTCGGTCTCTATGCCAGAATAATGTGTATGCCATGGGAGGAAATTCCATTGGTAGCGGTAACACGGTTAGGTCAAGCTGTTTAGAGGCCAATTTGACGAAGTGACTGGGTGCAGTGAATACAAAATCGGTGTAAGAACAGAGACTCGCAGCGCTATTAAAATCCGGTACAGTGATGGCAATATCGCGTTCATTGCCGTAGTCCGCGAGACGATAATCCAACAGCCAACGCTCGTTACCATCACAACGGACTTGGACATGGCGTTGAGCCAGATAGCTATCTAAATTCCAGTTTTTATTGAGCGCAGGGTGGTCTTTCCTGACTAAACACATTTGGTTATCACGGTAGATCTCTTGTTCGCAAATATCGCTGGGTGGCAGCATAGTTAACTTAGCATCGTTAATGTCGATATCTTTACCTGTGATGCCGAGATCAATTTCACCTCTTTGTATCTGACGAAACGTCTCTTCAGACCAAGCGTGGGTGGCGATGGTTACCTGCGGCGCTCGTTTAAATATCTGCGGTAAAAAGTGCGGCAAGATTAAAGGATAGACACTTTCTACAGCGGCAATTTGGTAGCGGTAATCACTTGAGCTAGGAGAAAACTCTTCAGGTTGTGTCAGTTGCTCAAGTTGATGAATGAGTACTTCAAGCTTAGGTTTAAGAAACAGTGCTTTAGGTGTTGGTTTTAACCCGTGCGCATGACGGACGAATAGCGCATCATCAAATTGGGTTCGCAACTTAGCGAGGTTTTTACTCACGGCTGATTGGCTTAAACAAAGGCGATGAGCAGCCCGAGTAACATTAAGCTCTTCAAGCAGAACGCGTAAACAAACCAGCAAATTTAGGTCGAGGCGTGCAAGCTTTTCAATATTCATTAGAAATTCCCATATAGAATAACTTTGATGACTATTCGTCATTGGATGGCATATCTAGTTTAGCTTACTATGTCGCCAAATTCATCTTGTGCAACGGAGTAGTAAGTGCAAACGGCAAACCAATATGTTCCAAAGAAATCGCAACTGGTGTTACTGACACTGTTGGTTTTATTCAGCCCATTAGCGATTGATATCTATCTGCCTGCTTTGCCTATGATCTCATCAACGTTTCACGTGGAACACGCGTTAGCACAAGATACGATCACATGGTTTCTATTTGCTATGGGCGTCGGCCAACTCTTTGCTGGGCCTTTAGCAGATAAACTCGGCCGTCGAACTGTTGCATTGGGCGGTGTCAGCATCTATGCAGTGAGCGCTTTATTGGCGTGGAGTGCTCAAAGTATTGAATGGATGTTGGTGTCTCGACTGCTACAAGGCTTAGGTGCGTGCGCGACATCGGTAGCAGCCTTTGCAACAGTTCGCGATATCTTTGGTCCACAAAAAAGTGGCAAGATGATCAGCTACCTCAATGGGGCAATCTGTTTTATACCTGCATTAGCGCCGATTCTTGGTAGTTGGCTGACACAACAATTTGGCTGGCGTTCAAACTTTAGTTTTATGGCTGGCTTTGCGGTCGTAGTGTTGGTGTTCTTATGGGTCGGTTTGAAAGAGACTAACCCTCAATTGAGTAAAGAGCCTGTTTTCAAACTTAATCGTTACTTAGATGTAGTGAAAACGCCTTCGTTTGTATTCCATGCATCGCTCTGTATGTTGGCTATGGCGGTCATTCTTGGTTACGTGACTTCTGCGCCGGTGGTGTTGATGGAAAACTTAGGCCTTAGCATGAATGAGTTCACCTTCTGGTTTGGTATTAATGCGGCTATCAACATCGTAGCGTGTATGAGTGCGCCTAAGTTTATGGACAAGTTTGGTACCCATTGGGCACTGACTGTCGGAATTGTGACCTTAGCATTAGCGGGTATGGTTATGTTATCGCTAGCAACACAAGCGACGCCACTTGCCTTTATGCTACCAATCTTTATGTCGTCGATTGGCTTTGCATGGATTCTGGGCGCTGCAGCAGGTAAAGCGCTTGCGCCATTTGGTGATAAAGCGGGTACCGCGGCTGCGCTACTGGGACTATTTCAAATGAGCGGATCTGGATTAGTGGTTGGTACGGTTCAGCGCTTAGGTATGGAGCCACAGATAATGATTGCAACCTTGATGCTTATTGTGACGCCAGCCCTGATGATCTTATGGTCGAAGTCAGGCAAGACATGGCATCACGCAACGGCTTAAGAAAGCGGAAATGCGCTTTGCTAATTAAATGAAACGCTGTATATTTGAGCTTCTTATATCGAAATCTGTGGATAAATCACAACGATGTCAATGACAGCATACGAGATGGCTCGTGTTATGGAGCAACTAGACGACGCTCCAGAAAAACTCATGTTTGGTAAGGTTCTTAATGAGCTAGGCAACCAAAGCGCTGAGCGTATTCAAAGCGCCGCTAAGCAAGTTCCTCTACCAGTTTTACGTGATATGGTTTATCAGTTTCAACAGGTGATTGAGTCGCGTAAAGGCGAGCAAGTCGAATCATTAGCTAAAGAGATCGCTCAACAAGGTATTTCTGTTGAGGATTTAAAGCAGTACTTGGCCTCAAAATAGATTTCAACTCTGATAAAAAACTCGCTACGGCGAGTTTTTTTATGGGTTAACGTTACGATTAATTGGGTTTTGCAATGAGATGAGTGTCTCTGTTGATTGGACTTCATCAATGGCTTGCAGCTTATCGATGAGCACGTATTGCAGTTCTTCAATCGAGCGACACATTAATTTGACGAAAATGTTATAGGCACCAGTGGTGTAATACGCTTCAACTACTTCTTCTAACGCATTCAATTTTTCCAGCGCAGAGTGGTAATCACGAGCCGCGTTAAGGTTGATACCGATAAAGCAACAAACGTCATAGCCAAGCTTCTTAGTGTCGACAATGACCTCTGTGCCTTGGATGATATCAGCAGACTTCATTTTCTCGATTCGGACGTGAATTGTCGCAGGACTGACTTCGAATTGCTTGGCCATCTCGGCATACGGAGTACGAGCGTCCTCCATTAAAGTCTTAAGAATCGCCTTATCAAGATCATCGAGCTTTACGTTTTGCGCGTGCATAGAACTCCTTACTGCTCACGTTAACACTATGGAATAAGTACAAATAATCACCGTTAGTGATACAATTATACCTATACTCCTCAAATATCGAGACCTAAATTTAGTGCGCTTTTGCCTTCTTTTGCTGTCCGCTTTAACCAGCGTGTTTGTTGCTGCTGATAACAGAGATGTACTGGTTGTACACTCTTACCATCAAGGTTTTTTTTGGGCAGACTCCTTTCAAAAAGGTCTCGATGCGGAATTAAAAGCAACGGATATTTCCACACGTGTGCTTTACCTAGATACCAAGCGCTTGCAGAGTGATGGTTATCTACAGCAGTTGTACCATCTCTATAAAACCAAGTTTGAGCAAGAGAAGTTTCGCGCAATTGTGGTCAGTGACAACAATGCGCTAGCACTGATGAATAAACTTTCCCCGCAGCTTGGCCAGACGCCAGTCATTTTTGGTGGAATCAATAATTACAGCCCTGAATTACACCAAGATATCACAGCAACTGGGGTGATTGAGGATATAGACCTATTTAGCAATATCTCACTGATAGAGCGCCTTCAAGGCGAAGTGGAATCGATTTATATCATCAGCGATCACTCAGTAACGGGAGAGGCGGTTCGCGGCCAGGTCACCAATTTCCTGAACAACAATCCTAAATATCGTCAGAAGATTATTTCTGTGGTCCCAGATAGCTACCCTCAATTGCTTGAACTGGTCGCAGGGCTAGATCGTAACAGCAGTGTGCTATTTTGGATTTACTACCGCGATAAAGACGGTACTGTGAGAACCGATGCCGACCAATGGAAACAACTCAATCAAGCAGCCAACGCACCCATCTATATGGTGCACGACCTAGGGCTAGGTTATGGTGCTGTGGGCGGGGTTATCCAGAGCGGTGTGATGAATGGTAAACAAACCGCGCGTATCTTGGTCGATGTCCTAGAAAATCCAGAACAACCATTACCGAAAATAGAAGTCGGTACACCTGAGATTAAGCTCGACTACCAAGCTGTCCTCAAGTGGGGGTTAGGCATTGAAGGAGAAGCCACTTCGGTCATCTTTAATAAGCCGCTCAGCTTCTCACAGCGTTATCACAATGAACTTAAGATTGCCGGCAGTATGGTCACGGTGCTCTCTGTCATCATCCTAGTCTTGGTTTACTACCTAACACGAATCAAACGCAGTGAGCAGCTTGCCAAGGAAAGCCAAACTTTAATTGAAATGGTGTTTGATCAGAGTTACCACTTTATTGGTGTTCTGGATGAGCATGGCACTGTGGTGTCGAGCAATCGTAAGCTACAAGAGTTGCTGTATGACCAAAACTTCGCGGTTGAACGGCCAATCTGGCAGCATCACCATTGGGAAGCCGCGACGTCGCAGAAGATTAAGCAATTTTTTAGCGAAGCAACGACCGATACCAATGCGCAGTTTGAAGCAGAAATTTGGCATGCTGAGCTTGGCTCTATGGTGTTAGAGCTGTCGTTTAAACCGATTCCATCGCTGAACAGCGGCAAACAGTTCCTATTAGAAGCTCGTGATATTACCTCGCGTAAAATCACTGAAGAGAGACTGTTTCAACGCGAAGCGAATCTAAGCCACTACTATGATCAGCAACCGATCATGATGCTGACCCTTGATGACCAGAATCGAATTCAACAGGTCAATCAATTTGCTGAGCAGTTGCTAGGCTATACCTCGGACCAACTGCTGGGCCATCGCTTGCGAGAGTTCTACCTTCATGAGGATGCGATTATCCCTCGTCAGGTGCTGCTGCAACCCAAGCAGGCGTTGAAAGGCGTGTGGCGTAGAGAGATTGAATATCGACATTGTGATGGTCATACCGTATGGATTCGGGAGAACATCCGCCCGCTGGTGGAAAGTGGCCATCTGCTCATCGTTGGTGAGGATGTGACGGCAACAAGGCAACTGTCGGATCAACTGCAATACCAAGCAGAGCATGATTTATTGACGGGCACCTACAGTCGCAACTATTTCGAAACTGAGCTGATCAAAGCGCTAGCTGAGGTTGAAAGCTATACCCGAACTCATGCGATGTTGTATATCGACCTTGATCAGCTCAAAGTACTCAATGACACCGCTGGCCATGAAGCGGGTGATGCGGCGATCCAGTTCTGTGCCAGCATGCTCGAAGAGGTATTGCCATATAACACCATCTTAGCGCGTTTGGGTGGCGATGAATTTGCGATTTTGCTCAAAGACTGTACTGAAGTGGACGCGAAGAAGTTGGCTTCTACCATTATTAATACCCTCAGTGAGCATCCATTTATTTGGGAAGATATTCGTCTAAACTTGAACTGCTCGATCGGTATTCGATTGATTGACCACACCGCGCTGTCACCGCAAATGGTTCATGCTCAGGCTGATACCGCGTGTCACGTGGCGAAAGAAGAAGGGCGTAATCGCTACAGCCTCTACTGTTTGGATGATAAAGAACTGCGCCGTCGTGAGCAGGAGATGGAAAGCGTCAACCTAGTTCATGACGCGTTAGCCAATCAACGTATTGAGCTGTTTGCTCAGCAAATTTTGAGTTTGAGCGACTCAGAGTCTGGGATGCATTTTGAAATCCTGATTCGAATTAAGAATGCCCAAGGTGAGTACATCTCTCCGGGGATTTTTATGCCCGCATCAGAGCGCTATAACATCGCCCATTTGTTGGATAAGCAGGTTGTTACCCAGACCTTAGATTGGTTAGCAGCCAATGAACAAGCTTTGGAGCAAATTAGCTTATGCTCGATTAACTTATCAGGCCACTCCATGGGCAACAAAGAGTTTATCAAATTCTTATTAAACAAGCTTGAAACCAGCTCTGTACCGTGTGAGAAAATCTGCTTAGAAATCACCGAAACTGCTGCGATGAGCAATATGAGTCAAGCGATAGAGTTCTTTACCCAGCTAAAAGAGTTGGGCTGTCGTATCGCATTGGATGATTTTGGTTCGGGTCTTTCTTCGTTTGGCTACCTGAAAAAGTTACCCGTCGATATCGTAAAAATTGATGGCCTGTTTGTTCGCGATATTGATGTCAATGAAATGGACCACCTGATGGTACGTTCAATCAATGATTTAGCTCGTCAAATGGGCAAGAAAACCGTGGCTGAATTCGTTGAGAATACGCGCATTATTGAGCAGCTAATGGAGCTTCAGGTCGACTATGCGCAAGGTTATATCATCGGCAAACCTAAACCGCTGGCGGAGTTAGTTGAAGAGCTGATGGATAATTAGAAATTTTAGTACCCTAATCGAAAATCCAGTACACTGCGTACCCGATATTGTTACTAGGCTTTGGAGCACTCCGTGCAACTACAACTTCATTGTGAAGACTCAACCCAATTAGACCGTTTTCAACAGCTAACAGAGCGCTGGGGATTAACCCATAGCGAAGATAGCCCGTTTGCATTGGTATTGACCGAACAGCAATTGGAGTTACGTAAGTTGGATGAGCCAAAGCTAGGTGCTATCTTTGTCGATCTTATCAGTGGCGCTGTCGCGCATCGTCGTAAGTTTGGTGGTGGTAAAGGTCAAGCGATCGCCAAAGCGGCAGGACTAAATAAAGGCACTACACCGACAGTTCTTGATGGAACGGCTGGGCTAGGGCGTGATGCGTTTGTATTGGCTTCTTTAGGCTGTAAAGTGCAAATGGTAGAGCGACACCCAGTGGTCGCCGCTTTGTTGGATGATGGCTTAGAGCGCGCGAAACAAGATGCGGAAATTGGCCAATGGGTCAGTGAGCGTATGTCTTTGATTCATGCTTCAAGCCTAAATGCATTGAGTGATCTCGCCAATGATGCTGACTTTGTTAAGCCTGATGTGGTCTATTTGGACCCTATGTACCCGCATCCAGAGAGCAAAAAGAAGAGTGCTTTGGTCAAAAAAGAGATGCGTGTATTTCAGTCATTAGTTGGTCCTGATTTGGATGCGGACGGTTTATTAGAGCCAGCGTTAGCCCTTGCCACTAGGCGTGTTGTTGTTAAGCGCCCAGACTATGCAAATTGGTTAAATGAGCGTAAACCTTCGATGGCGATAGAGACCAAAAAGAATCGATTTGATGTTTATGTCAACGCATCAATGACTTAGCGCACACCGTATCTGTTAGCCACTTTTAAAGCTTGCCTATTGGTTAATTAGCGGGTATATCTTACTAAGAACTATTCGTATTATTAGCTGGAGTGGTAGAGTGGCTAAACGACTTTGTAAGATGAATCGCAAGCAAATTGCGGAAAACTTAGGTGATATCCATCGCTTGGTTGTTGAACCTAAGTATGTCTGCCGCTCGTGCGCTCGTTCATCTGCGGAAAGCACATCTCTATGTAAGCCCGCAGCGATTCCTCCCCAGCATTGCCAAAATAAGCCACTCCAAGAGCAGCAAAGTTGCGCTTTGTTGGCGGAAGCACTTCCACCTCGCTCAGAGGAAAAAGCTCAAGCAGTGCGCCGTGTGGTGGAAAAAGTGAAACAGAAAGCTCAGCTACAAAAAGTCATCACGACAGACAAAATAGCCGAAGACATTACGCTTAATATGGTGGACTTAGCTGATGAGAAGGCAGTAAAGAAAGCCAACAAAGCGTTGAAGAAGCAATTTAAACAGCAAAAGAAATTGCTGAAGTTGGCTAAAAAGCAAAACAAGTTATTGAAGCGACAGAAGAAACTTGAAGCCAGTATTGAGTACTCAAAAGAGTTGGCAGCGCTAATGCCTGAGGCAAGGTCAGCGCAGAATCAATCAAGCATTCACTAGATATAAAAAAGCTCTCCAGTTGGAGAGCTTTTTTCGTTTAGGCCGATTGGTAACTTTGTTCGACTTTGCGTTTCACCCAAGTTTGGTTGACCCACAGAGAAAGCAAAATAATTGCCCCACCAATTGTCAGTGGCACCAGATCGACCTCGCGGTTCCAAATGAGGATGTTAACGATAAGTCCTGCCGGGACAAGTACATTGTTCATTACCGCCAGAGCGCCCGCATTGACCATGGTTGCACCTTTGTTCCAAGCGAAGTAACCGACACCTGAAGCGATTAAACCAAGATAAATTAATACGCCCCATTGAGTGCTGGTGGTTGGCATTTTGTCTAGATTGCCCATCAGAGCGAACGCAACCGTTGCAACACACAGGGCACCTAAATAGAAGTAACCAAAGATCGAGTGCTGTGGCAGGTCGACGTCATATTGTTCCATTAGGTATTTATAGCCAACTTGTCCAATCGCGAAACAGACATTTGCTCCTTGTACCACTAAGAAACCAACAATAAAGTTCTCATTGATATCGGCAAACTTGATCACCGCTGCACCGGCTACCGCAATCGCGGCGGTTACTAAGTACCAAGGTGAAAAACGACGTTTGAGTAAGTCATAGATCAAAGTGACATAGATAGGAGTGAAGATGGTAAAGAGTAGAACCTCAGGCACGGATAGCAGCAAGAACGACTGATAGTAGAAGCAGTACATCAAACCGAGTTGAAAACCACCTACGGTCATCAACTTCACGATAAGCCCCTTATCAACACCTTTAAACTTCAAAAATGGCAGGAACACCAAGCTCGCAAGTGCCACTCGGATAAAAACAGAAAACCAAGAATCAACCTGACCGGCGAGGTAGACACCAATCAGGCTGAAAGAAAATGCCCACAGTAGCGTGACAGCAGATAGATAACCCATGATTAAGACTCATTATCAAAAACTATGGGCGCATTCTATATTAATACGCTTCAGGAATCAGTCTTTGAGTGGTACTACCAACATATCGACCGGAGAGCAGTTGATCAGTTGTCGAGTTGACGAGAGTAGTTTGCTCCAAAAATCCTGATGATGGCCGCAAACCACTAAGTCGATATTGAACTCTTTAATCGTGTCACATAGCTCGTTATTTAAATCACCGCTGCCGACTAAGGTATGTTTGATTGGGTAATTGGCATGTTCTGCGAGGTCTTGCAGTTGCTTCTGAGATGCCTCAATCGCTTGATGCTGGGTCTCTGCCAAGTTGATATCAATCAGTCCAGTGTAGAGCTCTGCATAGTTCACATCGATATGGACAAACGAAATATTGGCGCCAAGAGGTTTGGCCAAGGATACCGCTTTGTTGACCAACAATTTACTGTCTTCAGAGAGGTCGATGGCAACCAAAATATGCTGATAACTCATAATGCTATCTCCTTGTAAGTATCTGTTTAAAGATTAGCACCTTGGTTGAAGAAATTTTGCAAGAGTGATCTCAGATCCACATTTGTTAGACAAAGTGTTATGGTTGCGAACATGATATAGTCAATTTAACTTCAGAGACTTAGTAGGAGTAGCAAATGCTTTCTCAAGCAATGGTTGAACAATTGAATGAGCAAATTAATCTCGAATTTTTCTCATCCAATCTATACTTACAAATGAGTGCTTGGTGTGAAGACAAGGGATTCGAAGGCGCAGCTGAATTTTTACGTGCCCACGCCGTAGAAGAAATGGAGCACATGCAGCGTTTATTCACTTACGTGAGTGAAACCGGTGCAATGCCAATTTTAGGTGCGATCGAAGCACCAAAGCACGAGTTCAATAGCCTTGGCGACGTATTTCGCGAGACATTTGAACATGAGCAAATGATTACTGAGAAAATCAATAAACTGGCTCATGTCGCGTTTACATCTCAAGACTATTCAACATTCAACTTCTTACAGTGGTACGTTGCAGAGCAGCACGAGGAAGAGAAGTTATTTAAAGGGATCTTAGATAAGCTGGATCTTGTTGGTGAAGATGGCAAAGCGCTGTTCTTTATCGATAAAGACTTAGCTGCTTTGGCAAAAGAAGGTTCATCTTCAATTATGGATGCCCCTGCTGAGTAACATTCAGCACAAGACACTCTAAGTAGATCGTCTTTTTCTCCGGGCAAACATGAAGATGTAGGGAGGAAAAGATGATCAATGCTGACACCATTCTATTTGCGCTAATGATGGTAACCGTGGTTAACATGGCTCGTTACCTGACTGCACTGCGTTCTTTAATCTATATCATGCGAGAAGCACATCCGCTGTTATATCAACAGGTGGATGGCAATGGCTTCTTTACCACCCATGGTAATGTGACCAAGCAAGTCCGTCTCTTCCACTACATTAAGAGTAAAGAATACCACCATCACCATGATGAGGTGTTTACAGGTAAATGCGATCGGGTTCGAGAGCTGTTTATCTTATCGACCTCTTTACTGGCTGTGACGTTATTGGCGGCGATGATTCTTTAAGCAGCGAATTGGCAATCTGATTAAATATCGCTAGAATATCCGCTCAAATTGCAAAGGATGTGCGTTATGCACATCCTTTTTTATTGGTTTTTTATGAGTAGTTGTTCATGACAGAAAAGTTTGATGTTGTCATCATCGGTGCGGGTGCGGCAGGTTTAATGTGTGCGGCAGAAGCGGGTAAACGCGGTCGTAAAACATTAGTGCTCGATCATGCCAAAAAGCCGGGGCGCAAAATTCTGATCGCTGGTGGTGGGCGCTGTAACTTCACCAACTATGATGTCTCTGCCAACAACTACTTGTGCCAAAACTCACACTTTGTGAAATCAGCCTTATCGCAATACACCAACTGGGACTTTATCTCTATGGTGAGTAAGCACGGTATTGAGTTCGAAGAGCGTGACCATGGACAGCTATTTTGTGTCGGTGACTATGACTCAAAAGATATCGTCAAAATGCTGCTGGCTGAGTGTGACTATCCAAGCGTTAGCCAACGCTATCAACAAGACATTCATCATATCGAACAAACGGAGTCTGGCTTTACGCTGCATGCTAATACGAGCGTGATCGAGTGCCAGTCTCTGGTCGTTGCGACAGGTGGGTTGTCGATGCCAAAGCTTGGCGCGACGCCATTTGGTTATAAGATTGCTGAGCAATTTGGTCTTGATATTATTTCGACCACTGCGGGGCTGGTGCCGTTTACCCTGCATAAAGAAGACAAAGAAGCCTTTGCTGAATTGTCTGGAATCGCGATTCCGGCTGAGATTACCGCGCAAGATGGTACGGTATTTAAAGAAGCGCTGCTGTTTACTCACCGTGGCTTGTCCGGGCCTTCTGTACTGCAGATCTCTTCATTCTGGAAAGCGGGCGAAAAGGTCACGATTAACTTGGTGCCAGAAGCGGATATTGATGAGCTACTGCAACGCTCACTGGATAAACATCCAAATCAGAGCCTGAAAAACACCTTAGCGAAGGTATTACCAAAGCGCTTGGTCGAAGTACTGATTGATCGAAAAGTGCTGCAAGACAAGCCGCTCAAGCAGTTCAATGCCAAGCAACTGAGTGAGGTAACGCATACTCTCGAAAATTGGCAAATTGCACCCAATGGCACAGAAGGCTATCGCACTGCAGAGGTAACTTTAGGTGGCGTAGACACCAATCATTTGTCATCAAAAACTATGGAGTGTAAGCAGTTCAAAGGTTTGTACTTTATCGGTGAAGTGATGGATGTGACGGGCTGGCTTGGTGGTTATAACTTCCAGTGGTGTTGGAGCTCAGGCTTCGTTGCGGGCCAGTGGGTGTAATTCAAGCCAATAAAATTTAATTAGAGTTCACTCGATAGTACTACACTTATTCTAGTTAGTTGGGTATCGAAGGAGTGAACTCTATGAGTCAACAAGCACTGATCTCTCGTATCAACGAGCTGCCGCGTATAGAAAGTGTATTGCAAGAGCTACTGGAAATGGTCAATCGAGAGTCGATCGATTTTGGTGATTTGGCCCATAAAATGGCGATGGATCAGGTGTTGTTGGCGAGAGTGCTCAGGATGGCCAACTCTGCTCAATTTGGTGGTATTAAAGGCGTGTCTAATATCAATGATGCCATTGTTCGGATTGGTATTGGTGCGATCCGCAATTTGATCTCTTCTTCGATTCTCGCGTCTACCTTTCCTAAAATTGAAACCCTTAACGTTAAAGACTACTGGGCGGGTACTTTTGAAGTCGCTACCATAGCCAGTACCATAGCCAAAGACATTAAGCTCGATCCGAATGAAGCCTTTAGTACCGGAATATTACACAATATCGGTGAGCTGATGATTCATACCCTTGAGCCAGAAAAAGCGGTCATCATTAGCCATCGAATCTCTAGTGGAGAAAACCCAGCCCAGGTGCAGCGAGAGCTGTTAGGGGTTGATGCGCAGCAGTTAGGTGCGGCGTTAGCAGAAAGCTGGATGTTCCCCAATCAATTGGTTGATGCGATTGCTAACGTTAATCACCCAGCTAAAGCGGTTGAGTCAAAACGCTTGGCTTGTCTGATGTATCTAGCGCGCGATGCGCACCAACGTTGGGATAATATGTTTGATCAGGCGGAAAAACAGCGTTATCTGGCCAACAGTAAGGCCGCGCAGGCACTGCATGCTTCACCAGAGTTAGCGGTCAAAATTGATGGAGTGAGAGGTCAGGGCAGTGAATTGGCCTATCAGCTATTTGATGGCTGACAGACCAAGTTATCAAGTTGTTAAGCGGCTTGTTTTGGCTGATCTTTTTTGCCGATTTTGATCTGCTGGATCACTAAGCCTGTGATAATCAGCACCAAACCGACCAATGTCGCTGGATGAATCTGTTCACCTATGATGGTAGCCAAGAGCATCAATGAAATAAATGGCGAAGCGAAAATCAAGTTACTGATTCGAGCAGTGTTTTGCGTTGCTTTTAAGGCACTGAGCCACAGAACAAATGTCACACCCATCTCAAACAAACCTACGTAGGTAACCGCTAACCAGCCTTGAGTGCTTATGTGAGCAAAACTTTCCCCTTCATAGAGGGTTAAACCAATCGCAAACGGAATCGCAACTAAAAAGCCAAGTAATACGCCAACGACAGGGTCGGCTTTATTCTTGGCATTTAAAATCCAGTATCCTGCCCAAAGCAACGTCGATAACAGCGCTAAGCCAACACCCAATGGGCTATCGAAGTTGAGCCCTAGCACATCGCCTTTGGTCGCGATGACAATCACGCCAAGGTAGCTAAACGTACACGCAATCCAATCCTTCGTTCGGATCTTTTGCCCGAGGAATACCGCCGCCATTAAGGTTAAGGTGATCGCCCAACTGTAGTTAATTGCTTGTGCTTGCGAGGCGGGTAACAAATCGTAGGCTTTAAACAAAATGATGTAGTAAGCGAGCGGGTTGATAAGACCGAGTAATAGGTAGTACCAAGGATTTGAAAGAAAAGTGATCGAGAGTAACTTCAATTTGCCCGACACCGCACAGATGATGATCAGCGCAATGGCAGAAACAATACTCGCCACAGTGAGCATTTGAATGGGAGAGAACTCAGCTAGGGTGAGTTTGAAAGCAGTGGCTACCGTCGACCAGAGTAGTACAGCGGATAAACCTAATCCTAAAGCGCGACGCTCGTTCATGATATTCCTTTAATAAAACCAACGACTTATCGTTCAGTGGTCACAAGAGTAGTACAGAGTACGGAGCGCCTAGTCTAGCTGTTCGATATCTAACCGACAAACTGGACATTTATCCAGTGGTAAAATACCATTATCAATACCAAATAAAGAAGAGTTAAATCGTTATTATGCAATGGATTCTTGAGCATCAAAGTGTGTTGGTCAGCGGTGTAGCAGGCGCAATTACCAGTGGTGTTGCTGTTGGCTGGTGGGTCAAACAGAAAATGCGCTTCGACAATCAGCTTTTAGAGCAGCAGTTAGAATCAAATCAGCAGTTGGCGAGCAGCCAAATCGCCCAGTTGCACAAAGAGTTAGCTGAGGCGCAAAGCGAGCTAGATGAGCTCGATACTGAGCGAGATAAAGCCGCCTACGAACTTAAGCAGTCTCACGGCAAGCTGATGGCCGTACTAGAGAAGCTGCGTTACTTCGATGCGGTCAAACAAGAGCGCCAGCAGTATGCCGACGATCTTAACCAAGTGCGTGAGCATAAATCACAGCTTGAAGCGCAACTGCGTGAGCAAGAAGCGCGTCATGAGCAACAAAACAAAGCCAACCAAGAGAAACTGCAGCTATTAGAACAAGCTGAAGAGCGTCTCAAGCAGCAATTTGAGCACTTAGCTAATCAGTTGTTTGAAGCGAAAACCGCCAAAGTTGACCAGCAAAACCGCCAGAGCCTAGATGGTTTGCTCTCGCCATTGCGTGAACAGTTAGAAGGCTTCAAGAAGCAGGTCAATGACAGCTTTAACCAAGAAGCCAAAGAGCGTCATACGCTGGTGCATGAATTGAAAAACCTGCAGCGTTTGAACGAGCAGATGACCAAAGAAGCACTTAACCTAACGCAAGCGCTCAAAGGCGATAACAAGCAGCAGGGTAACTGGGGCGAAGTGGTTCTGGCGCGTGTACTCGCCGAATCTGGTCTGCGTGAAGGTCATGAGTATCAAACCCAAGTCAGTCTGCAAAACGATGCGGGTAAGCGTTACCAGCCCGATGTGATTGTTCACCTACCGCAAGACAAGCAAGTGGTGGTCGACTCGAAAATGGCCTTGGTCGCCTACGAACGTTACTTTAACGCCGAAACCGATGCAGAAAGGGAGCGCGCCCTAAGTGACCACTTACTTGCATTGCGTGCTCACATTAAAGGCTTGTCTAATAAGGATTACCATCAACTGAAAGGCATCCAAAGCCTCGACTATGTGCTGATGTTTATTCCGGTTGAACCTGCCTTTCAAGTGGCGATTCAAGCCGATCCGAGCTTGGTCAAAGATGCGATGGAGCAAAACATCATCTTGGTCAGCCCGACGACCTTGCTGGTGGCACTACGCACTATCGATAACTTGTGGCGCAATGAACGTCAAAACCAGAATGCGCAAATCATCGCTGAGCGAGCCAGTAAGCTTTACGACAAGCTGCGTCTGTTTGTTGATGATATGGAAAGCTTGGGCGGCGCGTTAGATAAAGCCAACCAGAATTACCAAGGCGCGATGAACAAGCTAGCGAGTGGCCGAGGCAATGTGATTCGCCAAGCTGAAAGTTTTAAACAGCTCGGTGTTGAGGTAAAAAAGCCAATCTCAAATGATTTGGTCCAACTTGCTCAACACGATGGCCTCACAGAAAAGCGTGTATTGGATAAAAATGATTCTTTCGCCGAAAGACATCCGGATGAGGATAAAGTAAACTAATCGCCCGCAGCGCTTAGGTCGTATTAATTAGTAGCGCTGCTCGAAGAGGAATCATCATGACGGATACAAGCGTGCAATCGAATACAGCTTTAGAATCAAATGAAACCACGCATTTTGGTTTCACAACCGTAGCAAAAGACGAGAAAGTGACGAAAGTTGCTGAAGTTTTCCACTCTGTGGCGGCTAAGTACGACATTATGAATGACTTAATGTCGGGTGGTATTCACCGCCTGTGGAAGCGTTTCACTATCGATTGTAGTGGTGTTCGTCCTGGTCAGCGTATTCTAGACCTTGGTGGTGGTACCGGTGACCTTACTGCTAAGTTTTCACGCATCGTAGGTGAAAAAGGCCATGTGATTCTGGCTGATATCAATAACTCTATGCTCAATGTTGGCCGTGACAAACTGCGCGACAACGGTATTGTTGGCAACGTTCACTATGTACAAGCCAACGCTGAAGAGCTGCCATTCCCAGATGACTACTTTGATGCCATCACGATCAGCTTCTGTCTACGTAACGTAACAGATAAAGATAAAGCGCTGCGTTCTATGTACCGTGTGCTAAAGCCAGGTGGTCGTCTACTTGTGCTTGAGTTTTCTAAGCCAATCCTAGAGCCGCTATCAAAAATTTACGATACTTACTCATTCCACCTGTTACCTAAGATGGGTGAGCTGGTGGCCAACGATGCAGAAAGCTACCGTTACCTTGCTGAATCTATCCGTATGCACCCGAATCAAGAAACCTTGAAAGGCATGATGGATGAAGCGGGCTTTGATAACACCAGTTACTACAACTTAACCGGTGGTATTGTGGCGTTGCACCGTGGTTATAAGTTCTAAGGTTGCTGACGATGCCATTTGAACCTCTTGTTACTGCGGTCATCGAGACCACACTCAATACATTGGTTAAAGACGATCCTGAGTTGGGTCGTCGACTTGCTCGCCTTAAAGGGCAAGTGATTCAAGTTAACCTCAAAGAACTCAATAAGACCCTGACGTTCATCTTTAGTCAGCAGATTGATGTGCTGGCTAACTACGAAGGGCAACCTGATTGTTACCTATCTCTCAACTTATCGGTATTGCCTGAGCTGCGTGACCAATCCAATATCACTAAGCTCATCAAGCAAGATAAGTTAATGTTAGAAGGTGATATCCAACTTGCGCAGAAGTTTTCGCAGTTGATGACCGATTGCAAACCAGATCTTGAAGAGTGGTTATCTAAACTGACAGGTGATGTCGTTGCACATACGGTGGTGCAAGGTGTTACTGGCGTTGGCAATATGCTTAAAGCTCAGGCGAGTAAGCATCAAAACCATCTTGCGCAGGTCCTGACGGAAGAGTGGAAGATTGCTCCAGCACCGCTAGAAGTGGCACATTTCTGTGATCAGGTTGATGATGTGAAAAGTCAGGCTGCACGCGTGGAAGCGAAGCTCAATAAATTGTTGGAGCTTGCATGACCCTAACTGAGCTGCGCCGCTTATATCATATCGTTCGAGTCCAGCTTGAGTATGGGCTTGATGAACTGCTTCCTGAACATCAGTTAACTAAAGCGCCTCTTCTACTAAGAAAAAGTCTGTTCTGGATTAAGAATCAACATCCAGAAAAGCCGCTTGGTGAGCGACTGCGTTTAGCGTTACAAGAACTTGGCCCAGTGTGGATTAAGTTCGGTCAGATGATGTCGACTCGCCGTGACCTCTTTCCACCTCATATCGCAGACCCATTAGCCTTATTGCAAGACCAAGTGTCACCGTTTGATGGCCAGTTGGCGAAACAGCAAATGGAGCAAGCATTAGGTGGTCCACTGGATACTTGGTTCGATGATTTTGAGATTGAACCGCTGGCGTCGGCGTCGATTGCTCAGGTGCATACCGCTAAGCTGAAACAGACTAACCAAGAAGTGGTATTAAAGGTCATCAGGCCAGATATTCGCCCGGTCATTGATGCAGATCTAAAACTTATGTACCGAATGGCACGTATAGTCGCCAAAGCGCTTCCTGAAGCACGTCGATTGAAACCAGTCGAAGTGGTACGTGAGTACGAAAAAACATTATTGGATGAGCTAGACCTACGTCGTGAAGCGGCCAATGCAATTCAATTGCGTCGTAACTTCGAAGGCAGCGAAGAATTGTATGTGCCAGAGGTCATTACTGACGTTAGTAATGAAACTGTCATGGTTTCTGAGCGAATATACGGCATTCAAGTTTCTGATATTGAAGGCTTGAAGGCCAACGGCACCAACATGAAACTTCTAGCGGAACGTGGTGTGAGTGTGTTCTTTACTCAGGTATTTCGCGATAGCTTCTTCCATGCCGACATGCACCCTGGCAACGTATTTGTTGAACCAGAACATCCAGAGAATCCACGTTGGATTGGTCTAGATTGCGGTATTGTTGGTACGTTAAACAGCGAAGATAAGCGTTATTTAGCGGAAAACTTCTTGGCGTTTTTTAATCGTGACTACCGACGCGTGGCTGAACTGCATGTTGACTCTGGTTGGGTTCCACGTGAAACCAACATTGATGAGTTTGAATTTGCGATTCGCATTGTGTGTGAGCCGATTTTTGCTAAGCCGCTGTGTGAAATTTCGTTTGGTCATGTGCTTTTAAACTTGTTTAACACTGCGCGTCGCTTCAATATGGAAGTGCAGCCACAACTGGTGTTGCTGCAAAAGACACTACTTTATGTGGAAGGTCTTGGCCGTCAGTTATACCCACAGCTAGATTTGTGGGAGACCGCTAAGCCATTTCTTGAAGAGTGGATGATGAACCAAGTTGGCCCGCAAGCGGTGATCAACGCGGTGAAAGATCGCGCGCCTTTCTGGGCAGAGAAACTACCAGAACTGCCAGAGTTGCTGTATGACAGCTTGCGCCAAGGTAAGATGATGAACCAACGTATGGATCAGCTCTACCAAGGCTATCGTTCAAGTAAGCGTCAGCAGGCGACCGGTAAATTTTTATTTGGTGTTGGTGCCACATTAGTCGTATGCTCGGCAATATTGGTAAACAGCACTTATGAGCAGCTTTCATTGGCCAGCGCCATTGGCGGGGTCACATTTTGGTTGCTTAGTTGGCGAGCTTACCGTCAATAGACGTTAAACTCTTGAAATAAATTTGTTTAATAAGACCCGAGGTAAAAAGAATGGGTGGTATTAGTATTTGGCAACTTCTTATTATTGCTGTCATTGTAGTTCTACTGTTTGGTACTAAGAAACTACGTGGTATTGGTGGCGATCTTGGTGGCGCTGTAAAAGGCTTCAAGAAAGCAATGAGCGAAGATGATGCGGACAAAGACAAGAAAGACGCAGACTTCGAGCCAAAAGCTGTTGACCAGCAAAAGAGCGTAGAGCAGCAGAAAACAGAAGCTACTGCTGAAACTAAGAAAGACAAAGAGCAGGCGTAACTCGTGTTTGATATCGGTTTTTGGGAACTGGTATTAATATCTGTTGTTGGACTAGTGGTGCTTGGTCCTGAGCGTTTGCCACACGCGATTCGCAGTGTCTCCAAATTTGTTGGTGCTGCGAAAAGTATGGCAAATAGTGTGAAAGACGAACTTTCTCACGAGCTTAAGGTACAAGAACTGCAAGAGAACTTGCGTAAAGCAGAGCAAATGGGGATGGAAGATCTCTCTCCTGAGCTTAAGTCTTCAGTAGAACAACTGAAGCAAGCAGCGCAAGACGTCCAACGTCCGTACGCGAGCAAAAGCGACTCAGCAACGAACAGTACTGAGACTGTGGATGACCAAGCTGCATCCGTTCACAGCGCCAATGACTCCGCTGGTGAGGTTGAAAGTTTAAACACTCAACCAACACCACAGGCAGATAAAAAAGCCGAATAGTCTCGTATTTAGAGGAGCTACGACTTGAAACATAGAGTCCGTAGCTCTTTTTCTATCTTTTTGAGTAGAGGTTTCCATGTCTTCTGTTGAGCAGACACAGCCTTTGATCAGCCACTTATTGGAACTTCGTAACCGTCTATTGCGTGCAATTGTTGCAGTATTAGTGGTGTTCCTAGGTCTGATCTATTTCGCCAATGACATCTATGAGTTTGTCTCCGCACCTTTGGTAGAGCGTCTACCAGAAGGGGCAACCATGATCGCGACCGATGTCGCGTCACCGTTTTTCACACCGTTAAAGCTGACTTTAATCGCGGCTATTTTTCTAGCGGTGCCGTTTATCTTGTACCAAGTGTGGGCGTTTGTCGCACCGGGCTTGTATAAGCATGAACGTCGTTTGATCATGCCATTGATGTTCTCAAGCTCGCTGCTGTTCTATTGTGGTGTGGCTTTCGCTTACTTCGTGGTATTCCCGTTGGTGTTTGGCTTCTTTACTGCTATTTCTCTTGGCGGGGTAGAGTTCGCAACCGACATTTCCAGCTACCTCGACTTTGTGTTGGCGCTGTTCTTGGCGTTCGGTATTGCGTTTGAAGTACCAGTGGCGATCATCTTGCTATGTTGGACAGGGGCGACTAACCCTAAGAGTCTAAGCGAGAAACGTCCATATATCGTTGTTGGTGCTTTTATTGTCGGTATGATGCTGACACCGCCAGATATGATTTCTCAGACGCTACTAGCGATTCCAATGTGTCTGCTATTTGAAGTCGGTTTGTTCTTTGCGCGCTTCTATGAGCGCAAAGATGAAGACGAAGAAGAAGTCGAAGAGTAGGCCTTACCGCCATAATGAAAAAAGGGGTTGATGTGAAAGCATCAACCCCTTTTTGTTTATTTCGACTTACAGTTTGAAGAGCTGCAGCGCATTGGCCGTAGTTAGGTTATCTACTTCAGCCAGGTTTATCTCTCTTAGCTCCGCCACTCGTTGCGCGACAAGAGAAGTATAGGCAGGTTCATTGCGCTTACCGCGGTGTGGTACAGGTGCCAGGTATGGGCAATCTGTTTCTAGAATCACATAGTTCATATCAAGATGCGGGATCACCTTATCCATCCCGCCATTCTTAAATGTTGAGACACCGCCTAAGCCTAAATGGAAGCCGAGGTCGTTGATCGCCTTTGCTTCTTCAACGCTACCCCCAAAACAGTGGAATACACCTGAGAGTGAGCCATCTTGCTCTTGACTAAGTAGGGCAAGAGTTTCTTCAATTGAATCGCGAGTATGAATCACCACTGGAAGTTTCATCTCTTTAGCCCAGTTTAACTGCGTAATGAAGGCCATTTCCTGCTCGGCTTTATAGGTCTTATCCCAGTACAGGTCGATGCCAATCTCACCCACGGCAATAAAGTTATGCTTGTCGAACCAAGAGTGGATCACATCGAGAGTCTGTTTGACGTTGCCGTCGACGTAGCATGGGTGAAGGCCCATCATAGAGCGACAAATTTCTGGATAACTCGCCTCTGTTTTTAACATTGGCTCGATCGATTTTAAGTCAATGTTCGGCAGGAGAATCTTATCAATGCCTTGGGCTAGTGCACGCTTTACAACGTCATCACGGTCTGCATCAAATTCACTGGCATAGATATGGGCGTGGGTATCAATCATGATCGTTCTCTGGGCAAAATGATTCGGCTAATTAAGTGGCACAAGTATACGGCAGTGTGAGCCTTTGGTCATTTTCTGCATTTTTATATTTTGTTGCTAGCGTCGCCTCCATTGAGTGATATTATTCAATTCAAGCACTTTCACCACACAAGGAGAATAGAGTGTCAGTTTCGATTCAAGGTCAATTCCCTGGCCGTCGTATGCGCCGTATGCGTAAACATGACTTTAGCCGTCGCCTCATGGCTGAAAACCAATTGTCTGTTAACGATCTTATCTACCCAATGTTTATCCTGATGGGTAAAGATCGCCGCGAAACCGTGGATTCTATGCCGGGTATCGAACGCTTATCGATCGACTTGATGTTGGAAGAAGCGCAGTACTTAGCTCAGCTAGGTGTACCAGCGATCGCTCTATTCCCTGTAGTAAACCAAGATGCGAAAAGTTTATGTGCCGCTGAAGCTTACAACCCAGAAGGTTTGGTTCAGCGTGCGGTACGTTCACTGAAAGAGCATGTGCCAGAAATTGGCGTGATTACTGATGTGGCACTCGACCCATTCACTACCCATGGTCAAGACGGCATCATTGATGAAGAGGGCTACGTGCTTAATGATGAGACGACTAAGGTTTTGGTTAAGCAAGCCTTGTCTCATGCTGAAGCGGGCGCTGATGTGGTTGCTCCTTCAGATATGATGGATGGTCGAATCGGTGAGATTCGCAAAGCGCTAGAGCAAGCGGGTCACATTAATACTCAAATCATGGCGTACTCAGCTAAATATGCGTCTTGCTACTATGGTCCATTCCGTGATGCAGTCGGTAGCGCGAGCAACCTCAAAGGTGGCAACAAGAAGAATTACCAAATGGATCCGGCGAACAGCGATGAAGCGATTCATGAAGTGGCGATGGACATCAACGAAGGCGCGGATATGGTGATGGTTAAACCAGGTATGCCATATCTGGATATTGTTCGCCGCGTGAAGTCTGAGCTAGAAGTACCGACTTTTGCTTACCAAGTTTCAGGTGAGTATGCGATGCACAAAGCAGCATTTGCCAACGGTTGGCTAAAAGAGCGTGAAACCGTGATGGAATCACTGCTGTGCTTTAAGCGCTCGGGTGCTGATGGCATTTTGACTTACTTTGCTAAAGACGTGGCTGAGTGGTTAGCGGAAGAAAATGCCCAAGCTGCGACTTTCTTGCGAGAAGAGCAAGAGTAGTCACTATCGAATGAATGATTCAAAAGGCTGGCATTTGTCAGCCTTTTCTAGTTTTGGAGAGTTGCAATGAGCGTTATATACCGAGAGGGCTCATTGGCCGAGTGTGTCCAAGTTGTAGAGCAGATCCAAGAGTTTGCCCATAAAGAAACCGTCGAAACTTTATCGGCGCGTTTGGAAGGTAAAGCACGCTCTCTGATCCAGGTAGCGCAAGAAGGGGACAGCCTACTTGGCTTTAAAATTGGTTATCAATTGGATGAGCAAACCTTTTACAGCTGGTTCGGTGGCGTTTCCTCACTGGCTCGAAATAAAGGTGTGGCGCAAAAACTGTTGGAAATTCAAGAAAAGTGGGTAGTAGAGCAGGGTTATAAGCAACTAAAAGTGAAATCGCGAAATCAATTTCCTGCGATGTTAAGGCTGCTGATTAGAAATGGCTATCTAATTGAAAAATTTGAAGAAAAATATCCTCTTATAGAGAGTAGAATCCACTTCGTAAAGCATTTATAGCACTGATATAAAAATTAAATGAGATTTTTTCTCATTTAACTGTTGACGCATTAAATGAGAATGGTTATTATTTATCTCGTCTTAGGGAATGAGAGAAGTTCACAAGGACGTTGAGTTACCAGATTCAATATGGAGACGGTGATGAGACTGAACTTAATCGAACTTGCACGAGTTCTTTTTGACACGACATTGCTCACATTGCTTCCAGTGTAATTTATAGCTTTATGGCAAAGCACCTCATTCACCTGAATTGCTTTGACCCCTTTTTGCTAGGCGACATCGAAAGATGTCGCTTTTTTTATGCCTGCGATTTGGGATCGAATAAAAGGACACCAATAGTCTTTTCCACAATGCAAGATCGTTTCAAGATCGATCTGTGGATGATCGATCTCTGTTAATATTCTTTTATTACATAGGCTTATGGTGGTTTTGTCGTGCTTCTATTCCATTTTCATATCCTGTGTATAAATAATATAAACAGAGTTATCCACAGGAGAGACTGGCCGTTGGTATAAGAATAATCAAATGAGTGAGTAGAGTTAAAATGGATTCACTGACGGACTCATGGCATCCTAAGCAGATCTTTTTTGCATTTTCTTTGGATACGTAAAGACTATGGCCAATATTCCTGATAATCCGTTGATTCTTATCGATGGTTCTTCTTACCTATATCGCGCATTTCATGCCTACCCAGGCACTATGAGTAATGGCGATATTCCAACTAATGCGGTCTACGGTGTGGTTAACATGCTGCGTAGCATGATGCGTCAATTTGCTTCCGATCGTATTGCTGTGGTCTTTGATGCGAAAGGTAAAACCTTCCGTGATGATATGTATCCAGAGTACAAAGCAAACCGTCCGCCTATGCCCGATGATCTACGTTGTCAGATCGAGCCACTGCATAATGTGATTCGTGCAATGGGCTTGCCGTTGATCTGTATTCCTGGCGTTGAAGCCGATGACGTAATCGGTACCTTAGCGCACCAAGCCTCTCAAGTGGGTATGCCAGTGCTGATCAGTACTGGTGATAAGGATATGGCTCAGCTGGTGGATGATAACGTTACTTTGATCAACACCATGACTAATGTCGTGATGGATCGTGAAGGTGTGATTGAGAAGTTTGGTATTCCACCGGAACTGATCATCGACTACCTAGCGTTAATGGGTGATAAAGTCGATAACATCCCTGGCGTTCCTGGTGTTGGTGATAAGACAGCAACGGCGCTGCTACAAGGCATTGGCGGTTTAGATAAGCTGTATGACAACCTCGATGATATTGCGCCACTTGGTTTCCGCGGTTCTAAAACCATGGCCAAGAAGCTTATCGACAACCAAGACAATGCCAAACTGTCTTATGAACTTGCGACCATCAAGCTGGATGTTGAACTCGAAGAAACACCAGAATCTCTGCTAAAAGCGGCGCCAAATACAGACGAACTGATCAAACTTTACGGTCAGCTAGTGTTTAAGTCATGGCTCAATGAGCTATTAGATGGCGGTAACGGTGTTGTTGAGGCAGATGAAAAATCTGGCGGAGCAACGGGCGCTGCAAAAGCATCAAGTGGCGCAGAGATGGACACTTCAGCGGTGACTATCGATCGCAGCCAATATGAGACTATCTTAGATCAAGCGAGTTTTAATTCGTGGTTAGAGAAGCTCAAAGCAGCAGACGTGTTTGCCTTTGATACTGAAACTGACAGCTTAGACTATATGGTTGCAAACCTTGTGGGCCTTTCGTTTGCCACTGAAGAAGGTGTCGCTGCGTACGTTCCTGTTGCTCATGATTACCTAGATGCACCTGCACAGTTAGATCGTGATTGGGTACTAGAGCAGCTAAAACCAATTCTAGAAGATGATTCTCAAGCGAAAGTAGGTCAAAACCTCAAATACGATGCCAGTGTATTAGCGCGCTACGGCATTGAAATGAAAGGTATCAAGCATGACACCATGCTGGCTTCGTATGTATATAACAGTGTGGGTGGTAAGCATGATATGGATAGCTTGGCACTGCGCTTCTTGCAACATAGCTGCATCTCGTTTGAGCAGATTGCCGGTAAAGGCAAGAAGCAACTGACCTTCAATCAAATTGAGCTTGATGAAGCATCACCGTATGCCGCAGAAGATGCGGATGTGACGCTTCGCCTGCACAATCGCTTGATGGAAAACATCGATCAAGACGAGAAGCTTAAAGCTATCTATCAAGAGATAGAAGTACCATTGGTTCCTGTTCTTTCTCGCATTGAGCGCACTGGTGTTTTGATTGACGACATGAAGCTAGGCGCTCAGTCGCAAGAGATTGCTCAGCGATTGGATGAACTTGAACAGAAGGCGTACGAGATTGCTGAGCAAGAGTTCAATATGAATTCACCGAAGCAGCTGCAAGCACTACTGTTTGAAAAAATGGGCTTACCTGTTATTAAGAAGACGCCGTCAGGCACACCTTCTACTAACGAAGAAGTGTTGCAAGAGCTCGCTCTGGATTACCCATTACCAAAACTGATTTTGGAATATCGTGGTCTGGCAAAACTCAAATCGACCTACACCGATAAGTTACCGAAGATGATTAACCCTGGAACGGGTCGCGTACATACTTCTTATCACCAAGCAGTTACGGCGACAGGTCGTCTATCTTCGACCGATCCAAACTTACAGAATATCCCAATCCGTAATGAAGAAGGTCGTCGTATTCGCCAAGCGTTTATTGCCCCACATGGCTATAAAATCATGGCAGTCGACTACTCTCAGATTGAGTTGCGTATTATGGCGCACTTGTCCGGTGATCAAGCGCTATTGGACGCTTTCCAACAAGGTAAAGATATCCACGCAGCAACAGCGGCTGAAATCATGGGGACTACCATTGACCAAGTGAGCTCAGAGCAACGTCGCCGTGCAAAAGCGGTGAACTTTGGTCTTATCTACGGTATGAGTGCGTTTGGTCTAGCGAAGCAATTGGGCATTCCTCGTGGTGAAGCGCAAGATTACATGAACAAGTACTTTGAGCGTTACCCTGGTGTAATGCAGTACATGGAAGACACGCGTAGTACCGCCTCTGAGCAAGGCTATGTTGAAACCATCTTTGGCCGTCGCTTACATCTACCTGAAATCCAATCACGTAATGGTATGCGTCGTAAAGCGGCAGAACGTGCGGCGATCAACGCGCCAATGCAGGGCACTGCGGCAGATATCATTAAGAAAGCGATGCTGTTGGTTGATGAATGGATTCAAACTGAAGGTGACGGTCGCGTTAAGTTGTTGATGCAAGTACACGATGAATTAGTATTTGAAGTTCAAGAGTCAGCTTTGACCGAAATTGAAAGTAAAGTACAAGAATTAATGGAATCGGCTGTAGAGTTGGATGTTCCTCTTGTCGCTGAAGCGGGGCATGGTGATAACTGGGATCAGGCTCACTAGACAAAAAATAGGCAAATACCAATAAATAACATGAGCCAGTGCACAAACACTGGCTTTTTTTTATCAAGAAATAAGTTTCTGATGATTTTGTCAAAATGTTATTTAATAAAATTTTAATGAAAAAAACTTACAAAAGTAGTTTTCATTTCTGACCAATTGTTGTACATTAATCTGCGTAGGGTACAGAGGTAAGATGTTCTATCTTTCAGACCTTTTGTTTCACGTTATTGGATTAGGCTGATTCAGCCGCCCCAGTCAGTTTTTGACTGGGGCGTTTTTTATTGGGCGAAAGAAAAATTCAATAAAATCAATATGCTACCTAAATATCTCCCGATATCTCGCTATTTTCCTATCTCTTTGTCGATAATCACTGTCATGACAAGCCATTGATTTACCGTTCTGTAATCACACAAAACTTTGTAACTTTACTCCATTCACAGTTTGGTTATTTTGGATAGAAAAACAATCCAGTTTTTACTGAGTTTATTGGTGGGCTTTTTGTTTAAGTGATTGTTTTTAATTGAAAATTTTATTGGTTTGGTTTTGGGCTGGAGTGGGGGTCGCCGAGTTGACCTTAGCTGAGATATTCGTAATCTAGAGCGCACAATAATTTATAACAACTATTTCTCTCCCGTTGCCCCGCCAGGATGGTGGGGCGTTTTGTTTCTGCGTCCCCTGAATTACACACCAGGTATAAAAAAGCCCCGCATTGCTGCAGGGCCTATCTATATAGAAGTGATTTATCGAATCGCTATTATTTCTGCTCGTCGTCGATATTTTCTTCTTCAATGATCTCTTCAACCACTGACTCTGCCAGTGCTGGTGCAAACCATTCGTCGAGTTTGTTGCGCAATACGTCAACACCGAGTCCTTTTAGTGAAGAGAAAGCCGCAACGCTGACATCACCACCGAAACCAACCGCGTCTTTCTTTATCTTCAATACTTGTGCCTTACGTGCGCCACTTTTCAGTTTGTCGGCTTTAGTAAGCAACACTTGGACTGGAATACCGCTGTCTACAGCCCAGAAAATCAACTGCTGATCGAGGTCTTTCATCGGGTGACGGATATCCATCAGTACCACTAGACCTTTTAGGCATGCGCGTTTCTGTAGGTATTCACCTAACGATTTTTGCCATTTCTTTTTCAATTCTAACGGGACTTGTGCAAAGCCGTACCCAGGAAGGTCAACAATATGACAACCGTCAGTCACTTTAAATAAGTTAATAAGTTGCGTACGACCAGGCGTTTTACTGGTTTTTGCAAGGCTACGCTGGTTGGTCAAGCGATTAAGAGAGCTTGATTTGCCCGCATTGGAGCGTCCTGCAAACGCAACTTCGATACCTTCATCTGCTGGCAAGGCGCGGATATCCGGCGCACTTGTGATGAAATGAGTGTTTTGATAATGAATTTTTACGCTCACTGTTAACTCCATCTCGACTTTGTGTAGTCGATTGATTACTTTTTTGTGAAATTGTGTAAAATAACCGTGCTCGGCATAAGGTCGCCTATTGTACCATGAGTGGTACTGGAAGCTTGATAATTATAAATGGAATGTCATGAAGAAATTAGCGCTAATATTGAGTCTTTTAGCCAGCTGCTCCGTATGGGCCCAAGGCAGCATAGAAGCTGGTAAAGCAAAATCTCAAACCTGTGTTGCCTGCCACGGTGCTGACGGCAACAGTCAACTCGCAATGTACCCGAAAATTGCTGGTCAGCATGCTAAATATATTGAAAAGCAGCTGAAAGAATTCAAGTTGGGTATGACTAGTGGTGGTAAACAAGGTCGTGTAGACCCTGTGATGGGTGGTATGGCTATGCCACTGTCTGAGCAAGATATGAAAGATCTTGCGGTTTACTACGCATCTCTACCTATCTCGGACAACACAACACCTGAAAATGTTGTTGACGCTGGTAAGGCTCTTTATACCGCTGGCGATGCTGAACGTGGTCTAACAGCTTGTATTGCATGTCACGGTCCTCGTGGTGATGGTACTGAGCTATCTGGTTTCCCGAAAATTTCAGGTCAACATGCTGATTACATTAAAGCTCAGCTAGAAAAATTCCGTGACGGCTCTCGTGCAAACGATATGAACGAAATGATGCGTGATATCGCTAAGAAGCTAACGGATGAAGATATCGATACTCTTTCAAAATATGTTGGTGGCCTACACTAAGCCCTTTGAATTTGTTCGAGCATAAGTTGTATTGAAAAAGCCCAGACTTCGGTCTGGGCTTTTTCGTATGATCGCGATCACTCTCGCTAGTGGAAGCGAATGCTCTTTCTCGCCACTCTGTTTGTAAGAGATCGTCCATACATTACTCATCCATTTTCTGTGGGAACTCCGCAAGATGTTGAAATTTAAGGCTATGATTTAGAGGCGAGAAATTAACTGCAAATATTGTTTTTTGAGGATTGTTCAAACTCGCTATCACGGTAAAGTATCGTTATCGGCAGGGCGCTGATGAAGGATTTCAGACCAGGAGGTCTCCAAGGACGCAAGCGAAGGATGCTTGGTTGTTGAAGAATGGAATCAGGGTAGGTAGGACACCTACTTGATACGGATGGTCGACTTGTCTAATGGTTTAAGACAGCGTAAAGGATCAGGCTAAGGATTAGCCCAGATAGCAGGAAGTTAAAGGAAAGCCAAAACTCACCAGGACGGTGGCAAACAACACTTTTGGCAGGGAAAGCGCTAAAAACAAATGGATTATTGGTGTACTGAACTCAGTACAACACAGTTTTGCCGCAAGGCATTTAGAAAGCGATAGAGACACTCTATCGCTTTTTTTATTCCTATTTTTCAAAAATCGATGATTATTTGCGCAATAGTGCTCCACTCTAACGTCAGTTTCTGGTATGTTTCGCATCCCTGTTTGAGGATGAGTTTACGCAGCCGATATGCATAATTGCCCCCTTTGTCAGAGCTTAGACATCAAGCACTATTATGAAGATAAGCGTAGAGAGTATCTTCAGTGCCAGCAGTGTGAGCTTGTGTTCGTCAATCCAGACCAGCGTTTGGATGCAAAAGCGGAAAAAGCCCACTACGATCTGCATGAGAATGATCCAAATGACGAAGGATATCGACGCTTTTTATCTCGGGTTTCTGACCCCATATTAACGCGTATCGCTCCTAACTCTCACGGGTTAGATTTTGGTTGTGGCCCAGGACCAACGTTATCTTTAATGTTGGAAGAGCAAGGACACACCATGAGTTTGTATGACCTTTACTATCACCCAGATCGCTTGGTGTTAGATACGTCGTATGACTTTATCACTGCCACAGAAGTTATTGAGCATCTTTATGAGCCCAATAAAGTGTGGCAGCAATGGTTGAATTTAGTTAAGCCGGGTGGCTGGATTGGTCTTATGACTAAGATGGTCATTGATGTTGAAGCGTTTGCCTCATGGCACTACAAAAACGATCTGACCCATGTGGTCTTTTTCAGTCGTAAAACGTTTCAATACTTGGCAGAGCGGGATCAGCTCGAGCTTGAATTTATTAGTAATGATGTAATTTTACTGAGGAAAGCCCAGTAATGAGCCGTAGTAAGAAAGCAAGATCAGGCGGTAATAGCGACGTAATCGTTGTTCGCAACCGTACTGAATCAGACGTTGAAGGACGTCTACGTAAAAAAGACAAAAAGCGCAAAGGTCTAAAGACTGGCGGTCGTAACTCTGAAGCGAAAACGCAAAAGCAACAGACTGCGGGCCAAAAGCGTGACCCTCGTTTAGGCAGCAAAAAGAAGATTCCTTTAGTTGTTGAAGCGATGAAAAAACCAAGCAAAGTTGAGCGTCGTATTAGCGCTGAGAAAGAGCTAGAAATGCTTGAGAATGACGCGCAACTGAACGTGCTATTGGACCGCCTAGATAATGGTGACAACCTAGGTGCAGGTCTACAGAAGTACGTCGATGAAAAACTTGCGCGTATTGAAATCCTGATGAAGCAACTTGGTATCTACGAAGAACCTGAAGAAGAGTTCGAGGAAGAAGAAGTTGTTGAGCCAGTAGCAAAACAGAAGCCGAGCAAAAAAGCGAATTCAGATGATGAGCTTCTTTCTCAGTTTGAAGGTTTGGATCTGAACCAATTTAAAGGGTAAAGAGCACGATGAATGTAACCTTATTAGCTATCGCAGGCAGCGTAATTGTTCTGGGTTTAGCCTCTTATGCTGGTTACCTTCTGCTCCAGCTCAAGAAGCAAAAGGAATTGCAATTGCAGCAACAAAAGCTGGCAATTGAAAAGCGTAATGCCAACATCTTTGAAAGCGTCAACGTTCTTTGTTTAGCCGGCATTCAAGAGCAGTGTGACCTATCTGAGATCAGTATTCGTCTATATAACATCATGGACTACGTCCAAGGTGAAGAACGTGTCGATTTCGACCAAGAATACCCAGCGACGTCAGAGCTGTTCCATATCGTTAAAGATATGGCGCGTGGCGAAGCTCGTCAGGAGTTGGCTAAGCAAGAGCGCATGAAGCAAAACCTTGAGCGCCACAAAGCAGAGTCGCGCCTTCAGCAAGATATTACTGAAGAGCTAAAACGTCTGCAGAAAAAAGTGAAACCGCTAAATAACCAGATCAACATTCAAATGATCTAGCGCGCAACTTTTATAACTCGATCGCTTACACTAAAAGGGTAGTGATCGAGTTATCAATTCTGAGTATTGCTACTCAAAAAGCAGCCTGCACACCGACGACTCACTGTTAGGTGTGGCAAAATAGCCTGCTAATTACAATGACCCTATTGGTCACATAAGCATTAAAGCCCAAACGGAAATACCATCATGTCGCAGCCAGTCGTCGCAAGCCAACAAATTGTCTGGGATCAAGCGGTTCTTGATAAGTACAACTATTCAGGTCCTCGTTATACCTCGTACCCAACAGCTTTAGAATTCCATGAAGCGTTTACTGTCGCAGACTACGACATGGCGTGTACTCAGTATCCAGAGCGACCGCTTTCTCTTTATATCCACATCCCTTTCTGCCACAAGCTTTGCTACTACTGTGGTTGTAATAAGGTTATCACTCGTCATGCCCATAAAGCAGATGAGTATCTTGATGTGCTTGAGCTAGAGATCCGTACTCGCGCGGCGTTGCTTCAAGGTCGAAAAGTGACTCAGCTTCACTTCGGCGGCGGTACTCCAACTTTCCTAACCAAAGCACAAATTAGCCGTGTGATGGCGATTCTTCGCGGTGAGTTCTACTTTGAAGGCGATGCTGAAATCAGTATCGAAGTTGACCCGCGTGAAATCGAGCTAGATGTGCTGGATCACCTACGTGGTGAAGGCTTCAACCGTTTGAGTATTGGTGTTCAAGACTTCAATAAAGAAGTGCAGAAGCTAGTTAACCGCGAGCAAGATGAAGAATTTATCTTCGCCATGGTCGATCGCGCCAAAGAGCTCGGCTTCCGTTCAACTAACTTAGATTTGATTTACGGCCTGCCAAAGCAAACCAAAGACTCTTTTGCTGAGACGCTTAAGCAAGTTTTGGAAATGAAGCCGGGTCGTTTATCTGTGTTTAACTACGCGCATATGCCGCAACTGTTTGCTGCGCAGCGTAAGATTAAAGATGAAGATCTGCCGATCGCCGAAGAGAAGATGGCGATTCTGCAAGACACGATTGCAACGCTAACTGGCGCTGATTATCAGTTTATCGGTATGGACCACTTCGCTCAGCCGGATGATGAATTGGCCGTAGCGCAGCGTAATGGCGTGTTGCACCGCAACTTCCAAGGTTACACTACACAAGGTGAAGCGGACTTAGTTGGTTTCGGTGTTTCAGCAATTTCGATGATTGGTGATGCGTATGCGCAAAATCAGAAAGAGTTGAAGAAATACTATGCGCAAGTGACTGACCAGCGCCATGCATTATGGAAAGGCGTAGCACTTGATAGTGATGACTTACTTCGTCGTGAAGTGATTAAGCAGCTTATTTGTAACTTTAAACTGGATAAGACCATGATTGAGTCTGCGTTTAAGGTGCAATTTAATCAATACTTCAAAGAAGACTTAGGTTTACTGCAGACCTTCATTAATGATGAGCTAGTGGAAGTGGATGACGAAGAAATTCGCGTAACACTGCGTGGCCGTCTACTGATTCGTAACATTTGTATGTGTTTCGATAAGTATTTAAGAGCTAAGGCGCGTCAGCAGCAGTTCTCTCGCGTCATCTAAGTTTTCGTCATATTTGAAGCCACAGCGTCGTTGCCTTCACACCCTTATCCCAATCACATAGCGCACTATGCTCAGGGGAATAAGGTTGTTTGACGCCTAGCTGTGACTCCAACTATTTAGAAAACAGCTTTAATTGTAAAAGCCACCGTGTTTTTTGATTTCTGAAAAAGCGGTGGCTTTGTTGTATCTGGCGCTTAGATTATGGAGCGATATAGGTATCGTGGGCCATTTGCCACAGCGCTTTGACTAATGGGTTATCCAGCTGTGAGCGTTTGCAGCATACCCCAAGTTTAAACGGTTTGACTGACGCAGCGACTTTAAGCCGTTCAATCTTCTCTTTTACTGGGCTGTTATTGATCACCACATCAGGTGCAATGCCGACACCACATCCTAGCGCGACCATACTGACAATCGCTTCATGCCCTGACACTTGAGCATAGATGTTAGGTTTTATCTTCATTGACTTAAACCAAGCATTGGCGCGGTCTCGGGCGGTACCTGATTCTGGGACAATAAACGGAATCGCAGACCAATCAGGCTTATCTTTTCTTAGCTCTTCTGCAAAGTTGCTCACCCCAACCGGGGCAATCACAGACAGGGGGATTTCACTGATGGTTTCAAACTCGATTCGTGCAGGTAGCTGCTCTGGCTGAGCTGAGATAGCGATATCTGCTTCATCAGCTAACACCTTGCCAATTGCTTGAGCGGGGTCACCAGTCGAGAGTTTGAATTCAATGAAAGGGTGCTGGAGACGAAACTCTGAGAGTAGCTCTGGCAAATGGCTGTAACTGGCCGTCACTGAGCAGAACAAGCGAATCTCGCCCTTTAATTCTTCTTCATGACCTTTTAGCTGCGCATTGTAGTTTTGCCACTCTCCCAAAATATTCAACGCCACGGGCAACAGCTTTTTCGCCGCAGGGGTGAGTTCGACACTGCGATTGTCGCGCAGGAACAGTGCTTGCCCAGTATCGCTTTCCAATTTTTGGATCTGGCGACTGAGTGCAGAAGGGCTGATATGCATCGCCGAGGCGGTCTTGGCAAAACTTTTACTATCACACAGATGAATGAACAACTGCAGACACTTAATGTTCATGAAAGGGTTACATCCTTGTTGCATTAATTGCAATTACTAATTGTGAATATATCACTTTAAGCAACAGAATGTCTGTTTTAGTATGAACTCATTCGGTAACAAAACGACCGACCTCAACGGAAAAATTCTTTAAAGGAGCGCCCAGATGGCTAACTATTTCAATACTTTAAACCTACGCGAGCAGCTAGACCAATTAGGTCGTTGTCGTTTCATGGACCGCAGCGAATTTGCAACAGAAGCGGATTACCTGAAAGGTAAGAAAGTCGTTATCGTTGGTTGTGGTGCTCAGGGCCTAAACCAAGGTCTAAACATGCGTGACTCTGGCCTAAACGTAGCGTACGCACTACGTCAGGCAGCGATTGACGAGCAGCGTCAGTCTTACAAGAACGCAAAAGAAAACGGTTTTGAAGTAGCAAGCTATGAAACGCTTATTCCTGAAGCTGACCTAGTAATCAACCTGACTCCAGACAAGCAGCACACTAACGTTGTAGAAACGGTAATGCCGCTAATGAAGCAAGGCGCTGCACTAGGCTACTCGCACGGTTTCAACGTAGTTGAAGAAGGCATGCAAATCCGTAAAGACCTAACGGTTGTAATGGTTGCACCTAAGTGTCCAGGTACAGAAGTACGTGAAGAGTACAAGCGTGGCTTCGGTGTTCCGACACTAATCGCTGTTCACCCAGAAAATGACCCTAAAGGCGAAGGTTGGGACATCGCAAAAGCATGGGCAGCAGGTACAGGTGGCCACCGCGCAGGTTGTCTAGAGTCTTCATTCGTTGCAGAAGTTAAATCTGACCTAATGGGTGAGCAAACTATCCTATGTGGCATGCTACAAGCGGGTTCTATCGTATCTTACGAGAAGATGATCGCTGACGGCATCGACCCAAGCTACGCAGGTAAACTTCTTCAGTACGGTTGGGAAACCATCACAGAAGCACTGAAATTCGGTGGCATCACGCACATGATGGACCGTCTATCAAACCCAGCGAAAGTCAAAGCATTCGAGCTATCTGAAGAGCTTAAAGAGCTAATGCGTCCGCTTTACAACAAGCACATGGATGACATCATCACAGGTGAGTTCTCAAGCACTATGATGGCTGACTGGGCGAACGATGATGCAAACCTACTAGGCTGGCGTGAAGAGACAGGTGAAACAGCATTTGAAAACTACCCTGCAGGTGACGTTGAAATCTCTGAGCAAGAGTACTTTGACAACGGTATCCTACTAGTAGCAATGGTTCGTGCCGGTGTTGAGCTAGCGTTCGAAGCAATGACTGCATCAGGCATCATCGATGAGTCAGCGTACTACGAGTCACTACACGAGCTACCACTAATCGCAAACACAGTAGCACGTAAGCGTCTATACGAAATGAACGTAGTAATCTCAGATACAGCAGAATACGGTAACTACCTATTCGCTAACGTAGCAACTCCGCTACTACGTGAGAAGTTCATGCCTTCAGTATCAACAGACGTGATTGGTAAAGGTCTAGGCGAAACGTCTAACCAAGTAGATAACGCTACGCTAATCGCAGTAAACGATACTATCCGTAACCACCCAGTTGAGTACATCGGTGAAGAGCTACGTGGTTATATGACTGATATGAAGAATATCGCGGTAGGCGGCTAATCTTCTTCGCTAAGGAGCTTAATTTCTTTGTCGGTAATACTCATTTGCTAGCGCAAACTCCGTGTTACCTCCGCGAACTTAAGTTCTTAGCTGTGAAGACTTAATTCAGCGTAATTTGTTTAAGGGACTTAAGCTCTTAGCTTCGAATATACAATCTGCGTAATTGCATTAAAGCAAAGCAGTAAGAACTCCAGGTAGACTGGGGTCGATAAATACAAAATAAAACACAACATCTAATTAAAAGGCTTGGTCTCCGTTGACCAAGCCTTTTTGTTTGTGCGACGTAAAGTTGGTGAAAACTTGGTCAAGATTTTGTAGGCGTCCTACAAGTGGGGCACAAATTAATCAGTGAGTGTGGTTAGATAAAAGGAGTGGTAATAAAAAGGTAAAGTTAACAATGAATAAGTATATCGTCGGTATGGTTCTTGGTCTTACATCTGCATCGTGCTTTGCTATGGGCCGTCCGCTACCAGAGCTAGATACAAGCCAGTTTGATACTCAGCAATGGCGGTTTGTTGAAGGCTCTGGGGCTCAAGTCGCCTCTACTGACATACCCGCTGACGATCATAGCTATGGTCATTTGACGATACGTTTTGATGGTGACTTTACTTTGTACTTTGTTGACCGCGGCCATCGTTGCAACGGTGAAGATGAACCAGGTTCTGATAACCGTCCGTTGCCTAATCGAGAGATTGCCGTTGACGGTCAGTTTATCGAGATGAAAGGGGTTTGCCACGATGGCTTTAGTCAATATTCCCCTGCAACAGTGGCAGGTAAGAACTTCCTCAATGGTCACTTTATTGGCAATAAGCAGGTAAAGATAGGCAGCATTGATATCGTTGAGCAGACAGTGATGGAGTATTACACCTATACCGTTTCTGCGCTGGGCTTTAAGCAAGCCTCATTACAAGCTCTCAAAGCGAAACAGCAATAATAAAAAACGCTTCCAATCTGGAAGCGTTTTTTATTATTTATCTGCTAGCTTTTGTTCTAAGTCAGCTAGTTTCTTTTCCATCTCGGTAAGCTTTTGACGAGTGCGTAGTAGGACTTGTGTCTGTACATCGAACTCTTCGCGGCTAACTACGTCTAGCTTATTAAGCTGACCTTGGATGACTTGGCGAACCTTCTGGTCTACGTCTGAGCCAAGCTCTTTTACTGGCGCAGGCATAGAGTCATGAATTTGTTTAGCAATTTGCTCTAGTTTCTTTGGGTCAAACATGTGACTAAAACTCCTTTCGATTTGCCCTCATTCTATGTAATTGATACGCGAAAGTCGCTACCTCGATAGTAAAAATTCGAAGCTAATATCAGCTAAATGAGGCAAATAAAAAAGGTCACCGAAGTGACCTTTTCAATTTTTCGCAGATTATTTGTTATCTGCTAGCTCACGGTGAGCTGCTTTTGCTTCATCAACGCGCGCCAGCTTTTCCAAATCTTTGTCTTCAACAAACACTGGTAGTGGCTTGTGTTTTTCAGCTAGGTAGCTGTAAATCACTGGCAGTACGAATAGCGTAAAGATGGTACCAATCGCTAGACCAGCTACGATTACGATACCGATACTAAAGCGCTGCGCTGCACCTGCACCACTTGCGTACATCAGCGGGATAAGACCTGCAATCATCGCTGCAGTGGTCATTAGGATAGGGCGTAGACGTACTTTTGCCGCTTCCATAACCGCGTCCATCTTGCTCAGTTTGTTGTGTAGCTGCTCTTCTTTAGCTACTTCACAGATCAAGATACCGTGCTTGGTAATCAGACCAACTAGGGTAATCAAACCAACCTGAGAGTAGATGTTCATGGTTGCCGCGCCCCAAGCGAGGGCAATCAGAGCGCCACAAATCGCTAGTGGTACTGACACCATGATAACCAGCGGATCTTTCAGTGATTCAAACTGAATCGCTAGAACCAAGAAGATGATCGCCAGTGCTAGACCAAAGGTTGCGTAGAGTGCGCTACCTTCTGTCACGTACTGACGCGCTTCACCCATGTAGTCGTGGTTGTAGCCGCTTGGTAGTTTCTCTGCCGCAATACCTTCAAACCAGTTGATTGCATCACCCATAGCCGTGCCCGGTGCTGGAACCGCACCAACCGTTGCTGAGTTTAGCTGGTTGAAGTGAGGTAGAGAGCGAGGCTCTGCTACAACATCAATCGTGATCAAGCTGCCTAGTGGTACTGCTTTGCCGTTAGCAGAGCGTACGTAGTAGTTGTCCATCGATTCAGGGTTTAGACGCCACTTACGCTCAACTTGAGGGATTACCTCATAAGAGCGGCCATTCAGGTCGATACGGTTTACGTAACCGTCGGCCATCATAGTACTTAGTGTGATACCGATGTCTTGCATGGTCACGCCATAAGCGCCGGCTTTGTCTTTGTCGATGTTGATTTTCATCGTAGCTGAGTCGTAGTTCAGATCGAGATCTGAATACACGAACATCGGGCTCGATTTCACTTCCGTTAGCACGTCGGTTGCGATTGAGAATAGGCTCTCAAACGCATTTGGTGTGGTGATAACGAACTGAATCGGTAGGCCTGAACCTGCACCTGGTAGTTCTGGCATCTGGAATGCGGTTACCGCCATACCTGGAACGTTACCCACTAGACCACCCACGCGGTTTGCTACTTCAGACTGACTCGCTTCACGCTCACTCCAAGGCACCATAGACGCAATACCAAATGCTTGGTTTGAGTTAGGTACACCAGTAAACACCTGCGCAAACGCTACTTCTGGCTGATCAGACAGAATTTTGTTTACGTCGTTCATGGTGTTCTGCATGAAGTCTAGGTTCGCGTTTGATGGCGCTGTACCCATCAGCATCACTACGCCTTTATCTTCTGATGGCGCAAGTTCACTTGGAATGAACTTAAACAGCATCGGCAGACTGGCGAATACGATGATTGCAAAACCAATCACCACTGGACGATGCTGCATGACTGCTTTTAGCATCTTCGCGTAGCGGTTCGTCATGCCATCAAGGACATGATGAACTTTCTGCTCAAACTTGCTTGGCTCTTCGTTAGCCTTAAGCATTTTTGAACACATCATTGGCGATAGTGTTAGTGCCACGATACCCGATACAAATACCGAGCCTGCGAGGGTTAAGGCGAACTCTTTAAATAGCGAGCCAGTAATACCACCCATCAACGCGATTGGCGCATATACCGCACCTAGCGTCAGAGTCATTGCAATAACCGGTACTGCGATTTCACGAGTACCGATAATCGCTGCTCGGAATGGTGATTCACCCAGCTTGATATGGCGGTCGACGTTTTCTAGAACAACGATCGCATCATCTACTACCAGACCGATAGCCAGTACCATCGCCAGTAGTGTCATCAGGTTCCATGAGAAGCCCATACCTTGCATTACCATCGCAACACCAATTAGTGATAGCGGGATAGTAACGATAGGGATGATTACCGCACGGAACGAACCTAGGAACAGGGTGATAACGATAAGTACGATAACCGCTGCTTCAACAATCGTCTTGATTACTTCGTTGATAGACTCATTGATCGCAATCGTTGAGTCATACATCACATTCATCTTGATGGTACTTGGCAGGTTACGCTCTAGTTGAGGTAGTAGCTCGAGTACATCTGCTGCAATGTTGATGGGGTTCGCACTCGGCGCGGCGTTAATCGCGGCAACCACCGCCTCTTGGCCGTTAGCACTTGCACGGTAAACGTCGTGGCTTTTCTCTAGGGAAACTTTGGCAATGTCGCTTAGACGGGTGATATCACCTTCGTCAGAGCTTACGACTAAGTTTTCTAGCTCGGCAACGTTCGATACCTGAGTATCAGCGCTACCGTTGTAAAGCACGAACTCACCGACAGCCTGACCAGTTGCTGACTGGTAGTTGTTCGCATTGAGTACGCCCATGACATCCGTTGCCGTTAGGCCTAGTGCCGCCATTTTCGATGGATCTAACCAAATACGCAGTGCGTACTTCATACCACCGTAGAGGTCGACCTTAGATACACCGTTAACCGTGAATAGCTGCGGGTTGATTACACGTTCAAGGTAGTCAGTGATTTGGCTTGAAGAAAGCTCATCACTGGTAAAGCCGATGTAAAGTACCGCAGTTGTCGAACCGGTAGACATGGTTACGGTTGGGTCCTCGGCTTCTTTAGGAAGCTGAGAGCGAACCGAGTTAGTCTTAGCCAAAACGTCAGACAGTGCCGCGTTCGGGTCGGTGTTTAACTTCATGTTGACGGTAATGGTGGATTTACCCAAAACCGATTGAGAAGTCATGTAGTCAATATTGTCTGCCTGCGCGACCGCTTGTTCCAATGGCTGAGTAATAAAGCCTTGGATTAAGTCTGCACTGGCACCGTAGTAACTGGTCGAAACCGTTACCACAGTATTCGTCATTTCAGGGTATTCACGGACCTGCATTTTGAAGATTGCTTGTAAACCAAGCAGGGCAATCAAAAAGCTGATCGATACCGCTAAAACTGGACGTTTAATAAAAACATCAGTAAAGCGCATGAGGCCTCCAGTTACAGCATTGGTGTTTCAGCTGGTGGAGTAGTTGCATCGCTTTCTACTACACGAACTTTGGCGTGGTTACTTAGACGTACTTGGCCAGACGTAACAACAACATCACCAGGTTTCACACCTTCAAGGATGTGTGCGATGTCTTGTGTACGCTCACCCACTTTAACCACTTGCTGTGTTACGCGCTTCTCACCATCTTTATCAGAGATGATGTATACGTTGTCGCCGTATAGAGTAAAGGTGATCGCGGTTTGTGGCAGAGTTACTTGGTTTTCAAGTTTAGGCAGGATGATGTTCGCACGTGCAAACATGCCACTACGTAGCTGGCCATCACTGTTTGGAATATCTGCTTGAACCTGGATCAAACCACTTTGAATGTTTACCGCAGGCTCAATCGCTGAGATAGAACCTTTAAATGGTTTCTCTGGGTAAGCATCAACAAAGATATCGACTTCTTGACCTAGCGAAATACGCGAGATATCCGTTTGAGGAACCGTAAAGCGTAGGCGCATCACGCTAGTATCTTCTAGGCGAACAATGTCAGTACCCGCTTGGAGGTATTGACCTAGGTAAACGTTACGAATACCAACCACACCAGCGAATGGCGCTTTGATTTCGCGGCGATCAATTGATGCTTTTAGGCTTTCAATGTCTGCTTGAAGAGAGAAGTAGTTAGCTTCTGCTTCATCATACGCTTCTTTAGAAATCGAGCCTTTCTTGAATAGGCCTTGGTAGCGCTTGTATTTCGCTTGAGCTGCTGGCAGCTTAGCTTGAGCGCTCTTTAGGTTTGCTTTTTCAACTGCTGAGTCAAGCAATACCAAAGGCTGACCTTCTTCTACTTGAGTACCAGACTCAAATGAAATTTTGTCGATCACACCGCTCGTTTCGTTTGCAACCGTAACACCTTGGTTAGGTTCGATAAAACCGATCGCGTCAATCACAGGTACCCAATCAACCGCTTGAACTTCGGTTACCGTTACCGGGAACTCAGGTTCAGGTCGATTCGCCATGTATTCAGCGATCTTCTGTTGCTTAAAGAGATTGAAACCTATCACGCTGCCAAACAGCAGTACCGCGATAAGTAACATAAAGAAAGTCCACTTTTTCATTCTAATTAGAACTCCAAGTTAATGTGTAATGATTGCATCCCAACTGGCTTCAATTGCCGCTTCAATGGCATCTTGATCCAGTTGGTAATATCCAAGCGATTGTTTACGAGCCAGGGTGACACTGACTTCTAAACTAAGAGCAGCCAACACTGGGTTACCTAAGGGTTTGAATACCCCCGTCTCACGCCCTTCAGTGAAAAGTTGATCGACTTTACTGAACATCTTTCGCTCAATTTCTTTGGTCTCGTGGCTACGAACACAAGGTAAAGAGTCGTACTGAGCACGGTTCTTTAAGTTGTCGATATTCGACACCGAGAGATCAAAAATGTTTAACCACATTTTACGAAAACGTTCTTTTAGCGGCATAGATTCGTCAACGCCACGCTGAATAGCTTCGGCGTTACGTTGAGCAACCTCTAAACGAACCTGTTGCAGTAAATCTTCTTTATCAGAGAAGTAGCGATAAATCGTTCCTGCTGCGACCCCAGCTTCTTTGGCCAACTTATGCATCGAGAGGCCTTGAAAGCCTGATTCTGCAATCAGAGTTTCGGCGGCATCTATGATTTTTTGTCTTTTATCTTTCATAGAAACAGAACCAGACAGTTAACATACGTGGGTTGATGAATGAACGTTCATTCATTATAGCCTAAAGTGTCACCACATATGCAACAAACTATTGCATGATTTAGGCAAAAAAATTGTGAATAAGACGCTTAGGTATCGTTGAGTAAACATAGCAATCTGCCTGTTGCACTATTATTATATGCGCCACCTTTTTGTACTTCAGAGATGACCATGAAGCTGAACCCCAATCAAGACGCAGCCGTTAAGTACGTATCAGGCCCATGTTTGGTGCTTGCTGGTGCGGGCTCAGGTAAAACACGTGTAATTACCAATAAGATCGCTTACCTGGTTCAGCAGTGTGGTTACAAAGCGCGTAACATCGCCGCGGTAACCTTTACCAACAAAGCCGCTCGAGAAATGAAAGAGCGTGTTGGCCAGACATTAGGCAAAAATGAATCCAAGGGCCTAATGGTCTCAACCTTTCATACTTTAGGCCTGAATATCATCAAGCGCGAATACAAAGCACTCGGACTTAAGTCTGGCTTCTCGTTATTCGATGACCAAGATCAGATGGCGCTGCTGAAAGAGTTAACCGAAAAGCAGCTTGATGGTGATAAGGACTTACTGCGTCAGCTGCTGAGTACCATTTCCAATTGGAAAAACGACATGCTGACTCCCGATCAAGCCAAAGCGCAGGCTAAGGGTGAGCAGCAACAGCTTTTTGCTTTCTGCTTTGAAATGTATCAAAAGCAGATGAAGGCTTATAACGCACTCGACTTTGACGATCTGATTTCTCTGCCAGTGCTTTTGCTTAAAACCAATGAAGAGGTGCGTCAGCGTTGGCAGAACCGTATCCGCTACCTGTTGGTGGATGAATACCAAGATACCAACACTAGCCAATATGACTTAGTGAAGTTAATTGTTGGTGAGCGTGGTCGTTTGACCGTGGTAGGGGATGATGACCAGTCAATCTACTCATGGCGTGGCGCTAAACCGCAAAACCTGGTGTTACTTGGCGAAGATTACCCAAACTTGCGTTTAATTAAGCTAGAGCAGAACTACCGTTCAACCAGTCGAATCTTGCGCGCGGCCAACATCTTGATTGCCAACAACCCCCATGTCTATGACAAGTCACTGTTTTCGGAAATTCCTGATGGTGAAAAACTCAAAGTGTTGCTGGCGAAAAACGAAGAGCATGAAGCGGAGCGAGTGACTGGTGAACTTATCGCACATAAGTTCCTTAATCGTACCGAGTATAAAGATTACGCCGTGCTTTACCGTGGTAACCACCAATCACGTTTGATTGAAAAGTCGCTGATGCAAAACCGTGTGCCGTACAAGTTATCTGGTGGTACGTCTTTCTTCGCTCGTGCAGAAATCAAAGACATCATGGCTTACCTGCGAGTACTGGTGAACCCAGATGATGACAATGCTTTCTTGCGCATTGTGAATACGCCGCGCCGTGAAATTGGTCCGGTGACGTTAGAGAAGCTCGGCAGCTATGCCAATATGCGTGGTAAGAGCTTGTTTGAAGCCAGTTTTGAAATGGGCTTAGAACAAACTCTGTCAGGCCGCGGCCTGGAAAATCTACGTCGCTTTACGGCTTGGCTGGTGAAAATTGCCGACCAAGCTGAGCGTGGTGATGCGGTGGATGCGGTGCGTTCATTGGTGCGTGATATCAACTACGAAGATTGGTTATATGAAACGTCTGCGAGCCCGAAAGCGGCAGAAATGCGCATGAAGAACGTCTCTGACCTCTATTCTTGGATTGTCGCTGACCTTGAGGGTGACAATTACGACCAAGAAGAGAAGACCATTAAAGAAGTGGTTCAGCGTTTAACCCTGCGCGACATGATGGAGCGTGGTGAAGAAGATGAAGAGAGCGATGCAGTGCAATTAATGACGCTGCATGCTTCTAAAGGCCTTGAGTTCCCATACGTGTACTTAATTGGTAGTGAAGAAGGCATCTTGCCACACCAAACCAGTATCGATGAAGACAATGTCGAAGAAGAACGTCGCTTGATGTACGTAGGGATTACGCGTGCTCAACGTGAACTGACCTTTACCATGTGTAAGGAACGTCGTCAGTTTGGTGAGCTCATTAAGCCGACTCAGAGCCGCTTTTTAGACGAGCTGCCGTTTGATGATGTCGAATGGGAGCAAACTAAGAAACCAGTCTCGGCAGAAGAGCGAATGGAAAAAGGTCAGGCACACATTGCCAACTTGCGCGCCATGTTTAAGAAGTAACTAAGTTGCTTCTATATAGAGGGAAACAAAAAAGGCTTGAGCGATTCACTCAAGCCTTTCTTTTATCTATTACAGTCTAGTGGGCTTATAGGCCTTTGATCATGTGATCAATTGCTGCAACGATTTCGTCGTCTGAACAGTCCATACAAGAACCTTTCGCTGGCATCGCATTGAAGCCGTTAATTGCGTGGTCTTTTAGTACGTCTTTACCTTGTGCGATACGAGGTGCCCAGTCGCCAGCGTTACCAGTCTTAGGTGCGCCGCTCACGCCAGAACTGTGACATGCTGTACAGAACATACCGTAAACTGCTGCGCCGTCGCGTGGGCCAGTTGGCTCCACTTTTACTGGCTCAGCACCTGCTAGGTAAACATCACCAACAGGCTTAATACGTTCTGCAATTGCATCATATTCTTCTTGGCTTACGCTTGCTGCAAAAGAGGCGCTAGAAAAAGTGATTGCAGCGACCAAAGCGGTTAATAATTTTCGAGACATATCCATTAAACTCACTTTACATTCCTGAAGGTAAGTTCGTGCTTACCCATTTATTAGAGTGTGATTATGACCAACGGCAGTACACACTTCGTATACAAAGGGCGAATTGCTGTTAAATCAATGTAAATAATGGGTGATTATATCCTGTTAACTTGTTGCAATAAACAGCAAGTTACCTCCTTGTAATCAGTTATCTAATGGGAAATAGGGGTTTATCACACTTTAATTGTTGAAAAAGGCGCCAAACGATAAAAAAAGTTGAAAAAGTACTAGACGACATAGTGTGATATACGTATTATTCCACTCCGCCGATGGGGCATGCGCCCGTAGCTCAGTTGGATAGAGCGTTGGCCTCCGGAGCCAAAGGTCGAAGGTTCGAATCCTTTCGGGCGTGCCAATCGCCTTAAGGTTTATCGGTAAAAATATCAGTGGTGGCTATAGCTCAGTTGGTAGAGCCCTGGATTGTGATTCCAGTTGTCGCGGGTTCAAGTCCCGTTAGCCACCCCATTATTCAGGTAGCTTTGCTCCCTTTCTTGATTAACTTTGAGATAAAACATAAGTCGGTGAATAGCGTGTTTGTAGCGCATCTCGGCTCTTGGAATAAGCGGGACCAGAGGGTTGACTCTCTATAACGTAAACCAAGTAAAAAAATACTATGTCGGTGAATAGCGCAGCTTGGTAGCGCATCTGGTTTGGGACCAGAGGGTCGGGGGTTCGAATCCCTCTTCACCGACCACTCTTTCGTTTAACGCTGATGGCGGTAAACAACACAAATTAGCGGTGGCTATAGCTCAGTTGGTAGAGCCCTGGATTGTGATTCCAGTTGTCGCGGGTTCAAGTCCCGTTAGCCACCCCATTATTCAGGTAGCTTTGCTCCCTTTCTTGTGAAAACGAGACAAAATATAAGTCGGTGAATAGCGCAGCTTGGTAGCGCATCTGGTTTGGGACCAGAGGGTCGGGGGTTCGAATCCCTCTTCACCGACCACTATTAGAAAGCCTCGTCAGAAATGACGAGGCTTTTTACTTTCCAGCTGTTGGATACTGATTTGAATCCAGGGTGGGGTTCGCCTGATGTTCAGAGAATGGCTCTTCACCGAAGTACTATTGAAGCCCTAGTCGAAAGACTAGGGCTTTTTTACATCTAGAATTCTTAACTTCATACCCAATACACCGTCATTCCATAGACCGAAGCATGAGGGAGTAAGGAATCTCTTATCCTTTACCACCGAGTACTAGTTTCCGCTAAATCGTTAGCTTCTCACTCGTCCTTAGAATCCTCACCTCTTGATCTAACCCTTTCAGTCTTCTTGTCTCTTATATCTTCATACTTAAGCATTATGTTCAAACATGAAGGTATCATTTATTGATAATTTTCACAGATAATTGAGCTGTATTATTTGTTTTTGGTGTTGGTTAAATTCCAGTTGTTGGTCTAAATTTAAATTAATTCACTAAATAATAATTAATATTCGACTAATTGTTTTGAAGTTGTTAACTTGGCTGTGTTGTATTGTCTTGAATTTATATTCACTTCTTCTTATTGCCATAAGTTTTATGAAATAGCTAAAAGTTTAGTATTTACGGTGTTTTGTTGCTGATTTTCATCAGGTTGGACCAAACGATGATCTAGCTCTATTGCATATTTATTTTCATAAGCTGCTTGGTTTTTGTTCGAATTCAACTTTTTGTCCTATGTTTGTTGCTTTTCTGTGAATTTTTTGCCAAATTGATGAGCTTGTAAATTACTAGAACGATATTCTGGTAAGAATGGATTCACTTTTCAGACAGGGCAGAAAGCTGCCGAAGCAGTAGAGGTCTGGTAATGTCACTTTTAGAAGTTAAAAACCTTCGAATAGAGTACCCTTCGCGTCATGGTGTACATGCCGCGGTTAAATCGCTTTCTTTTAATATTGAGCGTGGTGAGATCGTCGGCGTAGTAGGCGAATCAGGTGCAGGTAAATCAACGGTCGGTAATGCCGTGATCGATCTACTTAGCCCTCCCGGTCGCATTGCAAGTGGCGACGTTTATTTAGATGGCGAACAGATTTCAGGTCTGACTCCAGAGCAAATGCGTAGCGTGCGTGGCTCTAAGATTGGTTTTATCTTCCAAGACCCAATGACATCGCTCAACCCACTGTTCACTGTTGAGCAACAGCTAAAAGAAACCATCCACGCCAACATGAAAGTCACTGACGCAGAGGCATACAAACGCGCCCTGTCATTGATGGAACAAGTGGGCATCCCACAGCCAGAAAACCGTTTAAAACAATACCCTCACCAATTTTCAGGCGGCATGCGTCAGCGTGTGGTGATTGCGATTGCACTGGCAGGTGAACCTGACCTTATTATCGCTGATGAACCAACCACCGCACTGGATGTCTCTATCCAAGACCAAATTCTTAGCTTAATCCGCGAGTTGTGTATTAAGAACAATGTCGGTTGTATGTTGGTTACTCATGATATGGGTGTGGTCTCTAACGTGACCGATCGCGTAGCGGTAATGTACCGCGGTGATTTGGTTGAGTTTGGTCCAACAGCGAAAGTGCTTGGCGACCCTGACCATTCTTATACGCGCAGCCTAATTTCAGCCGTTCCTCGTTCAGATATGAAGCTGGATCGCTTCCCATTGGTGAGCTACATCGAAGAAGCTCACGAGATGGAACCACTGGATGTTAAAAACCACTGGTTAGGTCAAAGCCAAGATCACCGTGATTACACCGGTTCTCTACTGAGTGTTGAGAACGTTAATTTACGCTTTGTGACCAAAGACTCTCTGTTTGAAAGTCGCCGTGAATACGTGCAAGCATCGAACAATGTGAGCTTTGACGTGTTTGAAGGTGAGACATTTGGCCTTGTAGGTGAATCAGGTTCAGGTAAATCGACTATCGCACGCATTATTGCTGGTCTGTATGAGCCAAATTCAGGCAAGGTGACGTTTGAAGGTATCGACTTGACGTCATTGAAGTCAGAGAAAGAACGTCGTCCTCTGCGCCGTCAAATGCAGATGGTATTCCAGAATCCGTATACCTCAATGAACCCGCGCATGAAGATCTTCGATATCATCGCAGAGCCCATTCGTTTCCATAAACTAACCAACAGTGAAGTGGAAACCCGCACGATCGTGAACGATCTGCTTGATCACGTAGGTTTGGGCAAAATGGCGGGTGTGAAGTACCCACACGAATTCTCCGGTGGTCAGCGTCAGCGTATTTCGATTGCGCGTGCATTGGCAACTCGCCCACGTCTACTTATCTGTGATGAACCGACTTCGGCATTGGATGTATCGGTACAGGCTCAGATCCTTAACTTACTGAAAGACCTCCAAGATGAGTTAAATCTCACCATGCTGTTTATCAGTCACGATTTACCGGTTATTCGTCAAATGTGTGACCGAGTGGGTGTGATGCAGATGGGTACGCTGTTAGAAGTTGCCCCAACAGAGCAGCTATTTACCGCGCCACAGCATGAATACAGTAAGCAACTAATTTCCCTAATGCCTGAATTTACGGGCTTAAGAGAAGAAATAAAAACGGCGTAAGTCGTAGACCTTTCCTGATACAAGCAGCATCAGGTATTAAACAGACGCAAATACAACAACTAGGGATAGAAATCCCGCATAAGGAGTTATGCAATGAAAACCATGAAAAGCAAACTAGCAGTGGCTTTAATGGCAGCTGGCCTTAGCTTTGGCGCAGCGGCAGCAGATATTACCGTCGCTTATGATGCAGACCCAGTGTCACTTGACCCGCATGAGCAACTGTCTGGCGGTACACTGCAAATGTCTCACATGGTATTTGATCCACTAATCCGTTTTAACCAGAAAATGGAATTTGAACCACGATTGGCTGAATCTTGGGAACGTATTGATGGCGAAACGATGCAGTTTAATATCCGCCAAGGCGTTAAATTCCACTCAGGTAATGCACTAACTGCAGATGACGTAGTGTGGACATTTGACCGTCTGAAAAGCTCTCCTGACTTCAAAGGTATCTTTGGCCCAATCGTTTCGATCACTAAAACTGGTGATTACACAGTAGAAGTGAAAACTGAAGGTGTTTACCCGCTAGTAGAAAACGTAATGACTTACCTGTTCCCAATGGACAGCAAGTTCTACTCAGGTAAGACCGAAGATGGTAAAGACAAAGCTGAGCTAGTTAAGCACGGTAACTCTTACGCATCGACCAATGTTTCTGGTACTGGTCCTTTCATTATCACTCAGCGTGAGCAAGGCGTTAAAGTAACGTTTGAGCGTTTCAACGATTACTGGGACAAAGAGTCTGACGGTAACGTAGACAAGCTAACGCTAGTACCAATCAAAGAAGACGCAACACGTGTTGCAGCACTTCTTTCTGGCGACGTTGACATGATTGCTCCTGTTGCACCAAACGACTACAAGCGTATTGAGAAAGCGGACAGTGTAGATCTTTACACTATGCCAGGTACGCGTGTTATCACGTTCCAAATGAACCAAAACAGCAACCCTGCACTGAAAGACGTGCGTGTTCGTCAAGCGATTACCTACGCAATCAACAACGAAGGTATCACTAAGAAAGTAATGAAGGGTGCGGCAACGGCTGCGGGTCAACAGAGCCCAGTAGGTTTCGTTGGTCACAACGCAGACCTTAAACCTCGCTACGATCTTAAGAAAGCGAAACAGCTGATGAAAGAAGCGGGTTACGAGAAAGGCTTCACGCTAACTATGATGGCACCAAACAACCGTTACGTGAACGATGACAAGATTGCTCAAGCTTCTGCAGCAATGCTGTCTAAGATCGGTATCAAGGTTGATCTGAAGACAATGCCAAAAGCTCAATACTGGCCTGAATTCGATAAGTGTGCGGCAGATATGCTAATGATCGGCTGGCACCCAGATACAGAGGATTCAGGTAACTTTACTGAGTTCCTCGCAATGACGCGTAACGCAGAAACTGGTAAAGGTCAGTACAACTGTGGTCACTACTCAAATGCTGAAGTTGATAAGCTGATTGTAGAAACGAACACAATGACTGATCTTGAGAAGCGTAGTGCATCGCTGAAGAAAGTAGAAGAGATTCTATACAACGAAGCGGCGTTCGTACCTCTACACTGGCAAGATCCATCATGGGCAGCGAAAGGTAACGTTGAGATTGGTCCAATCATCAACGGTATGAACTTCCCATACTTCGGTGACCTAGTGGTTAAATAATCACGAGTGAACCAGACCAAGTATTCATGATTCGGTGAGTGCTTGGTCGATTTTTGGTGCTTAGCTTTGTTTCAGTCGGGTTAAGTACCATTTTTAAGACTGAAATCTATGGAAAGTTTAAGGGGCAAGGAATGTTTTCGTTTCTGGTCAAGCGCCTGTTTCAGGCACTGATAGTGATGTTTGTGATCAGTCTAGTGGCGTTTGCCATTCAGGATAACCTAGGCGACCCGTTACGTGAGTTGGTTGGTCAGTCGGTTTCAGAAGCCGAGCGCCAAGCGCTACGTGATGATCTAGGTCTGAATGATCCCTTCATTACAAAATACACTCGCTTTGTCGGCAATGCGCTACAAGGTGACTTAGGTACATCTTACTTCTTCAAGCGCCCTGCGGTTGAAGTGATTCTTGATAAATTGGTAGCGACACTCGAGTTAGTGTTTGGTGCCACGCTTATCATTGTTTTCTGTTCGATTCCTCTTGGCGTCTACTCGGCAATTCATCCAAAAAGCTTCTTTACTAAGCTAGTGATGGCTGGCAGTAGTATCGGTATCTCGATTCCTGTTTTCTTAACCGCCATCATGCTGATGTATGTGTTTTCGATTGAGTTAGGCTGGTTGCCATCTTATGGCCGAGGTGAGACAGCTAATATATTTGGCTGGGAGTCAGGCTACTTTACCCTTGATGGACTAGCTCACTTGGTTCTGCCATGTATTGCACTGGCATCTATCATGCTGCCGCTATTTATTCGTCTGGTACGTTCAGAGATGCTTGAAGTTCTTAGCTCTGAGTACATTAAGTTTGGTAAGGCGAAAGGCCTTGCACTGAACAAGATTTACTACCAACACGCATTGAAAAACACCATGCTGCCAGTATTAACGGTCGGTGGTGTACAGATTGGTACTATGGTGGCTTATACCATCCTAACTGAAACAGTTTTCCAGTGGCCTGGTACAGGTTTCCTTTTCCTTGAAGCAATTAACCGTGTAGATACACCGCTTATCACGGCTTACGTTATTTTTGTTGGCCTAATCTTCGTGGTAACCAATACGATTGTTGACTTGCTATACGGCATCATCAACCCGACCGTAAATCTAACAGGTAAAGGAGCTTAATCATGAGTCAAACAGCAGTAGCTCCTTCTCGCTGGGAGCGTTTTAAACAGTCGGACTTCTTGTATTACTTCAAGCGCGATAACGTCGCGATGGCAAGTTTTACTGTGTTCATGCTTTTCTTGGTGATGGCTTTGGCTGCGCCAGTTTTATCGCCAACTGACCCATACGATTTATCATCGATTGATATTATGGACTCAGAGCTGCCACCATCATGGATGGAAGATGGTGATGAGCGATTCTTGCTTGGTACCGATGAGCAGGGCCGTGACATTTTGTCGACCATTCTTTACGGCTCTCGTTTGTCACTAACGATTGGTTTCTTAGCTGTAGGTCTACAGTTATTCCTAGGTATCGTGATTGGTTTATCTGCGGGTTACTTCGGTGGCCGTATCGATAGTTTCCTAATGCGTTTTGCTGATGTACAGCTTTCGTTCTCAACCATGATGGTCGCGATCATCGTCTCGGCTATCTTTAAAGCCAGCTTTGGCAGTGACTTCTATAGTCAGTATGCGGTGGTGATGCTGGTGGTGATCATTGGTGTGGCTGAATGGCCGCAGTATGCACGTACTATCCGTGCTTCAGTATTGGCTGAGAAGAAGAAAGAGTATGTTGAAGCGGCACGTGTAATGGGCTTTAAAGCACCACGCATTATGTTCCGCCACATTCTGCCAAACTGTCTATCACCGATCTTGGTTATCTCGACGGTTCAGGTGGCCAATGCGATCATGTCGGAAGCGGCGCTGTCTTTCCTTGGTTTAGGTCTACCGGTCGATCAACCATCACTAGGTGCTTTAATCAGTATCGGCTTTAACTACATCTTCTCAGGTGCATGGTGGATTACTGCCTTCCCTGGCATCGTTCTAGTTATGCTGGTATTGGTTATCAACCTACTGGGTGACTGGTTACGTGATGTATTTAACCCGAAGATCTACAAAGGGTAATTTTCTCCTTATCGATAAAGCCGCGATTATTCGCGGCTTTTTTGTTTTTGGTGTATTTCAATTCGGTAATCAATGTTTACCGCATTGGACGGAGCGTTTTACGCCGATTTCGTGTCTGATTATTAAAATGAGTAGTAGGCCATCTCTTACAACTGAGGTGGTTTGAACATAAACATAATAATTAAGTCATCAAGAAGGTAAGTGAGTGAAGCCTGGAAAAACGGGAATTGTCCGCGTGCTGCATGCAACGCGATATTCAATCAAGGGGCTAAAGGCGGCATGGCAACATGAGGCGGCATTTAGGCAAGAGATCATCATTGGTTTAGCTATGCTAGTAGTGGCGTTGTGGCTACCTGTCACCGCGGTTGAAAAGGTATTGCTGATTGGCAGTCTGTTTATTGTCGTGATTGTTGAACTGCTTAACTCAGCAATCGAAGCTGTGGTTGATCGCATCGGCAGTGAGCTGCACGAGTTGAGCGGTCGAGCGAAAGATATCGCCTCAGCCGCGGTGTTTATTGCCTTGATGTTGGCATTGCTAACCTGGGGAATCATTGTTGGAGGTCTACTATGACAGCTTGGATTGGTCGACACTCTATCAAGCTTAGCTATGTGGCATTGAGTGCGTTACTGGCGGTCTATTTCTCTCTGGCGTTAAACCTGCCTATTTATAAAGAGCTGCTACAACTTTTCTCAGCGATGGATGCGGTAAAGCTTGGCTTTATCCTCTCTATTCCGCTGTTCTTCTTTGCAGTGCTCAACTTGCTGTTCAATTTGTTGAGTTGGCCTTTAGTGACTAAGCCTTTTTTTAGCTTGCTGTTGGTCCTTTCGGCGCTCGTCAGTTATGCCGGCTATAACTATGGCACCATCTTTGACACCAATATGATCGTTAATATCATGCAGACTGACAGCAGTGAGGCGAGCTCTTATCTCAGTCTTTACTCGATATTATGGGTCGTTGGGCTCGGTGTTTTGCCTGCAGTGCTGCTGATCATGGTGCCGATTAAGCGTGAACCCTGGCTTAAACTGATTGGGAAAAAACTACTCTCTATATTAGGCTCGGTGTTGATGTTGGCGCTCATTGCCGGACTTTACTATCAGGATTACGCTTCGTTTGGCCGCAATCACAGCTATTTAAAGAAAATGATTGTGCCAACGCAGTTTGTTTATGCCACCAGCAGCTATATCAAGCAGACTTACTTCACCACCCCACAACCTTATGTCGAACTGGGACTGGATGCGCATCAGTCTAAGCAAGCCTTAGAGCAAGCTCAGCACAAGCCCAATTTGGTGGTATTAGTGGTCGGCGAGACCGCACGCTCGCAAAATTATCAGCTTAATGGCTATTCACGTGACACCAACCCTTACACCAGCAAGTTAGACGTGGTGTCGTTTCAAGATGTGCGCTCTTGTGGTACGGCTACTGCGGTGTCATTGCCGTGTATGTTCTCCATCTTGACCCACGACAGCTACGATCATGATCAGGCCAATAACCAAGATAATGTGCTCGATATTCTCAATCGTGCCGGAGTGTCGATGATTTGGGAAGACGATGACGGTGGGGATAAGAACGTAGCTCGACATATCGAAGTTCAGATGATGCAACGCTCGCGTAAAGACAGTGAGTGTGATGGCAATACCTGCTACGACATGGTGCTACTAGAAAACTTATTGCCGAATATCGAACGGCTTTCGGGTAATGAGCTGATTGCCTTGCATCTTATTGGCAGCCACGGGCCAACCTACTATAAGCGCTATCCAAAGGATATGGCGGTGTTCCAGCCTGATTGCCCGAGAGCTGATATTGAAAATTGTACTCAGCAACAGATACTCAATAGTTACGACAACAGCATTCGTTATACCGATTTTGTTCTGAGTCAGGTGATTGAACAGCTCAAGGGTCTAGAGTCGAAATACAATACTGCGGTGATCTACCTGTCTGACCATGGTGAATCGCTGGGCGAGGGTGGCATGTATTTACATGGTGCGCCGTACGCGTTCGCGCCAGATTATCAAACCACGGTACCACTTATTGTTTGGATGTCACCAGGTTTCCAGCAGGCGAAAAATATCAACTACGATTGTCTCAAGCAAGGCGCCAAGCTGCGCGAGCATTATTCGCAAGACAACCTGTTTCACTCTTTATTAGGCATAATGGATGTCGAAACGGAAACCTATCAGGTAGAGAAAGATATCTTTTCTGCGTGTCGGGTTAAGTTGTGAGGATATCAATTGCTTAAAGGGTGATCTGAGCCTTGGATTTAGCGTGTAGATTCTCACTACACTAGGGGCCGTAATTGATTACGGCTCTTTTTTTGCATTCACTTTTTCTCAACAGTGAACAAGTAATAATGTCACACTATTTGTCTGCATAGTGGATAAAAGAATGAAGTTTATGGATATCGATATGGCAGCAAAGCCAAAGCAATTTTTTTCTAAGCGATGGAGCCTTATAGCTCTATTGGCCTTGCCAGTTATGCCTACGCCGACACTGGCTCAAGAATTCCTCTGTGATGCAACCCAAGCCTATGCGAATGAACTGCCGGTACTAGATAAAGCCTGTCCGATCGGCAAAGGGATATGGGGCAATTCTAAGCCGCGTGGCAGTGAATCTACTTTTTGGATTCAGTGTGGTGTGTTTGGTAAGCCGTTGTCATTGGAGAAAGCTAAGGCCTTGTATAAGCACATCGGCACTGATGTATGGATAAAGCCTGAAGCTAAAGGATGGCGCTGCTTAATCGGGCCTTACACCAATTTCGCTGAGGTGAAGCAGGACCTTGCGAATGTAAAAACGGAAAAGGGCTATAAAGAAGCCTTTATTCGTGAAGTGGTGAGCGGGAAACCAGTGAAAGCGACACCACCAGCCAAAACCAAAAAGTCACCTAAGCCAGCAGCTCAGTCTACAACGGTATTACCCGCACCGATAAAACAACCGGCTAAGCCAACTGTTGTTTCTTCCCCTGAGCCGAAAAAGCAACAGCAAGAAATTGCGATTCGTTTAGCGACCACCATTAATGGCGTGGAATATAAAGTCCCTTACGTGATGTTTAGTGATGATCAGTTCTATATGGAGCACTCACTGCCGTGGAACCGTATGGATTATGACGAAGCGTATAAGACCTGTTATCGCCTTGGCATGGGAATGGCGACGATAGAGCAGTGGCAGGCGCTGCTCAAATCGGGAGAGATGGAAAAGAGCCAATGGCCAATGCATTTACCTTATTGGGGGAGCAACAAAATTGGCTTATTTACCAGTGGCAAGACCAATCAGCTAAAAGGCACTTCACTGCTCAATGTAATGTGTGTGAAGTAGTCACTAAGCAATAAAAAAGCAGGCTAATTGGCCTGCTTTTTTGTATCCGCGAGATAAACTTATTATAGCTACTGTGGTAACGGACAAAATCACCAGGTGAGTTTGAACGTAGCATGCTGAGCAGGTTTATGCTTCATTGGAGTCGCTACACCAAGATGCGCGTATCACATCATACTACTCAACAAATCAGGAGATTATGGTGAGTTTAATTCCAAGAACGGAAAGAGCGGCATTTTCAATTACGCCGCTGTCATATGGAAACTCAGTACTTGGCGCGAAGTTGCTTTATTTCCCCGCTCAAGTAGAGAGTGAGTCGCGTGGCCTGATTTTAGCCGGAACCCATGGTGATGAAACGGCCTCAATAGCAGGCCTGTCTTGTGCATTGCGCAGCCTGCCAGCAGAGAGGTTGTGCCATGATGTCATCTTGTCGATTAATCCTGATGGTAACCAATTAGGCACCCGAGCTAATGCCAATCAGGTTGACCTTAACCGCGCTTTTCCTACGCAAAATTGGGTCAAAGAGGGCACTGTGTATCGTTGGAGCTCAAACACGTCAGTACGAGATGTGAAAATCGGAACTGGAAAAAAGGATCTATTAGAGCCCGAGATTCAGGCACTGATTGAATTGATTGAGCAAAGGCAGCCTGAGTTTGTGGTGTCGTTTCACGAGCCGCTTGCCTGTGTCGATGACCCACATCGCTCAGAATTGGCGGCTTGGCTGTCTAAGAAGTTTGATTTGCCCATGGTTGACGATGTTGATTATGAAACCCCGGGTTCATTTGGCTCTTGGTGCGACGAAAGGAATTTGCCTTGTATCACCTTGGAGCTTCCCCCCGTTGCGGCAGATTTCACCATTGAGCACTATCTAGAGGCGTTTATCGCGCTGTTGGAATATCAGCCGAGTCGCTGTTAGCTTTAACCTCAAAATAAAAAACGGGCCGTGCATAGAATGCACGGCCCGTTATAGTTAGAACGCTTATCTGCCAAAAAGTGACAGTGAGCGATTAGCGCATCGTAACAAACTCTTCTGAGCCAGTTGGGTGAATCGCCACAACAGAGTCGAAGTCTGCTTTGGTTGCGCCCATCTTCATAGCTACGCCGAAGCCTTGAATCATTTCATCAACTGTGAAACCGATGCCGTGCAGACCAACAACAGTCTCTTCTTCACCAGCACATACTAGCTTCATCTTACATGGTTGACGGTGCTTAGTTACTGCTGTGTACATCGCCGTAAAGCCAGAGGTGTAAACCTTCACGTTGTCTTTGCCGTATTTCTCTTCAGCTTCTTGAGTTGTTAGACCAATAGTGCCGATAGGTGGGTGGCTAAATACAACAGTAGGAACTAGGTTGTAGTCCATTTTCGCATTGGTTTTGCCGTTGAACAGACGCTCAGAAAGCTGGCGACCTGCTTTAACCGCAACTGGAGTCAGTTCGATACCGCCTTCCATGATGTCACCTACACAGTAGATGCCTTTCACATTGGTTTCTTGGTATTCGTCTACCTTGATGTAGCCACGGTCGTTGGTTTCAACGCCAGTAGATGCAAGGTTGATTGCGTCCGTTGCTGGGTGACGGCCGATTGCCCAGATTAGTTGGTCAACGTTTTGTGTGTTGCCGTTTTCTAGGTGAAGAGTCAGGCTGCCATCCGCTTCTTTAACGATCTCTTTTGGAATAGATTGGGTGTGCAGCTTAGGACCTTCTGCGTCCATTACCTCAACTAGCGTTTCAATGATCATTGGGTCAAAGCTACGTAGTGGAGATTCTTTACGTACAAACAGGTGAGTTTCTGTACCAAGTGCATTCAGTACGCCTGCGATTTCAACCGCAATGTAACCTGCGCCAATCACAGCAACGCGTTTTGGCTGCTCGTTTAGCTCAAAGAAACCGTTAGAGTCGATGCCGTATTCCGCACCTGGAATGTTTGGAATAGTCGGACGGCCACCAACAGCGATTAGGATATGATCCGCTGTGTAGTGTTCACCGTTTACTTCAACCGTCTTCTCATCAACAAACTTAGCGAAGCCTTTGATGACGTTGACTTTGTTGTTACCCAGAACACGATCGTAAGACTGGTGTATACGACCAATGTAAGCTTGGCGACTTTCAACTAGTTTGCTCCAGTCAAAGCCTTTTACATCTACATCGAAGCCGTAGTCTTCAGCGTATAGGTTCATTGCATCCGCAATTTGCGCACCGTGCCACATAACCTTCTTCGGTACACAGCCAACGTTGACACACGTACCGCCTAGGTCTTGAGCTTCAATCAGCGCGACTTTTGCGCCGTACATAGCTGCACGGTTAGCCGATGCGATGCCGCCTGAGCCGCCGCCGATACAGATGTAATCAAAATGAGTCGCCATTACTTTCTCCGAGCTTATTAATTTATTTGATTGCTACTGAGTATATAGGGATGAATTTGAGCAAACTCAATCCGCCACTCAGAGCTGTCCTTGATTCTTATCATAAATCGACTCTGACTGATTTCCCAATGGGAAAAAGTGAGGTTGGTTATGACAAATAGCGATAATAGCCGTCATATTTGAAGCTGCAGCGTTGTTGACTGCGTAAATCCACCCTAATTACATAGAACACCTATGCGCATAGGGCTGTATTTACTTGTCGCCTAGCTGCAACTCCAACTATTTAGGCTAGAGTAATCTTACTCCGGTACTATCCATTCCACTTTAAAGTGACCGGTTGCAGGAGCAATTGCTTCTTGCAGGAACGGTAGAATTTCTTTCATCTGACTTTCCAACTTCCACGGCGGGTTAATTACGATCATGCCTGACGCTGTCATACCGCGCTCGTTGGTATCTGGTGACACGCCTAATTCGATTTGCAGAATCTTGCGAATGTCTAAGCCTTCTAATCCTTCAATCATATCTTCGATGTCACAACGATTAACTACCGGGTACCAAATTGCGTAGATACCGGTTGCCCAACGTTTATGGCTTTGAGCAATAGCTGTCACTACGTCACGGTACTCTTTTGCCAATTCGTAAGGTGGATCAATCAGCACAAGACCGCGGCGCTCTTTTGGCGGTAGGCTTGCTTTTAGACGTTGAAAGCCATCTTCTTTGTAGATGGATACCTGACGATCGCGGTGGAACTCTTGCTCAAGCAGCGGGTGATCGGCAGGGTGCAGTTCAGTTAGTACCATGCGATCTTGCGGGCGCAGTTGAGCGCGGGCCACGCGGGGTGAGCCTGGGTAGTAGCGCAGAGCATCACCGTTATTGAGCGTTTTAATCGACTCAAGGTAGCTTTGAATATCTTGAGGGATATCCGCTTGATCCCAAATGCGAGCGATACCTTGTTTGTATTCGCCAGTTTTTTCTGACCACTCGTGAGTCAGGTCGTAACGACCTACACCTGAGTGGGTATCGTGGTAAACAAATGGCTTATCTTTTTGCTTGAGCGCATCCAGAATAAGGCTTTGAACGATATGCTTAACCACGTCGGCGTGGTTACCAGCGTGAAAACTGTGGCGGTAACTTAACAAAATGACTCTCTCGAAATGGTCTTGCAACCATATTGAAGTTAATACGAACGATTCGCCGATTATATACTCAGTGGCGTCACGATGCTCGTATTTAGCAACAACTTAGCCGCCGCTCGCTATTGAAAAATGCTCAACGCACCTATATTTAATCTTTAAGATGTTGAATATACTCAATAGACGAACCCGTAGTTCGCTTTGGCTAACAAAAGGAATGATTTATGTCGAATCCACTTCTTAGTTTTACCGATTTGCCCCCGTTTTCACAGATTAAACCAGAACATGTTAAACCAGCGGTAGAGCAGGTGATTGCTGACTGTCGAGCTAAAATCGAACAGGTACTTGCCGAGGATCTTACCCCAACATGGGAAAGCGTCGTGGCGCCAATTGAAGAGGTGGATGACCGCTTAAGTCGTATTTGGTCTCCTGTGAGCCACATGAACTCGGTGGTCAACAGTGATGAACTGCGTGACGCTTACGAAAGTTGTCTGCCGCTATTGTCTGAGTACGGTACTTGGGTTGGCCAACATAAAGGTCTGTTTGAAGCGTATAAAGCGCTAAAGGCGGACGAGAGCTTTGCAGCTCTTTCTCAAGCGCAAAAGAAAACCATCACTGATTCGCTACGTGATTTTGAATTGTCAGGCATTGGCCTACCTGCTGATGAGCAGCATCGTTATGGTGAGATCAGCAAGCGTATGTCAGAGCTAGGCTCTAAGTTCTCGAACAATGTGCTTGATGCGACTATGGGTTGGAACAAGCATGTGACCGATGAAGCAGACTTGGCGGGCATGCCAGAGTCGGCACTGGCGGCAGCGAAAGCGGCGGCTGAATCTAAGCAGCTAGATGGTTACTTGTTAACTCTTGATATCCCATCTTACCTACCAGTAATGACTTACTGTGATAACCAAGAGCTGCGTAAAGAGTTGTACGAAGCGTACGTCACTCGCGCGTCAGATCGTGGCCCTAAAGCGGGTGAGTGGGACAACACAGAGATCATCAACGAGCAGTTAAAACTGCGTTGCGAGATTGCGCGTATGCTCGGCTTTAACACTTACAGTGAAAAGTCTCTGGCAACCAAGATGGCAGAAAACCCTTCACAGGTGCTGGGTTTCTTGAACGATTTAGCCAACAAAGCAAAACCTCAAGGTGAACGCGAAGTGGAAGAGCTGCGCCAATTTGCTAAAGCAGAGTTTGGCGTTGAAGCGCTTAACCTGTGGGATATTGCTTATTACAGCGAGAAGCAAAAACAGCACCTATTCCAAATTTCAGATGAAGAGCTGCGCCCATACTTCCCAGAGGCGAAAGCGGTAAGCGGTCTGTTTGAAGTACTGAAGCGCGTGTTTGGCATGACGGTTAAAGAGCGTGAAGGTGTGGATACTTGGCATGAGTCAGTGCGCTTCTTCGATATCTTTGATGCTGATGACAAACTGCGTGGTAGCTTCTATCTCGACTTATATGCTCGCGAGCATAAACGTGGTGGTGCGTGGATGGACGAATGCCGCGTGCGCCGTATTACCCCTACCGGTGAGCTGCAATCGCCAGTCGCGTATCTAACCTGTAACTTTAACCGCCCAGTCGGTGATAAGCCGGCGCTATTTACTCACGATGAAGTAGTAACTCTGTTCCACGAATTTGGTCATGGTATTCACCACATGCTGACTCAAGTCGACACTGGTGCGGTATCAGGTATTAACGGTGTGCCATGGGATGCGGTTGAGCTACCAAGTCAGTTCCTAGAAAACTGGTGTTGGGAAGAAGGGGCGCTGGCGTTCATTTCTGGTCACTATGAAACGGGTCAAGCATTGCCAAAAGAGATGCTAGAAAAAATGCTGGCAGCGAAGAACTTCCAGTCAGCGATGTTTATCTTGCGTCAGCTAGAGTTTGGTCTGTTTGATTTCACGCTCCACACTGAGTTTGATCCCGAAGTGGGCCCTCGCGTATTAGAAACGTTGGCGGAAGTGAAATCGAAAGTGGCAGTACTGCCAAGCTTGGAGTGGAACCGCTTCTCACACAGCTTTAGCCATATCTTTGCCGGTGGCTACAGCGCTGGTTACTACAGCTACTTGTGGGCAGAAGTGTTGTCATCGGATGCGTTCTCTCGCTTTGAAGAAGAAGGCATTTTCAACACCGAAACGGGTCAAAGCTTCCTTAATAACATCCTAGAGATGGGTGGCAGTGAAGAGCCGATGGAGCTGTTTAAACGCTTCCGCGGTCGTGAGCCACAAATTGATGCTTTGCTGCGTCATTCAGGAATTAGCGCTTAATTCCTTTTTGAGAAATAAACAAAACGCCTCTGACTTGATGAGTCAGGGGCGTTTTTTATTGATATGATAATCAGCGCCGCATGCAAGGAGGTAATATGCTGAAACTAGGTAAGATGTTGATATTGAGCGTACTGCTAGGTGCGTCTGGTTGTGCTGAGTTAAAGCAAGCGGGGACTGACATTGGTCACGCGACTCGTGATGCCACGACGGCTATCGGCCACGCAACACGAGATGCGACCAAAGCGATAGGTCACGCCTCTCGTGATGCGGTTAACTCGGTCAACGATGATTTAAATAGCGATGGCTAGCGAGCGAACTTAGCCCTTAGCAGTTTATCGATAGAGAATGGTCCTGGTCCCCATACCACCACGATTAGGATCATTAATCCCCATAATTGGTGGTCAAAGAAGCCTTGCTCCCACAACACAGGATAGGACACCACAGCGATAATATTAAATACAAACAAGATCGCAGCCATTGGTCGTGTTAATAATCCAAACGCCACAAACACAGGCAGAATCAGCTCTGCCGCGGTACCCATATAAGCGGCTAACTGCCATGGCAAAATCGGGACTTGGTATTCGTACTCAAACAGATAGAGAGTGCTATCCCAAGTGGCAATCTTAGTCAGCCCCGAATTAAAGAATACCCAGGCAACCCAAAGGCGGCAAAACAGCAGCAATAGAGGAACGAAAGCACTCTGAGTCGCATTGATAATATTGTCGTAAGTGTTGAGCATATTTTTGATTGAATCAGACATGCTTATCCCCCTTAATACGCAAGTGTAAATCCAGCAATTACATTGCTGTCAAAAATCAGATTGATGTGTTGTAGTTGTTCTGGCGGTATCTCACCCAGTGTGCAGCCGGAATGTAGGTACTGCAGTAAGTCAAACGCATTGCTGTCGAGCTTTTGTGTCCAAACTTCCCCCTGAGCTGAACAGCAAATAAAGCCTTGCTCCGCTTGGTGTAATTGCAAGTCGTCAAACTGGTTGTCAGCAATGGCTTTCTGTAGTGAATACACGGCATAGCAAGATTGGAACAGCACCATGCCCGGCAATAGATGCAGATGAATAGATGTTTGCTGCGCTGGCTCAAGTTCGGCTAGCTTGGCGAGCGGCAACAATTGATTGGAAAGGGATATTTGCCCCTGTTGCTGCTGCGCTAAATCTATACACCATTCAAATCGCGCCACTTCTGCGGCATACGGGGCCGCTTCGACCACCGCAGGAAAGTGGCTGATCGAGTCACTGAAATGCTCGCCATAGTGGCTGACATCACCGGAACTCAAAGGGTTGTTGAGTACATGCTGACGGGCCATTTGATTAAAGCACTCCTCGCCAACCAGAGCCGACACCATAGGATAGGTCGCAGCCAATACTTCGCTAAGGCTAACGACAAAGTTATTGCGATAAATCTGCATTCGCTCATCAGCCGTGAAGGTATCGCTAGCAATATTGCACACCTCACCGCTGGCTTGATAGTGCAAGGCAGTGGCAAACGTCTGTTGCAGCTTGGCAAGAGACACATCACTCATGAGACCTTCCTTTGCTTATCTTGCCAACGTTGCAGTTGATGGCTGGCTTTGCTTGCCTCGTTTAACAATACCTCTGGCTCAGGGATATCTAAATCCCACTCAATCAGGGTATGACGCTCGCCATACGACTCGAGCCAATATTGATAGAGTTGCCACACTTCATCACTGACCGGGCGGCTGTGGGTATCAATCCAGATCTCACCTTGGTCGAGTTGCTTGACGGTAAATCCAGCGAGGTGAATCTCATCCACGGCATATTCAGGGATAGCATTGATGTACTCAACACTATCGAAGCCATGGTTAAAGGCGGAAACGTGGATGTTGTTTAAATCGAGTAGCAACCGACACTCGGTGCGTTTTTGTACTTCGGTCAAAAACTCCCACTCTTTAATGGTCGAGTGATTGAACTTGAGATAGCTAGAAGGGTTTTCAATCAGCAGAGGTCGTTGAATGGCATCTTGAACTTCCTCAACATTGCGGCAAAAGACCTTGAGTGCTTCTTCGGTGTAAGGCAGTGGTAATAAATCATTGAAGTAGTGGCCGCCAGTTTGACTCCAACTGAGATGGTCGGAAACCAAAAACGGTTCAATATCGTTAATCAGGCTACGAAGTTGTGTCAGATGCTGTTGACTCACGCGCTCAACACTACCCAGTGATAAACCAATACCGTGGCAGCTAATTTGATAGTGGTTAGCCAGTAATTCCAGTTGTTGCCTTGCTTTTGAGTAGGGTTGGAAATAGTTCTCGCTGTGGATCTCTAACCAAGAAAGCGGTGGTTTTTGTGCGACAAAGTAGTCTAGGTGTGGAGAGCGTAGCCCTACGCCGACTTGGGGATGAAAAGTGGTTGATTTCACAAACGCCATCCTTGAATAGTGATGGGATGAGACAAGGCGGTCAGTTGAGCCTAGACCGCCTATAGTCATCGGTAGAAATTATGATGATTGAGTGCTACCGCCCACCAACTTGCCACATAGGCCTTTAGGTACGACAACAAATGCATCCGTTTGGTTATCTTCTTTTGCTGTACCGGCACAAGAACTGGTTTTTGTTGCACAGTCATTTTTGCCAGCTTTTGCCACGCCGTAGCATTTTTCTTTTTCGGCTGCGACTGCTGGAGCCGCTGTGAGCACAGCACCACCAAAAGCAATAAGACTTGTAACAGCAGCGGTAACAGCAAGATTAGACTTTTTCATATTCATTTCCTCAGACTTAATTCCTTTACTTATGTAGGCAAGTGAATCATGTGTGAATTCATCAACTTGCTTAGTTAAAAGGATAGAGAAGGAGGCGGAAAACTTTCAAAAAAATTATCTTTTCGTTGGTTTTTATTTGTCTTGATTATCTAAGGTGTTGTTTTATAGAGAGAATAATTGTGTGATTTTTTCTGCTTTTTTTCATTGCTGATGCAGTCATCGTCGGGCTTGCTGCGTAACGGAGGTGTTTCTCGCCTAGCATCTTAAAGTCACTCGGGTATAATGCCTTTTCATGTATAGATAAACAGTAGCTGAGCCCCGAATGGATCCTTCATTACTTCTCGATGGTCTAAATGACAAGCAGCGTGAAGCTGTTGCCGCCCCACTAGAAAACTCACTTATCTTAGCTGGTGCAGGCAGTGGTAAAACGCGCGTGCTGGTGCATCGTATTGCGTGGTTGATGTCGGTTGAGCAAGCGTCACCATTCTCAATTATGTCCGTTACCTTCACCAACAAAGCGGCAGCGGAAATGCGCGGACGTATTGAAGAGATAATGATGGGCAGTGCTTCGGGGATGTGGAACGGTACTTTCCATGGGATATGTCACCGTATTTTACGTGCTCACTATCTTGATGCTGTGCTGCCAGAAGATTTCCAGATCATTGATACCGATGATCAGGTTCGTCTATTGCGTCGCTTGATTAAAGCACAGAACTTAGATGAAAAGCAGTGGCCAGCGAAGCAAGTCGCGTGGTGGATCAATGGCAAAAAAGATGAAGGTTTGCGCCCAAGTCACATTGATGCCTACGGCGATCCGATTACCAAGACTTATCTACAACTGTATACCGCTTACCAAGAAGCGTGTGACCGCGCAGGTTTAGTCGACTTTGCGGAAATCTTACTCCGTGCCCATGAGTTATTGCGCGATAAGAAACATATCCGCGAACATTACCAAGCTCGCTTTAAGCATATTCTGGTCGACGAATTCCAAGATACCAACAACATTCAGTACGCTTGGCTACGTATGATGGCCGGCCCTGACTCACATGTGATGATTGTTGGTGACGATGACCAGTCTATCTACGGTTGGCGCGGCGCTAAGATTGAGAACATTGAGAAGTTTACTCATGAGTTCCCTAGCGTTAATACCATTCGTCTTGAGCAGAACTATCGCTCGACTAAGACCATTCTCGAAGCGTCAAACACACTGATTGCCAATAACACTGAGCGTATGGGTAAAGAGCTGTGGACTGACGGCGCAGAAGGTGAGCCGATCTCGGTTTATTCTGCATACAACGAGTTAGATGAAGCACGCTTTGCGGTCAATAAAATCAAAGAGTGGCAGGATAAAGGCGGCGTACTCAATGATGCCGCAATGCTGTATCGCAATAACGCCCAGTCACGTGTTCTTGAAGAAGCTTTGATTCAAGCAGGTCTGCCATATCGTATTTATGGCGGGATGCGATTCTTCGAGCGTCAAGAGATCAAAGATGCCTTAAGCTATTTGCGTTTGATGTCGAATCGTAATGATGATGCGGCTTTTGAGCGTGTGGTGAATACACCAACGCGTGGTCTAGGGGATAAAACCCTTGAGACAATTCGTTTTGCCGCGCGCGACCAAGGCAGCACCATGTGGCAAGCGAGTCTGCATTTGCTAGAAAACCAAGTGTTGCCAGGGCGAGCAGCCGGCGCACTCAGTCGCTTTATTGAATTGGTTAATGCACTTGAAGATGACACCTGCGAATTGTCGCTGCATGAACAAACTGACCATGTGATCAAATACTCTGGTCTGTTCGCGATGTACGAACAAGAGAAAGGCGAGAAGTCGAAAGCACGTATTGAGAACTTGGAAGAACTTGTTACTGCAACACGTCAGTTTGAAAAGCCAGAAGAAGCAGAAGACATGACGCTGCTGACGGCGTTTTTGACTCACGCAGCGCTAGAGGCAGGTGAAGGTCAAGCGGACGAATTTGATGATGCCGTTCAGCTGATGACCTTGCACAGTGCGAAAGGTTTGGAGTTCCCATTGGTGTTTATTGTCGGTGTCGAAGAGGGTATGTTCCCGAGCCAGATGTCAGCAGAAGAAGCCGGCCGTCTGGAAGAAGAGCGCCGACTTTGTTACGTGGGCATGACCCGTGCAATGGAGAAACTCTACATCACCTACGCTGAGATGCGTCGTCTGTATGGTCAAGATAAGTATCATAAGCCATCACGCTTTATTCGTGAGCTACCAGAGAAGTGTCTGGATGAAGTTCGTATGAAAGCACAAGTGAGCCGCCCAGCAAGCTCTGGCCGCTTTAGCCAAACCGTAGTGAAAGAGAGCTTTAACGAAACTGGCTTTAGTCTGGGTTCACGCGTTATGCACCCAAAATTTGGAGAGGGCACCATCATCAACTTTGAAGGCAGTGGTCCACAAAGCCGAGTTCAAGTCGCCTTTAATGGTGAAGGGATTAAGTGGTTGGTGACCGCTTACGCTCGGTTAGAGCAGCTTTAATCTTCAGTGAAAGTAACTTCTAAAGGCATGCTTCGGTATGCCTTTATACTATTTGGCCTATGATGATCTAAAAGCTTACAGAGCGGTGTCGCGGCAGAAATAGGGAACTGATGTGATGGGACTGGGCCAGCACACTGGGAGTGAAAGCAGACAACGCAGTCTAAAGTTCAAATATGCAGAGAAAGGATAAAGAAAAACCCCGAGGGCGTGAGCCCATCGGGGTTATAGTCTTACTCGCAGCAATCCGGCTACTATAGGTGCTCCATGCATCTAATCCTTGATAGTATGCTGATGTCCTTCAGCTCAATCCTTTACTCGCCATCCTAGCGGTGTCCGTATTTGACCCTATCCTGGTCCACTAACAATCCTCGTTAGCTCACGTCGCTTGTTCCTTGAGCGGTGTCCTTTTCATCATCCTGATGATAAGTCCTTTCCTCGTCCAGAGGTGTCCATTTCCCATCCTTAGTAGCAACCATCCTAGTTACTATTGCGTCCGTTCAATGTCCTATTTGCTTTCCATGCCGACTACTCATCCTAAGTAACCGTATCTTCTTCCTGAAGATTACCTAATCCGTGGTAATTTCCTGTTCCGTGTCAGTATCCTTCCGACAGGATTAATATTACGCTTTTGGCGATTTTCAGCAATACGACGCAAACGTTTTTCTACATAAAAATTCGAACTGAAAATATACATGTTGTTTATAATCAGTGATTTACGCTTCATTGTTTACATTTCTCTCAGCAAAAAAGCTATATTTACTCACTTGCTTGTGAGAGATCTCGCACAAGCAAGTGAGGCGATCGGCGCTATTTGCCTATCGCAGCTCCTTCTCGTCTTGGGTCAGCAGCGCCTTGCAGTTGACCGTCTTGGACTAAGATAGCGTGCAGGCCCGAGTTTAAGTCACGTACGTTGACCTTAAAGCCCATCTTTTCTAACTCAGCTTTGAATGTTTCAGCTTTCGTTCCTTGCTCGATATCTAATGTGCCAAAGCGATTAAGTAGGTGAGGCTGATTCACCGCTTGTTGGATATCCATTCCCCATTGGGTATGGGCAATGATGGCCTGAGCGACATAACCTATGATGCGGCTACCACCGGGAGAGCCAATGGCCATATAGGGTTTATCATCTTGCATGATAATGGTTGGCGCCATCGATGACCGTGGACGCTTACCTGGCTCTAAGCGGTTGGCGATCGGTTTGCCCTCTTTGTGAGTTCGGAATGAAAAGTCAGTGAGCTCATTGTTGAGTAAGAAACCATTGGTCATTAGGCGAGAACCAAATGCATTTTCAATCGTGGTAGTGATCGAAACGATATTTCCTTGTTTATCCACCACATTAAAATGGCTGGTGGAAGGCAGCTCAATTGATTCATCGCTGCTTTGACGCTGAGCGTAATTCCATGGAGGATTACCTGCACTTACCGCCGCCAAAGCTTTGCCCGGTTTGATTAATTGTGCGCGTTGCTTGAGGTACTCTTGATCTAACAAGCCTTGGGTTGGCATTGGCACAAAATCCTCATCGGCCATATACATGCCTCGATCGGCAAACGCCAGTTGCGAGGCGTCTGCAATCACTTGCCACGATCTAGCGTCATTGGCTCCCCAGCCTTTTAAATCAAACTGTTCCGTCATCGCCAGTATCTGACCGACTGTCAGTGCACCAGAGCTCGGTGGTCCCATGCCGCAGATGTCATAATTTTGGTAGGCAGAGCAGACAGGTTCGCGCTGCTTGACGCTATAGGCATCAAAATCTTTTTGTGCCAATACCCCTGGGTTACCCGCTGCGTTTTGTACTGTCTCGATAATGCTGTCAGCAATTGGCCCTTGGTAGAAAGCTTTCGCCCCTTGTTTAGCAATTGCAGTTAACGTCTCAGCATATTGAGGATTTTTAAGTAGCGTCCCAGCCGTTTTCGGTGAGCCATCAGGATTAAAGAAATACGCTTTGGTTGTGGCAAAGCGACTTAAACGCTCGGCATCGTTTTCAATTAAGGTCGCAAGACGCGGGCTGATCTCAAATCCTTTAGTTGCTACCTCAATGATTGGCTCAATCAGTTTATGCCACTCTAGCTGGCCATATTTTTGATGGGTATCCCACATCAATTTAACGGTGCCCGGGGTCCCGACAGAGCGTCCACCCACTACGGCATCATAGAACTTGAGCGGCTCACCTTTTTCATCTTGAAACAGACGAGGGGTTGCATCGAGTGGTGCGGTTTCTCGACCATCATAAGTGGTCAGTTTTTGGTTTTTAGCATCCCAATAAACCAAGAATGCACCACCACCAATACCGGAAGATTGCGGTTCAACCAAACCTAGCATTAATTGCGTCGTGACCATGGCGTCAATCGCATTACCACCCAGGGCAAGAATGTCGGCTCCTGCTTGAGTGGCGAGTGGGTTGGCTGCGGTAACCATCCAATCTTTGGCGGTCACCAGCTGTTTTTGTTCTAAACCACTGCTGCGTTCTGGAGCAACGGAGTCGGCGGCTTGATTAGCGAAGGTACTGGCTGACGACAGTAATAAATAAGTGGTAAGGCATTTCATTTTCCACTGCATCTTATTCTCCTTGTTGTTATGCGAAGAATAGATTGGCAGTGGAAAGGGCGTAGGTCTAAACGTTTTTGTTCAAAATTTAACCTTGAATCAAACTTAATATTTTTTCTGACTCAAAACTGAGCCGCAAGGGCAGTGGTGGACTGCCACAAAATGCTCAGGCCAATAAAGCTAAACAACAAACCGCACAGCCCATCAATATAGATTGCGAGTGATTTGATTTTACGCTGCATCCGTTGAGTGGACAGTGCCCAAGCAAGAAACGAGAACCACAGCAAAGACAAGCTCCACAGAATAATCAGTGCGATGCCTTTTCCGGATAAGGACATAGTGGCCGGCACTAAGCTCGACATTAAGCTGACAAAGAACACTAAAGCTTTCGGGTTGAGAATGTTGGTCGCAAAGCCACGGGAAAACGCCTGACGTTTATTGTTTAATAGCAAACTGGTTGGTTCGCTTTCTTGTTCGGTTGTTGTTGGGGAGTTAATTTTTGCCCATGTACCTTTTAGAGCCCCATAGCCTAGATAGAACAGATAGCTTCCGCCTGCCAGTTGTAATAGGGCAAATAAAGTCGGCTGCTGGTGGACTAAGTAGCTGACTCCAGTGAGACTTAATAATGAATGCAGCAAGATGCCACAAGACAAACCGAGCGCAATATAAAGGCCAGTTTGGCGTCCGTAACGCGTGGCATTTTGTACCACTAGAGCAAAATCTGGCCCTGGGCTCATCAGCGCAACAAAGTGGACAACGGCAAGAGTGGTTAGGATGGTTAATTCGTTCATAGCAGTAGTGATTAGTGATGTATCACGCAATTGTGCCAGCAGCGCCAAGCAAAAGATTGTAAATAATCGACACTAGTTGATTTGAGATGGGCTGACGCCATACACCGCTTTAAACGCTTTGCTGAAGTGCGCCTGATCGTAAAAGCCGACTTGATGGGCGACTTCTGTGCCTTTCACACCTGCTTTCAATAATTTCATCCCTTGTTCCATACGCAATCGGCTCAACCAGGCATAAGGCGTTAATCCGATTTTGGCTTTGAAGTGACGTTGAAACTGCGTCGGGCTCAGTTGGCACAGCTTAGACAGTTGCTCGAGTTTAACTGGCTGATCGAGGTTGGCCATCAGGTACTCTTTGAGCGTAGCGACGGATTGATTGCCCAGCGGCACGATACTTCTTTGCTCTTTTGCACCGTAGCGTTCGAACAGCTGGCTAAAACCCTCATAAGGCAGACAGTCTTGAGCAAGTTGGCTTAGATTAGTGTCAGTCAGATTTTGGTGCAGTTGAGATAAGGTATTGAAAACATGTGGGTCATCAATCACAAGTTGATTAAAGCCGATGATGTCCGAAGATCGTTTTAGATCGGAAAGATCGCTCAGCCATTGAGGATCGAGAGAAAACACTTTTACCTTGTAGCCAGAGTCGAGTTTGGATTGGCCGTCGTGCATTTCATCCGGTGGCATTAATACTATCTGTCCTTGACCAGCGTGATGAGACTCACCCTGATAATGGAATTTTTGTTCCCCTTGGGTAATAAGGCCAATGTGAAAATCAAGATGATAGTGGCGCTGAAAGGCAAACGTCTGGTAGTTTGCGTCGATCAAACCTATCTCTTGATTGGGCACTGTTTGGTATTGAACCTTATCCATAAAAACAAAAAAAGCTTGGTGAATATTTCACCAAGCTTAGCGTTACTCATCTTGAATGTCTTGTAAAAAACGATCAGTGCGTTTGAGCTGCCTTTTTCGATTTTTTATTATTGCGTAACCCATCAAAGCTAAATACCACCAAAGCTCCCCAAATAAAGGCAAAGGTGATGGCCTTATCCGTGGTGAAGGCTTCACCGTAAATCAGTACGGCAAGCAGGAACATTAAACTTGGGCCGATGTATTGGAAAAAGCCGAGCGTCGACAGCTTAAGTCGTGTTGCTGCGCCAGTGAAACAAAGTAGCGGTAGAGTGGTAATGATGCCAGCCGAAATCAGTAGTAGGTTTAGATTTAGCGGGTTCTCTGTGAAGTTTGAAGTCGGAGTATCGGCGATCCATATTAAGTAAATAGCGGCAGCAGGCAACAGCACTAAGGTCTCAACGAATAAGCCTGTTTGTGCTTCAAGGCTGACCTTTTTACGCAGCAGACCATAAAAGCCAAAACTCAGAGCTAAAGCGATCGCAACAGTTGGAATCGAACCAAATACAAATAGTTGCACCAGCACGCCACAAGCGGCAAGAGCGACAGCAAACCACTGTAGTTTTCGTAGTCGCTCACCCAAGAAGAGCATCCCGAGCAGTACATTTATCAAAGGGTTGATGTAGTAGCCCAAACTCGCATCGAGCATATGATCGGAATTGACCGCCCAAATGAAGATCAACCAGTTTGCTCCAACCAATACCGCAGTCGTAACTAGATACATCAGCTTTTGTTTCGATTTGAGCACGTCTCGTACATTGCGCCAACGACGACCGAAGTGAAGTAGAGCGGCCAGTAGGAAGAACGACCATACGACGCGGTGGCTTAAAATTTCTAGCGGAGAAACATCACCGAGCGCTTTGAAGTAGATTGGTGCGATCCCCCACATCGTGTAGGCACCAATCGCGAGAAGGACACCTTGCTTGGCTCGCTGTTGTTCGTCTGGAGTCATAGTTGTGTGCTCAGATTGAATGAATTTACAAATTGAAACATGCAGTATACGAACGTGACCCAAAATCACCTAACAATTTGCGGTTTTATTCGCCCCTAAACCCCTCTACAATGTGCCCCTTGCGTTCAGCACGCATTCGACCTGCATTCATACTGAGATAACTCATGACCTCGACACTTTTAGCATCACAACCTATGGAAGAACTGCCTACGCCACAAAGCATTCTCGAAGATGTTTTTGGCTACCAGAGCTTCCGTGACGGTCAGCAAGAAGTGATAGAGCTGGCGGTGGGTGGACAAGATAGCTTAGTGATTATGCCTACTGGTGGTGGCAAGTCGCTGTGTTACCAGATCCCAGCCTTGGCACGCAGTGGCCTGACGTTAGTGATTTCTCCGCTTATTTCTTTAATGAAAGACCAAGTGGATCAGCTCAAAGCCAATGGCGTTGCAGCTGAGTGCATTAACTCGACCATGTCGCGCGAAGAGCTTATCTCTGTCTACAATCGAATGCATTCTGGTGCGCTTAAGTTAGTCTATGTGTCACCAGAACGCGTCTTGATGCGTGACTTTATTGAGCGTTTGGAAAGTCTGCCTCTATCGATGATTGCTGTCGATGAGGCGCACTGTATTTCTCAGTGGGGGCATGATTTCAGACCTGAATATGCCTCGCTGGGTCAGCTTAAACAGTACTTCCCGCATGTGCCTGTGATGGCGCTAACCGCGACAGCTGATGATGCCACTCGTAAGGACATCATGCAGCGTTTGCAGCTTAATGATCCGCATACCTATCTCGGCAGTTTCGATCGCCCTAATATCCGCTATACCTTGGTTGAAAAGCACAAACCTGTCTCTCAGGTAGTGCGCTTTCTTGAAAACCAACGGGGTAGTTGCGGCATCATCTATTGCGGTAGCCGTAAGAAAGTCGAAATGGTGACTGAAAAGCTGTGCAATAACGGCCTTCGTGCGGCTAGCTACCATGCTGGCCTTGAAGCCGATGAGCGCGCTTACGTTCAAGAAGCGTTTCAACGTGATGACATCCAAATCGTTGTTGCAACAGTGGCGTTTGGCATGGGTATCAACAAACCTAACGTGCGCTTCGTGGTTCACTTTGATATTCCACGCAATATAGAGTCCTACTATCAGGAAACCGGCCGTGCAGGGCGTGATGGCTTACCGGCTGAAGCGATGATGCTTTATGACCCGGCGGATATTGCTTGGCTGCGCCGCATGCTTGATGAGAAAGACGATGGCCCGCAAAAGCAGGTCGAGGCGCATAAGCTTAATGCGATGAGCGCGTTTGCTGAAGCGCAAACCTGCCGACGTCAGGTACTACTGAATTACTTTGGTGAATATCGAGAAAAGCCGTGTGGCAACTGCGATATTTGCCTAGATCCGCCTAAGCATTTTGATGCTACCGAGCAAGCGCAAAAAGCTCTGTCGTGTGTTTATCGCGTCAACCAAAGTTTTGGTATGGGCTATGTGGTTGAAGTATTACGCGGCATGCAAAATATCCGGGTGCGAGAAAATGGTCACGATAAGTTATCGACCTATGGTATCGGCCGAGAAAACAGTCACGACTATTGGGTGAGTGTATTCCGTCAGTTGATTCATAAAGGCTTGTTGTTTCAAAACATCACCCGTAACTCAACGCTGCAGTTGACCGAAGAAGCGCGTCCACTGTTACGTGGCGAGATGAGCTTAGAATTAGCCGTGCCACGTTTAGATACTGCCGCACGCGCTGCTAAGTCAGACAAGCTATCGAGCAAAAACTACGATAAGAAGCTGTTTGCGAAATTACGTAAGCTGCGTAAAGCGATTGCTGATGAAGATGGTCTACCGCCATACGTAGTATTCAGTGATGCTACCTTGATTGATATGGCTGAGATTCTGCCAACCTCTTACGGTGAAATGTTAGCAGTGAGTGGAGTGGGGCAACGTAAGCTAGAGAAGTACGCTGATCCATTCTTAGATTTGATTCAGGAGCATTTAACTAATCATGGGTGATTCAATGCAACAAACGGAATTTGGTCTTGTTGATTATCAGGCTCAAGAAGGGCGCATCATTATTCGAACGCCTCGTTTTGACTTTGATAGTTTTCCACAATTGGCAGAAAAGCTAGTTCAACTGTTATCCGCTTCAGTAATTGAAAAACAGTGGGATGCGGATATTCACTCATGGTTGATTGATTTTGAAGGTTGCCAACTGTTTCTTAAATCAGAACATTACAGCGAAAGTGTTTGGTTTGAAGCGCTGGCTATTGATGATTCCAAAGAAGAACTCGATTTCCTCGCCTCCCTTTTTCAACGCGGCTTCTAAATAGGAACATTCACGCTAACGATTGCTTCAATTTCAGCTATTGCAGGTGAAATTGGTTAATGTATAATCGCCCGCCGCGATATTTGTCATAATTCAAATGTCGCCACTTTTTTCATTTAACATTGTTGGTAAGGCAATTTCCGCTGGCTCGGAGAGTGTCGATTTGGGTTCCCTCACCCCCAAACCAAACTAAAAAGGTATCGCATGAGTAACTTTACCCCTGCGCAGCAGCGCAAAGCCCTTTTTCTATTAGTACTATTCCACCTGATCATCATTGCATCTAGCAACTACTTGGTTCAGCTTCCTTTTACCGTATTCGGATTCCACACTACGTGGGGCGCATTTACGTTTCCTTTTATCTTCTTAGCAACTGACCTGACCGTACGTATCTTTGGTGCTCAGTTGGCACGTCGCATTATCTTCTTAGTGATGCTGCCTGCGTTAGCGGTCTCTTATGGTCTATCTGTGTTGTTTTACGAAGGTGCATTCCAAGGCTTTAGTCAGTTAGGCGAGTTCAACCTATTTGTTGCACGTATCGCGATCGCGAGCTTTATGGCTTATCTATTAGGTCAGATTCTTGATGTACATGTGTTTAATCGTCTGCGTCAGCTAAAGCAGTGGTGGGTAGCCCCAACTTGTTCGACGCTATTTGGTAATGCGCTAGATACCATCGCTTTCTTTGCGATTGCGTTCTACCAAAGTCCAGATCCATTTATGGCTGAGCACTGGACAGAGATCGCGTTGGTGGACTATGGCTTTAAACTAGTGATCAGCTTAGGTCTGTTCGTACCTATGTATGGTGTGCTACTGAACTACTTAGTACGTAAGCTAACAGCAGTGAACCCAGAGTTTAAAATGGTTGGCGCTAAGTCGTAATTAAAATGACGAGCAAGAAAAAGCCCGAGGACTGAGTCTCTCGGGCTTTTTTGTATTTGCGTTGTTGGGAGTCACTAATACTCTACGACAGAAAGCGGCCAACCAATGTCACTCTGGCGGTTGGCTTCAATTTCAAGCTCAGCCGCGGTCAGTGGATTTGCTTGCAGCCACTGGGACTTGATGGTCAGAGTTAGCTTGTCATCCGCTGAACTTAAACTGATGTTCGGTTCTAGCTCAGGATTACGACGGTGAGTCAGCAATACCGCTAAGCGTAGTAAGCGTAAAACGCGTTTCGCGCTGGTACTAGAAAGGGCGTGCTGCTCAGGTAACGAGGTTAACTGCTCTCTATAGCGACGAGCTAGTTCACCCAGCAAATGTTTCTGCGCTCGCGTGTAACCTGGCAGATCAAGATGCTGCAGCAGGTAAGCACTGTGCTCACCACCTTTCTTAAAATCGATGGTTAAGCCAATTTCGTGCAGTTTGGCTGCCGTGGCAAGTAATACGTCACCTTGAGATTCGGCAATCCAATCATCCTGACACTCAGACAGCAGTTTAGCGGCCATGTTAGCCACTTGCTCGCCGTAAATAGCATCAATCTGATAACGGCTCTGCACGCTTGCGATAGTACGAGCACGGATGTCGTCTTGCTTTAACTCATCAACCATCTCATAAACTAACCCTTCACGCAGCGCTCCGCCCGCTAAGGTCATAGAGTCAATCTCTAACAGTTCAAAGATAGCAATCAGAATCGACAAACCACTTGGGAACACTAAAGCACGCTCAAGCGTTAGGCCTTCGATTTCCAACTCTTCCAAGTGATCCGCTAACATTGCCTGCTTTTGTAGGCGCTTTAGTTTGGCGTGAGTAATGACCTCATCCATACCTTGCGCCAGCATGATCTCTTGCAGAGCTTGAACGGTACCTGAAGCGCCAACACATACATCCCAACCAATCTTTGTGTACTGCTCTAGAATTGGCTGAAGTGTCTCTTTGGCCGCTTGAATCGCGTTGTTGAAGTTGGTTACCGTCAGTTGGCGATCTTTAAAGTGACGCTCTAACCAAGTAACACAACCCATTTTCAGGCTAGTTAATGCTTTTGCTTCGAAACCTTCACCGATGATCAGTTCAGTGCTGGCACCACCGATATCAACCACTAAGCGGCGACCACTACCACCAGAAGTGTGCGCGACACCTTTATAGATAGTGGCGGCTTCTTCTTCACCATCAATGACTTCGATCTTATGACCGAGAATCTGATTCGCTTTCTCAAGAAAAACATCCACATTAGTCGCGGTACGTAATGTTGCAGTACCAACAATACGGATGTTTTCGGTTGGAATGTCTTGCAGTCGTTCTGCAAATAGACTCAAGCAGTCCCATCCGCGTTGCATGGCTTCTAGGCTTAGCGCGTTAGTATCGTCTAAACCTGCGGCAAGGCGAACTTTGCGTTTGATTTTAGCCATAGTTTGGATGCTGCCATCAATATGACGCACAACGAGCATATGAAAACTGTTCGACCCGAGGTCGATGGCTGCGTAAAGCGGAGATGAAACTGCTTGGCTCATAGACGACTTAAGAATCCTTTTGTTGACGAGGGCGAGAGCGATGGTTCGAACGACGATTTCCTGAACGCGAACCGCCAGTATTGGTACGACGTTGCTGCTGCGGACGATTAGAACGCATGCGAATCGGTGCAGGCAGTTCTTCGATCAGTGCACTTGGGTCGTAGTCGGATACTGGAATTGTGTGCTCAATGTACTCTTCAATCGGTGGCAAGTTGATTGCGTAATCTTCACAAGCAAAGCTGATTGAGTGACCACTTGCACCTGCGCGACCTGTACGACCGATACGGTGTACATAATCTTCACAGTCATCTGGTAGATCAAAGTTAAATACGTGCGTTACCTGAGGGATATGTAGGCCACGAGCCGCAACGTCGGTTGCAACCAGTAGATCGACGTCACCTTTAGTGAATTGCTCTAGGATACGCTCACGTTTTTTCTGTGGAACGTCACCAGTCAATAGACCAACACGGTGTCCATCGGCTGCTAGGTGTCCCCAAACAGATTCACACTTGTGTTTAGTGTTAGCAAAAATGATTGCGCGATCTGGCCACTCTTCTTCGATAAGCGTCTGTAGTAAAGACATCTTATGTTCATTTGAAGGGTAGAACAGTTCTTCTTGAATGCGGTGACCCGTTTTTACTTCTGGCTCAACCACAACATGCTCAGGGTTGTGCATGTGTTCGAATGCCAATTCTTGCACGCGGTAAGACAGCGTTGCTGAGAACAGCATGTTCAAACGCTCTTTTGGCTCAGGCATACGACGGAACAAGAAGCGGATGTCTTTAATAAAGCCAAGATCGAACATGCGGTCAGCTTCATCAAGAACAACGGCTTGAATATGGTTAAGGTTAAATACCTTCTGTTTGTAGAAGTCGATAATACGACCGGTTGTACCAATCAGTACATCCACACCGTCTTCTAGCTTCGTCAATTGCTTATCATAGCTCTCACCGCCGTAAGCAAGTGCCGCTTTAATGCCTGTACTCGCGACTAGTGATTCAGCATCATTATAGATCTGAATCGCCAGTTCACGAGTCGGTGCCATAATAATTGCACGCGGCTGGTTTGGCTTACGACCTTCGTGCTCAGAAGTAGTCAGTAAGTGGTTAAAAGTAGCAGTCAGGAAGGCTAATGTCTTACCTGTACCCGTTTGGGCTTGACCTGCGATGTCTTGGCCGGTGAGCAGTACCGGCAGCGCCAAGGCTTGGATTGGGGTACAAAATTCGAACCCTTTTTTCTCCAGACCTTCAGTAATTTGAGGGTGTAAGCCCAAATCGGCGAACTTTTGCTCTGTGATATGCGTCTTTTTCATTGCTATAGAATATCAGCTTAAGCTTGCAATACGAAAGTAAATACATTCCAATAGGGCATCTAAATACTGGTTATCATCCAACCAGTTCCGAAAAAACACATTGGAGTGGAAGATGAGTGATAAGATTTTGCAGCTAACTGATGACGGTTTTGATGCCGACGTAATTAACGCTGCAGGCCCAGTTCTTGTTGATTTTTGGGCAGAATGGTGTGGTCCTTGTAAGATGATTGCGCCAATTTTGGACGAAATTGCAGACGAGTACGAAGGCAAACTCACTATCGGTAAACTAAATATCGACCAAAACGCAGGTACTCCACCTAAGTTTGGTATTCGTGGTATTCCAACGTTACTTCTATTTAAAGATGGTAACGTAGCAGCAACTAAAGTAGGCGCGTTGTCTAAAACTCAACTTAAAGAGTTCCTAGACGCTAACCTATAATAGTTAGATAAGACCGTGCATCGAATAGTGCACGGTTTTGTTTTTTGAATACCAACAAAATCTAGACTAGGCTACTATTTAGTGCTAGTTTATCGCACGTTAATTAAACAAGTTTTCTCTTCTTGGTCGATCCTGTGACCAAATCCATCTTAACCAAAAAACAGATCCTTATTTTGACTAAACAAGTATCCACCACTATGAATCTAACAGAACTGAAGAACAGACCTGTGTCTGATCTTGTCAAACTTGGCGAAAGCTTAGGCTTAGAAAACCTAGCACGTCTAAGAAAGCAAGACATTATCTTCGCCATCCTAAAAGCGCATGCGAAAAGTGGTGAAGATATTTTTGGCGATGGGGTTCTGGAAATACTTCAAGACGGCTTTGGTTTCCTACGTAGTGCGGACAGCTCATACCTTGCTGGCCCAGATGATATTTACGTTTCTCCAAGTCAGATTCGTCGTTTTAACCTACGTACAGGTGACTCAATTGCTGGTAAGATTCGTCCACCAAAAGATGGTGAGCGATACTTTGCGCTACTAAAAGTCAATACAGTTAACGATGACAAACCAGATAACGCGCGTAACAAGATTCTATTTGAAAACTTGACGCCACTACACGCTAACGAGCGTATGGTGATGGAGCGTGGTAACGGTTCGACAGAAGATATTACTGCACGTGTTCTTGACCTGGCTTCACCAATTGGTAAAGGTCAGCGTGGTTTGATTGTTGCACCGCCAAAAGCGGGTAAAACAATGTTGCTACAGAACATTGCTCAAAGCATCGCCCATAACCACCCTGATTGTGAGTTGATGGTACTTCTTATTGACGAACGTCCAGAAGAAGTAACAGAGATGCAGCGCTTGGTTAAAGGTGAAGTGATCGCATCAACGTTTGATGAGCCGGCATCTCGTCACGTACAAGTTGCTGAAATGGTAATCGAGAAAGCGAAGCGTCTTGTTGAACACAAGAAAGACGTGGTTATCCTGCTTGACTCTATTACTCGTCTAGCTCGTGCATACAACACCGTAGTACCTTCATCAGGTAAAGTACTGACTGGTGGTGTAGACGCAAACGCACTTCACCGCCCTAAGCGTTTCTTCGGTGCTGCACGTAACGTTGAAGAGGGTGGTAGCTTGACTATCCTTGCAACAGCGTTAGTTGATACTGGCTCTAAGATGGATGAAGTTATCTACGAAGAGTTTAAAGGTACAGGTAACATGGAAATTCACCTGAACCGTAAGATCGCAGAGAAACGTGTATTCCCAGCAATCGACTTCAACCGCAGCGGTACTCGTCGTGAAGAGTTACTAACTAAGAACGAAGAGCTACAGAAGATGTGGATTCTACGTAAGATTGTTCATCCAATGGGCGAGATCGATGCGATGGAATTCCTGATTGATAAGCTAGCAATGACGAAGACCAATGATGAGTTCTTCGATGCGATGCGTCGTCAGTAAATTCTGAAAAATCTATTTTATAGAACGCCACCGCTATCGGTGGCGTTTTTGTTTGCATTATCTCAGTAGAACGAGCACAATGAGATAAATGTTACAAGGAGGTTAACATGCAACAAGGAATGTTGTCGTCGGTACTCCTATCAGCAACGCTACTCATTGGTGTACCAGTCGCTACTGCAACGGAAATGCAGCCCCAGCGAGTTGAGCAATGGCTTCAAGAGTCACAAGTTCATGATAAGGTCGCAGAACTACTTCAGTTTGTGGTCGAAGATGATATTGATGGACTCAACTTTGCTCTGCAAAGGCTTGCTTTGCCTGTCCAAGAAGTTTCCCGTTACTTACTACTTAAAAAGATAGAAGACCAGAATCTCATCTTAACGCCTAAGATGGCGCTGTTTGTCGAGCAGCAAAAATCTATGGTGCCTACTTATCAAGTATTGGAAAGAGGGGATGGTTATGAGTTTTCTGTCCCAGCCTTTAATTACCCAGCCATTGCTAACCGCTTACTTAAGCAATGGCACCAAGATCAATCGACTCTCGCGTTTGTACTTGATGCTGAGCGTAAAGATTTGATTCTCAAAGATTGGCTTAAGGGTACTGAATATCAGGTTCAGGCTCGTGAAGCACTCTTGATACGTGAACTAGACAGCTTGTCACCAGAAGCGGTTGAAGGACTAACTGACCAGTTAACTCAGGAGGCGGTCACCAGTTGGTTACCTTCATCGGAAGTAATGGTCAGATTGGCGCAAGTGAGTGAAAGTGCTGAGGTGTATAAACTACTGTGGCTTATGAAAGCAGACTTTAATAGTGAACGTGAGTTGGTGCGTTTAGCGCGAGTGGGGAATGAATTCTCGCTTAACCAAGTCATGCAAGCTGCGAGTAACCCCAGCCTTAAAGAACGTGCAATTAGTGAGTTAACCAAAGTACGCCCAATGTCTCCTGAGGTTCAGGATTTTCTAATTGCTCGAATGGCCGCATCCGATGATGCTAAATTCATTGCTGGGGAGCTAGCGAGTCAAGGTTACTCCTCCTGGCTAGAAGAGCTGGCAAGTAGCAATCAGCGGGTTCATAGCCGCGCGATTTTAAGTGTCCTCAGTCAGTAGTATTTTGAGATATAACCACAATAAAAAGAGGGATCGGTCGATTCCTCTTTTTTGTTATACTGCCTGCAGATTAACCAGTGCACTAATAGGCCTATGAGTTTTAAGGACTTACGCGATTTTATCGCTCATCTAGAAAAAGAAGGGAAGCTTAAACGCATCTCTCACCCTGTTGACCCTGATTATGAAATGACTGAAATCAGTGATCGCACGCTGCGCGCAGGTGGCCCCGCTCTCCTATTTGAAAACCCGATTGGTTATGACATGCCAGTGTTGACCAACTTATTTGGTACACCTGAGCGTGTTGCAATCGGCATGGGGCGTCAAGACGTTAAAGAACTACGCGAAGTAGGTAAGTTATTGGCCTACTTAAAAGAGCCTGAACCACCAAAGGGCTTTAAAGATGCGCTGGATAAACTACCGGTTTTTAAGCAGGTATTGAATATGCCAGCTAAGCGACTGCGTAAAGCCGCTTGCCAAGAGATTGTATGGCAAGGGGATGAAGTCGATCTTGATAAAGTTCCGGTAATGAGCTGTTGGTCTGGCGATGTTGCGCCACTGCTTACTTGGGGCTTAACGGTAACTAAAGGTCCAAACAAAAAACGCCAAAACCTAGGTATCTATCGTCAGCAGAAAATTGCTAAGAACAAGATTATCATGCGTTGGCTTGCTCACCGAGGCGGTGCATTGGATCTACGTGATTGGATGGAAACCAACCCGGGTGAACCTTTCCCTGTTTCGGTCGCATTTGGTGCCGACCCAGCAACGATTCTCGGCGCAGTAACCCCGGTACCAGACACGTTATCGGAATATGCATTTGCAGGCTTGCTGCGTGGAAGTAAAACGGAAGTGGTCAAATCGATCAGTAACAACCTAGAAGTCCCAGCTAGTGCTGAGATTGTGATGGAAGGTTATATCGATCCAAACGAGTTTGCCGATGAAGGTCCATATGGTGACCATACTGGTTATTATAATGAGAAAGAAAAGCACCATGTGTTTACCATTACTCATATCACCATGCGTAAAGACCCTATCTACCACAGCACCTACACTGGTCGCCCACCTGATGAGCCAGCGGTATTAGGGGTTGCGCTTAACGAAGTGTTTGTGCCGATCCTGCAAAAGCAGTTCCCAGAGATAGAAGATTTCTATCTTCCGCCGGAAGGTTGTTCGTACCGAATGGCTGTAGTGACGATGAAGAAGCAATACCCAGGTCACGCTAAACGCGTGATGATGGGAGTATGGTCTTTCTTGCGTCAATTCATGTACACCAAGTTTGTCGTTGTGTGTGATGAAAAAGTCGATGCACGTAACTGGGATGATGTCGTTAAAGCGATGACAGAACATATGGACCCAGTGCGAGATACCTTGTTCATTGAGAATACGCCAATTGACTCTCTTGATTTTGCCTCACCAGTGGTTGGCCTTGGCTCTAAGATGGGATTAGATGCAACCATTAAGTGGGAAGCTGAGTTGGTGGGTTCAGAGCAGGGCGGTGAACAAAGCCCTCAACTAACCCAATTCGAACTAGATACTTTTATCGCCCAAAATCCAGAAGTCGTTGATATCTATATTCCATCGACAGCAGAGAATAACAGTTTTGCTATTGTAACGATGAAAAAAGAGTCCGGAGGGCAATCACAACAACTGGCCGAAAAGGTTGAGCTGTTTCTTCTAGAACGAGGAGCACCCAAGTTTGTTGTTGTTTGTGATAGTGACGTGAACGCTAAAGATTGGAATGACATTATCTGGGCGATCACCACTCGAATGGATCCTGCTCGAGACACGAAACAAGTATCAGCTTTCGAGAAAAATAGTTCACGTTTAGTACTAGACGCGACCAATAAAGTCGAAGGTGAAGAAGTTGTTCGAGAATGGGGCACACCTATCAAGAAAGATCCTCAACTCGTAGCGAAAATCGATGCGTTCTGGGATAAGTTGGGTATCCTATGAAGCATACCGTCATCTTGCAGCCTGATAACCTAGAATTTGAAGTGCAGGATGGACAAACGGTGCTGGAAGCCGCGCTCAACAATAATATTAATTTTCCACACCGTTGCCAGGTTGGTGCATGTGCTGCCTGTTTGTGTCGTAAACTAGAAGGAACAGTCTCTTATCACCTTGAACCAATGCTCACTGATAAAGAGCAACAACAAGGATGGATATTTGCTTGCCAAGCCTTCGCAGAAAGTAAATTAGTGCTTACTTTTGAAGAGTAAGTAAGAGGAACAAAATGACTATTCAATGCAAAGTAAAGTCGATTCAGCCGTTGGCTTGCAATACTTACCAAATATTATTACACCCAGAAAGCCCAGTGGACTTTAAAGCGGGTCAGTACCTAATGGTTGTGATGGGAGAAAAGGATAAAAGACCTTTCTCTATCGCGAGCAGTCCATGTCGCCATGAAGGTGAGCTAGAACTACATATTGGTGCCGCAGAGCAAAATGCTTACGCGCTAGAAGTGGTGGAAGCAATGAAAGCCGCTCTTGAGCAAGATGGAGAGATCACGATTGATGCTCCTCATGGTGATGCTTGGATACAAGAAGAGAGTGAGCGTCCACTATTACTTATCGCTGGTGGTACTGGTTTTAGTTATGTACGTTCAATTTTGGATCACTGTGTGGCGCAAGAGCTAAACAATGATATCCACCTATACTGGGGTGGCCGTGATGAATGCCAACTGTATGCGAAATCTGAATTAGAAGAGATCGCCGCGAAGCATAACAATGTGCACTTTGTGCCAGTAGTAGAAGAAGCGCCAAGTGAGTGGGCTGGTAAGACTGGCAATGTAATTCAAGCGGTTGAACAAGATTTTGACTCACTGGCTGAATTTGATATCTATATAGCAGGCCGTTTTGAAATGGCGGGTGCTGCAAGAGAGCAATTCACTTTAAATAAGCAGGCGCAAGCAGAAAGAATGTTTGCTGATGCGTATGCATTTATTTAAAACCCAGTAAATATGGTGAAAAAGGGAGCGTTTTGCTCCCTTTTTGTTTGGTTTTGAATATAAATTCAACGAACGCTCATTTTTTTCATTTTTTTTTGAAAAAGGGGTTGCGCTTAAGTCTGAACTCCCTATAATGCGCATCCACTGACACGGCAGACGCCACAAGGCCTCAGCGATAAGTCGGTAGGATGAATAAGACAATTTAGCTACTTAACTTCTTCAAAATAGATTTTAAGAAAAACTTCAAAAAAGTGTTTGACACTGAAGTCTGAATCGCTAAAATGCACGTCCACTTTGAGAGAAAGCGCTAACGCTTAGTTCTTAAAGAAAAGCTCTTTAACAATATAAACCTATCAATCTGTGTGGGCACTCGTTGATGATAATCCAATTAGAAATTTCTCTTAATAAAGAGCGGTTTCAAATTAGGTTTCAATGAAACGAAGTGACCAATACGAATAATTACTTTCTTTATAGAGAGGGATTATTTGGCACAGTCAATTCATTATCGTTCTGTTGGAACGATAATAGCTTTAAAATTACACAGTAGTTTTGAAGTCAGTATTCATTGAGCCGAACAAAATCTTAAATTGAAGAGTTTGATCATGGCTCAGATTGAACGCTGGCGGCAGGCC
>NZ_JBHZSA010000011.1:0-101554 GCF_043642085.1 Vibrio hepatarius | reverse complement strand
GGCTACGATGATTAACTGATGTAGCCGATCAGATCGTAACTTCCTGATTTAGTTCCATCGAATTACGCAACAAAGCCCTTTGATACCGCACTGACTATTAACAAGAAATAAATAACGTCCACATGCTCTCAGTACATTTGATGGTGGCGAATATCAGAGCCACTGTTGTTAAGTCTTTGGGGTGAATGTAGAGAGACTGTTTAAATAGCCGACGTAAAGTCGGCTTTTTTGTATCTACGATATTTCACACAAAAATCTATTCACTAAATGCGGTTATCAAAGCACTCTATTTGGTGGGGAGCTACTCGTTTGTTTAGTATGTTGTGAAGCCGCCGTCACATTTGAACATTTCATCTTAAATAAACCGCATATTTTAAATGCTATATATTCATTTTTAGAGAATGAATACGCTTGTTAAAGAAATATAGTGAGATTTAGCCTAGCTTGTTTGGATAATTAGTCTTGCCCTGACTAATTATCCAAAGAGTGCAGGGGTGCTAGTAAAATTGAATTTTGAATTTCATCACACTCACGAAAATAGCCTTGAATTACCATCAGTTCTCTTAGAAAGATAAGCCCTAAATAATAACTATCAAAATACCCTACAAATCTATTATAAGGATACCTATCATCATGAGCGGTAAGATCATTAAGCTGTCTAGAAATACAGACCAAGCGCCAATCAATGCACTATCTACTCAAAGTGTTGCTTTCTCTCACTACAACAATATTTCGGCACAGCTGCCGATTGATCCAACAAGTGGTGAGCTGGTGGTCGGGGACATCAAGGCGCAAGCTAAGCAGTGTTTTGAAAACATCAAATCTATCGTAGAGAGCATTGAGCACGTGATGGATGATGTGGTTAAAGTTAACGTATTCCTCAAGAACATTGATGATGCAGAAGCGGTAAATGAAGTGATGACGACCTTCTTTACGGAATACTTCCCAACTAAAACAGTGTCTGCAGTGGCTGAACTACCAAACAGTGATGCACTGATCCAGGTTGACGCTTTAATCTCTAACGGTGAAGGTACTCAGCCTCAAGAACCATGCGCGTTGATTAAACAGGTAAGAAACTGCGATAGTGTGACAACAAGCGTGACATCGACTCATTCGGTTGCGTTCTCGCACTACAACAACTTATCTGCGCAGCTGCCAATTGACCCTAGTACAGGTGCTTTGGTTGAAGGTGGAATCAAGGCTCAAACTGCTCAATGTTTGCGTAACCTAAAGACTGTTTTAGAAAGTATTGATGTGCCGTTTGACGATATTGTTAAAGTGGGCATTCAGGTAACAGACCTTGCCGGCATTGAACTAGTGAACGAAGTGTACATGACTTTCTTCCCTGATTCGGCTATCGCTCGCAGTGTAGCTTATGTTCCAGCGCGTACAGTTACCCAAGCGGCGGGCCTGCCTATGAACGCATTGGTTCAAATTGATGCAGTGATTTCTCATGGCGACGGCACACCACCACAAGAAGTGGAAGATAGACACGGGATTGTGATTCGTGCGAACAATACGGATTCAGCACCGACTAGCACGCTTTCAACGCAAACTGTTGCTTTCTCTCACTACAACCATATCTCAGCTCAGCTTCCAGTCGATGTACAGACAGGGAATCTTGTTGAGGGGAATACTGGTGAGCAGGCTAAGCAGTGTCTAACTCACATTAAGTCCATCGTTGAAAGCATTGGCCATGAAATGGATGACTTGGTGAAGGTTAATATTCAGCTAACCGACATGGCTGACCTGAATATGGTTGATGAAGTATACACGACGTTTTTCAATGGTAAGCTGCCTGCGAGAACAGTGATTGGTGTTGAAAAAATTCAGTCAGGTGCATTGATTCAAATTGATGCTGTTGTTTCAAATGCTGAAGGAACACCGCCAGCAAAATAATAGCATTGAGTTTGCCGCTTTAAATCCTGATAGATAGCTATAGCTAGTAAAACATCGGGAAAGTGAAAACAAAAAAGGAGCCAATGTCGGCTCCTTTTATCTATTGGGTTTAGTGCTTGCGCTTTGGGCCATTTTTCACTAAGTCTTGGCCAGTTTGGAACACTTCTTCCGTTACCCAGCGGCCTAACAACAGTTGGTTGTTGTCGTCTAATACTGCGACAAAGCGGCGACCGTCGGCATTACTTGTTGCCAATACGATACCTGCAGCATTGTTTAGACCTAGCATGCCACTTTCAACCGCCACCAGAAACGATTCTAGCTCTTCCAAATCCGAAATAATTCGGTCGTCTTTGATCATCATAATGTTCTCTTATTTCTGCTCCTGTATCTGTAAGGAGCCACAGCAAATTACCGGCTACTTTAACGATCATAGTGACGAATTGCCACATCTGCACGGTGATGAGTTGAACAATTAACACCATTCAATCCATATTTCTTCCATTCACTCCTTAAATTGCCCGTTTATCGCAATCATCAGCGAGTTGTTTTTGTCCGGAGTATTGTTACAGCATCAAAACAGACAAGGACAGATTCAGATGAAAACCAATACGTTAGCAAGTCTATTCGCCGTAAGTTTACTGACAGTCACGCAGGCGCTCGCCGCACCTTCAGAAGCAATCATTGCTCAGTACAATATGGCCGCTGAAGGGGATGAGGACAAAGTTGAGCTTGTTTATCAGCAGTTGGATGAGCAGATAAAAAGTGACGGCGCGGATCCGCTTAGTTTGGTGTATTTGGGCAGCACTCAAACACTAATGGGACGTGATGCGTTCATGCCTTGGAATAAGATGAAATACACCGAGCAAGGTCTTGCGACAATCAGTAAAGGGCTTGATTTACTTAATAGCCAATCAACGCCACTTGAAAGCCAGCAAATTCGTCAGGGTCTACCTGAATCGCTTCTGGCTAAATCAATCGCAGGCGCAACCTTTACCTCGTTGCCAGACATGTTTAATCATTTTGACCGTGGTTATGACATCTTCCTTGAGCTTCTTTCAGATGAGTCTTTCTCAGCTCAACATTACGATGCCATTTCATGGGTTTATATCTACGCCATTCAGGCTGCTTTGCGTGCAGAAGATAAGCCGCAAGCGCAAAAATGGCTCGCTGAAATGCAAGCGCACAATGCCAATCACCCAATGACGATTCAAGCTCAAGCCATTGTCGATAAAGCTGCTTAAGGGGGCGTTATGATTCAGTTTAACCAGATCAGTAAGCAGTATCAGATGGGTCAGCAGCAAGTTGCGGCCCTTAATCAAGTCAGCGGCGAGATCAAGCAAGGTGAGATGGTCGCTCTATGTGGCCCTTCAGGTTCAGGCAAAAGTACATTGCTCAATATTTTAGGGTTACTTGATATGGACTATCAGGGAGAAATCTCACTATCAGGCAAGGCTTACCCCAAAGATCCTAAGCAAGCAGCGTTATCGCGTCGAACTCAGCTCGGGTTTGTGTTTCAAAAATTCAACCTTGTGCCAGTAATGACTGCTTGGGAAAACGTCGCCTATCCATTGATGCTAAATGGCTACTCAGTCAAAGAGCAAAAGATGATGGCGAGTGAGTTGTTAGAGCAAGTTGGATTAGCAAATTTTAAAGATCATCGACCAGATAACTTGTCGGGCGGTCAGCAGCAGAGAGTCGCAATAGCAAGAGCTTTGGTCCATAAACCACAGCTTGTGATTGCCGATGAACCCACCGCCAGCCTAGATAGCCGCACCGCAGGAATCGTGATTGATTTGATGAAAAACTTAGGTCATCAAATGGGCACGACGTTTGTGGTCGCCACCCATGACTCGCGTATGGCGTTGCACTGTGACCGTTCGATTGATCTTGTTGATGGCCGCATAAATGAGGAGGCAATCAAATGGGCAAGTTAATTCCAGACTCACTACGCATTGCCTTTCTTAACCTGAAGAGAAACGGACGTCGTAGCACCTTATCCATCTTGATCGTAGCGATTGCGATTTTTGCTCTTACATCGGCGGGTGGCTTTGGTCTATATACCTATGACTCACTGAAAGAATCGACCGCTCGCGATACAGGGCATCTAACCATTAGTCAGCCAGACTACTTTGAAAAAGATGAAGAGATGCCGCTCGCAAATGGATTAGCAGGCTCAGCGAGTATTACCCAGCAGCTTATCGCCAATGAACACGTGCGCGGCGTGCAGCCAAGAATAGACTTCACGGGCTTAGTGTCTAATGGCAGTAAATCGACCATCTTTGTTGGTATTGGCGTCAACGAGCGTGAGTTCGATATGAAAGGGCCGTTCCTTGATGTGCGTGAAGGTAAAACATTGTCGAGTCCTCAATCATCGAGTTATGACCCAAGTGAGCCGCAAGTGATGTTAGGTGTCGATCTAGCAAGAAACTTAAGTGTACAGCCGGGGGATTGGGTGACGTTATTAGCAACCACCAGTGATGGCGCATTGAACGCGTATGACTACAAAGTGCGCGGTATTTACTCTACAGGTGTGCCGGAGCTCGATAAGCGTCAGCTGTATATTCACGTGACTTCGGCGCAAGAACTGTTATCTAGCGATAAAGTCAGCACCTTATCGGTGTTCTTATTCGATACTGCCTTAACGAACACGATGCAATCTTGGGTTGAGCAAACTCTGGCTCAAGTTGACTTATCACAAGCGGTTGAAGTGACCCCTTGGCAAGAGCGTGCCTTCTTCTACACCAAAGTCAAAGACTTGTATGACCGTATCTTTGGCATCATGGGCGCGGTGATGGCAATGGTGGTTTTCGTGGCACTTTTCAACACTATGACCATGTCTGTGACAGAACGCACTCGTGAAATTGGTACGCTGTCAGCGCTTGGAACTTACCCTCGAGAGATCGTTTTAGGCTTTGTCAAAGAGTCAGCCTTGCTAGCTTTAATTGGGGCAGCCATCGGTGGACTATTAAGCTTGTTAACCAGCGGATTACTAATGATGGTTGATGTGCAAATGCCACCGCCACCAGGGCGCAGCGACGGATATCCACTTAACATCTATTTCTCTCTTGAGTTATTTGCTGTAACGGCGTTAGGCGTACTGCTGATCTGCGTGGCAGCGGCATGGTTGTCGGCATCAAAAGGCGTTAAAAAACCAATCACCGAGGCACTTATCTATGTTTAATCGAATTCAATCTATTCTAGTGTTGAGCGCCTTACTTACCTCAACAGTTACCTCAACCGTGTATGCCAGTGATGTTGAGCAGATGGTCAAGAATGCTGATAAATACCGCTTAGAATCTAAGTCGGCCAAAGTGGTGTCATTGGTGAGCTTGTACGAGAACGAGCAATTAGACAAAACCCGTCAATACAGCGTATACACACGACCAAACCGAGAATCTCTAGTTCTGTTCAAGTCGCAAGTCGAAGCAGGGCAGAAAATGCTAATGCTTGGTGATAACTACTGGTTAGTGATGCCAAAAAGTCGCCGCCCAATTCGTATTACGCCGATGCAGAAGCTGTTAGGCGAGGCGTCGGTGGGGGATATCTCGACCCTAACTTGGAGCGAAGATTATCAACCGAGCCTAATTACTACCGAAATGGTTGAATCTGAAGGGCAACAAATCGAAACCAATCAACTGCAGCTGAAGGCGACCACTAAAGGGGCGAGTTACCACCGAATCGATTTATGGCTCAATCAAGCCAACGATTTCCCGGTTAAAGCGGATCTTTATCTGCGCTCAGGAAAACTGGCAAAACAAGCTTGGTTTACGCAAGGGGAGCGCGATGGCCAAACGCGTGTCGTGGCTATGACCTTACTTGATCAGATCCAACCGGCGAAAAAGACCGTGATTGAGTACCAAGAGGTGACCGACGCTGCGTTAGATGACAAGTACTACAACCCAGCTTACTTAACTCGTAACGCATTGTCGGAGCTATAAATGAAGATCAAAGCAGCGTGCGTCGCTGGGCTCATCTGGTCAGCTTCAAGTTATGGCCAACCAGTGACATTCGCTTGGGATTACATGCTAAGTGCCAGCACCACAAACCATCGAGATTCACAACTACTGGGCGCAGCGGCAGCATCCAACAGCCAAGTGGTTGATGCGCTGCTTGATGTTCAGTTTGAGGGTTACGGAGTGACGGGTTTAGTGGCACTGAAAGCCAATGACATCTATCACTCGGACTCGCAACGGTCATACGATGATGAACTGATTGTTCAAGAACTGTTTTGGCAAGGTAGCGTGTTTGATAGCAATGTCGATGTGACCTTAGGTAAGGTTCGACTCGATTGGGGTGTTGGTTATGGCTATCGACCGCTCGATGTGTTTAAACCGTACCGTCGTAATCCCGTAGGCATACAGGTTGAAGAAGGCACGGGCACCGCGATGGCCTCTTACTTTGATATGGCGGGTGAGTGGTCACTGGTCTACACCGATTCGAGTTGGACCCAGCAAGAAGGCAGCGAGTTAGAGCAAGCTTCGGAGCAGCAAGGGGTAGGCCTTCGTCGCTACGCGTTATTGGACGATTCTGAGTGGCAGGCACTGGTTTACTATGATGACGTTCGTGAAGGTTTAGTCGGCGGGTCTGTGGTAACTGTGCTTGATCCAGCTTGGTCGGTTCATGGCTCGGCGCTGTATCAAAGAAAGTATCTTGGCTATCAACAATCGTCATTGTATCAGCCAGTATCGCTAGAGACAGAGAAAAATGGTTATCAAGCATTGATTGGTTTGAACTGGGCTAATGCTATCGGAAATAACGTCATTTTAGAGTATTGGTATGACAGCAGAAGTTGGGGAAAAAGTGACTGGCAGAATGGTTTTGAACGCGTCGAACAGCTGACAGCTACTCAAACGTGGGCTTCACTGGCGAACTCATATGCGCAAGGCCTAAACAATGCCAATTTAGTTGAACACAACATCATGTTTCATTGGTCGCTTGATTCAAGCAGTTGGAGCCAATGGGATTGGTCGCGTGACTGGTTGTGGCTAGGCGATCTGACTCCAACGTTTGACGTGCTTTACTCGCCACAAGACCAAGGTGTTATTGCGACCCAGTGGCTTGAATATGCATTCTATGACTCCGGTTCCGCGTCGTTTGTTGCTGAGTTTGCAGCACGTTTTATGACAGGGGATAGCGACTCGTTGTATGCAAATCTACCTGATAAGCGTATGATTTTTATAAACCTAAAAGGGAAGTTCTAATGGCGACACAGTGCAACACAAGATTAGAGGTAATGAAGAGTTTTGTATACACAGCCGCTTTTTGTGCCGTCATTGCTTTTGTCACTCAGACAATATGGCCAAGTGCGTACATAGAGCACCTTGTGATCAGTCTCGGCTATGGTTTTAGCTCTGTTGTTGGTTCCATTACTATTAGTCGTTGGAAGCCTGACTTATCCGCAAGATTAGTTAACCTCTTTTCGTTGACGATTGCGATGTTAGTCGGGACATCAAATGCTTACTTTTGGCTCAATAGTTACGATAACTTCAGTGAATTGAGTCAGCTAAAACCGATCGCGGTTCTCGGCCTGATTTTCACTATTACCTGCTTTTCATACTTTTACATTTATGAACAAAAGCTGCTGGCGCAAAAAGAGTTAGAGAAAGCCAAGCGACTACAATCCGAGCAAGAAAAAGCTTTGGTGCTAAGTCAGTTACGTCAATTGCAGAGTCAAATTGAGCCTCATTTCTTGTTCAATACGCTCGCCAACGTCAACGCCTTGATCAGTCATGACCCAAAAGCGGCGCAGCATATGCTAGACAAGCTCACCGAGCTGCTTAGAGGGGCGTTAATCAACAGTCGTCAAGAAAACTCATCGGTTGGCGCTGAACTGAGTTTGGTTGATGCGTATCTTGCGATTCAAAAGATTCGCTTAGGTGACCGTTTAGAATACCGAATTGATAATCAGCTTACTGAACCAATGATGTTAGCGCCGTTACTGATCCAACCCTTGGTAGAAAATGCCATTCAGCATGGGATTGAACCTAAGGTTGATGGCGGTGAAATTGATATAAAAGTCTCACAAAAAGAACAGCTTGTATGCATAGAGGTCAACGACTCTGGTGTAGGATTAACTCAAACCCAAAATAGCAGCGGCCATGGTATTGGTTTACAAAATACCAGAGAAAGAATCGCAGCGTTGTATGGGGAAAGTGCAGAGTTGTCGATAAAGCAATCTCACCTTGGTGGTGTGATATCGTCGATTTGTATTCCGGCTGAAAGCTTACGCGTATAGGGAAGTAAAGTTATGGTGGATAAGGGGTACCGCGCAGTTATCGCAGATGATGAACCATTGTTGCGCCATCATCTTAATAAGCTCCTTGCTGATGCGTGGCCTGAGTTAGATATTGTCGGTTTAGCGAAAAACGGCCAAGAGGCGCTTGAACTCATCGAACAGCATCAACCAGAGGTGATATTTCTCGATATCAAAATGCCTCAGCTCGATGGCATGTCAGCGGCGAAAGCCATTGCCAAGAGTGGCAGCGAGGCTCAAGTTGTTTTTGTCACCGCTTACGATGAATATGCTTTACAAGCGTTCGAAGCCAACGCCGCCGATTACCTGCTTAAACCCTTGTCTGAACAACGCCTTGATCAATGTGTCGATAAGCTTAAACGTCGCTTGAATAGTCAGCAGGCGCCATCCTCTCAGCCAGATGTCTCTGCGCTTATCAATCAAATACAGCAGCTTGGTAGCCAAAATACGCCAAGCTATCTGAGCTGGTTACGCGCAAGTAAAGGCGATGATATCCACCTTATTGCTGTAACAGATGTACTCTATTTTAAAGCGGAAGATAAATACGTCTCTGTTTTTGCTAAGAGTGGCAACAAAACAACAGAATACTTGCTCAGAACCTCTCTCAAGGAGCTGATTCAGCAGCTCGACCCGAATCAATTTTGGCAGATTCATCGCTCAACGATTGTGAATGTTTCGGCGATAGAAAAGGTCAAGAAAGTGATTACTGGAAAAATGGTGGTGATGGTGGGTAATGAAAAACTGCCTGTTAGCCGCGCAATGCAGAGTCAATTTACCAATTTATGGTGATGATGACGCACTTTTTGGCGCTCGTTAGTAGAGTGAAATACTCAACTCGAAGTATGCTGGAACGATGCTGACCAAAAGGAAAAAACTCATGAATCAGGCCAATAAACTCTACTACGTCTATGACCCTATGTGTTCTTGGTGCTGGGGGTATAAACCCGTTTGGACGCAGATCATGGCTGCGCTGCAAGATAAATTAGCAGTGCAATATGTGGTGGGCGGTTTAGCACCAGACTCAGATGAGCCGATGCCTGAAGCCATGAAACAGCAGATCGCTTCTTATTGGAAAAAGATTGAAAACTACCTTGGTACCGAATTTAACTACGATTTCTGGACCCAATGCACGCCTAGGCGTTCGACGTATCCTTCTTGCCGTGCGGCATTGGCAGCCCGCAAGCAAAATGCAGAGCAGCAAATGGTTGAGGCGATTCAGGCGGCCTACTACCTAGAGGCGAGAAACCCAAGTGATAGTGATGTGCTTATCTCAGTGGCGAAAGAAATCGGCTTAGATGCCACGCAGTTTGAACAAGACTATCGTTCACCCGAACTCAATCATGCATTTGCTCAAGAGCTGCGCTTTGCGCGCAGTATTGGTGGGAATAGCTTTCCCTCGCTGTTTCTGCAAACTGAGTCTGGCATCGTCGGGTTACCAATAGATTATCAATCTGCCCAAGCGACACTTGAGCAGATTGAAACCATGCTTTAACGGCTGTCATTAAGCAGGGAGAGGCAGGCAAAGAAATAGGGTTGCCAGTGGTGTAAAGCGCAATGCAATTCGTCCTTCTCCCGCCTTAACGACAAGTTGGTGATTGCATTGGTTGAGTTTATCACGCAAGGTGTAGTCGCCATCGTTTAACAGCCAATGAGCGATAAGTTCTTTTGGTAGAATCAATTCGATTTCGCATGCTTGATTGCCGCTAAAGTTAGTGGCAATAACGAGTGCTTGATGGCTATCTGAGCGTGCAAAGGCATACAGTTTGTCCTGCATATGACCGAAGTTATCATAGTTAGCCGCATACAAATCATGATATTCCCCAGTCAACGCTGAATGGTTTAACGCTAGGTTAAGCAGCGTTTGATAGTACTCTCTTAGCTGTTTTTCACTTTGGCTTAACAGACCGCCATCGAAAGCCCCATCGTTCATCCATCTCTGATGAGCGGGTACGCCGATGTAATCAAAAATGGATGTGCGCGTTGGAAGCCCAAAGCCTGCATTTTCTTCCGCCTTTTCTCCCACTTCTTGACCGAAGTAGATCATCGTTGGGGCAGAAGATAAGCATGCTGAAATCAACATTGCGGGCTTACCGTTTTCGCCGCTGCCGGCAAACTCAGAGCAAGCGAGTCTTTGCTCGTCATGATTATCTAAAAAATGCAGCATGTGATGCTCAATATCGCGCAGTTGATATTCAATTCGGCCAATCTCTGCGGTGGATGCTTGGCCGCGAATAATGGCTTTTAAGGTGTCGTAAAGATCGACCTTATCGTAGAGGTAATCCATTTTGCCAAGCTGGATATAGTCACGATAGAGCTCGGGTTGGTATACCTCTGCCATTAATAACGCGTCAGGGTTGTGATACTTGATGGATGCGTTTAGGTAGCTCCAAAACTCAACGGGCACCATCTCCGCCATGTCATAGCGAAATCCATCAACCCCTTGTTCTAGCCAATAGAGAGTGATGTCGCGAAACTTGCGCCATGAATCGGGTACCGATTTATTTAACCAGAACTGGTGGTGCTGCTGCGAAGGTAAAGTTCGAAACTCATCCGGCAAGGTATCAAAGTCTTTGGTGCCATCAGGCTTAATGCCGTAGTTGACCTTAACGGTCTCATACCAATCATCATGGTTCGGTTTCGCGAGTCGAGAGCCATTGCCCGTCCATTTCGCCGGGGATTCAAGGTAAGGCTCCTTCAGCAGAGGGTGCTGTTCCCCACCAAGCGGCGGAAACTGCGTTAGTGCATCGGGAAGCTCAAATGCCTGCTGCGGGATGTAGTAAAAGTTATTGTCACGGTGATATTCAACCTCGGTATTGTCACCAGCGCCAAAATCGTCGACACCGATTGGATTATTTAAACCTTGATAAACACGAGCGATATGGTTGGGCACAATATCGATGATCACTTTCATTCCGGCGTTATGGGTGCGTTTAATGAGCTCAGCAAACTCATGATGTCTATTCGCTGGGTCATCGGCCAAGTCTGGATTGACGGAGTAATAGTCTTTGACCGCGTATGGAGATCCTGCACGCCCTTTGACAATACTCGGGTGATCTTGGCTAATGCCATACTTTGAATAGTCATTAATTAAAGCGTGATGAGGGACACCGGTATACCAAATGTGAGTGATACCGAGTTTGTGTATTTCATCTAATGCCGTGTCGGTGAAGTCACTGAATTTGCCAACGCCATTTTCCTCTAGGGTGCCCCAAGGTAAATTGACTTGTTTTTTATTGCCAAAGAGTCGGGTGAAGACTTGATAGATATTGTGCTTTTTCATCAAGGTTAGCGCTAATAAAGTCGGTTTATTTAGGCTAGTTTAATCGCTACAAGGTTAACTCATCCCTAGCTGCTTAATTTGGGGCGTAGTGTTTGAAAGTGTGAGCTTAATGGCATATTTGCTTCCAGTTCAATTACTCTGTTTTAGATTTAAGAAAGATAGGTTTATACCCTATACATAGTGAGGTCTTTGTCGCAATCACGATTTCTAACCTATTGTATTTATGTTGGATTTTATAGAGTGTGAGCGAAGTGATTTCAAAATGGAGTTAGGCTTATGCTTACAGCTAAATGTCGTATTACTCGTCACATAAAAGCCATCGCTGTCACTGGTTTTAGTGTGTTGTTTGCCCATCCTTTATTCGCTGCGCCTGATGATGCTCATCATGGAACCTATGAAGCAGGCGTCTCAGATGCACAGAATGTCTATTTCTACGAGCAAGGTGACCAGCAGTACCTCTACAGTATGTGGGGAGTCGTTCCTATTGTTGTGAACGACAACGCGGAGTTTAAAGCAGTTAACCCGGAACTCGGCTTAAGTGGTAACTTCTACCATCTCGATTCAGGGGAATACCAATCAGGCAAGCTAAACTACAACAGCTTCAGCATGACTTTTGGTCGAATTAAGGATTTGCCTGACGAGGAGCGTATTGCGACGCTGTTTGATGATGCTTTTTGGGACTCGATTAGCTCATCGCAAACTTGCCCACATAATGACTGGAAACGTGCAACCAAAGTCGCTTTTGACCGTTCTTTGATCAAGGGGCTTATTGAGGCTTCGCAGCAACAAGGTTCTAAGTATTCTGACACCAATAGCCTTTTGATCGCTAAAGATGGCAAGTTGGTTGTCGAAGAGTATTTTAATGGTTGGCAGCCAGAATTCCCCCATATGATCCAGTCGATTACCAAAAGCCTAACATCGTTGGCATTGGGAGCCGCCATTCAAGATGAATTGATCTCAGGTTCAGAGGCCAAAATGGCCGAGCTAATGCCAAATTACAGCGCACTACTAAAAGGGGACAAGGCGCAGTTATCCATGCACCATTTCTTAACTATGTCAGCAGGTCTTGATTGGGATGAGTGGAACATTCCTTATGAAGACCCGAACAATGTCCGTCAGCAAGAAATCGCGAGTATTAAACCAATCGATTTTATTCTAGATAGAGAGCTGATTAGCAAGCCGGGTGAGCAGTTCCGCTACAATGGTGGTTTGGTGACGGTGGTTGGTCAGGTCGTTGCTGACAAGAGCGGCCATGACAATCTTTCCGGTGTGCTACGTGAAGAAGGCTTGAATAAGCTCTGTCTGCAAAGCGCGTACTTAATGAAGCAAAATGGCGAGGTCAGTAACGCTGCTGGTGGCGCTTATTTACGTCCGAGAGACATGCTTAAGCTCGGCCAGTTAGTCGCACAGAAAGGTCAATGGCATGGCAAGCGGATTGTCTCACAGCAATGGATAGAACAATCGGTTAAAGGGTATGTTTCAACTGGCGTAGGGCCGCACAGTTACGGCTACTACTGGTGGACGAGTGATGCCTTTATCGATGGCACTGTTTATCCGATTACTTATGGACTTGGTTATGGTGGTCAAGTGGTGGCGATTGTTGATGAGCTCAACCTTGTGGTGGCGAGAACAGCCAATCACTTTTCTGGCCCTACACCAAATCATGAGATGATGAAGGAATACATCATTCCTGCATTTTTGTCTGCAAACTAGAGTGACGTTACCAATTCTACTGGGGAAAGGCTCACAGAATTACAATCTCTGTGAGCAGTGTTATTGATGGTTTTTTCTTATAACTATCTGATTTCAAGTCATTATTTACTAGGCTGTTGGTTTTTTTGCTCCCAAAGTTAACTTTGACAGCAGCCGACCTCTTCCTAAGCTTAAAGTGGTACAACGTCAGCTGAAAAGGAGAACATAATGGCGAAATTCCAGCAGGATATTCCCAATCGAGTCACTGTTTATCATGATGATATCGACCAAGAGAAAGCACTCAAAAATGCCATGTTGCCTGAGAAACCACGCTACTTTAACGGCTCACCAACATACGAAGCGTCTAGCGTTGATGAATTCAAAACCAAACTCAGCCAAATTGGAATGTCTTTTGATGGATAAGGCTTAATTAATAAAACAAATAAAGGCAGCGATAGGCTGCCTTTATTTTTTGTTGGGAGTGATTATAAGCGTAAAGTACCGTTCAAGTATGTGAGACCATTTTCTACGTCTTGGCCGAGCAACACTGGCCCATCTAAGTCGACGATTTCTGCTCTGGTCGCGATAGGTAGGGCCGCCTTCATTGCCAAAGATGAACCAAGCATACATCCCACCATAACCGAGAACCCTAGCGCTCTTGCTCTGCTTTCTAGCTCAAGTGCCTCGGTGAGCCCCCCTGTTTTATCAAGCTTTATATTGATCATTTCATAACGTCCAATCAGCTCGGAAAGGTGTTCTGCTGTGTGGCAGCTTTCATCGGCGCATAATGGAATAGGGTGCGTGACGTCGGCTAACCTAGCGTCGTTATTTGAAGGAAGTGGTTGCTCGATCATGGCAATATCGTATTGCGTGAGCATCGTAAATAGCTCATCAAGATCTAACTCTGACCAAGCTTCATTGGCATCAAGAATGATTTTGCATTTTGGCGCGGCTTGACGCACCGCCGCGACTTTCTCAATCACTTGCTCTGCATCCAGCTTAACTTTTAGCAGGGTAGCACCTTGTTCTGCGTAATCTCTAGCTTGTTTAGCCATTGACTCTACGTCACCAATTGACACTGTCATCGCCGTTTCAATCGTTGGTGAAATATCAAAATAAGGGGCAGGAAAGCGGCTCCCCTCCATTTGTCCGATAAGCTGCCATAGAGCGCAATCTACCGCATTTCGAGCAGCGCCAGCAGGCATCATTTGTAACTGCTGCTTTGCTTGGAAAGGCGACATATGTTCAAGCTCGGGGCTCCAGCTAGAAATTTGCTCCATGACAGACTCAACACTTTCACCATATCGTGCGTAAGGGGTACACTCTCCAACCGCTTGCCACTGGTTATGTTGGATTGTCACTCGCACAACATGGCAATGTGTGCGTGCACCGCGAGAAATGACAAAAGGCGTGGCGAGCTTGATTGAGTGAGAGTGAGCCTGTATTTGCATGAACTTTCCTTAGTAAGATGACAGTGCATCCGCGATGGATTGAATACCAAAACGAACGGGATCAGTCACTGGGACTTGGTATTTTTCCTGCCAATCTGCACATAAAGCCTGAGCCTCTTCCTTATCGATTGCAGAGGTATTAAGGCTGATCCCGGCGAGCTTGACGTTTGGATTGGTTAAACGTGCTGCATTTAGATTGGCTTCGATGCTAGCGGAAATCGATGGCACCTTACAGTGCGGCAGGTGACGTATATGAGCACGGTTCAATTCATGGCATAAAACCAGAGCATCTGCTTGAGCGCCGTGCAATAAACCTAAGCTGACGCCAGCAAAAGAAGGATTAAACAAGGAACCTTGCCCTTCGATGATATCCCACTCATGGTCATCGAAACTTGGGCTGATCGCTTCCGTAGCGCCTGAAATGAAATCGGCTACTACAGCATCAATGGAAATACCACTGCCTTCGATCAATATCCCAGTTTGTCCGGTCGCTTTGAATCGAGCGTCCACTCTGTTGGACTGCATCGCTTTCTCTAACGCTAGAGCAGTAAACATCTTCCCAACGGAGCAGTCTGTACCAACGGTCAGGATTCTTTTTCCTTGGCGTGGCTTTCCATTACCGACAGCCAAAGGCGCATCATAATGGCGAACATCATGTAAACGGGTCACTCCTGCCTCCGCGAGTTCGGCGAGCTCAGGAATATCGCTTAAGCGAGTATGCATTCCCGAAGCGATCTCAAAGCCCATTTTAGCAGCTTCGATAAGGGTATTACGCCAAGTTTCAGGAATGACGCCTCCAGCATTCGCTGTGCCAATCACTAAGGTCTTTGCGCCTAAGTCTTGCGCTTGCTGTAGGCTTAAGTCTTTGAGCCTAAGCGAGACAGTTTCGTCTGTGAGTCTAAGCTGACCAATACAGCTATCAGGTCGCCAAAGCGCTATTCCTCGCGCCGTTTTTGCTGAAATAGGGTCAGTGACATCGCCAAGAAAAAGTAGATAGGGTTGAGCAATCGACATAAGCATCCTTGTTACAAAATAGGTGGTTTTAGATATCCTACTCTGCGCTAAAAACTGCGACGAATGCTTATATGTTTGTATAGTATAACGTTAGGTTATGGCTTGAGTAAGTTGGTCAACAAACCATTTCGCGGCGATGCTAAGTGGCCGATGTTCGGCATGCAGCAAAGAGACTGAGACATTAATGGTTGGCTCTAGTCGATGTCGATTCACCTTGTGTTGGTATTGGTTCGCCGTCCATGGGTCAACAATCGCATTCCCAGCACCTACAACGACCAACTCTGCTGCGGCGCTATAGTTTCGCATCGTGACTTTTGAATGATAACTAGGATCTAGAGCATGGATAGCTTGATGAAGGTACAAGCCAAGTGGATCGCGGGTGTCTAGGCCGATTAAGGTGGTTTGTGATTCTAGAAGGTCGCTCAATGTTAACGGGCCATTCAGTGGACTCGATAGCGGCGTTAGTACCTCAAGCTCGGTGTCCAATAGGGTTTGCTGGGCAATAGACGCCGGGGCTTCATCGCCAAAGCCGATGGCAAGGTCGAGCTTGTTTTTAAGTAGAGCATCGCATAGCTCATCGCGGTTAGCGGTCGAAACTTCAATGGTATAGTCAGTCTCGTGACAAATTTTGGCGATCAGTGGTGCAAGTAATCCTGCAGCCAAAATGGGCGGAGCACCCACCATCAAATGTTTTTCGCCTGCTTTTATTTTGTTGGTCAAGTTTCGAAACTGGCCAAGTTGCTGATAAACCTTTTCCGCCTCAGGTAACAGTAATTGTGCTTCCTGAGTGGGGATTAAGCGACCTTTTACGCGCTCAAACAAGGCAAAGCCCAATTGTAGCTCGGTATGTGATAGCACCCGAGTGACATTGGGTTGTGAAACGTGCAATTGCTTTGCTGCACCCGAAACCGTGCCTGATTTCATTACTGCGTAAAACACTTCGAGTTGTCTTAGATTCACCGCCAATCCCCAATTTCCTTTTGAACGCTATTACTCTAAAGGAAATCAGCGATTTAAAAAAGAATGCGAGCAAGCGGTTGACCCATCTACTTGTCTAGGCTTTACTATGCGACCCCAAAATAAGGTCAACGAGAAAAGAGAGGTCAATAACATGTCTATCGGTTTTGATTATGGCACAGCTAACTGTTCGGTAGCTAAATTAGTCAATGGACAAGTCAAGTCAATCCCGTTGGTCGGGGAAGATTACTACATTCCTTCAACGCTTTGCGCCCCAACGTCAGAAGCGGTCTCTGAGTATCTGTTTCGTGTTTTAGATATTAAGCCGTTAGATTCAGTAGGTGAGAATGTCTTAAGACGTGCGATTCGAGTCAATGATGAGGAAGGGCTTGATATTCGCAGTGATGATGTCAGATTTGGCCATGAAGCGCTGAATCTTTATCTTGAAGACCCAAAAGATGTCTATTACGTAAAATCGCCTAAGTCCTTTTTAGGCGCGATGGGCCTGCGTGATGTTCAACTGTCATTTTTTGAGGATCTGGTATGCGCGATGATGGCGAACATCAAACGCAACACCGAGCGTGCGTTAGAGCAAGACGTTACCCAAGCCGTAATTGGTCGCCCTGTTAACTTCTTAGGCCGCGGAGGCGAAGAGTCCAACATCCAAGCGGAAGGTATTTTGCGCCGCGCTGCAAATCGCGCAGGTTTTAAAGATGTTGAATTTCAATTTGAACCTGTTGCAGCCGGTCTAGACTATGAAGCGTCTTTAACCGAAGACAAAAACGTGCTGGTAGTGGACATTGGTGGTGGTACGACTGACTGTTCGTTTCTTCGTATGGGGCCTAGTTGGGCGGGTAAGCTAGACCGTCGTGACTCACTTTTAGCGCACTCTGGGCAAATGGTCGGTGGTAACGATCTTGATATCTTTACCGCTTTCAAACGCTTTATGTCTGAGTTTGGTATGGGCACACAGACCTTAGCAGGACTAGAGATCCCGACCACACAGTTTTGGAATCCGATCGCGATCAATGACGTTCAAGCGCAGCGTAAGTTCTATGCACATGACAACTTGAAGCAGCTTAAACTGATGCTCAAAGATGCTAAACAGCCAGACAAACTGCGCCGTTTGATGGAGCTTCACCAAGGCACTATGGGTTATGCGGTAATTCGTGAAGCGGAGCAGACTAAGATTGCTTTGGGTGAACAAGAAAGCTATCTAGCCAACATTCAACTTCTCAGTGAAGCGGTATCCATCCCAGTTCTTAAGTCTCAAATGGAAGAGGCGATTGCGATACCAACCGCTAAGATTCAGGCCTTGGTTGAAGAAGCGATTGACCAAAGCGGTATTAAGCCAGATGTGGTTTACATGACCGGCGGCTCTGCGCGTTCGCCAATTTTGACCGGTGCGGTGAAAAATATCCTGCCAAATACTGAGATTGTCAGTGGTAACTACTTTGGTTCAGTAACTGCAGGCTTAGCGCGATGGTCGAGTTTAATTTATAGTTAAGCCGTAAATGGTGGCATTGTTCGTTTGTAAACCACCATCACCAATCCCTTATGATATTAAGCGCTCCCTCTAATAAGGAGCGCTTTTTTAGTGTCTGTTGTTTTTCTTTCTTATAGGCATCCTGAGCAAATCATGCACCTGACTGGATTTTTACCATATAAACGCCACACTTACTGATATAAAAGTTAACAGCAAACTTTCGAACCACAATTGCTGAAAATAGGGCTCACAATAAGGAATTGGGTCATGCGAAACCTAGGATTTAGAAAACTACTATTGATCTCAATTGTAGCGCTGGTTGTCGTCTCGGTATCGGCATCTAGCTACATTGCATACGTAAAGCAGAAATCAAATCTGGTTAAGTTGATCACTCAGACCAATCAAGAGTATGTAAAAAGCGAAGCAGAACAAATCGCGGCACAACTGAACGAAAAGGTGCACGGCCTTGATAAGTTAGGTCAGCATTTTGACAATAAACCCATCACCGGGACTGAAGAAGACTTCATTGAACTGACTCATCTTTTTTCTAAGGCAATGAACTTAAATAGCTCAGTGGTTGCGTTTACTAATGGTGATGCCTACTGGAATCAGACGGCTAAAACTTGGCCTAACCACAAATTTGAAGGGGATGTTACGACTAGAGGTTGGTATCAACTCGGTCGACAAAGTCCTTCCGCCGCGATTTCAGAGCCTTACCTTGGCAGTGAAGGCGATGTTTATTGGGTGTCGATTGTGCGAAAAACTATGAGTGGCATGATTTCAGCGGACATGCAATTAGGTTTCTTAAATGACATTGCTAAAAATGCCAATGAGATACCAGGGGCAGTAGCGGTAATCCTTAATCACGATACAACCGTGCTTGCCTCATCGTTCAGTGAGGTAAAAGCGGGTACCAAAGCTGACAGTGTCGATTGGCTAAATACCGTTGCAAAACAAGTGATTGGTAATGTTGATACCGTGTTTGATGGTGCGATAGGTGACAAGGATGAGCTGTTTTTCTCTCACCAAGTCAAAGTCGCCGATAAGAATTGGTATTTTGTTATAGGGATTGAAAAAGCCGTCGCGTTTTCGGCGCTCGCGTCTGCCAAACAAGCGGCAATAACGACGGCAATCATTGCGACCGTTATCAGCATCATTCTTGCTCTTATCATCATGAACATACTTTATCGCCCAATCCTTGTATTGAAAGAGACGGTCATGGGGCTTAGCGAAGGTAATGGAGACTTAACGCAACGTATAGAAGTGAAAACTCACGATGACCTTGGCCAGATTTCTGAAGGGGTCAATGCCTTTATCGCTAACCTTCAATCCATGATGCTTGAGATTCGGGAGGTGACAAACCACCTTAATGAGAATGTCGATCGGATGAAAGATCAGAGCCAGAGAAACAGCGTGATCCTTCAAAACCACGTTCAAGAGACGGAACAAGTTGTTACTGCGATTGAAGAGATGAATTCTACCGCCGAATCGATGGCAACCGATGCCGCTAATACTGCTCAACTGACGCATAAAGCGAGTGAAGCCGGTAACGCGTCAAAAGATACCGTAACTCAAGCGCAGAACAACGTAAATGAGCTGGTAGAAGATGTCGGTGTTGCGTCTGAAAATGTGAACAGTATGGCCTCTGAGACAGATGGTATTAACACCATCTTAGGGGTGATAGGGGATATTGCGGAGCAAACCAACTTACTTGCATTGAATGCGGCGATTGAAGCGGCAAGGGCGGGTGAGCAAGGACGAGGCTTTGCGGTGGTTGCGGACGAAGTTCGTAACCTTGCAAGCCGCACTAAAGCTAGCACCGAAGAAATTGAGGCCGCATTGGCGAGCTTATTAAAAGGCAGCCAGTCGGTTGTTGATTCTATGGACTCGACCAAAGAGAAGTGCGCGCAAACCGCAGAGGGAGCCGGAGAGGTTGCCAGCAGTCTCGATGTGATGACCGACTTTGTCACCGATATTAATGATCTCAGCACACAGATAGCGACTGCGGCGGAAGAACAAAGCAGTGTGACTCAGGAACTGAGCCGAAACATGACTGCGATTAATGACATCGTTGGTGAGCTTGATGCCAATGGTCAAACAGCGCTAGAAGAGGCTCAAGCCATATCGGATATGAATCACACCCTCACGTCGATTGTTGGGCGATTTAAGCTCTCCTAACCGGTGAAATATCCATGAAGCTTGAACATAGTCTGTTCAGGCTTCTTTCTCTCAAGTCTGTTACGTATAAACCAGCTGTTTTTGCCCGCTCGTGCGACCGAGTAGCGCCATTATGACCACTGCAATCATGACGATGAGCGCAGCGATGGCAAAGCCATACTGAGTCGCATCAAAGTGCGCCAGTATCGCGATAACAACGTAGCTCAGGCTTTGGACTGAAGTCGAAAACATCGCTAGGCCACCTTCAACTCTGCCACGTTGACCAACATCAATGGTGTGGTGCATCCAGTTTGTGCGCGCAATACGGTTAAGTGCATTAAAGAATCCAAAGAATAGTGTGAACAAAAGAATATACCCTGGGTGTGTCGACAGACTCATGCCTATCAAGGTTAAACCGACGACTGCCATTGAATATTGAATCGTTGCTTTGTGTGTCGTCAACGCCAACAATTTAGCCAAGAAAACACCCGTAAGCAGCGAACCTAAGCCAAAGGTAATGTTATAGCCTGCGTACCAATCTCCTGACACGTCGTTCTCAGAAAACCAGATTGGCACCAGCTTACCCAAGAAGGTAAGAATTGGGTAAGAGAGGCAAGAGAGCATAAGAAAGGCGTAGAAACTTGGTTGTTTGGCGAAGATATCCTTACTCTCTTTCAGTTGCTGGAGAAACGGTGTGGACAGACTGTCTCTAAGTTGCTGTCTATATGGCGTGACGATGTAACTTATCATGGCGATGAACGAAGCCGCCGCAGCGAAAACCGCAAATTCCAGCATCCCCCACGTCTGAAGAAGCACCACCCCCAATGCTCCCGCGCCTAGGGTTGTCGCTTGCATGACTATCTCTTGCTTACCTGAAATGGAGGCATACTCATGTTGATCATAGTTCTCTTGCGTGAACGCATTGTTAGTTGACCAAGCCAAGTTACTGGTGACCCAAAAAACCATTTGAGCCGCGGCAAGTAACCAAGGCGAACCGGATGAAAAGTAATAGATGATCAAAACGGCAGCAGCGGTTGCCGATTGAATGCCTTGCACCACGACTAATAACGTTTTACGCGAGTGTCTGTCGATCAAAGTTGAGAAAAATGGAGTTAAGACAAACGAAGTCGCGGTACAGGCAAGCGCTGTCATGGCAACAAAAGTGCCCATGTTTGGCTCAGCTAAGATGATCCAAGGTAGTGCCATCATGAATAAGCCAGAGGAAATCCCATCAAAAAAGCGTCCAGAAAGGTATGGGAGAGTTCTGTGTTTTGAGAGTCGCATCATTATTATTCCTTATCTAACCTGCCAACTTGGTGCTACTCTAAAACCTCAAGTTAACTTTAGGTAAAGTGCTTTTTGAACACTTTTTGGAGTAGATAATGGAAATGAGCGTCGGGGAAGTCGCAAAACGCGCGGGAGTAAAGGTCTCAGCACTGCACTTCTATGAGCAAAAAGGGTTGATCCACAGCTGGCGAAACCAAGGCAATCAGCGGCGTTATGATCGCAGTGTATTAAGGCGTATAGCCGTAATTAAAGCGGCGCAAGAGGTTGGTTTGACCCTAGAAGAGATTGTCGATTCGCTGTCTTATTTACCCAAGCACCATGCGCCGAATAGAAAGGAGTGGGAGCAGATGGCCTCCGGCTGGAAGGCATTGCTTGAGCATCGTATTCAACAGATGAAAGCATTACAAGAAGATCTCGGTGGCTGTATAGGTTGTGGCTGTTTGTCGATGGAATCCTGTGCCATCTACAACCCGCAAGATATTCGTGCGGAAACCTTTAAAGGCAAAACCATGCTGACTAACCCTGAGGAGTGGTCACAAGGAGAGGGCGAATCCAAGCAGTAACGGCAGCGTAATGATGCTAAAGAAGTTACCAAACAACACCATAGAGGCGACTTTGGTAGGTTCAATTTGAAAACGCTCCGCGAATAGATAGTTCATCACTGCGGGTGGCAGCATGGTAAACAGCACCATCATTTGCAGTTGCATGGTTGGCAGAGGAATAAAGAAGTAGATAACACTAAACGCGATCGCTCCGGTGAAGAGTGAAAGCATCGTGGAGACAACGCCAACTTTTAATCCGCTTAGACGCATGTTACACATTTGAGCGCCGAGAGATAGCAACATCACAGGTACCGCAGCTTGGCCTAATAAACTGGTTGCCTCATAAAGTGGCGCCCACACTCCAATACCTGATAGGTTGAGTAGCAAAGCGGCAGAAGCAGCAAGGAAAATTGGCATTCTGACGATTTGTTTAATTGGGTTACCTTCGCTAAGGAGTGCAAGTCCAATACTGATATGAAGACAGGCGGAAACGACAAACAGTAATACCGCAGGAGCAAGGGCGGTGTCACCAAAGGTGTAGGTGAACAGAGGTATCGCCAAATTGCCGCTATTACGGAACATATGTAAAGGCGCCCAAGCTTTAAATCTGACCTTCATGGCATAGCATAATGGCACCATCACCAACCCAGGAACCAACACTGCGACAATCGATGCACTTAATAAAGGTACTTGCTCAGTATCCAGTGGCATTGCCACGAGTGATGAGAACACCAGTGCGGGAGTAAACGCATCCATATTGATTCGGTTGATTGGCTTAAAGTCTGGTTTCAACCAACGACCGACCGAAAAGCCGACAGCAATTAAGGCAAAGACTGGGAAAAGAATACCGACGACTTGTTCTAACATGCTGACCGTAAGGAAGAGTTTATTGAGATTGGTGATTCCAAGTTAACGGATTCTTGGCTAATTAAACAGCGAAAACATGCCTGATTTGGTGATTTAGTGATGTTAAGACAAAGGTCGATAGGTCAGTTGCCTATCGACTTGATATGGACAGCAGTAAAGCTAGTCTTGTTGGCGATACTTATGCAGTAAGTCAATTGGGATATGGCAGTAATCATCAGGGCAGCGCGTGAGGCGGTCTTGATGTTCTTCATCGCTCTTTACATAGTTGATGAGTGCTCTAACTTCGACGGCGATCTTATCTCTATCTGGTCTACTATCGATATAGTGCTGAGCTTGCTCAAGGTGCGCTGTCACTTGGCTGTAGATACCTGTGCGGTACTTCTCACCAATATCTTCACCTTGCTGGTTAACACTGTATGGGTCAATGATCTCAAACAGACAGTCCATCAATTGACTGACCGACACTAGGCTCGAATCAAACTGAGTACGAACACATTCGGCGTAACCATCATAAGGCGCTGATGTGGTATCACTTTGTCCATTAGCTCGGCCTGCTTCAGTCTCAATCACTCCGGGAATATGTTTGATGAACTCTTGTACTCCCCAAAGACACCCGCCTGCAATATAGATTTCTTCCAATGCTCTATCACTCTTAAGACAATTAAGTTATTCGACTATTAGAGCAGATCCTGTTGCCAATCGACAGTATAAAGGCGGTGTTCTCTGCTGATATACGTACTGCCTCGTTCAATAATTGACCGAATAAATGTGACAAAGTACATACTTTTAGTGTGTATATATCAACTTTCTCTAAATTAATGAGTTTCTGATGCCAGTTTGTATAGCCATAGTCTAAGTTTATATGTGCTAGGTTTCTTATTGTTGGGGTGAACAGAACGTGCCGGTTGTGACAAAACCAAAATTGGTGCTTCTAGTCTCTGTCATTGTGTTGTGTGCGGTGGCTTGGAGCTTATTAACAAAGCATAACAAAACGCAGTATCAGCCATCGTCTCAGATCAAAATAGGCGTGTCGCTTACGCCTTTGTCATCTCCATTTCTTATTGCCGATCAGCTTGGGATATTTAAAGAGTTCAATCTCGATGTCACTCTCTACCCATGTTCTAGTGGTGCTGCCTGTACTGAATTGATGATTGAGCGCAATGTTGACTACGCAACCGCCTCTGAATCTGTGGTGATGTTTCAAAGTTTCGAAAGAGATGATCTTTCCTTGCTCGCGAGTTTTGTTGAATCAGACAACGACCTAAAGCTATTAACCTTGGTTCCTTTTAAAATAGGGGGAGTGAAAGATTTAGCGGGTCGAAAGGTTGGGGTGGTCAAAGGTACCGCCAGTGAGTTTTATCTCGATTCCGTACTTATCAGCAATAATGTTGAGAAACAGCTGATCGAAAAAGTCTATTTGCAGCCTCATGAGTTAGTCCCAGCGTTATTGTCTTATCGGGTCGAAGCGATTTCTGCATGGGAACCGATGGGTTTTCAGGCCGATCTTCTCTCTGTTGCTGAAGTGACTAACCTCGGTGTAAAAGGTATCTATCAACTCTCTTTTAACCTTATCTCTCGATCACCCTATTTGGAGTTTGTTGGTGATGAACCAGTGCGACTATTGCAAGCGCTGGATATAGCAATAGAGTGGATCAACACCAACCCTGATGAAGCTCTGAAGATGATTGCGTCGCGTTTAGATATTCCGCATAACCAAGTCGAATGGTCTTGGGAAGATTATCTATTCCGCTTGTCGTTAGGTAACTCGCTACTTTCCAACCTTCAACTGCAAGCTCGGTGGGCAATTGAAAGCGAACTTGTCTCGGCAGATCCTCCGGATTTCAGAGAGGTTTTTTATAACTATCCCTACCAACAGCTTATTGCACAAAGAGATTAGATTATGTTGGATTCACTGTTTAAGAAAATGTTTATCTTATCGACGACAACCATGATGTTGACTCTGTTTATCGTGATTTCATTTTCCAAGATTAACAGCCAGCAAAATACGACTAAGCTGGAGTTGGACCAAATCATCGATCTGCAACTGTGTGTCGACTTATTAAGAAGCCAACTGTGGGTGTTCAAGCAGTTTGGCGATCAGCCGAGTTTAACGCAGGTTGAACTTGCTCAAGCTGAGCTAGATACAAAACTTACGGCATACAAAAATAGCAATATTCAGCTAGATAATATCCAACGTATGAACAGAAGTTTGCATACCCTTATCCATCAAGAAAAAGGATTGAACTCATCAGCGGTCAGCGATGTGACGCGCGCATCAGACTCGAACATTAACGCCAGAGGGTTACTTCACTCGCGGTACAACATGCTCGTTCAGAATATGACAGAGGAGCTCGCTTATGTGCATCAGGCCGTGTTGAACCGCAACGCTGAGAACCTTAAGAGTGTTATGTCGACGGCGGCGGCTTGGTTGATCATCTGTTCAATTTTAGTCAGCGTCACCGCATGGTTGATTTTGTTTAGGTTTAAGTCGGGCGCAGAAGCGATGAAAACCGCCATTTTGGGTTTAGCAAAAGGCCAGTTAGATACCAAAGTCGAAGCGGTGAAAATGGACAGCGAGTTTAGAGTGATTGCGAGTTTCTTCAATCAAATGACGGTTTCATTACGCCACTCAACCGTTACCAAGAAAGAGCTCGAAGAAGAAGTCCTTCGCCAGACGCAGCAATTAAAGCACAAGCAAGAGCAGCTGATATTTTTATCTGAACATGATCCACTGACCAACTTAGTCAATCGACGCGCGTTCGATAAGCAGTTAGAGAGCGCGATTGTCAAAGCCAATCGAACCGAATGTAAGCTGGCCCTGTTGTTTATTGATTTGGATGACTTTAAACAAATTAATGATACTTATGGCCACGATGCTGGCGACTTTGTCCTGATTCAAGTAGCGAACCGTCTATCAGAATGTGTTAGAGAGTCAGACTTTGTCGGCAGGTTAGGCGGTGACGAGTTTGTTATCTGTCTCGATCTGCTCAATGACTTTAGTATCGTATCTGCCAAAGTGGCTCAAATTGAGCAAGCGATACGCCAGCCTATTACTTTCCACGACCGCACACTGCAAGTAGGAGCGAGCATTGGCGTGAGTCATTTCCCTGATGATACCAAAAACAAGGACGCACTCATTTGTTTGGCCGATGAGGCGATGTACAACTCGAAAAATGATACCCATCAGGGAGAAGTGCAACGTGAGTGCTTAGGCTCAAGTTTTACACAAAGAGAGAACGTGATTAATTTGGTTTGGCAGAATAAGTAATCGCTATATCAACGGATGATTTTATTGGCCACTTAATCAGCAAGTGTAAAATTCGCTTAACACTCCAAACTTGAGGCATTTAGGCCCATTTCTCGACATTTTTATCAATTATCCGCATCTTATGCGTGTTTGATTCACATCAACTTTTAGTGAATCGTAAGGGATAGGAAGTCTAAAATGGATAAAGAACATAGCCTACGCGAGAACATGCTCGCGTTAATCTTAGGTAGCGCGCTGGTTTCTCTTGGCGTTATCTTCTTCAATAAAGTCGGTCTTCTAACTGGCGGTACTGCGGGTCTAGCCATCTTCTTAACTAAAGTCAGTAGCTTTAGTTTTGGTCAGATCTTTTTCGCGTTAAATCTACCTTTCTACATTTTATCTGTGGCTCGTATGGGGTGGCGCTTCACGCTCAATACCTTTATTGCGGTCACCATTGTTTCGTTTGCAGTAGACCATTTGCATCACGTGATTGAGATTGCTCGAATTGACCCGTTTTACGCAGCTTTGCTAGGCGGGGGAATGATCGGTATTGGCATGCTCGTTATCTTCCGTCACAAGATGAGCCTAGGTGGATTCAATATTCTTGCGCTGTTCCTTCAAGATCGCTACGGGATCCGAGCGGGTAAAGTACAGATGGCGTTAGATTGTACGATTGTAGTGATGTCGCTATTTATCGTTGATATTACGCTGATCCTGCTTTCGATTGGTGGCGCTGTGGCGACAAACTTAATCTTGGCCATGAACCACAAACCAGGTCGATACCAACCCCAAGCAACAACGGCTTAGAGTGATTCAAGAATAAATGATAAGGCTTAGCGTGATGCTAAGCCTTTTTTTATTAGATGTTTCTAAGTTCTGCCTGTCCATGTTGAGCTTGTTACTTTGTTTTACAGCCCGCTGGTTATGAAGGCGTTAATGATTAGCGCGTTTGCGATATCAATGAAGAAACCACACACCAAAGGCACAATGATAAAGGCTTTGTGGGCTGCACCGTGTTGCTGTGTTACTGCGGTCATGTTGACGATTGCCGTTGCTGTTGAACCTAAGGTTATACCACCAAATCCGGAGCCGATAACCGCGGCTTCATAATCTTTGCCCATAAAACGAAACACAACCCAGATGGTAAAAGCAATAGACATCGTGACTTGGAAGAACATGACGGTTGCTAGGAAGCCGAGAGTACTTTGTAATTGCCAAAATTGTAGTCCCATTAAGGCCATCGTCAAAAACATCCCCAAACAAATATCAGAGATCAGGGCGTGACCGAGTTGTACATTCTTACTCTGAGTTTTTCTTAACAGCAATGATTTTCCGTTACCAATTAGTATCCCCGCGACTAAGCATGCGACAAACATAGGAAGCTGCAATCCGATAGCCTCAAAGCCTATATTGACAAAGTGACCTAGTATTAAGCTTAGATTTAGCATCAACCATGCGTACAAATAGCCAAAGTGATCCAATTTAGTCGTTTCATTGTGGCAGACACCGATGTCCAAATTATGATCAGGGTTTGGGGTGAGTTTGTGGCGTTTTATTAGGTAATTTGCAATAGGTCCGCCAATCAAACACGCTGCAATCAAGCCTAAAGTATTAGCAGCAAGCCCTACTTCGGCGGCTCCATCAATTCCCATCTCTTCAAATGTCGGAGACCAAGCCATTGTCGTTCCGACTCCTCCAATTAATGAAATTGAGCCCGCAAGCAACCCAAGCAATGGCTCCAAACCCAACATAGAAGCAACGCTTACTCCAATTACGTTTTGTAGAGCAATGTAGATTATTGCAAGTAGGGTAAGAATAAGGAGAGGTTTCCCGCCTGAAACTAGCGTTTTGAAACTTGCACTCAACCCGATTCCCGCAAAGAAATAGAGCAATAAAGTGTCTCGAATAGCGAGATCAAACTGAGTCGTTATATCAAAAAAGAAATATAGGATAGCGACGATTAGGGCGCAAATGAAACCGCCGATAACGGGTTCGGGAATGCTGTACTTCCGTAGCACTTCATATCGCATGGTGGCAAATTTGCCAATAAACAGCAGAACGATGGCGAGAGTAAATGAGATAAACGCATCTATTTCAATAACGTGCATATTTAATTTACCAGTCTATAACCTGTAGGTGTGGAATATTAGTTAGGACAGTGAAGTCGCAATGCCAAAAAAGAACATGCAGTAAGCAAAAAATAAAAATATTGCAGAGACGTAACCTTTCATATTGAACTCCAGCTGAGATAGTGATGAACAGTTTGACGTAACTTGACTCTTGGCAAAATGAATAGGAGGTATTCATTTTTGAATTTAACTTGATGCCAAATATGAATATCTCTAAACCATAGTTTCTACCCTTGATTGTCATTTAGTCTTCTCTTATTCCAACGAGCTCTGTTTATTAAGAGGGGTAGAACATGCAGTCTTTGAAAAATCTAATCTCGACTCTTGCATCGGTGATATACAACAGTGGAAGCAATGAGTTGCTTGATGACCACTTATTACCGTCGTACACCGCATTTGGGGCTAGAGAGCCTCTCTCAACTAAGCAGGACGCTAACTTGGTAAAGGAAACTGAGTTGAGCTCTTATTTGTGCAGCAAATCATTAACAGCGAAAGGGAGTTATTCAGAAATGAATAACTCTTATCCGTCGAGTTAGTCAGTACGCATAAGTACACTGCTCAGCAAAGGAAAACGGTCAAAGGGACGAATAGCGTGAATAGCACGCGTGGATAACTAATTAACTCATCGGGAGATGATTGTGAAATACTCAAAAACCTCAACAGAAAAGAAATTTCGACCAGCAGCGCTGGCGCTGGCGATGTCTTTAACGGTCGTTCTTACTGGTTGCAAATCCGATCAATCCCTTGCTATTTCAGAGCCTGTTATTCGTCCTGTATTTGTTGAAGTTGTATCCAATATTGACGTGGCAGATTTGTCATTTAATGGCACTATCCACTCTGCAAGTCGCGCGGATTTATCATTTAAAACAGGTGGCCGCTTAGTAGATATGTTAGTTCAAGAAGGTGACTACGTAGAGCAAGGTCAGACAGTGGCAAGGTTAGATTCTGCAGACGCTAAAATTGCCCACACTTCAGCGAGAATCGAACGTGATAATGCACGTGCAGAGTACCAACGTGCAAAAAAGCTATATGAAAGCCGTCAATCTATTTCTAAAAGCCAGTTTGAGGAATTAACTCTACGTTTTCACTTAGCTCAAAATCGTTTTGAAGAGGCTTCTCGCCGTTTAGATGATACCAACCTCATCGCACCATTCTCAGGTGTTGTGAGTAGAACATTTGTGAATAATCATGTATTAGTTCAAAGCAATCAAACGATTATTACCCTACATGATCTCAATGAACTTGAGGCGGTGATTCATGTTCCTGAAAGTGTAATGATGCGCAATTCGACTGCCGAAAAGGTATTTGCTCAAGCAACGACGGCGCCGTATCAGATTTACAATCTGACACTGAAAAAGTTTGAGACCGAGCCAGATCCGGTGTCAGGAACTTATGCGATTACTTTTAATGTTGAAAATGCCGAGACACCTCAGTTATTACCAGGCATGAATGTTCAGGTCTACTCAAGTACAGTGAAAAGTGACTCTCAGTCGATTCAAGTGCCTCTAACAGCGGTGAGTCCAGATAATATGGGCAACCAGTTTGTCTGGGTAGTGGATGATGAAAACCGACTACACAAACGCAATGTATTTACAGGCACTCTCAATGGCCAACGTGTAGAAATTACCTCTAGCTTGCGAAAAGGAGAAGTAGTCGTTGTATCAGGGACACAGAATCTAGAAGAAGGATTAGTCGTTCGCCCTAAGACAGTAGAGGTTTACTAAGATGAACATCGCTCAATATACAATTGCAAAAAGAACCAGTGTTTGGGTCATTGTGGCATTGATGCTCATAGGTGGTTACATCAGTTACCTAAAGCTTGGACGATTTGAAGATCCAGAATTTGTTATCCGACAGTCAGTCATTGTCACACCTTATCTGGGTGCGACCGCACAAGAAGTTGCGGACGAAGTGACTGATGTCATTGAAGGTGCGGCGCAGTCGCTACAAGAAGTCCTAGAAGTGACCTCTGTATCCAAGCAGGGTGTGTCAGAAGTTACGGTTGAGATAAAGCGAGCGTTTTCTAATACTGAAGCTGAGTTGCAGCAAGTGTGGGACAAGCTGCGAAGAAAGATTGAAGATGCCCAACGCTCATTGCCTCCTGGAGCCGCCCCTTCGATTGTTAATGATGATTTTGGCGATGTTTACGCTCAGTTTTACGCAGTGACGGGTGACGGTTTTACTGACAAACAGCTTCAAGATTATGTGGATAAGCTAAAGCGAGAGTTGGCGCTTGTACCCGGAGTTTCAAAGACCGCGACACTAGCAGAAAAACAAGAAACGATTTTTGTTGAGATCTCTAGCGCTCGTTTAGCCAGCTTTGGTGTGTCTGCACAGCAAGTTTACCAAGTGCTTGAAAAGCAAAATGTAGTCACAGTAGCAGGATCGTTGGACAGTGACGGTATGCGAGTATCGGTTATGCCTCGCGCAAACATTGGCTCGTTTGAACAGCTCAAGTCGTTGCAAATTGCAGTGGGTGACAACAACACCATCATGCGCTTGCAAGATATTGCGACGGTAACACGTGGCTATGAAGAGCCAGCGTCTGTGCTGATGCGATACAACGGTGAGCGTGCGATTGGTTTAGGTATTTCGAATGTTGCTGGTGGTAATGTTGTACAGATGGGGGATGCAGTAAAAGCTCGCATTGCTGAGTTAGAAAGTCAGCGTCCCCATGGTATTGAGCTGCATGAAATTTCAATTCAGTCAGACTCAGTGCGAGATTCAGTCTCTGATTTTATTAATAACCTAATTGCCGCTGTTGTTATCGTATTTGTCGTGCTCTTGCTCTTTATGGGAGTCCGAACTGGCGTAGTTATTGGCTTTGTACTTACGCTTACGGTAGCGGGCACGCTGGTGGTGATGCTGATAGACGATATTGCAATGCAACGTATCTCTCTGGGTGCATTGATTATTGCCCTAGGTATGCTTGTCGACAATGCGATCGTTGTGACTGATGGTGTGATTACGCGTCTACAAAAGAATCCAAAAGCCGATAAACAAGCCGTCATCAACAGCATTGTTAATGAAACGAAATGGCCTTTGTTGGGTGGAACGATTGTTGGTATCTGTGCATTCAGTGCGATAGGCCTGTCACCGTCAAATATGGGTGAATACGCTGGCTCGCTATTCTGGGTAATCTTGTACTCAATGCTATTGAGCTGGGTTCTCGCTATCACGGTAACACCATTGCTATGCCATGACTTCTTAAAAATCCAGGCCAACAAAAAGGAGAAGGCGCCGAGCAAAATTTCAAACTGGTACAAATCAGTATTGGAATGGGTTCTGAGTAACCAGAAAACAGGCCTTGCGATTGTGGTGGTGGTATTCGTTTTAGGTGTGAAAATGTTTAGCTACGTGCCGCCAGGCTTTATGCCTGAATCGCAAAGAGAGCAGTTTGTCATTGATGTATTCTTGCCTCAAGGTACGGATATTCGCACAACTGAAAGAATGATGTTGGACATTGAGCGTGATGTGCAAAGTAAAGAGGGCGTAACAAATACAACCAGCTTTATTGGTTCAGGTGGTTTGCGATTTATGCTGACTTACTCGCCTGAAGCACAAAATACAAGTTATGCGCAAATGCTGGTTGATGTTGATGACTTTGGTGTTATTGAGCCTCTAATTGCAGAACTACACGTTGAATTGAATGATAAATATGAGCAAGCCTCTATCAATGTTTGGAAGTTTGTATTGGGTCCTGGTGGCGGTAAGAAAATAGAAGCAGCTTTTAGCGGACCAGATAGTGTTGTTTTAAGACAGCTCGCGGAGCAAGCAAAGCAGTTGATGAATGAAACTCACGAATTAGTGGCAGTTCAGGATGATTGGAGACAGCAAGTCCCGGTTGTAAGACCTGTTTATGCTTCAGAACGAGCTCAACAGTTTGGATTAACAACTCAAGAATTAAACCAAGCATTAGAGCAATCATTAGTGGGTAAGCAAGTCAGCGTTTATCGAGAAGGTCATGATTTGATTCCAATCGTTGTTCGCTCACCAGAACATGAGCGTAGCCATGATCGCAGTATTGAAAATACACAAGTGTTTAGTCCTACTGCAGGCCGCTATTTGCAACTATCACAGTTTGTAGAGAAAGTTGAGCTCGACTGGCAAGACTCTATGTTGCGCCGCATTAACCGAGTGCCAACGATTATGGCTCAGGCTGACCCTCAAACTGGTGTTTTAACCTCTGAGGCTTTGGAGGTTATCAAAGCGAAAATTGAAGCGATGCCGCTACCGGTTGGGTATCAGTTGGAATGGCATGGTGAATATAAAGATGCAAAAGATGCGGATGAAGGCTTAAAAGCTTCAGCGCCATATGGGTTCGCTGCGATGGTGTTGGCTGTCGTGTTTATGTTTAACGGTATTCGCCAGGCTCTCGTTATATGGTGTACGGTGCCACTTGCTGTTTTAGGTGTTGCCGTGGGGCTTGTTCTGTTCCAAACACCGTTTGAATTTATGGCGACATTAGGGTTCTTAAGCCTTATCGGAATGATGGTGAAAAACGCAATTGTGTTGGTTGATCAAGCTGAAAATGAAATTTCTAATGGTAAGTCAGAGTACGATGCCATTATTGATGCAGCAATGAGCCGTGCTCGTCCGGTAATTCTGGGAGCAACGACAACCATCCTTGGTGTTGCGCCACTGCTTGTTGATCCGTTCTTCAAGAGCATGGCGGTAACAATTATGTTTGGTTTAACATTTGCGACTGTTTTGACGCTAGTCGTGATTCCATTGAACTACGCGCTATTTTTTAGAGTAAAACCAAAAATGGCGAATGCTTAAGTCATAATATTACGTTAGAAAGCCCACACGAACAGTGGGCTTTTTTGTTTCCAAGCAATAACTTAGTCAAGAATCAGGGAGAGACGTCTTAGCACTAAATTCCCTTTTTTAGAGCCACATCAGAAAATAGTGTCTCGTATAATTAGTGCGTTAGGGAGATTGGTTCGAATAGATTAGAGTTTATACGTTGTTTATCGATACAGGGTCTACTATTAGTAGAGTTCGTAATGTTGAGGGTAATGCTATAAACATCAAAGATTTAGATCTAAACCTTTTGAAAATTCTGCAAGCTGTAGTGGAAACGAGAAGTACAAGCTCCGCTGCAAGTGTTCTCGGCATCTCTCAGACTAGTGTTAGTCGTGGTGTTGTGAAACTCAAAGAGTGCTTTGGCCCGCAGTTGTTCGTACGAAAATCTCATGGCTTGGAGCCTTCAGAGTTGGCCATCAAACTCGCCCAAGCATCAAGTGAAATGCTCATCCCCGTAGAAAAAGCCGTTGAGGCTTATCTTGACTTCAATGCGGAACGCTATACCGGGCATCTAACTATTTTAGTTAACACGTTTTTGCTCGAATTCTTTGGGGCCGATTTAATTCTCTCGCTAAGACAATCTTTCCCTAAAGCCACGTTTAATTTTGCACAGTGGCAAAAAGACTCTCTGCACGACACGCTCAAAGGCCATGTTGATTACGTGATACAGTTTGGTCACTATACTTTTCCTCATCAGTTGCATTCTCATCGGTTGGCGAAGATTGAAAATTCGATTATTGCTCGAAAAGATCATCCAGTTTTGTCAGAAGGGAATGAATGGGAGAAGATAGGGACACTGCCAATCACGCGTTTGTTTTTAGAGGGCATCAATCCAAATAAAGGGGCTCTTGAAAGCATTTACGAGCAAAATGGCTATCAGGCTAAGTTTTTATTAACCACGCATAGCATTAGTTCCGCGGTTGCCGTGTTGAAAAATAGTGACGCTATTTTGTATTCCAATACCATTATCAGTGCTCGTGACTCTGAATTGAGTCATTATCCTCTTCCTTTGAATTCAGATCCCCTGAGTTTCTTAGATATTAGTGGATTGTATCTACAGACGCGCAGAGGTAACCCTCTAATTCAGCACCTTCATCAAACGATTCAGACGTTTTTTGATACTCAGTATTCGCAACAGGAGTATTAAGGATGAGACTACAAAACTTGGATCTCAACTTGCTCAAGTATCTCGAAGCGATAGTGGAAACTGGCAGCACCGCAGGGGCTGCAGAAAAGTTGGGGGTATCTCAAACGAGTGTGAGCAGAGGGATGGCCAAACTCAGAGAGACGTTTGGGGATCAATTGTTTATTAGGAGGGCACACGGCGTCGAACCGTCAGATCTTGCGATAAAGCTAGCAGAGGCGAGCGAAGAGATGCTTAAGCCTCTAAATCAAGTAATTGAATCCTATCAGCAATTCGATGCTTTACAATTTAGTGGCAAGATAAAAATAGCGATGAACATTATCATTCTTGATCTTCATGGCGACGCGATATTCACTAAGTTAAGAGAGGCATTCCCTAAAGCTGATTTCGAGTTAGTGTACTGGCAAGAGAACTCTCTAGGAGATGTATTGAGTGGCGACATTGATTATCTTATTCAGTTTGCTTCTCATGTGCTGCCACAAGAAGTGTATCGACACTCTCTAAGAAAAGTTGGCCTATGTTTGGTGGCAAGGAAAGGTCATCCGATCTTGAGTTATAGTAGTCTATGGGAAGATATCCACCATCTACCGCTGGCGAGGGTCATTATTGATGGTGCGAAAACCAAACACACACTGATTGAAGATTACTATTGTTTTAAAGGCTTTAATGAGCCCCGGATATCGTTAGCAACGCATAGTATTCGAGCCATCTGTACTAAGCTTGTTAATTCTGATGCCATCATGTTTGGTACGCAGTTCGTGAGTATGCTCGACAACAGGCTTCAGAGTTACTCTTTACCGCCGTTACCCATTGAGTTGAGATCGAGTGAAGTGTGCGGAGGATACTTGCAATCAAAGCGAGGCTATCCACTCAATATGGCACTGCAGCAAGCGATTCAGGAATATTTTCAAACGATCCCTAGTTTTGATAGTAGTGATTAATAAACGAATCTAGAAGCTAAAGAAGCGGCTTGTATCAAGCCGCTTATTCATTTCAGTGAACAGTTAGAAATGCCATTGAAGATAGATAGAATTGTAGTCACTCCCACCTTTAATTCGTCCAAAAGCGGATGTTGAAGTAAAGATCCCCGACCTGTGATGCAAACTGTAACCTAGCCATAAATCTTTGATGGAAGAATTATTGAATACGTCTCCGAGATTTACATCATAACTAAAATCTAAGTAGTTCATTAATTTACTGGGTTCATAGTCATGCTTCCCGACGCTTTCTCGTTCAATATGGCTAATCTGGGTACTATAAGAAACCCCTTCGGCAAACCCGAGTCGTGAACGGATTGGCCAGTTAAAGGTATAGTATCCTTTGATGGCCATTACGTACTCTCCGAATGTTCCTTGAACATCAGAGCTATGATGCTGAACATAACCTGGCGTCAAATAGAAATCGATCGGAAGGTTAAATACGGTTCCATTGAGTGGGTGGCCGTAAAACACGGACGTCATTGAGTTTCTATGTGGGTCTGTTTCGTTATTAAATAGAAATATGTCAAACGGTCCTGACTGAGTCGCTATACCATGTGCGACTCTCATGTAGGCACCTTTTGGGATCTCTGGCTGTTGCCATGTATTGGCCGAGCCAAACATTGCAATGCCTAAGTAGCTTTCGAGTTGGCCATGGGAATCCATGTATTGGCTCGAGTAAGTCTCATGATCATAAATCGTTGCTCCTAAGTGGCCAACGGCGTATAGATTCTGATAGATCTGTTTTCGTCCTTTGAAGCCTATTTGATAATCGATTTGTGCGCCAAGATCCTCCGTTTGAAGGCCATAGTAGGTGTTATTAAATCGAGAAGATTTTGCTCTGAGTGATGCATACATTGAACTACTCCAATCCTCGCCTGAGAGTTTGTATTCACTCGTTAGCAGAGAATAAACTCGACCATCATGGTCACTAAGTACGTCGAATTTAAAATCAACGCTGTCAGAGTAGTGCCAGGTCATATTCCCGCCAACATCTAATTGCGTACCTTGTATCGTATTTTGCGCATTACGAGGAATATCGAAAAAACGAATTTGAGCAATTGGGCCTGCACTAACATTATCGCTTAAACCGAACTTGTACCCGCCAGAAAATCCATCGAGATAAAAGTTTTCTCCTTGATAAAAAAGTAGAGGAAGAACATCATGTACGGTGTCATCTCCCGTCTGGAAAGGGATAGTAGCGCTGCGAAATCCAATCCCAACACCCCATTCAGGAGATGTGGTTGTATTTGGCATATTAGCGGTTGCGGATTCTTGAGCTTGAAGAGATGATGCGGACACTAATAGAGCTAAGGTCAATGTGTGTTTCATAGTTTGCACGTCTTCTAAAAGGTTGAGTGCTGAACGGTGTGGCGCACCCAAAGTAAGTTCTCGTTCTCCTTTTTCCTGCTTCGATAAGAAGTGCCTATCCATCGACGGATCTAATTTTATTTGCCTCAGGCAACAAATGTTATGTTTTACAGTTATTCATATTTGCAATGCATTTCAGTTTGTCGGTATACATTTTGTTTCTATAAATCAGTTACGTATTTTCTACGAAAGCGTTTATTCTAAGGTGAGGTGAATAGCGATAGAGAGTAGAAAGTGCAGTATGGAAAATAATCTTGATAGCCTAGATTTAAATTTGTTACGTCTTTTGAAAGTGGTGGTTGAAACGAGAAATACCTCTGTCGCTGCAGAAAAGTTGGGTATCTCTCAAACGAGTGTGAGTCGGGGGATGGCGAAACTTAGGGAAACGTTTGGCGATCAACTCTTTATTAGAAAAGCTCATGGCGTTGAGCCTTCTGAACTGGCAGAAAAGTTAGCGGAAGCTGCCGAAAATATGCTGGTTCCTTTCAGTCAGGTATTGGAATCTTATCAAGAGTTTGAGCCAAAAGAGTACACAGGAGAAATCGTAATCGCGTGCGAGTTGACTCTGCTAGATGTATTTGGACGAGGGGTGTACCAATCACTGATTAAAGCGTTGCCTAATGCGCGATTCAAATTAGTTTACTGGCAGCATGGATCATTACAGCAAATGTTAGATAAGAGAGTGGATTATATGATTCACTACACAATGTTTCCGCTTCCGCAAGATATATATACCCACCATTTATCCAATATCGAAATAAACCTCGTGGCGCGAAAAGATCACCCGGTGCTGAGTCAAGGTTCTGATTGGGATGAAGTGAAACACTTGCCTTGGGTTAAGTATGCAACGGATTCGAGTGTCGGTAAATATGACATTTACGATGAATTAATTATTAATGAAGGTGTTGAGCCTAACATAACCTTAGTGAGTCATAGTGTACCCGTCATGGTCGACAAATTAGTCAGTTCAGATGCCGTTGCATTTAGCTCTAGTTACCTTCTTAAACATAATGAAGCGCTTGCGTGTTACCCGTTGCCGAAAATGCCAGAAAGGCTGAAGAATATCAGTGTTTCGGGAGGTTACTTACAATCAAGGCGTGGTTACCCTCTCAATCAGTGTGTCCATCAGGCAGTACAAGATTTCTTTAATACCATTGTTCAGCCATCAATATAGCTATAGTTAAGCCTCTATAATTTTTTAACAGAATATAGAGGCTTAGTTTTTAGATTAGAATTTGTAGCTTAGACCGACCGAGGCTAAGTAGTCTTCACTTTTATAGAAATTAATATTTGAGTCTGTGTAGTTTACGCCTGCAAATGAGACAAAATTCCAATTGTCGAATCCAGGGATATTAGCGTACTCGTAAGCGACGAACAGTTTGTGCTTATTATCTGCGCGAGTCTTATTGTAAAGCGAATTGTGACCATCATAATCGCGGTATGCATAGCTACTTGTTACCGCTAATGAATGGGCATTCATGTTCATAAAATAGGTCATTTCTAGTTCATACTGATCAAAGGTTTCTGCTTTACCCTCTGCATCGTTATGTAAGTAGCCTAAGCTTGTACTGAGACCCATACTCGGAGTGAAATAAGTGACATAGCCACCTTTCATGTAGTACCTGTTACTATCACGCAGCAGTTCTTGATTGATGATTTGTTCATCATCAACCTCAGTGTTTGCGTACGCCATATCAAGTGAGAAATTCGAGCCAAATATATTGCCTAATTTCAATCGGTAAGCTTCGCCATCGACATCGGTCTTTGTACGATGTCCTTCCAAATATGGGTTGGCCCAAGCTTCACCGGATAAGACGGTTGGTAAGTAAGCAATATCAATGTGTGTGCCATTTAGCATACTGTATTGGTAACCAATTTCGAAAGCGAGGTCACCTACGGCTAAGTCATCACGAGATGTACCTAAATAGACTTTTTGATTGTTATTGCCCCCAAGTTCGTAAGCAACACTACCTAATGGCACGACAATAAAGTCATCATTGTGAGAGCCTTTTTGGTTTCTATCATTTAAGAAAGCCTCACTTTTTGTACTCAAATTAGAATTGGTCGATACGTAACCGGTACCTAGCATTAGCTCACCACTTAGACGTGAAGCGTCAAATGCGAACGCGCTTGTAGTTACTGTTGATAGGATTGCTACTGATAAAATGCTTTTTCTGTTCATGTTTATATCTCTCTTTCAATATATAACTCCTTTTTTCTGTTCATCCCTTTGACGAGATGAATATTAAATAGATTTATTTGAGAGGGGTATGGATAACAGTTATGCATATTTGCACGTTATGGCCGCAAAATGGAATATCTCATATTCATATTCAAAAATGAGTTAGTGACCTAGATTAAATGAACGAAGAGGTATAGAGAGGTTTTAATCTTGGAGACTATGATATTTGAGAATCAATACAAAAAGACAATCTATTTAAATGATCGGCCCTATGACGTGCTAGATGTTGGTGAGGGGCGGTGCTTAGTTGTTGTTCAGAATAATAATGAACTGACTCGAACTAGGGGAGTTAGTTCAACGAGGCATTGTCGTACTATCTATGTTGATATATCAAGGCTTTGGCTAATCCATTCAGAGCAGGTGTCAAGCTTGGAAGAATATCTAGAAAGTGATTTGCATTTACTGTTTGATGTTTTTTGGTTGGAAAAAATTGATTTTAAGTCTGAATTAAAAGGTGTAGATCTTGATAAAGTGCAGCGAATGGTCGCTCTTAGAAACAGAGCATATTTAGCGGATGATGTGCAATGACATTGGAAAATCACAAAGAGAATTGCTATCAATTTACAGTTAAGGCTTAGCGTGATGCTAAGCCTTTTTGTTTTTACTGAGTTTGTTCCGTTTACTGAGCTAGAGTTTGGTTAAATCCTTCCAACTTCGTTGGTTCAACGTAAAAGCCTTCACGGCACGGTGCGTGTAATGTACCTGCTAATTCCATATTGAAGTACTTAAACACGTTCTTGAAGAATCCGTGGTAAATAGGGCAAATCTCTGGGCTTGCTGAACTTGCCATTATGTAGCCGCGTTTTCCCTCTAGTTGACGCGCTTTGGGTTTAAGTTCAGCCACATCGAGAAGTTCGGTCATACGGTCGATTAACGCTTTCATTGGCGCGGTGACAGAGTGCCAATAAACGGGGGAGGCAAATACTAAGTGCTCGGCGGCCAGCATTTTCTCAACCAGTGGATAGAAATCGTCGCTAGGGTAGTCGTTGTTGTAGTTGTAAGGCGTAATACTGAGAACATCGATGTCAATGACTTCAGTTTGGTGGCGTGCAGAAACCTCAGAAACCAGTTGTGCCGTATTGCCTTGTTTGTTGGCACTTGAGAATAAGACTAGGGTTTTCATTTATGATCCTTTCAAGAGAGTAAAGCGTTAAAAGGACTATAAAACCTCAACCTAGGTAGAGGTAAAGAGTGAATTTACAGTTGTTTTATGAGTTGTCGTAAGCAATCAATATGTACGGTATCTTCAGGTAACACTGACGCCGGAGTATGGAACAATACGGTGTTTAAGCCCACTTCTTTAGCTGGGTAGATATCTTTCTCTAAACTATCACCAACCATCGTGACATCACTTGCTGGTTGGCCAACAGAATTAATGATAGCCCGATAAAACTCAGGATCTTGTTTCTCTAGTCCGAGATTGGCTATGCAGAAATAGCCGCTGATATATGTGTCTAGACCGACACGTTGAAAGGCTTGCTGTATTTCAGACTCACTTGAATCTTGCGCGCTGGTGGCAATGTAGATAGCTGAAGACTGACTAAGGTGTTTTAGTGTTTCTTCGGCTCCTTCGACGGATTCGACATGCGGCCATAGATACATTTTCCCTTCTTGACCGGGGAAATCGATCATTAATGTATCCCCCCAATCGAACAAATAGACCTTACTCATAGAGACTTCCTTGTAGTAAAAACCAACAAACGCGATCAAACAACCATCATATTGCTTCAAAACCCATCAAACAAAAGAAAAACGCATTTTTTTGTTTGACTCTCAAGGCTTAATCCGTAAAGTATGCAGCGAACGCAGCGGTGGGTAACCTAACGCGTTGAAAGAAAAGGGCGCCTTGGCAGAGTGGCTATGCAGCGGATTGCAAATCCGTGGACCTCGGTTCGATTCCGGGAGGCGCCTCCATTCTTTATTCAATTTTAGATGGTGTTTATTGTTCTAAACGGCATCACAAAGAAATTTGTGTGCCCTGGTGGTGGAATTGGTAGACACAAGGGATTTAAAATCCCTCGACGTTCGCGTTGTGCCGGTTCAAGTCCGGCCCGGGGCACCATCTCAATTTAGCTCTAAGAGCAACCAAATAATGGCGCCTTGGCAGAGTGGCTATGCAGCGGATTGCAAATCCGTGGACCTCGGTTCGATTCCGGGAGGCGCCTCCATTATTTCGATTAAACCAGCCTAGCGCTGGTTTTTTTGTATCTGCTGTTTAACAAGCAAATAAAAAAGCCACCTGCATACACAAGTGGCCTTAATCTGAAATATCGGTGATGTTAGAAGTTAACTGTGGTCTCTGAGCCCGCAATAACACTTAAACCACTATTTGCAGCGTGGATATCAAAGTTTCCTGTTAGGCCTTCTTCTGAATCATTATTTGCGGTACACGTATAGCCCACTGAGTATGTGCCCGGTTTTACAAAGCCAAACTCATATTCGTAGGTTACGCCATCACCATCTAGTGTTACGTTTGCAGCCGTAATTGGTGCTACCGTGTTTGAATTACCAGCAAATGAATCCATTTCTGCTTGAGTTACATTGCCCTCATATAAGTAAACAGCGTGGCTGTAAGCAGACGAAGAAGTACTGCTTTCACAGGTCCCCATTGTGCTACCCGCAACATTGCCAGCAATCTCGCCAACTTCAGTCGTATTCACAAGTGCAACAGAGGTGCGTTGGATTGTATAGGTATCAGAGCTGTTCTTAGGCTCTTTTAGGCCGCGACGTAAATCAAATTCAACTACATAGTCATTGTTGTCGTTGTTTACAGTGAACGTGTCGTTGAAGTACAGCACACCCGCATTGTCGATAGAGCCTACGCCTTGAGGGCATTTACCTTCGCCTTGTACGGTTAAAGGGTGATTACCAGTACCAACTGCTTCGACGTAAGAAGGGTATGTAGGGTGGTCGCCGTCATTGGCAAACAGGCACAGTTTGTAATCTCCCGTCGGGATGTTTTGGTTTTCAATCAGCTCTTGAGCATCGCCACCTTGGAAATCAAGTAGGTTAACGCTTAATGGGATTGGGTCTTCGCCATCAGGAAGAGGGTTACCATTTTCATCAACTGGATTCCCTTCATCATCGGTTTTATAGACATCAAATAGGATAGGTTTATCGGAACCTAGCGGTAAAAATGCAACTTTGCTGTAGGTGACCACAACTTGGGATACCTCATCAACAGGCGCATCAGAGACAGATAGCGTGACCGGAGTGGTACCTGATGACGAATCATCTGAGTTACACCCAGATAGAATTAGAGCGATGGAAGCGCTGAGTAAGCCCAGTTTAGTAAGTTTCATTCTATTTGACCTCATTGGTTTTGTTGCGCGGCAGTATACAGTGAGGTCTAGGATGCGATAGTGAGCGAAAAGTTAATAATGACGGCGAAATGTCAGGGAAAAGTGGAGAAAAGTCCTACATTGATGACCGTTCCAACCTAGGTAGCTGGAACGGCACTTATTACACTAAACGGCTAAAGGCATTTGATCATTAGACTGATCGTGCTTACGGTAGACGCGAATCAACCCGATTAACGCCAATAGCGACATTAGTAGCATGAGTGCTCCTAGTGGCATCTGGTCCGTAGTAGGAATCACTGAAGCTGTAAGCGTTGCTAGGCCAGCTCCAAGGTTTTGCATACCGCCAAGGACGGCGCCGCCAGTACCTGCGTGATACGGTAAAGGAGAAAGCGCACCTGTGGTCGCAGCTGGGAACAAGATACCAGCACCCAAAAAGTAAATAGTTGCACCGCCAATTAAGGTTAGTGCGGTTGTTTGCCCCATTAAACCAGGGATAAGAACAATCAATGAACCCGCCATGGTGGCAAACAGTCCAAACGTGAGTGCACTTTTTTCGTTCTTTTTCGCTGCAATGATGCTAGAAAGCGCTGCGCCAACCAAATAACCCGGAATTGGCAATACAAACAATAAGCTGACTGTTGTTGCAGGTAGCTGCAGTACGCCACCTAGCAGTACACCAGCTGCTGCTTCAAAGATTGCGACACCCGAGAAGATTGCAACTAAGCAGATCAAGTAACCCTGAAAGCGACGATCTGACAATACATAACGGTAGCTGTCTGTTACACGTTCGTAGCGGCGGTTTTCTTTTGGTAATGTCTCTTTAAAGCTCGTCATCATGGTGATCACAACAGCGATACCAAACAAGGCTAAAAACATGTAGCTAGAACGCCAGCCAAATGCTTCAGATAAGTAGCCACCTAATACAGGTGCAACCAATGGTGAAAAGATCACGCACATGCTGATTAGGCTATTCACTTTATGCAATTCCGAGCCAGAGAAAACGTCACGCGTTAATGTACGCGACATCGCGCCGCCACAGCCGATACCAAGACCTTGAATAAAGCTACCAGCAAGGAACCATTCGTACTGGTGCGCGAATAGGGCTATGAGCGTACCAATGATATAGATAAACAGGCCAACAACGATGATGGGCTTGCGGCCCAAACGATCAGACAGCGGCCCATAAACAAACTGAGATAAGCCGTAAGGGATTAGGTAACACGCCATTACTGCTTGCAAAGCGGCTGGTGATTCCAAAAACTCACTTGCCATGTAACCAATAGAAGGTACATACATGGTCTGAGTCATTTGACCAACGGCAGTCAAAATAGCGATTAAGAATGTTAATTTAATGACTTGGGAAGAAGCGGACATTTCCAACCACACCTAAATTTAAAGCGCAAAAACGGCTAGCTTTGCGGTAACAAAGCTAATAAATAAAATATAAAAGGGAACTTTCAGGCGCGAGATATTAGAGGGAGTTGGAGATGCGTGCAATGAAAAAGTGTGATCTTACGCAGGATAAATATTTTGGTTTTGGATTAGAAAAGCTAATCCAAAATTTTATCATTGAAAACGCCAATAATTATGCGGTTGGAAGCTTTGATAAGCATTTTCGACACAGGCAAGTGCTGTTATTTGGCAAAGCTGAAGTATCCCTTTTCTCGATTGAGAAACACCAACAAGTCTCTTTGCCTTGGCTAATATCGCATTGCGCTGGTTGTTGACAAGAAGGGCATGTATGACTTGAAAGAGTGCCATTAAGCTTATTGATGGCTTCTTCTCGTTCATCATCAGTGATGTGACGCCAGTTAACAATTTCATCCATCGTTCTGTGGCAACCACTGCAGATTCCATCGTTATTTTTGCATGCCGCAATGCATGGTGTTTTCACGTTACATCGTCCATCTCATTTAAAGTTGGTGGGACTATACCTCTATTATGGACACACAGCAAAGTGTGCCCGGCTGGTTACTTTTCAAAGCTAGGTGGCTGATAGTGCAGCGAGCGATCTTGTTTCATAAATATGTTACTCGCAATAACGCTCCCCAAGCTGATAAGGGTCAATGCTAGCCACACGGTACTACTTGGCTGTTCTGCGAAAATCGGCATGGCAAGTAATGTTGCAATAGCCGGTGTTGCAGCGCCGAACGCTGCGGTTCGCTCTGCGCCTAGGACGGATATTGCATGCAGGTAGGTAAAGGCGGCGATTAAGCCCGCTCCTACACCCTGAAGGAGGGTATGCCCTAATAGTTCTTGTAAAGGCCAAGAAGAGAGCTCAGTCGTTAGGAGATGGCTGTCTAACACGCCAGTGAGCGTTAGGAGAAGCAAACTACACAGTGACATCAGTGATACTAGGCCAGACGTTACAAGTGGGTTTAAATCAGAAACGCGGGCACAAATGGTAAACACAGCCCACATCGCGCTCCCAGTTAGAAACAGTAGATGCCCCTGTAATAACTGAGGTGACGGGTTAGTGATGCTATGAGAAAGAAACGTACCTATACCAACTACGACTAACCCAAGACCAAAGATACGGTGGGAGCTAAGAGGCTGTTTAAACAAAATGATTGCTATGCCAGATACAAATAAGGGTAGCGTTCCAGGGATAAGTGCACTGCCGTCGGCAACTGGCGCAAAACTCATGCCCGTACCGGCAACAAGAAGATAGGGAAGCCCGCTACCAATGAACATGCCTAACAGGTAACGTTTAGGCACCGCAGCGATAGCTTTGCGTGACTTAATTACAATCGGTAGCAGGATAAGGCAGGGGATCACAAAGCGTGTAAACGCAATATCTGATGTAAGTAACTCTGAATGAGCGCCGCTACGTAAAGAGAGAAAAAAGCCAGACCACAATAATAGCGTGGCGGCCATTGCCAAGTATCCAGAAATCATGTTCATCCGTGAGCTATGTTTTAGTTCTTACTATTATGATGCGTAAGCGAGGGTTAAATCTGGCAATATTACTCATGTAATGATTAAAGTGTGGCTGAAAACATCAATAGAAATGGTAGTTGCGCTAGAAACGTGCGGTATAGGGTATGGATAAAATAGATAAACACATTTTGAGTCTGCTTCAGCAAGACGCTCGACAATCAACGGCAGACATTGCAGATAAAGTGGGGCTGTCAGCGTCACCTTGCGCAAGAAGAATAAAGCGGTTGGAAGAGTCGGGGATCATTGCCAATTATCGAGCTAGCTTAAACAAAGAGCTGATTGGGGTTGGAATGACGGTTTTCGTTGAAGTCAGTCTCAATAATCACCAAGCAAGCAGTATCGATGAGTTTGAATTTGCTGTGAGAGAAATGGATGAAGTGATTAGCTGCCACGTTGTATCTGGCGCGTATGATTATTTGTTGGAGGTGGTGAGCCACGACCTTGCAGGATACGAGTCATTTACTCGCAAACTGCAACGGCTTGAAAACGTCAAAGACATTCATACCCATTTGGCGATTCGCCAAGTAAAAGGGGAGAGTGAACTGCCAATTTTTAAGTCGAGCTCGCGTGACTAATGGTATTTTGCTCGCAAAGTTCGAACGGTGGCTCAATATGGCTTACGTTGACAGAAGTGCGATCTCTACCTTGATGTTTTGATTGATACAGCGCTAGGTCAGCACGTTTCATCCACTCTTTTATCTCTTCGAATGGTTGTGATTGAGCAATGCCAGAGCTAATGGTCATGGATAGATCTTGTGGGTATTCTGCCTGGCGAATTTTTTTATTCAGTCGATTCATCAAGGTCAGCACCGAATCTTGTTCTTGCCCTTGCACAACCAGCAAAAATTCATCCCCACCAAGCCTAAACAATAGCTCTTCGTCACTCGTATGAGCTCTGATGATGTCTACGATACGGATAATCACTTTGTCACCGACATCGTGGCCGTAGTGATCATTGACGGCCTTAAAGTTATCAATATCGATGATGACAATACACGAACAAGGATGCTTCTTGAGAGTGCGAGTGAGGATCGTTGGCAGTTCATGGCGATTGTAAGCGCCTGTCATAGCATCGGTTACCAGCAGACTTCTAAGTTCTTGCTGAAGATTACGAATAGCACCTACGACCACGTGAACGATAATTGCTGTTACGATCAGGGAAAACACGTAGCGGATCGTTATGGAGAAATCTTGATGCATCAGCGCGGCAAAACCTGAAGCAGTAATCATAATAAAGTTAGCGGTAATGGCTTCACTTCTGGGCAACAGAAAGATAATGCTGATTATGATGGGGTAGAGCCAATAGGTCGCCAGTGTGCCGAACACTTTCACTGATAAAACTGCAGAGAAGACCAGAAGGGCAAGTGGTATGTAATGCCCAAACAAGGTTTTCTTATTGTAGATGAGAGCTGTGATTTCTAGCAGTAATGAGATCTCAAAAGTAAGCAGAACCAAGCCAAGCATAATCTCCCCAATCAGAATGTTTTTAATTCCAAGGGGGATAAAGACCACTAGGGTTATTGAAGCGATAATCTTAAGTACTTGCTTTTGCTGCTGTACGTCGAGAATCGCTTCATCATTTAGGTTTTCTAATCTGCTTTTTGTCATTCATGACGCCTTTTTAGCGCGTGGAACAAAGAGGGCTGTTACCTAAATAAACGTAAGCGTAAAAACACAGTTAGGCAAATAAACTATAGGACTACTCGGGCTTAGTAATACTGCCTAGTTCTAGCACTGGAGCTACATCGATGTCTTCTGCATTCATCATTGATGAGATGCGCTGTACTGACGAAAGCAATAGAGACTGCTCCCACTCTTCGAGGCGTTGAAACTTAGTAATAAAGCTTTGCTGTAACGGTGTCGGAGCACTATTTAGTAGCTCTTGGCCTTGTTCGGTAAGGTAGGCGTGTACTTTTCGCTTATCTTTACTGCTGCGAACACGCTGAACTAACCCGTTACGCTCTAAGCGATCGAGGATGGTTGTAGCGGTCGCTTGACTCATATTGGTATGGTCGGACAATTGTCGAATTGTCACTTCCCCTAACTCACGGATAGAGCGCATTAATATAAGCTGCGGGCCTGTTAATCCTGACTCTTTACTTAACTTTTTAGAGTGTAGGTCGATTGCTCGAATGATTTGGCGAATCGATATAAGGACTTCTTCGTGCTTTTCCAATGCGCTGCCTTTATTAACTAGTGATGAGAAGTAGGCGAAAATACATCAAATGAGTGATGAAAAAAAGCCTCATACCTAACAAAATTTGATAGCGGTTATCCCACCATGATGGAAAGTCTTAGTAACTTACTTAGAGTACGAACGGTATTGTTGAAATAGTGTAGAACGCATTGTTGGTTATTCCATCACTTGTGTGGCAATTTTCTGAAAATATGGCTAAAAAACAGCTTATTACTGGAACAATGCAGCAATAAGCGTACAATAATGAGAGGTGTATCAGGTTATTGTGTTTAGATAATCATTTTTAGCTCTAATGATTTGTTTATAGAGAGCTGATACCAAATAGGAAAAATGCTAGAGAGGAACGATGACTAAAGGCATAGATAAGTACAGTATCGATAGTACCGATTATACAATCGGTCAAGATAACGTACAGAAGTGGGGATTTGACGTGCACAACCCGGTGTTTGGGTGGAGTGCAGGTCTTATAGCAGTTTTCTTAATCGCCGTTTTGGTTATGGATGCCGAGTCAGCCAAAGCGACTTTAGATGGCATAAAATGGCAAATTATAGGCAGCTTTGACTGGCTGTTCATTTGGTCTGGCAACATCTTTGTTATTTTCTGTTTAGGCTTGATCGTATCTCCATTAGGTAAAATTCGCCTTGGTGGTACTGACGCGACAGCAGATTACTCATACGTATCGTGGCTATCGATGCTGTTTGCTGCGGGTATGGGTATTGGTCTGATGTTTTGGAGTGTGGCAGAGCCTGTCGCTTACTTCACCGGTTGGTACGAAACGCCACTGGGTGTTGAAGCGAATACTCCTGAAGCGGCTAAATTGGCTCTGGGTGCGACTATGTACCACTGGGGCCTTCACCCTTGGGCAATCTACGGTGTAGTAGCGCTGTCATTGGCATTCTTTGCTTATAACAAAGGCTTACCTCTTTCAATCCGCTCTATTTTCTACCCAATACTTGGCGATCGCGCTTGGGGTTGGGCGGGTCATATCGTTGATATCTTAGCGGTACTTGCGACACTGTTTGGTCTTGCGACCTCATTAGGTCTAGGTGCTCAGCAGGCAGCAAGTGGTATTCACCATGTCTTTGGTATTGAATCTGGTCTTGGCTTGCAGGTTATTGTTATCACAGTTGTGACGCTACTTGCGGTTGTCTCAGTACTACGCGGTATTGACGGCGGTGTTAAGGTCATCAGTAACATCAACATGATCGTGGCGTTCTTGCTACTGATCTTAGTTGCTTTGATTGGTTACGCGATTGTGGTTGGTAACATTGGTACGACATTGATGGCGTACGTTGAAAACCTAATCCCATTGAGTAACCCGCATGGTCGTGAAGATGAAGCGTGGTTCCAAGGCTGGACAGTATTCTACTGGGCTTGGTGGATCTCTTGGTCACCATTCGTAGGTATGTTTATTGCGCGCGTTTCTAAAGGTCGTACAGTACGTGAGTTCATTACAGCGGTTCTACTTGTACCGACAGCTGTAACGCTACTTTGGATGTCTACATTCGGTGGTATGGCGATTGATCAGGTTGTTAATGGTGTTGGTCAATTGGGCTCTGAGGGCTTAACGGATGTATCACTGGCGATGTTCCAGATGTTTGACGTGTTGCCATTTGGCTCAATTCTATCAATCATTGCGGTGGTGCTAGTACTGGTATTCTTTATTACTTCATCGGATTCAGGTTCACTGGTTATCGATAGTATTACTGCTGGTGGTAAAGTCGATGCGCCAGTGATCCAGCGTGTATTCTGGGCCTTCATGGAAGGTGCGATTGCGGTGGCACTACTATGGATTGGTGGTTCTGAAGCAGTACAAGCGCTGCAAGCGGGTGCAATTTCTACTGCATTGCCGTTTACCATTGTTCTACTGCTGATGTGTGTTAGCTTGATTCTTGGTATGCGTACTGAGCGTCGTTAATATTAGCTATCAGATGAATAAAAAAAGGGACGTTAATCGTCCCTTTTTTATTGGCTTGTTTTCAAAGACTAGAGCCGCCTAATGATTACAGCCAGAGTTGCTTAATTGGCATCTTTCGATCGTAGTGATGAGCGATCTGCGCTTGCAACAGTTCAGCGGTTGCAACGGCGTCAGTTAAGGCGTGGTGAGGCGTATACTGCGGCAGTCCGTAACGAGTTCGGCTTGCGCCTAAACGAACAGACTCGGGCTTTTTACCCAGGATCTTATTAAAAATCCCTCCGGATTGCTTCTGTTGGAGCTGAGTTTCAATATGCATGGTATCAACAACCGGAAACTCAATGCCTTCCTTAATCCGTGCGATAAGTGCTTTATCGAAAAACTCCCGTTCAATACGCTGATAATGAACCACCATAATCTTGCCCGACATTTGCTCTAGCACTTGCTCATAGATGCCAGAAAGGTCAGGTGCATCCAAAACGTCTGAGTGAGTAATCCCATGAATCACGACCGACTCTTCAGCCAGTTGTTTACGCGGTCTTACCGTCCAGTGTTGAGCTTGGTTGATAAAGATACGATTTAAATTAAAAGGTACGGTACCTATGGTAATGATATCGTCGTTATCGGAATCTAACCCTGTGGTTTCAAAGTCCATCGCAAGAAACACAACATCTTCTAGCGGCGTGTTTGGATCAGGCAAACCAGCATCGTAGTAGTTTCTTAAGCCGCTATCTTGCACGACTTCTAGCTTACGACTGAACTTAGTAGGCCAGTCGATAGAGGGCGCTGACATAAGTTTATTAATCATTGACGCCTCACTTAAAGTTATTGCTAGCTTGGTAGCGGAACTTTAGGAAGTTTTGCGCGTTGCTTAAAATCTGGAACGCATCCTTAAGGTTACGGCGCTCAAAATCGGATAAGTGCTCTGGCTCGATGTTGTTATCTGGTTCGATTTGGTTCTCAACATCAAGCGCTTGGTGCCTGATACGAACCATTGAAATGAACTCAAGAGCATCACTTAAATCGCGCGCTTTGCCTTTAGGTAAGATGCCTGCTTCATTAATGTCATCAAGGCGCTCAAATGAGTTTTTCGAACGCGAGCCTACCGCGAGTGCATGAACGCGGATCAAATCGGCCAGTGGGGCAGTACCGCGGCGTTTAAGGTTGATGGAGTTTTTATGCTGACCATCTTTCTCCATCACGAAGTCTTTGAAGAAACCGAGTGGAGGGGTACGGTTCATCGCATTACGAGCTAAACAAGCCAAGAAACGGTTGTTCTTGCGCGCACGTCTGACAATAAAACCATTGAGCTGCTCAGCCCATTTTAGGCGGCCATAGACGCCGTCAAGGTCGAAAAAGATCGAAGCATTAAGTAGTGCTTTCGGGTTTGGGTTATCAATCCAATCGGCGAAACACTCTTCCCATTCAGAGCGTGTCATGCGCCAATCTGGGTTTGTCGCCATAATATCGCCAGTGCAGTATGTGTAGCCACACTTATCGAGTCCATCACAAACCAGCGCGGACAGCTTGGCAAAGTAAGTATCATGCTCTGCTTTGACATAGGTGTTGTCCAAGATAATGGCGTTGTCTTGGTCGGTCACCAGCAGTTGCTCATCTCGGCCCATTGAACCTAATGCCACAAAACAATACGGCACAGGAGGTTCACCAAGCTCCTCTTCTGCCAGCTCAATAATACGCTGCTTGAAACTACGACCGATAACCGACATCGCACTACCCACCATGTGTGAGTTAGCGTCTTCGTTAACCAAGCGCACAAAACTGTCTTTCACCTGCACAGATAGCGCGGAAAGTTCTTCAATGGATTGCTGCTGGAAGATACTGCTCACCAGTAATAGCGAGTTCTGCGATTCATAGCGAACAATATCGGTTGCTTCAATAATGCCGATAGGTTGTTTATCTTTAAGTACAGGCAGGTGATGAACGTTGTAGCGCAGCATGGTAAGCATGGCTTCATACACATATGCGTTGTGGTCAAGTGAAATGACTTCAGTGGTCATGACGCTGGATACATCATCGTTAGGGTCTAGGCCCTGTGCGAGTACTCGAGTACATAAATCTCGGTCAGTAATGATACCCACGAGCGGATTGTTATCATCTTCATCATCGTCGGCTACTTCTGGGTCAATAACGAGCAGAGATGAAACGTTCTCTTCTGCCATCTTAATTGCCGCATTTTGAATCGATTCTGTTTTTGGAATCGATGCTGCTTCTGTCGTAAGTAGCGTTCGAACTTTAGACGTGGTTAAGTCGTTTTGTTCATTGCTGTTTGAAACGGTCTGACGCAAGCGCGCATTGTCTTCCACCTCGACAAAGTCGGCAAATGACTCATGGTTGTCATACAGATCTTGGAATACTTCCGCAGGAATGCAATAGAGCAGGCTATCCTTGGTCGCCTTAGCAGGAAAACGAACCTTATTGTTCGTTAATAGGCCCATTTGACCAAATAGGGCACCTTCATCTAAACGGTTATAGAGTTCACCTTTACGGCGATACACTTCAATAACGCCACTTCTCACCATGTAAAGGTCACGAATTTCATCACCAAAGTGGATCACTGGGGTGTCTTCGCGATAGTAGGAGATTTCTACGTGTTTGGTCACGTAGTTAAGGACGTCATCTTCAAGTTCGTCAAATGGAGGGTGTTGGGAAAGGAAGTTCTTAATTTCCAGTAGCTCTGCTTCCATGAAAAATCCAATTCTTCGAGGGTGTTACCTCAATGGTACATGATCTTAGGGCTAAGTTCATGACTTGTCCGTGTCGGAAAAATAAAAGAGGCTTAACCTGACAAGTTAAGACTCTAACATTGGGTATGGATGAGTGATTAGCTTAGGCCGATGATATTGCCGTTGTCATCAAGATCCAAATTCATAAATGCGGGTTTTTCTGGTAAGCCTGGCATGGTCATGACATTGCCACATAGAGCGTAAATAAAGCCCGCACCCGCGCATAATTTTAACTCGCGAATAGAGACATCAAAGCCGCTTGGCGCACCTTTAACACTGCCATCGGTAGAGATGGACAGAGGCGTTTTCGCTAAGCAAACGGCGAGTTGGTCGTAGCCATGCTCCTTTAGACTCTGAAGTTGCTGCTTGGCAGTGTCGCTCAGGGTGATGCTGGCTGCACCATAGCCTGCTTCTGCAACCGCCATCAATTTCTCTTCAGCGGCTTGTTCAAACTGATATAGAGGGGCGAAGTTCGGGGTTGTTGAACATTGAGCGATCACTTTTTCAGCGAGCTCTAATGTTCCTTCACCACCTTTGGCAAAGCCCTCGCTGATCGCCACTTCAACGTTATTCGGTAGAGATTCCACCAGTGCTTTTAGCTCTTGCAGTTCCGCATCGCTATCTTGCGGGAAACGGTTAATCGCGACGACGGCAGGCACTCCGTATTTATTGACGTTGTTAATGTGCCATTTGAGGTTTTCAAAGCCAGCTAAAAGCGCGTCTGAATCGTCTTCGAATAATGAATCAGGTATCGCTTGCCCCGGTTTAAGATCGTACCGACCAGAATTGGCTTTTAGGCCGCGTAATGTCGCGACGATGACCGCACAATCTGGCGCTTTGCCTGACACTTGCGCTTTGATGTTACACGCTTTTTCAAAGCCCATATCTGAGCCAAAGCCACCTTCAGTCACCGTAAACTCACTTAACTTAGTCGCGATATTATCGGCAATGATTGAAGAGTTACCATGGGCAATATTGGCAAATGGACCGGCGTGAATAAGGGTAGGGACGCCTTCAAGAGTTTGCATTAATGTTGGCTCAATGGCTTCCTTCATGCTGACTGCCATTGCACCGGCAACTTGTAGATCTTCTGTCGTGACAGGTTTTCCATCAAGATTGTAAGCAACGACAATTTGGCCGATGCGTTTGCGAAGATCTTTTAAGTCGTTAGCCAGAGCCAAAATCGCCATCAACTCTGACGCCGCAGAAATATCAAAGCCATCTTCACGTTCGTAGCCGTTAATAAGTTTGCCTGGTTCATTGTGACCAACCGTTACCATACGTAGTGCTCGGTCGTTATGGTCCATGACTCGCTTCCATACGACGCGTTTAGGATCAATACGCAGCGCAGTTAATCCACTGCGAGCTTCAAAGTCGTCATAGCCATTACGCTGTTCATGATAGATTCGAGCATCAATCGCGGCTGCCGCTAGGTTGTGAGCCGCCGTCACTGCATGAATATCACCCGTAAGGTGCAGGTTGAGCTCTTCCATCGGCGCAACTTGAGAGTAACCACCGCCAGCCGCGCCACCTTTTACACCAAATACAGGGCCCATTGACGGCTGACGAATACAGGCAGTCACGGTGCGATTCAGTTTAGCTATACCTTGAGCTAGGCCAATGGTGGTGACTGTTTTGCCTTCGCCAAGCGGAGTAGGAGTGATGGCCGTGACGAGTATTAATTTACCCGTATCGCATTGCTGCAAACGTTCTAGGCTTTTTAGCGATACTTTAGCTTTATACGCACCTTGGCTTGCGAATTCTCCTTCGAGTAATCCTACACGGTGAGCAATATCAGTGATTGGTGACAGTGGTGTGTTTCGACAGATATCAATATCAGACAGCATAAAACCCTCGAAGTAGACACGGAATAAAGTTAAGCAAACGTTTGCGCAAAGATAATATCGACAAATTTGTCTTTGTAAAGTGGGGTGAAGCAGTTGGTTGTCTTTGTGGGGGATTATACGTTGTACATCTGATCTAAATCAAAAGAAACGTGCGCTGTTTCGAATAAAGCGCACGGTTTCTTTGGAAGTGTATAGATAGAAAAAGTGCCCATGGATGGGCACTTTCTTGCGTAAATTTCGGCGTTAAAACCAATCGTCATCAGGGAAGATCTTCCCTTCTGGAGCGTATGGATCATCATCAAAAGGATGTGATGCTTTACTTCGTAAGCTATCCAGTTGATGTTCAAGCATTTGGACGGTGTCATAATCACCTTCAGAACAAGCAACATATATCTGTTGCTCCAATGCTCTGATGCTATCTTCGATACCCATAGTGTCCTCCCTATGCGTTACCAGTGCCTTAAGCGGTTCTACCTATTCTCAAATCTATTGTAGTCAAGCAGGCCGAATTCGATAGGTTGATTTTCCTTATACCATGCATGAACTCTGTCACTGAATGGCCAGAACTCTTCAGAGCTGCGTCTAATTGCAAAGGTATCCAACAACTTAACGTAATCTTGTTCGGTTTTAATATTTTTCAGCATAGTGACCAGTTTTGGAATCTCTTTCTCATCAAGAGATAGATACGCGGCTGGGTAGCTTCCGATCACACCGCGGACCAAGGTTAAATCGTCATTCATAGGATCGCGATTACTCTCTTCGTCAAATAAGCTAGAGATATTGGTGTGCGCATTGTTGTGCAGTAGGGTGAACAATTGGTCTTCACCTTGTTCCGATTTAATCATCATCATTACGATTTGAGGGATATAAAATAGACCTTCACCTTTAATCGAATCGATAGAGCGCAGCAGTGCTTCATTACTGTGGCTAAAACCGGTTTGCTCGATTTGGTAGCGGTTAGTCAGTATTGGACTCATTTGCGTTTTAATGATGTCGTAAAGCTCAGCCTTAGGATCGTCAGTTTGATAAGGAACCTGAGTTGGCTGATCGAACGGCTTAACATTGCGTTGTAAAAAGTCACTCATTTGTGAACTTTGGTTCTGATACCAGCTAGATTGCTCGATGTGACGTACGTCACGCGGCAGTAGGGCAACAAAATTACTCTCGCCTTCAAGGCGCAAGAAGTCCATAAACATACGAGTAATCAACTGATGACCAAAGTTGCCATAAACGTCAAAGCCTGCCACAAGTAGGTAGTGAATGCGCTCGATCAAAGCATAATCGAGAATCCATGCCGTCTTAGGTGGCTTACCAATCATCCCTTGTACCACTGAGGCACTGTCGAAGTGTCTAAATACAGTCAGCGCCGCATTATGATTGGTCCCGTTACCTGTCCAAAGCACATCTGTGGTTAGGTATTGGCCACCTTCAAACCACTTGTTGATAAACTTAGACTTCGCTTCTAAGTAACGTGCTTGCTGACGAGAATAAGAGACCCAGTTTGAAATAGGTAAGGTGTTACTTTCTAGTTCGCCAGGCAGTTTCAAATTATCCGCTTGTGAGTGATAAAACTCGTTAATTTCCGGAAGATCAGCCTTTTCTGGGTCAATAAAGAATACCCAGAAACGATCGTTGATAACGTTTAGCGCTAGCTGACCACGACAAACAGGGCCTTTGATAAAGGCATTGATGGTGTTTTGCGCATTATCAAGCATGAACTTGAAGCGCGCGTTCACAGGCAGCTCAATAAACGCTGTCATTGGGTTGGCTGCTATCTGCGGTTCATATCCCGGTAGCTGAGCGACATGGTAGTCTGCATTAATAAACCACTCTTTCCAGTTTCTCATTCGTTGTTCATTCAATGCGAAAGGCATATGCGTTTTATCAACGATAGTGCCTTGCTCTGGGATCAGACGATAGTAAACACGATTAACACCTGGGTCATCGTAAGGACGTCTTGTGGTAATACGTTTAACTGGTTCGCCCGGTGGCGTACTTGAACGCACTAAGGTGAAGAATCGAGGTGTCGCTTCGTTTAAATCCGAGAAATAGAGGTGCGATAAGAACAGATGTTCGTAGATGTAGCGAGCCGTCAATTGAACTTTGCGCGATCCTTTATTCAGTACCGTCTCGTACTCGTTCACTAATGCCTGTTGCTCCAGCGTCAGTGGGATCTGCTTGTTCATGATGGCGCCATTTTGCAGCCAATCCATCAGCGTTGCGTACTCATTACTTGTCAGGTTAGGCATACCATAAGGCATTCCCCAAGTTGGGTAGTCCTGCGCATACTGATCGTATTCTTCGATCGTTGGGCAGACCTGACTGCGGTCAACGGCGAAGTCAAAACCTTCTAACTGTGTCTGATCTGGTAACGGGTGCGCTTCTTTTTGCTCAAGCATACGAGCAATAAGGCCAGCCTGCATATTGGCGGTTGGGTTTTGAATGCGCTCGTTCAGAATTGGGTGAAAACCCATCTCTCGCCATTGTTCTGTTGTTTCTGCGTCTTCAAATAGACGACTTGGTGTCGCGGCCGTTAGACGAGTTCCTTGATACACCAGCTCTTTACTTGCCCCGCGGTCGATGCCCTCAACAGAAGACATCTTAAGCTGACAAGGCGCGTCATAACAGGCATGGCAAACCACGCAGCGATTATCAATAATCGGTTTTACATCAGTTAAGAAAAGCTCACTTTCAGGGCTTAATACATCCACTCTGCGCTCACGGACTTGCTCCTGGCCGAAGAGTTGGTCGTAATTTAAGCCTGCGTAGGTTGCACATCCTGCGAATAGGGTGACCACTGCTAGCATCAAAAAGGTGCGTAAATTCATAACTATAATGGCTCTTTTATTGATTTTATCATGCACCAAAATGATAGACGTTTCGCAAATAAAACACCATGCCTTATTGTGTTTGAGGCTCTATACATGTAAAGGGTGTCTATTGATGATGGGCGTGTTTTAGTAAGCTCACACGTATGCTGTGATGAACGACCCACATCACCATTGCTGTTAGCGTAACAGCGACAAAAATTGAGCTAAAGCGATACAAGATGGAGAAAAACGCATCCTTTTGTTCTGGGACGAGAGAGGTTGTAAGCGGAACCGCAAGCGCAGACATCGCAGAAAAAGCGATTGCGGCTTTAGCTTGCCCTTTCGTCATCCACAGACAAAACGGGCCTGCGGCGATGGTGAAAGCCAGCCAAAATAGCAGGCCCTCACTGAACCAGCGTCCAAGGATAAGCTGAATAATCATACCCGCCAAACAGCCCAAGAAAGTGCCCAGTACACGGATCTTTGCAATCGCCATTGAGCCTGCAAGCGTCATGGGAGTTAGTACAATAAGGATCGACGCTTGCGCTGATAACGAGTCGTATAAGTCGGCGACTTGAAACAAAACAAAGGCCGCCATCGCGACGACCCAGCCCATTGCCACTTGGCTGATGTAATCTATGTCGCTTTTGACCGGAGTGGTAGGCAACTCGCTGATGTCTGACTTTGTTTCAGGCTCAGGGAACAGCCAATAGGCGAGGGCACAGACCGCAATGTTAGCGATAACAATCACCCATAGATTAACGTTAAACTCTTCAATGTCGATAAAGTCATAGCTGGCAAAGTTAAGCACAATCGCTCCCACTAACAGGCCCATATAACCAAACAAGTAGCTTTGTGGACGCATCATCGCGATACACTTCATCAGCATCATAATGCCGACTGCGACGAACATCAGCGTTGGGTGAAACTGCAAGTATTCAACGATAAATGTCGCTTGTAAGGTGGTCCAGATGGCCGATACCACCACCATCAATAAAGTCGGGAGGTGAAAGCGATCAGCGCGGCTCAATACAAACAGCGGCATCATCACTGCGAAAAAACCGTAAGACCAACCGAAGATCATGCTCAGCGCTAAGCCTAACGAGCATCCGAACCAGATTCGCATTGTTTTCATGCTAACACCCGTTAGTAAATGTAGTGGAACCAGCTTGCGATATGGATTTGTATCTTAGCTAACCAACGCCACAACGCGCTTTCTTGCGGATAAAGAACCACAGTGGCACGTGAGCCTACGAATAGGGCTGAAGGCAAGGTTTGCTCTGTCGCTAAGTTGACGCGTGTACGTTGTGCGTCACGAACCCAGCGGTTATTGACTTCAACTTTGGTTAACGCACCGTTAGGCGTTTGCTGAGCTGCCGCGACGCCGTAATCACGACTTGCTAGGGTGAAAGGGTAGACATCACCAGGCATAGCATCAAAAGCGACTAAGGCTTGATAGTCTTGATTGACGTTAGCGACCGATTTTTCACGAAAGTCAGCTGCGACCCATAAAGAACCAGTAGGAACAAAGGTGACTAATGGCATATTACTGTTGGCCATGGTACCGACATCGACCTGAAGGTTAGTCACCACGCCATCTTTCGGTGCTAAAACTAGAGTATTGCTCAAATCCAGCTCGGCCTTTTCAAGTGAGTTTTTCGCCACTTGAACTGGTGTGCTCTGGCCTTTACCGTTGCCAAGCTGCGCTTCAATCACCACCAAATTCTGTTGCTCAGCTTTAAGTACGGAGCCTGTCACTTGGTATTGCGCTAAGGCATTATCAAGCGCCGACTTTGAAGCGAGGTTTTGCTTTGATAACTTCTGCAGGCGTTGGTACTCACGGTGGGCATTGTTGTAAGTAGCCGAAGCGCGAGCAATATTAGCCAGTGCTGCTTCACGTTGAGCATAAAGAGTTTGCTCCTTCTCGTATGCAGAGTCGAGAGAGAGTTCAGCCTGCTTAAGCGCCAGACGATACTTACGATCATCAATTTTAAATAGCACATCACCTACGTTTACGTGTTGATTGTTTTGTACCTCAACATGGGTCACTTTGCCTGACACTTCTGGCGCTATTTGTACAACATAGCCTTGCACGCGGCTTTCTGTTGTTAAGGGAACTTGTCGGTCGGCGACAATAATATAGGCAAATAGAACTACGAATAGGACAATTAATGTACGCATCCATAAACGGAACTTTTGATCGGCTGTGGTCATGATAAGGCACTTATAGGTAAAACAAGCTTGAGATTATAGAGAAAGTGCTGTGCTTCGAGTAGAATGCAAGAATGAACACTTGTGCGCTAAAAGTAGGACAATGAAAGCAAGCTACGATGATCTTTATCTGTTTACTCAAACGGTTCTACATGGCGGGATTAGCGCCGCGGCGAATGCCAACAAGCTCCAGCGCTCTAAAGTGAGCCGACGACTACAGGAATTAGAGCAAGCCATTGGTTGTCAGTTATTGATTCGAACCACCAGAACCATAGAGCTAACTGAGAATGGCCAACGTCTGTTTGAGTTGGTTAATCAACCGCTAGAGCACATTCAACAGGGGCTTACCATTGTTGAGGAGTATCAGAAGGAGTTGGCCGGTACAGTCAGGCTCGCCATCCCATCAGCATTGATGACCTCCATTGCGTTTAATAGCATCATTTCTGATTATGCTGAGCGTTTTCCTGATATTTGCGTGGAGATAGAGAACCACCAAGAAAGTGTCGACCTAAAGCGTCAAGCGTTTGATTTGCAGCTATTGCCAAGTGTGGTCAAAGTGGCGGACGACAGCTATGTTCAATTTAGTCTGCTGCATTATCGTAGCCATTTGGTGGCATCGAGAAGCTATTTAGAATCTAACCCGACAATAACTCAGCTTGCTGACTTAGCTGGCCATAGAGTGATGACCAATCGCTACAACTCAGAGCTTATCCCAGATGAGATACAAATATCATTAAAGTCGGATGACCTTAATCTGCTGCGTTCAATGGCCATTTCGGGGGCAGGGGTTGCGCTACTTCCACAAGTACACTCAAAACCGGCTTTGGAATCAGGTGAACTTGTTGAGGTGCTGCCAGGGCTAGAACATCCACTTCAACACCTCACGCTTATCTATCCTTCGGCGGCCTTTTTGCCGAATAAGGTCAGAGTGTTGATTGATCTGTTTAGAGAGAAATTTCTCTAGCCTAGTTAGTTGAGCAAAATGGCTTGGCTAACGCTATGCCTCACTGTGTTTGACATAGCAAACACTGAAATTGATGCCCAGGCGGTTAAATTGCGCTATCCAACGCCACTGGTTATCTTGCAACTTATCGCCAGGACCTTTCACTTCGACCCATTGATAATCGCCATCTTTAAACAGCATCAAATCGGGCATGCCGTTTCTAAATAGCTTAAGGTCTTGCAGCATTACTTTGAAAAGCTCGGCGATTAATTGTTTTGGCATGGATTCGATACAAGTATCGAGCAGCGTTTTGCTAAACAAAGACCAGTGGACAAAAGGATTACTCAAGCCATATTTCTGCTCATACACCGAGCAGAGATGGTCAAAGCCATCTTGTTGAATAGTGTGTAAAACTTCTTCGATCTTCTCTTTTCGCTTAGCAATGAAATCCGAATGATAGAGATCCAAAGGACGATGTTGATATTGGTTGATGAATGCACCTTCGACGGGAGCAAAGATCGCATCCCAGAAGGCGAGTCCAAATAGGCCATTGAGTAGCATGTTTTCGGCGTAGAAAACTTGATAGCCCTGTTGCTCAAAATACTCTTTTACTGCGAGTTCAACTCTCTGTGAAGAAAGGTCTAGCTCTAAATGGTATTCCGATAATACAGGTTTCTTGTCTCGTGGTATTTTTTCACCTTGCTTGCGTTTTAGGCGCTGTTCCAACTTGTGTGCTACTTCGAGTTCTGCAATGTCGTGCGGGTGCTGCAATATGCTAGTGACAACGTCAACCATGCTGGCAATGTCGTCGAGTTTATCGTAGATGCGAGCCAGTCGCTCTTTCGCTGGGGGAAGTTTGGTTTGATTAAACCAGTAGATAGAATGCTCGTACTGCTCTAGGCGCTCAAGGTCACGAGCAATGTCATTAATAAGATGCTGCCTTTTTCGTTCAATGTAATGATGCTCTATCTCATGGGGAAGTGATTCTAGGAGAGCCAGCAAGTAGTGAGCATCTTTACGGTTTCCTTCGGCGTATTGGCTTTGCATATCCGCAAGCAGCAATAGCTGGTCTATTTCACTTCGAGCGGTAAAGAAGCGTCTTGTTTTACTTAACGGGTAGTTTTCAAATTGATGCAGCCTTAAATCATCCAAAACAAATTGGCTCAAGTCTTGATGGGTATTTGCAAAAAACAGTGTGAGTAGCAGCGAGATGATCTTTGGGTTGAGTAACTCAATGACATCAAACTCTAGTGATTCGAAATCCGAGTAGGGCTGTGGCGACAATTCAGCAATGAGTTGTTCCTTACGTAATGATTTATTGAGCGGAACAAACAGACTGACTAGCTCAGTTTTGGTTAACAATACCCGCCCAAGGTCTTGCTCAGATATTGTCGAGTTAATCGCGATAAAGCTGCTCAGTTCTAGCTGTTTAAGTGCGTCAGTTAGGTTGGGGATTTCATTGTATTGGAGTTTGTCTGAACGAAACCAATGCCCTCGGCGAGAAAGCAGCCTAACCAGCAAACATTGCGCGTAGTGTTCGAGTTGGTCAAATTGAGTTAACCACTCTGATTCGTCTGGTGAGAGGAAATCTGCATACCAATCCAGTGCGTGTTCGGTGAGCTTTTTGAAGTTATTGAGATAGTAATCTGCGGCAAGGTCGATAGGGTCAGACATAGGGTTTCAGATACAAAAAAGGCCTAACCCTAAGGTTAAGCCTTTCTCATCGTAATTCAATTAATTAAGCGTGCTTTAGCTCAGCAATTTTCGCTTCAGATAGCGGCTTAGTGATGAACGCAAGTACGATACATACTGCCATCATTACTGCTGATACTGTGTACGCTAGGCTGTAACCTTCGCCTGCAGTCATAGAGAAACCAACCACTGCTGCGCCGATTGCACCACCGATACCCCATGCAGTGTAAAGTACACCGTAGTTAGTACCGTAGTTCTTAAGGCCGTAGAACTCAGCGGTTAGAGTAGGGAATACTGCTAGAAGCGTACCGTAACCAATCGCAGCAATTGCTGTACCGATGATTAGCGTGAATTCAGTTTTGAATGTTGCAAACAGAACCATGTTGATGCCCTGAAGAACGAACGCTAGAAGTAGAGTACGAACGCCACCAATCTTGTCAGCAAGCATACCAGCAGCAACACGACCGCCTGAGTTAAATACCGCTAGGATAGACGCTAGGTAAACCGCGTTTGGTAGGTTTGCCTGAACACTTGCGATAGTTGTGATGTTACCGATGATCATAAGACCAACAGAAGCTGCGAATGCGTACATGATCCATAGTGAGTAGAACTGTGGAGTTTTAAGCATTGCTTTCCAAGTTAGGTCGTCAGATTTCTTAACCGCTTTAGGTGCTTGGCCTTCTTTTACTTTAGGTTCAGCAGGTGTGTAGTCTGCTGGTGGGTTATTGATCGTTGCCGCTAGCGGAACTGCGATAGCTAGGATACCCACACCAAGGATCATGAAGCTTGTTTGAATGCCCATGTTAGTAATAAGAGCAGACGTTACTGGCGCTAGGTAGATAGCTGCAAGACCAAAACCTGCTGCGATAATACCGTTAACCATGCCTTTCTTAGACGCGTGGAACCACTTCATTGCTGAAGGAGATAGACATGCGTAGCCGAAACCGATACCAGCACCTGTGATCACACCGAAAGTGATGTTTAGCATCATCGGAGTGTCAACGAAGCCAGATGCAATCATACCTAGACCTGTAAGAACAGTACCTAGGATTAGGATCAGACGTGGCCCCATACGGTCTTGAAGGATACCTGCTACAAGAAGACAGATAGAGAATGTGATAGTAGCAGTCGCGTAAGGAGCAGAAGCTTCCGCAGCACTCCAGCCAGACTCAGTGACTAGCGCTTTGTTAAATACACTCCAAGCATACAGGATGCCAAGACACAGGTTGATACAGAAACCTGCTAGCAGAATGCGCATTGCTTTATCAATCTTGCTCATTTTTCTTCTCGTTTGTCCCCTAAAAAGAGGATGGGTTAACTGGTCATTTTTTCAAATTAAGTTTGCGTTTATCAACATAAAGCGCAATGGGCGCGAATTATAACCAATTAAAATGTGATTGGAATCTCTTTTTAAACGAATTCTGACATTTTTTTGAATTGTTATTTTTATGTTTCTTGTTTGGGTGAAAATTAGGCTGGCTTATAACAAATAACTGAATGGTTATTATGGCTTTTTTAAGCAGGGAATTGAGCCTAAAGTTGAGATGAATAGTGGGATTGTAGATATGAAAAGGACGCATCGAAATGCGCCCTTTTAAGTAGAAAAAGAGGTGAGATTAATTGCCAATCAGCGCAGGAATACCCGGTAATTGACCAACAATCGCAAGTGAACCAACACAGATAACGAATGCTAAACCAGGGATAAGGTATTTATCTTTTACTGACAGCTCTTTTGCACGTTCGTGATCGCCAATAAGACCCATGTTATCGAGTAGCATTGTTGTTGCCCAACCAAATACTGGGTTAACGAATGCACATGCGAAGATACAGATGCCCGCACTTAACGAGTCTTTGTGTTTGTGGATCATCTGCATACCTGCTTCAAGCAGTGGCAAGAATACACCGACGATAAGCGCGACACGCAGAACAGGTTCCCACATGGCAAGATCCATTGGGTAACCAATAACCGCGGCTGCGATACACATAATACCGGTTAGCAGTGCGCCACCTGGGATAGGGCGCTTAGCGATAGCCGCAGGGATCATGTAAGTACCCCATGAAGACGCTAGGTTACCACCGCCAAGGAAAGAACCAATACCTTGACGAATTGACGCAACCATCATGGTGTCATCGACGTCCATAAGCACGCCTTTTGCGTCTTTAGGGTAGTTCAGTTCTTGGAATACGCGGTGACCAAGGTAGTCAGGTGACCACATCGCAACCGCTAGCAAAGCAAATGGCGTAACGGCGATGAAGTGTTCCAGATTTGGCCAACCTAATTGCCAACCGGTATCTTCACCCCACCAGTAGAATGGGCTGAAGTGCGGAAGACCTGGCTCGGTAGTAAAGGCGAACTCTGCCCCTAATACATAGGCAACAATACCTGCGATAAGAGAACACAGAGGGATAGCCAGCCAGCGTTTATTAATTTTAGCTAGGTAGGCATAGACGGCTAGGGTCACCCCAATGACGGCAAACGAGATATAGCCTTGATCGGTACTTGAAGCCCAAGCTTCGGTCTTATTGATCTGACCAATCAGACCTACCGCCCCTAAGTAGATAAGCAGACCGCCCCGAACGCCAACGCCAGTGAGCGTCATCAGTTTCGAGCCCCCTTTGGTATACGCAAGGATAAAGCCAAACATACACACCATGATACCCAGAGCCAGCGGGTGTCCTCCCGCAGCGGCAATCAAGGGTATCAACGGGATCATTGGGCCGTGAGTTCCTGCTAGGTTAGAGTTTGGGTTCAAAATGGCAGAGAAAAGGATAACAAACAGGGCACCAGCGATCAGGAGCTCATAACGGACGTTTTCTGCAACAAACTCTGGAGATAAGCCAAACTGTGCGGCAAAGACTGCAACCATCGCGGTTACCATAACGACTTTACCGATTGTTGCTGCGAGTGCTGGAACTAAGTCTTCAAGCTCAACACTGTAATCGCGTGAAGGTAAGTGAATCCCCCAACGACGAAAGCTCATGATTTTAAGATCGTGGTTTAGAAACTCCTCTCGGCTATCAAACTCCTGCGCTTTGCGGCGCATATCCCTATAAAAGGTCTTACTTTTGTTAGACATCGTGTCTTCCTATGTAATGTGCCGAAGTTGAACCATGTCAATTAGGGCTCCGCTTTCGCTTGGTATACTAGCCTTCGACTAGTACGAGACGACATCCCAGACGCTACCAAACATCTCTATCTTATTGATAAAGAGGGAAAACATGGCTTTTCTTCGGTGATGAAAACAAGATGAACGACTCGTCACCTTGTCAAAATTCGAATCAAAACAATGGACACATACTAGGAAAGTGGCAGTTTATAAATATTGATTTGAATTAATTAACGGGTCGGCACTATAGGCGTGGTGATTGGTGGTTAATAAAAATGCAACGCACATCACGTTATGAGTGTTTTATCAATATGATGCTAGGTTAAGTGAAACTGAATGAAAATTTCTGAACATGCAGATCGTACTGAACGACTATTTGGTGTACGTGGCGAAGATATTCACCGCTGGATCGATGGCTTTTTTGACCATAATGGCCAAGAGCATGGCGAAACCATGGCAAAGGAGCTTGATTTTGATCCGTACTCCCACCGCCGTTTCCGTCACTGTAAAGAGGCGTTCTCTGAAGCTATCAAGGAATTTGGTGGCAAATACACGAATCAACAAATCCGCGATGTCTTTGAAGCTCATATACGTGATGATTACCATGGATATTTACCTAGCCGAGCTGACTTTGAGAATGGCTCGTTTGCCGCGAAATACCACGATGTAGACCAAGATGAAGCATTAGGTGATGTGCTTGATGAGAGTGAATTGGCGGACTATTTTAACGGACTAAGTCGAGAGGATGACGAACCGAGCACGCCTTTGAGTCAGTTCAACTTGCGCATTATCTTGCCGACCATCACAGCTATCGTGCTATTCATTACCGCGATTGTTTACGTGATTCTTCCTCTTGTAGAAAACTCAATGATGAGTCAAAAGCGTCAGATGCTGCAAGAGCTGACCTCAACAGCGGTAAGTGTGATTGATAGCTACGTCGCTCTAGAGCAGCGCGGCATCTTAACCTTGCCAGAAGCACAGCAAAAAGCCGCCATGGAAATCAAATCCATGCGCTATGGACCTGAAAATAAGGACTATTTCTTTATCACTGACATGCAGCCGAAAATGGTTATGCATCCTTATCGTAGTGATCTCACCAATCAAGATTTAACTCATTATGTTGGCAATGACAGCGGTCGCTCAATTCCTGTCTTTGTCGAAATCACCAAGCTCGTCAGAGCGTCGCAACATGGATTTATTGAGTACCAATGGCAATGGAAAGATGACCCAACCATCACCGCACCAAAGATGACCTATGTTGAAGGGGTAGAGGAGTGGCAATGGATCGTCGGAACAGGGGTCTACTTTAATGACGTTCAGCATGAAATAGATAAGCTTGAAGGGACTTTGTTCCGCATTTTCGTCGCAATTACGCTTGGGTTAGTGGCGATCATGTTTTATGTGATTGGTCAGTCAAAGGTGATAGATCGCCGTAAAAAGCGCGCAGAACGTGCTTTGCATGAAGCGAAAAACCGCTATAAAGCCTTAGTTGAGTCGTCAAATGAAGGCTATATCCTAGAGGCAGACGGAAAAATCATCTTTTCTAACAGTCGTTTACACCAACTGCTTGGTTATACCGACACGGAACTGAAATCGGGGTCAATTTGGCAGGAGCTGTTCTCTGACTTACCGCAAAATAGCCGCGTATTACGTCATTTAATGAAGCTGTTTAATCATGAAACTGAGCCTGCTGAATTCGAGGCGCAGATCGTGACTAAAAGTGGCCGCACCATCGACATTATTTTGAGTACGTCACGTATCTTTTTGTCGGAAAAGCTTGGCCATGTAATTTCATTTCGCCCAATTGTGCGCAAAATTTACGGTGGCAGCTTTGGCTCGGTAAATCCTACATCAGATTATCAAAAGACCAGTGCCAGTATCGTCGTCGACATCGAACAAGGTGAGAGTCACAGCCACGTCATTGAATCTTTGAATCGATTGACGGACTTAATCCGAGAGATGATTTCCGCCGGTACTCGTCCAGATTATCTACGCCGTTTGATTGGCAGTACCTATGATGCTGCCATATGTCGATTTATTGATTTAACCATTGAAGAGATCGGCGAGCCTCCGGTACCTTTCTCTTTTCTATCCTTTGGTAGCAATGCGCGCCACGATATGACGCTGTTCTCTGATCAAGACAATGCGATTGTGTTTGAAACGCCGGATGATCAAGACTTGAAAGCAATACGCCGCTACTTTTTGCACTTAGCTGAAAGAGTCTGTGCGATGCTCAACCAAGCAGGTTACAGCTATTGTGACGGATTGATCATGGCGTCTAACCACCAATGGTGTTTAAGTGAAAAAGAGTGGAAACACAACTTCAGCCAATGGATTGAGCAAGCGACACCCGACTCGATCTTAGAACTTAATGTGTTTTTTGATATTCGCTCGACTTATGGCGAAAGCGTGTTGGCTGACAATATTCAAACTCATATACAACAGACACTTAAAGACACTCCTAGCTTTTTACTGACCTATGCACAGCACTGTTTAGCGCATCAAGTTCCTACATTGGATGAGGCGGGATCTACAGCCATTAACCTTAAAGAGTGTCTAAGGCCAATTGAACTGTTTGCTCGCTTATATGCGTTAAAACTCAATATCAGAGAGAGCAATTCGTTATCACGCTTAAAAGGTGTACTTGCCGCGGGTGAAACAGATGCCAAGATATATCGTGAAATGGTTTACTTGTTTGATCATATTTGGCAGTTACGCTTTATGAACCAAATCATTGAATACAGCGACTTACGTCAAGTGAATGACCTATTACCCCTCAATGACTTAACCGTTATTGAGCAGCAGTTATTTAAGAACGTGCTGAGCCGGTTGTCACTGTTCCGAGATAAAATCCGCGCTGATTTTGAGATTGAAGAGGCGCAATAGCCCGCGAGTTGGAACTCAAAACCTAGATTACATGGCGTTGTAGTTAGGCCCACCACCTTCTGGTGGACGCCATGTGATGTTTTGCGATGGGTCCTTTATATCGCAGGTTTTACAGTGTAAACAATTGGCCGCGTTGATCTGAAATTTGCGTTTGCCATCAACTTCGATCACTTCGTAAACGCCCGCCGGACAGTATCGCTGGCTTGGCTCATCAAACAGCGTCATATGACTAGACAGCGGCAAGTCTGAGTCGGTCAAAATCAGATGGCACGGCTGATTTTCCTCATGGTGCGTTGAAGACAAATAGACCGACGACGTTTTATCAAAGCTGAGCACGCCATCAGGCTTATTGTAGTGAATCGGTTGGCAGCGTGAACGTTCATGAAGGTCCACGTAATCAGCTTGAGGATCTGATAAGTTCCAAGGGCTAGAGTCCCCACTTAAACGTTGCCACAGGTTTTGCTCAAATGTCGCGAGAGCACCGCCCCAAATTGGCCCGAATTGATGAATCGCGCCTGGAAAGTTTCGATGTTGATTGAGTTCTTGATACAGCCAAGAATCGATAAACAGAGAGTGGTAGTCCGGTTCGGATTCTTCTTGATAAAGCGCGGTAAATATTGCTTCACCAGCCAGTAGCCCGGATTTCATAGCGGTATGACAGCCTTTGATTTTGGCTGAGTTGAGCGTGCCTGCATCACAGCCGATGAGTAAACCACCGGGAAACTGTTGCTTAGGCAGTGAAAGCAAACCACCTTTTGCCAAAGCTCGCGCACCATAAGCGATTCGCTCTGCCCCTTCTAAAAAGGGAGCAATGGATGGATGGTGCTTGAAGCGCTGAAATTCTTCAAAAGGGCTTAAATAGGGATTGTGGTAGTTAAGGTCTGTGATCAAACCGACCGCGATAAGGTTATCTTCTAAGTGATAAAGAAAACCACCTCCATTGGCTTGGGACTCGGTTAGCGGCCAGCCTGTTGTATGCACCACTTTACCCTGAGAATAGAGAGGGTGATCATCACTGACTTTCCAAACCTCTTTAATACCCAGCGCGTAGTGCTGCGGCTGTGAATCGGTCGCCAAATTAAACTGTGAAACCAAGCTTTTACCAAGGTGGCCCCGAGCGCCTTCGGCAAATACAGTGAACTTGGCATTTAACTGAACGCCAGCTTGAAAGCCATTTTTACGCTGCCTGTCTCTATCTAACCCCATATCTGCGGTGATTACGCCGCAAACTTGGCCAGACTCGTCATAGCAAACATCACTCGCTGGGAAGCCTGGAAAGATCTCTACGCCCATTTTCTCGGCTTTATCGGCTAACCATTGGCACAGTTTGCCGAGGCTAATAACATAGTTACTTGAGTCATTGTGCAAAGAGCTAGGACTAAGAAACTTCGGCACACCAACATGATTATGTTTACTGGTTAGGTAGAGTAATTGGTCACTTGATACTTGGGTTTGAACCGGAGCGCCTTGTTCTGACCAGTCAGGGAAAAGCTCATCAAGTGCACGGGTTTCAAACACGGCGCCAGACAATATATGTGCACCAACTTCAGGCCCTTTTTCGACCACACAAATAGAGACAGGTTGGTCGCGTTGCTTAGAAAGTTGTGCAAGCTTGCAAGCGGCAGATAGGCCAGCGGGTCCTGCACCAACAATCACTACATCAAAGTCCATGCTTTCTCGTTCCATCGCTCTATATCCAATACAAGTGATCAGTATCACTAAATATAGTTTCAGTTGACGTAAACGTAAACTTTACTAAGCTCAATTTATTGGATTGTATTTCGGAGAGTACGATGAAATTTCTAGTAGCGATTAAGCGTGTCGTCGACCCCTATGTCAAAGTCCGCATCAAGTCAGATGGGACGGGTGTCGAAACCGATAATGTCAAAATGGCGATTAATCCGTTCTGTGAAATCGCGGTTGAAGAAGCAATACGCCTGAAAGAAGCAGGTGTGGCTGATGAAGTGATTGTCGCTTCACTCGGTGGTGATGAGTGTCAGGAACAATTGCGCTCAGCATTAGCGTTGGGCGCAGATAGAGCGATTCATGTCAGTGTTAATCAAACTTGTCAGCCACTCAGCGTGGCTAAAGTGCTAAATGCGTTAATGGATAAAGAGCAAGCAGGCATCGTGCTACTTGGTAAGCAATCCATTGATACCGATAACAGTCAAGTGGCGCAGATGTTAGCGGCGTCAACCAGCCGACCTCAAGCAACGTTCGCCTCTAAGTTAACCGTTGATGGCGATTATGTTGAAGTAGAAAGAGAGGTCGATGGCGGCTTAGAACGGCTTAGGTTGGCGTTGCCAGCGATTGTCAGCACCGATCTACGTTTGAATGAACCGCGTTATGCCTCTTTACCCAACATCATGAAAGCCAAACGTAAGCCCATGGAAGTTGTGACTCCTGATGAGCTAGGCGTTGTGATAAAAGATTCTCAAACGATCATTGAAGTGATGGCTCCTCCGGTGAGAAGTGCTGGCGTGAAGGTAGCAAGTGTCGATGAGTTGGTCAATAAGCTGCGTAATGAAGCTAAAGTGATTGATTAAGGAGCTTCCATGAGTAATCGAATCCTTATTGTTGCCGAGCATGACGGTAAAGCATTATCCTCAGGCACGTTAGCGACCATAGAAGCAGCTAGCCAAGTTTCAAAGCATGCGAACGATGCGCCACTGGATTTACTGTTGATTGGTGAGATATGCGACGATCTGGTTCAGGCATGTACCAACTTACCGTTACTAACAAAAGTCGTGGTGGTATCAGACCCGCGGCTGAATACCCCATTGAGTGAACGTCTTGCGCCTATGATTGCTGCTATGGCCGGGGCCTATTCTCATATCCTCACATCCGCGAGTTCCTTTGGTAAAGATCTCTCACCAAGAATTGCTGCATTGCTCGATGTAGGACAGCTCTCTGACGTGATTGGGATAGAAGCAGCCGACACCGTGATTCGACCTATTTATGCTGGTAATGCTTTAGCACGGGTTTCTTCTCAAGATGCGGTTATCGTCATGACGATTCGTGAATCAGCGTTTGAGAAAATCAGCAGTGATCCACAAGCGAGTGTGTCTGTTGAAGCGATAGATGTTGATGTGCCATCCATTTACACCGAGATGTTAGGGCAAGTGGTGACTGAAAGTGCTCGTCCTGATCTTTCTGCTGCTGACGTGGTTGTTTCTGGTGGGCGTGGTGTGGGCAGTAAGGAAAACTTCGCGATGGTAGAAGCGTTAGCCGATAAGTTAGGCGGCGCGATTGGTGCCTCTAGAGCAGCCGTTGATGCCGGATTTGTTACCAATGATCTGCAAGTTGGCCAGACAGGTAAGATTGTCGCGCCTAAGCTCTATATTGCAATTGGTATTTCTGGCGCAATTCAACATTTGGCAGGTATGAAAGACTCAAAAGTCATCGTCGCCATCAATAGTGATCCAGACGCGCCAATTTTTGAAATAGCTGATTATGGCTTAGTCGGGGATCTATTTACCTTGTTGCCAGAACTGATTGAAAAGATCGACCGCTAAGGTTAGAAGTGTGTCTAAGATAAATGCTCGACCAGTTTTTTGGTAAACCTTGCGGCTTCACCGCCGGTACAGGCGCGGTGGTCAAAGGTGATCGATAGTGGCATCACTTTAATCGCTATTGGTTTGCCATTATCCATTATGACCCGTTCAATGATTCGTCCTGCGCCAACGATCGCCACTTGTGGTGGAGAGACCACTGGTGTGGCAAATATCCCAGCAATCGCGCCAAAGTTAGATAGAGTAATGGTTGCGTTTTGTAGGCTTTCTCGACCAATTTTACGCTCTCGAATCCCTTTGACGGTTTCATTAAGCCAGTTTCGTATATCATCATTGTTAAAGGTCTCCGCGTGTTTAAGTACCGGAACGTACAAACCGTGGCTACTGTCTACCGCGATACCGATGTTGACTCTGCTATGCACACACCGTGTCATGGTTTCTGCATCAAACCATGCGTTCATCGCAGGCTCTTGCTGACAGGCATAAACCACCGCTTTAATTAATCGGCCAGAAATGTCTTCAGAACTTGACCAGTTTGCGAGGCTCGCCTCTTCAGTGATCGTAACCGCAGCAACGTTATGGTGAGAGTCTGACATGGTCGACACCATGGTACGTCTCGCCCCTTTAAGGACTTCTGTCCCTGGGCTTTGTTTACGTGCTTCAGTGTAGATATCGGCATCGGTGATCATCCCATTTGCGCCGCTACCATCAACGGTATTCAAGTCGACGCCAAGCTTCTTCGCCAAAAGCCTTGCAGAAGGCAGCGCAGTCACGAGCTCTTCATTGCTGGGGTTATGAGTGCTGCCAATCCAAAAGTCATCGACATCGACTTGGTGTGTAGTGTGAGAGACATTACCTACCACAGTAGCAGCATCTGTTTTTTGATTTTGTTGTGTCGCCGTAGAACCCACCAGTTCAGGTTGCTCTTCTATTTCAAGCAGCAGTGCACCAATGTTGATGACATCACCCGCGTCACCATGACGGCTAACCACGACGCCAGAATAGGGGGCGGGAACCTCGACAACTGCTTTGGCCGTTTCAACCGTTAGTACCACTTGATCTAGCTCTACGCTGTCACCAACATTGATGTGCCATTCGACAATCTCAGACTCGGCAAGTCCTTCACCGAGATCGGGTAATAAGAACGTTTTCATTTCCATCCCTCCACGAGCTCTCTAGCAGCGAGCACAATGTCTTGCTCCTCAATCATGAAATAATCTTCGTTTCTGTAATAAGGCATGATGGTATCCATACCCGTTACACGCTTCGGCGGTGCTTTGAGTAAACACATCGCATGTTCGGCGGTGCGAGCCAAAATCTCAGCTCCTACGCCACAGGTCCGGCTCGCTTCATGGACAACAAGCAAACGTCCGGTTTTCTCTAACGAACGTAAAATCGTGTCCATATCAATCGGTTTGATACTGGCTAGATCAATCACTTCGACTTCAATCCCTTGTGATGAAAGCGTCTGTGCGGCTTGAAGCGACTCCACTACGCAAGCGCCCCAGGTTACTAACGTTATGTCGCGGCCTTTACGCAGGGTAAAGCAGGTATCGAGTGGCAGGGCTTCGCCACTGTCGATAACGTCAGATTTGACGGTGCGATAGATACGCTTTGGCTCAAAGAACATAACGGGGTCGTTACTACGGATAGAGGCGAGTAGTAAACCGTAGGCGCGTTGAGGCGAGGAAGGGATCACGACTTTAAAGCCAGGAATATGGGCAAATAACGCTTCAACACTTTCAGAGTGGTGCTCTGGTGCGTGTATACCGCCCCCAAAAGGAGCGCGAAAAACCGCAGGGCAGGTTAATCGTCCGCGAGTTCGGTTTCGCATTCGCGCTGCATGACACATTAAGTGCTCCATTGCGGGGAAGACAAACCCTTGGAATTGGAACTCAGCGATCGGGCGTAAACCTTGTGACGCCATGCCGACGGTAACGCCGCCAATCAGCGCTTCGGCGAGCGGTGAATCAATCACTCGTTTAAGGCCAAATCGTTCCTTAAGACCTACCGTTGCTCTAAAGACTCCGCCATTATCGCCAACATCTTCACCAAGGAGTACGACGCTCGGGTCTTTATCCATCTCATGATGCAGTGCAAGGTTGACCGCTTCTACTAATGTCAATTCAGCCATGTTTGCCTCCTTGCATTCGCATTGCTTTGTTTATCAATTGGTCGCGCTGTTGATTGAGCTCAAGTGGCGCTTGTTCATAGAGATAATCAAAGGCAGTTTCTGGCGCCTGTGGGGGCAGGTTCATGTAATGCTCGACAGCAGTTTCGACTTGCTCTTTACATGCTGTCAGCCACGCTTGTTCTTGCGCATCACTCCAAGCGTTCTTTGTAATAAGGTAGGCTTTTAGTCGAACGATGGGTTCGTACTGCCAAGCCTCGGTGAGTTCGTCATTACTACGATAACGGCTCGCGTCATCGGCAGTGGTGTGGTCGCTAAGTCGATAACTTATCGCTTCTATCAGTGTCGGACCTTTGCCTTTGCGTGCTCGGTCTAGGGCAGCCAGTACGCAGTCATGTACGGCGACCACATCATTGCCATCGACCGTAATGCCATGAATACCCGCGCCTTTGGCCTTGTCTGATAAGAACTCTGCGGCAGATTGGAGCGCGCGCGGAACGGAAATCGCCCATTGATTGTTATTGACGACAAACACTAAAGGCAAGTTCCAAGCCCCAGCACAGTTAATGCTTTCGAGAAAATCCCCTTTTGAGGTTGCGCCATCACCACACGTGACGAGGGCGGCGTGGTGTTGGTGCTCGATTTTGAGCGCAGCAGCGACACCGACGGCGTGAGTGCATTGAGTCGCGATAGGCACACAAAATGGTAAATCACGGCAATGCTCGGGTGATTCACCTTCGTTCGGTGTGACGTGAAAATCACTACCGCGTTCATCACCGCCCCAGTATTGAAGGTTTTTTTCCATTGGAATGCCTCTAACCCACATGGCGGGCATGTCCCGATAGTAGGGGATGAAGACATCTCTTGGGTGCATGGCATGGCCGATCGCCACCCCATAGGCTTCTGAACCTAAATGAGAGGGGTAGGTGCCAAGTTTACCGGTTCGTTGTAAGGCGACCGCTTTATTGTCATAGGTTCGAGTTAGTACCATATCTTTATAGAATCGTACTAAGGTTGATATGTCTGCCCATGCTGGTAGCTGGTTGACTGATTCTCCTTGAAAATCAATAAACCTTAGCATCGGAAGTGTCTGAACATTCATTACTATCTCCTTGATATCGCCAAAGGTGGATCGCACCGATAGCAATGTTCTTTGGCACACAAATCATGTTTCGATAGTGGGCCAAGATAGATACCTAAACTTCATACTTCTCTTGACGCAAATTGAAATAACCTACTGACTGCTTGTTGGTAGCGAAAGTTTTTGTCTGAAAACCTCCGATAAAGTAGCGAACAATTTCAAATGCGCTGGTTATTTATAAGTGTAACCAAAATGTTAAAAATGGCTAATCGACAGAATGAAATAGAGGGGAGGGGTTGGACCTTGGCAGAAAACGACTGGAGGATCATTCTAGTTTTTGAATTCGGCTTTGGCGAAAGCTAGAGCTTTATACTTATGAGTGATAAATCAGCGAAACAAAGGTTTGTTTGTTGTTAGTGAAAAAATGACAATAAAAAACAGCAGACCGAGGCCTGCTGTTTTGTTTTCAGTAATGATTAAGCGATGTGCTTAGAATTACTCTGGCTGTTGCGTTAGCTTGCCTTCTTGCTGAACTTTGTAAACCTTACCTGCGTTGAAACGCTCTAGGTAGTCAGCTAGGTCGCGCTTAACTTCTGGTACTAGGATGTAAAGACCAACAATGTTCACGAGTGCCATTGCAAAGATCATCGCATCAGAGAAGTCGATAACTGGACCTAGGTTCATTGCTGCGCCAATCACAACAAACACACAGAATTTAACTTTGAAGATAAGCTCTGCTGTTTTGCTCTCACCGAATAGGTAAGTCCAAGCTTTCAGGCCGTAGTAAGACCAAGAAATCATCGTTGAGAATGCGAATAGCACTACTGCGATTGCAAGTACATATGGGAACCAGCTAATTGCACTACCGAATGCTGCAGAAGTCAGTTCTACACCCGCAAGACCAGTGTCAGTGTCTAGGTAACCAGTGATGATGATAACTAATGCCGTCATCGTACAGATAACAACCGTATCGATGAAGGGTTCTAGTAGTGATACGAAACCTTCGGACATTGGCTCTTTGGTTTTAACTGCTGCGTGAGCAATAGCTGCAGAACCCACACCCGCTTCGTTCGAGAACGCTGCACGTTTGAAACCTTGAATAAGAACGCCGATTACACCACCGGCAATACCTTCACCAGTGAATGCACCGTTAAAGATGGCAGCAAAAGCGTCATCGATTCGATCGTAGTTCATCGCAATGATGATTAGAGCAGCGCCAACATAGATAGTTGCCATGAAAGGAACAACTTTCTCTGTTACTTTCGCGATTGACTTGATACCACCGATGATCACGATACCAACGATAACCGCAAGGATCAGACCAAACAACCAACCTTTATCTGCGAAGAATGATGCATCACCACCTGTTACGCCTACAACCTGTTTGAATGCTTGGTTTGCTTGGAACATGTTACCGCCACCAAGTGCGCCACCAATTGCAAATACAGAGAATAGAACCGCAAGAGTACGACCAAGAGCAGCATTACCGCGCTTCGCTAGACCTTTGCTTAGGTAGTACATTGGACCGCCAGATACCGAACCGTCAGGGTTGGTATTACGGTATTTAACACCCAGAGCACACTCTACAAATTTGCTCGACATACCAAGTAGACCTGCAAGGATCATCCAGAATGTCGCACCTGCGCCACCAATTGAAACGGCTACAGCAACACCTGCGATGTTACCAAGGCCAACCGTACCGGATAGTGCAGTCGTTAGGGCTTGGAAGTGTGAAACTTCACCGTCAGCTTTCGCTTTTGGATTAGAAAACTTACCAGAGACTAACTCAACCGCGTGTTTGAAACCGCGAACGTTAATGAAGCCTAAGTAGAAAGTGAAGAAAGTTGCTGCAACAACTAACCAAAGAACAATCCACGGCACCTGTACGTCTGTAAAAGGGAACGGAATAGTCGAAAAGATCATTCCTACAAAAGGGTTAACGATAGGTGCAACGACTTCGTTGATTTTGTCATCCAAACTGGATGCCGCAGCGCTACCTGCAAATAAACTCGCCAATACGGCCAGCGATATACGCTTTGTCATGCTTTTCCTGCCTGTGAATAGAGGTTTATATTATTAATATTTATATGAAGTTGTGTTTTGTTACATTTGTGTAACCTTGCCTATTATTCATTTTATAAATATCTAAGCAACATCATTGATGGAAAATATGATCCAGCGAGCAATTCTAAATTTCGCTAATTGAAGTGTGATTTATTGAAATTAATCACTAGTAATTTACTTTTATTTTAGATGATGTGTCTGTTAATTGTTTGTAGTAGTGGTTTTATATTTCGATCTTGGCTGTGACAGATAACACTAATTGATTACTACTTAACCAGATAAACATGATGGAGGAGGGGGATTAATTAGAGAGAGATATTATGCTGGTTGCGTATAAATTAAGCATCTTGTCCTAGTCTTTTGATTGGATATTAATCAGCGAGTTTACAAGCGATGATTTATTCATCTGTAGGAATAAACCCAACTAAAAACAGAAACTTAACACAGTAAACTTTGTGTAAAATGTTTAGTAAGAATGTGGATTTAGAAATATTCAGGAGTATTATCAGCCACCTCAAATAATGATGGTGGTAAATTATGAAATCTAACGTTTTGAAAGTGGCAATTGTTGCTGGTTTAGGTCTAACTTCGTTAACAGGTTGTATGGGTCAAATGGCGACAACTGGTCTAGTATCTAAGTTCAACCTAGAAGTCGTTGATAACCGTTACGCTCGTGAAGGTATGTTCCTACTTCTTTCTCCTGCATACGGTATCGCGGGTACAGTCGATCTATTCGTGATCAACGCAATTGAATTCTGGACAGGTACTAACCCACTTTCAGGCAAGTCTCCAGCTGTAGTTGATACTCCAACTAAAAACTACATCAAAGTTAACGGCAGCTTGGACAGTTCACTAAAAGACGTACCACTGTCAAACAACTCTAGTGTTGATCACGCTACGATGCAGCAGATTGATGAGAACACAATGCAGATGGACATCACTTACATCGACGGTACACAAAAAGTACTACGTGGTGAGAAAGCTGAAGATAGCGTTGCGTTCTACCTAAATGATGAGTACGTAACAACAGTTTCAAATGACGAACTGACTAACTACGTAGCAACAACGAACATCTAATTGTTCTAGGCCTTTATACGCAATGTATAAGGGCCTTTCCTTTTTCTCTCATCTTCTATCCCTTTCGTCCTCTTTTTACTTTCTCCCTTACATCTAGCTTTGCTTCGCGTAGGACTACACTTATAACTAAAGTTTAGAAAACGTGAATAACAACTATTTTACATAATCGTAATAGCCGTTATATTGGTGCCGAGCCAAATATTAGGAGTTAGATGGATGAAACTCACGATATCAGGGAAGTTACAGCTAAGTTTTCTGTCACTTGCAGTACTTTTTATCGTTTCCGCATTTTTTACCTTTCGTAGCGTCAGCACGGTTGAAACACAGACGAGGTCATTGCTTGACCGCGACCTTCCGACCGTTGATGCAGGCCGTACACTTCAGCAATCCATTCATGCCACGGTGTCCTCTTTAAGAGCGTACATGCTGCTTGGTGGTGAAGAATCGCTGCAACAAACTCAGCAAGACAATCTAACTCAAGCGATTGACCGCGTAGAGATACTACTGATTTCACTCGAAGAGTTAGTTGATGAGCAGAGCTACCAAGAGATTGTGGCCAAGTGGGGTGCGGTGTCTCAGTCACTCAGTGAAATATCTGAGATGAGTCACAGTGAAGAAAACCTTCCAGCGCATGCTCTCTTTATTAATGAAGCGGCGCCTATCGCTGAAGTTGCATTGGACCAACTTCAAGGTTTGATCAATGATGAAGCTGGCAACACAGAAGGTGGCGAGCGTAAACGCTTATTCAGACTCTATGCAGACAGCTATACCTCACTTGCTAACGCACTTTCCTCTATGCGCGATTTTCTGCTTTACGGCAAGCAGGAACATCTAGATAAATACCAAGATTTCTTGAAATCTCATGCCAAATCAGTCGCTGAAATTGATTCTAAGGTTGAGCTTCTATCAAGCAGTGATCAGGGGCTGTGGTCATTATTTAAAGACATGCAACAGCTCTATTTTCCGCTCGCTGACCAAGTCGTTGCGTTAAGAAAAGCGCCAGACTGGAACTTAGCGAACCAAAAAATGGCGAATGAACTCGTGCCAGCGGTAGAGTCGCTAAATTCAAGCTTAGAAACGGTCATCAATAAGCAGCAAGCGTTAGCCGATCGCTCAGGGGAAGGTATCTTCCAATCAGTGAGCACGGTACTGCAGCTGCTTATCGCCTCAATTGCCGTTGTCGTCGTGGTGTCTGTCTCTACGGCGCACTTTATGGGTAAGAGCATTGGTCGCCGAGTTTCGGTGATATCAAAACGAGCGGAATCTATCGCAGATGGCGATGTGTCCCAATCGCCACTGAGCGTTGAAGGCAGTGACGAACTGGCAAGCTTAACTCAATCGATTAATAAGATGAACGATGAGCTCGCCAACATCGTCAAAGGCGTAACCAGCAAAGCGAATACCGTCAGCGGCAGTATGAGTGAACTATTGAACGCAAATGCTCAGACCGTGACTCAAGTTGATAGCCAAAAAGCGACCATGGATCTCGTTGGCCAGCAAGTTGGAGAGGTAAGCCAATCTGCTATTAATACGGCGCATCAGGCAGAGCAGTCAGCAAGTACGCTGGCTGAATCAAAAGTGCAAATTGAAGCGGGTTCAAAGGCATTAGATTTAAACAAAACTACGATTGGCACATTGCATGACACGATCGGTAAAGCAAGCGTTCAGGTTGATGCATTAAGCAAAGAAAGTGAAGCAATCGGCCGAGTAACCGAAGTGATTGAAGGGCTAGCGGAGCAAACGAATCTTCTGGCACTCAACGCAGCGATTGAAGCGGCGCGTGCCGGTGAATATGGTCGCGGCTTTGCTGTGGTTGCTGATGAAGTGCGTATGCTCGCGACAAGAACCACTGAATCAACGACAGAGATAAACAATATTGTTAATGCGATTCAAACGTCAACTAGAGCAGTTGTGAGTGAAATTGAGAAGAGTAAAACTCTGGCAGAGGAAGGGGCGAATCATACTGAAGAAGCTTATGGAACACTGAGCTCAACCACCCATCAAATTGAAGCGCTGAACCAACAGATGCAAGATCTGCTCAGTTCTGCGCAGCAGCAATCACACGCGACGGCAGAGATTCAATCTCTTATGGGGCAGGTGATTGCATCCGTTGAGGGTGTTGCAGAGATCTCCAACTCATCTGCGCAGATATCAAGTCAGGTTCGTGGGCAAGTTGAAGAGTTGAATGGTGAAATGGCTCAATTTAAAACCAATTAAACATAGTTAGCTAAGTAATTGTTGATAAGGATCTCATATCAAAATTCAAGCACGCTTAGCTATTGATATCTATACTATACCTATTAGATAACTATATAGAAGCTCAAGGATTTATACCTTGAGCTTTGTTATTTTTGAAGGTTGGTAGTGAAACGAATTCTTGTTAGCTTTTTCATCTTTATATGCGCGACTGTTTACGCGCAAGAGCCAGAAGTGAAGCAACTCATTGTTGCTAATTCTAAGGCGTGGAAACCCTTTTCTTTCATCAATAGCGAAGGAGAGCCTGATGGGATCTTAATTGACTATTGGAAATATTATGGCGAAAAAAACGGGGTGGAGATTGAATTCCTACTGTTAGATTGGCAATCCTCGTTAGATGCAGTCACTGACGGCAGGGCAGATGTTCATGCCGGTCTACTTTGGTCTGAAAACCGCGAGAGCTTTCTCGACTATGCCCCGATTATCATGTCGATCGACACTCAACTCTATATTGGCCAAGAGTTAATTGGTATTGATCTCGATGAGTTCACCTTTGGTAAGCATGATTATGTTGTAGGCGTCGTAAGCGGGGGCTATGAAGAAGAGTTTACTCGTCGCCACTTTCCCCATCTCAAACTCCAGAACTTCGACAACAACCAAAAAATGATCGATGCGGCCTTCTCCGGCGGTATTGATGGCTTTGTCGCTGACTTACAAGTTGCCAACTTTTACTTATACAGTCGTAAAGAACCAAAACGCTTTGTCGGTGTGCGCCATTTGTATTCGGGTGATCTCATGGCAGCGGTCAAAGAGGGCAATAGTGACCTACAGCAACAAATCACTCAGGCAATGAATCAATTAGAATCTAAAGACATCGAGAAAATCTTTAATCGTTGGATGTATGTCAATACGGTTTACCCTGAATATCTCACTCACCTTATTATCGGTAGTATTCTGCTTGTCGGTGGGACCTATATTTTTGTCTTACGTATCTCTGTTAAGCGCAAAACTCAAGCATTGGAGCAGGCGAATAAGAAACTCAAGAAACTGTCTGAAACCGACCAGATGACAGGTATCAGTAATAGACGGCATTTTTTCATTGAGCTGAAAGCTCGCCTTAAACAGCCAGGCTCAATCGTGATTATGATTTTTGATATTGATGATTTTAAGCACATTAACGATAGCCACGGTCACAAAGTGGGCGATCGGGTCATTCGTAGCGTAGTACAGGCGACTTCTAACGTTGTCTCACACCGACATCTATTTGCACGAATTGGCGGGGAGGAGTTTGTTGTCGTCGCCAATAACCTTAGCTATGAAGGCGCTGTCGCCCTTGCTGAGAACATCTGTACCTCAATACGAAGTGTTAAGTTGGAAGAGGATAACGTTGATAAGGTAACGGTCAGTGTAGGCTGCGCATTTTATAGCACCAACGAATACGATATAAACCTTTCTACCGCCGATCATTTGATGTATCAGTCCAAACAATCAGGTAAAGACCAAGTCACAGCTCAACGCTATTCGTAAGCTACATTTAATCAAATCGATGATAAGAACAGCATACTATAGGTAAATTGATGCTTAGTTCGCCACTTAGTTCAATTGCCAAAGAAAACGCTTTTCTTTTCAGTCAGATGTGGCATATTAACTAGGTCTTCGACATTAAGCGTACTTCGTATAATGGCTATTACCTCAGCCTTCCAAGCTGATGATACGGGTTCGATTCCCGTAGTACGCTCCAATTCTTTTCTTGATCCCAACACACAAATCAACACCTATGATGTAGACAGTACGACTTAGTGTCACGATGTACATTTTTCGAAATCGTAATTCTATCTACTGCTTTCCCATTCAAAGCTTAACTTCCTCTATTCTAAAGATATGCGTTCGTCACTGTATTCAAAGAGCGTTCCATTATATTAAATACTGGTCATCTCATCTCCTTCAGTCAGTCCTTTTATTGTTTGGTGGAAGCACACATTTTAATTAAGTTGCCTATAAGCATTGCTGTATTGATAAGTCATGAGGTGCTAACAAAAATTAAATAACTCTATGTATTTTGTTTGATTCTGCGAGCAGATGTGTATTTGGACGATGACTAAACTATTTCAATTGTTACCCTTATTAATATTATTCTTTTTGTTGTCATCTTGTAAGGACGTTGTTACCGAGAATGAAATATTGGAAGGTAGTGAGTTCAAAGTAATTGTGGTACATAACCAAGGTGGTAGCGTTTCGCCAATGGAGGTTAATGTAAAAGAGGGGAGCGTAAGCCAATTTAAGGTAAAAGCTGATGAAGAATACATTATAAAGTCGATCGAAGGATGTGAAGGTACTTTAGCTGACAGTATTTATACTACTTCTGCTATTAGACAGTCATGTAGTGTGTTTGTAGAGTTTGCACATGTTTCACCTCCTCTGGAAGTAAGTAGATATCACTCAATCATTATCTCATCGAACATAGATAGCTCTAACGAGCCCAAGTCAGTACTGATAAAAGAAGGTGATATAGGATCATATATAATACCAGAAGTGGACGGTTACTACTTATACAAAACCTCTGGGTGCAGCAGTAAAATCGAAAAAAATAAGGTTGTAACTCCGCCTATTTTTGGCGGCTGTAATATAAAACTTGAGTTCAAAGATAGTGTCTCATTTGCGATTTTGAAAAGAGATCACTCTCTTGCAACAAATTCAGAACTAACTAATGACGTTATAAACAAGTTAAAAGATACGGATTTAAAACGAGTATCACTAATAGAAAAATTATACGATGATGTAGATGTACTATCCTATACACCAGGAAGGAATAGTCTTCTTCTAAACACTATTAATCTAGATAAAACCCATGCTGTAATGCGCTCAACTCATAGCAGTTCGCATAACCTAATTCTAGCAGGGGAAAAGAACGAACATAGGTATATGGTGATGGGGGGGAATATGCTAGCAACGCAAAGATCGGGGGATGCAAATAAATTCCTTCAAAACTCCATTAACTGGCTAACACGAAGAAATGTGACAGATTACAGTACACCTATTTCTATAGTTGTTTCTAACATCCCAAATTATGGGTCTTATCCCCATTTTCGTCGATTTAGAGAATGGTTAGAAAATCACTTTTCCAGCTACAGCACTAATACATATAGAGAGTGTGACTATATTAATTTAGTGCAATGCATTGATAAGTACTCACCTGACTTTGTACTTATTAGCTCTGATGATTACAAAAAAAAAGGTTATGATAGCCTAAAGTCATCTCTTAAAAAATTAATCGACACTAAAATACCTATAATGGTGACGAGTTTTCATGATGAACAGAAGGAAATTATAAGACCTTTTTTCGAATATACTGGAACTATTAGTTATAGCAATTATTGGAGTAATCATAAGACAGTGGATTTATCAATAGATGATATGCGAAATCCACTCCTTCTACCTAAACTAATAAATCTTTTTGAATCACTTAAAAGTAGAACCTTCGATATATCTACAGTAAATGGTTGCAGCCAGAACTTAATAGCTTGCAACAAAATTGAATTTAGTGATTCATTCAAATCAGCAGCAGATTGGTTAAAGAGCGCCATCATTAGCTTAGATAAAGGGGGAATTGATGCGCTAAAATATCCCGATGATTATCGGTTAATTAGTACGGCACTTTTATTGTCAGATAAGTATAGAAAGGATATCGACTATCCAATTTTGCATTCCGAACCAATCGAATGGTTAAGAGCAATGTTTTCAGATTGGACAGTAAGCTATGCTAGACATGATAACCTTATGCAGAATGACTTAGGCCAGTATGTAACTGATAAGAAGAATGTGAAAAAGGGAAGTTATTCTAACTATTTGCACCCTAATACAATTTCAGAAAGAAAAACTCTCTCAGTGCAATACCCTAACCAATGGACTACTACAGGTTGGTATGCATTACCTGGTAAAAAAATTACGCTTACACGTCATGACAAAGGCGGACATGCCGTAAAGATAAAGCTCAATTACCATAGGATTGGAACGAACAGAATTGGAAGTGAACGTCGTTATTTATCGCCGTTAGACCTAGCAACCGAGCGGCTAAGCATTCCAGCAGGTGGCTCTGTGTCCTTTTCAACTCCATATGGTGGGCCAATATACTTGTCATTTGTTCAAGTGGGAGGTACAAGCTCTCTTAGCTCAGATATCACTGCAAAAGGTGTTGCAAAACATCCTGCAATCATCGATTTCTCTGATATGGATAACATTAAAGAGTTTGAAGCATTAATAGAGACTACTGAACTACCTCATGTGGACTTAAAAACAAAAACTGCTGAACAACATTTACGTAGAGATCGATTCTTAGGTGCTATTAATGAAGTTTATGAAAATACTAGTGAACTACTAGCTGGTATTAAAGAAGATCACTTAGGTAATGTACATGCTCTAGCAGGTTTGAAAGTAGAAGGGAAATCACTATCAGAATCGCTATCGAGCGAGGTGTTGATTGCTTGCAAAAACTATTTTAATGATGATTGTACTGACGAAAGTATACATACCCGAAAGATTATTCAACATGCTAACTATGATCAAAATGCTCATTGTGGTATCGGGTGTAGCGGAAATCCTTGGGACTCAGCAAAAAACATTAGCCCTAGAGGGTGGCTAGATAATCATGAGTTAGGACATAATTTACAAGTCAAGCAGCTTGATGTTCACTACGTAAGTAATACAAATAAAAATGATTGGACTAAATATCAAAATAGAGCGGGTGAAAACTCGAATAATATATTTCCATATTATGTGGCATGGAAAAGTCATTATGTTGATGATGAGAAAATTCACGATATAAAATCGGGACAAAACCACAAGGAGTTGTTTTATCATTTTATGTCTGATGTAATTAAAGCCACGGACAAAAATGGTTATAGGGTCATTTTTAATAGTCAATGTAAGGTAGTGGATAAGGGCGTAAACCGATACGAAGCACTATGGAAAAGTAATGAATATGCAGCACATAATGATTATAGGATGATGTTTTATATACAAATGATGTTGAGGGTACATAATACAACACTATCTGATGGCTCTACAATTACTAATGGATTTGACTTGTTTCCATTTTTGTACCTTCACCAACGTATATTTTCCAAATATGCAAGTAGTGAAGAGGAGTGGCTCAAAAAAAGAAATTCTTTAGGTTTCAGTGAATTTTCTTATAAACATTCGGTTTATGGGAATGGGAACTCAGTGTCATTTATTCCCGGAAATGACTTTATTTTGGTGAGCTTGAGTTTGCTCACAGGAAAAGACTGGACACCTTATTTTGATATGTTTGGCCTCCGATATACGGATTTAGCAGCGCATCAAAGCTTTGTGAACAGCCATGGAGTAAAAGTCTCATTAGGTATGTTTGTTCTAGAAAACAATTACCCTGATAAAGATCTAGCAGAGAACCTTGATTTTCTCGAGCTAAATTTAGATGACGAGTCAACCGTATGGCCAATTGATAATTCCAGTCCTTCAAAATGTATTTAGATAACGGTTTGTATAATATTGTTATTATCAGTTAGATTGTTTTTAGTGCTAGTCCATATATGGTTTTCATAGCCCTATGGGACTTATGAGCAGGTATATCCGTAAATGAGCGTAGCGCAGTACTTAAAACTCATTAAAACACAATCAATGGGAAGCAGTACTGCTATATTCCCAACAGCTACAAGACATTACAACCCGACTACTGATGGTAACTACGGGTATAAATCTAACCGTACCTCTCTATAAGAAGGAGCCTTTTGTGACTTTACCTAGCCTGATAAAGCTACTCATACAAGTTATAGTATTGACCATATTAGTATTAACGCTTGTCGCTGCTGGTCAAATGACGCAATATATTCTTTCGACAAGGGAAATTCGTTTCGAAGCGCTGACTCATTGGAAAAACTCTAATCCCGAGCAAAGCGCATTAGTGGACAAATATGTTTCCCTTTGTCTCAGTGGAGAATACCATAAGCTAAAACACCCTAATGAGTCTCGACTCCCTGTCGATAACTATGATTGTGGTAACACTATTGGCGCCCATGAGCTTGTGCAGAAAATGCAGCAAGTTGATAGCCAGTTAGGTGAACTTGCTTGGCCGCTATCGCTTGTCGAATAAAGGTCCTCCGATTTCCACCTGTGTAGTCAGCCCTTTGAATGTTGTCTTCTCTAGAGCTTATAATTATTAATATGGCTAAGAACTTAACATTCTTAGGGAGTAGTAGGACTGAAGGTTAGGCTATTGAAGATTGAGCCAATGCGACTTTTGATCAGGGCGCTTTCGCAAGCTGCTGGCATATATAGCGGGTTGCACTGGCCAGCTTATCCATATCAACACTAGTCTCAACCCCAAGCCCTTCACACAAATACACCACATTTTCAGTTGCTACATTTCCTGACGCACCTTTGGCATAGGGGCAGCCGCCAAGCCCGGCAATGCTAGAATCTATGGTCGTAATGCCCATCAATAGGGCTTGATAGATATTAGCTATCGCTTGTCCGTAGGTATCGTGAAAGTGAACAGCAATCTGCTGTTTTGGACAGTGAGCTAACACGGCTTCAAGCATAGCAGCGACTCTTAACGGTGTGCCCGTACCAATAGTGTCGCCGAGAGAGATTTCGTAGCAGCCGATATCAAGCATCTGTCTAGTTAAGCTGGCAACGGAATTAGGGTCTGTCTCGCCATCATAAGGGCAATCTATCACGCAAGAAAGGTAGCCTCTTACCGGAATACTGTGCTCATTTGATAAATCTATTACCGGTTTAAAGCGCTCTAGGCTTTCGGCAATGGAGCAGTTGATATTGCGCTGGCAGAAGCTTTCAGAAGCAGAGGTGAATACGGCCACTTCATCGACATTGCTCGCAATTGCCTGCTCGAGCCCTTTGAGGTTGGGTGTAAGGGCAGAGTAACTCACATTCGCTGTGCGTTGAATTTGTTGAAATACCTCACCAGACTCAGTCATTTGCGGAATTTTCTTGGCAGAGACAAATGCGCCAGATTCGATATGGGTGAGACCTGTTTGAGAAAGTCGGTTTATCAGTTCGACTTTGACTTCTAGCGGTACGGCTGTTTCATTTTGCAGACCATCACGGGGCCCAACCTCGACGATTTTGACCGATTTTGGTAGAGCCGATGATAATGAATGAGCATAGCCGCCTGTCATTACGTACCTACTTAGCCCAATTTGGCGAGCGCTTATCGAGGAAGGCATTCAACCCTTCTTGGCCTTCTTCCGACACACGAACCTCAGCAATCAGCTCACTGGTATAGCGTTTCAATGGGCCATCGACCACCACTTGTTCGCAGCGAGCGCAAAGCCTTTTACTGAGGGCTAATGCATGTGGGGCAAGCGTAAGTATATTAGAGACCCATTTTTCGATGACTTGCTCAGTTTGATCGGGATTGCTCACTTGATGGATGAGCTCTAACTCAAGCGCACGTTGCGAATCGATCAGTTCCGCGCTCAGCATATAACGCCTAGTTTGCCGAATACCAATCGCGCGAATAACGTATGGTGCGATGGTGGCAGGAACCAGTCCGAGCTTAACTTCACTGAGGCGAAACTTCGCATTTTTCTGGGCGATTGCTGTATCACAACAACAAATAAGGCCAAGTGCGCCACCAAAGGCACAACCATTGACGACGGCGAGTGTCGGGTGAGGGAAGGTATCGAGTTTTTCTAATAGTGTTGCCAGTTGATAGGCGTCATGCTGATTGTCTTCTTTGCTTTTACTGACCATGGAACGCATCCAATGAATATCAGCGCCTGCTGAGAAATGACGGCCTTCGCCTGTGAGAACTAAGCCGCGAATATTGGCATAAGAGGCGAGGGTATCTAAAGTGACGATCAATTCGGAAATCATGTGATCGTTAAAGGCGTTGGCGACATCAGGGCGATGCAGACTAATGTGAGCAATACCGCTTCCGTCGACACGGCAGGCGATGGTTTTAGTGTTTGCGGAAGAAGACATCGTGATCACCTACATTCTAAATATGCCGAACTCGCTGTCGGCAATAGGAGCGTTAAGGGAGACTTTTAGCGCATGGGATAAGACATTGCGCGTCTGTTTGGGGTCGATAATGCCATCGTCCCACAATCTAGCGCTGGCGTAGTAAGGGTGACCCTGAGTGTTGTACAGATCTAAAATGTCTTGTTTGAATGCCTGTTGTTGCTCTGTTTGCCATTCGTTTCCCTCTCTTTGCATCACTTGGCTTTTTACTTGAGTGAGTACTCCGGCAGCTTGTTCGCCACCCATGACAGAAATGCGCGCATTCGGCCACATCCACATCATGGTTGGATTGTAAGCTCGGCCACACATACCATAATTACCAGCGCCGTAGGAGCCACCAATAATGATGGTGAACTTGGGTACATCGGCACAAGCGACGGCCATGACAAGTTTCGCGCCGTTTTTGGCAATGCCGCCTTCTTCATATTTTTTGCCCACCATAAAGCCCGTGATGTTTTGTAAAAATAGCAGAGGAATTTTACGTTTGGCGCACAGCTCAATAAAATGCGCGCCTTTTTGTGCCGACTCCGAAAACAAAATACCGTTGTTGGCGACAATACCAATAAGGGTTCCGTCTATACGAGCAAAGCCACACACTAGAGTGGTGCCAAATAGGGCTTTAAATTCATCGAACTCAGAGCCATCAACGATACGAGCGATCACTTCTCTTACATCAAACGATAAGCGTAGGTCTGAATTAACGATGCCGTACAGCTCAGAAGGGTCATAACGTGGAGTTAAGCCGTTGTTTTCTGCTTGTTCAATTAAGGAGTTGGTGTTGGATATCGCCTGTCTAGCGAGTTCCAAAGCATGCGGCTCGTTTTGCGCATAATAATCAGCAACGCCAGACTTGCGGCAGTGAACATCAGCGCCGCCAAGCTCTTCATCCGTTACCACTTCACCGGTTGCCGCTTTAACCAAAGGTGGACCAGCAAGAAAGATAGTGCCTTGCTGCTTAACTATAATGGAAACGTCGGCCATAGCAGGAATATAGGCCCCACCTGCGGTACATAAGCCCAGTACCACAGCGATTTGTGGAATACCTTGTGCAGACATTCGGGCTTGATTGTAAAAGATGCGGCCGAAGTGCTCTTTATCGGGAAAGACTTCAGCTTGATGGGGGAGGTTGGCGCCGCCAGAGTCAACCAAATAGACGCAAGGTAAATGGCATTGCTGAGCAATCTCTTGAGCTCTTAAATGCTTTTTCACTGTAAGAGGGTAATAGGTGCCCCCTTTAACAGAAGGGTCGTTGGCGATAACCATGCAATCGACGTTATGAATTTTACCAATGCCCGCAACTACGCCTGCGCAGGGGATATCATCTTCATAGACTTGCCACGCCGCAAATTGACCGATTTCTAAGAACGGACTGTTCTCGTCCAGTAATTGGCTAATCCTTTCGCGTACTGGTAACTTGCCTTTTTCACGCTGGCGCTCAATGGCTTTTTTACCACCACCAAGCTTAATCTTGTCGATATCAGACTCAAGCGTTGCAACCAGTTCAGACATGGCCGCCACATTCTTTTGATAGAGCTCAGAGTCAGGCTTGATTTTGGTTTTGATTATCGGCATCGACATTTCCTTATCGCGACTCTTCAAACAGTTCTCGGCCAATTAGCATGCGGCGAATTTCTGATGTGCCAGCTCCAATCTCATACAGCTTGGCATCTCTAAGTAATCGCCCTGAAGGGAATTCATTGATATAGCCATTTCCGCCAAGCAATTGAATCGCATCCAGTGCCAGTTGGGTCGCCAGTTCGGCGCAATAAAGAATGACACCTGCGGCATCTTTACGTGTGGTTTGTTGGTTATCACACGCTTTTGCCACGGCATACAAATAAGCACGTGCGGCGTTAGTTCGGGTATACATATCGGCGACTTTAGCTTGAACCAATTGGAATTCACCGATTGAGCGGCCAAACTGTTTACGGTCATGGATATAAGGGATGACCAAATCGAGACAGGCTTGCATAATACCGAGTGGACCGGCAGCCAGTACGACGCGCTCATAATCTAAACCGCTCATCAGCACTTTCACCCCCTGGTTAAGTTCACCTAAGATGTTTTCTTTTGGAACGGGGCAATTTTCAAAGACTAGCTCGCAGGTATTTGAGCCGCGCATGCCTAACTTATCGAGCTTTTGCGCATGGGAGAAACCAGTAAAACTCTTTTCGACGATAAACGCCGTAATGCCATGAGCGCCTTTTTCTGGCTCTGTTTTGGCGTAGACAACCGTGATATCCGCATCAGGCCCATTAGTGATCCACATCTTAGAGCCTGTTAGCAGATAGTGGTCACCATTTAACGTCGCTTTAAGCTGCATGCTGACCACGTCCGAGCCAGCATTAGGTTCACTCATCGCCAGTGCGCCGATATGGCTACCATCGATCAGCTTAGGTAGGTACTTTGCTCGTTGTGACTCATTACCGTTACGGAATATCTGGTTTACACATAGGTTTGAGTGAGCGCCGTAGCTTAAAGCAACAGAAGCGGATGCTCGACTGATCTCTTCCATCGCAATCACATGGGCAAGGTATCCCATGCTGGCGCCACCAAATTGTTCGTCTACCGTGACGCCGAGTAAGCCCATCTCACCGAATAGCGGCCAAAGTTGATTGGGAAAGGCATTATCTTGATCGATTTGACTAGCGAGTGGGGCAATGTGTTGCTGAGCAAAGCCTTGTACGTGCTCTCGTAACAAGTTGAGCTCTTCGTCTAGCCCAAAGTTGAGCGAGGTATATTGCGATAACATAATGCCTCCGATATCTCGGTCGTGACAACAAAATCGAAGACAGTATGTATGAGTTAAATTAGCTCGCTTTACGAGTCTCTAACGCTTGTTCACAGCGCTCTCTTGCGACCTTTAAGTCGCCTAGCATACTTTCAATGTCTTCCATTTGGCGCTTCAGCAGCGCTTCCTTTTCATCAATGATCTTCAGCATTTCAGTCAGCTGAGTCTCTCCTTGATGAGTATCGTATAGTTCAAACAACTCACGGATTTCTGCCAGTGAAAAACCTAATCGCTTGCCTCTAAGAATCAGCTTTAGGCGGGTTCTATCGCGGCGGTTATAGATGCGCATACTGCCTTTACGTTCAGGCTGGATCAGTCCCTCATCCTCGTAAAAGCGGATGCTTCGAGTCGTAATATCAAATTCCTTGGCGAGGTCGCTAATCTTGTATTTTTCCACTGAACTACAATTCCTATCTCTTGGGCAATTAGGTCGAATGTCACGATGAATTTATCTTTTGCTTCAAAGTTGACGTTTACGTAAATGTTAGTGCTATGCTTACGTAAACGTCAAGAAATTAAATCTGACCATAAACGGCGCTTGGTAAGGACAATCAAGGCAGTAACGGTACTTAGCCAAGCTGTAAGCAACGTCAAAGAGGGCGGAGCATGGAGCAGCAAGAAATATGGATAGTCGCAGCAAAGCGTACCCCTATGGGCAAGTTTCAAGGGGCGCTTTCTAAACTGAGTGCCCCTAAGTTAGGTGTGATTGCGATAGCCTCAGCTGTAGAGCAAGCAGGCATTAAACACGATGGTATCGACGAGGTCTTAATGGGTTGCGTACTTCCTGCGGGCTGTGGTCAAGCGCCCGCACGTCAAGCGGCAATCGGTGCCGGCCTCGCAGACAATATTCCTTGTACAACCGTCAACAAAGTGTGCGGTTCAGGCATGAAAACCGTCATGCTCGCCTATGATTTGATTCACTCAGGTTCGATTCAATGTGCGCTCGCGGGTGGTATGGAGAGCATGACCAACGCGCCTTATTTGATGAAAGAGTCGCGTAAAGGCATGCGAATGGGGCACAAGACCACATACGACCATATGTTCTTAGACGGATTACAAGATGCTTATGAAGGTGAGTTGATGGGTGTCTACGGGCAAAAAGTAGCGGATCATCTCGGCTTTACGCGCGAACAATTGGATCAATGGGCTGCATTATCCGTTGAGCGAGCGTTGGCTGCTCAGAGACAACAGCTGTTTCAATCTGAAATTGTTCCGGTTGATGTGGGTAATGACGTTTGTCTTGATTATGACGAGCTTCCTCCTTCAATCGATAAAGACAAAATCCCTAAACTCAAAGCCGCTTTTTCTGCTGATGGAACGATCACCGCTGCGAATTCGAGTGCGATTTCTGACGGTGCAGCCGCTTTGATGGTTATCGATTCCGCTGCGGCGAAGAAGCAAGGGTTAAAGCCTTTAGCGGTGATAAAAGCACACGCTAGCCACGCGAGAAAGCCGAGTGAATTTACTGTCGCCCCAGTTTACGCAGTACAGAACCTATTAGCTAAGCTTGATTGGGAAATCGAAGATGTCGATCTTTGGGAGATCAACGAAGCATTTGCAGTAGTAACTCAAATCGCCATCCAAGAGCTTGGCATCAACCCAGACAAAGTGAACTTAAAAGGTGGCGCGTGCGCTTTAGGTCACCCGATTGGTGCTAGTGGCGCACGGATCTTGACGACACTTATCTATGCGTTACGCCAACTCCAATCCATCGGCGTAAACGGCGACGCAGCAAATAGGAAAACCATGAAAGGGGTAGCGGCTATTTGTATCGGCGGTGGGGAAGCCACGGCCATTGGCATTGAAATCCCTTTGTAAGATAACTGGAAAACGGTAAGGAAATCGCAATGACACAACTTGTCCCTCTATTTATTGGTGGAGAGTTCTGCCAATCAAACAGTGATGAATGGCTAGAAGTGACCAATCCGGCTAACAACGCCGTTATAGCAGAGCTCCCGTGTGCGACGAATGATGAAATGGAGCGCGCGATTCAAAATGCGCACGATACTTTCCTTACATGGAAGGAAGTGGCGGTCTCAGAACGTGCGCGTTTGATGCTTAGGTACCAACACTTATTGAAAGAGCATCATGATGATCTCGCAGAACTGCTTTCGAAAGAAACGGGTAAAACCACCGTTGATGCGAAAGGGGATGTGTGGCGCGGGATAGAAGTGGTCGAGCAAGCTGCGAACATCGCCAGTAACATGATGGGAGAAACGGTCGAGAATGTTGCCACCGACATTGACAGTTATTCGCTCATTCAACCTTTGGGTGTGTGTTGCGGTATTACCCCCTTTAATTTTCCGGTAATGATTCCACTATGGATGTTCCCTTTGGCGATAGCGGCAGGCAACACCTTTGTACTCAAGCCGTCTGAACAAGTGCCTTTGACCGCAATGCGTTTAGCTGAATTGTTTGAACAAGCAGGCGCACCAAAAGGAGTATTACAAGTTGTTCATGGTGGTAAACCTCAAGTGGACTATTTGCTTGCTCACCCGACGATTAAGGCAGTGTCGTTTGTAGGCTCAGTTCCCGTCGCGCAATACATTTACCAAACGGGTACTTCTCACAATAAACGTGTTCAGGCGTTTGCTGGCGCGAAAAACCATATGGTCGTTATGCCTGACGCCAATAAGAATCAAGTGTTGAGTAATTTAGTGGGCGCTTCAGTCGGGGCTGCGGGTCAGCGCTGCATGGCGATTTCCGTGGCTGTTTTTGTCGGTAGTTCGAAAGAGTGGATTGGTGAACTCGCTGGTGAAATGGCCAAAGTGACGCCAGGTGCTTGGAATGATGATAACGCTGGTTACGGACCATTAATCAGTAAGCAAGCGAAAGCAAGAGTGGTTTCATTAATTGATGAAGGCAAAGCGCAAGGTGCCAAGTGTGAACTCGATGGAAGTGAGTGTGAGGTTGATGGCATGCCTGATGGCAACTGGCTTGGTCCAACTCTATTTAGTGGCGTGACGACCGATATGTCGATTTACCAGCAGGAGATATTTGGTCCGGTACTGGTTTGTCTTGAGGTCGAAACGTTAGAAGAAGCCATCGCCTTTATCAATAAAAACCCTTATGGCAACGGGACGTCGATTTTTACTGCCAATGGTGCGGCGGCGCGAAAATATCAGCATGAAATTCAAGTTGGCCAAGTTGGGATTAATGTGCCGATTCCAGTGCCTTTGCCTTTCTTCTCTTTTACTGGTTGGCGAGGAAGTTTCTACGGTGATTTACACGCCTATGGCAAACAGGCAGTGAGGTTCTATACCGAAACAAAAACCGTTACGGCGCGTTGGTTTGATGATGATATTCCAACCGGACCTAACATGACCATTCAGCTGCGATAAGGAGCGGATATGGACTTTGAACTGAACGAAGACCAAAGAGCCTTTGCGGATATCGCGACTCAGTTTTCACGAGATAAGCTTGCACCAATGGCTGAAGAGTGGGACCAGAAGCAAATCTTTCCTAAAGAGGTGATTCGTGAAGCGGGCGAGCTAGGCTTTCTCAGCCTTTACACACCAGAAGAGCAAGGTGGTTTGGGTCTGCCAAGATTGGATGCGTCAATCATATTTGAACAATTGGCGATGGGCTGCACTTCCACCACCGCATTTATGACTATTCACAATATGGTGTCGTGGATGGTCGCCAGCTTTGCGAGCGAAACGGCGCGCCAGACCTATTGTGAAAAACTGATCACAGGCGAATGGCTTGGGTCTTATTGTTTAACTGAACCTAATGCTGGCTCGGACGCGGCGTCGTTAGTGACCAGTGCTCAGCTAGTGGATGATGGTTATCTGATTAATGGTGCCAAGGTGTTTATCTCAGGTGCCGGGGAAACCGACGTATTAGTCGTGATGGCAAGAACCAGTGATGATGCAGCAAAAGGTATCTCAGCCTTTGTCGTTCCAGCAAATGCCCAAGGTATTAGCTATGGACGAAAAGAGCCGAAAATGGGTTGGAACTCCCAGCCAACGAGAAGTATTAATTTCGATAATGTGAAGATTCCGAAAGACCATTTGTTGGGGCAAGAAGGGCAAGGCTTTGTGTTTGCAATGAAAGGGCTGGACGGTGGACGAATCAATATCGCCACTTGCTCGATTGGTACCGCTCAGCAAGCACTGAATCAAGCGACTCAGTATCTAAAAGAGCGCAAACAATTTGGTAAGCCCATTGCTCAGTTTCAAGCACTGCAATTCAAGTTAGCCGATATGGCGACCGAGCTGGTAGCAGCACGTCAACTGGTGCGCCTTGCGGCGAGTAAATTAGATAACGGTGATGCAGAGGCGACGGCTTACTGTGCGATGGCCAAGCGATTTGCCACTGACGTAGGTTTTAAAGTGTGTGATCAGGCATTACAGCTCTATGGCGGCTATGGTTATATCAAGGAATATCCAATGGAAAGGTATTTCCGAGATGTGCGTGTTCACCAAATTTTGGAAGGCACCAATGAGATCATGCGAGTGATCATTGCGAGACGATTACTTGCTGAAGGTGCACAAATTCTTTAGGGGAAAGAGCGATGACACAGCAGAACAGTTTGGCATTGCCACATGAGATTAATGGTCATGTGGCATTGGTAACGATGAACAATCCACCTGCCAACACATGGACCAAACAAAGTCTGCATGAGCTTAAGCATCTGGTTCACGCACTCAATAATAATGCTGACGTATACGCGCTAGTGATAACAGGAAATGGGGATAAGTTCTTTTCAGCAGGGGCCGATCTTAAGGTATTTGCATCGGGTGAGAAGGACATTGCTTGGGAGATGGCCCAAGCGTTTGGGGAAGCGTTTGAAGCCTTGTCGGCCTTTCGAGGTGTCTCTATTGCGGCGATAAATGGCTATGCGATGGGTGGCGGTCTGGAAGTGGCATTAGCTTGTGATATTCGCGTTGCGGAAACTCAGGCTGTCATGGCGTTGCCAGAGGCTAAAGTCGGGCTTTTGCCTTGTGCGGGTGGGACGCAAAACCTAACCGCACTTGTGGGTGAAGGCTGGGCCAAGCGAATCATTTTGTGCGGAGAGCAAGTCGATGCCTCAAAAGCGCATTCGATTCGTTTAGTTGAAGAGGTTGTCGAGCAAGGTCAAGCGCTCGAAACGGCTTTAACATTGGCACAAAGCGTCGCTAATCAATCTCCATCATCTGTTACTGCGTGTAAGTCTTTGATTCAAAATAGCCGAACAGACCCAATTGCTCATGGTTTAGTTAAAGAGCGAGAGTTATTCATGCAGCTATTTGATACCCAAGATCAAAAAGAGGGGGTCAATGCCTTTCTCGAAAAGCGTCAGCCAAATTGGAGCAATAGCTAGCTCTAAGGAGTAACGATATGAGTGATACCGTTCTTTTTGTTGAACTGCCTTGTAGCGGTAGCCCTTATAAAATTGGCGTCGTGACTTTACATAATGAAGCGTCTTTAAATGCCTTAACGCTCGACATGCTAGTGTGCTTGAAAGCCAAACTCCAAACCTGGCATGAGGACGACAATATTGTGTGCGTAGTCCTTGAAGGGGCGGGTGATAAGGCGTTCTGTGCTGGTGGCGACGTACGCACCATGTTTAATGTTATGCAAGGCTCTGATCCCGATGAGATTGAAAACTTCTGTTCAATGTATTTCACCGTTGAGTATCAATGTGACTATCTGATTCATACCTACTGTAAGCCCATCATTGCGTGGGGGCATGGGATAGTCATGGGTGGTGGCATGGGGCTTTATATGGGCTCAAGCCACAAGGTTGTCGCGCCAGACTCTAGATTAGCCATGCCGGAAATCTCAATTGGCCTTTTTCCAGACGTAGGTGCGACATGGTTTCTTAACCGTTTAGATGCGGGGATTGGCTTGTTTCTGGGCTTAACAGGAATGATGGTCAATGCGGCAGATGCGGTTGAACTACACTTGGCTGACCACCTAGTACTAGAAAGTCATAAAGAGAGTTTTTTAGAGCAACTGCAAGTCGCGGATTGGGACTGTGTCGACGATACCTATGAAGTAGTGACTGAGTTATTAGAAGGGTTTGAAGCTCAGATAAGTGACCAAAAGCCGGAACTTCAAATCATGCCGTATTTTAACCACATCCAGCAAGCTTGCTCTGCTAATGATCTGTTTCATGTCGCAGACAACATTCTTGCCTTGGCAGGTGACGCTAAGTGGCTCAGCAATGCAAAAACCAACTTAGTTTCAGGTAGTCCAATTACCGCGCATATTTGCTTCAGGTTGATGAAAGATTACAGCGAGCTCTCCTTGGCAGAGTGTTTCAGGTTGGAATTGATTCTCGCAGTGAATTGCGCGCTCTTGGGAGAGTTCAAAGAAGGGGTTCGCGCGCGTCTGATTGATAAAGATGGTCAACCCAACTGGAAGTTTGCCAACATTTCCAAAGTGGATTCAAAGACCATTGATGATCTGTTTGTTTCGATATGGGACCAAGAGTTTCACCCATTAGCAAGATTGGGGCATTATTAACCGGCCCGTCGTAAAGGCCAAAGTCACACCAACGACTGAAGAGGGAAGTGTTATGGGGACGGTAGCATTCATTGGACTAGGCAACATGGGCGCACCAATGGCGCGAAATCTACTATCAGCAGGCTTTAAAGTGCAAGTTTATGACGTTGTTACTGAAATGGCCAAAGAACTAGAAGCATTGGGTGCTACGCGATGTGAGTCAATCAAAGCCGTAGTAAATAGTGTCGATACGGTGATTACCATGCTACCAGCGGGGGCGCATGTAAGAACGGTTTACCTTGGTGATGACGGTATTTTACAGCACGTGGGTGGCGACAGCTTACTGATTGACTCTTCAACAATTGACCCTGAGACAGCGAGACTGGTTGGTCAGCAAGCCCGTGAGAAAGGGATCAGTTTTACTGATGCGCCTGTTTCTGGTGGCGTGGCTGGTGCTAAAGCTTCGACGCTAACGTTTATCGTTGGGGGGAGTGAACAAGATTTTACAAAGGCGGAAAACATATTACGTCATATGGGCAAAAATATCTTTCACGCGGGAGAAGTTGGCTCTGGGCAAATGGGTAAAATCTGCAACAACTTAATGCTTGGCATTTTGATGTCTGGGACGTGTGAAGCCTTGAATCTGGGTATTGATAATGGCTTAGATCCCAAAGTGTTGTCCAATATCATGCTTCAAAGCTCAGGACGCAACTGGGCGTTAGAACTCTATAACCCTTGCCCTGGCGTGATGGAAAACGCGCCTGCCTCCAACCACTACCAACCGGGCTTTATGAGTAAGCTTATGCTCAAAGATTTAGGTTTAGGGCTAGAAGCCGCAACGAAAAGCCAGTCGTCAGTACCAATGGGCTCTCTAGCTCGAAACCTATACGCTTTTCATAACATGAATGGCAATGAAGAGCTCGATTTCTCAAGCTTGTTTGAATTCTATCAGTCGCAGTCAAAGTCATAGGAGAAGCGCTATGAACTTAAGAGAAAGCGTTGTTGCGATCACGGGAGCAGGGCAAGGACTAGGGCAAATGATGGCGGTAACGCTTGCCCATGCGGGGGCTGAGTTAGCATTGATCGATGTAAATGAACAAGCGTTGAAGGTGACTCAAGACCAGTGCCATATGCTTGGCGTAAAAGCCCTGACCTATATAGCCGATGTTACCAATGAGGCAGAGGTAGAACAAACCTTTAGTGACATTGTCACTGATTTCGGTCAGTTAGATGGTTTGGTGAACAACGCGGGAATATTACGTGATGGCCTTTTGGTCAAAGTAAAAGATGATCATGTTTCAAAGATGTCGTTGGAGCAGTTTACCTCGGTTATCGATGTAAACTTAACCGGAACCTTTCTTTGTGGTCGCGAAGCGGCACTGCAAATGATTCTAACCAAACGCCAGGGGATGATTATCAACATATCCAGTGTTGCGCGTGCGGGGAACATAGGGCAAACCAACTATGCTGCATCTAAAGCGGCGGTCGCGACATTAGCCACGACTTGGGCGAGGGAGTTGGCAAGGTATGGCATCCGAGCTGCAGCGATTGCGCCTGGGGTAATAGAAACGCCGATGGCCGCGCAAATGAAACCAGAGGCAATCGAACGCCTAGAAGCCATGATCCCGGTTGGCCGCATGGGGCACACCAACGAAATTGCTAGTACGGTAAAGTTCCTGTTTGAAAATGACTACGTAAATGGCCGCGTTATTGAAGTGGATGGTGGAATCAGGATGTAATTCAAGTGATGAATTCACTTAGTATGTCTGTTCAGAATAAAAAAGTTTGATTCTCGTCGAAAAGTTTAGGTTTTGTGCTTACAATTATATCACTAAGTGCATATTGGTGAGCCTCCAAGCCAAAGGCTTACTCATAGACGTATAAATAAAAGTTTGTCGCGTTGGTTGGCGATTTTCCTCAATTAATTATTTCGGAATGGGATTTCCGTATGAGGTTGTCGTTATGAAAATTGCAACAAAGATTGTTCTCGCTTCGACGCTGTTATGTACCTTAGCGGTCATTGCAACCGGAACAATTGTCGGCTGGCGTTCTTCGGATCTGTCAGAGCAGGCACTATACCAACGCGCGAATAGTCAGCTGATCTCTATTAGAGAAATTAAACGAAGTGAGATTGAAAGCTACTTCAAACAGATTAGTGGCCAAGTTGTTACGACCGCCAACTCTGTCGGAGTTCAAGGTGCAATCACCGCGTTTACTGAAGGTTTCAAAAACTACCCTGTCGAGAGAGTGTCAGACGGCGATGTCGACATGCTACGTAGCTATTATCAATCAAGCTTTGGTGCCACGTATCGGGATTCTAACGGCGGCGCATCAGCAGCAGAGATGCAAAAACTAGACAGCTTGTCCACTAAGGCTAGGGCATTGCAAGCGCGCTATATTGGTACTAACCCCAATCCTTTGGGCGAAAAACACCAATTGATGAGCGACTCTCTTAATACCGACTACGATAAAGCGCATGCGATGTATCACCCTAGTGTTAAAGGGTTTCTAGAAGAGTTTGGTTATTACGATATCTTCTTAGTCGATATGCAAGGGAATGTGGTTTATTCGGTATTCAAAGAGCTTGATTACGCGACAAACTTAAACAGCGGACCTTACGCGAATAGCGGCCTTGCCAAAGCGTACAAAAATGCCTTGTCGTTGTCCCACAATCAATATCGTCTAGAGGATTTTGCGCCATATTTCCCTTCCTATGAAGCGGCGGCCTCGTTCATTGCGACGCCAATTGTGCAAAATGGCACAACATTGGGTGCGTTGATCTTCCAAATGCCAGTCGATGAAATCAATAAAATCATGACGTTTCACCAAGACTGGAAAAATGAAGGGTTGGGTTTAAGTGGCGAAGCCTACCTAGTAGGCCAAGATGGATTGTTGCGTAGTGAGTCGCGCTTTTTGATTGAGGATCCGGACACTTATTTCTCAGCTTTACAAGCTGGGGGTGTGAGCTCAAATATCGTTAATCAAATCAGAGATAAGTCTTCCGCAATTGGTCGACAGCCAGTTAGCACTCCAACATCGAAAGCTTCTCTAAAAGGTCAACGAGGCTCTGATGTGATCAGTGACTATCGAGGTATAGATGTCCTGTCCGCTTATTCACCAGTTAACGCAGCTGGGCTTTCTTGGGGGATTATCGTTGAAATTGATAAGAGTGAAGCGCTAGCCGATCTAAGTTCGTTAATTAGTTCGCTAGCGGTAACCGTGATCACCAGTATCGCGGTTGTGGTGGTGGCAGCGGTTCTACTCTCATACTTCTTAGGTAACAGCATCGCCCGACCTATTAAGGTAGCCAGTGATAAAGTACAAATGATCAGCCAAAACAACGACCTTACCCAGCGCCTTGAAGTCACAGGTAAAGATGAGATGACCGACCTTGCGGTTTCACTGAATGGATTGTTTACCCATCTACAAGACATTATCGGCAAGTTTGCTCAAGCGACGAATAACTTAAACAGCAATACCCAAAGCATGGCGGGCAACATGAACAGTACTCGTGATGCGGTGACGGATCAAAATAATCGAACTGAATCGGTCGCGACCGCCGTAAACCAAATGAGCGCATCGATTTCCGAAGTCGCACAGTTTGCTGTTCGTGCAGCCGAGTTTGTGAAAAATGCCAATGATACCGGTAGCGCAGGGGTTAAAGTCGGTCAAAACTTGGGGAATGAAATCTCCCGTTTAGATAATGAAATGCAAACGGCCGTGTCGGCGATAGAACGTTTGAATACTGAAACAAATTCAATTGCTGAAGTTCTTGATGTTATACAAGGTATTGCTGAGCAGACCAATCTACTAGCACTAAATGCTGCCATTGAGGCGGCAAGGGCCGGCGAACAGGGCCGCGGCTTTGCGGTCGTCGCTGATGAAGTTCGCTCACTTGCCGGTCGTACGCAAGCATCGACAGAAGAAATTCGGGGCAAAATTGAGTCTCTTCAACGCGAAACGCAAAGTGTGTCTCAAAGCATCCAAAGTGCCAATAGTACGGTCTCTCAAGGCGTAGTGACTTGTGATGAAAACACTCAAATGCTAGAGCAAATCGTTTCGATGCTCGACCAGCTCAATGAGATGAACGTGCAAATCGCGGCCGCAACTGAAGAGCAGAAAGCGGTCACGGATGATATTAGCGGTAGCATCACCTCTATTGCCGATGCCTCTTCAGCTGTGTCGGTACAAGTGCGAGATGCAGACGATGTCTTGCAAGGGCTTTCAAATGAAGCGGAAAATCTCAATGGAGAAGTATCGCAATTTAAGTATTGATTGAGAGAGGTTTAACTAAGAAATTGAGTAATAGGCAGAAAATCGGACAAGCACCTTTTTTTCTGTTGGCCAGTATCATAGACTCGATGAAGATTTATCGGAGTATATGAAAAATGGAATTAAACAATTTCTTAGCAACCTTGTCAGAAACACCGACTGAGATTCAGTTTGAAGACACAATGGCTGTGATTGAGGCGAACTACGAGTTTGTCCCAACAGCCTTTGTTAATGGTGATACCAGCAACGAAGCGAATCAGAATAATGGCTCGTGCAAAATCTTCGCCTTTGCTCAGTTGAAACAACTTGATCAAGCAGCGACTCTTGCGTGTTTTGGCCGCTTCTATCGTGAAGATGTGCTGGGTAACCCTGATGGTGATGACCACGCTAATATCCGTAACTTTATCAAATACGGTTGGCCGGGCATTAAGTTTGAAGGTGAAGCTTTAAGCGCGAAAGCATAGCAAGCCGTCAAACACTCAATATAAAAAAGCCAGACATAGCGTCTAATGCCGATCGGTTTAGAGACTTGAATGATCCTCGGGACGTATGATAATCCCCACTAACAAAGTTAGTGGGGA
>NZ_JBHZSA010000010.1:0-121863 GCF_043642085.1 Vibrio hepatarius | reverse complement strand
GTAGTTCAGTTGGTTAGAATACCGGCCTGTCACGCCGGGGGTCGCGGGTTCGAGTCCCGTCCGCTCCGCCACTTATTTAGAAACCCAGTCTTCGGACTGGGTTTCGTCGTTTTAGTAAGCGTGAAACGCCGAAAGTAACTGCCATTCCATAGAACGACAAAGGAGTGAGTAGGGAATATCCTCGGGTTTCCGACTCGTTATAAGGTCCATTTAACGCTTTTGTTCCTTAATGTCGAGAATTGCAATAATAAAAAAGGCTGGCACTAAGTGCCAACCCTGTTAAAATTTTTCTTTTTCACTACTATTTATCGTTCAAATCCCAGTCATACTCATAGCTAAACTTGCCACTAAGAATACTCAATTCAGAGCGATACTTGGCTAAGTGTTGAACCAATTCCTGTTTGTTACCAAAGTCATCAGCGAACCAGTCATAAATAGATGAAAGTTGAATTTTATCTGCAGAGAGCAAAACGCCTTTATCACTATTAATAAATTCCTTAGCTGCTTTCTCTAGAAGCTGTTCAGTGTTATCCGAAGTAAATGCTTGAAGCTGCAAGTTTGGGCAGCCTAAACTTGCACAGTTAACCGCGTAGTGAGTACGTGGGTCTTTCCAAATAGGGCGAAGGATCCGGTGTTCAATATCATTGAGTGTGAGCTCTTTACCTGTGACAGTTACTGCTTTCTCTCCCCAAGGGCCAAAACTGAACAGGCCACCAAGCTTAGTAATAGATTTCACCGGATAGTCATCGAGGATCAAGTCGACGGTAATCGCGTTATAGAGGTTAACCCAATACGCGTACTGTTCATTCAGCGAGTATTCTCTAGGATCAACGGCAGAGAGTGAATCGATGTAATGATTGAGTTTCTGCTTGTCTTGAACTGATACAGAACCATATTTTACCAGCGTGTTGTCACCCTCTGTTACTAAATAGCTATCAAGAAAAGACTGCCATTCTTGGTGGGAAATAGTGGTGGTATTGCTTTGGTTTGATTGCTGCCAATAAGGCCAAAGTTCTGACTTTGGTGCCGCAAAGGCGTGTAATGAAAGCAGGGTTAATAGCAGAGTCACAATACGTATCATTGGGTTAGATCCCTAAATCTATGAGCGTTAACTACTAGACCCAACTTTTGGTTAGTTTGTTTCGCTACATAATAAAAAAGGCTGGCGATCGCCAACCTTTTTAGTTCACCTCTGACTGAAGACTATTTCAAGAAATTTGGAATACTTGCTTCGAATTCAGCAATTTTATCTTCATGTTGAAGAGTCAGACCGATATTGTCTAAACCGTTTAGGAGACAGTGACGGCGGAACTCATCAATCTCAAATGAGTACTCTTTACCATTTGCACGAACCAAGTTCGCTTTTAGGTCGACTTCAACCTCAGCACCTTCATTTGCTTCAACAAATTGGAAGATCTCATCAACATCCTGCTCAGTTAGACGAACAGGCACCATTTGGTTGTTGATTGAGTTACCGTAGAAAATATCGGCGAAGCTTGGAGCGATCATTGCTTTGATGCCGTAATCTGCCAGTGCCCATGGTGCGTGCTCACGAGAAGATCCACAACCGAAGTTTTCACGAGCAAGTAGGATTGAAGCACCTTGATAACGAGGAGCATTCATCACAAACTCTGGGTTTGCTTGCTCACCAGCATCATCTAGGAAGCGCCAATCATGGAATAAGTGCTTACCAAAACCTAGGCGAGATACTTTTTGTAGGAACTGCTTTGGGATAATTGCATCGGTATCGACGTTCGCGGCATCTAGAGGAACGACCAAGCCTGTGTGTTGTTTAAAACCTGACATCTGTTCTCTCCTTAGTCTAATTCACGAATATCAACAAAGTGACCAGCGATCGCTGCTGCCGCTGCCATTGCCGGGCTAACTAGGTGTGTACGACCGTCACGGCCTTGGCGACCTTCAAAGTTACGGTTTGAAGTCGATGCACAGCGCTCTCCTGGACCTAAGCGGTCGTTATTCATCGCTAGACACATAGAACAACCTGGTAGACGCCACTCAAAGCCGGCATCTTTAAAGATTACGTCTAAGCCTTCCGCTTCCGCTTGTGCTTTTACTTGCTCTGAACCCGGAACAATAAGTGCTTGTACATTCGCGGCAACCTTACGACCTTTAGCAACTTCAGCTGCAGCTCGCATGTCTTCGATGCGTGAGTTGGTACAAGAGCCAACAAAGACTTTATCTACTTTGTAGTCTGATAGTGCTTTGCCAGCTTCTAGACCCATGTAAGCCAATGCTTTTTCAGCAGAAGCTTTTTCTACTGGGTCAGCAAAACTTTCTGGAGCAGGGATCGGTTGATCAACGGCGATTACCTGGCCTGGGTTAGTCCCCCAAGTAACCTGAGGTTTTATGTCTGCTGCATTTAGCGTTACTACTGCGTCAAACTTTGCATCATCGTCAGTTTTTAGCGATTGCCAATACTCGATAGCAGCGTCTAGGTCTTCACCTTGTGGTGAGAACTTGCGGCCTTTAATGTATTCGAATGTAGTTTCATCTGGTGCGATAAGGCCTGCTTTCGCGCCTAGCTCGATTGCCATGTTACATACCGTCATACGACCTTCCATCGTAAGATCAGTAATTGCTTCACCACAGAACTCGACTACGTAACCAGTACCACCTGCAGCAGTGGTTTTACCAATGATGGCTAGTACGATGTCTTTTGCTGTGATACCAGCGGCTACCTTACCTTTCACTTCGATCTTCATCGTTTTCGCGCGCGCTTGTTTTAGCGTTTGAGTCGCTAGTACGTGCTCAACTTCTGAAGTACCAATACCAAACGCTAGCGAGCCAAATGCGCCGTGCGTTGCCGTGTGTGAGTCACCACAAACAATAGTCATACCCGGTAGGGTAATACCTAGCTCTGGGCCCATTACGTGCACAATACCTTGGTATTTGTGGTTAATGTCGTAAAGGGTGACGCCAAACTCTTCACAGTTTTTAGATAGCGTTTCCATTTGGATACGTGCCATCTCACCTGAGGCATTGATATCTTTTGTTTGAGTAGAAACGTTGTGATCCATGGTTGCAAATGTCTTGCTGACCTGACGAACCTTACGACCTTTTTCACGTAGGCCATCAAACGCCTGAGGTGAAGTTACTTCATGAACCAAGTGGCGATCGATATAAAGAATAGGGTTTTCACCCTCTGCAGCTACGGCGACGTGTGCGTCGTAGACTTTCTCGTATAATGTTTTGCCCATTATCACTATCCTGTGTATAGCTCCTGATAACGGCTTATCAGGAGCGAATAATTATTATCTGTGTGCTTAAATTAAGAATTTAAAATGTACTCTGCGATCTTATCGCCCATCTCAGAGGTCGATAGTGCAGGCTTATCACCAGAAAGGTCACCTGTTAACTCGCCTGCTGATAGAGCTTTAGACACGGCGGCTTCAATATCTTGCGCTGCAGCTTCTTCACCTAGGCTGTAACGTAGCATTAATGCTGCTGATAGAATTTGTGCCACAGGGTTTGCGATATTCTTACCTGCGATGTCAGGAGCACTGCCACCTGCAGGTTCGTATAGGCCAAAATTACTCTCGTTAAGTGATGCTGAAGGAAGCATACCCATTGAACCTGTGATCATCGCGCACTCATCTGAGATGATGTCACCAAAGATATTTGAGCACAGCATTACGTCGAATTGAGCAGGATCTTTGATTAGCTGCATTGTCGCGTTATCGATGTACATGTGTGAAAGCTCAACATCTGGGTAATCTTTTGCGATTTCTTCAACCACTTCGCGCCACAGGATAGAGCTCTGAAGTACGTTAGCTTTATCGATAGAACACACTTTCTTGTCACGTAAGCGAGCAGATTCAAAGGCAATCTTAGCGATACGTTCAATCTCGAAACGGTGGTAAACCTCAGTGTCGAAAGCTTTCTCGTTTGGACCTTCACCTTCGCGACCTTTAGGTTGACCAAAGTAGATACCGCCAGTTAGTTCACGAACGACAACGATATCAAAACCGTTACCAGAAATATCTGCACGCAGCGGTGAGAAGGCTTCAAGGCCTTTATGGATTTGCGCAGGGCGTAAGTTACAGAACAATTGGAAATGCTTACGTAGTGGAAGTAGTGCGCCACGCTCTGGTTGATCGTTTGGTGGTAGGTGTTCCCATTTAGGGCCGCCAACTGAGCCAAACAGCACTGCATCTGAATCTTCACAGGCTTTTACTGTGCTTTCAGGTAGTGGACAACCGTGGTTATCGATGGCAATACCACCAACATCATGCTCTTCGCGAGCAAATTTGATACTGTGTTTCTTCTCAATCGCGTCTAGAACTTTGTGCGCTTGAGCCATCACTTCTGGGCCAATGCCGTCTCCTGGTAAAACGGCAATGTTGTATGATTTGTCTGTCATGTTATTCCTTTAATTTTTATGTCTTCCAGGGACGACTCGCATCCCTGGAGTCTTACTTATACTGTTTCGATTTTTTTCTGTTTGATCTCAGCGATCTTGTCAGCACGATGGATGCTGTTGATAACGTGTAGTAGCGCTTGGCCAGAAGCCTCTACGATATCGGTTGAAACACCAGTACCGTGATATTTGCGACCTTTGTAGTTAGCAATAATATCCGCTTGACCTAACCCGTCTTCACCTTCGCCTTTTGCAGTTAAATCGAACTTGTCTAGAACAATATCATAACCCGTTACACGATAGATACACTGGTATAACGCATCAACAGGACCATTACCTACCGCAGCTTCAGATTGCTCTTCATCGCCGCATTGTAGCTTGATACTGGTTGTTGCCATTACGCTACCCGATTGCACGCTTAGGTAGTTCAATTTGTAGAAGTCATCTTCTTCACGCAAATTAGAGAAATGCATTAGAGCTTCTAGATCGTAATCGAATACTTGGCCTTTACGGTCCGCTAGTTTTAAGAAGTCTTCGTATAGAGCATCTAGGTTGTACTCGTCTTCTTTGTAGCCCATGGTGTCCATATGGCTCTTCACTGCGGCGCGGCCACTGCGGCTGGTTAGGTTCAGCGCTTGGTTCTTAAGGCCAATGGATTCTGGCGTCATGATCTCGTAGGTATTCTTATTTTTAAGCATGCCATCTTGGTGAATGCCTGAAGAGTGGCTGAATGCATTAGCGCCTACGATAGCCTTGTTGTCTTGAATCGGCATATTACACAGCTGGCTAACTAGCTTACTGGTACGGTGAATCTCATCATGTTTTAGGCCAGTGTGAACTCCTAGCAGCTCTTGGCGAGTCTTGATGATCATTGCAATTTCTTCTAGCGAACAGTTACCTGCACGCTCACCGATACCATTGATAGTACCTTCAATCTGACGAGCACCTGCTTGCACAGCGGCAATTGAGTTCGCCACAGACATACCTAGGTCATCGTGACAGTGCACAGAGATAATTGCTTTATCAATATTAGGTACGCGGTTAAATAACGTTTGAATAATACCGCCAAATTCATTTGGTACTGTGTAGCCAACGGTATCTGGGATGTTGATAGTGTTCGCGCCGGCATCAATCGCGGCTTCGACCATGCGACATAGGTTATCAATTGGAGTACGACCCGCATCTTCACAAGAAAACTCTACGTCATCCGTGTATTTTCGAGCGTGTTTGACGGCTTTTACGCCCATTTCAACTACGTCATCATAGCTACGGCGCAATTTGTCTTGAACGTGGACAGTAGAAGTAGAAATAAAGGTATGAATACGGAACTGGTCAGCAACTTTTAACGCTTCAGCAGCGGCATCAATATCTTTTGCGACGGCACGCGAAAGACCACAGATACGGCTGTTTTTAATATTGCGCGCGATGGTCTGTACAGACTCGAAATCACCTGGTGATGAAACTGGGAAACCCGCTTCAATCACATCCACACCCAGCCTTTCAAGTGCGTAGGCAATTTGCAGTTTTTCTTTAACCGTCAAGCTTGCTGACAACGCTTGTTCGCCATCACGTAGAGTGGTGTCGAAGATAATGACTTGATCGTTCATGAGTGCTTCCTTAGTGATTCGATGCTTTTGCACCTGTTAATCGTTTACTTCCATTACTTAGCGATAAAAAGCTAGGTATAAAAAAGCCCGCATCTGAGTGCGGGCTTTTTGAAAATCTTTGTGGTTATTTTTCTTCCACAGCCTACCCGCGCGATGTTTTCACGATAAGGAGGAGGCTCAGCAGGATAGAAAAACGGTTCATCATTGTTAACGGTTCCTTCAAGGGCGTTAAATAATCCACATATTTAAGTTAACAAATTAGTACCGCACTCGAGAGGTAACGTCAACCCTAAAGTCACTTTTTTGTGCAAGTCAGATCAGTTCAATCAAGAATCCGACAAAATAGACAATCTTAACGGCTGTTTTCATTAAATTTATGAATGTGAACGATTGCTTTCACTCATTTCGCTGTTATTTGGTCGTTTACAATTGATGTTCACTTTAGAGCTACACTGTCATTGAAACTCAGTGAAAGCGTCACCCACTTGTCATTAACTCTATTTAGCTTGAGCGTAACACCGAATAAAAGGAGTCGGTAATGCGTTCTATCGAGCCAATTGCCAAATTAGATCTGGCGTTTTCGCTTTTCTGTCTGCAGCACAAATTCTCGTATCCTCTATCTAGAGTCAGTCGGGCTGTTTCACATACGGGAGATGGCCATCTTTATGCGCTATTTGGATTAGCCGCTAGTGGCTTTGGTGGAGATAAAGGTCAGCAGTTCCTTTTGGTCGGTCTCGTGGCCTTTGCTATTGAGTTGCCTATTTATTGGGGAATAAAAAATCTTTTTAAGCGTCGTCGCCCGCATGACTGTTCTGAACTCGTGACCTCATTTATTACCCCAAGTGACCGCTACAGCTTACCGTCAGGACATACGGCTGCGGCTTTTTTGATGGCGACGCTCATGTCATATTGGTATGTCGACCTGACAATATTCGCGTTCGCTTGGGCTAGCTTGATTGCCAGCGCGCGTATTTTACTTGGCGTTCATTTCCTTACCGATGTGATTCTTGGGGCAGCATTGGGAGTTGGTTGTGCCAAGTTAGCAATGTTGCTGCTGGGAGCGGGATAAATGAAAATTCTATACGGCATACAAGGCACCGGAAATGGTCATATAGCTCGTGCTCGGGCCATGTCGAGCTGTCTGGCCGAGCAGGGGATTGAGGTCGATTACTTATTTACTGGTCGAGAAAAAGCCAAGTACTTCTCTATGGAAGAATTTGGCGATTATCAAACGCGTCGTGGCCTCTCTTTTATCACTGAGCGAGGCTGTATTAACTACGCGAAAACATTGATGTCTAATAACTTGTGGCAGCTATGGAACGATGTGAATAGTTTGAACTTGTCTCACTATGATTTGGTGCTGAATGACTTTGAGCCGGTATCAGCATGGGCCGCCAAAAAGCGTGGCGTTCCGTCCATCAGTGTCAGTCATCAAAATGCGTTTCGTTATGCGGTCCCTTTACAGGGAGCGAATTGGTTAGATAGACAAATGATAGAGTACTTTGCGCCTGCGGATCACTATATCGGTCTGCATTGGCATCATTTTGAACAGCCGATCTTGCCTCCTATTATCTATACAGCCAATTCAGCTTGCCGAGAAGAAGCATTTGTATTGGTCTATTTACCATTTGAAAGCATCAACGATATCACTGAGCTACTGCTGCGCTTTACCAGTCAATCCTTCGTCTGTTTTCATCCTGAAATTATCGAACACAAGCAGATCGAAAATATTGAATTCTTTCCATTGAGCTTTGATGCATTTCAGTCCAGTTTAAGTCGCTGTAAAGGAGTGATTACTAACGGCGGATTTGAACTTCCATCTGAAGCCCTTAGCTTAGGTAAGAAGCTGCTGCTTAAGCCGCTAAAAGGGCAGTTTGAACAAGTGAGTAATGTGGCAACTTTGGAAGAGTTAGGCCTCGCTACGCGGATGGATATTTTGGATGCTTCGGTAGTACGCCATTGGCTCGACGAGTCGAGTGCAGAAAGTGTCACTTATCCAGATGTAGCCACTGCATTAGCATGTTGGATTAAGCAAGGGGAGTGGGGAGATACGACCGCGCTTAGACAATCCTTGTGGGAAAAAGTTGATTTTCCCAGCTATGTGACGCGAGTTTAGAATAAACACTCATGCCTAATAGCGTCATCTATTGATGCTGTTTTTGTATCCGAGTTGTCATTAATAACTCATGTGGATACCTGATACTCTGCTGTAACACTTGGAATTAATATCAAATATTTATATATCAAGGGTACCTCTAACTATTTACCTTTTTTTATAAATGGGGTAATTGTCTGTAATTGAAGAACTTTTTCAGTTGATAAGTAAAAAATGATGATTAATTGTCAATCTTATTGCTAAACGCTGAATGATTCGCCGATAGTAGAAATTCGTCAGTAAACATCTAACAAATAAATATAACGGATGAGACGAGACTTGGGTTTTCTATTCCAACTCAAATTGAATTAAGAACCATTTACGCTGAAGAATTAAGAGGCTTGCCTAATGATTGACAAGAAAGAGTCTATGAGTGCTATTGCTAGTTACCGCATGGAAAGTACTTTACGTGGAGTAGATCTAAACCTATTAACTGTATTTGACGCTGTTATGCAAGAGCAAAACATTACTCGTGCAGCGCACAATCTAGGTATGTCTCAACCGGCGGTAAGTAATGCCGTTGCTCGTTTAAAAGTGATGTTTAATGATGAGCTGTTTATGCGCCAAGGTCGTGGTATTCAGCCAACTCAACGTGCTCGCCAATTATTTGGTCCTGTACGTCAGGCTCTACAGCTAATCCGTAACGAATTGCCAAGCTCAGTATTTTCACCTGAAACCTCAACGCGCCTGTTTAAACTCGCGATTTGCAGCCCATGCGATATGCGTTTCGCACCGAAAATTATGTCAACGATTCATGACTTAGCACCAAATGTGCAGCTTCATCTTGATGCGGAGTTTGATCGCCAGCTTGCAGAGCGTATGCGTTACCAAGAGATCGACTTTGTTATTGATTACGCGCGTTTTGATGAGCAAGGTTTCTCTAGTACTGAGATCTTCCAAGATGAGCTAGTTGTTGTGGCGTCGAAAGGCCACCCTCGTGTTCAAGGTGCGGTTACGGCAGACTCACTGCTTCGTGAACGTCACGCTAAACTATCGAAAGTACATGGTCAGCGTAGCTTCTCAGAGCAAGCGTATCGCGATCTAGATGTGCAGGCATACTATGAAGGTACAAGCTTGAGCAACGTATTGTACGTTGTAGGTCAATCTGAACTAGTAACGATTGCTCCACGTTGGATGGTAGAAAACGCAGCGAACAAAGAGCAGCTACAAGTGATCGATTTCCCATTTGAAAACGGTAAGATCAGCGGTTTCCTTAGCTGGCACGAGTCGAGCGAAAAAGACAAAGGTCATATCTGGTTACGTGATCAGCTTATGATGATTTGTGGTGAAGTCGTTGCATTAGATTAATCGACTCAATCATCGAAATTATAAAACCTCGGATGGTGAATACTGTCCGAGGTTTTTTATTATTTATATTGATAACTTTGACGCTCATCAGTTGCCTTTTCTAGTCCGAAATGTACACTTGTGCGCTGATTAAAGCTTACATGTGTAAGCTAAAGGTAGACGAAGAATGGCCAACTTAGATTTTCATATCGTAAAACGAATTAGAGACCAAATTGCCAATGGCAGCGACCGCATTGCACTTAAGCACAAAGTCGGCAATATGTGGAACGGCATTAGCTGGAAGCAGTTTGGTCAGCAAGTTGACTCGCTATCACTTGCTCTATTGGCTCATGGAATCAGAGTTCAGGATAAGATCGGAATCTTCTCCAACAACATGCCACAATGGACAGTGGCTGATTTTGCCGCGCTTCAACTGCGCGCTGTTACAGTGCCTATTTACCCGACGAACACAGCGGCGCAGTCCGCCTACATCTTACAAGACGCAGATGTACGTATTTTGTTTGTTGGCGAGCAGCCACAATTTGATGCTGCTGTCTCTATCTTTGACCAATGTGAACAGTTAGAGCTGATTGTCGCGATGTCGGATGACATTGAGCTTGGCGGTTTTGAACATGCGATTGGTTGGCAGCAATTTATTGCCAATACTCAAGCTGAGCAGCAAGCCGAGCTAGACGAGCGTTTGGCTCAAGCTAACTTCGATGATCTACTGACACTTATCTATACCTCAGGCACTACGGGTCAACCGAAAGGGGTAATGCTTGATTACGCCAATATCGCTGCTCAACTTGAAGGTCATGATCAGCGCTTAAGCCTATCTGAATCTGATGTATCACTGTGTTTCTTGCCGCTATCACACGTGTTTGAACGCGCTTGGACGTTTTATGTGCTCTATAAAGGCGCGACTAACTGCTATCTGCAAGACACCATGCAAGTGCGTGATGCATTAAGTGAAGTTCGCCCTACAGTGATGTGTGCGGTTCCGCGCTTCTACGAAAAAATATTCTCAGCAATCCATGAAAAGGTCGCAAAAGCGCCATTTATTCGCAAAGTTCTATTTACTTGGGCAGTGAACATGGGCGCTAAAATGGCAGTTTGTCACCAAGAGGGGCGCAAGCCATCGGCAATGCTGAAAAAGTCACATGCCCTTGCTGATAAATTGGTGCTATCTAAGCTGCGCGCGCTGCTAGGTGGTCAAATCAACTTCATGCCATGTGGTGGTGCTAAGCTGGACGAGACAATTGGCCGCTTCTTCCATGCGATTGGTATCAATGTGAAGCTTGGCTATGGTATGACAGAGACGACCGCTACCGTTTCTTGTTGGGATGACAAATGTTTTAACCCTGATTCGATTGGTATGTCGATGCCAGGTGCGCAAGTTAAGATTGGCGAGAACAATGAGATTTTAGTCCGCGGTCCGATGGTCATGCGTGGCTACTACAAAATGCCAGAAGAGACAGCGAAAACGTTTGATGAGCACGGCTTCTTAAAAACGGGTGACGCTGGACATATTGATGAGAACGGCAATTTATTCATTACCGATCGTATCAAAGAGCTGATGAAAACCTCAGGTGGTAAATACATTGCTCCACAGATGATCGAAGGTGCTATTGGTAAAGACCACTTTATCGAACAAATTGCGGTGATTGCTGATACGCGTAAGTTCGTGTCCGCTTTGATCGTGCCTTGCTACGATTCACTTGAAGAGTATGCGAAAGAGCTCAATATCAAGTATCACGATCGTGTCGAGCTGATTAAACATCATCAAATTGTTGAGATGCTAGAGAAGCGCGTTAATGACCTGCAGAAAGAGCTAGCGAAGTTTGAACAGGTGAAAAAGTTCAAGCTACTGCCGAAAGCATTCTCAATGGATGATGGTGAGTTAACCCCAACACAGAAACTTCGTCGTAAAGTCATTAACGACAAATATCAGGACGAAATCGAAGAAATGTATAGTGATAAGCCAGACAAAAAGTAGTTTTTCGCTAAGTTAATTTCTTACTTGTTCAATAATCCCCCAAGGCACTCAGCCTGCTTTGGGGGATTTTTTTTGCAACTTTAGGTTTAATAAAATGATTGCCTAGTATCACGAAGTGTGGATTTTATTGGATATTATTCAACGTATTTAGAGGTTTTATTAGTGTAAAGTTCCAATCTATTCGGATTGGCTAGACTGTTTTTGTGATTTAGTGTTGAAAAATAGCATATCGTTTAAATTGGGAGAGGAGTCGCATTAGACCCGTTGCTAATAAAACGTTACATTTGTTGCGTGAACTTGTTTGATTTTAACTGCAGACAAGACATAGCCGAAAAAGTGGAAGTATTTCGATTTAGGCTACGAATAAGACCTAGACTATGTAAAACCAGCCCGGAGTGTTGACCTTACACTTTGGAGAACTGGTTAAGGAGAAAAGTATGGCAGCAATGTTGTCCGGTGCAGAGATGGTCGTTCAATCTCTGATCGAAGAAGGCGTTGAACAGATCTTTGGTTACCCAGGTGGCTCTGTTCTCGATATCTATGATGCACTTCATGCAAAAACAGACCAAATAAAACACGTCCTTGTTCGTCACGAACAAGCAGCAACGCATATGGCTGATGGCTATGCGCGTGCGACCGGTAATCCGGGTGTCGTACTCGTCTGTTCTGGCCCTGGCGCGACCAATACCATTACCGGTATTGCGACAGCGTATATGGACTCAATTCCAATGATCGTTATATCAGGTAACGTACCAAACAATATGATTGGTAACGATGCCTTCCAAGAGTGTGACATTGTGGGTGTATCGCGCCCAGTAGTGAAACACAGCTTCCTAGTGAAGAAAGCGGAAGATATTGCCGAAACGGTTAAGAAAGCCTTCTATATCGCAACAACAGGCCGACCTGGTCCTGTGCTTATCGATTTGCCAAAAGATGTTATGAACCCGCAAATCAAACTGCCGTATGAGTACCCTGAATCGATCTCGATGCGCTCTTACAAGCCGACGACCACTGGCCATAAAGGGCAAATCAAAAAAGGTTTGAAAACACTTTTAGAAGCCAAGAAACCGGTTCTTTATGTCGGTGGTGGTGCTGTTATTTCTGAAGCTGAACAGCATTTAACAGAGTTGGCTGAAGCGCTAAACCTACCGGTTGTTAGTACCTTAATGGGCCTTGGTGCTTTCCCTGGCACACACAAAAATGCGCTAGGTATGTTGGGCATGCACGGCGTGTATGAAGCCAATATGGCGATGCATAATGCTGACCTTATCTTTGGTGTTGGGGTTCGTTTTGATGATCGAACCACAAACAACCTAGAGAAGTACTGTCCAAACGCGAAAGTGATGCATATCGATATCGATCCGTCGTCGATCTCGAAGAATGTTAAAGCGGATGTTCCGATTGTAGGTTCTGCAGAAAAAGTGCTTCAGGCTATGGTGAGCTTACTTGAAGAGCAGGGCAGCACCAATGACCAAGAAGCGCTGAATCGCTGGTGGGATGAGATCCAAGTATGGCGTGATCGTAAGTGCTTATCTTACGAAACTTCTCCAGAACGTATTAAGCCACAGCAAGTTATTGAGACACTGCATAAATTGACGGGGGGCGATGCTTACGTTGCCTCCGATGTTGGTCAGCACCAGATGTTTGCCGCTTTATATTATCCATTCAACAAGCCGCGTCGCTGGATTAACTCTGGTGGTCTAGGCACGATGGGCTTTGGTCTTCCTGCTGGCATGGGCGTTAAGTTTGCTAAGCCAGACGAAGAAGTGGTGGTAGTGACAGGTGATGGTAGTATCCAGATGAATATTCAGGAGCTATCAACGGCGATGCAATATGATATCCCTGTTAAAATCATCAACTTAAATAACCGTTTCTTAGGCATGGTAAAACAGTGGCAAGACATTATTTACCAAGGCCGTCACTCTAACTCATACATGAGTTCCGTTCCGGATTTTGCTGCTATCGCTGAAGCGTATGGGCATGTCGGTATTCGTATTGAGTCACCGGATCAGCTTGAGGCTGGTTTGAAGCAAGCACTGGACATGAAAGATCGTCTGGTGTTTGTCGACATCAATGTAGACGAAACTGAACACGTATACCCAATGCAAATTAAAGGCGAAGGTATGGACAATATGTGGCTAAGCAAGACGGAGAGAACTTAATATGAGACACATTATTTCACTACTAATGGAAAACCAACCGGGTGCTTTGTCTCGAGTTGTTGGTCTGTTTTCTCAGCGTGCTTATAACATTGAGTCATTGACGGTATCTCCGACAGACGATGAAACTTTATCGCGCCTGAATATCACCACTATTTCAGATGATATGGAACTGGAACAAATTCAAAAACAGCTGAATAAGTTGATTGATGTGTTGAAGGTTCAAGAAGTGTCAGAGCTTGATCATATTGAGCGTGAGCTGATGATGGTTAAGGTCAAAGCGAGTGGTTTCTCTCGCGCTGAAGTGAAGCGTACTGCAGATATTTTCCGCGGTCAGATTGTTGATGTGACAGCTTCGCAATATACGGTTCAATTAGCCGGAACAAGCGAGAAGCTTGATGCCTTTATTCAAGCGCTTTCAGAAGTCACTGAAGTTTTAGAAGTTGCACGAAGTGGTGTTGTTGGCATTGCTCGTGGTGAGCGCTCTCTTAAACCTTAAAGAGTCGAAAATATAAAAAAACCACCGATAAGTCGGTGGTTTTTTTGTGTCTGGCAACTGGTGATTAGTGCAGGATACGCGCGCGAATTGTGCCTTCGATGCTCTTCAGTTTTGCTAGTGCTTCTTCCGAGCGTCCAGTCTCAACATCAATTACAACATAACCAAAGTCGGCTGCCGTCTGAAGATACTGACCTGCGATGTTGATCCCTTCTTCAGCGAAGATGGTGTTGATTTGCGTCAGGATACCAGGGCGGTTTTGGTGAATGTGCAGTAGACGTGAGCAATCACGGTGCTCAGGCAGTGATACTTCTGGGAAGTTAACGCTTGATAGCGTCGAGCCATTGTCTGAGTATTTAGCCAGTTTACCAGCCACTTCAACACCAATGTTTTCTTGTGCTTCTTGAGTTGAACCGCCTACGTGTGGGGTCAAGATAACGTTATCAAACTTTTGTAGTGGAGACTCAAATGGGTCAGCGTTGGTCTTTGGCTCTGTAGGGAACACGTCGATAGCAGCGCCAGCAATGTGGCCCGCTTCAAGGCTGTGACACAGCGCTTCAATATCAACTACAGTACCACGAGCGGCGTTGATAAAGATTGAGCCAGGCTTCATGCGAGCGAACTCTTCAGCGCCCATCATGTTTTTCGTTTCTGGCGTTTCTGGTACGTGCAGTGTAATCACATCACACTTATTAAGCAGCTCGCTCATGGTATGGATTTGCGTCGCATTACCCAGTGATAGCTTGTTCTCAATATCGTAGAAGTAAACGCGCATACCAAGGTTTTCAGCAATAATACCGAGTTGGGTACCGATATGGCCGTAACCGATAATACCTAAGCGTTTACCGCGAGCTTCGTAAGAGTTATCGGCACTCTTTTTCCAAATGCCGCGATGTGCAAGTGCATTCTTTTCTGGAATACCACGTAGAAGTAGAAGAAGCTGACCAAGGACTAATTCCGCAACACTACGAGTATTTGAGAATGGTGCGTTAAACACTGGAATACCGCGTGAAGCTGCAGCATTAAGATCAACTTGGTTAGTACCAATACAGAAACAGCCAATCGCAACCAGTTTTTCAGCTGCGCTGATCACTTCCTTGGAAAGATTGGTGCGTGATCGAATACCAATGAAGTGAACATCCTTCACTGCTTCTAGTAGCTCTTCTTCTGGTAGAGAGCCTTTGTGATATTCAATGTTGGTATAACCAGCCGCTTGAAGTACTTCTACAGAAGATGGGTGAAGACCTTCTAGCAGGAGGATCTTAATTTTGTCTTTTTCCAGTGAAACTTTGGCCATTATCTTCGTCCTTAAAGTGGGGAAATTGGGGCTTAACTGGCGCACAAAGTATGTAATGTAATAAAAGCAAACGTTTCGTTACCTCACAGGGTGACGCAAACGTTTTCCTTGTGCGTCTTCTGTTCACTAAGTTAACAAAAAAAATACAGTTTGGGTAAGAAAATTACGGAATAAGGAATAATTAATAAAGGAATAAACAGCAAAACGGCACCAATAGGTGCCGTCTGTAATGAAATAACAAGATTCGCGACTCTATCGCGCTAATTGTTATTACTCTTCGATTTTTGCGCCTTCTGGCGTACCAGTGATCACGACGTCTGCACCGCGGTGTGCAAATAGACCGACCGTTACGACACCTGGTAGTGCGTTAATCTTGTCTTCTAGATCTTTAGGGTTAGTAATTTTTAGGCCGTAAACATCTAAAATTACGTTGCCGTTATCCGTTGTTACGCCTTCACGGTATGCAGGGTCACCACCCAGTTTAACCAGCTCGCGTGCCACATAAGAGCGCGCCATTGGAATGACTTCAACAGGCAGTGGGAATTCACCAAGTACGTCAACCGCCTTAGTGTTGTCAACGATACAGATAAACTTGTCAGAGATTGCCGCAACGATCTTTTCACGTGTTAGCGCTGCGCCGCCACCTTTAATCATCTCACGGTCAGCGTTGATTTCATCTGCGCCATCAACGTAGATATCTAGACCTGCAACTTCGTTACAATCAAATACTTCGATCTCTAGCTCTTTTAAACGCTCAGTTGAAGCTACTGAACTGGATACCGCACCTTTGATTTCCTCTTTCATAGTGCCTAATGCATCGATGAAGTGATTCACTGTTGAACCTGTGCCTACACCAACAATACTGCCTTTTTCGACATACTTAAGTGCAGCCCAGCCAGCTTCTTTCTTCATTTCATCTTGAGTCATGCTCATCTCCTAAAAGAGGTTGTATTAACGTTTGCGCGGCGATTATAGCCTTATCCGTATCATACTTGAAGCGATGAGTGAGCGTAGAAAGTTACCATTGCCAAACCTTGGTTGGAGTCACAATTTTAGGCAGTGGCACATCCCACGATTCAATCGGTAGGGCATCAACATGCTGACAATCGTGAGCAAGGCCGATTGGTTTAGGCCCATGGCCAGTATTAAACCAAGGCGCTAAGGTACGATCGTAATAGCCGCCGCCCATGCCTAAACGATGACCCGTTGAATCAAACCCAACCAGAGGCGTGCAGATAATATCGAGCGATTGGGCTGGAATGATTTGGGTTTGGTCGAGTTTGGGCTCTGCGATTTGGTACTTGTTAAACACCATTGGAGAGTCTGGGGTATAGCGGAGAAACAGTAAGTGTCCCTTTGAGAAAGGATGGATAACCGGCAGATAAACCTGTTTGCCACTCTGCCACAGTTTTTTAATCAGTGGCATGGTGTCGACTTCACCGTCTGCCGACAAGTACAAAGCAATATGTTGAGCGGATTTGATCTCAGGAATAGATAAAAATTGCTGGCAAAGGTCTAAGCCCGCTTGCTGCTGGAAGCTATCGCTTAACTGGTTGCGTCGATGACGAATGGATTGGCGAAAGTCTTGTCGAGAGAGTGTCATGATACTACCCATCGTTAGGGGTATTCAAAGGAGGATACCCCAGAGTGTCGTCGGAGATGTTTGACCCATGAACCAGCTGGTTCAGGGCGGATCAGCAATGGTTACCGTAGGCTTCTCGGTGCATGCCGAGCTTGCTCAATAGCAACCAAGTACTAACCCTTTAGTATTGCTTATCGGCTCAGGGACGTAATCCCCTAACGCACACTCCAGGGTAAATTCTTGTTGGTACTGTAAAGGCTATTGCTGTCCTGGCTTCACTTTACTCATTGCACTATCTAAAGAGGCTGAGAGCTGTTCCATGCGCTCAAACAGTGCATTTTGTTCTTGCTTTGAATCGCTATCACGAGTTTCAAGCTCATGACTAAAGTTCAAGGCAACAAAAGTCAGCAATTGGACTTCATTAGTAATTTTAGTCTTTTCTGCCATTTCAGTCAGGCGGCTCTCTAGACGTTGGGCTGCGTTAATCAAAGACTCTTCTTGTCCAGCTGGGCAGTTTACCCGCATTAACTTACCTAAGATTTCAACTTCTACCGCTTGATTACTCATATCGACTCTAATATCTGTTGCCTAAGGTGATAAAGCAAACAATCACCGAGGAAGAAACTATAGAAAAACGCCCATTAAGATTCAAGCTTTTCCAGAACCCGTGGTGCAAATCAGCGCACAATAACACAGTAATTGGGCAAATTGAGTAAAAGGTGCCCACAATTGAGTAATCGTTCGTTTTCGGCTGCTTTGGTAAGTGATACGATTGAGCTTATTTATTTCAATTGGGTCATTCTAATGAGCGACAAACAACTACCAGATTATCTGACATTTGCCAGTGATTTACAGTCAGCCGGTTTAGCGGTCAATCCAGCTGAATTGCACGGTCTATTGACTGGAATGCTCAGTGGCGGTCTTAGTTTGACAGACAAAAGCTGGCAGCCAATGGTTTATGACTATGTCAGTGAAGGTATGGGATGGCCAACAAAGTCCTTACAGTTAGCGCAAGCAGCACTAGATGCAACCATCAGCGAACTTACTGGTTCAGGTATGGAGCTTGAGATACTGCTTCCTGACGAAGAAGCGAGTGCATCGCTGTTTGATATTGCGGATGGCTTGGCAGAGTGGGTTAATCACTTTATTTCCGGTTTAGGTCTAGTGAATGCTGAACTGAAAAAAGCCTCTAAGGATGTCAAAGAAGCACTGGCTGATCTTGAAGAAATTTCTAAGCTGGGCATTGATGAAGATGACGACCTAGAAGAGCAGGCACAACTGCTTGAGCAGGTCATTGAGCATGTTAAAGCGTGCGTACTGACGATTCACTCGGAATTTGGTCAACGACCAACTCAGCAAACCGCTCCAACTATTCACTAAGTAGGTAGGTTAATGAAGCAGTTTGATGTGGTCATTGCTGGTGGCGCAATGGCTGGAATGACGTTAGCACTGGCGATAAATAAGCTCTCATCACAGCCGTTGTCTATTGCGGTGATTGAACCGTTTCCTGTTGATCACCAAGCGCATCCGGGATTTGATTCTCGCTCAATTGCGCTCTCTTATGGCACGGTCAATATCCTGAAGCGATTTGGCTTGTGGCAGCAGATTGAAAGCGTGGCGACGCCGATTATCCATATCCATGTCTCTGATCGTACTCATGCTGGAATGACAGATATAACCTGTGAGGAGCTGGCCGTTGATGCATTAGGCTATGTGGTTGAGCTTGCCGATGTGGGACGTATTTATCATCATCAAATTGAGCAAGATGAACACATTGAGCTGATTCATGCTTCGGTAGAGCAAGTTGTTCGCCAGCAAGAAAAAGTGCAACTGACATTAAGCGGTAACCAACAGGTTGAGGGGAAGCTTTTGGTCGCGGCTGATGGTGCGGTGTCTACTTGTTGCCAGCAGATTGGACTGACGCTTTCTGAGCACGACTTTGACCAAGTGGCTGTGATTGCTAATATCACCACTCAACAAGCGCATCAGGGCCGTGCTTTTGAGCGCTTTACTGAATCTGGCCCCGTGGCATTGCTGCCAATGTCTGAGGGCCGTATGTCTTTGGTATGGTGCTTGAGACCAGATGAAGCAGCCAAGGTGATGAATTATAGTGATGAAGCTTTCTTGGCTAAGTTACAAGAGAGCTTTGGTTGGCGTCTAGGGCGATTAGACAAGACCGGGCAGCGAGCCAGTTACCCATTATTACTGCGTTACCGTGAGCAAAATGTCTCACACCGTTTTGCCATTGTCGGCAATGCGGCACAAACACTTCACCCAATAGCAGGTCAAGGGTTTAACTTGGGCATTCGTGATGTAGCGACGTTAGCGGAATGTATCGCTCAGCAGCCACAAGACTCAGGTGAATATCACGTTCTTAAGCAATTTAAGCAGGCGCGAGCACAAGATCGCAACGCGACTATTTCAATGACATCATCTCTAGTGCATATCTTTTCTAATGACTATTTGACGATGCGTATTGGTCGTAACTTGGGGCTGTTCGCTATGGATAACTTTGCCCCGTTAAAAGCCCCACTACTAAAAAGAACTTTAGGCTTGGTGGCTCGATAAGCCAGCAACAAGGACAACAAACATATGATGCAAAGTGTAGATATCGCGATTGTTGGCGGTGGAATGGTCGGTTTAGCGCTAGCGGCCGCATTTAAAGATACTGATTTACGTATTGCCGTGATTGAAAGTCACGAACCTGAAAGCGAGCTGAGTGCATTGCCAGACGTTCGTGTTTCTGCATTGAGTCGTTCAAGTGAATCCGTGTTACGCAACTTGGGTGCATGGCAAGGGATTATGCAGCGCAGAGCGGCCCCTTATCGTGCTATGGAAGTGTGGGAGCAAGATAGCTTCGCACGCATAGAGTTTGAAGCGCAGAAGCTTGCTCAGCCAGATCTTGGTCATATTGTTGAAAATCGCGTGATTCAATTGGCACTGCTTGACCAAGTGAAACAGCAAGCCAATGTGTCGCTATTTATGCCGGCGCGATGTGCGTCTATGGCAATGGGCGAAAGTGAAGCTTGGTTGACGCTTGATAATGGCCAATCATTAACTGCGAAATTAGTTGTGGGTGCGGATGGCGCTAACTCTTGGGTGAGAAAACAGCAAGATATTCCATTGACTCATTGGGACTATGGGCACAGTGCGATTGTTGCCAATGTTCGTACCAAAGAAGCGCATGAACGTATTGCTCGCCAAACCTTTACACCACAAGGTCCATTGGCTTTTTTACCTTTAGGTGAAGACAACTTAAGCTCGATTGTTTGGTCAACAGAGCCCAACCGAGCGGAACGCTTAGTCGAGATGTCAAACCGCGAGTTTAATAAAGCGCTCACGACAGAATTTGATAATCGCTTAGGCCTATGTGAAGTTGAAGGCGATCGCTTTGCCTTCCCACTTAAAATGCGTTACGCCCGTGACTTTGTGACTGAACGTGTTGCTTTGGTTGGTGATGCTGCTCATACCATCCACCCACTTGCAGGGCAGGGTGTTAACTTAGGCTTGTTGGACGCAGCCAGTTTAGCGCAAGAAGTGATCGAGCTTTGGCAACAGGGTGAAGACTTCGGCACTAAGCGTAACCTCAGAGGTTACGAGCGTTGGCGTAAAGCTGAAGCGGCGAAAATGATCGCAGCAATGCAAGGCTTTAAGGACCTGTTTGAAGGCAGTAATCCGGCCAAGAAGCTGATTCGTGGTATTGGTATGAAGTTGGTCGGTCAATTACCAGGCGCAAAAGATGAAATAATGAAGCGTGCGCTTGGGCTTACAGGGAACTTACCCAAGCTTGCTCAGCGAAGCGTGATTAAATCGTAGCAGTTTGATTGATAGGTACTAAAAGGGTTGGCAATTGCCAACCCTTTCTAATTCTTTATGCGTAAGCGCAGCGGAGTTTCATGACTTCTTTATTGATTTCCTTAACCGCTTTAAAGTGACGCGTTTCTGCTCTTTCTGGCAAAATCAATTTGCCGTTATCGAACTCAAATTTACCTACGCCATAGATGTAAATTCTTCCCTTGAATAGCCGACTAATGTGTTTAGCAATCATACCTGGTGTATAGCGCTTAAACAGTCTCATACATTTGTCCTTATGTTTAGCAAGCACTGCAAATTATACGAATTATCCACCTGAATTTATGTGATTATGGTGGTGGAATATGCAGTAGAAACTGAGTTTTTGGATATTTGTGTTGTCGTAGACAAATCTACGGATAAATATCCATTTTATTGTGATAGTTACCCCATTTATATTCTAGTTATTGAACTCGTTGGGGAGAACGAGCACTATTAAGCCTTATCTTTGTGACAGTTACTTTAAAGAATAGTTTAACTTTTTTATTAGATGTGATTTTTCGGTAAATTTATTCAAAAAAAAGCCCGCATAGCTACGCGGGCGAATAGTCACAGATGCATTACACAAAAAGTGGATGTCCTGAAACAATCAGTGGATTCACTTTTTTGTTGGAGAAGGTTACACGTCGCTTAAGAGTTACATACCGACTTTCAAACGAGTGCCAAACAGAATGAACATATTTTGCTTGAACTTTAACCAACGAGATTAGAATACTGCAAAAAAATCCCTGTGACTATATATGCTTTTAAATTGAATAATAATTTAATTGAATATCTTATATGATGCGAAAATGATCAATATTTTATGCAACATTATGTAATTTTTACAGATGAGGCTAACGTAAATTGGTTAGCCTGATAGTTTAATCGCGGCAGATCGCTGCGATCTTAGGTTGGCATAATTCGATCAAGTCAGCACAGTTCAAGGCAACCCCTGCCATGTTAGATCCACTGCTGATGGTGACTTCTGGTTCATTTAAGATTTGTTGATCAAAAATGATCTCCATTGGCGTGCGGAGCAGCAAAGGAACCACAGTGCCTATTTGATAGCCGGTCAAACTGGCGACTTGCTCCATGGAGACGCAGGTCATTCGTCGCCAGTTAAGCAATGCTCGAACTTTTTTCGGATCAACCGATTGATTACCGGGCGCGCAAGCGATGGCATAGCGATTACTCATATCTCTAAGCACAATACACTTGACCATTTGCTCTGGGCGAATGCCGCGCTGAGCTGCGGCATCTTCAATCGTTGTCGCTGGCGTCTGATGCGGAAGCAGGCGAAAAGCCACCTGCTGCGCCTCTAAGTATTGAGTAATATGGGTGGAAAATGAATTACTCATCGTCTTGTAACGAGTATGGTAGCTGAGCGATGGTCCATGAGCTTTCTGGTTGATCTTTTAAGCGTAATTGAACGTCATCGTCGAGGTTGTTCGGCAATACCACTAATGCCAGCGCGGCGTTATCTGTAAAGCGGTAACTCGCAAGTAACTTACCCGCACTGCGCCAGTTTTCACCCACGGCACGTTCTAACTCTGCATTGTCATCAATATTCTTGTCAGCGTTACCTTGGACAATAAATAGGGCACGTTTATTCATACCGCGATACTTGGCGCGAGCGACGGTTTCCTGGCCAGTGTAACAACCCTTTTTGAAGCTAATGCCGTCTACAGCTTGTACATTAATAGCTTGAGGAATGTGCTCAATTTGCTGCTCTGCGTTAAGCAATGGGGTACCCGATTGAATATCGTGTAGCGTCCATAAATCTTCCGATACTTTGCTCGCGTTACTTTGCGCGACAATCTGCTGTGTAGAGGCCTCTGTGACTAATAGTAACCAGCGCTGATCATCGATCTTAACTGCGCTACCACCCTCTACACGACGAACATCACCAGTCTCTTCTGAAAGGGAGTCAACTAGAGCGGTGGCGTTACTGCCCATAACGCCAAGTGCGATTTCATCACTATGGGTAAACTCAACTTTAGAGAAAATGGCATATTTCTTAAGCTCAGCAAGCTCTTTGTCGATCAATGACTTTGGTTGGAACATTGCGTAGCCACCATTATGGTGGAATAAGCGGAATACACTCCAAACCTTACCCTTTGCATCACAATGAGCGCCAAACGTTGATGATTGCTCACCAAGAGTCACAACATCACAAGTCACTTGCCCTTGCAGATATGATTTCTTGTCGTCGCCAATGAGTGTGATTGCTCCCCAAGTCGTTAGAGGTGCAATTGCCAGCTCTGGCAGTGAGTCCGTTGATGCTAGCTGTAAAGGAGCAAAGTCTTTTTGCCAATCCATGATCGTTACCTAATAGAATCTGAATAGACGTATGTTATCGCCTAATCCTATTGATAAACAACCTTTAGCGTAGTGTGGCATTAAATCCGATAAAGTTAGCGAAAATGCTGACCTTGCTCGGGAGTGTGACTGGCGTACTAGTTGCAAAGCAATTTGCTTGTTACACTCGGCGCAAATCAACCGATTAGGTGAGGAATTACAATGTATACCGCAGAACAAAAAGCGCGTATCAAATGGGCGTGTCGTCGTGGAATGTTAGAACTCGACGTGGTTATCATGCCGTTTTTTGAAGAGTGTTTTGAAAGCCTTAAAGAAAATGAGCAACAAGATTTTGTGTCACTGCTAGAGTGCGATGATCCAGATTTATTTACGTGGATAATGGGCCATGGCCGCAGTGAAAACTTAGGTCATGCTTCTATGGTCGATAAGATTGTCGCTCATAACCTCAGTAAAGTGCGCTAGGTTTCGCCTAACTCGCTCTTACCTATCTCTACTGGCCAATTACTTTATTCTGGTATTGGCCAGTTCATTCGTCATCCTATCTGACTTACCGCTTGTTGCAGTGTTCCCGAGCATTTATCTGCTCACGACCGTGACGATCAAATCTGGCTTCTTTACTTCAGCCTTGCTTGGTGATGTGACCTTTTTGTCGGCGCAAGAGTACCAACTAGATCGTTCGTTAATCCCCATTAAGCGTGTTGTGTTCGCACTCTCTCCCGCAGCATTATTGATTGTTCATGATGACAACAGCCGCGTCTTGCTGTGGCGAGATAGTATGAGCGAAAAACAGTATCGCGACTTGATCGTCATGCTAAAAAGGGAGCACTAGGCTCCCTTTTGGTCACATTGCTCGAGTATTAGTCTCGGCTGTCAGGAACGAGAATCGTCGGGTGACTCTCTTTCGCTAGCTCTGGGTAGTCGAGAGTATAATGCAGGCCACGGCTCTCTTTTCTTTCCATTGCACAGCGAACCATCAGCTCAGCAACTTGCAGTAGGTTACGCAGCTCTAAGAGGTTATTTGATACCTTGAAGTTACTGTAGTACTCGTGGGTTTCTTGCTGCAGTAATTGAATACGACGCAGTGCGCGTTCTAAGCGCTTATCGGTACGCACAATGCCCATATAGTCCCACATAAATAGACGCAGTTCATGCCAGTTATGCTGAATAACCACTTCTTCGTCTGAGCAGCTTACTTGGCTCTCATCCCAAGCAGGAAGAGCGGGTGGTAATGCGGCGTTTTCAAGATTGGCTATGATGTCATTAGCCGCAGCCCAGGCATAAACCACACATTCCAGTAGCGAGTTTGACGCCATGCGGTTAGCGCCGTGTAAGCCGGTATAACTCACTTCACCAATCGCATACAGCTGACTTAAATCGGTTTGGCCTGTTTTATCGACCATCACCCCACCACAAGTGTAGTGTGCGGCAGGAACGACAGGAATCGGCTCTTTGGTCATATCAATACCCAGATCCAATAGACGAGTATTGATAGTTGGAAAATGTTTTTCGATAAAGTCAGCAGGCTTGTGGCTGATGTCTAAGTACATGCAATCTGCACCGAGACGCTTCATCTCAAAGTCGATAGCGCGAGCAACAACATCACGTGGAGCGAGTTCTTCACGCTCGTCGAAGTCTGGCATAAATCGAGTGCCATCAGGGCGACGCAAGTAGGCGCCTTCACCACGCAGAGCTTCAGTTAGCAGGAAGTTTCGCGCTTCAGGGTGGTAGAGACACGTTGGGTGGAATTGGTTGAATTCGAGGTTCGCAACACGGCAGCCCGCGCGCCATGCCATTGCAATACCATCACCAGAAGAAACATCTGGGTTAGAGGTGTATTGATACACTTTAGACGCACCGCCAGTGGCCAATACGACAAATTTGGAACGCACTGTTTCAACGTGCTCTTGGTTACGGTTCCAAATATAAGCGCCGATAATCTTATTGCTGTCACCGCCGATTTTATCTTCAGTAATCAGGTCAAGGGCGTTATGGCGTTCCAATACCGTGATATTTGGGTGGTTGTGGACATTGTCTTGCAAAGAGGTTTGCATCGCCATGCCTGTAGCGTCGGCGGCATGGAGAATACGGCGATGACTATGACCGCCTTCGCGCGTCAAGTGGTAGCGAGGTGCTTCGTCGCTATCATTCTCTTCACGATCAAAAGGGACACCGCCATCGATTAACCACTGAACACACTCTTTAGCATTCTTAGCGATAAATTCGACCGTATCTTGTTCACACAGACCCGCACCGGCAATCAGCGTATCTTCAACGTGAGACTCGATACTGTCTGATTCATCAAATACCGCAGCAATACCACCTTGCGCGTAGTAGGTTGCTCCTTCACTACGTGGTCCTTTGCTGAGTACGATGACTTTGCCATGTTCTGCGACACGTAACGCTAACGATAGACCTGCTGCGCCACTACCCACCACTAACACATCACACTGATGTTCACGGTTTGCGTTCATAAAACTTTTAAATTCCCGAGTTAATTTGTACCACTGACGCCCTTTACTTAAAAACTCGCGTCGTGGTCACTGAGCGATCCCGCTCATAAACCTGTCATAGATTTGCCAATGCGACTCTGAAAACGTGAGAGTCAATTCGCTATAGTAACACCGAGCGAATGGCTTTGCATTGAGTGCAATTCTTCGTAAAGAGCATTGCTTTTCTTGGCTCTCATCCCCACAATCGGGATCAGAGGTAGATGAATGCATCACTGTGTAAAATTTGTTTGAAGAATTTTTGAACTTATATTTATTTACTAGGTCACAATAGTGCTCAAGTAAGCAGTGGTGTCAATACTACATTTTGCATAATTAATGCTCATGTCTGATAAGACTGGGGCGAATAACAATAGGAGTACCCGCTCGAATGAACGAGCAGCTGACCGATCAAGTATTAATTGAGCGAGTTCAGAATGGGGATAAGCAAGCATTCAACTTGTTGGTGACAAAGTACCAAAACAAAGTCTGCAACCTTATTTCTCGCTATGTGAATAATCCTGGTGATGTTCCCGATGTAGCGCAAGAAGCATTTATTAAGGCGTACAGAGCGATACCAAGCTTTCGTGGCGAAAGTGCCTTCTATACTTGGTTATATCGGATTGCCGTTAATACTGCAAAAAACCACCTTGTAGCTCAAGGGCGTAGGCCTCCCGCTCAAGATGTGGATACTGAAGATGCTGAATATTACGAAACGGGTAGTGCATTAAAAGAAATATCGAACCCTGAGAACTTAACGTTGTCCAATGAATTGAAACGTGTCGTTTTCAGTGCGATTGAAGCACTGCCTGATGATTTAAAAACCGCAATGACGTTGCGTGAGCTTGATGGCTTAAGCTACGAGGAAATAGCAGCGGTTATGGATTGCCCTGTAGGAACGGTGCGCTCGCGTATCTTCCGTGCTCGTGAAGCGGTTGAGAAAAAGATTCAACCCCTTTTGCAACGCTAGACCAGTAACATTAATGGTGAAAATAATGGCTGACAAAGAGAAACTTTCAGCACTCATGGATGGAGAGTTGGTTGATAAGGCTCTGATTACTGAATTAGAGCAAGACCAAGAAAGCCTACAATCATGGCAAAACTACCATTTAATTGGTGATGTAATGCGTGGTGAGGCTCCGGAGAAACCGGAGTGGAATATTGCTGAAAGCGTCGCGTTAGCGCTCGATGATGAGCCTGCGCACTCCACAATAACTCAGTTAGAACAGCATCGTCGTGTTGAATCACAGCCGACACCGGCACAAGCACGTAAACAATTACCTGCTTGGTTGAACCAATTTGGCCAAGTCGCGATGGCGGCGTGTGTGTCATTGGCGGTGATCTTAGGTGTGCAGCAATATGGTGGCAGCGATCCAAGTTCACCTGCGGCAGAAACATTGCCTGTTCTTCAAACGATCCCATTTGCTGGTAGCGCAGAGCCTGTTAGCCTAACGCGTTCTTCGGTTGAGCAGCAAAGTTCTAGCGAAGTGAATGTACAAGAACAACGTCGTCGCATAAATGCGATGCTACGAGACTACGAATTACAACTACGCTTAAATAGTGAAAATACTATTGAAAGTAGTGATAATCCTGAAACGGTAGTTGAATGAAGAAATTTCTGATCAGTGCGCTGACACTGTTCAGTTTGAACACACCATTAGCCTTTGCAGAAGAGAACGCTGCAGAGGCTTTGTTGTATCAAATGAACGAGGCAAGTCAGCATCTTAACTATGAACTGTCTTACATACTGATAAAGAAAAACAGCATTGAGCCATTGCTGTATCGACACGCAGTATCTGAAGATAAGCAGCTTGCACACCTTATCTATTTGAGTGGCCCTGTTCGTGAGGTCATTCGTCGTGGTGATGAGGTTAGCTATCTTGAGCCTGGCGTTGAACCTTTCACAATTGAGTCAGGCAACATGGTTGCTCCAACGATTCCATTATTAAATTCAGACGTTAGCCAGTTAAAAAACTTCTACGATTTCGTGCAAGTTGGCCGTGCGCGTGAAGCGGGTGTGGCATGTCAGGTACTAAGAGTCGTGCCGAAAGATGGCCAACGTTATTCCTACGTTTTATGGGTCGATGAAGGCAGCAAATTACCTTTGCGTGCAGACTTAGTGGATCGCGATGGTGAGGTGTTAGAGCAATATCGAACCATCTCTTACAATGTAAATGAGAAAATTGAGCAAGTGCTCAGTGGTTTAAACCAAGTGAAGTTACCAGAAGTGTTGTCACTGCCAAAAGGGCAGGTTGATAATGCACACTGGACAGTTGCATGGGTGCCAAATGGTTTTGAACCGAAAGAGCTTAACCGCTACCGCATGAATGACACTGAGCGTATGGTTGAAAGTCAGATGTACAGTGATGGTTTGTTTAGTTTCTCGGTCTACATTTCGCAAAGCGATAACTTGTCGCTCAAAGGCCAATTAGTTCGCCAAGGGCGTCGTACGCTGCACAGCTTTGTTCGTGGTGAACATGAAATCTCAGTGATTGGTGATGTTCCTCCTGCGACAGCAAAACGTATTGCTCAATCAGTCAAATTTGCCAATCCTGTGAGTGATTCACAATGATGACCGCACTGGCAACGGTTGCTCACGTTAAACCTCTTTCAAAGGGGTTTGACGTTGAGTTAGCGTGCGAACAGCAAACCAGTTGTAGCAGTTGTTCTTCGCAAAAAAGTTGCGGAACTGGCATTGTCTCTAAAGCAGTAGGGAATAAATCGTTGAGTTGGCATTTAACGACGGATAAGTCAGTTAAACCGGGTCAAGTGGTCGAAATTGGCCTACCAGAAAAGAGCATATTGCACTCCGCGGCGGTTGTTTATCTTGTCCCACTCTTTGCCATGATTCTTGGCGCTTTCATTGCGCAATGGTGGATTGCTCCATTTTTGGCCGCTGGAGAAGGCATCGTGATTCTCTCTTCTGCCCTTGCCACGGTTGCGGGTATTTATCTCGCCAAGAGATTATCTGTGCGATTAGAGCAGCAATCTTCTCAGCAAGTCATATTATTAAGGATCTTGGGCGAACCAATTAGCTAGTGCGAAGCGGCTAGAAATTGGGTAGAATCTGCCAACTTGATTGAAATGCCGTCGCTCAATGTAATAAATCAGAGCGAATTAACGGTTTTCTTGTCCCTATTTATAAGAGTTTAGTCACACCAAATCATGAAGCACATTCGTAACTTTTCGATTATCGCCCACATCGACCATGGTAAGTCGACCCTATCAGACCGTTTAATCCAAGTATGTGGTGGATTGAGTGACCGTGAAATGGCCGCACAGGTTTTAGACTCCATGGATCTAGAGCGTGAGCGTGGTATCACAATCAAATCACAGAGTGTGACGCTTAACTACACAGCAAATGATGGTGAAACATACCAACTTAACTTCATCGATACCCCTGGGCACGTTGACTTCGCCTATGAAGTTTCTCGTTCTCTAGCGGCGTGTGAAGGTGCTCTACTGGTAGTTGATGCTGGTCAAGGTGTAGAGGCTCAAACTCTTGCTAACTGTTACACAGCGATTGAAATGGATCTAGAGGTTGTGCCAATCCTAAACAAGATTGACCTTCCTGCTGCAGACCCTGAGCGTGTATCAGAAGAAATTGAAGAAATCGTTGGTATCGATGCAATGGAAGCCACTCGTTGTAGTGCAAAGACAGGTATCGGTGTTGATGACGTTCTAGAAAACATTGTTTCTGCGATTCCGGCACCAGAAGGTGACCCAGAAGCGCCGCTACAAGCATTGATCATTGACTCATGGTTCGACAACTACTTAGGTGTTGTTTCTCTCGTTCGAATTAAGAACGGCGCTCTTAAGAAGAATGACAAGATCAAAGTAATGAGCACAGGTCAGGTTTGGGGTGTAGACCGTCTTGGTATTTTCACGCCTAAGCAAGTCGATACTGATGTACTACGTACTGGTGAAGTAGGTTGGGTTGTTTGTGGTATTAAAGACATCCTAGGTGCACCAGTAGGTGATACGCTAACACTGGCTAAAAACGGCAGTGATAAAGCGCTACCAGGCTTTAAAAAAGTAAAACCTCAGGTATATGCGGGTCTATTCCCAGTATCTTCTGATGATTACGAAAGCTTCCGTGATGCACTAGGTAAACTAAGTCTGAATGACGCATCGCTATTTTATGAGCCAGAAAACTCAGCAGCGCTTGGTTTTGGTTTCCGTTGTGGCTTCCTTGGCATGCTACACATGGAGATCATCCAAGAGCGTCTAGAGCGTGAGTACGATCTAGATCTGATCACCACTGCGCCAACGGTAGTTTACGAAGTTGAAGAAACTAACGGTAACACTCTATACGTCGATAGCCCGGCGAAGTTACCAGCGGTTAATGATATTGAAGAAATCCGCGAGCCAATTGCTCGCTGTAACATCCTAGTACCATCTGATTATCTAGGTAACGTAATCACACTATGTGTTGAGAAACGTGGTACTCAGGTTGATATGGTTTACCACGGTAACCAAGTTGCAGTGACTTACGATATTCCTATGGCGGAAGTGGTACTCGACTTCTTTGACCGTTTGAAGTCAACGTCACGTGGTTACGCATCTCTGGACTACAACTTCCAACGTTTTGAAACGTCGAGCATGGTTCGTGTTGATGTTCTTCTTAACGGTGACACGGTTGATGCCCTAGCGATGATCACTCACAAAGATCAGTCGCAAACTCGTGGTCGTCAGCTAGTAGAGAAGATGAAAGAGTTCATCCCTCGTCAGATGTTTGATATTGCAATTCAGGCAGCAATCGGTAACCACATCATCGCGCGTTCAACAGTGAAACAGCTGCGTAAGAACGTAATCGCGAAGTGTTACGGTGGTGACGTGAGTCGTAAGAAGAAGCTACTGAAGAAGCAGAAAGAAGGTAAGAAACGTATGAAGCAGATCGGTAACGTAGAGCTGCCTCAAGAAGCGTTCTTAGCAATTCTTCACGTAGGCAAAGACTAATCCCAGTCATATTTGACGCTACAGCGTTGTTGCCAGCGCAAACTCACCTTAATCACATAGTACACCTATGCTCATAGGGCTGAGTTTGCTAGTCGCCTAGCTGTAACGCCAACTATTTATGGGATTATTAGAATTAAATTCAATGAGTAAGTGGAAGGGTTTCGGCTCTTTCACTTTCGTATTTTTGAGATAAGGGAAGTCAATGGCGAACACATTTTCACTCATCCTTGTGATTGTTACTTTGGTAACGGGTATTGTCTGGGTGCTAGAAAAGCTGGTCTTTGCAAAGAAACGCCAAGCGAAAGTGGCGGAAGTCGAAGCGCAAACCAATGGTTTAGATGCCGCTGTTCTTGAAAAGGTGAAGACTCAACCGTGGTGGATTGAAAATAGCGTGTCTATTTTCCCAGTGATTGCTGCGGTGCTCGTATTGCGCTCTTTTATCTATGAACCGTTTCAAATTCCATCTGGCTCTATGATGCCAACACTGCTGGTGGGCGACTTCATCTTGGTTGAGAAGTACGCTTACGGTCTGAAAGACCCTGTGTGGCGCACACAACTGGTTGAAACCGGTAAACCTGAACGTGGTGATACTGTGGTATTTAAATACCCACCTCAGCCAAGCATCGACTACATTAAGCGTGTGGTTGGTCTACCTGGTGACACGGTTCGCTACAACAGCAAAAAAGAAATCTGTATTCAGTCTCCTGGCGAAAACGTATGTAAGCCAGTGAAACTATCGAATGTAGAAGAAAGCCAGTTTATCCAAAATGGTATCCCTCTGATTCAGTTGGATGAGCAATTAAGTGAAACTGGGCACCAAATCTTGGTCAATCCGCTACGTCGTGATCGCGTTGAATTGTATCAACCACGCAACGGCGTTAATGAGTGGGTTGTACCAGAAGGTCAGTACTTTGTGATGGGTGATAACCGTGACAACAGCGCTGACAGTCGCTACTGGGGCTTTGTTCCGGAAGCAAACCTTGTAGGTAAGGCTGTGGCTATCTGGATCAGCTTCGAATTTGAGCGTGGCGAAGATAGCGTATTACCTTCATGGATCCCAACTGGTGTGCGTTTTAACCGCATCGGTGGCATTAACTAAATTCTCTTCATATTTGAAGCTGTAGCGTTGTTGACTGCGTAAATTCACCGGTTCGCCGGCCGCCCTAATCACATAGATTACCTATGCTCATAGGGCTGAATTTACTTGTCGCCTAACTACAACTTCAACTATTTTGAGAATGAACACAAATTATTGAGAGAGCATGAATTCTCCTACACCAAAACTAGAGAAGAGGCTCGGCTATCAGTTTAATGATGCTGAGCTAATCAGTTTAGCGCTGACACACCGCAGCGCTAATGGAAAACATAACGAGCGTCTTGAGTTTCTGGGCGATTCAATTTTAAGTTTTGTCATTGCTGATGATCTTTATCACCGTTTCCCTAAGGTTAACGAAGGGGATATGAGCCGTATGCGTGCGACACTTGTTCGTGGTCATACGCTTGCTGAACTAGGTCGCGAATTCGAACTAGGAGATCACTTAAAATTAGGTCCAGGTGAATTAAAAAGTGGCGGTTTCCGTCGTGATTCAATTCTTGCCGACGCTGTGGAAGCCATCATTGGTGCTATCTATCTAGACAGCGACATTGAAGTGGTTCGTGGCATTATTCTTAGCTGGTACAAGACGCGCCTTGATGCAATCAAGCCGGGTGTATCACAAAAAGATCCGAAGACTCGCCTACAAGAGTTCCTTCAAGGTCGAAGAAAGCCGCTGCCTGCTTACACAGTGACTAATATTAAAGGTGAAGCACACAACCAAGAGTTTACGGTTTCGTGCGAAGTGGCAGGTATTGGACAACCTGTTATTGGTAAAGGCACCAGCCGCCGCAAGGCAGAACAAGCGGCTGCTGAATTAGCACTAGAGCAATTAACCAATGACTGATTCAACGGATAACAACGAATTTGATATTGATGCGTTTTTCTCATCAGGCGGCGAGCAAGCTACCTCACCAGAAAATCAGCATTGTGGTTTTGTCGCGATCGTTGGTCGCCCTAACGTAGGTAAATCGACGCTTCTAAACCGTATTTTAGGTCAGAAGATTTCAATCACCTCACGTAAACCTCAGACAACTCGTCACCGCATTATGGGTGTCGATACTGAAGGCGACTATCAAGCGATTTATGTCGATACTCCAGGTCTTCACATCGAAGAGAAGCGTGCGATTAACCGTCTGATGAACCGTGCGGCAAACTCATCACTGAGTGATGTGAACCTTGTGTTCTTCCTAGTGGATGGTACGCATTGGACTGCCGATGATGAGATGGTTCTGACTAAACTGCAGAAATCTAACTTCCCAGTAGTATTGTGTGTCAACAAAGTTGATAACGTACAAGATCGCAATGAAGTCATGCTACACATGATGGATATGTCGAAGAAGATGGAATTCGTTGATGTTGTGCCTATCTCAGCGAAACATGGTAAGAATATCGACGTTCTACGTAAACATGTACGTGAACACTTACCTAAAGCGACACACCACTTCCCAGAAGAGTATGTGACTGACCGTTCTCAGCGTTTTATGGCGTCAGAGATCGTACGTGAAAAGCTAATGCGTTTCACTGGTGAAGAACTGCCATACTCGGTAACGGTTGAGATCGAGCGTTTTGACTATAACCCGGACACAGATGGCTTCCACATCAATGCCTTAATTCTTGTTGAACGTAATGGTCAAAAGAAAATGGTAATTGGTAAGGGCGGCGAAAAGATCAAGACCATTGGTCGTGAAGCGCGCCTAGATATGGAAGAGCTGTTTGGCCGTAAGGTTTACTTAGAAACTTGGGTTAAAGTGAAATCGGGCTGGGCAGACGATGAGCGTGCACTGCGCTCGCTTGGCTACATCGACGATCTATAAGGTCTGCGAGGCTAGATGCTTCGCTCCAAGTTGTACGAAATAAGGAGCCGGTCGGCTCCTTATTTGTATCATGCGGATTATTTAATAATTATTTAAGTTACGAGTAAGTCATCTCTCGTTAATATTGGTTTCATATTTGTCTGGCAAATTCTATGTCCTCTGAAGGTTTACAGCGTTGTTTCGTGTTGCACCGCCGCCCTTACAGCGAATCGAGTTTAATTCTCGATGTGTTTAGTGAGGAGTATGGTCGCGTCACCTTAATGTCAAAAGGGGCGCGCAGTAAACGTTCGAATCTTAAAGGTGCACTTCAGCCTTTTACCCCATTGTTGCTCAAATGGTCGGGCAATGGCTCGATGAAGACCTTGCGCCAGGCTGAACCCATTAGCTTAGGTTTACCGCTAACCGGTATTAACCTCTATTCAGGTATGTACGTTAATGAGTTGATTGGCCGAGTATTGATGGCGGAAGTGGCGATGCCCGCTCTGTTTCATGACTATTTGCACGCGCTAACAGAGTTAGCTCAAGCGGAGAATCCCGAGCCTGCACTAAGGCGTTTTGAGTTAGCACTGTTATCCGCCATGGGTTATGGCGTCGACTTTCTCCACTGCGCGGGTAGTGGGGAGCCGATTGATCCCGGAATGACTTACCGTTACCGGGAGCAGAAAGGTTTTATCGCCTCAGTGCGTCATGACAATCTGACTTTTAGAGGTGATGAACTGATCGCAATCAGTGAACGTCGGTTTACCACAAAAGAACAACTCAAAGCGGCAAAACGCTTTACACGTATAGCCTTAAAGCCGTATCTTGGCGGCAAACCATTAAAAAGCAGGGAATTGTTTATGTCGATGATTCCCCGAGCACGGAGTATTGGAAAATGAGCTCAATCTACCTAGGTGTAAATATCGACCACATTGCAACGCTACGTAACGCACGTGGTACTAAGTATCCAGATCCTGTACATGCAGCAGAAATTGCTGAGCGAGCGGGTGCTGATGGTATTACAATTCACCTGCGAGAAGACCGTCGTCATATTGTTGATCGTGATGTTCGCATTCTGCGTGAGACGCTACAAACGCGTATGAACCTAGAAATGGCAGTGACAGATGAAATGGTTGAGATTGCACTGAAAACTAAACCAGAATACGTATGTCTGGTGCCTGAAAAGCGCGAAGAACTGACCACTGAAGGCGGTCTTGATGTTGCAGGTCACCTAGAAAAGGTCAAAGCGGCGACTCAAACTCTAACGGAAGCGGGCATTAAAGTTTCGCTATTCATTGATGCTGATCGTGAGCAAATTGATGCAGCGAAAGCGTGTGGTGCGCCATTTATTGAGCTTCACACTGGTCACTATGCAGACGCTGAAACTGAAGAAGATCAGCAAGACGAGCTAAAAAAGATCGCGGCTGGTGCAAGCTATGCTGCAGACCTTGGTATTACGGTTAACGCGGGGCATGGTCTGACTTACCACAACGTTGCACCCATTGCGGCAATTCCGGAAATTTTTGAGTTAAACATTGGTCACTCGATCATTGGTCGCGCAGTGTTTGACGGTTTGCATAAAGCAGTTGCTGATATGAAAGCCATCATGGTTGAAGCGCGTAAATAAGCACTATGGCGATTGTTGGTTTAGGAACAGACATAGCTGAGATTGAGCGAGTCGAAAAGGCGCTCGCTCGCTCCGGTGAAGCATTTGCAAAGCGTATTTTGACCGAGGTCGAACTTGAGATTTTTGCTGGCTTAAAGCAGCAAGGGCGCTTTTTGGCGAAACGCTTCGCGGCGAAAGAAGCGGCATCAAAGGCGTTAGGCACTGGTATTGCGCTTGGTGTTACCTTCCACGATTTTACCATTGCCAATGATGAGCTTGGTGCGCCTAAGTTGAGCCTGTCTAAAAAAGCACTTGAGCTTTCTGAGCTGAAAGGAGTGAATCACATCCACCTTTCCATTTCCGATGAACGGCATTATGCAATGGCGACAGTCATACTCGAAAACTAACCCATTTAATTAAAGCGACCTTAGGTCGTTTTTTTATTTTTGGCATCTTCCCTCCTTAACCTGATTTTTGGTTAATAATTTATAGTGATTAGATAAAGAATTATCATCACTACACCTCATGTTTAGTGCTTGCAGCTCTGCTGCTAAGGATTGCTCAATATGAATAGAAAACCGATAGCGGCAAGAGTTGCTCTAGCTGTTAGCGTGCTATTTTTTAGTTTTCATACAGTGGCTATGGATTGGTCAGTATCGGGCTTTGGTACATTAGGTTATGCGTATGAAGATGAGGACCAACTCGCCTATCGACGTGACATTACTCAGACAGCAGACAATGATGACAATGGTTCATGGTTAACTGATTCTAACTTTGGTCTTCAGTTGGACACTAGCTTTAATCACCAATGGTCATTCACCACTCAATGGTTACTCGACAACAGTACTAAACACGACTTCGATGAGCTGACTGAATTAGCATTTATTCGCTATGAGCCAAACCAATATTGGAACTTCCGAGTCGGTAGGGTTGGAGTAAGCGCTTATGCGGCAGCGGACAGTCGGTATATCGATTACGGTCACTTGTGGGTACGGCCTTCTCAAGAGTTGTACGGGGGCATCGTCTTTGATTCGCTCGACGGTGTAGGGATGAGTTACTTATCCAACAACCCAGCATTTAACTGGTCATTGAAACTTGAGTATGGGAGTAACAATCAACGAGGAGAAATCGCCCAAACCAATGACGATTATACCGCCGAGTTAAGAGAGGTATTAAGTGCCTCTTTTGAAGTGATGCAAGGCAATTGGAAATGGCAAGCTTCATACGCCAATGTCGGCTCTCTATCGATTAAGCAAGGGGGATCAATCCAAGCTCTGCAAAGTCAGTTACAGCAGGTTTCAATGCTAGGCATTCCTGGGGTTAGTGAGGAAGCGGCTCAAGCGTATGATGCGATGACGCTAGATGATGAATCCGTAGAGTATTACCAACTGGCGATGTTGTATTTTGATGGCCAGTGGACGTTACAAACTGAGTTATTTCAGATTGATGCAGACAAATCTTCCATCCCCCAAGGCCGTGGCGGCTATGCCTTAGTGGGTTATAGCCTAAATAACATTACGCCGTATGTCATGTATGGCCAATTTAGTCCTCGTTATTCTTATTATACCAACAGCTTAGATTGGGGAGCGGTCGACCCATCACTATCTTTACTTCAGGCAGGAGCCGAGATTGGTATTAATTCGGTACGCATTGACCAAAGTACCTATTCACTCGGAGTTCGGTGGGATTTACTACCTCAGTTAGCCCTGAAAGCTCAGATAGATTACATCGAGATTAATGAGTTTGGATATGGTTTGTGGGCATCGGCCCCTTCTGTGTTAGGCAGTGGAAGGGATGCTCAAGTTTATACCATCAATCTAAACTTTATATTCTAGGAGGCGATATGAAAAAGTATTTAAGCCTTCTATTACTTTTGTTTACGCCATACTCGGCTGCTGGGTTGTTTGTGGTTGTCAGTGAACAAAGTCAAATCAATGTATTTGAAGTTAGTGATATCGCAGATGTTTATTTGGGACGTAGCAAAGTCTTAGATAGCCTATATATAAACCAAGTGATAGATCGTAAGGGTGAGTTGAGACGACGCTTTTTCATGAGCGTAACCCAGATGAGAGAGAGCCAAGTTAATGCTTATTGGGCCAAACTTAAATTCTCTGGCAGCATGCGAGCTCCTGAGCAAGTAGAGGCTGACTCAAGTGTGTTTGAGAAGCTGTTAGCGAATCCTCAGGCGATTGGTTATACCTCTGAGCGCCCTGCTGTTAATTCAGGAATTAAGGTGGTTTTAGAAATCAATGACTAAGCCGAGATTAAGATCATTATCGACTAGGATGCTAAAAATCGTATCCATTTTAGCGCTGTGTTATTTGAGCATAGTGTTGATCGTGATGATCCCTGTGGGTCTTAATAAAGAAGGGCAAAGACATAAGGATCTTGAACACAAACTGGTGCTTTCCCTCTCCAGCTCGGCCGCTATCGCACTCTATGTCAACAATGCTGAAATTGCTGAAGAAGTCATTAGCGCATTGTTACTTCATCAAGAAATCGATGCGGTACTTATCAAAGGCAGTGATGGCGTATCATTCTCTTCTAACCTCACACTCGTTGATGAAGAAAATCTGTGGGAAACCGCCAATCAATACTCCCTTCATTCTCCAACCAATGGTGATCCCATCGGCACCTTGTACATTCACAATAATGAACAAGCGCTGCAACAATCTGCATTGGCGCAGGTTCTTAATCAGGTGCTGTTTGTTGTCATCCAATTCTTGGTAACCGTTATTGCATTGATTATTGTGTTTGAGCGAATTGTCGGTCGTCCATTAACAGTATTGTCTCGTTCACTGTACTCAATTACACCTGGTAAGGTTGAAACCATTACCATTGATAAAGAGAATCGTGAGAATGAATTGGGCGTGGTAGTGCATAGTGTCAATTCATTTATTGAGAGTTCACGACAAGCGATCATCCGAGAGCGAGAGCTAAGAGCTCAGATTGAGCATTGGGAGCAGTATTATCGTAATCTCGCTCAGCAGGATGTTTTGACCGGATTAAAGAACCGTTTGGGCTGTGAAAAGTACATTCAAACAGCAATCGGCTCAAGTAAATATATTGCATTATTGTTGGTGGATTTAGATGGTTTTAAGCAGGTCAACGACACCCACGGCCATGCCGCGGGAGATACGATTTTGATGCAAATCGCCCATCGATTTTCTGACTTGCTGTCAAATAGCAGCGTGCCGGGTGTCGTTGGGCGAATAGGTGGCGATGAGTTTGTCATCTACTTAGTGCTAGAGCATCAAGATAAGACACTGCTAGCAGACATCGCCGCTCAAGCGATTCAATTAGCGAATCAGCCATCCATGTATAACCAAGAGTTGGTCTCTGTAGGGTGCAGTATTGGTATCGCTATTGAAGACTCATCACAGCTAGATATTGAAAAACTAGTGCACAGAGCGGATCAGGCGATGTATGCGGTTAAGCAATCTCGTAAAAACAGCTTTCGTTTTTACCAACCTGATTCGATCCAGTAAACACTATTTTTCTAAGTAGGGCCTTGCACTCGCCACCACTTTTTCCATCTCATCTTGCAGCTCGAACAGTTCGGGTTCGATATCTTCGATACTCGCTCCAGAGCGCAACTCTTTTTCTATTGTTGCACAGACATTTTTCAGGCGTGGGACGCCGCAGTAAGAGCTACTGCCATGCAGTTTATGTACATGATGAATCAACTGCTGGGTATCAAAATGATCATCTTCAAGTGCGCCTTCGACAATGGCACTGACCTCTGGAATATAATCGACCAGCATTTGCAACATATCTTGAGCGAGGTCTTCCTTATTGGCCGATTGTTTCAGTGCCGCTTGCCAATCAATGATCATATTGCTGTGGCTTTCTTGAGCCGCAGTTTCCTCATGATGCTCAATCACGGCTGAGCTTACAGATAGATCCAGCTTCTCTAAATCTTGCTCTGTCGTATGCGGGTTCCAGTGCATCAAGACTTGTTGCAGCACATGTTCTTCAATTGGCTTGGTGAGGTAATCATCCATCCCAGCAGACAATAGGCGGTCACGTTCGCCACTCATCGCATGGGCGGTCACCGCAATGACAGGGGTATTGCTGTTTAGCTCGGTTTGCTTAATCTGACTACAAGCGGTGACCCCATCCATATGCGGCATCTGGATATCCATCAAGATGATATCGAAATGCTGAACTTCAGCTTGTTTGACCGCATCAAGGCCATTGGTACAGGTGACAACGCTATCTACCCTTTCGTGCAGCAGGGCGCTAATCAGTTTTAAGTTCGCTGGGTTATCGTCCACGGCCATTACCGTCAACGGTAGAGTCTCGTTGTTCTGCGAAGGGCTCTCTAGCAGCGGTACACTCTCTTGGTTTGCAGCAAGGGTCTGCAGGAGTTTTCTACGCGACAGTGGCTTAGTAATACAGTGAATATGGTATTTCTGAATTAAGTGATCCGAGAGCGCTAACGCCGTACTTGGCGTGCCGACGACCACATGCGAAGCACATCTCATCGCATGTTCAACCCAGACTTGAACTGTCTCAACGTCGTTCTCTCTATTTGGTGATAGGTTGAGAAGAACATAGTCGTAACTTTCAGATTCATCAGGTAGCGATGAACGATAGGTAACGATCAAACCTTCTTGTACCAAGGTTTGCTGAATCACCGAAGCTGCTTGCATGTTTGGCTCAACCAGAAGTAGAGAGCGTTGCTGCAATACTTGCGTTTCGATTAAGTCGCTTACTGGCATATCGGTTGAAGACAAGCGTAGAGTAAACCAGAAGGTTGATCCTTGGTGGAGGCGACTGGTTAGACTGATCTCACCGCCCATTTGGCTAACGAGTTTCTGGGTGATAACCAGACCAAGGCCAGTACCGCCATAACGACGTGAGATACTCGCATCCGCCTGACTGAAGGCTTGGAAAAGCTGAGATTGCTGGCGTTCTGAGATACCAATACCCGTATCTCTCACCATGAACTGCAGCTCGACCGAATCTTCTTTTTGTGAGCGCAGCTCGACACTGATATCGATATTGCCGCGTTCGGTAAATTTAATCGAGTTACCGACCAAGTTGGTTAGAACTTGCTGAATACGCAGTGGGTCACCCACTAATCCAGCAGGGACCTTAGGATCTATCTTAAGAGTTAGCTCAAGTCCTTTCTCATGGGCGCTGGTGGCTTGTAGGCTGACTACTTCTTCGAGCGACGCTTGGAAATCAAACGGGATATTTTCTAGCGCTAGCTTACCAGCCTCTAGTTTCGAGAAGTCGAGAATGTCATTGATGATATTGAGTAAGTTATTGGCCGAGTTTTCGATGGTTTGCAGATAATCAGTTTGACTATTGGTCAGGGTGGTTTTAAGCATCTGGCGGGTAAAGCCAATCACACCATTAAGTGGGGTACGTAACTCATGAGACATGTTCGCTAAGAATTCAGATTTAACACGCGCTGCTTCTTGAGCGCGTTTTTTAGCAATGTCTAACTCAACGTTTTGGATCTCTAGCTGTTCAAGCGTTTCACGCAAATCTGAAGTGGCTTGGTCGATACTGTGTTGCATCTCAACGTGGTACTCCGACAAAGAGACCGCCATTGAGTTGATACCATTTTTCAGCGAGTCGAGCTCACCATGCATCTTACCTTCGATTCGCACATCCAAATGACCGCGACGAATTCGGTCAACCATGTTCTTCATGTGAGAAATCGGCCGCGTCACATCATGCATTAAGCGATGGGCAAATACGGCTGACAGCCCCAGGCCGATAAGGAGCACAAGGAAAGCGGAAAATATCTCTTGGTATTGCTGCAGTCGCAACGACGAGAGATCAAGCTCGACCGCCACATAACCTAAGGCTGGATTGTTGCTTTGGCCTTTGATGGTGGCTACCAGTCCTGACTCGGCGATGACAGGTGCGCGCAGGATCAGTGTATTTTCTTGCAGCACAGAGCTTACCAACAGCGGAATAGGCTCATCTCTAGGAAAAGTTAACAGCTCAAAGTTCGGGTGGAAGTTCGAGGTGACGAACAACTCGTGGTTATAGTCGAAGACGGCAATACTTCGAACAAACTTGGAGTTTTTACGATGTGCGTAACTGATGATACGGCGAACCGATTCTCGGCTATTATTTTTAAGGCCTTCTTCGCTGGCGATGGCCAACGGCTCAATGATACTGAGTCCTGAGTTGATTACCTGCTTTTCAAGATCGTGATAGCGATTGAAAGAGAAAAAAGCACTCAGGAGCAGTCCGATAATTAGTGTTGGCGCTAAGGTAAGTGTAATAACGCGGGCACGTAAGCCATATCTTGTCATTATTGTCTAAACATCGTGGTGTGGATATGGGAAAATAACTTCCAAACTAAAAGAAGCCGTCGAAATACTAAGCATAATCAACTCAGTCGGCTCAGACAATGATTCAGGTACAAAAGGTGGAACCTGAACAGTAATTAGAGCAATTAAAATAGGCACATAGCATGGCGCGTTTTTTCCAACCAAAGAAGAAAACTCAACTCAATACTAAGCATCAATCTTTGACGATTGAGAAGTTGGATCACCATGGTGCAGGTATCGCTTACCAAAACAAGAAGCCGATCTTCATTGAAGGCGCGCTGCCAGGTGAGCAAGTATTGGCTCAATTAACGGAAAGCAAAAGCAAATTTGGCCGAGCGAATCTAATCAAAATTCAACAGCCAAGTAAGCAACGTATTGAGCCATTTTGTCCACATTACCAAGAGTGTGGTGGCTGTAATATGCAGCATTTGGCGATTGAACCTCAACAAGAATACAAACAGCAAACGCTGGGTCAGCTAATGAGTAAATTTGCTGGCCAACGTATCGAGTTAGAAGCGCCAGTTGTTGGTGATGCTAAAGGCTATCGTCGCCGCGCGCGAGTCAGTTTGAAGCTGAATAAGAAAACTCGTCAGTTAGAGTTTGGCTTTCGTAAAAAACAGAGCAAAGACATTGTTACAGTGACGCATTGCCCAGTACTGGATAGCGACTTGGATGCATTGCTTGCGCCACTGCATCAATTATTGAGCGGTTTTTCTAACCAAGACAGCCTAGGTCATGTGGAGTTGGTGAAAGGCGACAGCACCAATGTGATTGTTCTACGCCACTTGAAAGCGTTAAAAGAGAGTGATCAGCAGGGCCTAGAGGCCTTAGCTAAAGAGCATGGTGCAACGCTCTACTTAATGCCGGAAAGTGACCAACTTAACCGCGTGGTGGGGGAGTCTGCCAATTATACCGAAGCTGGCGTAACGATTCCGTTTGAACCAAATAACTTTATTCAGGTCAATCAGAAGGTAAACCAATCAATGGTCGCGCAAGCGCTGGATTGGTTAGAGCTTGATGAGCAGGATTGTGTGCTTGACCTGTTTTGTGGCCTAGGTAACTTCAGTTTGCCGATGGCGCAGAAAGTGAAGCAGGTAATTGGCGTCGAGGGTGTCGATGCGATGGTCGATAAAGCTAAAGACAATGCCAAAGTGAATGGTATTAGTAACGCTGCTTTCCATCAGGCCAACCTAGAGCAAGATTTCTCTGGTCAGCTTTGGGCACAGGAAAAATTTGATAAAATTCTCCTCGACCCAGCACGAGCTGGAGCAAGTGGCATCATCGAACACATTTCTCATTTGGGGGCATCCAGAGTTGTGTATGTGTCATGTAATCCTGCTACCCTAGCAAGGGATTCACAAAGCTTGCTCAATCAAGGCTACAAGTTACAAAAATTAGGTATGCTCGATATGTTTCCGCATACCAGTCATTTAGAATCGATGGCGCTATTTGTAAAGGATTAAACGAACTTGCTTCGGACATGGAAAACCGAGTGCGGAGCAGGTCGAATATAAAAAGAATAACAGGACGAAAATAATGGTTGCGGTAAGAAGCGCACATTTAAATCAAGACGAACAGTTTGAGCTAGATAAGTGGATTGCTAGTCTAGAACAAGAACCTAAAGTGGCTAAACGTCTCAAAGAAGTCTACTTACGTGGCGAGGCTATTTTAGAAGGCAACGATCAAGGACCACTGCTGCTATGGCGTGGTCGTGAAATGATCGAAATCCTCATCACGCTTTCAATGGACAAAGCGACGCTGGTGGCGGCGCTGTTGTTCCCATTGGTGACAAGCGGTGCTTACGACAGAGAACAGTTTGAAGAAGACTTTGGCAAAGAGACCATCAAGCTGATTGATGGCGTTGAAGAGATGGCTGCTCTTGGCCAATTGAACGTCACTATGGAAGGCGGTGCAGCGTCTGCTCAAGTGGATAATGTCCGTCGTATGCTACTGGCGATGGTAGACGATTTCCGCTGCGTGGTAATCAAACTAGCGGAACGTATTGCTAACCTAGTTGAAGTGAAAAAAGCGCCAGAAGAAGTGCGTGAAGCGGCAGCAAAAGAGTGTGCCAATATTTACGCGCCGCTAGCGAACCGCCTCGGCATTGGTCAGTTAAAATGGGAAATGGAAGATTACGCTTTCCGCTACCAACAGCCAGATACCTACAAGCAAATTGCGAAGCAGCTTTCTGAGCGCCGCATTGTGCGTGAGCAGTACATTCAAGATTTTGTTGATGACTTAACTTCAGAAATGAAGGCTTCCTCTATCAATGCTGAAGTGAGTGGTCGTCCAAAGCACATCTACAGCATCTGGCGAAAAATGCAGAAAAAAGGCCTAGCCTTTGATGAGCTATTTGATGTGCGTGCGGTGCGTATCATCGCTGACAAATTGCAAGATTGTTACGCCGCACTAGGTACTGTACATACTAAATACAAGCACCTACCAAGTGAGTTTGATGACTATGTGGCTAATCCAAAACCTAATGGCTACCAGTCAATCCACACTGTCATTTTAGGCCCTGAAGGCAAAACCATCGAGATCCAAATTCGTACTAAAGATATGCACGAAGACTCGGAACTTGGTGTCGCGGCGCACTGGAAATACAAAGAAGGTGGCGGCGGCCGCAGTGGCTATGATGAGAAAATCACTTGGCTACGTAAGCTGCTTGATTGGCAAGAAGAGATGTCCGATTCAGGCGAAATGCTTGATGAACTACGCAGTCAGGTGTTTGATGACCGCGTTTACGCCTTTACCCCGCGTGGCGATGTAGTCGACCTACCAATGGGCGCGACGCCACTCGATTTTGCCTACCATATCCACTCTATGGTTGGTCACCGTTGTATCGGCGCCAAAGTTGCAGGCCGTATCGTACCGTTTACTCATAAGTTGGCAATGGGTGATCAGGTCGAGATTATCACTGCCAAAGAGCCAAACCCATCACGTGATTGGCTGAACCCATCGACTGGCTTTGTAACGTCAAGCCGTGCTCGAGCCAAGATTAACGCGTGGTTCCGTGCTCAAAGTCGCGAGAAAAACCTAGAAGCTGGTCGCGAAATTCTAGAACAAGAGCTAACCAAGATTGGTGCGACGTTAAAAGATGCCGAGCAATATGGCCTTAAGCGCTTCAATATGAATACCCCTGACGAACTCTATGTAGGGGTCGGCAGCGGTGATTTGCGTATCAACCAGATCATTAACCACATCAATGCTTTGGTAAACAAGCCAACGGCGGAAGAAGAAGACCAACAAGCGTTAGAGAAGCTGAAAGAAGCGGTCAACAAAGCGCCAGCTCAAAGCCGACCGAAGAAAGACGCGGTAGTGGTTGAAGGTGTCGATAATCTAATGACCCATCTAGCGCGTTGTTGTCAGCCAATCCCGGGTGATGAAATCGCCGGTTATATTACTCAAGGCCGCGGTATATCAGTTCATCGCGCTGACTGTGAACAGCTTGAAGAGCTAAGACATCACGCTGCAGAGCGTATCATTGATACGGTGTGGGGCAGCGGCTTTGTAGGTTCATACATTTTGACGGTGCGCGTAGAAGCAATGGAACGTAGTGGCTTGCTAAAAGACATCACTACCTTGTTTGCCAATGAAAAAATCAAAGTCACCAGCATGAAGAGTCGTGTTGATTACCGTACACAAATGTCGATCATGGATTTTGATTTGGAAGTGACTAACGTTGAGATCTTAACGCGAGTGTCTAAGCGTGTAGAACAAATCAAGGATGTAATGAGCGTTAAACGCCTTGGCTAAAATTCTCGTCATACTTGAAGCTGATAGCGTTGTTGCCTGCGCTCACTCGCTCCATCACATAGGCAAGCTATGCTCAGGAGTCTCGCTCGCTTGCCGCCTAGCTACAGCTTCAATTATTTAGAGAATTGATCAACATATAACAAAGGTGAGTGGTTTTGGCCGCTCACCTTTTTCTTTAGATAAAGATTTAAAGGAACAGAGACAATGAGTCACCCAATCGAACAGTTAGAACAGATCATGGCGAAGCTACGTGACCCAGAAAGTGGTTGCCCGTGGGATATCAAGCAGAGCTTTGACACTATCGTGCCGTATACCATCGAAGAAACCTATGAGGTGGTCGATGCGATTCAAAACCGCGACTGGTCGAATCTTAAAGAGGAGCTGGGCGATCTACTATTCCAAGTGATCTTTTATAGCCAGATGGCGAAAGAGCAAGGACTGTTTGAGTTTTCCGAAGTGGTTGAGACCGTCAATGAAAAATTAACTCGCCGTCATCCGCATGTGTTTTCTGATACCAAGTTTGAGAATGACGAGCAAATAAATGCCAATTGGGAAGCGGAAAAAGCTAAAGAGAAGGCCAAAGTAGGCAAACAAGAACAAAGTATTCTAGACTCAGTACCAGCTTCGTTACCGGCGCTTTCACGTGCTACAAAAATACAGAAAAAATGTGCCAAGTTTGGCTTTGATTGGGATTCGTTAGGGCCAGTGGTTGGCAAGGTTCAAGAAGAAATCGAAGAAGTGATGGAAGAGGCACTGCAAGTCTCAGTCGATGAGAATAAAGTCGAATTGGAACTTGGCGATTTACTCTTTGCTACCGTAAATTTAGCGAGACATTTGGGTAAAGATCCAGAAGTGGCACTGGCCAAAGCCAACTTAAAGTTTTCCAGACGTTTTAAGGGGGTTGAAGCAATAGTGGCAGAGCAAGGCAAACAACTGACTGATTTTAATCTAGAACAGTTAGATAGCTTCTGGGATCAAGTAAAAGCGAAAGAAGCGTTAGAGAAGAGAGTCGAATAACTCGCTACTCGAATTTGATTTGAAGCAAAAAATAAAAAATTGCAGTGTGATAGATTTCACGTTGTAGCGGAAAAGGGCTTCTGGTATATTTATATCCCGTCCAGAAGAAATCCATTTTCCCTCATTCAACCAATTTCAGGTTAAACATGACGACAAATTACATTTTTGTTACTGGCGGGGTTGTATCCTCTCTAGGTAAAGGTATTGCAGCAGCATCTCTTGCGGCTATTCTAGAAGCTCGTGGTCTTAAAGTGACTATGATGAAGCTTGACCCTTACATTAACGTTGACCCAGGCACTATGAGCCCAACTCAACACGGTGAGGTGTTCGTCACGGAAGATGGCGCTGAAACTGACCTTGACCTTGGTCACTATGAGCGTTTCATTCGCACCAAAATGTCTAAGCGTAACAACTTCACTGCAGGTCGTGTTTACTCAGACGTTCTAGCTAAAGAGCGCCGTGGTGATTACCTAGGTGCAACAATTCAGGTTATCCCTCACATCACTAACGCAATCAAAGATCGTGTAATTTCTGGCGCTGAAGGCCATGATGTTGCGATCGTTGAAGTTGGTGGTACGGTTGGTGATATCGAATCTCTACCATTTATGGAAGCGATTCGTCAGCTTGCTGTAGAACTAGGCCGTGAACGCGCAATGTTCATGCACCTTACTCTAGTTCCTTACCTAGCAGCAGCAGGCGAAGTGAAAACTAAGCCGACTCAGCACTCAGTTAAAGAGCTGCTATCTATCGGTATCCAACCAGACATCCTAGTTTGTCGTAGCGATCGCATGATCCCTGCGAATGAGCGTAAGAAGATTGCTCTGTTCTGTAACGTTCAAGAGAAAGCTGTAATCTCAATGAAGGATGTAGATTCAATCTACAAGATCCCTCAACTAATTAAAGCTCAAGGTCTAGACGACCTAGTATGTTCACGCTTTGGCATTACAGCTCCTGAAGCTAACCTGACTGAGTGGGAACAAGTAATCTACGAAGAAGCGAACCCAACTGGTGAAGTAACTATCGGTATGGTTGGTAAGTACATTGAACTACCAGACGCTTACAAATCAGTCAACGAAGCACTGAAGCACGCAGGTCTTAAGAACCGTCTAAGCGTGAAAATCAAATACGTAGATTCACAAGACGTTGAGTCAAAAGGTGATGAAGCACTGGCTGACCTTGACGCAATCCTTGTTCCTGGTGGTTTTGGCGACCGTGGTGTAGAAGGTAAGATCCTTGCTGCAAAATACGCTCGTGAAAACAAAGTACCTTACTTAGGTATCTGTCTAGGTATGCAAGTGGCACTGATCGAATACGCGCGTAACGTAGCGGGTATGGAAGGTGCACACTCAACAGAATTTAACAAAGAGACGAAGTACCCAGTTGTTGGTCTAATCACTGAGTGGGTTGATGGTGAAGGTAAAGTTGAAGAACGTACCGAAACCTCTGATCTAGGTGGTACTATGCGTCTTGGTTCACAGCTGTGTCACCTAGAAAAAGGCACTAAAGCTCGTGAACTATACGGTAGCGCGACGATCCACGAACGTCACCGTCACCGTTACGAAGTGAACAACGTTCTTCGTCCTCAGATCGAAAAAGCAGGCCTAAAAGTATCAGGTCTATCTGCAGACAAGAAACTGGTAGAAGTGATTGAGAACCCGGCTCACCCATGGTTTGTAGCGGCTCAATTCCACCCAGAGTTCACTTCAACACCTCGCGATGGTCACCCACTATTTGCAGGCTTCGTGAAAGCGGCTGGTGAATACCAACGCGGCGAATTAGAGAAGTAAAGGATACGGGCAGTAGCGTTAGTCGTGCTGCTGCCCTTAATTTTGACATTATATATTCAACGAGAAGGAAACATTCAATGTCTAAGATCGTTAAAGTTCTAGGTCGTGAAATCATCGATTCACGTGGTAACCCAACTGTAGAAGCTGAAGTACACCTAGAAGGCGGTTTCGTAGGTATGGCTGCTGCTCCATCTGGCGCATCAACTGGTTCACGTGAAGCTCTTGAGCTACGTGATGGCGACAAAGCTCGTTTCCTAGGTAAAGGTGTTCTTAAAGCTGTTGAAGCTGTAAACGGCGAAATCGCTGAAGCTCTAGTTGGTAAAGACGCTAAAGACCAAGCTGCAATCGACGCAGTAATGATCGACCTAGACGCTACTGAAAACAAGTCTAAGTTCGGCGCTAACGCAATCCTAGCTGTATCTCTAGCAAACGCTAAAGCTGCTGCAGCGGCTAAAGGCATGCCTCTATACGAGCACATTGCTGAACTAAACGGTACTGCTGGTCAGTTCTCTATGCCTCTACCAATGATGAACATCATCAACGGTGGTGAGCACGCAGACAACAACGTTGACATCCAAGAGTTCATGATCCAACCAGTTGGTGCTAAGACTCTTAAAGAAGGTCTACGTATCGGTGCTGAAGTATTCCACAACCTAGCTAAAGTTCTTAAGTCTAAAGGCTACAGCACTGCAGTTGGTGATGAAGGTGGTTTCGCTCCTAACCTTAAGTCTAACGCTGAAGCTCTAGAAGTTATCGCAGAAGCTGTTGCTGCTGCTGGTTACGAACTAGGTAAAGACGTTACTCTAGCTATGGACTGTGCTGCATCTGAGTTCTTCGACAAAGAAGCTGGCATCTACAACATGAAGGGCGAAGGTAAAACTTTCACTTCTGAAGAGTTCAACCACTACCTAGCTGAGCTAGCTAACCAATTCCCAATCGTTTCTATCGAAGACGGTCTAGACGAGTCTGATTGGGCTGGCTTCAAGCACCAAACTGAACTACTAGGTGACAAGCTTCAACTAGTAGGTGACGACCTATTCGTTACTAACACTAAGATCCTTGCTGAAGGTATCGAGAAAGGCGTAGCTAACTCTATCCTTATCAAGTTCAACCAAATCGGTTCTCTAACTGAGACTCTAGCTGCAATCAAGATGGCTAAAGACGCAGGTTACACAGCAGTAATCTCTCACCGTTCTGGCGAAACTGAAGATGCAACTATCGCTGACCTAGCGGTAGGTACAGCTGCAGGTCAAATCAAGACTGGTTCTATGAGCCGTTCTGACCGTGTTGCTAAGTACAACCAACTAATCCGTATCGAAGAAGCTCTAGGTGCTAAAGCTCCTTTCAACGGTCTTAAAGAAGTTAAAGGTCAATAATTCCTAGCGAATTATTAGCTTAAAGCTTTAATGAATGCCTCACTTTTTAGTGGGGCATTTTTCGTTTAAGGCTCTAAGAGCAATGAGCCGTTCTGACCGTGTTGCTGCTATACCTAAAAGAAAGCAACCAACTTATCCGTATCGAAGAAGCTCTAGGTTCTAAAGCTCCTTTCAACGGTCTTAAAGAAGTTAAAGGTCAATAATTCCTAACGAATTATTAGCTTAAGCTTTAAAAAAAACGCCTCCGATTTCGGAGGCGTTTTTGTATCTGTCATTCTGTAGAGTAAAGCAATAGTTACTTAGTCATTCCATAGAGCGACGTAGGAGAGAGTAGGGAATCTCCTCAATCATTCGATCCGCTTCAAGAGATCCCCAACTCGTTCGTTCCTCACTCTTGAGGATGACAGCCGTCGATTAAGCCTCTCGAATAGCCTCAACTCTGCGCTTTTCCATCTCAACGCGAATATCCGCACCTTTAAAGCCATCTTGGATAATGTCTTGCACATTCACCGCTAAAGCGGCTTGATAAGCGTCAGTGAAGATTTTGCTTTGTGGGTAATCAATCTCTTCATGACCCATTCGACCGCGGCTGTCGGCCATACAGCAAAGCAGAATGTCTTGTAAGCGTTCCGGCTTGCGCCATACATCGAACTTATTGAGTACTTTGAGTTTTGTATCTGGGCGAAGCTCAGCCGCTCTATGGATATTGGAGTGCTGTTCACACACCATTAAAGCTAAATCGCGAAACTCGTTGGGAATGCGCACACGTTCACACAGCGCTTTGATCAGCTTAACCCCAGTATGGCAGTGCATCTTATGGCTTGGCCATTCGGATTCTGGCGTAATGCCTTTACCTAAATCATGCACTTGAGCGGCAAAGCGTACCGGGAGCGAATCACTCAACTGAGCAGCTTGCTCAGCTACCAACAGGGTATGAATTCCAGTATCGATCTCAGGGTGCCACTTTTCAGGTTGAGGTACACCAAACAGAGCATCAAGTTCAGGCAATACGACTTTTAATGCACCACAGTCTCGTAGCACTTTTAAAAACACTTGTGGACTTTGGGTCGAGAGAGACTTATGCCATTCCTGCCAAACGCGCTCGGGAGTGAGGTGAATTAACTCGCCAGAGTCCGCTATCTCACGCATTAAGTTCAACGTTTCAGGTGCAACGGTAAAACCTAAATGATCGAGCTTAGCGGCAAAGCGAGCCACACGCAGTACGCGCAGAGGATCTTCAGTAAACGCGTCAGAGACGTGACGTAATATTCGATCGTGCAGATCTTGTTGACCATTAAAGGGATCGATGATGTTGCCTTGCGGATCTTGAGCCATGGCATTGATTGTCAGATCGCGGCGTAGCAGGTCTTCCTCTAGGGTGACGTCAGCGGCAAAGTAACATTCAAAGCCTGTATAACCTTGGCCGACTTTTCGCTCTGTTCGAGCAAGGGCATGCTCTTCTTTTGTCTTTGGATGAAGGAATACAGGAAAATCTTTTCCTACCGCTGTGTAGTCTTTTTCTAAAAGTTCTTCAGGTGTGGAACCGACCACTACCCAGTCTCTGTCGTAGACGTTAATATTTAGCAGTTGATCGCGGACTGCGCCACCGACAAGGTATCTTTGCACCGAGTGATCCCTTTTCTTGATAATGCCATTGGCTAATAGTGCCAGCAATGGTACTTTTCTTAGCAGCAAATTCCCAGAGACGAGAAGTATGTATCAACAACATTTTGCACTAACAGAGTTGCCATTTTCGATTGTGCCTAACTCTCGTTTCCTTTATCAAAGCCGCCGTCATAAAGAGGCTATCTTCCAAATCCAGGCGGGTTTAGGTGAAGGCGGTGGTTTCGCTATGTTGACTGGCGAGGTTGGTACCGGAAAAACCACCATCGCTAAATCCATATTGAAAACTTTAGCAGAGACGACGCGCGCTGGGCTTATTCTTAATCCAACCTTCTCCAATATTGAGTTGCTTGAAGCGATTTGTGATGAGTTTGATTTAGCCTATGAGCCGAATTCATCGCTAAAGCAGCTTAATCAATGTATTCATCAGTTTCTTTTGGACAATCATGCCAATGGCATTCAAACCTTACTGGTGATTGATGAAGCTCAGCATCTCTCTGCGGATGTGTTAGAGCAACTTCGCTTACTGACCAATTTGGAAACCGATAGTCATAAACTTCTCAAAGTACTCTTAATTGGTCAGCCTGAGCTGCAACAAAAGCTCAAGATGCCGCAGTTGAGGCAGTTGGCTCAGCGTATGACTGGGCGCTATCACCTGTTGCCGCTCAATCAGGATGAGACTCGCGACTATATTAAGTTTCGACTGACTTTAGCAGGTGGTGATCCTGAGTTATTTAATGCTCAATCAATCAAGTATATTGCACGCCAAACCAATGGTATTCCTCGCCTGATTAACCTAGTTTGTGATGCCAGCCTAAAGCAAGCCTACAGTTTGGGTGAGGCTCAGCCTTCGAGTTCGACGGTACAAACCGCCTGCGATGATGTGATGAGCTTTCAAACTGGCTCTGTACCACTTGCGGCAGATAGAGCGCAGACAAAGACTTCAAGCCACACCCCGCTAGTTGCTTCACTACTTATTGGTGCACTGCTTGCTGGCGGCGCTTATTGGTATACACCTTCATTGGCAACACCTTGGGTAGAGCGTTCCATCAAGCATCAATACCCTCAGGTTGAAAATATCGAACAGCGCAACTTAACGTTCAGTAGCGAGTTAAAGGCGCTTCTCAACCGAGGGATAGATCAAGAAGCGGCAGTGGCGGATTTATACAAGTTATGGGGCTACCGAGCGTCGGTGCTCGATCAGCTATGCCTTAATAACGATGATGTGCTGTTTCGTTGTCAGCTTGACCAAGCGAGCTTAGATGAATTAGTTCAAGCCAATCGTCCCGTCGTATTGAGCTTACAGATTGATGGTCAACCACGCTTTGCGATTCTTTATTCAGTATCAGGCAATCAAGTTGAGCTATTGGTTAAAGGCCAACTGGTTACTTTCGACCGTCAATGGCTCGCTTCGATTTGGCAGGGGCAATATCGCCACATCTGGCAAAGTTATTGGAGTGAGACATTAAAGCAAGGTATGAGTGGTGGTGAGATAGCGCAGTTGGATAAAGCGCTGTCGCAAGTATTAGGTGAGCCAGAGTCGGCAAGCGAACGTTTTGATTCAGAGGTCAAACGCAAGGTAGAGCTATTCCAACGTTGGCAAGGGTTATCGGTCGATGGGATAGCAGGTAAGAAGACTCTGCGTTTACTTGAGGAGTTATCTCAGCAAGATGCGCCAACCTTAGAGCGTCTAGAGGAGAAATCAAATGTCTAAAGTGATGCAAGCTCTAGAGCACTCAGAACGTCGCCATAAAGCCTTTGATTCTACGCAGCAGTATGGTCAGCAAGTATCGTCTCAGCCGCTACGTGCGACAAACAAGCTCGCATGTATGCTCGCGATAGCGCTACCGCCACTGCTTGTAGCCGGCGGAGTGGTATATCAAACCTATGACAATTATAAATCCCATTGGTTAACGAACAATGTTGTTCAAACGACGGTTGTGAATGTACCGTCTGAGTTTACCGTTGCAGCAGCGCCGGTATTTTCTGAGCTAAAGAGTACTTATAAGGCACCTGTGATATTGAGTGATTTAGAGTACGAATATAATGGTAAACCTACTCGTTCAGAAGTGTCTCATGACGCAAGCACAAACCTTGACGAAATACCGAGTGATGATTTACTTAAAGGGCTAGATTTATCCGAGCTATCTCCGGAGCTAGCGCAGCGTTTTGAGTCGGCTTTATCGAGTCAGCCTAGCAAGGCTAATAAGCGAACGAGTGATGTAAGCAATTTGGCTCATGATGCCCAGCAGTGGTATGGCAAGCTACCAGCATTGAACTTTCAAACTCATGTTTACTCAAGCAAGGAGAGTAAGCGTTGGGTGAAAATCAATGGCAGTGAGTTTGGGCAGGGGGATTGGATTAATGACGATTTGCAGTTAGTCGCGATTGAGCAGCAGTCCTGCTTGGTGCGTTTTAAAGGCGAGGAAATCGAGATCCCGGCGCTGTATGATTGGCAGGGCTAAGGAAGAGCGAAGATATAAAAAAGGTCACCAAAATGGTGACCTTTTTAGATTTTAAACTTTGTGTATTGCTTATGCCCAACCTGACGGCGAGCGTTTTCTGCGTGGCATGATGTGTGGAAGAATCAGACCAAGCAGAAGGCCGATACCTGCTACACCACCACCGTACATGAAGTACTTCAGCAGTAGATCGTCTTTTTGCGTATCTAGCTTAGCACGCAGTTTACGAACTTCTTCTTGTGATGCTGAAAGCTGTTGGCTCATTTCACTGTAGCCTTGCTCGAGCTCACCGATCTGACGGTTACGCGTTTCTAGAGAGTCAACAAGGCCCGCTTTTTCTTGGTCTGCGCTTGAGCGAGCATTAGCTAGCTTTGCTTTTACTTCAGATAGCTCTTTCTCAAGTTTAGGCAGGCGCAGTGCCATACTTTCTTGATTGGTAACAAAGCGGCTTTCTACCCAGCCTTTACGGCCTTTATTGTCTTGAACTTGAGTATATCCAGTATCTTTATTGCTTGTCAGCAGTCTCACCTTATCGCCAGCATCAACGCTACCGATAATACGGAACTCATTACTTGGGCCAGCGTGCATGTAAGTGAACAGCTTATCTGAGATATAACGGTCTTGGGCGAATGCCGCAGGTACAGCTAGCATTGATGCTAAAACTAAGCAAACCAGTTTTTTCACGGTAAATCCTTTAACAGTCTAAAAGGGTGGGAAAGCCACAACCCCAAATCTTGAATTTTTCTAAGGTCAAATAGTAAGTAGTTTCTAATCTGACTGCAACAAAGAAGGGAGGCTAAGCCTCCCTTTCTGCGGTTTTGAGCCAATAATGACAGTGGGTTTACATATCACTGTCATTATTGATTAAGTAAACATTGCTTGGATTCCGTAGAAGAATACCACTGCCAGTAGTGCACCAGCAGGCAGAGTCACAATCCAAGAAGCGACGATGTTACGTACAACGCCAAGGTTTAGCGCTGCGATACCGCGAGCAAAACCAACACCTAGAACCGCACCAACCAGTGTTTGTGTAGTAGAGATAGGTAGACCAGTACCTGACGCTAATACAACCGTACATGCTGTTGCAAGCTGAGCTGCAAAGCCACGGCTAGGAGTCAGTTCAGTGATACCTGTACCAACAGTTGCCATTACTTTATGACCTAGAGTTGCTAGACCAACAACGATACCAAAACCACCTAGTGGTAGAATCCACCAAGCGATAGTGCTCTTACCGGTGATTTCACCCATGTGTTCAACAGTAGATACCACTGCAGATAGAGGACCAATCGCGTTTGCTACGTCGTTAGAGCCGTGTGCAAATGCCATCGCACAAGCTGTGATAACCATTAGCACACTGAAGATGCCTTCAACACCAGCGAAACCGTGGTCGTCTTCACGATTGGAGAATTTCTTCTGAATGTATAGGTAACCGCCAACCATCACTAGCGCAGAAACAGCCGCTGCCCACATCCACGCTTCACCATTAGATAGGTGAAGGCCAACGTGCTTAAGACCTTTCTTGATGGTTACCAGAGCGATAACCATGGTCGTGATGAACATGTACACCGGAACAAAGCGTTTTGCGTTGAATAGCGGTTTTTCAGTATCAAAGATTAGGCGCTGTGCACTGACAAAGATAACGTAAGCAAAGAAACCTGAGATAACAGGAGTAATAATCCAGCTACCTACAATGCCTTGAACTGAGCCCCAGTCCACCGCTTCTGTACCAACAGATACACACGCAAAACCGATGATTGCACCGATGATTGAGTGAGTGGTTGATACTGGCCAGCCCATGTAAGACGCTAGCAGTAGCCATGTACCTGCTGCAAGTAGAGCTGACATCATACCGAAGACAAGAACGTCTGGTTGATGAGCGAATAGGGACGTTTCAATTACGCCTTTACGGATAGTGTCGGTTACTTCACCACCTGCTAAATATGCACCAGCAAATTCAAAGATCATCGCGATGATGATCGCTTGTTTTACTGTTAAAGCTTTTGAGCCTACTGATGTACCCATCGCATTGGCTACATCATTTGCGCCAATACCGATCGCCATCAGAAAACCGAAAGCTGCTGCAATAATAATCAGGACAGTGCCGTAGTTCGCAAGGATATCCATCGTAATACCTAGTTGTTGATAACAAGCGGAGCAAAATTTAAGCACGACAAAACCCCTTCAGCGAGTCAGTATTTATCGCCTATAAGGGGTGTGAACTAATTTAGATGCTCTTCGTTATTTGGTTAACTTATTTTATGAGCGAGACAACATTACTTCCAGACGCGCACCAACACGTTGCGCCTGATCAGCAATACCACCTACCCACTCTAGAATTTTGTAAAGGAACATCACATCAATAGGATTTAGATCCGCTTCGATAGCCATTAATTGCTGGCGAAGTTGAATCTGCATCGCGTCTGTGTCGTCCTCAATCACATCCAGTTGATGGATCATTTCAGCCACAAGTGTTACTTCACGGCCTTTAAATCCAGTTTCCAATAACTCATCAAGCTCATTGATAACTTTTTGCGCTTGTTCAGCTGCGTCTAAACAACGTTTAACATACGCAATGAAGTTTTCTTGAAGAGGTGCAGGGATAGTCAATTGACGGCCATAAACACGACCAGCAATATCTTTTGCAAGGTTTGCGAGTTTGTCTTGCTGTGTTAGTAGTTCCAACATGTCACTACGATCCACAGGCATAAACAAACCACGAGGAAGTTTAAGACGAATTTCGCGCTTAAGAACGTCGGCTTCTTTCTCTAGATGAGAAATTTGTGAACGGATTTCAGATGCTTTCTCCCAATCACCCTTTGAACTGACTTCAAAGAAGTTAACTAGGTGCGAGCAACATTCGTTTACACACACAACGTGGCGCTGCAAAGGTTTAATAGGGGACTTTGCAAATAACCCCATAATTGTATTTACTGGCATGGTCATTCAACCCAATTAATATAACCTAAAAACTAACATACACCATTTCATGGCGAAATGTTGAACGATGGCTATAAAGGCGCGCATGTTAACCCATTAAATCACTCATTAAAACTGTTTTAGATCATCATTGGGGCGATATTTCTTTCTTGCCGAGTAAGAAAATAGGCAATATCCTGTCTCTATCTGCTTTGAAAGGTATAACTATGGAAACCGAGATAGAACTGAAGTTTTTTGTTTCTCCCGATTTTTCAGAGACTTTACGTCAAAAAATTTCTGAAACCAAAGTACTTCAGCATAGCTGTCGAGAGCTTGGTAACACCTACTTTGATACGCCGGATAACTGGCTGCGCCAACACGATATTGGCATGCGCATTCGCCGTTGTGATGATGTGTATGTACAGACCGTCAAGACGGCAGGCCGCGTTGTAGCAGGTTTGCACCAAAGACCGGAATACAACGCAGAGCATGATGGCAATGAACCTGACCTTACTTTGCACCCAGAAGATATCTGGCCGAAAGGTAAAGAGATAGCGACTCTTCAATCGGAATTGCAACCACTGTTTGCTACCAACTTTACTCGTGAGCAATGGCTGATTGGTATGCCAGATGGCAGCCAAGTTGAAGTCGCGTTTGACCAAGGTAAAGTCGAAGCAAATGGCCAGGAAGACCCGATTTGTGAAGTGGAGTTGGAGCTTAAATCAGGTCAAACCGATGCTCTGTTTACCTTAGCGCGCCTTTTCTGTGAACAGGGCGGTATGCGTCTTGGCAACTTAAGTAAAGCGGCGAAAGGCTACCGACTGGCGATGGGCTATACCGGTGATAAAGTGAAACCGCTCGCTTTAGTTGAGACCAATAGAAGAGACAGCGTTGAATCTTGCTTTATCAACTCATTGGAACACGCCCTTTCTCATTGGCATTATCATGAGCAAATTTATTCAGAGGGTGACTCGATAGAAGCTGTGCATGAGATCAAACACTCGATTAGCTTTATTCGTCAAATCTTAACCGTATATGGTGGTGTGGTTCCACGCCGAGCCAGTGCGATTTTACGTCAAGAGCTGAAATGGTTAGAGCAAGATCTTGAGTGGCTCAATGACTATGAGTATTTAGAAGATTTGCTTGATGATAAAGGCCATGCGCTGCGCAAGTTAGATGCGCGTAAGTTCCTTGTCAGTGAGCTTAAGCAGATTGAAGAGCAGCTACCGAGCCGAGAGCAGATTCTAGAACTGCTCAACTCGTCTCGTTATACCGGACTATTACTAGACTTGAGTCGTTGGATTTTAACGCGTGGTTGGCAGCCGTTTTTAGACGATAAGTCACGTGAAAAAATGGCGCTCAACGTTGAACACTTTTCAGTTCAACAGCTCGATAGAACTTGGGCAGAGTTGATGGAGGCGTTTCCGCCAGAGCGCAACTTAACCAGCCAAGATTACATCGAGCAGCAATACCGTTTGATGCGTAATCTATATACAGGTGTGAGTTTTGCCAGCCTGTATGATTTTGATGAGCGCAATAGCTTCCGCCTGCCGTGGAGGGACTTGCTACATGGTACCGACGATCTATTGAAACTAAGAACATTAGCTAAGTTCGTCGATAAGCTCGAAGGGGAAGAGCGAGAACAGCTCGAACGCTGGTTAGCGCGTCAAGAAAGCTCGATTCTTCATGCGATGGAGCAAACGCGAGTGATCTGTATTGAAGCAGAACCTTATTGGCAGGACTAACAGCCAGTGAATTAAAATGGGAGCCTTAGGGCTCCCGTTTTGTATTGGTCTCTTTTTGTCTTTCTAATCTATCTAAACGCTTTAATATCTCATCTTGTTTTTCGACGAGCTCTTGCAATAGGCGCTCTTTGTTTTCAGAGCGGGTCGTTTGTACTTTCGATGGAGAGGTAATCATCGAAGTGACAAGTCCCGAAATCATACCAAATAAGCCCACCCCACAAATGATTAACCCCGCCGCAAGAATCCGACCTGCGTCTGTTACTGGGTAGTGGTCACCATAGCCAACGGTAGAGATCGTTACGAGTGCCCACCACATTGCATCACCACCACTATGAATGTTGGCATCCGGTGATTGACCCTCAATAAATAGCATCATGCTCGATCCTGCGGTTAATAGGATCACCATCAGCAGTAAGATCGAAGCCAGCGTGGTTTCATGTTTATTCTTTAATAACTGCCTGATCACACTACGACTAGAGCGAATAACCAAGATCACTCGCAAAATCGAAAATAGCCGCGCATAGCGTAAAGGCTCGATCATCGGCAGGCTCGCAACAAAGTCGATCCAGTGACGTTTCATAAATTGCACACGATCTGCAGCGCGGATCAAATCTATGCCTAACTGGAGGATAAATATGCTACAGATAATAAAGTCTAAGCCGATAAGGACTTGTCGAGTTTCTGGGCGCAACGGAAAAAACAACAAGCCTGAGATCACAAATAGCGCCATAAAAGACAAGATTAGTGACAGCAAGCTCATCGGCTTAGTGTCGTCTTTGATATTATTCTTTTTCATACGAGGCTCGAAATAAATAACGGATACCTTAGATATCAAAGGTAGTCGGGCTTAGGTGCCAGATGCTGTTCTAGGCACACAATATATAAGACTTAGTGGAGAAGTAACAATGACCAAACTGGCATTTAAACCATGGGAGCGAGTGATCACGGATATTCGCTTAGTCCCAAAAATGGTGATGCTAATGGTGTTCAGTACCCTGCTGATCATCTCAAAGCAGTTGTGGGATGCGAGCACTTTTTACGATGCTTTATTGGCAGCGACGCAAAGTGCAGAGGTTGCTCAAGCACATTATGAGACCTACTTGGTCCAAGTGGCTTGGCAAACAGGGCTATTGATTGTGGTCTTTGTGGTACTGCTAATGTTTGCAGCACGTATTATGCTTCGCCAGACTCAATACCTGAGTGATTCAATCAGAACAATGGCGGAAAAAGATCTCTCAGTGCCGATCGAAATGGTTTGTAAGGATGAATACGGCGATGTAGCGCGTGAGCTTGAAAAGACCCGTGTACAACTGCAAGATATGATCAAACTCCAAGTTGACGCCTCTCAAGAGCTTGCTGGCCTGACAGAAGTGATGACCTTAAGCATGTCAGAGACTAAAGAGTCGGCGCAGGAAGAGTTCAATGAAATTGATCAACTCGCAACCGCGATGAGTGAAATGACGTCGACGGTCCAAACGGTCGCGGACCATGCGCAAAATGCCTCAACGTTAACTGAACAGGCTTCAACGCAAGCATCGACAGGTCAACGTTTTGTCCAAGATACCGTGCAAAAAATCAGTGAACTATCGAAAGATATTTCTGCGTCAGCTCAAGCGGTAAATGAAGTAGAAGACAGTGTTGGCTCAATTGGTAGCGTTGTCGGCACCATTCAAGGTATTTCTGAGCAAACCAACTTGCTGGCATTAAATGCAGCGATTGAAGCGGCGCGTGCTGGTGAAGCGGGTCGTGGATTTGCTGTGGTTGCTGATGAAGTGCGTAACCTAGCTCAGCGTACCCAGCAGGCAACGGTTGAGATTCAAGATATGATCACTAAGCTGCAAACTAGCGCGAATTCAGCGGTAGAGCTGATGGAAAAGAGTGTGGTTGAAGCAGCAGAGGGTGTTGACCTTGTAACTAATGCAGGCAGTGAGTTAGACGGCATTGTTGGTCAGGTTAATCAGATCAATGACATGAACTTCCAAATTGCCACAGCAGCGGGTCAGCAAAGCAGCGTCGCAGAAGAGATGAACCAGAACCTAACTAATGTTCGCGAGTTGGTTGAAGCCTCCGTAACGGTAGTATCAGAGCTGTTAGAAACCTCTGAATTGATGCAGCAAAATGCCGAAGAGTTAGATAAGAAGATTACCTCGTTCCGAGTCTAGTAATTAGCGAACTCTTTAATAATGCGCCCACTAATTGCTAGTGGGCGTTTTTTATTGGTTTAAGTCTGGTATAAATAGTCCATAACCTTTCAAAGGCTTATCGAAACAAGGAAGAATCATGCAATTGCCTCAGCAGCTCGCTCCCATCTCTCATGCCGCACTAGAATCTCTTTTCGAATCGGATGCACTTTCTCATTGGTCACAATCGACCTTGGAACAGCTTCGCTATGTGGCGGGTTTAAGCAAGTTTGTTGCTGATACATTATCCAATGATGAGCACCTGCAACAACAACTACCTGAGATGCTGGCAACTGAAACACGTTGCGAACGTTATCGCGAGCGTTTGGCAGAGCAGTTGGCGGGTTGCAGTGACGAAATGCAAGGTCATCGAGTGTTACGTCAGTTCCGTAACCGAGAGATGGTCTATATTGCGTGGCGTGACTTTACCGCGACTTGGACCTTAGAAAAGAGCTTAGCGCATCTTTCTCAGCTCGCTGAAGCGATGATCTTTGAAACTTACCAATGGCAATACAAAGCTTGTTGTGAGCTGTGGGGAACGCCGACCAATGCCGCTGGCGAAGCGCAGCCAATGTTGATTATTGGTATGGGTAAACTCGGTGGCGGAGAGCTAAACTTCTCATCGGATATCGATTTGATTTTTACTTACCCAGAAAATGGTGAAACAGAAGGGGCGCGTCGTAGCATCGCCAATGCTCAGTTCTTTACTCGCCTTGGTCAACGCATTATTAAAGCACTCGATCAGCAGACCTTTGATGGCTTCTGTTATCGCGTCGACATGCGCCTGCGTCCTTTTGGTGACAGCGGACCACTGGTGATGAGTTACGCCGCTCTGGAAGATTACTACCAAGAGCAAGGGCGTGATTGGGAGCGCTACGCAATGATCAAGGCTCGGGTAATGGGGAGTGAAATGTACCCAGAATACCAAGAGCTGCGTCAAATGCTGCGTCCATTTGTCTTCCGTCGCTACATCGATTTTAGTGCCATTCAATCTCTGCGCCGGATGAAATCGATGATCAGTAGTGAGGTTCGTCGTCGAGGGTTAAGCAACAACATCAAACTCGGTGCGGGTGGTATTCGTGAGATTGAATTTATCGCTCAGGTGTTTCAGTTGATTCGTGGTGGTCGTGAACCAAGTCTGCGCCAAAGAGGATTACTTAAAACCATTGATGCCATTGAAGAGTTAGAACAGCTGACTGCGCAAGAGACACAACATTTACGTCAGGCCTATAAGTTCTTGCGTCGATTGGAAAACTTACTTCAAGCGATGGCAGACAAGCAAACGCAAACCTTGCCTGAGTGTGACACCGAGCAACTGCAACTTGCCGTAGCGATGGGGTATCAGCAATGGGAGCAATTGCTTGCTGATGTTCACACTCATATGGCCAACGTGCATGTGGTGTTTGGTGAACTCATTGGTGACGATGAAGAGGAGCAGCAAGATATCGCGAAACATTTCGTTGAATTGTGGGATATGGCGGCGAAGCAAGATGTCGTTGAACAAATCCTAGAGAGCGACATTCAAGCTGAACAACCCCAGCAAATGGCTGAAACCATCATTCAGTTTAAGAAAGATTTAGCGAAGAAAACCCTTGGACCACGTGGCCGAGAAGTGTTGAATCGCTTAATGCCGAAAGTCTTTTCTGCAATCTATAGCCACAAAGATGCCCAATTTGGTTTGCCGCGCGTGCTGCATTTATTGCATCGCATAGTGACGCGAACGACATATCTAGAGTTGCTCGATGAGCATCAAGCGGCATTGATTCAGCTGGTTCGTCTATGTACCGCGAGTCCAATGATTTCTGAGCAGTTAGGTCGTTATCCGATCTTATTGGATGAATTAATCGACCCACAACAGTTGTATAACCCGATCCCGCTTGAAAGCTATCGTACCGAACTGCGTGACTTCCTTGCCCGTATCCCAGAAGATGATATGGAGCAGCAAATGGAGGCGCTGCGTCAGTTTAAACAGATATGTATTTTACGCATTGCGGCTGCCGACATCGCTGGTGTACTACCAGTGATGAAAGTAAGTGATCACTTAACCTATCTCGCTGAAGCCATTGTTGAGTCTGTGGTGGGCCAAGCCTGGCTGCAAATGACCGAAAAATATGGCGTTCCTTCTCATTTGAAAGACCGTGAAGGCAAAGGTTTTGCGGTTATCGGCTATGGCAAAGTCGGTGGCTGGGAGCTCGGTTACAACTCAGATCTCGACATTGTGTTTATGCACGATAGCCCGGTTCACTCTTATACTGATGGCAAAAAAGAGATCGACGCGCGTCAGTTCTACTTAAGACTTGCGCAGCGCATTATCCATATTTTCTCTACTCGTACCGCATCAGGCACACTGTATGAAGTGGATACTCGCTTACGTCCTTCAGGAGCATCCGGATTATTGGTTAGCCCAACGGATGCCTTTGATGAGTACCAACGGCAAGATGCTTGGACTTGGGAACATCAAGCCTTGGTTCGTGCGCGAATGATTTACGGTGATGAGCCACTGCAACAAGCCTTTGCTAAAACACGACATGAAATACTCACCTTGGTCCGTGATGAGCAAAAACTGGTTAAAGACGTCTCCGAGATGCGCGTAAAAATGCGTGATCATTTAGGTGGTAAGAAAGCGGGACGTTTTATGCTTAAGCAAGACCCAGGTGGCATTACCGATGTGGAGTTTTTAGCTCAATACCTAGTACTACGTCATAGTCATGAAAAGCCTAAATTGACGCGTTGGAGTGACAATGTACGTATTTTTGAATCCATGATGGCGCAAGGGATTATGGAAGAGGGCGCCGCGATGGCACTGACTCATGCCTATACCAGCATGCGCGATCAAATCCACCACCGCAACTTACTCAACCTAGATGCAGATGTGGCGGAAGAAAAATTTGTCAGCGAGCGCGAGCTTGTGATGAAACTATGGCACGAGTGGTTAGAATAACGCTGAACCTTTATGCTAAACTCTTGCCCGAATTAGAATTTGGAGATCCACAATGAAGCCAATCCTACCTAACTACAGTGATTCTGGTGTGCTTATCATCGGTGACGTAATGCTTGATCGTTACTGGTATGGCCCAACTGGCCGTATTTCACCTGAAGCGCCTGTGCCTGTAGTCAAAGTAGAGAATAATGAAGAGCGTCCTGGTGGTGCTGCTAACGTAGCAATGAATATTGCTTCGCTTGGTGGTCACGCTCATATTGTTGGTTTAACAGGGATTGATGAACCGGCCAAAGCACTCAATGAAACGCTTTCTGCACTGAAAGTAAAATGTGACTTTGTTGGATTACCAAATTATCCAACCATTACTAAATTGCGTGTAATGAGCCGCGGCCAACAGCTGATCCGCTTAGACTTTGAAGATAAGTTTGAAAATGTGGATGCAGAACTTATCCTTGACCGTATGGAGCAAGCGTTACCAAAAGTGAAATCAGTGGTGCTATCTGATTACGCAAAGGGCGCGCTAGAGCACGTACAACAGTTTATTCAAAAAGCACGTGCAGCCAATGTGCCTGTATTTATTGACCCTAAAGGTGCCGACTTCGAGCGCTACCGTGGTGCTACATTGCTGACGCCAAATATGGCTGAATTTGAGCTAGTGGTTGGTAAAGTTAAATCAGATCAAGAATTGGCTGAGAAAGGCCTAGCGCTTATTGAAGAGTTCGACTTTGAAGCGCTGCTAGTGACTCGTAGTGAGCATGGCATGACGCTACTACGCCGTGGTCAAGAGCCGTTCCATCTACCGACTCAAGCGAAAGAAGTCTATGACGTAACAGGTGCTGGTGATACGGTTATCTCTGTGCTTGCAGCGTCAGTGGCAGCAGGCAAACCGCTTGATGAAGCTTGTGCATTAGCAAACGCGGCAGCAGGCATTGTTGTTGGTAAGCTTGGTACTTCAACGTTATCTACTATTGAACTGGCAGAAGCGGTTCATGGTAGCCAAGATACGGATTTTGGCGTGATTGGTGAGCACGCTCTGATTGAAGCTGTGAAAAAGGCTCAAGCAAAAGGTGAGAAAGTGGTCATGACTAATGGCTGTTTCGATATCCTGCATGCTGGTCATGTTTCTTACCTTAACCATGCTGCTCAGCTTGGTGATCGCCTAATTGTAGCGGTTAACACTGATGAGTCGGTTAAGCGTCTTAAAGGACCGGGGCGTCCAGTTAACCCAACAGATCGCCGCATGGCAGTTCTGGCTGGATTAGGTGCGGTTGATTGGGTTGTACCATTTGGTGAAGATACGCCGCAACGCCTAATTTCTGAAGTATTGCCAGACTTACTCGTTAAAGGTGGCGATTACAAACCGGAAGAGATTGCTGGTGGTAAAGAAGTGATTGCCAATGGCGGAAAAGTTGAAGTACTTAACTTCGAAGATGGTTGTTCAACCACTGAAATCATCGATGCGATTAAAGGTGGCCGAGGCTAACCCGAGTTAATCGATATTAATGGTCGCTGATTAGCGGCCATTTTTGTATCTATAATCTAGATATAAAAAATGGAGCCAAGTGGCTCCATTTTTTTATGAGTAGAAGATTACTTCTAGGTCACTTATTCTTCTAGATCACCACAGAAGCGGTAACCTTCACCGTGAATCGTTGCAATGATTTCTGGTGTACCAGAAACTGATTCAAAGTGTTTACGAATACGACGGATTGTTACGTCTACTGTACGATCGTGTGGCTTAAGCTCACGACCAGTCATTTTTTTCAGTAGATCTGCACGAGTCTGGATCTTGCCTGGGTTTTCACAGAAGTGAAGTAGGGCACGGAACTCAGAACGTGGCAGTTTGTAACCATCACCGCTTGGGCTTACTAGAGAGCGGCTGTTGATATCTAGTACCCAACCGTTAAATACGTACTTCTCAACGCTGCGTTTCTCTTCACTTACTACGCTTGAATTCATTGAGCGGTTAAGTAGGTTACGAGCACGGATAGTTAATTCACGTGGGTTGAATGGCTTAGTGATGTAATCATCTGCACCGATTTCTAGACCAAGAATCTTATCAACTTCGTTATCACGGCCTGTTAAGAACATTAGCGCAACATTCGCTTGCTCACGCAGTTCGCGAGCTAGCAGTAGACCATTCTTGCCCGGTAGGTTGATGTCCATAATAACCAAGTTAACTTGGTTGTCAGACAGCACCTGGTGCATCTCTTCACCGTCACTGGCTTCGAAAACAGCGTATCCCTCTGCTTCAAAAATACTCTTTAGAGTGTTACGAGTTACTTGCTCATCTTCAACAATAAGAATGTGCGGGGTTTGCATTGGCGGTACCTAAACTTGTGAAAAATTTGTGCTAATAGAATAAATTCTAGGCAAAAACATAACATACAGGTAATGTGATGTTGATAATAAACCAAAGCCTGTAAAATTACACTCTCTTTGATCGCCCGCCATCCATGGTGCTTACTTTCTACACTTGAGGTCCAATTCCTCAGTATCCCATTAGTCTTTGAGGCGGATTTTATAATGTTAACAGCATGCTAACAACGTAGAAGTCCTAATTCCAATCACTTTGTTGATTTATATCAAGAGTTGGAATGTAACAAATATTAATAGTATCTACTAAATGTAAATCATTTGGAGGCACCATGATCGATGCTGAGCTATGGCAAGCCTATTGCGACCCTTACTTCAGTTTTTCGGCGCCGCCTAAAAGTGCCAATTTTGCCATTATTACCGCTTGGAACCCGAGAAGTGTTTGCTTGTCTGAAAATGATAATGACCTAAAAAATCAACACTTAGCACAAGAAATAGACCATACTTGTTATACTAATGTGCGAGCTGGCAACCAGAACTTTACTTGGAGTGAGGCCAGTTTTGCCGTCAATATCAGCCTAGAGCAAGCGCTAATTTTAGGCCAAAAGTACCACCAAAATGCGATTTATTACGTAGAAGGAGAGTGGTTGTATTTGATCTCCTGCTTAGAAGAACAAAACAAGGTCTTGCTTGGGAGATGGCGAGATCGATGTAGATGATGGATTTAAGAAGCTCATGGAGGAAAAATGAAAGATATTACACCTGATATTTGTGACAAGCATGAAGACAAAGTGACGCTGCTAGCGCTGCCTCTGCATAGTTTTGGACGCAAGCTCGCCTTTTACGGCGAAATTGTTACGGTACGTTGCTATCACGATAATTCCAAAGTACGCGAGATACTCAGCCAAGACGGCAAAGGGAAAGTGTTGGTTGTAGATGGCCATGGCTCGTGTCAAAAGGCGTTATTGGGTGATCAACTTGCCATTCTAGCGATCGATAATAATTGGGAAGGTGTCATCGTAAATGGTGCGGTGAGAGACGTGGCAGCCATGTCAGAAATGGAACTCGGCATCAAAGCGCTTGGAACCAACCCATTTAAGACAGAGAAGCGTGGAGTGGGAGAGGTGAATGTGACTCTCACGATTCATAATCAAATGATTCAACCTGGGGATTACATTTACGCTGATTGGAATGGTGTACTAATGTCAACTGAGTTACTGGACTGGAGCTAAAAGCGAAAGCCTAAACCTACCTCAACCCCTTTTTGCCACTCTTGATAATCGAGAGTGGCATGAATATCTAAGTTTTCGGTTAGCTTTAAGCGGCTTGAAACTTCAGCTGAAAGGCTTTTCTCTTTGCCGTCCTCAACACTTTCTTCGCTCGAAGAGTGCAACATACTTTGAACCGATACTCTTGGTGTCACTTGGTAGCTCACGCCACTCAAGAAGCCCGTTTCGTTGATCTTATCGCTATTGTTTAGACGCGCACCAACATAAAGGTCAATGCTATCGAATACATTGTAGGAATAACCACCATCCACCTTCCAAGAATCGAAATCTCGTTGATCACTTTCACTGGAAATAAAGATCTTATGCGGTGAGGTATTTTGTTGAGAAGGTAATGGAGGAAGCTCCGTGGCAAGTAATGGACAGGCGAAAGCAAGCGCTGACAGGCTTAATATTATTTTCATTGGCCGCTCCTTGCTTGTTTTTTGTCCACTGCGTTTGTAATTAAAGCATAAAACGAATGAACTAGTAGTAACTTTTATATAGCAAAAAGTTATTATGATATGTGCTTATGGTTTCATTGGTCGGTTAAATAAATTTGTTACTTAAGTTTTGTTTGTGAATGCGAGTAGAACGGAGTGTGAACAAAAAATAGTAACTTTTCATTGACGCAAGGATGAAAAATAGGTTAAACGTATGGGTAAGCAAACACATCGTGAAGATAAATAAAGTATGCAGCACCAAAGCCTAGTAATGACCACAACCATTATTATTACCGACATCGCAATTGTTGGGGCAGGCTGCTAAGCGAAAGAAATTCAAAAAAAGGCCTGTATCCAACAAGATACAGGCCTTTTTTTATGCCGATTTAAAACATTTTGGAGGAAGGGATGCGAGTTTTAAAGTTTGGAGGTTCATCATTAGCTGATGCTGACCGTTTTTTACGAGCAGCAGATATCATTGCTAATAATGCACAGCAAGAAGAAGTGGCAGTCGTGCTTTCAGCACCGGGGAAAACCACAAATAAGTTAGTTTCAGTGATCGAAGGTGCGCTGAAAAATGGTGAAGCTGAGCTGCAAATAGCTGAGCTAGAAGATTCTTTCCGCGATCTATTCCAAGATATCAAGCAAGTGCTGCCTAACTTAGATGGCAGTGGTTATGACAACCAAGTTAAGACTTCGCTAACTCAATTGCGTCAGTTTGTTCATGGTATCAACCTACTTGGTATGTGCCCAGACAATGTTAACGCGCGTATTATTAGTAAAGGTGAACGCGTTTCTATCCAGCTAATGAAAGCGGTTCTAGAAGCGAAAGGTCAAGCGGCAAGCTTAATCGACCCTGTTCAATATCTGTTTGCTCGTGGAGAGCATTTAGAGGCGATGGTCGATGTTGAAGTGTCGACTCAGAACTTCCGTCAAAATCCTCTTCCTCAAGGTCATGTTAATATCATGCAGGGCTTTACCGCGGGTAATGAAGCTGGCGAGTTAGTTACGCTTGGTCGTAATGGTTCCGATTACTCTGCAGCAGTACTAGCAGCCTGTCTACGCGCTGATTGCTGTGAAATTTGGACGGACGTTGATGGTGTCTATAACTGTGACCCACGCCTAGTCGATGACGCACGTCTATTAAAATCACTGAGTTACCAAGAAGCAATGGAGCTCTCTTACTTTGGTGCGTCAGTTCTTCACCCTAAAACCATCGCTCCTATTGCCCAGTTCCACATTCCTTGTCTGATCAAGAACAGTTTCAACCCTCAAGGTGCAGGTACGCTGATTGGCCAAGATACAGGTGAAGATAAGCTGGCTATCAAAGGTATTACTACCCTAAGTGACCTGACTATGGTCAATGTCTCTGGTCCAGGTATGAAAGGCATGGTGGGTATGGCGAGCCGCGTATTCGGCGCGATGTCATCAGCGGGTGTATCCATTGTACTGATCACTCAATCATCATCTGAATACAGCATCAGCTTCTGTATTGAAGCGCAAGATAAGGCTCTAGCAGAGCAAGCGCTAACAGATACATTCGAACTGGAATTGAAAGATGGGCTACTTGAACCTGTAGAGTTTATTAGCGATGTGGCTATTGTCACTCTTGTTGGTGACGGCATGCGTACGTCTCGCGGTGTGGCTTCGCAGTTTTTCTCATCTCTTGCTGAAGTGAACGTGAACATTGTTGCGATTGCACAGGGCTCATCAGAGCGTGCTATTTCAGCGGTTATCCCAGAAGATAAGATTTCTGAAGCGATCAAAGCGTGTCACGAGAACCTATTTAACTCTAAACACTTCCTAGATGTGTTCGTTGTTGGTGTTGGCGGTGTTGGTGGTGAGTTGGTCGATCAGATCCAGCGTCAGCAAGCGAAACTGGCAGAGAAAGGCATTGTGCTGCGTGTTTGTGGTCTAGCGAACAGCAAAGGTCTGTTGCTTGATAGCGAAGGTCTTCCATTAGACCATTGGCGTGACCGCATGAACGATGCATCGGAAGAGTTCAGCCTAGCGCGTCTTATCTCGCTGGTTCAACGTAACCATATCATTAACCCTGTATTGGTTGACTGTACATCAAGCGAAGTGATCGCTAACCAATACGCGGACTTCTTAGCGGCAGGCTTCCACGTTGTTACACCAAACAAGAAAGCCAATACTGCTAGCATGGCCTACTACCACCAACTGCGTGATGTTGCGCGTAGCTCTCGCCGTAAACTTATGTATGAAACGACGGTAGGTGCAGGTCTTCCTGTTATTGAAAACCTACAGAACCTTATTGCTGCTGGTGATGAATTAGAGCGCTTTACCGGTATCTTATCGGGCTCGCTATCTTACATCTTCGGTAAGCTTGATGAAGGTATGACGCTTAGCCAAGCGACAAACATCGCTAAAGATAACGGCTTTACTGAGCCAGATCCGCGTGATGATCTATCGGGTATGGACGTGGCGCGTAAGCTGCTGATCCTTGCGCGTGAAGCAGGCATGAACTTAGAGCTTGAAGATGTGATCGTTGACCAAGCGCTACCACCAGGTTTTGATGATTCAGGCTCTATCGAAGAGTTTATGGCTCGCCTACCTGAAGCCGATGCTTACTTTAAAGAGCAGTCTGCAAAAGCGGCAGAAGAAGGCAAAGTGCTGCGTTATGTTGGTGAAATCGCTGACGGTCAATGTCGCGTAAGCGTTGCTGCAGTCGATGAAAATGACCCTATGTTCAAGATTAAAGACGGCGAGAACGCGCTGGCATTCTTTAGTCGTTACTACCAGCCAATCCCGCTCGTTCTGCGTGGTTACGGCGCGGGTACGGAGGTAACAGCAGCAGGTGTCTTCTCAGACGTGATGCGTACATTAGGTTGGAAGCTAGGAGTATAAACATATGAGTCGTGGTATGGATGTAGTGGTTTACGCTCCAGCATCAATCGGAAATGTCAGTGTGGGTTTTGATGTGCTGGGGGCGGCAGTGTCTCCAGTTGATGGCACCTTACTCGGTGACCGAGTTCAAGTGAAAGCAGGCAATGAGCCTTTTTCGCTAAAGACTGCTGGTAGTTTTGTTACAAAGCTGCCAGAAAACCCAAAAGAGAACATTGTTTATGACTGTTGGCGTGTTTTTGCTCGTGAATTAGAAAAGAAAGGGGAAGCACTGCTTCCTCTGGAAATGACGCTTGAGAAAAACATGCCTATCGGCTCTGGTCTAGGTTCAAGTGCTTGCTCGATAGTGGCAGCATTAGATGCGTTAAACCGCTTCCACGGTGAACCACTGGATGAGACTGAGCTTTTGGCCCTTATGGGTGAAATGGAAGGGCAGATATCAGGTGGTGTGCATTACGACAACGTTGCACCGTGTTACTTAGGTGGCGTGCAATTGATGTTGGAAGAGCTAGGCATCATTAGCCAAGAAGTGCCGTGCTTTGATGATTGGTATTGGGTAATGGCTTATCCAGGCATCAAAGTCTCGACGGCTGAAGCAAGAGAGATCTTACCATCTCAGTACCGCCGTCAGGATATTATTGCTCATGGTCGTCATTTAGCGGGCTTTATTCATGCGTGTCATTCGAATCAGCCAGAGCTAGCAGCAAAAATGATCAAAGACGTGATCGCTGAACCATATCGTGCGAAACTGCTACCTGGGTTCGCCGGTGCTCGTCAGTATGCGGCGACCGCAGGCGCTTTAGCTACCGGCATTTCTGGTAGTGGCCCAACACTATTTAGTATTTGTAAAGATAAAGATGTCGCTGAGCGTGTCGCTCGTTGGCTCGAACAAAACTACGTACAAAATGAAGAAGGATTCGTCCATGTTTGTCGCCTGAACAAACAAGGTTCGAACGTAACAGGAAGTGAGCTATGAAGCTGTACAACATAAAAGAAAATGACGAACAAGTTTCCTTTGGCCAAGCCGTGCGCCAAGGTCTAGGCCGCAATCAAGGTCTATTTTTCCCGCAAGAACTGCCTAAGTTTGATGATATTGATACACTACTTGCAGAAGATTTTGTTTCACGTAGTACCAAAATCTTATCAGCACTGATCGGCGATGAGTTGGCGGAAGAGAAAGTAAATTCAATGGTTGATGCAGCGTTCCAATTCCCTGCACCAATTAACAAGGTTAAAGATGGCGTTTACGCGTTAGAGCTATTCCATGGTCCTACGTTGGCGTTTAAAGACTTTGGTGGCCGTTTTATGGCTCAGTCTTTAGCGGCGGTTTCTAATGGCGGAAAAATCACTATTCTGACGGCAACCTCAGGTGATACGGGTGCAGCAGTTGCGCATGCTTTCTACGGTATGGAAGATATCAATGTTGTTATCCTCTACCCGAAAGGCAAAATCAGCCCGTTGCAAGAAAAGCTATTCTGTACCCTAGGCAATAACATCCACACGGTTGCGATTGATGGCGACTTTGACGCGTGTCAGGCGCTAGTGAAGCAAGCATTTGATGATGCCGCGCTACGTGAAGAAATCGGTCTGAACTCAGCAAACTCAATCAATATTTCACGTCTCATGGCGCAGATCTGTTACTACTTTGAGGCTGCGTCTCAGCTAAGCAAAGAAGAGCGTGAAAACCTAGTTGTATCAGTACCAAGTGGTAACTTCGGTAACCTAACAGCAGGCTTGCTAGCAAAAGCACTAGGTTTACCAATTAAACGCTTTATTGCCGCGACTAATGAAAATGACACGGTACCTCGCTACCTAGAAACAGGTAAGTGGGATCCAAAACCAACGGTTGCAACAACATCGAATGCGATGGATGTCAGTCAGCCAAATAACTGGCCGCGTATTGAAGAACTATGCCAGTTGAAAGGTTGGGGCTTAGATACGCTAGGTAAAGGTAAAGTGTCTGACGAGCAAAGTGCTGAGTCGGTACGTGACCTAAAAGCGCAAGGTTACCTATGTGAGCCGCATGGTGCGATTGCATACCGCTTGCTTGATGAGCAGCTTCAAGAAGGTGAAACAGGTCTGTTCTTATGTACCGCGCACCCAGCGAAGTTCAAAGAAGTGGTTGATGAGATTCTAGGCTCAGATATCGATTTACCAGCACCGCTTGCTAAGCATGCCGCGATGGAGCTTCTTTCTGAAGAGCTAGCTAATGACTTTGACTTACTAAAAGAAGTTTTACGTCGAGTGCAGAAATAATCTGTGTAGACTGAATATTAAAAAGGTCACTTCGGTGACCTTTTTTGTTTCTGCGGCTAGTTACCTAATTGTCATTCCATAGAGTGACGAAGGAGCGAGTAGGGAATCTCCAAATGCATTCGACTTGCTTTAAGAGATCCCCAATTCGTTCGTACCTCACTCTTGAGGATGACGCTAAAAATAAAGGGTTGGCATTGTGCCAACCCTCCAACAATTTTTGTTTAACGATTGAGTGCAAAAGTAGGCAGTGATAAGTGCCAACGTATCGCACCCAAGCGAATCAACAGAGTCGAAAATACGCCAGCTAAGAAGGCGGTATCACTGTTGCAGCCCATCGCCAGGGCTGTGGTATGAAAGACACCACCAATGATACAGGCGGTCGCGTAGACTTCACTTCTCAGCACCATCGGCACTTCTCGAGCGAGAACATCACGAATAATGCCGCCACCACAGCCAGTAATCACACCCATAATGATTGCGACTAAAGCAGAGTCTTGGTAAGCCATGGTTTTCTCTACACCGATACCAACAAATACCGCTAAGCCAATCGCATCGCAGACAGGCAGGATCCACCAAGCGAGACGCTTTGGTCGTCTAACAATAATCATTGTCAGCAGGCAAGTGATGAGAATCGTCCACAGGTAATTGGTGTCGGTGATCCAAAAGACGGGGGTGGCCCCTAACGCCATATCGCGAATGGTGCCGCCACCAATGGCAGTCACACTGCCCAGTACGGCAACTCCAAACGGGTCCATTTTTAATCGGCCTGCAAGCAGGACACCTGAAATGGCAAAAATTGCTGTACCGAACAAGTCGATAACGTAAAGCAGCATGGAATCCATGTTACTAAAATCTCTTACTAAATATGGGAACAAGAAGTGAGGAGGAATTGTACGAGATCTTGTAGTTAAACGTTAGCGTTTTTCCCTTGTGGTCTCGAAATGCTCACAAACTTGCTCAATCGCGTTAAGTGTTCGCGGAGTAGGGCGGTTAATCCAGTCTGAATTGAGTGACCAGATATGGTTATTCTGCACTGCTGATAGCTGTTCATGCCATTTTTGCCACATATTGCCATTTTCGATGGCATGCTCAGAGGTGAAGATAACATCAGGGTTTTGGATGATTACTTGCTCCATGCCGACTTGCGGGTAAGGCGCTGCACTATGCTCAAAAATGTTTTCGCCGCCACAGAAGCTAAACACTTCGCTTGGCCACTTTCCTTTGGCTAGGGTGATAATCGGCTGCTCGCTAAGTTGATAGAAGTAGCGTACCGGGATATCAGTTTGATACTTAGCTTTTAACTCTTTTAAGCTCTGTCTGAAGTCGTTTGCAGCTTGTTTACCAACATTAGGGTCGTCAGAGTATTGGCTGAGCTGTTCAATATTATTCGCGATATCTGCAAGTGAGTTGGTCTGCGAGTAATAGATCTCAATGCTGAACTGCTCGAGTTTCTTGAGTTCGCCGATTGGATTACCCGCTGGCCAAGCAATGATTAAGTCAGGTTGCAGAGCAATGATGCGCTCAATCTTGATACCTTGATAGTTAGATACCTTCTCAATGCTTTTGGCTTGTTCAGGATAATCACTACGCTCGCTGACCGCGACCAGCTTATCGCCTAGCCCTGCGGCAAAGGCGATTTCTGTTGCGTGTGGCGCAAGACTCACTACCTTTTCAACCGTGGTTGCATGGGCGGTTGAAATAGCGATGGTCGTTAGGGCGAAAAGGTAGCGTCGCATTTAAAATCCTTGGTAGATGAGGCCCATAATAAGGCTTTGAATTACAATCCAAGCGAACATACGCCAGGCGAGCAATTTCTGCACTTGGGCAACATGAATGGCAGATGGCGCAATGCGTCCGCCCAGTTTTGCTCTGACCGCTTTGTGCTTGTTATAGATAGCAGGGCCACCTAAAGAGAGTTCCAACTTCGCGCCAACGGAAACCAGTAGCCATGCTGGACCTGGTAATGGCCAAGATTTCGCTTGTTGTGAGATAAGCTGCGCGGTTTGTTTCGCTCGGTGGCCAAAGGTAATCATGATGGCAAACAGACGCATCGGGATAAAATCTAATACAGCTACTGCGCGAACGGCAGGAATACCAAATGGGGAAAACTGTTGTCTTGATGGGGACCAAGCTCGTGCCAGTTCAACACTCATTCGATATAGGAAAGCGCCGATGCCGCCACCAATGGCGTACCAAAACAGCACTCCAACCACATTACGACCGTAAGACATGATCAGCGTTTCTGAGCCCGCTTTACCCAGTCCTAATAATGAAAGAGAGCAGGTTGAGCGATTGACGATGGGCTTGATCAACATTTTGGCGTGCTCTTTATCTTCACGAGCCAATGCCGAGACAAATTGTGCAGTGAATTTATCGGTATTACGCCAGTCAATTGCGAGTAATAAAAAAGCCAGCTCGAACAGTTGAGGTTGCCACACCAGTGGCTTGAGTGCGATCAACACTATTAGCATCGGCAGTAGCATCAATAGCCAAGCTAAAGTGCCTGAAATGATGCTTTGCGAGTAATTGCTATTGTTATTAACTTTATCTGCCAACTGCTCGGCAAATTTATGCCAAAGAATCGCGGGGTGAGCTTCGCGTGGGAAAGGAAGAATGAGATGAAACAACAGGGCGCCCCATAATACTAGGAGCGCTCCATTTGCGTAAAAGTGATTGAATATATCTTCCATGATATCGCTTGTTTTCCTTACAAAGGCTTATTTCAGCAGCTCAACCATTTTAATCACCATTTCTGATGAGCTCTTAGCCGCTAGCGGTAGGAATTCATCGAAGGTCATGCTTGCTTCTTTGTCAGCAACGTCTGAGATAGCGCGTACAACGACAAATGGGACTTTGAATTGATGACATGTTTGAGCAATGGCTGAGGCTTCCATCTCGACAGCAACGACAGAAGGGAAGTTCTGGCGAATGAATGCTTGGCGTTCTGCGCTTGCAATGAAGGCATCGCCTGTACAAATTAGGCCACGCACTGCATGAGTATCTTCCATTTTCGCTAGGGCTTTTTCAGCGACATCCATTAGTTTCTCGTCAGCAATGAACGCGGCTGGCTGCTGTGCCATCTGACCAATCTCATAACCAAAAGCGGTTACGTCAGCATCGTGGTGACGAACTTCGGTTGAGATAACCACATCACCAACGTTTAGACTTGAATCAAAGCCGCCTGCTGAACCCGTGTTGATGACTACGTCTGGCTGGTATTCATCAAGTAGGATTGTTGTACCAACAGCTGCTGCGACTTTACCAATACCTGATTGAAGCAAAACAACCTCAACACCGTTGATCTGACCTGAGAAGTAAGTACAACCTGCTTTGCTAACTTCTGTACGGTTTTCAATTGCTTGTTTAAGAATTGAAACTTCTTGCTCCATTGCACCAATGATGCCGATTTTCATAGAGAATCCTGTTTATTCAAATAGGTAGGTTTTGTTGGCCTAAGTGTAACAGAAAAGGCAAAGATAGGAACGGGCAGCGCCCTTCGAGCCTACCTTTGTCATTCCCTAGACTGGCGAAGTCCGTTCTCGCATTCCACATCCATATCCTCCCGCGCGAAGCGTGAAAATAGCTATTGCTTAACCTTTATACATCCCATATAATTCGCGCTCCTCGTGTCGGCTGAATCAGAGATTGGCTGGCACAATGTTTAACTTACTCTTATTTAGGAGAGAATTATGTCTCTGAACGCAGAAACTAAAGCAGCAATCGTTGCAGAATACGCACGTGCTGAAGGCGATACTGGTTCACCAGAAGTTCAAGTAGCTCTACTTACAGCTTCTATCAACCACCTACAAGGTCACTTCAAAGCACACAAAGGCGATCACCACAGCCGTCGTGGTCTTCTACGTATGGTTTCTAGCCGTCGTAAGCTTCTAGACTACCTTAAAGGTAAAGATCTTGGTCGTTACCAAGAGCTAATCAAACGTCTAGGTCTACGTCGCTAATTAGCGACTGCATAGCAGTTTGTTAGAAAGGGGCTTTAAGCCCCTTTTTTGTTGCCCGTTACTTATTTTCATTGCTATAGCTTAGCCAAATCACTTTTATACCGTTATACTACGCACGGTAAAAATCCCTAATTGGGATTTTCTACGTAATTACTCATAGCATTACAGTCAACCACGTCGACCAAAAGGTCGCGACTATTCAAAGTGAACTCCTCAAGTAACAGTTCATTTTCACTAGTCGCGATTTGTAATGCCTTGAGCTTCAATCAATATCATCTGAGCACTATCGAATGATAGATGGCTGAGAAACAAGGAATTTCCATGTTCGAAAAACCAGTTGTTAAAACGTTCCAGTACGGTAACCACACAGTTACTCTAGAAACTGGCGTTATTGCACGTCAAGCTACTGCAGCAGTTATGGTTACTATGGACGATACATCAGTATTCGTATCTGTAGTTGGTAAGAAAGAAGCGGTAGAAGGTCAAGACTTCTTCCCTCTAACAGTTAACTACCAAGAGCGTACTTACGCTGCAGGTAAAATCCCTGGTGGCTTCTTCAAGCGTGAAGGTCGTCCTTCTGAAGGTGAAACACTGACTGCTCGTCTAATCGACCGTCCAATTCGCCCACTATTCCCGGATGCATTTAAAAACGAAGTTCAGGTTATCGCGACAGTAATGTCTGTAAACCCTGACGTTCAACCAGACATCGTAACAATGATCGGTACTTCTGCTGCTCTTGCTATCTCTGGTATCCCGTTCAACGGTCCTATCGGTGCAGCACGTGTTGGTCACGTTGATGGTCAACTAGTACTGAACCCAAGCAACACTGAGCTAGCAACGTCTAAGCTTGACCTAGTTGTTGCTGGTACTGAAGGCGCTGTTCTTATGGTTGAGTCTGAAGCAGACAACCTAACAGAAGAAGAAATGCTTTCTGCAGTTGTATTCGGTCACGATCAACAGCAAGCGGTTATCTCTGCAATCAACGAATTTGCAGCTGAAGTAGCAACTCCAGCTTGGAATTGGGTTGCTCCTGAAGAGAACACTCCACTTGTAACTAAGATTGCTGAACTAGCAGAAGCTAAGCTTGTAGAAGCTTACCAAATCACTGAGAAGATGGCTCGTTACGACCGTATTCACACGATTGCTGCAGAAGTAAACGAAGTGCTACTTGCTGAAGATCCAGAAGCAAACACGAAAGAAATCCACACTATCTTCCACGATCTAGAGAAGACAGTTGTTCGTCGTAGCATCATCGCGGGTAACCCACGTATCGATGGCCGTGAAAAAGACATGGTTCGTGCGCTTGACGTACGTACTGGCGTTCTTCCACGTACTCACGGTTCTTCACTATTCACTCGTGGTGAAACTCAGGCAATCGTAACTGCGACTCTAGGTACGCAGCGCGACGCTCAGATCATCGACGAGCTAACAGGTGAGCGTAAAGATCACTTCCTACTACACTACAACTTCCCTCCATACTGTGTAGGCGAAACTGGTTTTGTAGGTTCTCCTAAGCGTCGTGAAATCGGCCACGGTAAACTGGCTAAGCGTGGTATTGCTGCGGTAATGCCATCTGTAGATGAGTTCCCATACACAGTACGTGTAGTATCAGAAATCACTGAATCTAACGGTTCTTCTTCAATGGCTTCTGTATGTGGTACTTCTCTAGCGCTTATGGATGCTGGTGTTCCAATCAAAGCTTCTGTTGCGGGTATCGCAATGGGTCTAGTTAAAGAAGGCGACGACTTCGTTGTTCTTTCTGACATCCTTGGTGATGAAGACCACCTAGGTGACATGGACTTTAAAGTAGCAGGTACTAACGACGGTATCACTGCACTTCAGATGGATATCAAGATCGAAGGTATCACTAAAGAGATCATGCAAATTGCTCTTAACCAAGCGCAAGGTGCACGTAAGCACATCCTATCTGTAATGGATGAAGCGATTTCTGGTGCTCGTGACGATATCTCTGAGTTCGCCCCGCGTATTCACACAATGAAGATCAGCGCTGAGAAGATCAAAGACGTAATCGGTAAAGGTGGTGCAGTTATCCGTGCTCTAACTGAAGAGACAGGTACAACTATCGAAATCGAAGACGACGGTACAATCAAGATTGCTGCAACTGAAGGTACAGCTGCGAAAGAAGCAATCCGTCGTATCGAAGAGATCACTGCAGAAGTTGAAGTGGGCCGTATCTACACAGGTAAAGTTGCTCGTCTAGCTGACTTCGGTGCGTTCGTTACTATTCTTCCTGGTAAAGATGGTCTAGTACACATCTCTCAAATCGCTGACAAGCGCGTTGAGAAAGTGTCTGACTACCTTGCTGAAGGTCAAGAAGTTCAAGTTAAAGTACTTGAAATCGACCGTCAGGGCCGCGTTCGTCTAAGCATGAAAGAAGCGGTAGAAAAGACAGAAGAAGCAGCTGCTGAAGAAAAGCCAGCAACTGACGCATAATTTAGCCATTTTAGGCTAATGAGTGAATTAGCCTATTTTGCTAAAAGCATGTTATAAAGGGAGCATTACGCTCCCTTTTTTAATGTGGATAGACTGAGACTTTGCTCAGTGACAGGAGTACCTATACGTGAAATGGTTTCGAACAGCATCGATTAGTCTTGCACTATTAGTCACCGCCGGTTGTGCTTCAACCTCCAATGACAATGCTCAATGGCTATACCCACCAATGGCTGTTCCTTTGCAGGCTAGTGTGCAGCAAGAAGTTCAGATTGCTCGTTTATCTCAGCTGCTAACGCGCCCTGATTTATCGAATGATGTTAGAGCAAAAATGCTTTATGAGCGCGGTAACTATTATGACAGCGTTGGTTTGCGTGATTTGGCTCGATTGGACTACAACCAGTCACTGGCATTGAATCCTGCACAGCCGGATCTGTTCAATTTACTTGGTGTCTACTTTACCCAAGTGGGTGAGTTTGATGCTGCGTATGACGCATTTGATTCAACTCTCGAATTAGCCCCAGGTAATACTTATGCTGCTCGTAATCGAGCCATTGCTTTGTATTACGGCGATCGCATCGATCTTGCGTTAGAAGATATCCAAAAACATTACGATCAAGATCCAAGCGATCCATTTAGAGCACTGTGGCTGTATATCGTTAAGCATGAAAAATCCCCTGAGTTGGCACGCCAAGAGTTGGAGCAAAGCTACCAGAACCGCGATGAGCAATGGGGGTGGGTATTAGTGGCGATTACTTTAGGTGACGTGACTGAAGAGCAAGCCTTCAAAGCGATTCTTGCTGGTACAAGAGACAACACGGTTTTAGCTCAACGCCTAACAGAAGCGTATTTCTACTTAGGTAAGCGTTACCAAGCTGAAGGAGACTTCGCTAGCGCGATCTCTTTGTATAAATTGGCGATCTCATTTAACGTATTCGAATATGTTGAGCACCGTTATTCCTTCCTTGAATTGAGCCGTATCTACAATCAAGTTAAAGCGGAGCACTTAGCTAAAGCAAAACAAGCGCAAGCTAACAACACTCAGTAACTAAAACGAACGAAAAGAAAACCGCTGCTCTCAGCGGTTTTTTTTATTGCCTAAAATTTGATTATGGCTAAAATAGTTAGCCTTGCTAACTAAAAGTAACATCCATGACTTTAGAAAAGAACTTGATTGAGTTAGAACGATTCTGTTCTAAAGCTTGGCGAGTCTATGCCAAAGAAGATCCGTTATCACTGCTGAGTTTTAATGAGTTTGATTACCTTAGAGTGATCCAAACTTCATCTGAAGGGATGAGGATTACTGACTTAGCGGAAGAGATGAAGGTGACCAAACCATCGACATCAAATATGGTGGCGCGCCTAGAAAAGAAAGGCTTAGTACGTAGAGTCGCCTGTAATGAAGACGCACGTTCTAAGCGAGTAACTTTGACGGAAAAAGTGATTCAGGATTTATCACTAGAGCAAGTTGTTTATAAGGAAATTGCCCAAGCGATGAATGCCAAACTATCGGCTAAAGAAGCCGAACAATTGGTATCGCTGTTAGAGAAATCATTAAAAGCTTAAATTTAATTATTTAGTTAGCCTCGCTAACTAATGGTGATGAGAATGCAAACTTCAATCTATAAACAGTTCTGGAAATACACCATCCCCACCGTCGCAGCGATGTTGGTCAATGGTTTATACCAAGTTGTTGATGGAATCTTTATTGGCCGCTATGTCGGCGCCGATGGTCTAGCGGGAATTAATGTCGCTTGGCCAGTGATTGGTTCGATCTTAGGCATAGGTATGTTGGTCGGTGTCGGCACCGGAGCGCTTGTCTCTATCCGTCAGGGGGAGGGGGATAATGCAGGCGCGAAACAAATCCTCACTACCGGTCTGTTACTACTACTCGTATTGATGCCGATTGTGGCTGGTGGATTGTTCCTATTTGCCGATGACTTTTTACGTTGGCAAGGTGCTGAAGGGCGTGTCTACGAGCTGGGGCTACAGTATCTGCATATCTTGATCGGTGCTTGTGTCTTTACTCTTGGTTCCATCGCGATGCCGTTCTTACTGCGTAATGATGATAGTCCGAATCTAGCGACTATGCTGATGGTAGTTGGTGCTGTGGTGAATATTGTGATGGATTACATCATGATTGCACTATGGGGCTGGGAGCTTACCGGTGCGGCGATTGCAACCGCGATAGCGCAGGCAGTGGTGACTGCGTTAGGTTTAGCGTATTTCTTCTCCTCGAGGGCTAACTTACGACTTAAGATCAGCGAGTTCAAACTGAAGCTTGCTGCTGTGCCGCAGATCTTTGCTATTGGTACTTCAAGCTTCTTTATGTATGCCTATGGTTCAATGATGGTCGCACTACACAACAGCCTATTTACGCAATACGGCGATGTGTTGATTATTGGCGCGTATGCGATTTTGGGCTATATCGTCACGGTTTACTACCTGACCGTTGAAGGTGTCGCCAATGGTATGCAGCCACTAGTGAGCTTCAACCATGGTGCTCGTAATCAAGACAATATCCGTAAACTATTAAAAGTGGCGATGACGACATCGATCTTGATTGGAGTCGGTTTCGTTGTACTACTCAACTTGTTCCCACGTGAATTTGTCTCAGTATTTAACTCGTCAGATAACCAGTTGATTGAAAACACTGTGCTTGGTATTCGCCTACATTTGTTTGCATTGTTCTTAGACGGCTTCTTAGTGGTCGCAGGTGCGTATTATCAGGCTATCAATAAAGGCAGCAAAGCGATGTTTGTTACTGTGGGTAATATGCTGGTTCAGTTACCTTTCTTGTACATTATGCCCAAGCTATTTGGTGTCGCAGGGATCTGGATTGCGTATCCGCTGTCGAACATTGCCTTGAGTGTGGTTGTGATCTTTATGCTACTCAAAGATATTCGTCGTTACCAAACGCCGCAAACAGAGCAGGCTATTGCATAGAACAAAGGGGCTCATAGAGCCCCTTTTTTTGGTGTTGTCTCGCTGAAATGAGATTAGATATTTTTCACTTCTAGGCCTGCAAGTTGATGCCAATAGCCATTGCACTGGCGACTTTCGATGGTCGAAGGACTGTTGCCATCTTCATTGGCGCGGAACTTATCCACTTGTGAAAAAGTATCGATACCAAGCGGGCTAAGTCGGACTACATCAACCAAACCATTCATGCTTGGCAGATCATTGATAAGGTTATAGCAATAACCTGACTGAGTCTGAATGCCGTTCAGATTAAACACTTCTTGGCCTTCCTGACTGCTTACTTGGATACCAGTAGGGTATTTAATACAGCACGTCTCACAGTCATCTTTAGCCTTATTTTCAGCGCGAGCAGTAAAGCAGCGAGCAGAGTACGCCAGTGGTAGATAACCATGGCTAAACACTTCGACTTCAAACTTGCCTTTGATGCCTAATTCATCACATTGAGTCAGCACATTGCCTAGCCATTCACGTGACAGTTCAACCGGCATACACCAGCGCGTCATACCTTGTTTCAAAAACAGGTTCAAGGTGTGTGCGTTGTAAGTATTGACGGCAGGGCCAACGACGAAAGGAACCTTGTGTTCGTGAGCCAACTGAATTGCTGATACATCATTGGCTTCAATTGCGAAGTCACCATTGTTGATGTATTTCTTCATCACGTTGACTTCACTTGGAGCCTCAAGCAATGCCATGGTAGACAGTACAACTTGTTTACCAGCGCTGCTGAGCTCTTTGGCAATATCGAACCAGTGGGCAGGCTTCATCTCTCGACGCTTAGAACAAACGCTTTCGCCCAGATAAATAATATCCGCAGAACTACTTTTCGCCTGATTGTAAAAGTCTTCGACGTCTTGCTTTGGCCAGAAGTAAAGCAATGGGCCTAATGCATATTTCATGTTGTTTTCCATTGTTCTCTCTACAAGTAAAGCTTTACTGCCATTTACGATGATAAGCACCAAGCGTGGTCTGGGTACCTTCCGATACATTAGCCAGTGCGGCATCCCAAGCTGGTTCAACATGGTAGCTATCTGGATTCGCTAGGTAACGGTCGATAGCCGCACGCCATGTACGAGTCACTTGCTCAACATAAGCCGGACTACGCTGACGACCTTCAATCTTAACGGAAGCAACGTTGGCAGCAAACAAGTCCGGTAGCATAGATAAGGTATTCAAACTGGTTGGCTCTTCCAATGCGTGGTAAGCCTTAGTTTGATTTTCAAGATCCGCGGTGAAGCGACCCTTACATAACGTTGGGTAGCCAGCATTTTCGCCATCACTGTAACGGTCGATAAGAATATCATTGAGGCGTGACTCCAAACCGTTATCTGTCTCTTGCCAACGAACATATTTTGCTGGTGAGCAAGCGCCGACCGTATTTGGTGATTCCCCAGTCATGTATGAAGAAAGGTAGCAGCGACCTTCTGACATAATACATAGGCTGCCAAAGGCAAACACTTCGAGCTCAACATCACTGGTGATATTGCGTGACAGCTGTTTGACCTGATGGATAGACAATACGCGCGGTAAGACAACACGCTTAACATTGAAGTTGTTCTTATAAAAATCGATAGCAGCAACGTTGGTCGCTGATGCTTGAACAGAGAGGTGAAGTTCAAGTTCAGGGTATTTACGCGCGGCATACTCCAGAACGGCAATGTCTGCGACAATTAGCGCATCAACCCCACTATGGGCTGCGCGGTCAACCGCTTCTGTCCAACGCTCAAATCCATTCGGGTGAGCAAAGGTGTTCAACGCAACATGAATCTTTTTGTTGTTGTCATGAACATACTGCACCGCTTTTTCGAGTTTTTTACCGGTGAAATTCAAACCCGCAAAATGTCGCGCATTGGTGTCATCTTTAAAACCGATATAGACCGCATCTGCGCCACAATCAATTGCAGTTTTTAATGCAGGTAGGTTACCTGCTGGGCATAGGAGTTCCATTGCTCTACCAAGACTGTGTTCTTCTGAAATTGCTGAGCATTTTATGAAGAATTGTGAATGGCAAATTTGATGTAAGGCAGGTTTGAGTGAGTTTCTAAGTTAAATACTCACTTGGAGTTAGTTTTTGTGGCGACGATTTTGCGCAAACAGCTCTTCAACCTCTTGTCGTGGCTGCGGGCGATAGAAGTGGAAGCCCTGAATAGAGTTACAGTTGAGGTTAGACAATAGGGTTGCCTGTTGCTGGGTTTCAACCCCTTCCGCTACCACCGTTAAGTTGAGTGATTTACCGAGGTTGATGATGTTTTCAATCACGGTGATTTGCTTCGGTAGGGTATCGATATCTGAGATAAAGGCGCGGTCAATTTTAAGCTCATCAATCGGGAAGCGTGCTAAGTATGATAACGACGAGTAACCAGTACCAAAGTCGTCAATTGATAGCGCAAACCCAAGTCTCTTAATCGCATTGAGCATTTGCAGAGTGTGTTCACTGTCGCTCATCACGGCACTTTCAGTAAGCTCAAAGGTGATGCAGCTAGGATCAAGTTCCGTCGTGCGCAGCAGCTTCTCCATATAATCAATTAGCTTAGGGTTACCAAACTGTTCTGGTGACAAGTTGATCGCCACGCGGCCAGGTAAGATACCTTGCAGTTTCCAGCGTTTAACCGTTGAAAATACATCGCGCATCACTACGCGACCTAGGTGCTCGATAAGACCTGCACGCTCCGCGACAGGAATGAACGCGCCCGGACTGATATAGCCTTCAACAGGGTGTTTCCAGCGGATCAACGCTTCGGCGCCGTTAATACTAAAGTCACGCGCGTTTACTTTAGGTTGATACCAAACTTCTAAGCCGTTTTGCTGTAGCGCTTTTTGCAGTTCAATCTCAAGCCAAAGACGCATACGCGCTTCTTTGTTCATTTGATCATTGAACTTAATTAGACGGTTACGGCCGCGATCTTTTGCTTCATACATCGCAGTGTCAGCATTTTGCAGCAGAATTCGCGCGTCGTTGCCATCGCCAGGGTAGGCGACACTACCAATTGAACAAGCCAGTCGCTTACTGAAGTGGTGCAGATCAAAAGGCTGATTAATCAGTGAGATAATGCGTTCTGACAACATTTCAACCATGCGGTTATTGTCAGGCTCAGGCAGAATGATGCCAAACTCATCCCCTCCTAAATGCCCTAATACCGCGTGTTGCGGTAAAAGACGCTTAAGACGAGAAGAGACTTCTTTAATCACTTTGTCACCAATATGGTGGCCCAAAGAATCATTAATGTTTTTGAAGTTATCGATATCGAGATAGAGCATGATCAGCGGCGTTTCATTATGAATCAGCTGCTCAAGTCGTTTAGTAAAGCCGAAACGATTGTATAGCCCGGTTAGAGAGTCTAAGTGGGCATCTTCATGTTGTGTGCTTGAGAAAGAAACTTGGCCGGACTCCGCGTCTTGAATCAGCACCAGTTGCGAGTCACTGCCCAAGACCATGGTTGAGTCAGCAAGCAATTGTACTTTACGCTCAAAACCGCAGCGAGGTCCTGTTAAACACGTTAGCGGTGTTTCACTTAACTGATCGACGAAAGTGTCTGAAAAGACCGTTTTCGTTTTCTCATCGACAAACAAGCGTGAGAGGTTCTCGCCAAGGATGTCTTGCATTGATTCAAAGCCGAGTAAGCGCAGAGCCGCTGGGTTGGCAGAAATAATGCAATCATCTTCGAGAAGAAAAATACCTTCAGGCAATAAGGAGGTTAGGGTAGAAAACTTACCTTCCGACTCTTCGAGCGAGCGAACTAAAATTTGCTTTTCTGAAGTATCGAGCGCGTGAAAAATGACATGCTCAATTTTGCCATCATTATCGATTGGAGAAAGGTTGAAATGAAGGCTAGTCTCAAGGCCGAGATCGCCAATGGTCATTTCTGCTTCAATAGATTCGCCTTTGAAGGCTCTCGCGTAGTAAGGCTTGAGGTGATCATAGAACTGCTGCCCCATGATCTGTCTGTCATTCATACCGACTAATTCGGTTGAGGTTAAACCTGCAATATCACAATAGCGCCCGTTAACCATGGCATAATTATGCTGGTTATCCAGAATGGCGAAAAAAAACGGACTATTGGCCGTTATTTTTGTAAACCAGTGCTGTAATTGTTGCGATAGCATCAAGTTTGTTCCGACTCTCCGACGAGCTATATATTCACAGTATAAGTGAATCTGAGTGATGTAATTACTATAACTGTCCTAGCGCCTAGTTTAAAGAGTTAAACCAGAGCACCTATTTTTTGATAAATAACAGGAATTGGCAGTAAAACATACTCTATGATGGGGGACTTAGCTAACAAAGTAACGGATAATTCGCGTGATTAACAAGATTCGCACCCAACTAGTTCAAAATGCCGCATCAATTTTGCGATCTCCAGTCCACTTATTGCCTCAAACTGTACAAAAAAAAGCCTTGCTTGAAGGGCTTAAAACTGTGTTTAAAGAAGCGTTAGAAGATGGTGACTTTGAGTTTCTTGAAGGTAAGTGGCTAAAAGTCGAAGTAAAAGATATGCAGCTAAGTTGGTTGATTAGCTATGAAAATGAACAAATTATCGTGGCAGATCACGAAGTCAAAGAAGATGTGCTTTTTAGCGGCAACCTCAATGACCTTGTTTTGATTGCCGGACGTAAAGAAGACCCAGATACTTTGTTCTTCCAACGCCGCTTAAAAATTGAAGGTGACACTGAGCTAGGGCTTGAAGTTAAAAACCTCATGGACAGTGTTGACCTCGAATCTTTACCAAAAGCATTACAAACTCTTCTAAATCAACTAGCCGATTTTGTGCAAAAAGGCTTACAATCGCCAACAACACAAAAAGAGGTTGTAAATGCTTATTCGAACTGAAGCGCCAGCAGACATACTGGCTATCGATAGATTACTAAAGTCTACGTTTGAGACAGAGGCCGAAGCCAACTTAGTGATGAAGCTAAGAGAAAACGGTCGCCGTACACTTTCCCTTGTTGCTTGTAACGATGAAGGCGAAGTTGTTGGTTATGTGCTGTTTAGCCCAGTAACAATTGATGGCACTGATCTTAATTGGCAAGGGTTAGCACCTTTGGCGGTACATCAAGATTATCGTAACCAAGGCATTGCTGCCGAACTTGTAACAGAGGGTTTCTCTTCTTTACTAGAGTTTGGTTACCCAGCTTGTGTTGTACTTGGCGATCCTGCTTATTACGGCCGTTTTGGTTTTGAAAATAGCGCTAAGTTCAATATGCGTTGCCAATGGGATGTGCCGGAAGGTGCTTTCCAAGTTGTGGCATTAGCTGATGGTGAACTGGATGGCCATTCTGGACTAATCGAGTACAGCCCTGAATTTTCAGAAATTTAGAACGCAATAAAAGAGGGATGAAGGAAAAGTTATACTTTTGTCCTTTTTTTGACCGCTTAAGTCTAAGTGCGTACTTTTTTGAAAAAATCTACTTGTCAGCGTAATCGTGTTTCGCTAGTATTGCTCGGCCTTCGATAAGGAGGTCGCTAGCCTTGTTCAAAAACACGATAAAAAGCGTTTTCGAGCGGCGCTGGCTCAACAATTTGGAACATAGGTGGAAATCATGTTTACAGTTCTACTTGTGATTTACCTGTTGGCAGCGGTTGGTGTAATCGGCCTAGTGTTGATTCAACAAGGTAAAGGCGCAGATATGGGAGCCTCATTCGGTGCAGGCGCATCAAACACAGTGTTTGGCGCAAGCGGCTCAGGTAACTTCCTAACCCGAATGACTGCAATTTTTGCAACAGTATTTTTTATCCTTAGCTTAGTACTTGGTAATATGTCTACACATAAGACTGAGTCACAGTGGGTAGACCCGACTCAAGGTCAGGTTATCCAACAAGCTGATGATGCGAGTGAAATTCCAGCCCCTCAAGGCGACGAAATTCCTCAATAAGCTATTCTAGCTTTTAGATAGATTTAGCTGCCGAGATGGTGAAATTGGTAGACACGCCAGCATGAGGTGCTGGTGCCTTAGGTGTGAGGGTTCGAGTCCCTCTCTCGGCACCATTGATTTACAAACTTGTAAAACACCTTGGAGAGCGTATAATGCTCGACAAGTCGGACGCGGGGTGGAGCAGTTTGGTAGCTCGTCGGGCTCATAACCCGAAGGTCGTCGGTTCAAATCCGGCCCCCGCAACCAAATCCTTTTTCTTTTATAGATAGTGGATTAGGACAAGTTTGCGTAGTAGCAATACTACGAGTTAAACGGCATAGATATCGTTTAACGTATCAGGGTCCAGCAACAAAAACCCCGACTTTTCGGGGTTTTTTGTTATCTAAATTTCCTTAATTGGATGTTTGGAGCTTTGCTTGGAATTTAAATTGGGCTCTGAGCCCTTTTTTTGTTTCTGGAGTGGTTAAAATGACTGGTTTAGAAAGACAACTTACTGAAATGCTTGAAGCTCCTGTAGCGGCATCAGGTTACGAGTTAGTTGGATTAGAATTTATTCGCGCAGGCGAGCATTCAACGTTACGTATTTTCATCGATCACGAGAACGGCATTAATGTCGAAGATTGTGCAGAAGTTAGCCGCCAAGTAAGTGCGGTTATGGACGTTGAAGATCCAATCACTGTGGCTTACAACCTTGAAGTGTCTTCACCAGGTTTAGAAAGACCACTTTTCAAAGCTGCACACTATGAACAATTTATTGGTCACGAGGTAAGCATCGTTTTGAAGATGGCTGTTGGTAACCGTCGTAAGTGGAAAGGTGTAATCCACGCCGTCGATGGTGAGACAATCTCTGTTACTGTTGAAGGTAACGAAGAAGAGTTTGCTCTAAGCAACATCTCAAAAGCTAACCTGATCCCTAAATTTTAATTTGAGTCTTAGAGGCTATTTAAAATGAGTAAAGAAATTTTAGCGGTAGTAGAAGCGGTATCGAACGAAAAAGCGGTACCTCGTGAACGCATCTTTGAAGCCCTTGAAATTGCTCTAGCAACATCAACTAAGAAAAAACACGAAATGGAAATTGACGTTCGTGTTGAGATCGATCGTAAAACTGGTGAATTCGAAACTTTCCGTCGCTGGGAAGTAGTAGAAGTCGTAGAAAGCCCAACTAAAGAGATCTCTTTAGAAGCGGCTCAATACGAAGACCCAGAACTAAACGTTGGTGACTTTGTTGAAGATGATATTGAGTCAGTAACGTTTGACCGCATCACAACGCAAACGGCTAAGCAAGTTATCGTACAGAAAGTACGTGAAGCTGAGCGTGCACAAATCGTAGAGCAGTTCATCGACAACGAAGGTGAGCTAGTTACAGGTGTTGTTAAGAAAGTAAACCGTGAAACGGTTGTTCTTGATCTAGGTAACAACGCTGAAGCGGTTATCCTACGTGATGACCAACTTCCTCGTGAAAACTTCCGTCCAGGCGACCGTGTTCGTGGTCTTCTGTACAAAGTTGCTCCAGAAGCGCGTGGCTTCCAGCTATTCATCACACGCTCTAAGTCAGAAATGCTAGCTGAGCTATTCCGTGTTGAAGTGCCAGAAATCGCTGAAGAGATCATCGAACTGAAAGGTGCAGCTCGTGATCCAGGTTCTCGCGCTAAAATCGCAGTTAAAACAAATGACAAACGTATCGACCCTGTAGGTGCGTGTGTTGGTATGCGTGGTGCACGTGTACAAGCAGTATCTGGTGAGCTTGGTGGTGAGCGTATCGATATCGTACTTTGGGACGATAACCCAGCTCAGTTTGTTATCAACGCAATGGCTCCTGCTGACGTTGCTTCTATCATTGTTGATGAAGATGCAAACGCAATGGACATCGCTGTTGAAGCGGACAACCTAGCGCAAGCTATCGGCCGTAACGGTCAAAACGTACGCCTAGCGTCTCAACTAACTGGTTGGGAACTAAACGTAATGACAGTTGAAGATCTTCACAAGAAACACGCTGAAGAATCTCAAGCTGCAATCGAAAACTTCATGAAGCACTTAGACATCGAAGAAGACTTCGCTCAGCTACTTGTTGAAGAAGGTTTCTCAACGCTAGAAGAAGTTGCTTACGTTCCTGTAAACGAGCTTCTTGAAGTTGATGGTCTAGATGAAGACCTAGTAGAAGAACTACGTAGTCGTGCTAAGAATGCACTAACAACTCTTGCGCTTGCACAAGAAGAGTCTTTCGAAGGTGTTGAACCTGCAGAAGACCTACTAGGCCTAGAAGGTCTAGAGCGTGAGATGGCATTCAAACTGGCAGCAAAAGGTGTAGCAACACTAGAAGACCTTGCTGATCAGGGTATCGACGATATTGAAGGTATCGAAGGTCTAACCGAAGAACGTGCGGGTGAGCTAATCATGGCAGCTCGTAACATTTGTTGGTTCGGCGAAGACGCATAATTTTCAGCAAGGAGGAAGCGGCATGACACAAATTACTGTTAAAGCACTGAGTGAAGAAATTGGAACTCCAGTGGACCGCTTATTAGAACAACTTGCTGACGCTGGTATGAAGAAAGCGAGTAGTGATCAAGTTTCTGACGACGAGAAGCAGAAGCTTTTGACTCACCTTAAGAAAGAGCACGGTGACACTTCAGGTGAAACTGAGCCTACTCGCTTAACTCTACAGCGTAAAACTCGCAGCACACTGAGCGTAAATGCAGGTGGCGGCAAGAGTAAGGATGTTCAAGTAGAAGTACGTAAGAAGCGCACTTACGTGAAGCGCAGCACTATCGAAGACGAAGCAAAACGTGAAGCTGAGGATGCAGCGAAGCGTGAAGCCGAAGAGCTTGCGAAACGTGAAGCTGAAGAGCTTGCAAAACGTGACGCTGCAGAGAAAGCACAACGCGAAGCCGAAGAGAAAGCGAAACGAGAAGCGGATGCAAAACGTGACGCTGAAGAGAAGGCACAACGCGTACAAGCTGATAAGGCTAAGAAAGACATGAATGCAAAAAATGCAGAAGTGAATACTCAAGCGAAGAAAGAAGCTGACGAACTTAAGCGTCGTCAGGAAGAAGAAGCACAGCGCAAAGCAGAGCAAGAAGCTGCGAAGCTTGTTGAAGAAGCTCGTAAGCTAGCTGAAGAAAACGAAGCGCGCTGGACTGAAGAAGAGAAGAAGAAGAAAGAGTTAGAGAACTCTGACTACCACGTAACGACTTCTACTTACGCTCGTGAAGCTGAAGATGCAGCTGACCGTAAAGAAGAAGGCGGCCGTCGTAAGAAGAAGAAAAAAGCTTCTAACAACGATGACCAAGGTCGTGGTGGCCGTAACCAGCGTGGCGGCAGAAACCGCAACAAAGGTAAGCTAGCTAAACCAACTTCAATGCAACAAGGCTTCGATAAGACCGCAACAGTAGCGAAAGCTGACGTTGCTATCGGCGAAACGATCGTTGTTTCAGAACTTGCTAACAAGATGTCTGTTAAAGGCACAGAAGTTATCAAAGTAATGATGAAGATGGGCGCAATGGCGACTATCAACCAAGTGATCGACCAAGAAACTGCAGCGCTTGTTGCTGAGGAAATGGGTCACAAGGTAATCCTACGTAAAGAGAACGAGCTAGAAGAAGCGGTACTATCAGATCGTGATAACAGCGCAGAATCAGTGCCTCGTGCTCCAGTAGTAACTATCATGGGTCACGTAGACCATGGTAAGACTTCTACACTTGACTATATCCGTAAAGCACACGTTGCTTCAGGTGAAGCGGGCGGTATCACACAGCACATCGGTGCATACCACGTTGAAACTGATAACGGAATGATTACTTTCCTTGATACTCCTGGACACGCTGCGTTTACAGCAATGCGTGCTCGTGGTGCTCAAGCGACAGATATCGTTGTTCTAGTAGTAGCAGCCGATGATGGCGTAATGCCACAAACAATCGAAGCAATCCAGCACGCGAAAGCGGCAGGTGTTCCTCTGATTGTTGCTGTGAACAAGATCGATAAAGAAGACGCGAATCCAGATAACGTTAAGAACGAGCTAGCTCAATACGACGTTATTCCTGAAGAGTGGGGCGGTGAGAACATGTTCGTTCACATCTCTGCGAAACAGGGTACAAACATCGAAGGTCTTCTAGAAACTATCCTTCTACAATCTGAAGTTCTTGAACTGACAGCGGTTGAAGAAGGCATGGCATCTGGTGTTGTTGTTGAATCTCGCCTAGATAAAGGTCGTGGTCCAGTTGCAACTGTACTTGTCCAGTCTGGTACTCTAAACAAAGGTGATATCTTACTTTGTGGTCAAGAATATGGCCGTGTTCGTGCAATGCGCGATGAAAATGGTAAAGAAATCACTTCAGCTGGTCCTTCTATCCCTGTCGAAATCATCGGTCTATCTGGTGTGCCATCTTCAGGTGACGAAGCAACTGTAGTTCGTGATGAGCGTAAAGCTCGTGAAGTTGCAAACTACCGTCAAGGTAAATTCCGTGACGTGAAACTTGCTCGTCAGCAGAAATCTAAACTAGAGAACATGTTCTCTAACATGACCGCTGGTGAAGTTGCTGAGCTGAACGTTGTTCTTAAAGCTGACGTTCAAGGTTCTGTTGAAGCAATCGCAGACTCGCTACTGAAACTGTCAACTGATGAAGTTAAAGTGAACATCGTAGGTTCTGGTGTTGGTGGTATTACTGAAACTGATGCAGTTCTTGCTGAAGCTTCAAACGCTATCATCCTTGGCTTTAACGTTCGTGCAGATGCTTCAGCGCGTCGTGCAATCGAATCAGCTAACGTTGATCTACGTTACTACTCAATCATTTATCAATTGATTGATGAAGTTAAACAAGCAATGGGCGGTATGCTAGCTCCAGAATTCAAGCAAGAGATCATTGGTCTTGCTGAAGTTCGTGACGTATTTAAGTCACCTAAGCTGGGCGCAATCGCTGGTTGTATGGTTACAGAAGGCACCATCAAGCGTAGCAACCCAATCCGTGTACTACGTGAAAACGTTGTTATCTACGAAGGTGAACTAGAGTCACTACGCCGCTTCAAAGACGACGTTCAAGAAGTTAAGAACGGCTACGAATGTGGTATCGGCGTTAAGAACTACAACGATGTTCGCGTTGGCGACCAAATCGAAGTATTCGAAATCGTTGAAGTTAAACGTACTCTAGACTAATTGACTATAATTACTGGCTTACTCTTTGATGAATAAGCAGTAATTGGTTGTTGAATACGCCATGGGGGGCTGGAATTTATCCATCCCCCCATTCTTTCTAATAAGAGAAAAGATATGTCAAAAGAATTTAGCCGCACGCAGCGTGTTGCACAGCAGCTGCAAAAAGAACTTGCGATGATCCTTCAGCGCGAAGTTCGTGATTCTCGCCTAGGTATGGTGACCATCTCTGATGTAGAAGTGTCACGTGACCTAGCTTACGCAAAAGTATTCGTTACTTTCCTATGCGTTGGCGAGCAAACGCCAGAATCTTGTCTAGAAGCACTGCGCGAGCACGAAGTGCACATTCGTATGATGCTAGGTAAGCGCATTCGCCTACGTCTAACACCTGAAGTTCGTTTCTACTACGACAATACTCTTGTTGAGGGTATGCGTATGTCGAACCTTGTGTCTGAAGTGGTAAGCGAAGATAAGCGCAAGCAGAAAGATTCAGGTCGTGAAGAAGATCAGGCAGGTGAAGAGTAATGGCTCGTCGTCGTAAAGGTCGTCCAATTAATGGCGTTATCCTTCTGGATAAACCCACAGGCATTTCATCTAATGATGCACTGCAAAAAGTAAAGCGTGTTTACTTTGCAGAAAAAGCAGGTCATACCGGTGCTCTGGATCCCCTAGCGACAGGTATGCTGCCAATTTGCCTTGGTGAAGCAACCAAGTTTTCTCAATTCTTGCTCGATTCAGATAAGCGTTACCGAGTGATTGCTAAGCTAGGTGAGCGCACTGATACCTCAGACTCTGATGGTGAGATTGTCGAGACTCGTCCAATCGATGTGTCTCTAGAAAAGCTAGAAGCATGCATCGATAAGTTCCGTGGTGAGTCTGACCAAGTACCTTCAATGTTTTCGGCATTGAAGTATCAAGGTAAGCCACTGTACGAATATGCTCGTAAAGGCATTGAAGTTCCGCGCGAATCTCGCAAGATTACGGTTTATGAAATTGTACTGCATCGCTTTGAAGGTGATGAAGTCGAGATGGAAGTTCACTGCTCGAAAGGCACTTACATCCGTACTATCGTTGATGACCTAGGTGAAATGCTTGGTTGTGGCGCTCATGTGACTATGCTTCGTCGTACTGGAGTTGCTAAATACCCGTATGAGAAGATGGTAACGCTTGAGCAGCTCAATGAACTGCTTGAGCAAGCACACCGTGATGAAGTCGCGCCAAAAGAGCTGCTTGATCCGCTGCTATTGCCAATGGATACCGCAGTAGAAGATTTGCCAGAGGTGAATTTGAATGCTGAGTTAACCAACCTAGTGCAACATGGTATGCCAGTGCAAGTATTAGGCGCGCCAGAAGGAACGCCTCTGCGTATGACTTCTGGTGAAGAGAAACTGTTTATTGGTGTGGCAGAAGTCAATGGTGAAGGTAAGGTTGCGCCTAAGCGCCTTGTTGTTTTTCGTGATGAAGCTGAGCAGTAATTTGCTTTCCTGCGAATAAAAAACCGAAGCTTAATGCTTCGGTTTTTTGTATCTAGGCGCTAGGTATCTACTCGATAAGGCCGTTTTGTTTTAGTTGATCGCGCAGCTGCTCGGCGCGTTTACGATTTACGCCAAAATCCGAATAGCCAACGCGTGATTCTGAGCGTACCACCAGTGTGTCACCGTCTATTTTTAATTCTAGGTCATCAACAAAGCGCATGATCTTTGAGGTGCACTCGATACGTAAGTACCCCCCTTCTTTGACCGCGGTTTTCGCCCCAGGTAGTTTAAGGGCTACTTCCTCGATGTTGTCGAGACTCGCATTGGCTGTCAGGGTAAAGGGAGCGAGCTGATATTTCTCGCGATTGTCTTGGGTCGAGACACAGTTAGGTTTGTCACCACATGGTGAAGCAGTACGATCCGTCATGGTTTGAACTCCTTGGCTGCAAGCGGTTAAACCCAACATAGCGATGGAAAGGAGAGCTGCTTTCTTCATGTTGAATTCCTGTTGGTTATTTTGGGCTTAATTATATGTAGCGCAAGAAAAAAGGATCCAATTGTAGGATCCTTTTGTGATGTTGATAGAGCTAAAAATGGAATTAGACATCTAGGTAGTCGAGAATACCTTCGGCTGCTTTTCGCCCTTCATCAATTGCGGTTACGACCAGATCCGAGCCGCGAACGGCGTCGCCACCAGCAAAGATCTTTTTGTTGCTGGTTTGGAACATAAACTCTTGTTCCGCTGGAGCTTGGATTCGTCCCCATTGATCGAGTTCAACGCCATAAGGTTCAAGCCAAGCCATTTGATGTGGCTGGAAACCGAATGCCATAATGACTGCATCGGCTTCAAGTATATGTTCACTGCCTTCAACGGGCTCTGGACGACGACGTCCAGCTTCATCTGGCTCACCAAGTGCAGTTTTTACCACCTTAACACCAGAGACTTTACCTGAGCTGTCTAGCTCAAGGCCAAGAGGTTGCAGGTTGAACATAAAGTTAACCCCCTCTTCCTTGGCATTTTTCACCTCACGGCGTGAGCCTGGCATATTGGCTTCATCTCGGCGGTAAGCACAGATGACATGGTCTGCATTTTGGCGAATAGAAGTACGAACACAGTCCATAGCGGTATCACCACCACCAAGCACCACGACTTTCTTACCTTTCATATCAATGAATGGCTTGTCGTCCTCTAAATCCATTACTTTATAGGTATTAGAAATCAGGAAAGGCAGAGCGTCGTAAACGCCGGGTGCATCTTCGTTCTCCAGACCTGCACGCATATTCTTGTAAGTACCCACGCCAAGGAAGACTGCATCGTAGTCATCAATCAGCTGCTGCATTTGGATGTCTTGACCCACTTCAGTATTAAGGCGGAACTCAACGCCCATTTCGCTAAAGACTTTACGACGATTTTCCATCACCCCTTTTTCGAGCTTAAATGATGGGATACCGAAAGTGAGTAGCCCGCCAACCTCTGGGTAACGGTCAAACACGATAGGCTTAACACCATTACGAACTAGAATGTCAGCCGCAGCGAGACCAGCAGGGCCGGCGCCAATAATTGCGACTTTCTTATCAGTCCATTCGACTTTCGACATGTCTGGTTTCCAACCCATCTCAAAAGCTTTATCAGTAATGTACTTTTCAATATTACCGATCGTGACGGCACCAAAATCATCATTAAGCGTACAAGAACCTTCACACAGTCGGTCTTGTGGACATACTCGGCCACACACCTCAGGTAGGCTATTGGTTTGGTGAGACAATTCGACAGCTTCGATAATACGTCCCTCATTGGCCAGCTTTAGCCACTGAGGGATATAGTTGTGAACCGGACATTTCCATTCACAGTAAGGGTTACCACAATCTAAACAGCGATCGGCTTGAGCTGTCGCTTGCTGCTTAGTAAAAGGTTCGTAGATTTCGACGAATTCAATCTTACGAATTTTAATTGGCTTTTTCGCAGGATCTACACGTTGTACGTCGATAAATTGGTATACGTTCTGGCTCATGTTCTATACATCCTCCATGACTTACTGGGCTTGAACGCGCAGTTCTGCAGCGCTGCGACTTTGGTGACCAAGCAGTGTGCTGAGATCTGCCGCTTTTGGTTTCACCAAGTAGAACTTTGGAATCCATTCATCAAAGTTCGCCAAAATATCTTCAGCATGCACTGAGCCGGTTTCTTCTAGGTGCTCCGCGATTAGACCACGTAGATGTTCTTGGTGAATGTGTAAGTCAGATAGGGCAACTGCCTCAACGGACTCTTCATTTACGCGACCTTGGAAATCCTCATTCTTATCCAAGACGTAAGCAAAACCACCTGTCATACCTGCGCCGAAGTTAACACCTGTAGCGCCAAGTATCGCGACAATACCACCTGTCATGTATTCACACGCGTTGTCGCCAGCACCCTCAATCACAGCAATCGTGCCTGAGTTACGTACGCCGAAACGTTCACCAGCGGTACCAGCGGCAAATAACTTGCCTCCGGTTGCACCGTATAGGCAGGTATTACCAATGATGGTCGCTTCATTACACTTAAACGCCGTACCTTGGTGTGGTTTGATGACTATCTTGCCGCCTGCCATACCTTTACCAACGTAGTCGTTGGCATCACCGGTTAGATAAAGCTCTACGCCGCCAGCATTCCATACACCGAAAGACTGTCCGGCAGTGCCATCAAGGTGGAGCTTAATTGGCTTAGCCGCCATACCTTGGTTGCCATAACGCTTGGCGATTTCACCGGATAGGCGAGCACCAATGGAACGGTCGGTATTGATGACGCTATAGAAGAAGTCTGCGGATTGTTTTGCTTCTACAGCCGCTAAAGCATCTTCAATAATCTGTTGGTTGAGCTCTGCTTTATCGAACGGCGCATTAGGCTCCGTCCAGTAAACGGGGTGTCCTTGCGGTGACACTGGCGCTTCCAAGATATTTGAAAGGTCGAGTTTGCTCTGCTTCGCTGTCATCCCTTCTACTGCTTCCAGTAGGTCGGTACGACCAATTAAGTCAGTCAGTTTCTCAACACCAAGTTCAGCCAGCAGTTCACGTACTTCATCAGCTAGGCCGACAAAGTAGTTCATTACCATTTCAGGCAGGCCTTTGAAATATTCTCTACGTAGGGTGTCATCTTGGGTAGCAACACCAGTTGCACAGTTATTTAGGTGACAGATACGTAAGAACTTACAGCCCATTGCCACCATAGGAGCCGTACCAAAGCCAAAGCTTTCAGCGCCTAAAATAGCGGCTTTTACGACATCAAGACCTGTTTTAAGACCACCATCGACTTGCAGGCGAATCTTATGGCGTAGACCATTTGCGACTAGGGCTTGTTGGGTTTCTGCTAGGCCTAGTTCCCACGGGCTACCCGCGTATTTTACCGAGGTCAGTGGGCTAGCAGCTGTACCTCCATCATAGCCGGAGATGGTGATAAGGTCGGCATAAGCCTTGGCTACACCAGTGGCGATAGTGCCAACACCCGGCTCAGAGACCAGTTTTACTGAAACCAGAGCTTTCGGGTTGACTTGCTTAAGATCGAAGATCAACTGGGCCAAATCTTCAATTGAGTAAATGTCGTGGTGTGGTGGCGGTGAAATTAGTGTCACGCCCTGTACTGAGTAACGAAGTTTGGCGATCTCAGCTGTCACTTTATGACCCGGTAGCTGACCACCTTCACCAGGTTTTGCACCTTGCGCCACTTTAATTTGCAGCACATCGGCATTGGTTAGGTAGTGCGGTGTAACACCAAAGCGGCCAGAAGCAATTTGCTTAATGCGCGAGTTACGTTCAGTGCCGAAACGACGTGGGTCTTCGCCACCTTCACCTGAGTTAGAGTAGCCACCTAAACGGTTCATTGCAGTCGCGAGTGCTTCGTGGGCTTCAGGGCTTAATGCACCAATCGACATGGCTGCGGAGTCAAAGCGTTTAAATAGGTCAGTACTCGGTTCAATCTTCTCTAGTGGAAGAGGGGCGTCTGACTTTTTCAGCTTCATTAAGTCACGCAACATCGCAGTAGGGCGTTCATTTACTTGCTTAGCAAAGCTCTTATAGTCTGATGACTCGCCGGATTTGACCGCTTGTTGCAGTGTGCCAACCACATCTGGGTTGTATGCGTGGTACTCGCCGCCGTGAACATATTTGAGCAACCCGCCATGTTCAATCGGTTTACGTTTTGCCCATGCCTTGCGAGACAAGTTGTAAATGTCTTGCTCGAAATCTTCGAAGTTGGCACCTTGAATACGAGTCGTAACACCTTTAAAGCACAAGTTAACCACATCTTGGCTTAGACCAACCGCTTCAAACAGTTGTGAGCAGCGGTAAGAAGCAACAGTCGAGATACCCATCTTCGACATGATTTTATACAGACCTTTGTTGATACCGTATTGGTAGTTCTGCATCACTTCACGGTAGCTCTTATCAATACCGCCGTCGTCGATCACTTTACCCAGCGCCTCGTAGGCTAGGTATGGATAGACCGCTGTGGCACCAAAGCCAAGTAGAACGGCAAATTGGTGAGGATCACGGACTGTACCTGTTTCTGCAATTATGTTGGCATCACAGCGGAGGTTGGCATCGATAAGGCGGCTTTGCACAGCACCGACCGCCATTGCTGCCGGGATAGGTAGTAAGCCTTTTTTCAGGTTTCGGTCTGATAACACAACTAAAACGGTGCCATCTTGGACCACTTCGACCGCTTGGTCACACAAGTCCTGAATCGCTTTCTCTAGATCCTTCTCTTCAGGATCGTAATTAATATCTATGATTGTACTGCGGTAATACTCGTCATTAAGTTCGAGCAGTTGCTGCATATCTGAGTAAAGCAGAACAGGCGAACCAAATGTCACGCGGTGGGCGTGCCCATCCGTTTCACAGAAGACATTCATCTCTTGGCCAATACTGGTTGCCAGAGACATAACATGCTTTTCACGTAGCGGGTCGATTGGCGGGTTAGTGACCTGAGCAAACTTCTGGCGGAAATAGTCAGTGACTAAACGTTCTTTAGAAGAAAGCACCGCCATAGGGGTATCATCACCCATTGAACCGACAGCTTCCTGGCCCATATCACCAAGTACTCGCAATACTTGATCGACTTCCTCGTTACTCATCGCAAACTGTTTCTGGTAAGTCTTAAGCTGGTCATCAGCGAAGCTGCGTTCACCTACTTTATCATCCGGCAATGCGGAGAAAGGAGTCAGTTTATGGACGTTGTTGTCCATCCATTCGCGATAAGGGTGGCGACCTTTAAGGTCATTATCAATTTCGCTCGATTGCCATAGTTTGCCGCGGCGAGTATCGACGACCAGAAGTTCACCCGGCCCGACACGGCCTTTCTCTGCAACTTCATCTGGCGCGTAATCCCAAATGCCGACTTCAGAGGCGAGTGTGATGAGCTTGTCTTTAGTAATCACATAGCGAGCAGGGCGCAGGCCGTTACGGTCTAAGTTACACGCAGCGTAGCGGCCATCAGATAGAACGATACCGGCAGGACCATCCCATGGTTCCATATGTTTGGAGTTAAAGTCGTAGAAGGCGCGCAGATCAGGGTCCATGTCTGGGTGATTTTGCCATGCTGGCGGAACCAGCATTCGCATCGCACGGAAGATATCCATACCGCCAGCTAAGAATAGATCCAGCATGTTATCGAGACTTGAAGAGTCTGAACCGGTTTCATTCACGAATGGCGCAGCGGTCTTGAGATCCGGCAGTAGTGGCGACGAAAATTTGTAGGCACGAGCACGCGCCCACTGGCGGTTGCCTTCAATAGTATTGATTTCGCCATTGTGCGCTAAGTAGCGGAATGGCTGAGCAAGTGGCCAGCGTGGTTGAGTGTTGGTTGAGAAGCGTTGGTGGAACAGACAGATCGCTGACTCCATACGAAGATCAGCAAGATCTAAGTAGAAGCGTGGCAGATCCGCAGGCATACATAGCCCTTTGTAGACCATAACTTGAGTCGACAAACTACAGATATAGAAGTCACTATCATCAGTGATCTGTTTTTCAATACGTCGGCGAGCGATATACAGGCGGCGTTCGATGTCACGTTCGCGCCATCCAGCCGGTGCAGAAATGAAAACTTGCTGAATATTTGGCAGCGAATCTGCTGCAATTGGGCCAAGCACAGCTGAGTTAGTAGGGACTTCACGCCAACCCGAAACGGTCAAGGTCTCTTGCGCAAGCTCTTGGTTTATAACGTCTTTAGCTGACTGTGCTTTGGCTGGGTCTTGGTTGAAGAAAATCATACCGACAGCATATTGCTTGCCAAGATTAAAACCATTTTCTTCAGCGATTAAACGTAGGTAAGAGTCCGGTTTTTGTAGCAATAGGCCACAACCATCACCGGTTTTTCCATCTGCTGCGATACCGCCGCGGTGAGTCATGCGATCAAGTGCTGAAATAGCGGTACGTACCAATTTATGGCTTGGTTCACCTTCCATGTGTGCAATCAAGCCAAATCCACAGTTATCTTTTTCAAGATTAGGATCATATAGAGCCATTGCAATTCTCCCTTTGCTTCACCTGTCTCCCGACAGAACTACCAACATTAAAAGGGTTGGTATATATGACTAACTATTCGTTCTAATTGTTATTATTCGTATAAATATGCACTAAATTCCGTTAGAACTATTAACAAATATTGAGGAAATAATTTTCATCGACTTCACAACGTATAGGTTATTATGAAAAAGGTCAAGTTCTTGGTGGAAAATCATGCCAATGTGCGATTTACCACTTAATACGCTGTAATAGTCTATATAATTCAGACGCTTAAGGTTTTTAATGTTACAATTTTGCAACATTATCCGTTTCGGGAAAAGAAAAAAGACCAGCACAATGTACTGGTCAAATCATAAAGTTTGGAAGGATTGTTTATTTAATCTTCGCCACCCAGAATCTACTAAAGGAAGTAGCTTGGGTGGCTAGAGATTATGCAGATAGCATCAATGAGTCTGCTTTTGCCTCTAGGTTTGAGTTACCCATTAGGTAATCATCAACGGCGATAGCACATTCACGGCCTTCGTTGATACAACGTACAACCAGAGACTGGCCAGTACGCATATCACCTGCGGCAAAGACACCTTTTTGGTTAGTCGCAAAACCTTCAGTAGCGACGTTACCGCGCTCATCAAGCTTGATGTCTAGCTGCGCTAACACACCAGTTGGTTCTGGGTGCAAAAAGCCCATTGCTAGGAACGCCATATCACACGGAATCACACGTTCACTACCTTCTACTTCTTTGAAGCTTGGACGCTCACCTGGTTTTGCATCTTGCCATACGATGTCAGCAAGGCGTAGACCGGTTACTTCACCTTTATCGTTTCCGACAAACTCTTTAGTCAGAATGTTCCAATGACGATCGACACCTTCTTCATGTGAAGTGGATGTGCGAAGAATCATTGGGTACTGAGGCCAAGGCATATTCGCTGGGCGCTTCTCTGGTGGAATCGGCATGATTTCAACTTGAGTGACGCTTGCTGCTTTATGACGGTTAGACGTACCAACACAGTCAGAGCCGGTATCACCACCACCGATAACAACAACATGCTTACCTTTGGCGTGAATTTCTTCAGTTTTCAGATCCATGCCGTTTGCACGGCGGTTGTTCTGGCCTAGGAATTCCATCGCAAAGTGAACACCTTTAAGTTCACGTCCTGGTACTGGAAGGTTACGAGGAACCGTTGACCCCCCCGTTAGCAGTACCACATCAAACTCTTGGCGTAGTTGCTGTGCATTCACATCAACGCCAATGTGCTGATTGACTTTGAACTCAACGCCAGCTTCAGCCATAAGATTGACCTTGCGATCGATCACATCCATGCCTAGTTTGAAGTCTGGAATGCCGAAACGCAGTAGACCACCGACTTTTTCATCGCGCTCAAACACAGTGACTGAATGACCAGCACTGTTTAGCTGCTCAGCTGCGGCAAGGCCCGCTGGGCCTGAACCGATGATTGCGATCGTTTTACCTGTGCGTGATCGAGGTGTTTTAGGTTTTGCGTACCCTTCACGGTACGCAGTTTCTACAATGGTTTTCTCGATATTACAGATAGTGATTGGATCTTGGTTGATACCTAATACACAAGCACTTTCACACGGAGCAGGACATACTCGACCAGTGAACTCAGGGAAGTTGTTGGTTGAACTTAGAATGTTCCACGCTTCTTCCCAGCTATCACGGTAAACCGCATCGTTGAACTCAGGGATGATGTTACCAATCGGACAACCGTTGTGACAGAAAGGAACGCCACAGTCCATACAACGAGAAGCCTGAGTATTGATCTTGTCACCAAACTCTTCGTTCAGAACGAATTCCTTGTTGTCTTCAATACGAACCGATGGGTCAATCTTCTGAGGAAGCTCACGACCATGTTCTAAAAATCCAGTAGGCTTACCCATTATACTGCCTCCACTTGTTCCGTTTGTGCTTGCTCTGCTTCAGCCTTACGCTTTTGAAGTACCGCTTTGTAGTCACGCGGCATAACCTTAACCATAGAGGCTAGGCTAGCTTCAAAGTTATCAAGGAAAGACTGAGCAACTTCACTTCCTGTGAATTGAACTTGCTTGGTTAGCATCTCTTTCAGTAGTTCGCGGTCTTCTGCTTCGATTGGGTCTAGGTCGACCAGTTCAGAGTTTAGCTTAGTTTCAAAGTCACCAGACTTGTCCCAAACATAAGCCACACCGCCACTCATACCTGCCGCAAAGTTGCGGCCTGTTGAGCCAAGGATTACAGCAACACCGCCAGTCATGTATTCACAACCATGGTCACCGATGCCTTCAACAACGACTTTCGCACCTGAGTTACGAACACAGAAACGCTCACCAGCCATACCGCGAATGTAAGATTCCCCCGAAGTTGCGCCGTAGAAACATACGTTACCAACGACGATGTTGTCTTCAGCGACAATGGTTGATTTCGCGTCTGGGTAAAGCACTAGCGTACCGCCAGATAGACCTTTACCCCAGTAGTCATTTGCATCGCCTTCAACTTCGAACTTAACGCCCTTAGCAAGGAAAGCACCGAATGACTGACCAGCAGAGCCATTGAACTTAACGTTCATTGGTTGAGGTAGACCTTGGTCCTTGTACACCTTAGAGATTTCGTTCGACAGCATGGTACCTGCAGAGCGGTCCGTGTTGATGATAGGGAATTCAGCATTGACTGCTTCACCTTTCTCAAGCGCAGGGATAGCCGCTTGAATCAACTTACGGTCGAGAACTTCTTCTAGGTTGTGGTTTTGCTGCGTTTGGTTGTAAACGCCATCGTCTTCACGCGCTTGCTCGATATGTAGAACAGGCGTTAGATCTAGGTTTTTGTACTTCCAGTGGCCGATATCATCACGAACTTTCAGTTTGTGTGATTGACCCACCATCTCATCGATAGTGCGGTAGCCAAGCTCAGCCATTACTTCACGCAGGCCTTCAGCCATGTATTGGAAGAAGGTAACAACGTCTTCTACGCGGCCATCGAAGCGTTCACGTAGTGTCTTGTTCTGCGTTGCGATACCAACAGGACAGGTGTTCTTATGACACTTACGCATCATGATACAACCTTCAACAACCAATGCGGCTGTTGCCACGCCCCATTCTTCAGCGCCAAGTAGCGTTGCTACTGCTAGATCACGAGGTGTTTTCATCTGACCATCAGACTGTACGACGATACGGTTACGTAGGCCGTTCTTCAGTAGAGTCTGGTGCGTTTCCGCTAGACCAAGTTCCCAAGGTAGACCTGTATGACGGATAGATGACATAGGTGATGCACCTGTACCGCCATCAAAACCTGCGATAAGAACAACGTCAGCTTTCGCTTTCGCTACACCTGATGCGATAGTACCTACACCGGCTTCCGATACTAGCTTCACGTTGACACGGCCTGCGCGGTTAGCGTTTTTCAAGTCGTAGATTAGCTGAGCCAAATCTTCGATTGAGTATATATCGTGGTGTGGCGGTGGTGAGATTAGACCTACGCCTGGAGTCGAGTGACGTGTTGCACCGATCCAATCATCAACCTTATCACCTGGTAGCTGACCACCTTCCCCCGGCTTCGCGCCTTGAGCCATCTTGATCTGTAGCTCATCGGCGTTAGTTAGGTAGTAAGAAGTCACACCAAAGCGGCCTGAAGCAACCTGTTTGATAGCAGAGCGTTCCCAATCCCCGTTTTCTTTACGTTCGAAACGCGTTGGGTCTTCACCACCTTCACCAGAGTTAGACTTCGCACCGATGCGGTTCATCGCAACAGCCAGTGTTGAGTGCGCTTCGTAAGAGATAGAACCGAATGACATTGCACCTGTCGCGAAACGCTTAAGGATGTTTTCGATTGGTTCTACTTCTTCTAGCGGGATTGAACCTGCTGGGTTCTTAACAAAGTCTAGCTGGCTACGTAGCGTTGCTGCGTTATCGCCTTGGTCATCTACCGCTTTCGCGTATTTCTTGAACTGAGCATAGTCTTTGTTACGAGTTGACTCTTGGAGCAGAGAGATAGTTTCAGGGTTAAACAGGTGCTTTTCACCACGCTGTTTCCACTGGTAAACACCACCAACATCAAGAACTTGTACTGGAATTTCACGAGTTGGGTAACCGATACGGTGACGTACTAGGACTTCCTTGGCGATGTCATCAATCGTTAGACCTTGGATACGTGAAACGGTACCAGTGAAGTATTTATCAACGACAGACTTGCTGATACCAAGCGCTTCAAAGATCTGTGCACCGTGGTAAGACTGTAGCGTAGAGATACCCATCTTCGAGAAAATCTTCAGCAGACCGCCGTTGATTGACTTACGGTAGTTCTCAAATAGGTCACGAATATTGGTTTCAGGGTCAAGCTTCTTAGTGCGCTGCAGTTCAACCATAGTTTCGATAACTAGGTATGGGTTCACTGCGTTTGCACCGTAGCCGATTAGGGTTGCAAAGTGGTGCGTTTCACGCGCATCACCTGTCTCAACCACGATGTCACACTTAGCACGCAGACCCTTGCGGATTAGGTGGTGGTGAACCGCGCCAACCGCCAGCATTGCTGGGATAGCTGCGTGGTTAGAGTTAACAGCGCGGTCAGTCAGTAGGATGATGGAGTAACCATCGATGACTGCGTCTTCGGCATACTGACAGATACGCTTCAGCGCACGCTCTAATTTGCCTTCGTCTTCACTTGCTTGGAATACGATGTCTAGTGTCTTCGCTTGAAGGTGTTCGTTATCGATAGCACGTAGCTTCTCTAGCTCAGAGTTAGACAGAACTGGCGACTCAAGCTCTACTTTTTGACAGTGTTCCGGAGACTCTGCAAGTAGGTTCTGATCTTTACCTAGGTAAGTGTTCAGAGACATAACCATGCGCTCACGAATCGGGTCGATTGGCGGGTTAGTTACCTGAGCAAACAGCTGTTTAAAGTAGTTTGATAGATGTTGTGACTGGTGCGAAAGAATCGCGAGTGGCCAGTCGGCACCCATTGCAGAAAGCGGCTCTTTGCCATCTTTCGCCATAGGTACGATGATTTCGTTCACTTCTTCAGAGCTGACACCGAACGCTTGCTGCTTGTGCAGTAGCTTCTCAGGTGAAGGCTGGCTGAATTCGTTGCTCGCATCTGGCAGTTTCTTCAGGCTGAGTAGGTTTTCTTCAACCCACTTTTCGTATGGTTGCGCTGAGGCAATGTCATCTTTCACTTCTTCGTCAGAAATGATGCGACCTTGCTCTAGGTCAGCAACGAAAATACGACCTGGTTGTAGACGACCGCGGAACTCAACGTTCTCTGGTTCAATTTCAACAACGCCAGACTCAGAAGCCATCACTAGGAAGTCATCTTTCGTCACTGTGTAGCGAGAAGGGCGTAGACCGTTACGGTCAAGGGTTGCACCTACTTGAACACCGTCAGTGAAACACACCGATGCTGGGCCATCCCATGGTTCCATAACATTCGCGTGGTACTGGTAGAACGCACGGCGAGTTGGATCCATGTTTTTGTTTTCTTGCCATGCTTCAGGGATCATCATCATTAGCGCATGTGGCAGGCTACGACCAGATAGAACTAGGAGCTCTAGCGCCATATCGAAGTTTGATGAATCTGAGCTGCCTTCCTGACAGATAGGCAGTAGCATGTCGATCTCTGCTTGAGTAAACAAGTCAGATTCGATGATTGCTTCACGGGCTTTCATCCAGTTCAGGTTACCGCGAACTGTGTTGATTTCACCATTGTGAGCAATGTAACGGAAAGGCTGAGCAAGACGCCAGCGTGGGAATGTATTGGTAGAAAAACGAGAGTGAACCAGTGCTAGTGCACTCACCATCGTTGGATTCTGTAGATCTAAGAAGTACTGAGGTACTTGTTCTGTGGTTAGCTGACCTTTGTACACCACTGTCTTGTAAGACATTGAGTTGATGTAGAAGTCGTCACCAATGTTCGACACGCTTTCTAAACATACACGTACAGTGTAGTTACGTAGTACGTATAGTTTACGTTCTAACTCTTCAGGAGTGATGCTAGGACCACCAGAGATAAACACATGCTCAAACTGAGGCTCAGTGCTTAGTGGGTCAGCACCAATCATTGAGTTGTCAGTTGGTAGAACACGGTAACCAATAACGTCTAGTTCAAGGCGTTTAGCATTACGCTCTAGAATGTCGCGACATTGTGCGCGTTTGTGTTCGTCTTTAGGGAAAAGTACGACACCTACACCGTATTTCTCAAATGAAGGCAGCTTAATACCAAGCTTAACGGCTTCTTCTAAAAGAAATTCGTGAGGTTTTTGTAGCAAGATACCGGCACCGTCACCAGAGCAAGGGTCACACCCTTGACCGCCACGGTGTTCCATACGTGCAAGCATATCCAATGCTTGCGTCACTACTTCGTGCGATTTGCGGTTTTTAAGGTGAGCAACAAAACCGATACCACAAGCGTCATGCTCCAGTTCTGGAGTATATAGACCTTGTGAACTTTGCTCTCTATCTACCATGGATACATCCTTCCAGTTCAAATAGGCGCAATTGGGCTAGTCGAAACTAGTTCTACGTCCTGTCCTTTATTTTTATGATTCGAAGTCGCCTAGGTTGGTGACTTTGATTCCATTCCGTATCTCGCAGGAAAAATATTGCGAGAAAAACAATCCTTGGTGTAATCCATTTTTTTTGTATCACAATCTAGTGATTTATATAGGTAGGAGTTGGAAAACACCGATGTTTCGCCGACTTTCTATGTAATTTAAAATACATAAAACAGCAAAATCTGTAAGTATCCTACAATTTAGTTAGGCGGAAATGCAATCAAAACTCGACTCTGTTGCCCACTTTTTCGTCGTTTAAATGAATAATATGTTTAACTTTTGCGTAACAATTAGCCTGAGGCACGTTATTTCTGCATGTTTATTGACTTTGCTTAACTTATCGCCTGTTTGAAATCGTTACATTCTACGCTCGATTATTTTTCAAAACTGTAATTAAATTACACTAATCTTAATGATATTCATTTCGATCTACAGGTAAGAGTTAATATGCAACTTCATGAGCTGGTCAACACTATTGGGCAAGACTTACAACGTCGTTACGGAGAAAAGGTCCACAAGCTGACTTTGCACGGCGGTTTTAGCTGTCCCAATCGCGATGGCACCATAGGTCGCGGCGGTTGTACGTTTTGCAATGTAGCGTCATTTGCGGACGAAGAGGCTCAAGTAAAAAGCATTCATGATCAGTTGATTGATCGCGCAGGTGAGATTGATCGAGCGAAGAAATATCTCGCTTACTTTCAAGCCTACACCAGCACATATGCAGAAGTTCAAGTTCTGAAGAACATGTATGAGGAAGCATTAAAAGCGGCCGACATCGTTGGTTTATGTGTCGGTACTCGTCCCGATTGCGTGCCTGATGCGGTGCTGGATCTATTATCTGGCTATGTCGAGCAGGGATACGAGATTTGGTTGGAGTTAGGGCTGCAGACTGCAAATAATCAGACGCTTAAACGTATTAACCGTGGCCATGACTTTGAATGCTATGCCGAGATTACCAAGCGAGCTCGTGCGTTAGGGATCAAGGTTTGTACACATTTAATAGTTGGTTTACCCAAAGAGACGCGAGAAGATAACGTCGCTACGATGGAGCAAGTACTGGCGGTAGGGACCGACGGTATTAAGTTGCATGGCTTACATATTGTTGAAGGCAGTACCATGGCCAAGGCTTGGAAAGCAGGACGACTGGAAGCTCCTGAGTTTGACGAGTATGTATCTATTGCCAGTGAAATGATCCGCATGACGCCACCAGAGGTGGTTTATCACCGTGTCTCCTCAGCGGCGAGAAGGCCAACGTTACTTGCGCCATTATGGTGTGAAAATCGCTGGCTAGCTATGACGGAGATTGGCCGCGCTTTGAACCGTGATGGGGCTCAGGGGACACTAATCAATCAAGCGTTTATATATACAAAACCAATATTAAAGGCTGAATAGTAAGCAATAAGCTGATATCTTTTGTACCCTTACAATGGGTATGTCATAGAGTTTGAGTATTGGGATGGAGCAAGTATTAGTTTGGTTGTGGGATACGACCCACGGGCATGGTTTTGATCTTGTTATCATCTTACTCGCTATTATTACTACCGCAGCGATCTACGCTCGTAACCAAGCTCATTTAGTTGAGCTTTTGGTCACCACTCCCAATGCTTTACTTCTTATCGATAGCAAGAGCGGTGAATTGCTGCTGGCCAATTCGGTTGCGAGCCAAGTACTCGGCGTTCGTCGGGTTGGCAATAATTTCATGTTACCTGATCTTGTTACCCCGCAGTTTTTACTGACTTCTGTATCACCGTTCACTGGACGGTTTTTCTCAGCTCACACCATCAGTTGGCCGCTATCAAAAAGTCGTAAAATTGAGTTAGATGTGGTTGGGCGTAAGACCATTTTCCGCCGTCGAAGTGCTTGGTTGCTCTACTTTTCTACCCACCAAAAAACGGATGCAGAGTTAAAGAATCAAGTGAACTCTTTATCGATAGTAAAGAGTGCGTTCGACAATTTATCTGAACTGATTTTTATTAAAGATAAAGATGGTCAGATTATTTCAAGTAATCGAGCCTTCCAACGCTTTTGGCACAACCGAGAGGATGAGGGCGTTGCCGATATTGAAGGGGTGATTAAGGGGCGTGCCAGTAAAAGACGTTGGACTGTCACGCCAGATGGCCGAAGTTGTCTGCTTGAGAGTTACCAAAGCGCACTGATTTCGGAGAGCGGTGAGAAAATCGGTACGCTGGGTATTAGCCATGATGTGACGGATTGGCATGATATGCAAAAGAGTCTGCGTGATGAGATGGAAAAGCGTAAAGATACCGAAGTCGCATTGGCGCAGCGCGATACCATTTTGCAGAACATATTAGAATCTAGCCCTGATTCTATTGGTATTTTTAATGAGAACATGGTTTATCAAGCGTGTAATCTGCCGTTTGTTAAAGCGCTTGGTATTGCTGAAGTGGATGATCTTATTGGTAAGCGTTTGCAAGACGTGATTCCTAATGAGTCATACAGTCGCTTATCCGAAACCGATAACAAGGTCCTGCATGAAGGCAAGTCGTTGCGTTATATCGACCGTGTAGTGAACAGCAATGGTCAGTTCATTTGGTACGATGTAGTTAAATCTCCGTTCAGAGATCCTGCATCGGGGACAAATGGGGTGCTGGTGATGGCCCGTGATGTATCGGAGCGATACCTAGCGGAGCAGAAACTTGAAGAAGCCAACCAAGAGCTAGAAAGACTCAGTTTCATCGATAGCCTGACACAAATTGCCAATCGCCGCCGTTTTGATGAGCAGCTCGATACACTGTGGCATATCCATATTCGCGAGCAGAAACCGATGACGGTGATGCTGTGCGATATCGATTACTTCAAAGGTTTCAATGACTATTATGGTCACCAACGCGGTGATGAAGCGTTGATCAAAGTCGCTGAGGTGTTCAAAAAAGTACTACCTCGCTCAAGCGACAGTGTTGCTCGTTATGGTGGTGAGGAGTTTGCTTTTATTTTGCCTAACACTACCTCTGAAGGGGCGAAGAAAGTGGCTGAGCGTATTCATCAAGGTGTCGCTGAGTTAGCGTTGGCACATAATACTTCTAAAGTCTCCGACATCGTCACGGCCAGTATTGGTCTTGTTTCTATTGTTCCACAGCCTCTCGATAATAGTGAGTCCATCGTTGCCTTGGCAGACAGTGCCCTCTATCAGGCCAAAGCGAATGGGCGTAACCAAACCTGTGTGCATCACACATCAGAGAATTAACGTTTTGTTCGTTAAGGATTCTTTTAGCTGTCGCTAGGTAAAACAGGTAGAATTTATCTATCGTTTTTTCGCGGAGCTTTCAATGAAACCGATAAAAAATCTCGCCCAGTATTATGTCGACCTTCTGGTTAAATTGGGTATTCTGCGTTTCTCCATCTTACTTGCTTTAGCTTTGGTTGCGCTTGCGGTCGTTGTTCAAGTGGGTATCACGCTTGTTCTCAATGGTCATGTGGATGATATCGATATTGTCCGCTCTGTCTTCTTTGGCCTACTTATCACTCCTTGGGCGGTCTATTTTCTTTCGGTGGTTGTCGATCAGTTGGAAGAGTCCCGTCAGCGTCTTTCTAAATTGGTTTCAAAACTCAAGGATATGCGTTCTCGCGACCAAGAACTGAATAACCAATTGCAGCAGAACATTGCCAAGCTCAATCAAGAGATTGAAGAGCGTATCAAGGCTGAAGAAGCGCGCGAAGAAGCGATGAAAGATTTGGAAAATGAGGTCTATCAGCGCGAAAAAACCCAGGTAGAACTCGCGGAGCGCACCGCCTTGCTGCGTTCTTTTATCGATGCTTCACCGGATTTGATCTATTACCGCAATGCAGAAGGTGTCTTCTCTGGCTGTAACAGAGCGATGGAAGAACTGACGGGTAAGAAAGAAAGCCAATTGGTTGGTCTAACGCCTTGGGATGTCTATAGCAAAGAAGTCGCTCAGCAAATTGTTGATACTGACCAAAAAGTATTCTCAGACAACCAAGCGTTAACTTATGAGCAATGGTTGGAGTACCCTGATGGACGCCGCAATTACTTTGAACTGCGTAAGGTGCCTTTCTACAGCAAAGATGGCCGCCACCTGGGCTTAGTCGGCTTTGGTCGTGATATTACCGAGCGTAAGCGCCATGAAGAGTCACTAGAAAAAGCCAGTCGCGATAAAACCACCTTCATTTCGACCATTAGCCATGAACTGCGAACACCGCTAAATGGTATCGTTGGTTTAAGTCGTATGCTGCTGGATACGCAAATGACCCAAGAGCAGCGTAGCCACATGCAAACCATCAACGTCAGTGCGATTACGCTTGGCAATATCTTTAACGATATCATCGATATGGATAAATTTGACCGCCGTAAACTGGAGCTTTTCCCGTCAGCGCTCAACTTTGAAGAGTTTGTCGCGGAGATGGAGAGCATTTCGGCACTGATGGCGTCACAGAAGGGATTGCGTTTTGATCTCGAAAGGTTGAGCGAACTGCCAAGCGGAATTGAGGTCGATGCGACACGCCTACGTCAGGTGCTTTGGAACCTTATCAGCAATGCGATGAAGTTCACCAAAGAGGGCGGGGTGGTAATGACCGTGAGCTCTGAAGTGATCGATGAACATGCTCATATCATTATGGAAATCGAAGACAGCGGTATTGGTATTCCAGAATCTGAGCTGGATAAGATCTTCGCAATGTACTACCAAGTGAAATCTGGCAAAGACAACTTGCATGCAGTGGGTACCGGCATTGGCTTAGCGGTATCTAAGCAACTGATCAACATGATGGATGGTGATATTACCGTTTCGAGCGAAGAAGGTTTTGGTAGTACCTTTACCGTGACTATTTGTGTGCCATTGGCTGAAGTTGAATTGCCTCAATCGGTGGCTTCACTGCAGTCGCAAGAACTGAACATCTTTATGGTTGAAGATATTGAACTCAACATCACTGTGGCTCGTTCGTTACTGGAGAGCATGGGTCATGAAGTGTCAGTCGCGATGAATGGCGCTGAAGCAATGGAGATGTTTGATCCTGAAATCTACGATTTGGTGTTCCTTGATATCCAATTGCCTGATATGACGGGTTTTGATATTGCCGAGTACTTCCGCCGCACTTACTCAGATCTTCCGCCGCTGGTGGCACTGACGGCAAATGTATTGAAGAATAAGCAAGAATATCTTGAAAGAGGTATGGATGACGCCATCAGTAAGCCGCTCTCAGTGACAGCAGTGCAGGATGTATTAGCCAAGTTTACTCAGGGTGAAACAGAAGCGGTCATAGCGCAGGCTGAGGTGGCTGAAACTGTCCCTGAAGGCGGCTCGATATACGCTCAATTACTCGATCTAGAAATGCTTGAATCTTACGTCAGTATTGTTGGTTCGCAACCAGTGCTAGATAGTATTCAAATGTTTGAAGATATGATGCCTGACTATCTACAAGTGCTTGATTCTAATATGGTCGCAAGACACCAAGAAGGGATTGTCTCTGAAGCGCATAAAATTAAAGGTGCAGCGGGTTCTATTGGTTTGAAACATATTCAAAGAGTGGCCCAGAAAGCGCAATCGCCGGATTTACCTGCTTGGTGGGAAAATATCGATGATTGGGTTGAAGAAATGAAGAATGAGTATGAAAATGATATTCAAATACTCAAAGAATGGCTCAATAACAACACAGGTAAATAAAATGAAAAAAGTAGCATTAGTTTCGCTCGGTGTCGCTTTGTTGGCCGGTTGTGCGACTCAGCAAGTGGGCTGGGAGCAAGATAATCAAGCAGTGATTGCGGAGTCAACAGTAACGCTTAAGAGTAACCTTTGGTTGAACAAAATGCCGACCATCGGTGAAGTGCAAGATAGTACCTTGCATGGCGCACTCTATTTAGAGTCAGACGCAACGTTACCTGCTGAGTTAGATGTCGAGAATATTTCGATTCAGCAAGGTGATGAGACTTGGGTAATTGATGGCGATTTGCTTGAGATGCGCACCCATAGCCCGAACCAGTGGGAAGTGGTGTTTGTTTGGCAATTCCCAGTCGACCCTAATCAACCTGTTAACGTTGCTTTGCTGCTTAATAACAATGACAAAGTTGAGTGGCTAGTTGAGAACAACGTTCAGATTGATACTGTTTACTGATCGTTGATAAAACTCTTCGATGTTAAAAAAGGCTGACCCCATACGGAGTCAGCCTTTTTCACGTAAAGCCAATAGAATTACTGATTAGCTTTTCTTAAGACCAGCGTTGATATCTAGGATATCTTGCTCGCTTAGTGTACCTACTGCTTGACGTAGCTGAAGGACACTTAGGATGTAGTCGTAACGCGCGTTTGATAGGCTCTTGTTCGCATCGTAAAGGCGACGAGTCGAATCCAGTACGTCAACGATAGTACGTGTACCTACATCGAAGCCTGCTTCTGTCGCTTCTAGTGCTGATTGAGCTGAAACTACCGTTTGCTCATACGCACGTAGTGCACCGATTGAGGCGTTGATGTTGTTATTAAATGCACGAACATCTTTAACTACACTGCGGTATGTTGCTTCTAGATCTTGGCTTGCTGCAACATAGCTGAATTCAGCTTGTTTGGTTTGTGAGCTAATGTTACCACCAGTGTATAGTGGAACCACTAGGTTCACGCCAACGTTGAAGTCGTTGTAGTCACCAACAAAGCCTGCGTTATCATTGCTTTCATCGCCGTAATTGTAGCCACCATCTAAGGTTAGAGATGGTAAGTGGCCTGAACTTGCCAGTGAAATGTTATCTTTCGCTACGTCTTGAGCGATACGCGCAGACAGTAGGCTTAGGTTTTTCTGCTGAGCTTCATCGACTAGCGCGTCGATTGCTGTCGAAGTTTTGCTTGCAGAGAAACGTTTAGTATCAAGCACATCTAAGTTCGAGTGTTCTTGACCAGTAATCTCACGTAGACCTTCATAGCTGTTCACTAGGTCATTTTGCGCTAATACTTCATCAGCGAGTACTGCATCGTATTGTGCTTGCGCATCATGTACGTCGGTGATTGCCGATAGACCCACTTCAAAACGTTGCTTAGTTTGTTCTAGCTGACGGCCAACTGCCGCTTTTTCTGCTTGAACAAATTCAAGGTTGTCTTGAGCACGCAGTACATCGAAGTATGCCGTTGAAACTCGTAGAATCAATGCTTGTTGGCTTGCAGCGTAAGAAGCGTCTGCTTGGCGAGCACTCTTTTCAGAGATATCCAAAGTCAGCCAGCTTGAACGTTGGTAAAGTTCTTGAGAGAAGTTAATTCCTGCTGTGAGCTTATCACTTTCTCTTTGATCAACATCACTTCGGTTGATGTTGTAACCCGCAGTTAAGTTAATCTGCGGTAGCAAAGATGAACGACTAGAAGTCACTGACTCAAATGCGGCATCACGCTGAGCAGCTGCGCTAAGTAGCGTAGGGTCGTTTTCTTTCGCTTGATTATAAATGTCTGCCAGTGTGTCAGCGAAAGCGTTAGTGCTTAGTCCGCCTAGTGCTGCACTGATAAATAGTGGAAGCAGTTTCTTCATTAGTCCTATTCCTGCCAAAATATGAAAAAGGTGTCTCATCGGGAGTTTAACTCAATTGATGGTAAATCACTCTATACTTTGCAAAGTTTTACACTTAACTATCCACTTGTACAATAAATTTAATTCATCAATTTAACTGAATCTATAAAAATTGTATAAAAAGTTGAACCATGCCCTTGGAAGTTAAGCTTTTGTCTGAGTAAACTATAAGATTCACTCAGAGAGGTGCCAAATGCAACAGTCTGACAATCAAGATGAACAGTTTACTCGCCAAGATGTGGAAATAATCTCAAAAGAAACACTGTTTCAGGGTTTTTTTAGAATGGTGAAATATCGCTTCAAACATAGATTGTTTGAAGGTGGCTGGAGTGAGCCGATCGAGCGCGAAATGTTTGAACGTGGTCATGCTGCTGCAATGCTTCCTTATGATCCTATTCGTGATCAGGTCGTGATTATTGAACAAATTCGCGTCGGAGCAATGGAACACCAAAGCCCTTGGCAGCTTGAGATTGTCGCCGGGATGATTGACCAAGGTGAAGTTGCGGAAGACGTCGTGCGCCGCGAAGCAGTTGAAGAAGCAGGAATTGAAGTCGGGTTATTGGAAAAAGTGACCTCTTACTACCCTTCTTCAGGCGGCTGTTCTGAGATGCTGGATGTGTTTGTTGGCCAAGTCGATGCGAGCACAGCGTATGGCGTTCATGGTTTAGACTATGAAGGGGAGGATATTCGTGTTCACGTTATGTCTCGTCAACAAGCTTACCAGTGGGTTATCGATGGGAAATTTGAAAATGGCGCCTCTATCATTGCTTTGCAGTGGCTAGAGCTCAATCATCAACGTTTGAAAGAAGAATGGAACAAGTAGCAATTAAGAAACCGTATCATGTTGATTTATCTGATTTGATGCGGACATATGAAACAAACTACGCCAAATTGAATGCTTTGCTGCCTAATCAGCCGAGTGTCGATGACGTACGTTGCTACCAAGCGGCCAATATGACCTACCAAATTCAAGTGGTAGAAGTCACAAAGTACACAACTTTGGTCGATATTTGTCAAAGTGATGACGTTCCAGTATTTCCATTACCTACGATGTCTGTCAGGCTCTACCACGATGCTCGCGTAGCAGAAGTATGCGCTTGTGACCATCTGAAACGTGTGAATGCCCGATACGATTATCCAAATGAGAAAATGCTCCAACAAGATGAAAAGGTTCAGCTCAACCGTTTTTTGGGTGATTGGCTTTCATTTTGTTTAAGACAGGGTATTAGTCGCACCCCATTGAATATTTAGGGTTTGTTTTGAAAGTTACGTCTATTTCATCAGATCAAAACAGCATCAAGCTGCTACAAGTCACCGACACTCATCTGTTTGAGCCGTTGGACGGTAGCTTGTTAAGTGTCAAAACTCTCGACAGCTTTCATGCAGTTGTCGATGCAATTGTTGATTGTGGAGCAAGCTTCGATGCGATGCTCTCAACTGGTGATATCTCCCAAGACCATAGTGCGGTCTCTTATCAGCACTTTGAACAAGGCATCGAAAAGCTTGAACTGCCATGTTTCTGGTTGCCGGGGAACCACGATTTTAAGCCGAGCATGAACTCGGTGCTGCCTTCTAGCCAGATTCAGCAAGTTGAACACGTGTTGCTTGGTGAACACTGGCAAATGGTGCTGCTTGACTCACAGGTAGTGGGTGTACCACACGGCTTCTTAACTGAGCAGCAGTTAACCATGCTCGATGAAAAGCTGACTGAGTACCCTGAGCGTAATACGTTGGTGTTGCTGCACCATCATCCGATCTTGGTCGGGAGTCGCTGGCTCGATCAGCATACGCTTAAAGAAGCGGACAGCTTTTGGAATGTGGTAGAAAAGCATAACAACGTTAAGGCGGTAGTGTGTGGCCATGTTCATCAAGATATGAACGTGATGCATAAAGGCGTCCAAGTAATGTCGACTCCATCAACCTGCGTGCAGTTTAAACCTAACTGTGATGACTTTTCTCTCGATACTTTATCACCAGGCTGGCGTGAACTAGAGCTGCACAACGATGGCTCAGTCTCTACTGAAGTGAAACGTTTAAAACCAGGCAGCTTCCAACCCGATTTTAATTCTGCAGGCTACTAATGAAACCGTCATTGCTACTTTATATCCATGGCTTTAACAGCTCACCTTTATCGCACAAAGCGAACGTAATGAAAGCGTACTGCGAAGAGCAGAGGCCAGATATCAAAGTAGTCATCCCGCGTTTACCGTGCTTCCCGCAGTCGGCTTCTGCACTGCTGTTGGATATCGTTAATCAATATAAAGACGATTATCGTATCGGATTGGTGGGCAGCTCTCTTGGTGGCTATATGTCAATGTGGCTTAATGCTCAGTTTGGCTTTAAGGCGGTGGTGGTCAACCCTGCGGTAAAACCTTACGAGTTACTGGTCGACTTTCTTGGTGAGCAAGAAAACCCATATACCAACGAAAAGTACTTTCTGGAAGCTGTGCATATTGATGAGCTCAAAGCGTTAGATACACCATCGATTGCATCCCCGTCTGACTTTTGGCTATTGCAGCAAGTGGAAGATGAAGTTCTTGATTATCGCCAAGCCGTGACACATTTTTCCGGTGCTAGACAAACGGTAGAAGAAGGGGGGGATCATAGCTTTGTTGACTTCGAACGTTACCCTGCACAAATCATCGAATTCTTACAACTCTGACTCTCATTGAGGGAAGAGTCATAATTTTACTTGTTACTTACTTATCTCTCTTGACATAATTAGGTCTGTTCCAGACTATGTTTCTCCTGTGCTAAGCAGGATTTAAAGCGATTCGAATTTGTTCGCACTCTCAATGAGTAAAAATCATTGAGCATATATTTACCTGCCTGTTTAGCTACTCCATTTATTCTTTATAAAGATATTCCGTATTATGACTGAACAATATAATGCGAAAGACCTTTCGGTTCTTGAAGGTCTTGACCCAGTACGACATCGTCCTGGCATGTATACCGAGACAGAGCGTCCAAACCATCTTGCACAAGAGGTTATTGATAACTCGGTCGATGAAGCACTTGCTGGGCATGCAAAAAAGATCAAAGTCATTCTCCATGCTGACCAATCACTAGAAGTGATCGATGATGGTCGAGGCATGCCGGTTGATATTCACCCTGAGAAAGGTATCTCAGGTGTCGAACTTATTATGACCAAGCTACATGCTGGTGGTAAGTTCTCTAACGACAACTATAAGTTTTCTGGCGGTCTACACGGCGTTGGTATCTCAGTAGTAAATGCGCTCTCTAAGCGCGTTGAAGTGACTGTGCGACGTGGTGGTGAAATACATGAAATTGCTTTTGAAGGCGGTAACGCAGTCACTGAACTTACTGTGACAGGCACTTGTGGTCACCGTAATACCGGTACTTCAGTACATTTCTGGCCAGACGCAAAATACTTCGATAGCTACAAATTCTCCGCGTTACGCTTGGTGAACAACCTGCGTGCGAAAGCGGTTCTTTGCCCTGGATTAGAGATTACTTTCAGCGACAAAGTGAACAACGAAGAACATAAGTGGTTCTATGAAGATGGCCTAAAAGACTACCTTTCTGAAGGTGTTAAAGGCTATGAAGTTCTTCCTGCGGAACCGTATATCGGCGAGTTTACTGCTGATACGGAGATGGCCACGTGGGCGGTGATCTGGCAGCCAGAAGGCGGCGAGATGATCACAGAAAGTTACGTTAACTTGGTCCCAACCAAGCAAGGTGGTACGCACGTTAACGGTCTACGCCAAGGTCTACTTGATGCGATGCGTGAGTTCTGTGAGTTCCGTAACTTGCTTCCTCGCGGGGTTAAGCTAACTGGTGACGATATCTTTGACCGCTGTTCTTACGTTTTATCGGTGAAGATGCAAGATCCTCAGTTTGCCGGTCAAACTAAAGAGCGTCTCTCATCGCGTCAAACAGCAGCGTTTGTTTCTGGCGTCGTAAAAGATGCCTTCAGCTTGTGGTTAAACGAAAAACCGCAACTTGCTGAACAACTGGCAGAAGTGTGTATTGCTAATGCTCACCGCCGTATGCGCGCAAGCAAGAAAGTTGTGCGTAAGAAGGTGGCATCAGGCCCTGCACTGCCAGGCAAGCTGACAGACTGTTCTGTGCAAGATTTAAATCGCACTGAAATCTTCTTTGTCGAGGGTGACTCGGCAGGCGGCTCAGCGAAACAAGCCCGTGATCGTGAGTTCCAAGCTGTGATGCCACTGCGTGGTAAGATCTTGAATACATGGGAAGTCTCTGCAGACCAGGTACTCGCGTCTCAAGAAGTGCATGACATTTCGGTGGCGCTGGGCATCGACCCTGATAACGATAATCTCGATGGCCTACGTTACGGCAAAGTCTGTATCCTTGCCGATGCGGACTCGGATGGTCTACACATCGCGACGTTATTATGTGCTCTGTTTACTCGTCACTTCCGCGCGCTAGTGGAAGCGGGTCATATCTATGTTGCGATGCCTCCTCTGTATCGTATCGACTGCGGCAAAGAAGTGTTCTATGCCCTAGATGATGATGAGAAAGAGGGCATCTTAGAGCGCCTATCGAAGAAAAAAGCCAAAATCAACGTGCAGCGATTCAAAGGTCTGGGTGAGATGAACCCACTTCAGCTGCGTGAAACAACCATGGATCCAAATACTCGCCGTCTGGTTCAGTTAACCATTGATGACAATGAGCAGACCATGGAAATGATGGATATGTTGCTAGGTAAGAAGCGTGCGGATGACCGTCGACACTGGCTGCAATCTAACGGTGATATGGCAGAGGTTTAATGAATGTCTAGTGAGATTACATACGATGGCGTTGAACAGTTGCCGATGCGCAAGTTCACCGAAGACGCTTATCTGAATTACTCAATGTACGTAATTATGGACCGCGCATTGCCATACATTGGCGATGGTTTGAAACCGGTTCAACGACGTATTATTTATGCAATGTCGGAGCTTGGTCTCTCGGCAGCAGCAAAATATAAAAAATCAGCACGTACCGTTGGTGACGTGTTAGGTAAATACCATCCACACGGCGACTCTGCGTGTTATGAAGCGATGGTATTAATGGCACAACCATTCTCTTACCGTTACCCACTAGTCGACGGTCAAGGTAACTGGGGTGCTCCAGACGACCCTAAGTCGTTCGCCGCGATGCGTTATACCGAAGCGAAACTGTCTAAGTTTGCTGAAGTACTGCTAGGTGAACTTGGCCAAGGTACGGTCGAGTGGCAGCCTAACTTTGACGGCACGATGAAAGAGCCGCAAATGCTACCTGCGCGTCTACCGCACATTCTATTGAATGGTGTGACCGGTATCGCCGTAGGTATGGCTACTGATATTCCGCCTCACAATGTGCGTGAAGTGGCTGATGCAGCGATTCACTTGATCGATCATCCTAAAGCAGAACTGCCGGACGTGATGAACTTTGTTCAAGGTCCTGATTACCCGACCGAAGCAGAGATCATTTCACCTAGAGCGGATCTTGAGAAGATCTACCGCACTGGTCGCGGCAGTATCAAGATGCGTGCGGTCTGGCATAAAGAAGGCTCTGATATTGTTATCACTGCTTTGCCACACCAGGTATCGGGCGCGAAGCTGCTTGAACAGATTGCTAACCAAATGCGCGCGAAAAAGCTGCCAATGGTGGATGATCTGCGTGATGAATCGGATCATGAGAACCCAACGCGTATTGTTGTTGTGCCTCGTTCAAACCGAATCGACTGTGACCAGTTGATGAACCACCTGTTTGCGTCAACGGATTTAGAGAAAAATTTCCGTGTAAACCTGAACATGATTGGTCTCGACAACCGTCCACAGGTGAAAGGTCTAGTACAGATTCTTTCTGAGTGGATTGAGTTCCGTCGCACTACCGTTCGTCGTCGTTTACAGTACCGTCTTGATAAAGTGATGGCGCGTTTGCACATCCTTGAAGGTTTGTTGATTGCGTATCTAAACCTTGATGAAGTGATCGAGATCATCCGCACTGAAGATGATCCTAAAGCGGTATTAATGGCACGCTTTGGCATTACCGAAATTCAAGCGGACGCGATTCTAGATACCAAACTTCGTCACCTAGCTAAGCTAGAAGAGATGAAAATCCGTGGCGAGCAAGATGAGCTTGAAAAAGAGCGTGAGAAGCTAGAGAAACTACTTGGCTCTGAGCGTCGGATGAATACCTTACTGAAGAAAGAGATTCAAGCTGACGCAGATAAGTACGGTGATGATCGTCGTTCTCCTCTGGTTGAGCGTGCTGAAGCGAAGGCACTGACTGAACGCGATCTAGTTCCAAGTGAACCAATCACAGTTGTTCTATCAGAGAAAGGCTGGATTCGCCACGCGAAAGGGCATGATGTTGATGCTGAAGGGTTAAACTACAAGTCTGGTGATAACTACCTTGCTCATGCGCGCGGTAAGAGTAGCCAGCAAGCGGTATTCCTTGGCAATGATGGCCGAAGCTACTCGCTAGAATCTCATTCTTTGCCATCTGCACGTAGCCAAGGTGAGCCAATTACGGGTCGTCTTAACATCAATGCAGGCACCAGCATTCGCCATGTTGTGATGGGTGAAGAAGAGCAGCTATGGTTGATCGGTTCTGATGCAGGTTATGGCTTTGTTTGTAAGGGCAGTGACTTACTGTCTAAGAACAAGAGTGGTAAGGCATTGGTGACACTGCCTGCTAATTCTGAAGTGATTTCTCCGCAAACCATCAGTAATTTAGATACCGATGAAATCCTGACGATTACTAACCAAGGCCGAATGCTGCTGTTCCCAATTAAGGATTTGCCTCAGCTTGGTAAAGGTAAGGGTAATAAGATCATCAACATTCCGGCTGCGAAGGCGAAAGAGCGTGAAGAGTATGTCTCTCACTTAATCTCTTTGCCGCAGGGAAGTTCGGTGACCTTGTATGCTGGTAAGCGTAAGTTAGGGCTGAAAGCGTCCGATCTAGAGAACTTCCGTGGCGAGCGTGGCCGTCGTGGCGGTCTGTTGCCAAGAGGCTTGCAGCGAGTGACGCGCATAGATATAGAATCAGCGGCTGAAAGTTCAGATTTAGAAGAGTCTCAAGAATCCTAACAAAAACCCCATGTCAAGGCATTAATGCCGATCGGTTTAGAGACTTGAATGATCCTCGGGACGTATGATAATCCCCACTAACAAAGTTAGTGGGGATTT
>NZ_JBHZSA010000009.1:117503-133128 GCF_043642085.1 Vibrio hepatarius | reverse complement strand
GAGTGCCCACACAGATTGATAGGTTTATATTGTTAAAGAGCTTTCTTCTTTGTGACTCACATCACTTCGGAAGAGGCAGCCATTCTAGCGTTTCATTCTCAAGTGTCAAACACTTTTTTGAATTTTTTATTTCAAACTTTTCAATTCAAAATTTAACTAATTGGCTTTACTGATTCACCGCTGAGGCCTTGTGGCGTCTGCCGTATCAGTGGAAGCGCATTATAGGGAGTTCCTTTTCGAAGGCAAGAGAAAAAATGCATTTTTTCAATAAAAAAGGCTTAAGTGAGCAAATGTCACTCAAAGCCCTATTTACACCCAACATACCCCAATGTTACACACAAACATCTGTGGATAACTAGTCGTCAGAGTCGAAGAAGTAAGAAATTCTTGAGCGGGGGTTTAGGTATTCACGCACTTTATCTGGCAATTTGTTAGGTAAGACTGCATTAACTATCTTTATTTCTCTCTCAGCCAAATCAATGATCGGAGCTTGAGTTCTCGGAACGGACGGATCATAGATAAGCACATTAGGGAAAAGAATGTTCTTGGCATTAACAGAGATAACTAAGCCAACCATATCATTCGACAATTGAACTACGGTTCCCGGTGGGTAGATCCCCATGAACTTAATCAGCAGACTGAGGTTCTCATTATTATAAAGGTGTTTGCAGTTCTTATATAAATGAGAAAGTGCCACATAAGGGATCTTTTGTTCCGCTGGAATATTGCTATGGCAAAGGTTGTCATAGGCATTCGCTACCGCAACAATTTGAGTTAACGGATCGATGGCGTCTTCTTTTAGTCCTTCCGGGTAACCCGAACCATCATTCAGCTCATGGTGTTGAGCAATGACATTTCGCGCACTCTCCGGAAAGCTTTCCATATTAGCCGCAATCTCTAGACCATATTTAGTATGCAGCTTTAGATAGTTCTTCTCTGGTTCTGTCAGTACCGTCTGTTTACGTAATATCGCCGTCGGTACTTTGACTTTGCCCATATCATGAAACAATGAAGCAAATGCCACTTCTTTTATCTCTTGAGCATTAAGCTTTTTCGCCTTCGCGATCATCATCGCGACAACAGACACATTAAGTGAATGAAAGTAGATATCTTCAAATTCACTTTTACCATTCATTAAATGAAGGGTGACATTATCGTCACTCAATAACTTATCAACGATATCGTTAACTAATTGGCTTGCCTCATCAACCGCCTGCTCTGGGCGATTGCGAATCTTGTTCATGACGGCACGCATACGCGATAGTGAACGTTCAAACTCTTTTTCGCAGTTAATAACTCTGCGACGGTAGGCGCTCAGCTTTTCAATTCGGTCTTGCTTCTCTTTCCAAAGCTTCTTTGCTTCTAACTCAGTGGCGTCCGGCTTCTCACTAACAGGTTCATCACTTTGAGATGAAGGAGGCAGTGGCTCTGTATCGCTTTGATTTGGATTAATAAAGACATGCTTGATACCAAGGTGGCGGATCAAGCGGATCGTCTCTTCATCTTTAACTTTGAAACTATTAAATAAGAACGGGTGCTCATTCCACTTAACAGGTAGGCGAATGTGCAACCCAGGCTGTAATCTGTCTACAGTAATTTTTATACTTGCCACGATATATACAACTTATCAATCTTCAATCAATTTATAATTTTAGAGTAATGAGAATGCGAATTCACTCCCCATCTACTGTAATGAGAGATCAATAACGTAACACTATTTGACTAAATCACAGTGAAGCATCCAACGAATACCAAACTGATCCTCAACCTTACCAAAGCGCGCTCCCCAAAATGTATCTTCAAGAGGCATCATAATATGCCCTCCTTCAAGGAGCTTGTCATATAACCTAGCTTGCTCATCGAGATCGTCCAATACAATGGATAGCGCTACGTTATTACCCGTCAACTCTTTTGCGACCATACCATCAGACAGCATCAGTTTCATGCCAAACGCTTCAAACTCCGCATGCATAATCCATTGAGGGTCGGCACCTTCAATTACTTGCGGTGCATCTTTAAAGTATTGCTTAGTCACCACAACGCCACCAAAGCACTTATGGTAGAACTCTAGCGCCTCTTCACATCGACCAGCAAAAAATAGGTATGGGGTTAATTTATACATTATTTATCTCCTTGCTCTATATAAGAAGATAGACAACTTTTTGAAAAGGCGAGAGAAAACAGAATAATTTATCTAATAACTTTGAGAGAATGACGAATTTTGAGCTGTGGTTCAAATTGCTCATTTATCTCAATGTCAGATTTTGCAATCAAATGACTCAGCTTCAAAGCAGCAGTACGCGCCATATCGCTGAGAAGAAAATACACAGTTTCCCCCTCTCTACCGTTCGCTCAGGCTATTCCAGTTACTTAGCCAAAAACAAAAAAGACAAAGCCCAGCGAAATCGCTGGGCTTTGGAAATGATACTTAACTTGATGTTATTTGATATTGAAGATCTGCTCTGTCTCAAGTGAAGTCATAGTGCGAACCTGACGCCATACGTAGTAAAAGATCCCCATCATCATCAACATACTTGGAATCGCTATCGCTGGGTAACTATAAAGAGTCAACTTACCTAGCTCTTCATTAAATGCAGCGGTACCGGCTGGACTAGTCACAATCCATGTTGCAAGGAAATAGTTCATCGCCGAAGAAAAAGCAAATGTACATGCGAACAAGTAGTTCGACTTCATTAAGCAGCGCTCAAACGCGGCTGGGTTACCTGATTGCTCTAATCGTTCTTCGATCAATGACATATTGAGCAGTGTTGGCGTGAAGATCACCTTCTGCATAAATGGGTAACGAGTAAACGTAGATCCTAAAACCGCTAAGCCAATCAAACCAGGGATGAGCGCCTCTTTAACGGCTAACCACTGGGTATCTAACTCAAGTAAGCCAATACCACCCGTTAATAGCACGCTGACAAAACCAAGCGCGGCAATAAAGTTGAATCTCTTGTTGCGAATAAGCTCCATACCGCCGTATGCCACAGGGAAGGCTAACGCGACAATAAGAGCTAGTGCTGTGCCTAAGTGCTCTTCGCCACTGAACTTCATCAAAATGAAAGACGGTAGAAATACGTTGAAGAGGATCTCGAACAAGGGGTTCGACTTTTTGTTGGCCATATTACTCATAATTTCTCAGTTTAAAGCGTATCTATTAATTATACTCGGAGAGATTGTTCCTTGCTCAGCCTCAGATGTAAAGCCCTACGGTTTCACGCACTGTAAACTTATGTGACACAGTTTTGTTGCTCTGCGCTTAAATCACTCATTTTAACTGCCTTAAAAACGACGAAAGGCCGCTAAAAATAGCGACCTTTCTATATGTGGTAGTGATAAGGCGACGCTACCCATACCTCAGATACAACAAAGCCCCAACATTTGTTGAGGCTTTATCATTTAAATATGGTACCGGTAGGCGGACTTGAACCGCCACGCCCGAAGGCAACGGATTTTGAATCCGTCGTGTATACCAATTTCACCATACCGGCATTATCTTGAGGCATTAGCCTGTCGATGTTTGGCATTATACGTATGCCGATGATTCGTGCAAGTGCAAAAGACTGAATTGATTGCCGTTTGCCGATAAAATCGCCATAAATTGATAAGCTGTGCGCAAGCTCTCTTTTCAGATCTAAACTGAAGCTTTATTCTTTCGCCTTATTTTATTTTGGTAAGTGGGTTTTATGTCAACAACTGACACTTTGCCACCAGCAGGGCTATTTCGCCGTCTGGGAGCACTCTTTTATGATGGGCTAATTATCATCGCAGTTGAGATGATGGCAGCGGGTATCATTATTGCTATTCTGCATGCATTAATGGCAATGGGGATTTTCGATGTTGGCGGCTACGCTGATGTCAGCGACTTTCTAACTAACCACCCTATTTGGAGCCCGGTATACACAGCTTACTTAGCGTTCGTCTGGATCTACTTCTTTGTGTTCTTCTGGACTCGTGCAGGGCAAACACTCGGCATGCGTGCTTGGAAACTGCACCTACGTAGCAATGATGGAACGGCAGTTTCTGTTACTCAAGCTTTGATTCGTATCGGCACTTCAGGCTTTGGTTTAGCAAACTTTACCGTTCCGCTTGATCCTCACAAGCGAGGCTTCCACGATATTTGGGCCAAGACTCAAGTCGTGGTACTACCTAAAGCAAACTAGATACATTCTAGAGTGATACAAAAAAAGGAAGGCCAGTGCCTTCCTTTTTTATTTCTATCAAGCCAATGTTCAATTAGTCGACTTTAAGCTCTTTTAGCATTGATTCTGGTAGTGCTAGCTCATCGTTTTTATTAACCGAAATACCAGACTTTAGAATCGCTTCAGCAATCTGCTTCGCTTCATCAAGAGAGTGCATTGCCGCTGTACCACACTGGTACTCATTCAGCTCAGGAATCTTGTTCTGGCTTTCAACTTTCAATACATCCTGCATTGCCGCTAACCAAGCATCCGCAACTTGCTGTTCTTGCGGTGTACCAATCAGGCTCATGTAGAAACCAGTACGACAGCCCATTGGTGAGATATCGATGATCTCCACACTCTCACCATTTAAGTGATTACGCATAAAGCCAGCGTAAAGGTGCTCTAGAGTGTGGATGCCTTTCTCAGACAGAATATCCTTATTTGGCGCAGTAAAACGCAGGTCAAATACCGTAATCGTATCGCCTTTCGGGGTGGTCATTGTTTTCGCTACACGTACAGCAGGTGCATTCATACGTGTGTGATCTACGGTAAAACTATCTAATAACGGCATTGTCCTTCTCCATGTTAACTGCTCTTAAAAGAACCAGCTTCGATTGTCTTCTAATTCTTGTCGGCACTGCTTAAGTTGCCAACCATAATCTTTTGCTTGCTGTTCAACGCGACGTGCGACTTTAATCAACGACGGTTTAGCTTGGTAACTTTTTCTTTTAAAACCACCACGTCCTTCGTGGTAAGCCAAATATTGATTGTAAGAATCCCATTTGGAAACACCAAGCTGTCTTTGCGTCTCATGGGTATACCAACCAATAAACATTAAGGCATCGGCAAAATCAGTTCGTGAGCCGCCATGTCCTGTCGCATCCTGAAAGTCATCCCATGCCGGGTCTTGCGCTTGCGCATAGCCATAAGCACTGCTGACACGCCCCCAAGGAATAAAGCCTAATAAGTAATCCTTAGGCGGCCTGGCATCGTGGCGATAGCTACTTTCCTGTTTGACAAAAGCCATCGCGACTTGAACGGGTGTCCCCCACTCCTCTTGCATATCCAGCGCATCGTCGTACCAACCCGGTTTCTCACGAAAGATTTCACACAGGTTGGACTGATTTTTCGGCGGAGCCGTAGCACAGCCACTCAAAACAATAGCACCAACGATAGGGAGCAATAGCTTTCTCACGCTAAACCTACGCTTTCAGATATGCAAAGTAGTCAGTCAGAAACTCATCAAAGTTTAACAGGTCAGCGTCTTCCACCTGCTGTTGAGCAATGCGAGAACGCTCTACTTCCTGCTCCATTTCTTGCTCATTGTAGACTCGATACTGATGGTCTAAATGCTGATTGCGATACTGCTTACCAAACGCACAACCCACTTTGCCTAGACCTCCATGCTGTTTGGTATCCGCCAAAAGCTGGCCTGAAATAGTCAGCTCTGGATTATCAATCCACGACAACAATTTAAAACACACTGCTTGGTATTCATCACTGCCATTTGCCGCATCCATTAGCTCTGCAATCTGAACTAACTCAACAAATACGCGCTTGGCCCAGTCTTGAAGGGTCAGTACTTCTCCTCGGCAGCCAATTTGTAGCTCTAAGCCAGGCTTGCGGCCTTCTGCAATGACTTTATTCCAGTTCTCACGCCAACATTCCTGTTCACAATAATCCATAGGTTCTGAATCAGTCAGTGCAGCCCAAGCTAAAAATAGGTCTAAGAAACGAACTTGGTCTTCATCAATACCAACCGAGCTGTATGGGTTGACGTCAAGTGAGCGAACTTCGATGTACTCCACACCACCGCGAGCTAACGCTTCTGATGGTTTTTCACCTGATTTAGCCACACGTTTAGGGCGAATAGGCGCGTACAATTCATTTTCAATCTGCAGTACATTGCTGTTTAGCTGACGATACTCACCATCAACTTTTACGCCGATCTCGGCAAATTCTTCAGATGGAGTACGGATAGCTGTGTTTAGGCCATCTAGATACTCATCTAAACTATTGAAACCAATCTTCAATGAGCTTTGTGCGCTGTTGGTATAGCCTAAATCACTCATACGTAATGAGGTCGCATTTGGTAAGAATAGAGTCCCACCAATTTTTTCAAACGGTAGCGTTGTCTCTCGCCCTTGAATGAACGACGAACACAGCGCAGGTGATGCACCAAAAAAGTACGGGATTAACCAGCCAAAACGGTAATAGTTTCGGATCAAGCCAAAGTAAGCTTCTGACTTACTGTCCTGACGCTGCTGTTCTGATTGCTCACCAAACAATTGGTCCCAAAACGTTTCTGGGAATGAGAAATTAAAATGAACGCCAGAAATAATCTGCATCAAACTACCGTAACGTCTTTTTAGACCTTCGCGGTATAGGGTTTTCATCTTGCCTGAATTTGACGAGCCATATTGCGCTAAGTTGATGTCATCTTCATCACCAACAAAACACGGCATCGAAAGCGGCCACATTTTCTCTTCACCTAACTTAGTCTGAGTGAAGTGATGAATATCTTCTAGCTGCGCTGTAAGCGTCGAGATGTCCGTCGAAACTGGCGTGATGAACTCCAATAGTGATTCAGAGAAGTCTGTCGTTATCCAGTTATTGGCATAAGCTGAACCCAGCTCACTTGGATGAGGGGTTGTCGCGAGGTGACCATCTTGTTGGTAGCGTAGCGTCTCGCGCTCGATACCACGTCCAAAACTCTTAAATACTTCTGGGTTTTGTGCAACTCGCTCAAGTCGCGCAGCAAATTCAGTCAAAATGAGGTTCGCTTATATCAGTGGTTTGGTAGTGATACCAAACTGGCTATACAAAATTTTATAAAGGGTGAGCGTTGTCACCCTTTCGCATGCACTATGTTATGTGTACTCTAACGGATGATTTCAAGCTCTTCTATCGGAATATGCAAACTTTCTAGTTGTGGTTTCAGCGTTTTCTTATCCCCTACTACGATAATTTGGTACTCGTCAGGGTTAAACCACTTGTTTGCTAACTCATCAAGAGTCTGCTTTTTGACTGATTCAACGATCTCATTACGTTGCTTCAAGTAATCTTCATCCAAGCTATAAGCTAAAATACTATTAAGTAGCCCAGCTTTCTGTGAAGGCGTTTCATATTTTAGTGCATCTTGTTGACCGACTGCTAAGCGTAAAAATTTCATTTCATCGTCAGTCATGCCTTGTTCACTGTAGTGAGCTAGCTCTTTTTTCATTTCCAAAATTGATGGAATCGTTGAGTCTGCGCGTACTTGAGCTGAGTAAACAATCGCTCCCACTTCTCTATTTGACGCTAAGTAACCACTCGCACCATAAGTGTAGCCTTTGTCCTCTCTGAGGTTTTGGTTGATACGGCTATTGAAGTTACCCGCAAGATTAAAGTTAGCTAACTGAGTTAGGTAAACTTCACCAGTGGCATCAAACGGCAGACCTTGACGAACCATACGCACAACGCTCTGCGGTGCTCCTGGTTTATCAACTAAGAAAACCTTCTGCTGAGCAAGTGGTTTGACTAATTGTGGTCTTAGTAGCGGCGCAACTTCACCTTGCCAACTATCGATAAAAGCCAGCTCTTGCTTAACTTGACGTTTAGAGATGTCACCGACGACCACAATTTGTGCGCCTTGTGGTGTGTAATGCTGTTTGTAGAAAGCTTTAACATCATCAAGCGTCAGCTTAGCAACTGAGGCTTCAGTGCCATCCGTTGGACGCTGATAAACAGAGCCTGAGAAGAGTACTTGTCGCGTCGCCTGAGAGGCTAACCAGCTAGGTTTTTGATGCTGATAGACTAAACCTTCCAACATCTGTTTTTGGATTCGCTCAAAATCTTGTTCGCGGAAGGCTGGCTTGAAGAGTATTTCTTCCACCAGCGTTAGAGTCTCGGTAAGATTTTTCTCTAAACTTGAGACTGAAATACTGGTGGTGTAGTTACCTGCATTGATCGAAATACTGCTACCAAGTTTATTTAACTTAGCTTCAAGTTCTTCTAGCGATGAGTCCAGCGTCGCCTCTTGCATCATCGCCGCAGTCAGATTCGCTAAGCCTTCTTTGCCACGCGGCACGTAGCGCTCACCCGCAGGGAAACTGATCTCTAGCTGTACGGTTGGTGTTTCTGAGCTCACGGTTCCAAGTAACTCAGCACCATTATCGAAATATAAGCGATATAGGTCTGGCATCTGCGCTTTAACCCCTTCCGCTACTTCCGGCATCACTGAGCGGTCAAAATCATCGTCTGCTTTACGATAGGCCAATTGATCATCGGTAATTTTTTGGTATTCCGGCAACGTTCTTGGTGGCGTAACAAAATTGGCTGGCGCAGCTGCTAGCTCAGTTTTGCCACGAGGAACCACACTTAGCGCAACCTTATGATGGCCATTGACGTAAGTCTTATAGGCATCCATGACAGATTCAGGGGTAACTGAGCGAATCTGCTCTAGCTGAGATTGAATACGGTCCGGTGTCGAGAAGAAGGTTTCATTCGACGCCAATTGAGACACTTTACCGCGCACACTTTGCAAGGCGAAAACCGCATTGGCTTCCGCCATACCTGTGATCTGCTCAAGACGCTTATCATCGACACCTTTCGCTTCAAATTCAGCTAAGGTCTGCATCAACTCTTGATAAAGTGGCTTTAATGCGCCTTTTTCGCCAGACGGCGCCATGGCATAAACGTAGAAGGTACATGACAGCTCAGCACAATCTTGGAATGCGCCCGCATCGACCGCTTTCTGGGTCTTCACTAATTTTTGATAGAGCAGGCTGTTGGCACCGTTACCCAAGACATTAGCTAACGCATTTAGCGACGCTTGCTCTTCTGCACCGTTATATTTTGTTGGCCAGCCAATCATTAACATTGGCTGTTGAATACGGTCTTCAAGTGTTACGTAGCGATCTTCGGATAAACTCGCTGGTTGTTTTGGCGCTTGCTCAACCTCAGGCCCCGCTGGAATAGAACCAAAGTACTTGTTCACCCATTCCAAAGTTTGTTTGGTGTCGATATCACCACCAATGGTCAAGACCGCATTATTTGGTCCGTACCAACGTAAGAAGAAGGCTTTAAGATCGTTCACATCGACACGATCAAGGTCCTCGACATAACCAATAGTTTGCCACGAGTATGGATGGCCTTCTGGGTACATCGCTTCGCCCATTTTTTCCCACATTAAACCATAAGGGCGATTATCGTAGTTCTGGGCACGCTCATTTTTGACCGTGTCACGCTGAATCTCAAACTTACGCTGTGAAACCGCATCAAGTAAAAAGCCCATGCGATCAGATTCTAGCCAGAGCATTTTTTCTAGCTGGTTGGATGGAACGGTTTCAAAGTAGTTGGTACGGTCACGATTCGTGGTGCCATTTAACGTACCACCCGCCTCGGTAATGATCTTAAAGTGTTGCTGATCACCCACGTTTTCACTGCCTTGAAACATCATATGCTCAAAGAAGTGGGCAAAACCTGATTTACCGACTTGCTCGCGAGCAGAGCCGACGTGATAAGTCACATCAACATGAACCAAAGGGTCTGAGTGATCGGGAGATAATATAACGGTTAGGCCATTGTCTAACTCATACTTAGAGTATGGAATCATTGCCTTGCCGGGCTGGGCATCCACTTCTTCAACAAGTGTCACGCCGTCCGGTAGAGAGGAAAAAAATGGAACTGAAGGTAGGTTATTCGAAGCACAACCATAAAGTGCGACAAGAGAAAATGCACCAAGCCAAATCTTTCTCATGACATCCCCTTAAAAGAATCCGTAAAAAATTGCTGCTAACGCGGTATAACGCAGCGCTTTACCAATTAAGATCAACCAAAAACATGGCCAAAAGCGCATACGTAGCCAACCTGCGGCTAAACATAATGGGTCACCAATCACGGGCAACCAACTAAAAATTAAAGACCAATAGCCGTATTTATTCAGCCACTGTAGAGCTTTATGACCATGTTTTTCATTTTGAGTTCGGTTTGGTAACCACAAGCCAAGCCAATAGTTGGTCAAGCCACCTAAGGTATTACCTAAGGTGGCGACTAAAATAATCATAAAAGTGGAGTATTGGTTTAAGCTGAGAGTCGCGATTAAACCTGCCTCGGAACCGCCAGGCAACAAGGTAGCACTCAGGAAACCGCTAAAAAACAGTACCCAGAGTGCAGAATCAGAAAACCATAAAGCGAAGGATTCAAAAGCGCTGTTAAACGCTTCTAGCATTGCATATCAAGCAAGATCTTGCCTCTCGTATGTCCCGTTTCAATTTGTCGATGAGCTTCGCCCACCTCACTCATGGCAAATACCTGTTGGATTTCAGTTTTCACTAGTCCAACACTGACCATGTACAGCAGCGCATCAAGCTGTTCTGGGTTCGGATCAACCAACATTCCCGATGCTTCAAAGCCAAGCATTTTTGCCTTTTCGCAAATCAGCTCAGCACTTAGGGTCGGTACTGTGACAACTTTACCACCATCTTTCAAGCACTTGAGTGCATCAAGTGCAGCATCACCGCCGACTAAATCAATAAGTACATCGGCTTCTTCAACTCGTTCTGAAACTGGCGCAAATTGGTAGTTCACGGCATGAGCACCTAACGTGGCCATGTAATCGAGATTCGCTTCACTGCATGTGGTGAAGACTTCCGCTTTAGCAGCCACAGCAACTTGAATTGCGATATGACCCACGCCGCCTGCACCTGCCAAGATAAGCACGCGATCCCCTTCATTAACGCCCGCTTTATCTAACGCTTGCAATGCCGTCTGCCCAGCAAGAGGGAGAGCAGCGGCTGCTTCAAGAGTAATCGAGCTAGGTACTAAGCTAAGTGCACTTTCTGGTACCGATATGTACTGACTATAGCCACCGCCAGCTAATGGGAAACCGATAAAGCCTGCGACGTTATCACCTATACCGAATCGTTCAGCGCCTTGGCCAAGAGTTATGACCTCGCCTGAAATGTCATACCCTGGCACCCAAGGGAGGTTGTCTTTGTTTTCCGAAGCAGCCCAGCCAAGACCAGCCCGCGTTTTGACATCGATAGGGTTCACACCAGCAAAGTGGACTTTGACTAAGACTTCCCCTGCTTTAGGCTCTGGCATTGAAGAAGTTTGAACAACGAGAACTTCTGGGTCTCCGAACTTAGAGATAGCGATTTGTTTGTTTTCCATTTCTTTTATTCCCTACCGATACAAAAAAGGGATGCGAAAGCATCCCTTTGAATATATACCATTTATTGATGGCAAGTTAACCACTTGCTCTCAATTTGACCATTAATTAACGCCAACTTTCATTAACCTACAAGTGCTAACAAAATACCCGCGGCTACCGCAGACCCAAGTACACCCGCAACGTTAGGACCCATTGCATGCATAAGCAGGAAGTTTTGCGGGTTAGCGTCAAGGCCAACCTTGTTTACCACACGTGCCGCCATTGGTACTGCAGAAACCCCTGCGGCACCAATAAGTGGGTTAATGTCTTCTTTCGAAAACTTATTAAGCACCTTAGCCATTAATACACCACCGGCAGTACCGATACTGAAGGCAACCGCACCTAAGGCCAAAATACCGAGTGTTTCTACGTTTAAGAACTCTTCCGCTTGTAGCTTAGAGCCAACACCAAGACCGAGGAAAATGGTCACAATATTGATCAACTCATTTTGCGCCGTTTTCGACAAGCGATCGACGACGCCAGCTTCACGCATCAGGTTACCCAAACAGAACATACCGACGAGTGGCGTTGCCGATGGTAGGAATAAGATCGTCATCAGCAATACCGCTAGTGGGAATAGGATCTTTTCACCTTTACCAACATGACGCAGCTGAGCCATTTTGATCTTGCGCTCTTCCGGCGTTGTCAGTGCGTTCATGATCGGTGGTTGAATGATCGGCACCAAAGCCATGTAGCTGTATGCCGCAACCGCAATCGCACCAAGAAGATCCGGTGATAACTGACTTGCTAAGAAGATAGCTGTTGGGCCATCTGCGCCACCGATAATCGCGATGGAGGCTGCGTCCGGCATACTAAATTCCATACCCGGCACATAGTTAAGTAAGATTGCACCAAACAGTGTGGCGAAAATACCAAACTGAGCCGCCGCTCCTAGCCATAAGGTTTTCGGGTTAGCGATCAGAGCACCGAAGTCAGTCATCGCCCCGACACCTAAGAAGATCAGCAGTGGGAAAATCCCAGACTCAATTCCTATGTAGTATACGTAGTAGAGTAAACCCCCCTCATCAGTGAAGCCTGCATTAGGTATGTTCGCTAAAATCGCGCCAAAACCAATCGGCAATAACAGTAACGGCTCAAAACCCTTTCTGATCGCCAAAAATAGCAAGGTACAACCAACTAAGATCATGCAGATCTGGCCAAACTCGAAGTTAGCGATCCCTGTTTCTGACCATAAGGTCATTAATCCTTCCATGATTGCCCCTTACGCCAAGCTAAGCAGTGGAGCACCAACCGTCACAGAATCACCTTCTTTGACGTGAAGATCTTGAACAATACCACCTCGGGCTGCTCGTACTTCGGTTTCCATCTTCATCGCTTCGAGGATAAGTAGGACATCCCCTTCCGCGACTTCAGCGCCACTTTGCACATTCACTTTGAATATGTTGCCAGCTAAAGGTGCCGGAACCATCTCAGAGTTACCTGCAGGTGCAACTGGAGCAGCCGCTTGTTGAGGTGCAGCAGTTGACGGGGCTACCGAGGTCAGTTGACCTTGAGGGCCCACTTCGACGTCGTAAACCTGACCATCGACTTTGACGCTGTATGTCTCAATTCCACCTTGCGCTGGCTGAGCTTGAGGTGCAGCTGGTGCCACTTCCTCTTTGCCCGGAGCAGGCTCAAAGGCATCAGGGTTATGACGATTCTTAAGGAATTTAAGACCAACTTGTGGGAATAAAGCATAGGTCAGAACATCATCAACTGTATCTTCTGCCAAAGAGATACCTTGTTCTTTGGCTTTTGCTAGTAAATCATCAGTCAACGAATCAAGCTCAGATTCCAATAGATCGGCTGGGCGACAAGTGATCGCCTCTGCGCCATCGAGTACTTTCGCTTGCAGTGCTTCGTTCACTTGTGTAGGTGCTGCGCCATACTCGCCCTTAAGAACACCAGCGGTTTCTTTAGTGATGCTCTTATAACGCTCACCTGTTAGCACGTTGATAACCGCTTGAGTACCGACAATCTGTGATGTCGGAGTCACGAGAGGAATGAAGCCTAGATCTTCACGTACGCGAGGGATCTCTTCGAGTACTTCGTCAATTCGATCCGCTGCGCCTTGTTCTTTAAGCTGACCTTCCATATTGGTTAGCATTCCGCCTGGAACTTGAGCAATTAGGATACGTGAATCGACACCTTTTAATTGACCTTCAAACTTAGCGTACTTCTTACGTACTTCACGGAAATAAGCCGCAATAGGCTCAATTTGATCAAGTTTAAGGTTGGTATCACGCTCAGTCCCTTGCAGCATAGCGACAACCGTTTCCGTTGGCGTATGGCCGTAAGTACAGCTCATTGATGAGATAGCGGTATCAAGAATATCGACACCGGCTTCAACCGCTTTCACAGCGGTAGCCGTAGAAAGACCTGTTGTTGCGTGGCAGTGCAGCGCAAGTGGAACATCACACGACGCTTTGATACGCGTTATAAGATCTTCCGCTTCGTAAGGCTTAAGCAAACCTGACATATCTTTAATACACAGCGAGTGACAGCCTAAGTCTTCAAGACGCTTCGCTAAATCAACCCATGTATCAGTGTTATGTACCGGACTTGTAGTGTATGACAGCGTACCTTGAGCATGCGCACCGACATCAACTGTCGCTTTAACCGCTTTCTCAAAGTTACGTACATCGTTCATCGCATCAAAAATACGGAAAACATCCATACCGTTGGCGTGCGCACGCTCAACGAACTTTTCAACCACATCATCTGCATAGTGGCGGTAACCTAATAGGTTCTGGCCGCGAAGTAACATTTGCATTGGTGTGTTTGGCATTGCTTTCTTTAATGCACGTAGACGCTCCCAAGGGTCCTCACCTAAGAATCGAATACAAGCATCAAACGTTGCTCCGCCCCATGTTTCTAGAGACCAGTAACCGACCTTATCCAGTTCCTCTGCGATAGGTAACATATCCTCAAGACGCATACGAGTCGCAAATAGCGATTGATGGGCGTCACGAAGGACCACGTCCGTTAAAGCTAGTGGTTTAGACATGCTCATTAACTCCTTTTAATCCTTACAAATACTACTTAGCTGTCGAGGTACGGTACTGATGTACCGCGGCAGAGATTGCCGCCACGACGTTTGGGCTAACAGCAGATGAAGGTGATTGAACTTTATTATTTTGATTTGGTGTAGCGATCGGCGCAGGTACTTCTTCAGGTACCAGTTTTGACATGAGCCGAACGAGATAGACAAGAATAGTAAGGAATATAAACACTACAATCATCCCTGTTAGCATCAGGGTTGCAGCGTCTACTAGCAGGCTTCCAATATTATCCATTTTTGCATCCTTTCTTTGTCATCCTGACAACGACATTAGGTGTTCTGCTAAAAACTTCATGTTTTATCAAGGCAAAGCACTAACGTTACCCACAAGCAGTGGGCATTTTTGTTACCAGAACATTCAATATAATCCTGACAATAGGCTTAGGATTATCTCGATTGGTTAAACTTTGTCAATTTTGTTTAAGGGGCTATTGAGGATAAAGCACAAATCTAGGGAATTATTCGACACGGAAATCACATAAATCTGCAATATTTGTTCTATCAAGCATAAATAACTGCGAGTTTTAATGCATTACGACGGTCTATAGGTGCTAAGTGCAGGAAGAGGTAATGATAAGTGAAATTACTTTAGTAAACAGTAACTTGAATTGAGGATGTTTAAATTATGTTACTAGAATGTAAAAAGCCCTGCTATTTCTAGCAGGGCTTTTTAATAAGTGGCGCGTCCTGGAGGATTCGAACCTCCGACCGCCTGGTTCGTAGCCAGGTACTCTATCCAGCTGAGCTAAGGACGCGCAGTTTTCGATATCGACTTAGGTCAACATCAGGATTACCATTTATGTAAATGAAACCCTAAAGAGTGGCGCGTCCTGGAGGATTCGAACCTCCGACCGCCTGGTTCGTAGCCAGGTACTCTATCCAGCTGAGCTAAGGACGCGCAGTTTTCGATATCGACTTAGGTCAACATCAGGATTACCATTTATGTAAATGAAACCCTAAAGAGTGGCGCGTCCTGGAGGATTCGAACCTCCGACCGCCTGGTTCGTAGCCAGGTACTCTATCCAGCTGAGCTAAGGACGCGCAGTTTTCGATATCGACTTAGGTCAACATCAGGATTACCATTTATGTAAATGAAACCCTAAAGAGTGGCGCGTCCTGGAGGATTCGAACCTCCGACCGCCTGGTTCGTAGCCAGGTACTCTATCCAGCTGAGCTAAGGAC
>NZ_JBHZSA010000009.1:0-117403 GCF_043642085.1 Vibrio hepatarius | reverse complement strand
GCGCGTCCTGGAGGATTCGAACCTCCGACCGCCTGGTTCGTAGCCAGGTACTCTATCCAGCTGAGCTAAGGACGCGCTGTGCTTTCTTGCTAAAGAAAGTTGTTTTAAAGCTCTTCAAAAGAAGAAGTGCAAGAATGGCGGTGAAGGAGGGATTCGAACCCTCGATACGGTATCAAGCCGTATACTCCCTTAGCAGGGGAGCGCCTTCAGCCTCTCGGCCACCTCACCGTCTTGCGGAGGCACATATTACGATTTACCAAAAATATGTCAAACATTTTCTTGGCAAAAATAGCAAAAAGTCTTTCAACCGTTGGCTATTTAATCAAAGCGGTGCTAATTCGCTCTTTTTCCTATAAATAGATGCCGTTCACATACAAAAAAGGCTGACAAACTGTCAGCCTCTCTTTGTAATTAGTAGTTGCCAGATGCAACGTTACCATTACCTTTTTCTGCCTGAATGCGCATGTAAATTTCTTCACGGTGAACAGACACTTCTTTCGGTGCATTTACACCGATACGTACTTGGTTACCTTTAACACCTAGTACAGTTACTGTTACTTCATCACCGATCATTAGAGTTTCGCCAACGCGGCGAGTTAAAATTAGCATTCTGTGCTCCTTGAGTAATCTCTGATTTATCTTGCTACGAGGCTATTATCCAACAAAAGTTATATTTTCGTAAACTCAATTGTGGCTCGAATCTAGCCTAAAAAGGCATGTTTTTGCAGGCAATCGACTGCCTCTGCAGAAGTTATGTAAGCATCATGCAGTATGTTAGCCGCTTTGTCGACACATTCTGGTAACAGTATCAACATAAGTGACTGACTACTCACCGCATAATGTTTGACATGAATACCTTGCTCAGTGAGCAGAGCAAATGACCTTTCAACCAGTCCTTCGACTTTTAGGCCCACAGCGGTCAGTAAACTTACTGTCTCACTATTACGGATTTTGTCTTTGAAAACCAGTTCCAGTTTTGAATAAGCATCACCTTTTACAACAACACCTATCCATTCTGGATGCTCGATCACATTCCAGATAGTCACACCCAACATCTGACACTGCTTTTTCAATCCACATAGCATGTCTGGCTCGATTTGAATCAAGCACATATCACGCTGAATCGCGACACCGCACACTGAGGCTAAACACTCCTGCCCTTTCACCAAGCTACCGCCATCAGTATCAAAGGTGGAAAGAACACGCAGAGGGACATTATGCTGCCATGCGTACTGAACCGATGGCAGGTGCAAAACTTTGGCACCTTTACGTGCCATCTCTTCCATCGACGGGAAGTCAATCACGTCGAGCTTCTGAGCATTAGGAACAACACGTGGGTCACAGGTATAGATACCATCGACATCGGTAAAGATTTGACACTCTGCCGCGTTGAGCGCGCCAGCAAGTGTGACAGCACTGGTATCAGAACCACCTCTGCCTAACGTAGTGATATCCCCATTTTCATTGATACCTTGAAAGCCAGCCACAATAACAATTTGGTCTTGCGCTAATAGCTGGTTTATCACGGTAGTATCAATGTGTTTAATCGTCGCATCATTGTGATTGTTATCCGTCACAATGCTTGCTTGAGCTCCGGTAAGTGAGCGAGCTGAATAGCCCATTTTATTCAGTGCCATTGCCAATAATGCCATAGACACTTGCTCACCAGCAGAGAGCAAAACATCAAGTTCACGTGCGGTAGGAACACTATCTACCTGTTTAGCTAAATCCATCAATCTGTTGGTTTCACCAGACATTGCAGATACAACTACGACAACTTGATTACCATCATCTTTCGCCTTAATGATGTGTTTAGCAACCGTATGGATCCTTTCAATAGAACCCACCGATGTTCCGCCAAACTTTTGCACGATAAGGGGCTTGTTCACCAGTCTTCACCTTCCCGAGAGCAAAGTCTCATTCGAACCACATTCAATATGTTGAATATTGCCTGTAGTAGTAATAACAAAAACCAAGTCATTTAATCAGCACTTGGTATATGAGCCAATTAAACCACTTGGTTAGGACAAAAAAATTACGCTCAATCAAACAAGTGATTGAGCGCAAATATTTATAAAGTTTGATTTATAGGCGTTCTTCTAGCCATGGTTGCACAGACTGAATAGCATCAGGCAGTGCAGCAACATCAGTACCACCTGCTTGAGCCATGTCTGGACGACCACCACCTTTACCACCAACTTGCTCAGCAACCATCTTAACTAGGTCGCCCGCTTTCACTTTGCCAATAAGATCTTTAGTTACGCCAGCAATTAGGCCAATCTTATCGTCGTTGATGTTAGCCAGTAGAATCACACCACTACCTACTTGGTTTTTGATGTCATCAACCATAGTACGTAGGTTCTTGTTATCCGCACCTTCTAGAGCAGCAACTAACACTTTAGTACCGTTGATATCCTGAACTTTACCCATGATGTTTGCGCTTTCCGCAGCAGCCATCTTGTCTTTAAGCTTCTGGATCTCTTTCTCTAGAGATTTCGCCTTTTGCGCCGACTCAACAAGCTTCTCTTCGTATTTAGCTTGTTGTTCTTCGATCGCATCTAGTGCTGCTTCGCCAGTCACCGCTTCGATACGACGGATACCTGCTGCGATACCACCTTCAGAGGTAATCTTAAACAGACCAATATCGCCCGTGTTAGAAGCGTGGATACCACCACAAAGCTCCGTTGAGAACTCGCCCATAGACAGTACGCGAACTTCGTCATCGTACTTCTCACCGAACAGGGCCATTGCACCTTTCTGCTTAGCAGATTCGATGTCCATGATGTTAGTTTCAATCACGTGGTTGCGACGAACTTGAGCATTCACAAGACGCTCAACTTCTTTCAGTTCCGCTGGCGTTACTGCTTCTAGGTTCGAGAAGTCGAAACGTAGGTTTTCAGGTTTAACAAGCGAACCTTTCTGCGCAACGTGCTCACCAAGTACTTGGCGTAGAGCTGCGTGAAGTAAGTGTGTTGCTGAGTGGTTTAGAGAGATAGCCGCGCGACGCTCTGCATCTACAACCGCTTCAACTTCATCACCTTTCGCGAGTACACCTTCCGCTAGGACGCCGTGGTGCGCAATTGCATTACCTAATTTCTGAGTGTCTTCTACCTTGAATAGACCTGACTCAGTTTTAAGAACACCAGCATCACCACACTGACCGCCTGATTCTGCGTAGAATGGTGTTTCACTAAGGATGATGATCGCTTTGTCACCTGCCGATAGAGAGTCAGCCGCTTCACCTGCAACGAAGATTTCAGCCACGTTGCTGTTACCTTGAGTACCTGCGTAACCACAGAATTCAGTTTCAGCTTTGGTTTTGATCGTTGCGTTGTAGTCGGTACCAAATTGGCCGGCTTCACGAGCGCGTTGACGCTGCTCTTCCATCGCTTTCTCAAAACCCGCTTCATCGATAGTGAAATCACGCTCACGAGCAACGTCGTTAGTTAAATCAGCTGGGAAACCGTAAGTATCGTAAAGCTTAAATACCGTTTCACCGTCAAGTTCTTTGCCTTCAAGTGCATCCAGTGCTTCATTCAGGATAACCATTCCGCGCTCTAGTGTGCGACCAAAGTTCTCTTCTTCGATGCGAAGGACTTTTTCCACAACGGCTTGTTGCTTCTTCAGTTCATCAGCAGCAGAGCCCATCACTTCAGCCAATACGCCGACAAGTTTATGGAAGAATACGCCTTGTGCGCCTAGCTTGTTACCGTGACGAACTGCACGACGAATAATACGACGTAGAACGTAACCGCGACCTTCGTTTGAAGGCATCACGCCATCAGCGATTAGGAATGAACAAGAACGGATATGGTCAGCAATAACGCGAAGTGATTGGTTTGATAGATCTTCATGACCAACAACTTCTGCAGTCGCTTTGATTAGCTTTTGGAATACATCGATTTCGTAGTTTGAGTGAACGCCCTGCATGATTGCAGAAATACGCTCAATACCCATGCCTGTATCAACTGCAGGCTTAGGTAATGGTTCCATCGTGCCATCAGCATGACGGTTGAACTGCATGAATACGTTGTTCCAGATCTCGATGAAACGGTCACCGTCTTCTTCAGGCGTGCCTGGACGACCACCCCAGATGTGTTCACCGTGATCGTAGAAGATTTCAGTACATGGACCACAAGGACCTGTGTCACCCATCGTCCAGAAGTTATCTGATTCGAACTGCTTACCGCCTTCTTTGTCACCGATACGAACGATACGATCAGCAGGAACACCTACTTTTTTGTTCCAGATATCGAATGCTTCGTCATCTGTCTCATATACCGTTACCAATAGACGATCTTTTGGCAGTTGTAGCGTTTCAGTTAGGAATTCCCAAGCAAAAGCAATCGCATCTTCTTTGAAGTAATCACCAAAGCTGAAGTTACCTAGCATTTCGAAGAAAGTATGGTGACGAGCTGTAAAACCAACGTTCTCAAGGTCGTTATGTTTACCACCCGCACGTACACAACGCTGAGCCGTAGTTGCTCGTGTGTAGGCACGCTTTTCGGCGCCTAAGAAGCAATCTTTAAATTGGTTCATACCTGCGTTTGTGAATAGCAGGGTTGGATCGTTATGTGGAACCAACGATGAACTGTCTACGATTTGGTGTCCTTTGCTTTCAAAGAACTTAAGGAACGCGTTACGAACCTCATCAGTGCTCATGTACATGCAGCTCTTCCTGAAAATAGTCGAGTTAGAATTTTGCGCTATTGTAGATCATGGTTAACGCTACGACTAGTTTTCTTGCATAAAAGAGCTTTTTGCTTGAGGAACTGAAACTAAATAGTCAAATTGAAGGGAGTTTTTGCTCTCAATCCTCACTTTCTGAACTGAGTGCATAGCTGATTTGCTCAAAGCTATAACCGCGATATTGGAGAAAACGCACCTGCTTTGCGTACTCTTTTTGGTCTTTTGCCTTAATTCCTTTAAATTTCTTCTCTGCAGCACTTTTGGCCAGTTCAAACCAATCCTGCGGTTCTTCTTCCATGGCTTTTTCTATCACTGATTCAGAAACACGCTTTTGATTTAGCTCTTGGCGAATGCGGCGCTCACCATGCCCTTTATAGACATGCTGTCTCACTTGGCTCTTAGCGTAACGAAGATCATCTAAGTAATTATGATCTAAGCAAAAATTAATCGCTTCTTGGATGGCATCATCTTCATAACCTTTCAAGCTAAGTTTCTGATACATCTCATATTCACCATGATCACGGCGACTGAGCAGTTGAATAGCGGCTTCTTTACTCGACAGTGTTGGTGGTTTTCTTTGGAACATGTCGGATTAAATTCTCATATTCTAAATACGACAAAGCCCCGCATAAGCAGGGCTTTAAATTCAAAAGGCAGTGTTATAGCTCTTCTTGCTCAGGCATTTGGCCTAGTTCAGCGTCATCCGGCTGAACTTCTGCTGGTGAAAGCAGCATTTCACGCAGTTTAGAATCGATAGTCTTAGCCGCTTCAGTATTCTCACGTAGGAACTTACCTGCGTTCGCTTTACCTTGACCGATCTTATCGCCATTGTAGCTGTACCATGCACCCGCTTTTTCGATTAGCTTGTGCTTAACACCTAAGTCAATTAGCTCACCTTCACGGTTGAAGCCTTGGCCATATAGAATTTGGGTTTCTGCTTGCTTAAATGGTGCAGCGATCTTGTTCTTCACAACCTTGATGCGAGTTTCGTTACCGACAACTTCATCACCTTCTTTGATTGAACCAGTACGGCGAATATCAAGACGAACTGATGCGTAGAACTTAAGTGCGTTACCACCTGTTGTTGTTTCTGGGTTACCAAACATCACACCAATCTTCATACGGATTTGGTTGATGAAGATACACATACAGTTAGACTGCTTCAGGTTACCTGTTAGCTTACGCATAGCTTGAGAAAGCATACGCGCTTGAAGACCCATGTGGCTGTCGCCCATTTCGCCTTCGATTTCCGCTTTAGGCGTTAGAGCTGCAACCGAGTCAACAACCATTACGTCGATAGCACCTGAACGAGCTAGCGCGTCACAGATTTCCAGTGCTTGCTCACCAGTGTCTGGCTGAGAAACTAGCAGTGCATCAATATCAACACCAAGCTTCTTCGCGTAAACAGGATCAAGTGCATGCTCAGCATCGATAAACGCACAAGTTTTACCTTGTTTTTGCGCCGCGGCGATACACTCAAGAGTTAGCGTCGTTTTACCCGATGATTCAGGACCGTAGATTTCTACGATACGACCCATCGGAAGGCCACCAGCACCTAGGGCGATATCAAGAGAAAGTGAACCTGTAGAGATTGTTTCTACGTCCATTGCGCGGTTGTCACCAAGGCGCATGATTGAACCTTTACCGAATTGCTTTTCAATCTGACCTAGCGCAGCGGCGAGCGCTTTCTGTTTGTTCTCGTCCATCACTTTCTCCAAATGATTCATCTTGTACTGATGATTATCGATCTAAATTCTTCCGTTCAGTCGTATACTCTGAACAATCAATGAAAGTCATTATACTGTTGATTCATACAGTGTCTATAGCTGTATGGTTTTTTTTTGCTTTTTAGTGATATCCAACTGATTTTTAATAACTTAAAATTCATCAGTTAGTTTTTAATCTCGGCTAACCAGTTCTTCATACAGTACTGTCAGTGCACACTCTACCGCCTTACTTCGTACCTCAGCCCTATCACCCAAAAAACAATACGTTGCTACTTTCTGCCAGCCTTGTTTATCTGCCCAAGCAAAGCAAACTGTACCGACAGGCTTGGCTTCGGTTCCACCTCCAGGCCCGGCAATACCACTAATCGAAACACCAATATTGGCATGCGAATGCTTCAAAGCGCCTTGCACCATTTCGACCACGGTTTGTTCACTCACCGCACCATGTTGTTCAAGGGTATCGTTCCCGACACCAAGCATCTCCATCTTGGCTTCATTGCTGTAAGTAATAAACGCGCGGTCAAACCAAGCGGAACTGCCAGCGATGTCTGTAATTGCCGTAGCAACACCTCCACCAGTACAAGACTCAGCTGTCGTCATCACCAATTGGTGTTGCTCAAGTAAGTTTCCGAGTTGCTTTGCCTGATTTTGCTGTGATTCCATGTCCAAATCCCCTTTTGCATCTTTTCGCTCACTGGCTATTCACGTATCCTAAGCCGCAATAGAAATAAACGAAAGATTTTGCCTGTGAAAGCGTTACCTGAGAAAGAAAAGCAAAAACATACTCCCATGATGCAGCAGTACCTCAAGCTAAAAGCTGAGAACCCCGACATCATGTTGTTCTATCGCATGGGCGATTTCTACGAGCTTTTCTATGACGATGCCAAACGCGCCTCTCAATTACTCGATATTTCACTGACTAAACGCGGCGCTTCTGCTGGTGAGCCGATCCCGATGGCGGGTGTACCTTTCCACGCGGTTGAAGGCTATTTAGCAAAGCTGGTTCAGCTTGGTGAGTCGGTGGCGATTTGTGAGCAAATTGGCGACCCAGCAACCAGCAAAGGACCCGTTGAACGCGCCGTGGTACGTATTGTCACTCCAGGTACCGTTACCGATGAAGCACTGCTATCAGAGCGTTTAGACAACCTTATCGCGGCGATTTACTACCATAACGGTAAATTTGGCTACGCAACACTTGATGTCACTTCTGGTCGCTTCCAGCTTATGGAGCCAGAAACCGAAGAAGCGATGGCGGCAGAGCTACAACGCACATCTCCACGCGAGCTGCTGTTCCCAGAAGACTTTGAGCCAGTGCATCTGATGTCTGCGCGCAACGGTAATCGTCGTCGCCCTGTATGGGAGTTTGAACTCGATACCGCTAAGCAGCAGCTCAACCAACAATTTGGTACTCGTGATCTGGTTGGCTTCGGCGTTGAAAATGCAAAGCTTGGTTTATGTGCCGCTGGCTGTTTGATCCAGTACGTTAAAGATACTCAACGTACTGCCCTACCTCATATTCGTTCGTTGACGTTTGATCGCCAAGATCACTCGGTGATTTTAGATGCCGCTACTCGACGTAACCTCGAGATTACTCAGAACTTAGCTGGCGGTAATGACAATACCTTGGCTGAAGTAATGGACCACACAGCAACCGCGATGGGTAGCCGAATGCTAAAGCGTTGGCTGCACCAGCCTATGCGCGACATTGATACGCTCAACCATCGCCTTGATGCGATTTCAGAACTTAAAGATCAAGCTCTGTTTGGCGACTTACACCCAGTACTTAAGCAAATTGGCGATATTGAACGTATTCTGGCTCGTTTGGCGCTGCGTAGTGCGCGTCCACGCGACATGGCTCGCCTGCGCTTTGCGATGCAGCAATTGCCGGAACTGTCTGAACTGATGGGCTCACTCAACCATTCATACCTAGCCAAGTTAGCGCAATATGCTGCGCCTATGGATGAAGTTTGTGAGCTATTGGAGCGCGCCATTAAAGAGAACCCACCGGTTGTTATTCGTGATGGCGGTGTCATTGCCGAAGGTTACAACGCTGAACTAGATGAGTGGCGTAAACTGGCTGACGGTGCCACTGAATACTTAGAGCAGATGGAACAAGATGAACGTGAACGTCACGGCATCGATTCTCTCAAGGTTGGCTACAATAATGTCCATGGCTTCTTTATTCAGGTCAGCCGTGGTCAAAGCCACTTAGTACCGCCACATTATGTTCGCCGTCAAACGCTAAAGAATGCTGAGCGTTACATCATTCCCGAGCTTAAAGAACACGAAGATAAAGTACTTAACTCTAAATCCAAAGCATTAGCTCTGGAAAAACGACTTTGGGAAGAGCTGTTTGACTTACTTTTACCGCATCTTGAGCAGTTGCAAAACTTAGCCTCTGCGGTTTCGCAAATTGATGTACTGCAGAACCTAGCCGAGCGCGCGGATAGTCTTGATTACTGCCGACCTCAGTTAACCAAAGAGCCGGGTATTCATATTCAAGCGGGTCGCCACCCTGTAGTTGAGCAAGTGATGGACGAACCGTTTATCGCTAACCCAATTGACTTAAATCCACAGCGTAAGATGTTGATTATTACCGGTCCAAACATGGGTGGTAAGTCGACCTATATGCGTCAAACAGCACTTATCGCACTGATGGCGCATATTGGTTCATACGTACCTGCAGAGTCAGCTCAGATTGGCTCGGTGGATCGTATCTTCACTCGTATTGGCGCATCAGATGACTTAGCTTCAGGTCGTTCAACCTTTATGGTCGAGATGACAGAGACGGCCAATATCCTACACAACGCCACAGCCAACAGCTTAGTGTTAATGGATGAGATCGGTCGTGGTACCAGTACTTATGATGGTCTCTCTCTTGCTTGGGCAAGTGCTGAGTGGCTAGCTAAAGAGTTAGGTTCAATGACCTTATTTGCCACTCACTATTTTGAACTTACTGAGCTGCCAAATCAGATCCCACACTTAGCTAATGTTCACTTAGATGCCGTCGAGCATGGTGATAGCATTGCCTTTATGCATGCGGTGCAAGAAGGTGCAGCGAGCAAATCGTACGGCCTAGCGGTGGCTGGTTTAGCTGGCGTGCCTAAGAGCGTGATTAAGAATGCACGAGCTAAGTTGACTCAGCTTGAACAACTAGGTCAAAACGAAGCATCGTCAGCACCAAGCAGTGCGGTAGATATTGCTAACCAGTTATGTCTGATTCCGGAGCCAAGTGAAGTGGAAGAAGCGCTGGCCAATATCGATCCGGATGACTTGACTCCACGTCAGGCGTTGGAAGAGTTGTACCGCTTGAAAAAGCTTCTTTAAGAGCGCACATAAACAAAAACGGCAGCCTAGTTAGGCTGCCGTTTTTTATTGGGTCTGTTGCTACAGTTTTCGTCGCAACAACATCAATGCAATGGTTAAGAACACAATACTTGGCATCACCGCACCAAACACAGGTGGAATGTTATATACCAAACTTAGCGGGCCGAAGAACTCACTGGAGATATAGAAGGTAAAGCCCGCTATCACACCAGAAAGAATACGCGCGCCCATGGTTACGCTACGTAGTGGACCAAAGATGAACGACAGCGCCATCAGCATCATTACCGCGATAGAAAATGGCTGAGTCACCTTACGCCAAAACGCCAATTCATAACGAGAAGGATCTTGCTCTGACGCTTTCAGGTAACTGACGTAATCGTATAAGCCACCTAATGAAAGCTCTTCCGGTTTCACCGTCACCACCGCAAGCTTGTCCGGTGCTAACGAGGTTGTCCAACTGTACTCAGGAAGGGTATGCTTGGAAATCTCAATTTCATCGACCATTTCCGTCAACTGAACATCTTTCATCGTCCAAGTGTTGTCAGAGACATAATCAACTCGTTTAGCATGAACTACACTCTCTAGGCGTTTGTTCTCATCAAAACGCCACATGTTCATGCCATAGATGGTGTCATCTTCCACTTTTCCGATAAAGATAAAGTCGTTGGCGTCGCGCGCCCATACCCCAGTTCTCACTGATAATAGTGCACCACCAGAAGTAGATATTGCACGAAGATCACGAGCCGCTTTCTGTGCTTGCGGCGCACCCCACTGACCCAGTAGCGTCACCATAATCATTAACGGGACTGCGGTTTTCAATACCGAAAGGCCGATATCTAGCTTAGAGAAACCTGCCGCCTGCATAACCACAAGCTCAGAGCTTGATGCCAACATGCCTAAACCAATCAAAGCGCCTAACAGAGCTGCCATTGGGAAGAACATTTCGATATCACGCGGAATACTCAGTAGCACGTAAAGTAGCGCTTGCAGCAAATCATAAGTGCCTTGGCCCACTTTACGTAGCTGCTCAACGTATTTGATAATCGCAGACAGGCCAACAAAGGTCGCCAGAACTAAAGAAGTAGTGGCAATGATGGTCTTGCCGATATACAGATCGAGAATTTTAAACACGACTTACGCTGCCTTATTCTTTCTTTGTCTTAGTTTATCTTTAAAGCGGCGAACAGGAATACTGTCCATCGAGTTAATACCGATTGCCGTCAACAGCAGTGCTGCGTTAATTGGCCACATGCCGACCATAATAGGAATTGAACCATCCTCTAACGCTGACTTAGTCGCACTGATCGATAGGAAATACGCTAAATAGATCAAAATCGCAGGTCCCATCTTGGCAAAACGTCCCTGACGAGGGTTAACTGCAGATAATGGTACCACCAGCATCGTCAGTAGTGGGATACAAACTACCAGAGAGATTCGCCACTGCAGCTCAGCTTGAGCGCGTGGATCAGGATTTTTCATCAGCTCCAGAGTCGGTAGCGCTTCCCAGTCTCGACCTTTACGTTTTACGTCTCGTTGACCGATAAGACCTTCATATTGGTCAAACTCCGTCACCATATAGTCAATACGAGTTGGGACACCTTCATAGCGAGTACCGTCGGACATACGAATCACTTGGCGACCGTCACTGAGCTCTTTCACTTCGCCTGACTGAGAAAAAGAGACACTCGGCAAAATCGAATCACGCGGGCGCATCTGAGCAACGAACACATGTTTTAACTGTTTGCCATCGATATCATCGATAAAAACCACTGAAGATCCGTCCGGTGTACCTTGGAACTGGCCTTTTTTCAGCAGGTCAACACTGTTTTCCGCTTCCACCTCTTCTTGAAGCTGAACCAGCTTATCTTGACTGTATGGCGCAAAGTAGAACGAGTTAAAGCCAGCAATTAAACCGGTAATCACCGCTAGGTATAGCGCAGCACGGATCAGGAATTTATTACCAATCCCTGTCGCGTTCATCACGGTAATTTCACTTTCCGCGTATAAGCGGCCAAATGTCAGCAAAATACCTAAGAATAAACTTAGCGGCAGCATCAATAATCCCATCGATGGCATACTCAATGCGACATAATGCATGACCAAACTTGCCGGGATATCACCATCGGAGGCATCAGCCAGTACTTTGATCAATTTTTGGCTGAGGAACACTAAAAACAGGATAAAAAATATCGCTAATTGACTCTTCAGTGTCTCGCGGATCAAATATCTAACAATAATCACGCTGAAATTACCTATACAAAACTTGTTTTTTTAATTGAATCACTATAATTTCCCGTTGAACCTTTTATTTTTAAATTTTTTGGCTAACTGTTAATACGCTTATTTAAAGATAGTTCCGAGTAAGGAATCAACAAGTAAGATGGCATTATCTAACATTTAGTTCTATTTGTCTTCAGGATGTAGGAGTACGCATGGAGTTCAGTGTAAAAAGTGGCAGTCCAGAGAAACAGCGCAGCGCGTGTATCGTTGTAGGCGTGTTCGAGCCACGTCGCCTTTCTCCAGTTGCCGAGCAGCTAGATAAAATCAGTGACGGCTATATCAGCTCATTGCTTCGCCGCGGTGACCTGGAAGGTAAACCGGGGCAAATGCTCCTGCTTCACCAAGTACCAGGAGTGCTATCTGAGCGCGTTCTACTCGTCGGTTGTGGCAAAGAGCGTGAGCTAGGCGAGCGCCAGTACAAAGAAATTATTCAAAAGACCATCAACACGCTTAACGAAACAGGTTCGATGGAAGCAGTATGTTTCCTAACTGAACTGCACGTTAAAGGCCGTGACACATACTGGAAAGTACGTCAGGCAGTTGAAGCAACGAAAGACGGTCTTTACACATTCGATCAATTCAAGAGTGTCAAACCTGAAACACGTCGTCCACTACGTAAGCTAGTATTCAACGTACCTACTCGCCGTGAATTAAACCTTGGCGAAAAAGCGATCGCACACGGTCTTGCAATCTCTTCTGGTGTAAAAGCGTCGAAAGACCTTGGCAACATGCCACCAAACATCGCCAACCCTGCTTACCTAGCTTCTCAAGCACGTCGCCTAGCGGATGACTACGAGACAGTAACGACGAAAATCATTGGTGAGCAAGAGATGGAAAAACTGGGTATGACTTCATACCTAGCAGTAGGTCGTGGCTCTAAAAACGAATCTATGATGTCTATCATGGAGTACAAGGGCAACCCAGATTCAGATGCGAAACCAATCGTTCTGGTTGGTAAAGGTCTAACCTTCGATTCAGGCGGTATTTCACTTAAGCCAGGCGAAGGTATGGATGAGATGAAGTACGACATGTGTGGTGCAGCATCGGTATTCGGTACCATGAAAGCGCTGGCTAAGCTGAACCTACCAATTAATGTTATTGGTGTTCTAGCAGGCTGTGAAAACATGCCAGGCAGCAACGCTTACCGTCCAGGTGACATCCTAACCACTATGTCTGGACAAACTGTTGAAGTGCTAAACACGGATGCTGAAGGTCGTCTAGTACTGTGTGATGCACTGACTTACGTTGAGCGCTTTGAACCTGAGTGTGTGGTTGATGTAGCAACGCTAACGGGTGCATGTGTTATCGCACTAGGCCACCACATCAGCGGCGTTATCTCAAACCATAACCCTCTATCTCACGAACTGGTTAACGCTTCTGAGCAAGCAAGCGACCGTGCATGGCGTCTACCAATGGCAGACGAGTATCACGAGCAGCTGAAGAGCCCATTTGCGGATATGGCAAACATCGGCGGCCGCCCTGGCGGTACTATCACTGCGGGTTGTTTCCTATCTAAGTTCGCGAAGAAATACCACTGGGCGCACATCGACATCGCAGGTACTGCGTGGAAGTCTGGTGCTGCGAAAGGCTCAACGGGCCGTCCAGTCTCAATGCTTGTCCAATTCTTGCTCAACCGCAGTGGCCAAGACGCAGAGGAATAATCCTCACATTGTTTAAAAGGGCCGCAAGGCCCTTTTTTGTATCTCTCGAGTAAGTAGACTGAGACAAGCATGGCAAACGCGACGTTTTACATCATCACTCCCGATTCTCCTCAGACGAAAGCTGAAGGGTTTGGTGAGTATGTATTGTTTCTTGCTAAGCACTTTGCCAAACAAAACGCTAAGGTTTATCTCAACTGCCATGACAAAGCTCATGCTGAACAGATCGCTGAATTGTTCTGGCAAGTCGATGCCAATGAGTTTATCGCCCATAATCTCGTTGGCGAAGGGCCGAAATATGCAACCAACGTTGAAATCGGCTACCAAGGAGTGAGGCCTTCTTGGAATAGACAATTAGTAATAAATTTGGCGGAAAATGATACAACCTTTGCGAACAAGTTTGCTGAGGTGGTAGACTTCGTCCCTTGCGAAGAAAAAGCCAAGCAACTGGCGCGAGAAAGATATAAAATCTACCGCCAAGCAGGCTACCAGCTACAAACGATCGAGATCGCACACAGCTAGCAGCAACAAAATATGCAACCGGTCAATCTTTATAGTTAAGCTCTCCACTTAGAGAGTTCACTTATAATGATTGACTCAGATTTACCATCAACCAGATAAGATTTTCTCTAAATAGTTGGGCTTAGAGCAAGGCAACAAATGAGCAAATTCCTATGAATATACATTGAGTATTAGATTAGGGATTGTGAATACCGTTAACGCCGCTATCAGCCTAAATATGACGAGAAAAAAGGCGACTATGGAAAAGACATACAACCCAACTTCAATCGAACAAGCTTTATATCAAGCTTGGGAAGAGAAAGGCTACTTCAAGCCACACGGTGACACGACTAAAGAAGCTTACAGCATCATGATCCCGCCACCGAACGTCACTGGTAGCCTGCACATGGGCCACGCGTTCCAAGATACGATCATGGATACTCTAATCCGTGCTGAACGTATGAAGGGTAAAAATACTCTTTGGCAAGTAGGTACTGACCACGCTGGTATCGCAACTCAGATGGTTGTTGAGCGTAAGATCGCTGCAGAAGAAGGCAAAACTAAACACGATTACGGTCGTGATGCTTTCATCGACAAAATCTGGGAATGGAAAAACGAGTCTGGCGGCACCATCACTAAGCAGCTTCGTCGCCTTGGCGCATCTGTTGACTGGGATCGTGAGCGTTTCACAATGGATGACGGCCTATCTAACGCTGTTCAAGAAGTGTTTGTTCGCCTGTACGAAGAAGACCTAATCTACCGCGGTAAGCGTCTAGTCAACTGGGATCCTAAACTGCACACTGCAATTTCTGATCTTGAAGTTGAAAACAAAGACAAAAAAGGCCACATGTGGCACTTCCGCTACCCGCTAGCAAATGGCGTGAAGACAGCTGAAGGCAAAGACTACATTGTTGTTGCGACGACTCGTCCTGAGACAATGCTTGGTGATACAGGTGTTGCTGTAAATCCAGAAGATCCTCGCTACAAAGATCTTATTGGTAAAGAAATCCTACTTCCTATCGTTAACCGTCTGATCCCTATCGTAGGCGATGAGCACGCAGATATGGAAAAAGGCACAGGTTGTGTGAAGATCACGCCTGCGCACGATTTCAACGACTACGAAGTTGGTAAGCGTCACCAACTGCCAATGATCAACATGCTAACTTTCAATGCTGACATCCGTGATGCGGCTGAAGTATTCACCACTAACGGTGAAGCAAGCGATGTTTACTCTACTGAGCTACCAGCTAAATACCACGGTATGGAGCGTTTCGCTGCTCGTAAAGCTATCGTTGCTGAATTTGAAGAGCTTGGCCTTCTTGATGAAATCAAAGATCACGACCTAACGGTACCTTACGGTGACCGTGGTGGCGTGGTTATCGAACCAATGCTAACTGACCAATGGTACGTACGCGCTGCACCTCTTGCTGAACCTGCAGTTAAAGCAGTTGAAGATGGCGACATTCAGTTCGTGCCTAAGCAGTACGAAAACATGTACTTCTCTTGGATGCGTGACATTCAAGACTGGTGTATCTCTCGTCAGCTTTGGTGGGGTCACCGTATCCCAGCATGGTACGACAACGACGGCAACGTATACGTAGGCCGTACTGAAGAAGAAGTACGTGCAAACAACAACCTTGCTCCTGTCGTTGTACTGCGCCAAGACGACGACGTACTCGATACATGGTTCTCTTCTGCACTATGGACTTTCGGTACTCAAGGCTGGCCTGAGCAAACTGAAGATCTGAAGACATTCCACCCTTCAGACGTGCTAGTAACAGGCTTCGACATCATCTTCTTCTGGGTTGCGCGTATGATCATGATGACCATGCACTTCAACAAAGATGAAAACGGTAAGTCGCAAGTACCATTCAAGACAGTTTACGTTACCGGACTAATCCGTGACGAAAACGGCGACAAGATGTCTAAGTCTAAAGGTAACGTACTTGATCCTATCGACATGATCGATGGTATCGACCTTGAGTCTCTAGTAGAGAAGCGTTGTGGCAACATGATGCAGCCTCAGCTAGCGAAGAAGATCGAGAAGAACACTCGCAAGACTTTCGAAAACGGTATCGAACCATACGGTACTGACGCACTGCGTTTCACTCTTGCTGCTATGGCTTCTACTGGCCGTGACATCAACTGGGACATGAAGCGTCTTGAAGGTTACCGTAACTTCTGTAACAAGCTATGGAACGCAAGCCGTTACGTACTGATGAACACAGAAGAGCATGATTGTGGCATGTCACTATCAGCTGAAGACCGTGCAAAAATGGAATTCTCTCTAGCGGATAAGTGGATTGAATCTCAGTTTGAACTAGCAGCGAAAGAGTTTAACGCTCACCTAGACAACTACCGTCTAGACATGGCGGCAAACACGCTTTACGAATTCATCTGGAACCAATTCTGTGACTGGTACCTAGAGCTAACTAAGCCAGTTCTTTGGAAAGGTACAGAAGCTCAGCAACAAGCAACTCGCTACATGTTGATCACAGTACTAGAGAAGACACTGCGTCTTGCTCACCCTGTGCTTCCTTACATCACTGAATCTATCTGGCAGAGCGTTAAGCCGCTAGTAGACGGTGTTGAGGGCGACACTATCATGACTCAAGCGCTTCCTCAGTTTAACGAAGATAACTTCAATGCTGAGATTGTAGAAGACATCGAGTGGGTTAAGACTTTCATTACAGCTATCCGTAACCTACGTGCAGAGTACGACATTGCACCTAGCAAAGGTCTAGAAGTAATGATCAAGGTTGCTAACGAGAAAGACGCAGCGCGTATCGAAGCAAACAAGGTTGTTCTGAACTCTCTTGCTAAGCTAGATAGCCTAACAGTGCTAGCTCAAGATGCAGCTCTTGATCACAAAGAACTTCCAGCATGTGCGACTAAACTAGTGGGTCAGTCTGAACTGATGATCCCAATGGCAGGCCTGATCGACAAAGACGCAGAACTTGCTCGCCTTGATAAAGAAGTGCAGAAAACGCACGGCGAAATCAAGCGTATCGAAGGCAAGTTAGGTAACGAAGGTTTCGTTGCTAAAGCACCGGAAGCGGTTATCGCCAAAGAGCGTGAGAAGCTAGTTGGTTACCAAGAGACACTAGCGAAGCTTGAAGAACAGAAAGCAACAATTGCTGCGCTGTAATCTTCGCCTCAAGTAACAACAAAAAAGCTGGTCACTCGACCAGCTTTTTTTATATCTCAATATTTCGCAAACTTGCTTGGAATTAGACTACTCGATTTCGTTGGCGTCCTTCTACAAACGCGACAATATTATCGATGAGGATATTCGCCAGATTCTGAATCGAGGAATCGCTGCCCCAAGCAATATGAGGGGTCAGTAACAAGTTGGGTAGATGCATATTAGCAATGAGAGAGTTGCTTTCGTCGGCTGGTTCATCAGTAAAGACATCAAATCCAGCACCACGAATCACGCCTTGCTTAAGAGCGTCAATTAAAGCCTCTTCATCAACTAAGCCACCGCGGCCTGTATTGATGATGATACTACTTGGCTTCATCGAATTAAGCTCTTGGCGTCCAATTAAGTGACGAGTTTGCTCATTGAGAGGACAATGCAATGTCACCACATCACTAGTAGCCAGAACTTGCTCAAATGGCACATAGCCCTCTCGGCATTGCTCTGCCCCTTTACGCTCAGCAAACAATACCTGCATGCCCAATGCTTTTGCTAAAGCCGCCGTTGCTTGGCCGAGTGCCCCGCGACCAATCACGCCCAGTGTTGAACCCGCGGTATCGCTGATCGGGTGAGTAAAGAAACAGAACTGCTTGTTGCGCTGCCACTCTCCGGCGGCGATATCGTTGTGATAGCCTTTTAAGTTACGCTTAAGAGCAAACATCATTGCAATCACATGCTCAGGTACCGACTGAGTGGCGTAACCTTGAACGTTCGCAACAACAATGTCCAGCTCCTGACAGCATTGAACATCAACGTTATTAAAACCCGTTGCAGAAATAGCGATCATTTTTAGCTTAGGCAACTGACTTAAGACATCACGATCCAAAACCACTTTATTGGTGATGACGATCTGCGCGTCTTGCAAGCGTTCAACAATTTGATCGGGAGATGTGAGATCGTATTCAATCCATTGATGATCAAATGGCAATTGAGGTAATTCGATCTGCAGGGGGATCGTAGCTCGATCGAGAAAAACAACCGTTGGCAGCGACATAGCTTCTCCTTGTGCTGCCAGCAGTTATCCGTATCTGTTATGGGCGAGGCAGCTTTTTATAGTCTGGTAATTCTTTTACTGGATTGAAATAGTTAAAGATTACGCTGTCTGCTTCAAGATAAAAGTCACATGGGACGAAGATAGTTTGCAGTAGTTCACTATCAGGGTGATAAAAGCTCAGTTCGGCAGCATGTAGCTCAAGTCTCTCAGAAAACTCAAACGCTTCCCCTTCGGAGTAGAATTCATCGCCAACAATAGGGTGACCTAGTGCCTGCATATGAACTCTTAATTGGTGAGAGCGCCCTGTAATCGGCAATAAACGCACAATCGCGGTTTTCTCTTCCTGCTTAACCACCTGATATAAAGTCTGCGATGGCTTACCATCTTGAAAGCACACTTTCTGTTTAGGGCGGTTTGGCCAGTCACCAATCAGAGGCAAATCAACTTGTCCACTTTGCTGCTCAGGGTGTCCCCATACTCGTGCATAGTAGACTTTGTGAGTGAGACGATACTGAAACTGCTTCTTCAGCGAACGCTCTGCCTCTTTGTGCTTGGCAAACAGCATCAAGCCCGAGGTATCCATATCCAGTCGATGTACCACTTGAATTTCTGGATAGGTCTCGACCAAGCGTGACCACATACTGTCGTAGTGCTCAGCCAAACGTCCTGGAACAGAAAGTAATCCAGAAGGCTTGTTCGCCACTAAGATATGCTGATCTTCAAATACGATATCAACCCGAGGTTCACGCGGCGGGTTGTATTCGGTCATGGCCATGAAAGGATCTCTTTCCTATAAATACAAAAATGTCATTCCCGATAGTGACGAAGGAGAGTAGTCGGGAATCTCTAACCATTTAAGAGATTCCTGACATCTCGTTCCTCGATTCAGGAATGACCTGTGAAGCGACAATTAGTTGTGTGATACAACAATCATACGTAAAGAATCCAACTGATACTGAGCTTGGCCAATATAACCTGTCAGCTCTTTGATTTGCGCATCAATCGCTTCAATCTCTTCATCACGAATGTTCGGGTTAACCGCTTTCAACGCTTGCAGACGCTCTAGCTCTGAATTCAGACTTGCTTGCATCTCTTGCTGAGCTTGATTACGGATTGCCTCAACTTTCTCGACAATCAGCTTCTCGCCCGCTTCAATCAGTTGATGCACTTGCGCTTGAACTGACGCTACTAGCTTAGTCGCGATATGACGACCCACAGGGCTAAGTTGACGGTTAAAGCTTTCAAATTCAACCTGAGCAGATAGATCATTGCCTTTGCCATCCATCATCAAACGAATTGGTGTTGTCGGTAAGAAGCGGCTAATACCACTACGCTTTGGTGCTTGCGCATCGACCTTGTACACCAGCTCAAGTAGCATAGTGCCGACAGGCAGCGCTTTGTTCTTCAGCAGTGATACCGCCGTAGTACCTACGCCTTCACTCATCAGCAAGTCGATACCACCTTGAATCATCGGGTGTTCCCAACTGATAAAGTTCATATCTTCACGTGACAACGCTGTTTCGCGATCAAAGGTAATCGTCGCCCCTTCATATGGCAGACCTGGGTAGCTTGGTACCAACATGTGCTCAGAAGGCGTTACGACTAGGGCATTTTCGCCTTTGTCATCTTGATCGAGGCCAATGGTATCAAACAGGCTAAGAGCAAAAGTGACTAGGTTTGTATCACCGTCGGTTGCAGAAATTTTCTCAACGATAGCTTGCGCTTTATCGCCGCCATTTGAGTGCATCTCTAGCAGGCGATCACGGCCTTGCTCTAGCTGCGCTTTCAGCTCTTTGTTCATCGCCGCAGATTCAGCAATCACTTCATCCAAATCACTGGTATCGCCAGACGCAAGCATCTCGATTAAGCGATCTGAGTATTGGTCATAAACCGTGCGGCCCGTTGGACAAGTTTCAGCAAAGGCATTGAGACCTTCATCAAACCAACGCGCCAGAATCGCCTGCGAAGTGCCTTCAAGGTACGGCACATGAATATCGATATCGCGATTTTGACCAATACGATCCAAACGACCAATACGCTGCTCAAGCAGGTCTGGATTGAACGGTAAGTCGAACATCACTAGCTGGTTAGCGAACTGGAAGTTACGACCTTCAGAACCAATCTCACTACAGATCAGAACCTGTGCTCCGCCCTCTTCTTGAGCAAAGTAAGCTGCGGCTTTATCACGCTCAAGAATCGACATGCCTTCGTGGAATACCGTTGCACGGATACCTTCACGCTCACGCAATGCCTGTTCTAACTGCAGAGCCGTACTTGCACGAGAAGCGATAACTAAAATCTTTTCGCTGCGCTTATCGGTAATTTTCTCTAGTAGCCAGTTTACGCGACTATCAAATTGCCACCAGCTTGAATCTTCACCTTCAAACTCTTGGAAGATTTCTTCCGGATAAAGGTTTTTCACCGCGCGAGCTTCTGGAGAAATCTTACCGCCAATCATGCCTGATACACGCATCGAAGTGGTGTACTGCTGAGGAATAGGCATAGGCATCAAATGAACGTTACGAGTTGGGAAGCCTTTGATTGCCGCACGTGTATTACGGAACAGAACTCGTCCAGTACCGTGACGGTCCATTAAGTTATCAATCAACTCTTGGCGCGCTGCCGCTTTAGCTTCTTCATCACTGTCGCTTTCAATGATGCGGAACAGTGGCTCGACATCTTGCTCTGAAAGTAGTTCAGTAATTTGATTCTTGGCTTCGTTTTCAAGTTTCTGACCTGAGAACAAGGCACTGACTGAATCAGCGACTGGCGCGTATTGCTCTTCTTCTTTAACGAACTCTTCGTAATCAAAGAAGCGATCAGAATCGAGTAGACGCAGGCGAGCAAAGTGACTTTCTCGGCCAAGCTGCTCTGGCGTTGCAGTAAGCAGTAATACGCCCGGTGTACGTTCAGCTAAGCCTTCAACCACTTGGTATTCACGGCTTGGCTTTTCAGGGCTCCACTCAAGGTGATGCGCTTCATCGACAACCAGTAGGTCCCACTCGCCTTCTAAAGCTTGCTCAAAACGTTTACGACTCTTACGTAAGAAATCTAGCGAACACAGTACATATTGCTGTGTATCAAATGGGTTGTCTGAGTCAGCAAACGCTTCAATACAGCGCTCTTCATCGAAGATAGAGAAGTGCAGGTTGAAACGACGCATCATCTCCACCAACCACTGATGCTGCAATGTTTCAGGAACCACGATCAAGATACGCTCAGCACGGCCCGCTAGCACCTGTTGGTGAATGATCATGCCCGCTTCGATGGTTTTACCTAGACCGACTTCATCTGCAAGCAAGACACGCGGTGCATGACGGCGACCCACTTCATGAGCAATATAAAGCTGATGCGGGATCAGACCTGCACGCATACCACATAGGCCACGCATTGGGCTCTTATGCTGCTCATACTGGTTCATCAGAGCGCGGTAACGCAGTACAAAGTTATCCATACGATCGATTTGACCGGCGTATAACTTATCTTGCGGCTTGTTAAAGCGGATTTGGTTACTGAGCATGATTTCACGTAAAACCACACCTTCTTCACCACTGTCTTCACGTTGACCCACATAGCTAAATAGGCCTTGGTCTTCGACCACTTGCTCAACTTTTAGAGACCACCCTTCTTGGCTTTCGATCACATCGCCAGCGTTAAAGGTTACTCGGGTTACAGGCGCATCATTTCGAGCGTAAACTCGGTTTTCTTCAGAAGCTGCAAACATTAGTGTCACAGTACGAGCATCCAATGCTACAACGGTTCCTAAACCTAAATCGCTTTCCGTATCGCTGATCCAGCGCTGGCCCAAAGCAAATGTCATGAATCGACTACCTCATCTATTTAATTCGAAAATGGGTCTATAAATATTAGTTGTTCTTACGCAACTTGAAAGGCAACTGACGAGGAAAAAAGTGTGTCAGCCGCTGCGCAGAAAAAGGTCGCTAATCTTACTCGAAGCTGTGACATTGGTCACGTACAAAGGCCTCAAAAACCAACAATTTTTTCCTCAAGCTGAGCTTGACATCAAAGTGTAAGAAATCAGTGGCACTTCTAACTAAGAGTGTTGAGAAAGACGATTATACTTATTAATGAGTGTGCATCTTTAGTGTCAGAAAAACGTAGGTACGAAAGATGCATTGATAAGATGACGATCAACACGGGTTTGCAGTATTTGTAGTCAAACCATCAGCGATCTCTGATTACCGGGCTACATCTCTGCAAGCAATGCAGGTAGACCACTTCATGCAAAAGTATGAGGGGTAAGCAAGCCGCAAGTCGGCAAGGAGACGCTTATGGGCGATACAGACCGGAAGCTATTTGTCCTCGATACCAATATTCTTCTTCATGAACCACTAGCCATCTACTCATTTAAAGAACACGATGTCGTCGTACCGATGACAGTCCTTGAAGAGCTCGACCGCATCAAAGACAGCAAGCGGGACGTTGCCAGAGATGCTCGCGTTGCCATTCGAGCACTTGAAGCCATGTTTAAAGATGCCACTCCTGATGAAATTTCAGAAGGGATCCCGATCAACAAAGAGCAAGAATCTACTGGCCATATTTCGATATTGGCAGATTTCGAATTGCAAGAAACCGTCAAAGCCTTTGCAGACAAAGCCGGCGACAACCGTATACTCAACGGTGTGCTTTACCTACAAAACAAGCGCGCCCCTCGTGAAGTTATCCTCGTCACCAAAGATATCAACATGCGATTACGCGCCAAAGGTGCTGGGGTGCGCTTTGTTGAAGATTACCGCACCGATCAATTAATTGATGACGTTCAATACCTGACTAAAGGCTTCCAACAAATCGAGGGGGATTTCTGGAGCGGTGTCAGCCAAGTTGAAAGCAAGAATTACGCAGGCAGAACTTACCATACTCTAGGCAGAGCGCCTTTCGAACCGACCTACATTAATCAATATGTGATTGATGAAGAGAGCGATTTCGCCGGACGGGTTGAAGATATTGAACAAGACACGGTGACGATCAAAGATCTCAGCCGAGAACGCATGATGCATCGCCGTGCGTGGGACATTACGCCGAAAAATATCTATCAAGGTATGGCGCTCGATGCCCTACTCGACCCAGACATCGACTTGGTGATCTTAACTGGCGCAGCGGGTAGTGGTAAGACATTGCTTGCCTTAGCCTCAGCACTTGAACAAACCATAGAAAGAGGCGTATTTGATAAGATCATCGTCACTCGTAATACTCCGGATATTGGTGAAGCGATCGGTTTCTTACCGGGGAGTGAAGAGGAGAAAATGTTACCTTGGCTTGCCGCGGTAACCGACACCTTAGAAGCATTACACAAAAATGATCACTGCACTGAAGGATCCCTCAAGTACATCTGTGATAAAGCCAATATTCAGTTCAAGTCGATCAACTTTATGCGTGGCCGCTCGATCCAAAATGCCTTTGTCCTGCTCGATGAGTGCCAAAACCTCACCGCTTCGCAGATTAAGACCATTATCACCCGCTGTGGTGAAGGCACCAAGATCGTCTGCTCGGGCAACTTAGCGCAGATCGATTCTCACTATTTAACCCCTGTGACTTCCGGCTTGACCTATATGGTTGAACGGTTCAAAAACTTCGAAGGTAGCGCCAATATCCACCTCAACGGTGTGGTTCGCAGCCGCCTTGCTGAATATGCTGAAGAGAATTTATAATCACTAATAAGCTTATTTTTTAAACAAATATAAGCTTGGCGAGTAAAAAATACGTCCTCCTATCTTGGAGGACGTATTAAGTCATTTATGAGTGCATTACTGAATCTAATTCATTAGAACAAAGTTAGATGTGTTCAAGAACACGAGTTCTAGAAAACCTACGCCGAATCACGCGCAATAAGTTCTGGAGCTAAAATTAAGCTCTGTGGAACAGTCGCTTTCCCATCTAACTGGCTCAACAATCGGTAACCGGCTTGTCGACCTATATCCCGTACTGGTGTAGAAACAAACGTCAATGCTGGCTTAACTAGCTCTGCTTCAGGTACATCGTCAAAACCAATAATAGCAACCTGTTGGCCAATATAGTTATCTTTACCAACACTACGATTAGAGCGGTTGATGCCATAAACAGCACCAAAAGCTGTTGACGAATAATGGCAAAGAACAGCGGTTATTTTAGGGTTTTTATTGATAAGTTGATTTACCGCATCAGCTGAAGCCGTTTGACTTTTATCGCACTCAACCACCCATTCAGGTTTAAATGGCAAACCAAATTGCATTAACGTACTGCAATAGCCTCCCAGCCTCTCTGCTCGACTCAGCGAATCTGCACTTCCCCCGACATACGCAATTTGACGATGGCCTTGCTGAATTAAATACTCAGTGGCAATCTTAGCGGCTTGCATATTATCAGGACCAACGAAATCAACTTGTTGACCAACTTTAGCTCTAGCTACACACACGACAGGTAAATTCAGTTCTGTAATTTTCTCTATGTTAGGTACACCGATATCTCGTATAGGGCAAAACACAACCCCCCCAACCCCTTGAGCGACCATCGTTGAAAGACATTGATCAAACTTTTCTTGGCTATTTCCAGATTGGGCTAGAAATAGCATATAACCCTTTTCTTCTAATACTTCGCTAAGCCCAGCCGTCATCTCAGCATAGTATGGGTCACTAAAATCTCTCAAAATCAAGCCAATTAATACAGACTTATGGGAGCGTAGGTTCGCTGCACTGCGATTCTTTACGTAACCTAATTCCTGAACAGCTCGATTAACTTTTGCGATCGTTTCTGAAGAGATACGTCCTTTTTCGCTAAGCACCATCGATACTGTCGTCACGGACACTCCCGCTTGCTCAGCGACATCCTTAATGTTTGCTTTTTTATTTATCATTACTCTTCTTTGCTTTAATTAGATAAAACGTTACACCTAGCCAACTCATTATCCCAGCGATGATTCTATCACTCTTCACTAGCATGTTGAAAAAATACAACGATCACGATCACAATAAAAGTGGTAAAACGTTTCACCACAAATTTATCAAGTGTATTGTTGCGCCAGATAGAGCAGGCATTCACCCTTTGTACGCCATTTTGAATCGCCTCTATTGTTTTATTACATGCCGTATTAATTAGAGATTTTCTATGAAACAACAATCTAATAAATCCACTTTGTGGGAGTTCCTACAAAGCCTTGGTAAAACTTTCATGGTTCCCGTAGCCTTACTTGCGTTTTCAGGCATTTTGCTGGGTGTTGGTAGCTCTTTTTCTAGCTCTGCCTTAAAAGAGGCAATGCCCTTCTTTGACAACGTTCTACTCCAATACCTGTTCATATGGATGACTAAAATTGGTTTAGTTGCCTTTATTTACTTACCGGTAATGTTCGCTATTGCTATACCAATGGGTTTAGCACGTGAAGAGAAAGGGGTCGCTGCATTTTCAGGTCTAGTCGGCTATGCTGCACTAAACTTGTCTATCAATTTTTACCTAACCGTTAATGGCGTTTTAGGAAGTGACATTGAGCGTAAAGCTTATGGTGTGAAGTCAATTCTAGGTGTTGACTCAATTGATACGGGTATTCTAGGTGCGGTAATCGTTGGTATTATCGTGGCTAAACTACATGCTCGTTTCTATACCTTTAAAATGCCAGATGCTCTTGCATTCTTTGGTGGCGCGCGCTTTGTACCAATCATCTCAAGCATCACGCTAGGTCTTGTTGGCTTGCTTGTACCATTCGTATGGCCTTATTTCGCAGCTGGTATCAATGGCATTGGTTATGCTATCGCTGGCGCTGGCGATTTTGGACCTTTCCTATTTGGTGCGGGTGAACGCTTACTGCTTCCTATTGGTCTACATCATATTCTCGTTGCACTTATCCGCTTTACTGAAGCTGGTGGTACGATGGAAGTATGTGGCGAAACCGTTTCTGGTGCTCTAAACATCTTCTACTCAGAACTAGCTTGTTCTGAAACTCAAGGCTTTACGCCATCAGTAACGGCGTTCTTATCTCAAGGTAAAATGCCAGCTTTCCTTGGTGGTCTTCCTGGTGCAGCTTTAGCTATGTACCACTGCGCGAAGGTGGAAAACCGAGGTAAAATTAAAGCACTATTGCTATCAGGCGTTGTTGCCTGTGTGGTAGGCGGTATTACAGAACCTCTTGAATTCCTATTCCTATTCGTTGCTCCTGTTCTCTACTTTGTTCATGCGATGCTAACTGGTTTTGGCTTCATGATCATGGGTATGCTTGATGTCACTATTGGTAACACTGATGGCAACATCATTGACTTCTTTGTCTTCGGTATTCTGCAAGGCACGGCAACTAAGTGGTATCTAGTCCCTCTTGTTGCAGCTGTTTGGTTCACCGTCTACTACTTCGTATTCAAGTTCGCAATCATTAAGTTCAACCTGAAAACTCCTGGTCGTGAAGCGGAAGAAGCACCAGTATCAGAAGAAGCTGAAGCAATTTTGGCTACAGAAGGCGGCAAAGGCGGATTGATACTAGCTGCGCTAGGCGGAGCTGAAAACATCACTTCTCTTGATAACTGTATTACTCGACTACGCTTAACTGTTGCAGATATGAGCTTGGTTGATGATGCAAAACTGAAATCCTACGGTGCTCTTGGTGTAGTTAAACTTGATGAGCATAACCTTCAAGTTGTTATCGGTGCTCAAGTCCACCTAGTAAAAAATGAAATGCAATCTCTTATGACTGCAAGTGCTTAATCCTAAGCGTTAAATAGCGGAGGTATCCCCTCCGCTCATTCCTTTCGACATCATTTTTTTAGCTCAACTGAGCGACAGGCTACCTATGTTCAATTTCTCAGAACAAATCAATCGTAAAGGCACCTATTGCACGCAATGGGACTATGTAGAAGACCGTTTTGGCCAAGCTGATTTACTCCCCTTCACTATCTCTGATATGGATTTTTCAGCACCACCAGTGGTAATTGAAGCACTTAAAAATCGTGTTGAGCATTCCGTATTTGGTTACAGTCGTTGGAATCATAGTGACTTTAAAAATGCCGTTACACAGTGGTTCAAGACCCGTTTTGATGCTGATTTGAATCAAGAGCATTTAGTGTATGGCCCATCCGTCATTTATATTGTTTCACAACTGATCCGTCACTGGAGTCAAGAAGGACAAGGAGTCATTATTCACACTCCAGCCTATGATGCTTTTGAGAAAATGATTCTCGGGTTAAACCGTACCGTCGTAACAAACCCTCTACAAAAAGCATCAACAGAGTTTCGTATTGATTGGCAACAGTTTGAAACACAGCTATCTGATCCAAATAATGCCGTTTTGCTTCTATGCAGCCCTCATAACCCGACAGGAAAGGTATGGAGTAAGGACGAACTCACTCGCATGGCTCAACTGTGCAAAAAATATGATGTAGCTGTTATTAGCGATGAAATTCATATGGATGTGAGCTTTAAATCACATACACCTTGGCAGGGCTTTGGCATGGGAGAGCGATGGGCGCTCGTCAGTTCAGCCTCAAAGTCTTTTAACATTCCTGCCCTTAACGGCTCATACGCTTTCATTACTGATAGTACTGCCCGCGACACTTACCTAAAAAACCTAAAAGAGGTTGATGGTCTCTCATCTCCTTCCATCTTAGGCGTCATTGGATTAATCGCAGCCTACCAACATGGAGCAGCGTGGCTTGATGAGTTAAACGATTATCTTTATGCCAATCATCAATACGTCCAACAGACATTAGCAGAGCAACTTCCAAGCATCGACTATCAAATACCTGATGCTACTTACTTAGCGTGGATAGATCTTTCTTCATTCGATTTAGACATGGATGCACTTAATCAAAACCTAATCGAAAAACACAACGTTGCCATTATGCAAGGGAACACTTATGGCATTGAAGGAAATCAATTTGTCCGTCTAAACCTTGGCTGCCCACGCAGCAAAGTCGAATTGGGCTTGAACGCTTTAATTTCATCAATCAAAGAGTTAACTCGATGAACACATACTCATTAGAAGCAAGGCAACAGCATTACCCATGGGGTTCCCACTTGCTTTATGGCCTATTTGGCTTGCCACAAGAAGAACGTCCTTTAGCAGAATTATGGTTGGGGAGTCATCCAGCATTACCTTCTCAAATTCAGCTAAATGATCACACTTGGCAAAACCTAGATCTGTTTTTAGCGGACAAACCACTTAACTTTCTATTTAAAGTGCTGAGTGCATCTCAGCCGCTTTCACTACAAGTACACCCTAATAGCGAACAGGCTAAAGATGGATTTGAACGTGAAAATGCTCAAGGTATCCCGCTAACGGCCCCGCACCGCAACTACAAAGATGCCAATGCAAAGCCTGAAATGGTGATGGCCTTATCGCCTTTCAAGGTTATGGTCGGTTTTAGAGAATTAGAAGAGATTCGCGATAATTTTCGCTCAATTGAATCAGCGCATCTCGACAACATCACAAACAGTGCGCATTTTGATCACCAATCAATGCTGCTTTCGTTGCTTCAATTAGCAGAAAGTGAAAAGCAACAAGTTATTGAAAAAACGCTTGCGATTGCCATCACTCGTAATGCTCCAATGTGGCAACAAATTGTCGATCTTGCTCATTACTATCCGAGCGATATCGGTATCTTAGCGCCACTGTATTTGAACTGTTTAACGCTAAACCCTGGAGAAGCTATGTTTCTTCCAGCAGGTACCATCCATGCGTACACCAAAGGTACCTGCATAGAATTAATGGGTTGTTCAGACAATGTACTAAGAGCTGGACTCACACCAAAACATATTGATACCGCTGAATTGATTACCTGCACGCAGTTTGCTCCTTTCACCCCCGAAAAGCTCACAGCAAGTACGATCAATAATGAAAGAGTATTAAATCCAAAAGAGACAGACTTTGGCCTAACACTGCGCCAAGTCTCCGAAGATAAACAAACAATTAACGTTAAGTCTCGCTCCATTTTATTGGTAGTAAAAGGCAATGTCTTACTTAACGATAGTGAATTATCTGCGGGACACTCTCTGTTTGTTGAACCTGGTGTGTATCAAGTCTCTGGTGACGGCCTACTGGTCTGCGCTTTTGAGTCTGAATAGAAAAGAAGCCAACATTTTAGTTGGCCTCTTTTCTTCCCGAACCACCACTATAGAAATGTAGTGGTGGTTCTTAAACCCTTATATTTCGCCACTTGAGTATCTGTAAACTTTCTATAGATGGAAGCTTGACCTGAGCGATTAGCAATCCAATCAAAACACCACTTCCCCCAACTACATGATACATAGTCGGTGATAGTCCTAAGAAAAGGAAGTTAATCAACACGGTAACAATAGGAACCAAGTTCATAAATAACGTCGCGTTAGAAGAGCCTATTTTTTGCACTCCTTTAAGCCAGCACCAAGGGGCAATAACTGAAGCAAAAGCGGCTGCAAATAATACCATTGGCCACGCGTCAGTAACAATCGTATATGAGTCACTTACAAGTAATAGAGGCAACTGTAATACCGTACCGATAACCACTTGGCAGAACACCGATGTCCAAGGTTTCAATGGTAACTTCCATTTATTCAATAAAATAGAGTAAAGGGCGTAAGCCAAGCTAGAAATCAGCATTAAACCATCACCTTGCTTAACTCCGTTTACCACTAAACTCATCGGTTGACCTTCACTCAGCATAAAGATTAACCCTGAAAAAGAGATAAATGCTCCAAACAAGGCTTTTTTCTGTAACGGGCTACCTAATATAGGAACCGCCAAAAATAGGCCAAAAAGCGGCATCAAAGAGAGGAATACGGAAATGTTAGTCGCACTGGTTGTATGTGCAGCATAGTAGGCAAGGCATTGATTCAGAACCATACCAAGTGACGCTAAAACAGTCAGCTTAATTAAATGCTTACCTATTAGATGACGTTGCTGCCAAACAACCTTAATACAAAATGGAAGTAAGATTAGCAATGCAAAAAACCAACGATAAAAAGCGATAGCACCAGGCTCAATAACCCCTGTTGCAAGTTTACTGATAACAGCATTTGCTGCCCATATAGATACCGCAAAAACCGGAAAGAGAAAACTCATAACAACCTCTGTCTAAAAATTCAAACAGAATTGTCACATCAAATAAGTGTAGACCCGTATGCCATTTAGGACACTCAATATAGCAAACCCGACAGACAAACAGTTCATGCCGAAAATGGACGAAAAGCTCCCCACTGATGTGTTCTTCCATTACTTTTTTTTAGAGGCTCAGACCGAAACTCTACCTCACACTCATGAATGGGGGCAGCTTCACCTAATCAAGCAGGGGGTGTTTGAAATGAAGGTTGGTCAACAAAAAATGGTCTGCCCAGCAACCTACGCTATTTGGACACCTCCTCACCAGCAACACCAGGCATTTAATCGAAATAACATCGAGTATTGCGCGATTAACATTGCACAAGATCTATGCCATAGGCTGCCGGACCATGCGTGCATGTTATCTTTAACACCTCTACTAAGAGCTATTATTGATGACTTGATTGATCGCAATACAACGGCTATTCATAGTAAAGAAGATAAATGCTTAAGCTATGTCCTAATGGAGCGACTTGCCCACACGCCTCTTATCGAAAACTATCTACCCTCAACCGAGGATAAATTGCTTTCTCCGATCTTAACGTACCTACAAGAAAACCCATCGGATAACGCAAGTCTCTCAGAATGGGCATCACGTGTTTTCAGCACTGAAAGAACATTAGCTCGACGCTTTCAAAAAGAACTCAACATGAGCTTCAACAATTGGCGTCAACGAGCCAAACTCGCGAAAGCCATTATATTATTGAAAGAACCACTTACGGTTAATGAAATTGCCTATCAACTCGGATATAGCCAAGGTTCATCGTTTATCAAAATGTTTCGTCAACTCACAGGGGTAACTCCCGAACAGTTTAGAAAACAACACCTGGAATAAAATAATTATTCACAAAATGAGATAAATTATGTTTAAATGACCACAATGAACGAATAAACATTCAAGGACTGGAGCATGGCCTTTAATCTACGTAATAGAAACTTTGTTAAGCTACTCGATTTCACCCCGAAAGAGATTCAGTTTTTATTGGATCTGTCTGCCGATCTGAAAAAAGCCAAATACGCAGGGACGGAGCAGAAAAAGCTGGTTGGTAAAAACATTGCTCTGATCTTTGAAAAAGCCTCAACTCGTACTCGCTGCGCATTTGAAGTCGCTGCGTTTGATCAAGGTGCGCAAGTCTCTTACATCGGTCCTTCTGGCTCACAAATCGGCCAAAAAGAGTCAATGAAAGATACCGCGCGCGTACTCGGAAGAATGTACGATGGCATTGAATACCGCGGCTTTGGTCAAGAGATCGTCGAAGAACTTGGCGCACATGCTGGCGTACCAGTATGGAACGGTCTGACCGACGAATTCCACCCAACACAGATTTTGGCTGACTTCCTCACCATGCTGGAACATGGCCGTGGTAAACAGCTACACCAATTCAAGTTCGCTTATCTAGGTGATGCACGTAATAACATGGGCAATTCACTCATGGTTGGCGCGGCAAAAATGGGCATGGATATCCGCCTAGTGGCACCAAAAGCCTACTGGCCAGAAACTGAGCTCGTTAACCAGTGCCAAGCTATTGCCAAACAGACTGGGGCAAAAATTACCCTGACTGAAAATGTCGAAGAAGGCGTTAAAGGCTGTGATTACCTCTACACAGACGTATGGGTTTCTATGGGTGAAGCACCAGAAGCGTGGGATGAACGTGTCGCAATGATGACCCCGTATCAAGTTAATATGGACGTAATTGAAAAAACGGGTAATCCACAAGTGAAATTCATGCACTGCCTACCCGCTTTCCATAATGATGAAACCACGATTGGTAAACAAGTGGCCGAGAAGTATGGCATGAACGGACTGGAAGTAACGGATGAAGTGTTTGAGTCTGAATATTCGATTGTGTTTGACGAAGCAGAGAACCGCATGCACACCATTAAGGCCGTGATGGTGGCCACACTTGGACAGTAACAACCAGCCAAAGTCGACACTAAAAGCCTCGATGTAATCGCTTGCGTTCACCAATCTTCAGCGTATAATGCTCGGCAATTTGTCTGGAGGTAGTAAAACAATGCCACGTAATTCGTGCTCTAAAAAGCGTATTACACTGGGTAAGCTAACATGCTTACCGGCGTTAGGTTTTTCTATTTCCGCCGATTTTTAAAGCCTCCCGTAATGGGGGGCTTTTTTATTGCCTAAATTTAGTACTCAGATGGGAAGATGATTATGACCAACACGCTTTATAACAAGCACATTATCTCAATTCCTGAGCTTTCACGTGAAGAGCTTGAATTGATTGTCAAAACAGCGGGTGAGCTTAAGGCCGATCAAAAACCTGAGTTAATCAAAAATAAAGTCATTGCGAGCTGTTTCTTTGAACCTTCGACTCGTACTCGCCTCTCTTTTGAAACGGCAATCCAACGCATTGGCGGCAGCGTGATTGGTTTTGATAATGGTGGTAACACGTCACTGGCGAAAAAAGGTGAAACACTGGCTGACTCAGTGCAGGTTATTTCATCTTACGTAGATGCATTTGTGATGCGTCATCCGCAAGAAGGCGCTGCGCGTCTTGCCTCTGAGTTCTCTAACGGTGTGCCTGTGATTAACGCAGGTGACGGCGCTAACCAGCACCCAACTCAAACACTACTCGACCTATTCTCTATTGCTGAAACGCAAGGCCGCCTAGACAACCTTAACGTTGCCTTTGTTGGTGACCTTAAATACGGTCGTACCGTTCATTCACTGACTCAAGCATTGGCAAAATTCAACAATGTGCGTTTCTTCTTTGTTGCTCCAGAAGCACTAGCCATGCCAGATTACATCTGTGAAGAGTTAGACGAAGCAGGTATTGAATACAGCCTGCACACTGACATGGAAAGCGTGGTGCCTGAACTGGATGTTCTGTACATGACTCGCGTACAGAAAGAGCGTTTCGATGAATCTGAATACGCCCATATCAAATCGGCTTATATCTTGACCGCAGCCCTGCTTGAAGGTGCGCGCGAAAACTTGAAAGTGCTGCACCCGCTACCACGCGTTGATGAAATCACTGTCGATGTCGATAAAACGCCACATGCATACTACTTCCAGCAAGCCGAAAATGGCGTCTACGCGCGTGAAGCTCTACTGGCACTAGTTCTAAACGAAACCCTGTAATCGAGAGGAGAATTACCATGTCTAAAGAAACTCAATTGCAGGTTGAAGCAATTAAAAACGGTACCGTTATCGACCACATTCCTGCTCAAATTGGTATTAAGGTGCTGAAGCTGTTCTCAATGCACAAATCAGAGCAACGCGTCACGGTCGGTTTGAACTTACCTTCTTCTGCTCTGGGCCATAAAGATCTGCTTAAGATTGAGAACGTGTTCATCAGCGAAGAGCAAGCGAGCAAACTGGCGCTCTACGCACCGCATGCGACAGTAAACCAAATTGAAAACTATCAAGTAGTGAAGAAGCTACCACTAGAGCTACCTGAGCAAGTCAATAACGTGTTTGAGTGTCCGAACACCAACTGTATTACTCACGATGAGCCAGTAGAAAGCAGCTTTAAAGTGTTTGAGAAGAAAGAAGACATTCGCTTGAAATGTAAATACTGCGAAAAAGTATTCTCACGCGAAATCGTAACTGAGCGCTAGTTCATAAGTTTCCGTTATAGCTGATATTTCAATCTATCCCCACTGCACGTTAGCGGGGATTTTTTCTTTACGCAGCACGCGATTCGCGGCACACTGAGTTTTCATACTTCCCCCTTAAACAGATGGAACATAATAATGACTAAAGTACTTCACACAGAATCAGCTCCAGCAGCAATCGGCCCATACGTACAAGGCGTTGATCTAGGCAACATGGTTCTGACTTCTGGCCAAATCCCAGTAAACCCAGCAACTGGTGAAGTATCAGCAGATATCGCAGAGCAAGCACGTCAGTCACTAGACAACGTTAAAGCTGTGGTTGAAGCATCTGGCCTAACCGTTACAGATATCGTAAAAATGACAGTATTCGTTAAAGACCTAAACGACTTCGGTACTGTTAACGAGGTTTACGGTAAGTTCTTTGATGAGCACGATGTAGCAAACTACCCTGCACGTTCATGTGTAGAAGTTGCTCGTCTACCTAAAGATGTGGGTATCGAGATTGAAGCAATCGCAGTTCGTAAATAATCGACGCGATTGAGATTAAAAAAGCGAGCTATTTGGGCTCGCTTTTTTATTGCCACTGATTTTTACTGCAACTAGTAGTAACGATCGCAGCCAAGATGCAGTTGTGGGTCATCCATTAAATCCTCAACGTCGACCTCAAACTTTTGATGCGAGATACGCTCTTCTATCACCACGGCATGTGCACTCTCATCCACTTCAAGTACGGTTCCAATCCCTTGGCGACATTCAACCAACATCCCTTTTTCAAGTTCACTGATATCCATCTTCCCTCTCCTCTGTTACTTAACAAGTGTACAGCCGAAAAAGAAAAAGGATCAAAAAAGCCGACTCGAAAGTCGGCTTTTACAATTCTGCTTCGTATTAGTTGTTTACGAAATCAACACCTGTTTGGATATCACCATTTAGTGTTTCTAGCATGCCGTCTAGTGCAGACTTCTCGAAGTCACTTAGCTTACCGTAGCTTAGTACTTCTTCCACGCCATCTTTACCCAGTTTCACAGGTTGTGCAAAGAATGGGGCGTGCTCGCCATCGCCTTCAACGTAAGCGTACTCAACCACTTCTTCACCTTGTGCTGCTTTCACTAGCGCTAGACCAAAGCGACATGCCGCTTGACCCATAGATAGAGTTGCAGAGCCGCCGCCCGCTTTCGCTTCAACAACTTCAGTACCTGCGTTTTGGATACGCTTAGTTAGAGCTTCCACTTCTTCAGCCGTAAACTCAACACCTTCAACTTGAGAAAGTAGCGGAAGAATAGTTACGCCTGAGTGACCACCGATAACTGGCACACGAACATCACCTGGATCTTTGTCTTTTAGATCCGCAACAAATGTTTCAGAGCGGATAACGTCTAGTGTCGTTACACCAAATAGACGACGCTTATCATAAACACCTGCTTTCTTAAGAACTTCAGCTGCAATTGGCACAGTCGTGTTAACTGGGTTTGTGATGATACCCACTAGTGCTTTTGGACAAACATCAGCGATTTTCTGAGCAAGAGACTTCACAATACCTGCGTTAACGTTGAATAGGTCAGCGCGGTCCATACCTGGCTTACGAGCTACACCTGCAGAAATTAGAACCACGTCCGCACCTTCTAGTGCAGGAGATGGATCTTCACCAGCGTAACCTTTGATCGATACTGGCGTTGGGATGTGGCTTAGATCTGCTGCAACACCCGGAGTAACCGGAGCGATATCATAAAGGGCTAGATCTGAACCTGCAGGTAGGCGGTTTTTCAGTAGTAGGGCTAGGGCTTGACCGATGCCACCAGCGGCACCAATAACGGCTACTTTCATCGTAGTTCTCCTTGAGATGACTCTCTTATATATGTTTTGTAAGTCGATTTGAAATCGGTGCGTTCAACCTATAGTAATCACAAGATGATTACAAATGATTAACGTCAGCTTTGCGACCTTGCGCAAGCCATCAAAATCAGGCTTCACACCTTTACGCCATTATGTTCTTAATCCTTTTGGATAACAAAGAATTAAACGGTTTTCTGTCAATAAATCCTGCCATTTTTACAGTGATTTGCTAGACAGATTTTAGGTTTAGCATTGGCACGCATTGCATATCTATGCGAGAATATTCACTTGCTTTTTATAAAACAAACATAGAAAGAGAACCATGCGCCATTCAGAAAAACAAGATAACCTCGTTCGCGCTTTTAAAGCCCTACTTAAAGAAGAACGTTTCGGCTCCCAAGGCGATATTGTAGAAGCTCTTAAAAACGAAGGGTTCGATAATATCAACCAGTCAAAAGTGTCTCGTATGCTGACCAAGTTTGGTGCGGTACGTACACGTAATGCCAAAATGGAGATGGTTTACTGTCTACCTGCTGAACTGGGGGTGCCAACGGTATCAAGCTCACTGCGTGAGTTAGTGCTCGATATCGATCATAACAACGCGCTTGTTGTGATTCACACCGGACCAGGTGCTGCCCAACTTATCGCTCGCCTACTTGATTCACTAGGTAAAGCGGAAGGCATCTTAGGCGTCGTTGCCGGAGATGACACTATCTTTATTACTCCAACACTATCAATTACCACAGAGCAGCTGTTTAACTCGGTGTGTGACTTGTTCGAGTACACAGGTTAGTTTCATATAAAACAACCAAATACAAATTGCGCCGCCAAATTTGCGGCGTGATTGAGATCACATCTTAAAAAAATCATACCTTAGTTAACCCCACCACGTAACACGATGATTTTAAAGAACTTTACCATTGAAATAATCCTAATACATTAGGTTAATATTCAGGCTTTTTGCCTATATTCTTTAACATCCGTGTAATTATGTGCCAATTTTTTGCTATTATTCAGCCACTTTTTCAACATACGGATTGAAAAAGATGCCGTTTCCAGCAAGAGGAAACGCCCAAAGCAACTACACTTGCTAAGGGTTAATAATGAATAAAGGAAGGGAAATTCATGGCATTGAACAAACTTATTAAAGTTGGCGCTATTGCTGCAGCAGTAATGGGCGCAGGCGCAGTTAACGCTCAAGAGTTCATCACAATCGGTACCGGTTCAGTAACAGGTGTTTACTACCCAACTGGTGGTGCAATTTGTAAGCTAGTTAACAAAGGCCGTAAAGACCACAACATTCGTTGTTCTGTAGAATCAACTGGTGGTTCAATTTACAACGTGAATACTATCCGTGCAGGCGAACTAGACTTCGGTATCGTTCAGTCTGACTGGCAGTACCACGGTTACAACGGTACAAGTAAGTTTGCTGAGCAAGGCCCATACAAAGAGCTACGCGCAGTGTTCTCTCTACACACAGAACCGTTCAACATCATCGCTCGTAGCGATGCTGGTATCGAAAACGTTTCTGACCTAAAGGGTAAACGTGTAAACATTGGTAACCCTGGTTCTGGTGACCGTGCAACAATGGGTGTTGTAATGGAAGCTATGGGCTGGACTAACGATGACTTCAAACTGGCTTCTGAGCTAAAAGGTTCTGAGCGTTCACAAGCACTTTGTGATAACAAGATTGACGCGTTTGTTTACGTAGTTGGCCACCCGAATGGATCGATCAAAGAAGCAACAACTTCATGTGATGCGAAACTAGTTTCTGCAACTGGTGCGAAAATCGATGAAATCGTTGCAAACAACCCTTACTACGCATTCAGCACAGTTCCTGCGGGCATGTACCGTGGTACTGATAAAGACGTAAACAGCTTCGGTGTTGCCGCAACTATGGTAACAACAACGAATGTTTCTGATGATGTAGCGTACAATGTAGCAAAAGCTGTATTCGAAAACTTCGATACATTTAAGCGTCTACACCCAGCGTTCGCTAACCTGAAGAAAGAAGACATGGTTCAAGCTGGTCTTTCTATCCCTCTACACCCAGGTGCAGAGAAATACTACAAAGAGATCGGCCTACTTAAGTAAGCACTCTTTGATGACTAAGGAGGCATAGCGCCTCCTTAGTTAATATCACTGTAGTCAAAGCACTACACTCTATTTTGGGTTTCACATTCTTGAAACTCTTTCTCGTTTTATACCTAAGAAAAACACACAACTGAGCAATATTTCATCTTTTCACTACACTAAAAGATGCTAAATAAAGGTTCTCATAACCATAATTATACGGACCATTTATAATAAGGATTAAGTACATGTCGAAGACAAACACTCCGTCTCAAGATGTGCAAGAAATGGTGGCTCAATCCGATACTGGTGCACGCGCTCCTTCTGGGCTGTCTGGTCGCATCTTATGGTTTGTGCCGCTATGTTGGTCACTGTTCCAACTTTGGTACGCTTCCCCTCTTCCATTTATTTTTAATTTTGGCGTACTCAACGATACTGAAGCGCGTTCTATACATTTAATGTTTGCTGTATTCCTTGCCTTTACGGCTTACCCAGCAATGAAGAGCTCGCCAAGGGATAGCATTCCTGTTATCGACTGGTTGCTGGCATTGGCAGGTGCCTTCTCTGCCGCATATATTTATATTTTTTACACTGAACTCGCGGGGCGCTCTGGAGCACCAACCTCATTTGATATTGTTATCGCCGTGATAGGTATGGTGCTACTGCTGGAAGCAACGCGCCGCGCTTTAGGTCCACCATTGATGGTGGTTGCCGCAGTCTTCTTGCTCTACACATTTGGCGGGCCTCATATGCCAGATGTGATTGCACACAAAGGCGCGAGCTTAAACAAGGCGATGTCTCACCTGTGGTTAACTACTGAAGGTGTATTTGGTGTTGCATTAGGCGTATCAACGTCATTTGTATTCTTGTTTGTACTGTTTGGCGCGATGCTTGAACGTGCCGGCGCAGGTGCTTACTTCATCAAGGTGGCGTTCTCGCTATTAGGCCATATGAAAGGCGGTCCAGCGAAAGCAGCAGTTGTTGCGTCTGGCTTATCAGGCCTTGTGTCAGGCTCATCGATTGCTAACGTTGTAACCACAGGTACATTCACCATTCCACTGATGAAGCGTGTTGGCTTTCCTGGTACTAAAGCGGGGGCGGTCGAAGTTGCGGCTTCAACTAACGGTCAGCTAACTCCACCGATCATGGGTGCAGCAGCATTCTTGATGGTTGAATACGTGGGTATCTCTTACGTTGAAGTCATCAAAGCGGCGATCCTACCAGCGCTGATTTCTTACATCGCACTTATCTACATTGTTCACCTTGAAGCGTGTAAAGCAGGCATGACGGGCTTACCTCGTCGTCACACGCCGAAGTTCATTCATAGCCTATTGTCGTTTACTGGCACTATTTTAGGTCTGTGTGTTATCAGTGCTGCAGTCTACTACGGTGTCGGCTGGACAAAAGGTGTCTTTGGTGAAGCAGCAACACCTATCGTTACTGTTGCCTTACTGGTTGCTTACGTGGCACTGGTAAACATCTCAGCGAAATACGCTAAAGAAGGCGCAATTGAAATTGATGCTGAGCTAACTGAAGTACCGGATCCAGGTCCAACGATTAAATCGGGCCTGCACTTCTTGCTACCAATCGTTGTTTTGGTTTGGTGTTTGACTGTTGAACGTTTCTCGCCGGGTCTATCCGCATTCTGGGCAACCGTGTTCATGATCTTTATCTTGATCACGCAGCGTCCATTGATTGCGATTCTTTCTAAGGAAGGCAGTCTCGCTGAGCAAACTAAAGCAGGTTTTGTTGATCTCGCTGAAAGTTTAGTTTCAGGTGCTCGTAATATGATTGGTATAGGTGTTGCGACAGCAGCAGCGGGTACCGTTGTTGGTGTGGTAACGCTTACGGGTATCGGTCTGGTTATGACGGACTTTGTTGAGTTTATCTCTGGCGGTAACATCATCCTGATGTTGCTATTTACCGCTGTGATCAGCTTGATCTTAGGTATGGGTCTACCAACAACCGCTAACTACATCGTTGTATCAACACTGATGGCACCAGTAATTGTGACTCTTGGTGCACAGAGTGGCTTGATCATTCCATTGATCGCAGTCCACCTATTTGTGTTCTACTTCGGTATTTTGGCTGACGATACTCCGCCAGTAGGTCTGGCTGCTTTTGCGGCCGCAGCGATTGCCAAATCGGATCCGATCCGAACCGGTATTCAAGGCTTTACGTACGATATCCGTACGGCAATCTTGCCATTTATGTTTATCTTCAACACCCAGCTACTGCTGATGGGTATTGATAGTATTTGGCACTTGTTGCTGACGATCTTCTCTTCGATCGTGGCGATGTTGATCTTCTCTGCTGCAACGCAGGGCTGGTGGTTTACTAAGAACAAATGGTGGGAAACTGTCCTACTGCTTGTGTTGACCTTTACTTTCTTCCGCCCAGGTTTCTGGTGGGATGAAATTTATCCAGCGAAGATCATGCACCCAGGTACTGAGATCGCGCAGATTACTGAAAAGATGAAAGTCGGTGAAGAGATCGAGCTATTGGTAGCAGGTGAAAACCTAGAAGGCGACTACATTTCTAAAACAGTACGTTTGCCTTTTGAAGACCGTGCGACAACAGCTGAAGAACGCATTGCCTCAATGGGTCTAATGCTAAACGATGCCAATGGTCGTATGTTGGTTGATATGGTCGAATTCGGTAGCCCTGCAGAAGCAGCTGGTGTCGATTTTGACTGGGAAATTCGTTCTGTGGTCGTCGATGCAGACCGTCCTATGAAGGAGTGGGTATTTGTCCCAGCGTTACTTCTTCTAATTGGTCTGGCGATGAACCAGAGAAGACGAGCTCGAAAGGAACAGCTGAGCGCGTAACTTAATCAGCCCTACTCGATGAGTGGGGCTACAATTAAGCTAAGGATGCATTAACTCCCCCTTAAAGAGTTCTTTAAGGTGAACAATAAGAGAAATAATGATGTATAAGCAGATTCTTGTTCCTGTTGATTTAAACGATAAAGGCTTTTCAGATAAAGCGGTCGAGTTAGCCGTTTGGCACGCGAAACACTCTAACGCTGAAGTGCATATTCTCAATGTGTTACCTGGCATCCACATGTCAATGGTCGCAACTTACTTCCCGAAAGATGCGGCGCTAAAAATGAAAGCGGATGTGGAAAAACAGCTTAAAGAGTTTGCGGCAAACCATATTGCTGATGACGTGGTGTACAAGGTACATGTGACTGAAGGCAAACCTTACTCAACCATCTTAGAGTTTGCCGAAAAGTTAGGTGCGGATCTGATTGTTATGCCAAGCCACAAACGCTCTAAAATTGATAAAGTTGTACTTGGCTCGGTTGCAAGCAAAGTGGTTCAGAACTCCCCTATCAATGTGCTAGTGGTTAAGCCTCAAGGCTAATTGACGACTACCAACTCCAAATAATAAAGGCGCGTAATGCGCCTTTTTTCGTCAGTTAGAGCATCAATAGGTATCACCTATTAAAACTATCGCTACAAATCAATTTAATTAATGCGAATAATTATCAATAATAACCACATCAAGTTTACTCGACTAGGTTATTGTTATGAAAAAGACACTCACATTCGCTGCTATTCACTTCACTATCGCGTTCACAGTCGCGTATGTATTAACAGGTGATATTCTGATTGGTAGTCTGATTGCAATGATCGAGCCGACCGTAAACTCAGTGGCTTTCTACTTCCATGAGCGCATTTGGCAACAAAGCACAGCACTTCAGAAATTGGCTCGTTCTGCCAAGGTGAAAACCGCTAGCTTTGCCGTTGTACACTTTAGTGTTGCTTTTGGTGTGGTGTATCTATTGACGGGTGATGCATTTGTTGGCGGTATCATGGCGGCGATTGAGCCAACCATCAATACCTTTGCATACTACTTTCATGAAAAGGTGTGGCTACGTAAGCAAGAAGCCACACTACACTGGGGATGTGCTCACGCTTAAAGTGGGTAGTGGGATACACACATATCTTTACTTAACCCGATGTGTAAACGTCGGGTTTGCCCATCTAAAGTCACTTCCAACAGATATAAATCATCAAGGTTCGGCTTTTCAGCATCGGCATAAATTGGCGCTTCAATTTGGAAAAGTGCGCTGGTGTGATTGTCACGCACATCAATTGGCAGGTGGTAAGTCATACCATTGAACTTGACGGCCGCCGACACAAGCCCTGGAGAATAGGTCTGATAGTGCAAATCGACCAGAAACTCACAGCCACCACCGTGGTGCCAAATTTGCTCCGTAGTGATGTGCTCTAAACGTATGTTGCGGATAAATTGCAGGTAAGGCTCTTTCCAAATCCCAATTCGGCTATCAAGCTTTTGGTATTGCAGCTCGCCGAGTGGGCACACTTCTGGCTGATCTTCTTCAAACAACAGTTCCTCTTCTTCTTCAAGAAACAGAACCTCAAAGCGGTTTCGACCTAACTGCATATAAGGGCGAATATCTTTCTTATATTCAGCTTGGCTGCCATCGCAATCAAATACAGCGACACCGTTCAAACGCACTTCAGCATGATAGTCGACCCCACCGATCACAAGATCGATCGCAGGAAACGCCATCATCGCTTCGTCCACTTCAATATCATGCATCAAGTGCCACTCTTGCGCAGCAATCTCTGCCTCAGATAATGAGTCAGGAAGCTTAGCGCTTAAAGGAGCAGGAAAAGTGATGTCATTTTGTGGAATAGATAGGTCCGTAAGCGGTGAAATCTGCCAAAGACCAGCAAGTGAAAGCTGCATAAACCCTTTTATTAATTGAGCTAGATCAAGTTTGAGAGATTATAAAGCAGCCCATGTGATAAAGATACAAAAATGCCAGTCACTGGGACTGGCATTCTCAATTCTAATTTAACGAGCAAAAAGCTGTTAATTACTCTTCGTCATCTTCTTCAGGGTAAAGCGCATCTTCGCCTTCGTAGTAAGTACCCCAACCATCGTAGATGATGTCGTATTTCTCTGCTAGATGGATAAGCTTTTCAACCTGTGCATCAATCGCCTCTGCATTTAACGCAGATTCCATTGTCGCATCACAACAAAGCAGTTTTTTGCCGTCTTCGTCTTCCGTTTCTTCAGCTTCAAGAACTTCAAAACCCATCTTAAATGCTTCAACTACCGCTTTTTCTAGGGTATTGAAATCTTCAGCGAAAAGGTGGTGTTCGATCTCATATAAAGCATCTGGCTCACTGCCATCTTCTAACAAAGCTTGGATAATATCGCGAGTCTCTTCCTTTTGAATCTCAATTAATTCTTCAACAGATAGATATTCATCTTCGTGAGACATAAGTCGTGCTCCAGATAGTGACAAAATAGATCGTAATTTACAGCGACGAAATATCGCATGGATCCAGCTAAATTACTACCCAGAATATGGCTTGATCGCGATCTTTATCCGTCCTCGCAGGCTAGATCAAACCTGATCAAGCTCACAAGATGGTAAATTTAACATTTTGTTATCAAGTGCCCGATTCAGAATTATCTCTTTTAAACCCTTCGGCACCTATAAGCCAAGATTATGCGTTTTTATCACTATTCTTTGCATATCAAGTACGCGACTGTAATTGCATAAAAATATGCGCCACCGAAAGCAAAGCGCAAATTAGTGAATAGCTATGCTTTTACTTGCTAGAACTTCGCACTTCTAAAGCGTGAAGCTAACGCATAGAGACGCAACTTTGAGAATACAACACCCAAACAACATATTTGGTGATTCTATAAATTACCGCCAATTATCAGTATAAAAGACCAGAATAAAAACAAAAGGCAGTTATTTTTGCCACCAGACAAGCTTGCATCTTTATAACAAACTTGTCATAAATACGCTCTGGAATTAATTGTAAGGATACAAAATGAGTAAGTTGTATGTAGGCTCAGAAGTTGGTCAATTAAGACGAGTATTGTTAAACCGTCCTGAGCGAGCACTCACCCACCTAACCCCGTCAAACTGTCATGAACTGCTATTTGATGATGTACTGGCTGTAGAAGCTGCGGGGGAAGAGCATGACAAGTTTGCTCAGACACTGACCAACCAAGGAGTTGAAGTACTACTACTGCACGACTTACTGGTTGAGACATTAGAAGTTGCTGAAGCACGTACTTGGCTGCTGAATACCCAGATCTCTGATTTCCGCTATGGCCCTACTTTTGCCAAGGATCTACGCAACTATCTATCCGATATGGACAATGAACACTTAGCGACGGTTTTACTTGGTGGTCTAGCCTATTCAGAACTGCCGATCAAATCATCGTCGATGCTACCACGTATGCATCAGCCTCTCGACTTTGTGATTGAGCCGCTGCCAAACCATCTCTTTACCCGTGATACGTCATGTTGGGTATACGGAGGTGTCTCTCTAAACCCAATGATGAAGCCTGCCCGTCAGCGTGAAACTAATCACCTGCGCGCGATTTACCGCTGGCACCCTGTCTTTGCTGGCCAAGACTTTATTAAGTACTTCGGCGATGAAGACCTTCATTACGATAACGCCAACATTGAAGGCGGCGATGTACTGGTTATTGGTAAAGGTGCTGTGCTTGTTGGTATGTCTGAAAGAACTACTGCCCAGGGTGTTGAAAACCTTGCGGCAAGTCTATTTAGGCATGGTCAAGCCAAGGAAGTGATTGCGATTGAGCTACCAAAACACCGCTCATGCATGCACTTAGATACCGTTATGACCCACATGGATATTGATACTTTCTCAGTCTACCCAGAGATCATGCGTAAAGACCTCAACACATGGCGCTTATCAGCAAAAGACGATGGCGATATGAAAGTAGAAACCGTACCAAGCTTCATTCATGCCATTGAAGAAGCTCTCGGTTTAGATTACTTGAAGATCATTACCACTGGCGGTGACAGCTACGAAGCAGAGCGTGAACAGTGGAATGATGCCAATAACGTACTAACTGTCAAACCAGGTGTAGTTATCGGTTATGAGCGTAACGTCTACACCAATGAGAAATACGATAAGGCCGGTATCGAGGTTCTGACCATCCCTGGCAACGAGCTAGGTCGTGGCCGTGGTGGTGCGCGTTGTATGAGCTGTCCTATCGAACGTGACGGGATCTAGTTTCGAGTTTCGAAAATTTAAAGGGTTGGCACAATGGGCCAACCCTTTACTTTTACATCCAGACAATAAACTCCTAAGAAAAGTATCACTGCCTGCAATTATTGTCTCACTTTCCACCGGTATCTCTCGAAGGACGAAGTCCGCTCTAGATACTCGAAGCAATGCGTACTCGATTTCTACTCTGTACCACCGACTGTGATTGAGTCGAGCTTCAATGTTGGCTGACCAACACCAACCGGTACGCTTTGGCCTGCTTTACCACACACACCCACACCACGGTCAAGGCTAAGATCGTTACCAACCATAGAGACTTGCTGCATTGCTTCAATGCCAGAGCCGATCAAGGTTGCCCCTTTCACAGGACGAGTGATCTTACCGTTTTCAATCAAGTAAGCTTCAGACGCAGAAAACACAAACTTGCCTGAAGTGATATCAACCTGACCGCCACCAAAGTTTGGCGCATATAAGCCTTTCTCAACCGTGGAAATAATCTCTTCTGGCGTATGCTGACCCGGTAGCATGTAAGTATTAGTCATACGAGGCATTGGCAGGTGAGCGTAGGATTCACGACGGCCATTACCGGTTGGGTTTACCCCCATAAGGCGCGCATTGAGCTTATCTTGCATATAGCCTTTTAACACACCGTTTTCAATCAATGTGTTGTACTGGCCATTTACACCTTCATCGTCAACATTGAGAGAACCGCGTAAGTCTTTTAATGTGCCATCATCAACAATAGTACATAGATCTGAAGTGACTTTTTGGCCCACTTTACCGCTAAATACTGAAGACTCTTTACGGTTAAAGTCACCTTCTAAGCCATGACCAACCGCTTCGTGCAATAGCACTCCTGGCCAACCAGAGCCAAGTACGACTGGCATCATACCTGCAGGTGCTGCATCGGCTTCAAGGTTAACTAAAGCCATACGAATCGCTTCATCTGCATAGTGGTAAGCGACTTTCGCGCCATCGCTATCAGATAAAAAGAAATCATAGCCAAATCGACCACCGCCACCTGAGCTGCCGCGCTCACGGCGATCGCCTTTCTGAGCAAGCACGCTGATTGATAGACGAACCAAAGGACGAATATCGCCAGCATAGGTGCCATCGGTTGCTGCAACCAGCATTTGTTCATGGACACCGCTTAAGCTAACCGAAACTTCTTTAATTAACGGCTCTTTAGTGCGGATGTAGGCATCTAGCTCTTTAAGCAGCTGAGTTTTTTGCTCTTTAGCCCAACACTCTAGTGGGTTAGCAGCGGTGTAATAACTCTGGTTATCGCTACGTTTAAATGCCTGAACTTGACCATTTTGACCTTGCTGAGCAATACCACGCGCCGCGATTGCACTTTGCTTTAAGCCTTCTAATTGAATCTGGTCTGAATATGCAAAACCCGTTTTCTCACCGGTTACCGCTCGCACGCCTACGCCACAGTCAATATTAAAAGAGCCATCTTTAATGATGCTATCTTCCAATACCAAAGACTCATGCCAGCTTGACTGGAAATAGATATCGGCATAGTCGATCTGGCGAGTGGCAATACTTGCCAAGGTATCTGCAATGTCTTGCTCACTAAGTCCGGCTGGTTTAAGCAACGCGTCTTCTACGTGATTTATGGTCATACTTTGCTCTTAATTTTGTAACTGATTGCTGAATCGAGTGTGCTGCCCCACTGGCATCGCGGCTCTCAACTCATCGACTTGGGTTAGGTCAATTTCGACTAATAAATTACTTGGTTGATCAGATAATGCTCCGATAATCTCTCCCCACGGAGAAATCACCATTGAGTGCCCCCAAGTTTCTCGTCCACACGGATGGACTCCTGCTTGATTCACCGCGATAAGCCACGACTGTGTTTCAATCGCACGCGCGCGCAGTAACGGCTCCCAGTGTGCTTGCCCTGTCACCGCTGTAAAAGCAGCTGGGACAAGAATCAAGTTCGCACCTAACCGGGTGAGTTCACTATAAAGTGCAGGAAAGCGAATATCATAGCAGATACTCAAGCCAAGATGCGCGAATGGAGCTGGATAAGTAACGATTTGAGAGCCTGGAGTAAAAGTTTCAGACTCTCGGTAGCGTTTATGTCCATCGGCCACATCAACGTCAAACATATGCAATTTGTCATAATGCGCGACAAGTTCACCATTGGGAGAAAAAAGTAGCGACGTAGTTGTGACACCTTGTGACTGCTGGATGGGCATACTACCAATCAGTAGCCACACAGAATTATCGCGTGCAATATCGGCCAACTCGTTCTGTAATGGACCGTTTACCAAAGGCTCTGCATGTTGGTGATAATCTTTACGACTACCGAAAACAAGGCTGTTTTCCGGGGTGATGATAAAAGCAGCGCCCTCTTTTGCTAAAGCAATCACCTGTTCACGGATATACGCCAAGTTGTGCTGCGGATTTGGCCCAGACGTCATCTGAATTAACCCTACTCGTTCCATGAGCAACTCTCCTTATTTCACCGCTTCTCGCAGTTTTTGTGGCAATTTAAATTCACCTTGGCTGCGGGATAACTCTTTAACTATAGGCGCATCCAATGAGCCCTTCACTTCATAGTTAACTTGAGTAAAGACTTCCACCACCGGCGAAATCACCGTCGTAATAGCCAGTACGTATAGCGCGGTTTGTGGCGTCACGGCAAACGCGGTCAACACTGGAATTCCTGAAGTGATGTCTGGAGTAAAGTTAACTTCTGCATCTACGGTTCGGGTATTAAGATTCGCCAACCCTTTAATGTTCATCTCACCGGCAACCGCATCCATCTTGATGTCATTGGTGAGAAAAATACCATTGCGGATTGAACCACTACCGGTAATAGAGTTAAACGCCATCCCTTTATCAAACACATCAGTAAAGTCGAGCTGCATTTTACGAATAATCGAGTCAAGGCTGAAAATACCGAGTAATCTCGCCGCGCCGCTGACATCAGAAATGACACCTTTACCTAGCTTGGTTTTCACATCACCTTGCAAGGTCGACACACGGCCTGACCATGGCGAACCATCCCACTCAATATTGGCACTGATGTCAAAAGGCGCACGCTGGATACCTGAAGAAATACCAAAGCGCTCCATCACATCACTGTTGTTCTCGCCCGACATAGCAATATTGAATTTCGTGTGGCTTTGCTTATCGTTTAGTTGCCACCAGCCATCCATATTGACCTTATTGCTCCCGCTTTCAAACGAGAGCGTCTTCCACTCAATTTTTTCACCTTGGCGCTGAAGGTCTAGGTGCGTTTTTCCGACCTTATACCCCTGAAGCCAGAAGTCTTCGATGTTTAACGTGATATTCGGGATCTGCTGATGGAAGGTGCGATCAAACGTGCTCACCAAAGGTTGTTCATCATTAGTCACGTCGAACATGGTTTTATCTTTGAGTTCTTCATCCAGCACTGGTACGTAGACATGGAGGCGATCAAGAGAAACCGATAAATCATACGGTTCAAGGTAACTCGCTTCCCCTTTCGCTTCTTGGCTATCAAGATTCATATACCAACCCAAACCTTTGCGCTTGGCACTGAAGTCAACATCATTCCATTCAATATTTGCCAGGGTCAGCTCTTTTACATCGAGATCAATTCTCGATGGCAGGGGAATCTGTGGTGTATTCATTTGAGCCAATACCGCAGATGAACTTTGTTGCTCTTGGCTAGCGAGTTCAAGCCAATCATCTAGGTTAAATTTTTCAGTGCGAACTTGAGCTTGATGGCCAGTAATCGGACTGATTTTAAAGCTGCCTTTACCCAGTACTAAATTGGTCGCTTTGAGAACCGGAACTTCAGGGCGAATGTCGATTTCAGTTTGATACTTAGCATCAGGTAGTTGCAGCCTTGCGGTAATACTCTCTTGGTTGCCTGAAGCTTGCAGGCGCGCTTTGCCTTTTTCACCGCTCTTTTTACCTAACGGTGCAGGGTAGTTACTACTTACTAACTTAAGGTCAGCAACAGTATCAATTTGGTAAGTAAAACCAACATCATTCAGTTGCAGGTCAATATCCATCTGCCAAGGCGCATGCCCGCCAACAGGCGCTACCCATTGATTGCCAAGGTAAGGAGCCAGCGGTTTGACATCCCAATCCCCAACCACGTTGATCGCCACACCGTAGCCTTGACCAATGTTCTCACCGCCAAAATCGATTGAGACAGGCTGAGTGAGTAACTCTGCGGATAACCCAGCGGCACTGACCACATCGTTATCAAACTCTACCCGACCAGACACAGTTTCGAGTGTCATTGGCGGCGCATCTATCGTTACATGGTTTTTATTTAGGTCAGCGTAACCCCAAGCGCGCGCTTCTTTATCCATATCAAATGGGATATTAAGCTGGAACTTCGATTTCACCGGCCCATCAACTTGAACTGCAGTTAAAGCGGCGCCAACAGAGTCCACCAATGGTGAAGCCGTCATGTAATCACGAACTGCATTGCCTTGCGCACTGGCTTGCGCTTCAATCTCAATGTGCCCATCAGGCCCAAGAACTGGAATACGCCCAGTAATGCGCTGAGCTTTCACATCCATTAATGTTGCGCTGTGCGAATCAAGGTACATCGCATCATTTTGGAACAATAGATCCAGTTGTAAGTCGGTAATCGCTGGCCAAGCAGTATCAAAACTAAATTTAGCCTGCTTTAAACCCACCCAAGCCTGAAACATGCCATTGTTTTTCTGATACGGGAAATCACCTAACTCGCCATACCAAAGCAATTTAGCAGTATTGACTCGACCACCTTGAATTGCGGTACTCAAATAGTCCGTTAGGTCTCGGCCAAGCGCTAAGGTTGGTAAGTAACGCCAAGTTTCACCCGCGTTATAGAGGTCTGCTTCAGCATAAAAAGATAAGAACGGGCTGCGCTGTTTAGGAAAATCGAGACGGAAGGCACCAAGTACTTGCAGGTCGGGAGTTGCGGCAGTGACTTTATCCGCCCACAGGCTCCAGCCTTGCTCGCCATTTTGCCAAACTATGTCCACCTGACCTTGTTTGATGTTGAGCGGAGCCTGAAACACTTCACCATAAGGGAGAACATCATCAATCAGGGAAACACTGGCTTTAGCTTGCTGTAGGTTACCTGCAACACTCGCCGACAAATGATGCACACCTGGCAGTAGCTCCCACTGAGACATGGTGCCACCAGTGAGATCAGCCGAGTACTTCAAGCTATCAAGACCATCGCTCATGGAAACGCGAATATCTTCAACTAAACCACCAAGTGAAAATGTCTCGATTAACTTTGACGTCGCTTGAGAATTTGGCGATAGTTTGACCAAGGGAGTGATCGTTGCAATGTCGAGTTGAGACACATTAAGGCGCCACTGTTCAGGTTGCCAATCAAAGGCTATATCTAGTTCAGGCCACTCTTTCTCATCGGTTCTCAATTCAAGTGAGTGAGCATTTACTTGCCAACCATTCTCTTTCGGCTCAAGTTCGAGAACACCTGACTCAATCGACAATTCATGTCGTCCACCTTCTTGCCAAATCAGCTCAGAAGACTCTAACTCTAAGTAAGCACTTACTGGCTGACTGTTTTCAAGCGTTAGCCAACTATTAAAGCTGATCTGGCCTTTCTCAATACCTGTTTCTGTTTTGAGGTACTTACTCAGCCATGGTGTGACTAACACATTTTGCGCAGAGACATAAAACTCGCCACTCACGTCTGCTAACGAACCGTAATCGACAAAGTTTGCTTTTACCTGCGCTGAATTTAGTTGAGTATTAACTAAACTGATTTCACCGTCTGCAAGGTGGTGACGACCATTATTTTGCCATCTCAGTTTGGCAATATTCAGTTCACGGTCAGTCCCATCAATGCCTAAGAAATGAATTTGCGAATTCGCTAAGGTAAAACTGTCTAACTGGCGAAGAAACAACTGGTCTAACTGCTGTATCACTCCCCTCTGTTCACCTTGCGGTTTTAACTCTGACTTCTCATCATCCCTTGCCCACTGCACGGAAGTGATATCTAAATTGAGCTGGTAGATATTCAAATCCGCGACGACGGGCTGAAGCTGCATGATCGTTTGGAACAGATCAAGTTCAACTTCAACCGTTTCAGCAGAAAAATGGATACCACTGCTCTCAGGCGTTTGCGCTTTAACCCCTTGCAGTGAAATAGATGGGTGAGTGTTGCGCCAAAAACCATGCAGGCCAGAAATCTCAAAATCCAACCCCGAACCTTGGTTAACCCAAGTCTGAATTTGAGGTTTTAAATGGTTGAGCTGAGGTAGGGCGATACGCAGAGCCGTTACTGCGATTGCCAAAACAACCAAAACAGTAACGGTCAGCCAAAGAAAAAGTCGCGTTAGACGAGTTGCAGTCGTAGTCACATACAGCCTTTACATCATTACAACGTCAAACTGCTCTTGAATATAGAGAGGTTCAGCTTGAATCTTCACTTGCTTACCAATAAAGACCTCTAGCTCTGCAAGTGCATGAGACTCATCGCCTTGCAGGGTATCGGCAACCGCAGGTGATGCATAAACAACAAATTTGTCCGCATCATAAGCTCGATTAACACGTGTCACTTCACGTAAGATTTCGTAGCACACTGACTCAACGGTCTTAACGCTGCCACGACCTTCGCAGGTTGGGCAAGTTGAACACAAGATGTGTTCGATACTTTCGCGGGTTCGCTTACGGGTCATCTCAACTAAACCTAGCTGAGTGAAGCCATTGATATTGGTTTTAACGCGATCTTTATCTAGTGCATTTTCCAGTGAGGTAAGCACGCGGCTACGATGCTCGTCAGCGATCATATCAATAAAGTCGATAATGATGATGCCACCTAAATTGCGCAGACGTAGTTGGCGCGCAATGGCCTGAGTCGCTTCAATGTTAGTGTTGAAAATCGTCTCTTCAAGATTACGTCGCCCAACGAAAGCACCGGTATTGATATCGACGGTCGTCATCGCTTCTGTTTGGTCGATAATCAGGTAGCCACCCGATTTAAGCTCAACTTTGCGCTCTAATGAACGTTGAATCTCATTCTCGGTGTCGTACATATCGAAGATGGGCTTTTCACCTTCATAAAGCTCAAGCTTTTCTGTTAGTTCAGGGACATACTCAGAAGTAAACTCTTTGAGGTTTTCAAACTCGATACGCGAGTCGACAAGAATTTTGTTTAGCTCTGTACCGACGAAATCACGTAAGATTCGCTGTGATAGGCCTAATTCACCATACAGGGTAGCGCGAGTTTTATACTTACTGCGGCGCTCAATTACCTTAGACCAAAGGCGCTTAAGGAAAGCGGCATCTTGCGACAGCTCTTTCTCATCCGCACCTTCGGCAGCAGTACGAATGATAAAGCCACCATTTTCATCGCAGTAATGACCCACTACCTTCTTAAGGCGATTACGCTCTTGTTCACTTTCGATACGCTGAGAGACGCCAACATGGCTTGCCCCTGGCATAAAGACTAAGTAACGAGAAGGAAGGGTAATATCGGTAGTTAAACGTGCACCTTTGGTACCTAGTGGATCTTTCACCACCTGTACGACTATGTCTTGTCCTTGGCGAACAAGCTCAGAGATATCTCGAACTTGGAACTGCTGCTTTTCGTTATCAGCAACACATTCGGTATGCGGAACAATATCAGACGCATGGAGAAACGCGGCTTTTTCTAGGCCAATATCAACAAAGGCAGCTTGCATACCGGGCAATACTCGACTGACTTTACCTTTGTAAATATTACCAACAATCCCGCGTTTAGCTTCACGTTCGACATGGATTTCTTGTAGGGTTCCCCCTTCAATCATGGCCACACGAGTTTCACTCGGGGTCACGTTGATCAGCAACTCTGCACTCATGAGCGCACCTCAAAAATAAAATTATAAAAATTTGTGCAAGAGCTGGTCAGTTTCAAATAATGGTAGGCCAACGACAGCGTAGTAGCTGCCTTCAATACGGGTGACAAAACGCCCACCGATACCCTGAATTCCATAACTGCCAGCTTTATCGCATGGTTCGCCCGTTTGCCAATATCGTTCTATTTCTTGCTCTGACAGGGTCTTAAACCATACGTCTGTCGATACCACGACAGTCTCTTGAATCTCGTTAGTTGCCACCGTTACGGCGGTCATCACTTGATGCTCTCGGCCTGAAAGCATCAGTAGCATCTGTTTAGCATGCGCTAAGTCGTCAGGTTTCTCTAATACTTTATCGTCACATACGACAATCGTATCGGAACCTAACACCACTGATTCTGGTTGTAGCTCAACAGCGGCCATCGCTTTATCTAGCGACAATCGCGATACATACTCAAATGGCGTTTCGCCTTGTTGCTGGCTCTCTTCAACATCCGTCTTCAAGACAGAAAATTGAAAGCCCAATTGAGTAAGTAGCTCTTTTCTTCTTGGCGAGCCTGAAGCCAAAATCAGTGGTTTAGTCATTATTTATCGTACATGCCAATGGCGTCTTACTCGACGCATTAATAAGAACATCCAAGGCCACAATATGCAGTTGATCAATCCACTCCACATCGTAACAGGATTGAACATCACATCTTGAATCAGATACTCACCACAGAAAATCAACACATCTAAAACAACCGACATGATTCCTATTAGGATAGCCTGTTGCCACAGTGCCATGTTGCGAATAACCAAGAAGTTAAGCGCCACAAGGTAAACCACAATCGACATCATCATCCCTCGGATACCAAGGGTTGAACCTAATAGTAAGTCCCATAACAGGCCAACAATCAGTGCGGTACCAACATTCACACGGTGAGGCAGTGCCAGCACCCAGTAACAGGTTACGAGCAATAGCCAAGATGGTCGCAACATGTCGAGCACACCAGGCCAAGGAATCGTCTGTAGGGTTAACGCCACCAAGAACGAGCATGCAATGACAAATTTGCCTTTTAGTACACTATTCGCCATGTTTGCTTATTCCTCAAGAGTTCCAGATAAGGACTGTTGAACCTTATCCTGACGCGAGTCGTTCGGCCAAATTAGTAGCAGATAACGTAGACGCTCAAAGTCGACGACAGGCTCTGCTTCAATCAAGGCGAACTCTCGGCTTGTATCACGTTCGACTTCCGCCACATGAGCCACAGGGAAGCCTTCTGGGTAAACGCCACCTAGACCTGATGTCACCAGTAAGTCCCCTTCCTCAATATCCAAGCTGATTGGAATATGATCAAGGTTGATACGATCAGATTTACCCGTGCCAGAAGCAATAATACGAATATCGTTACGGATCACTTGGACAGGAATAGCGCTTAGGCTGTCAGTCAGTAAGAGTACGCGACTATTATGCGCAGAAACAAATGTCACTTGACCTACGATACCTTTCTCGTTGGCAACCGGCTGCCCTACGTAGACGCCATCAATTTGTCCTTTATCAATCACCACTTGGTGACGATATGGAGAAGTGTCGACCGCCATTACTTCGGTCACCACTTTACGCTCATCACGGATGAAAGATGAGCCAAGTAACTTTCTTAAGCGCTGATTCTCTTCTCGATATTGATCGAGCAGCAATAGGTCATTTTTGAGACGCAGCACTTCACGTTTCAGATTATGAGTGCTTTCCATATAATCCCGGCGGATATTGAAGCGCTCATAGGCACCATCAAACATTACTCGAGGCACGTCCGCTAAATATTGGATAGGAGCGACCATGCTATTGAGTAAATAACGCACTTGGGTAAATGCGCCTAAACGACTATCAGCCAGCATAAGGCTGGCTGATAGAATGACGGCAAAAAACAGACGTAGCTGAAGTGAAGGTCCCTGGCCAAAAATAGGCTTCATGAATAGTGAGATCCTTGTATCTTGCCCGCCTCAGCATCACACTGAGGCCACATCGATTATTCTTCGCTGAATAGATCGCCGCCGTGCATATCGATCATTTCTAGAGCTTTACCGCCACCACGAGCCACACACGTTAGTGGATCTTCAGCGATAACAACTGGAATGCCTGTTTCTTCAGTTAGAAGACGATCAAGGTCTTTTAGCAGTGCACCACCACCAGTTAGAACCATACCGTTTTCTGAGATGTCTGAAGCTAGCTCTGGTGGACATTGCTCAAGTGCAACCATCACAGCTGATACAATACCTGTTAAAGGCTCTTGTAGCGCTTCTAGAATTTCATTTGAGTTTAGGCAGAAGCTGCGAGGCACACCTTCAGCTAGGTTACGACCGCGAACTTCGATCTCTTCTACATCATCACCTGGATATGCAGAACCAATCTCATGTTTGATCTTTTCAGCGGTTGCTTCACCGATCAAGCTGCCGTAGTTACGACGTACATAGTTGATGATCGCTTCATCAAAACGGTCACCACCAATACGTACAGATGAAGAGTAAACCACACCGTTTAGTGAGATTACCGCAACTTCTGTTGTACCGCCTCCGATATCGACAACCATTGAACCTGTTGGCTCAGATACACGCAGGCCGGCACCGATTGCTGCAGCCATTGGCTCATCAATTAGGTAAACCTCACGCGCGCCAGCACCTAGCGCTGATTCACGGATAGCACGACGCTCTACTTGTGTTGAACCACAAGGTACACAAACTAGAACACGTGGGCTTGGTTTTAATACGCTGTTGTCATGCACTTGCTTAATGAAGTGCTGTAGCATTTTTTCGGTTACGTAGAAGTCAGCAATAACGCCATCTTTCATAGGACGGATCGCCGAGATATTCCCTGGCGTACGACCCAGCATTTGTTTTGCTGCGTGACCAACCGCTGCAACGCTTTTGCCCGCACGGTTACGGTCTTGGCGAATAGCGACTACAGAAGGCTCGTCTAGGACGATACCCTGTCCTTTAACGTAAATAAGAGTGTTGGCAGTACCTAAATCGATAGATAGGTCATTTGAAAATATGCCACGAAGTTTTTTGAACATATTCTTCGCTCGTCCTGAAAGAGTTAGAAGATAGAAAATTGCACTAAATGTACCAATGCCTTGCCGTCACAGCAAGGCATTGAAGTGTAAACATGGGCTGAAACCCGCAATTTCTAACAGATTCCTTACTTAAGCCAAAGAATTTACAATTATTATTGGCCAGTTAGACCCGGTTCACCGCGGAAGATCACTCGATCGTTACCTCGGTAGATGCCGAATGTCACCACGGTTGAAGGATCTTCATCACCTAAATTGCGCCAATCATACTGTAACCATGGCTGAGATAAGGTGCTCGTACAACCAGTATCGACACCATCAGGGCGATTTAAACCTAATCTCATCCAAAACTGTAACTGTTCTCGGGTTCCACTGCTATCAGGTGTTGCACTAACTGCATTGCTCGCCCCTGTCGCAACGTTTTCCCACGGGACTGAGTCGGAACCAACTAGCGCAGAATCAGAGGTTCCTGGGTTATCACTCCATAAGACCTGTTTACACACATGGTTATCTGCTGTTGCAAGCAACGACGCTGAATCCTCTGGGTTTTGAACAAATGCATCTCCATCCCAAAACTCGATACGGAGAGGTATAGGAATCGCGGTGGCTGTCGTTCCTCCAACACTATCAAGCACCATACGACCATAGCGAGCAGGTGGCTGTGTTGGTAGGTCTTGTTCATCCACCACACTTTGTTGGTCAAACGAAACAGGATCCGATGTTGATGTCACTCGCAGTGAAAACTCGGTCTCCACAGAGTTCAAGTCACCAGTATTAAATGGACCATTTTCTTCAGAGGTTAGCGGTGTAGCCGAAACATAATTACGTTGCAATAAGGCATTATTATCAGTCACAGACCATACTGATTGACCATTAATACCCGCCCCCCATAAGCCTGAAGTGATATCAAACGTCAATACATTTGGAATCACGTCGTCTTGTTGTAGCTCAAAGTCAGCTAATAAGCTTGGTGCGAAAAGGTGGTAATTACTTAGTGGTTCAACATTATCTTCATCGCTACTGAAAGCAAATGCCTCTATATTCACTCCAGCACTCTGATAGCTCTGATCTAGATAAGTTATATTGCCTTGATTATCAACAGCCGACCAAGGTGAGGACTCTATATTAAAGCGAGCTGGATAGAAGCGGCCTATGTGTGCAGGAACACTAGGGATATCAAAACCAGACTGACTGAGGTAGTTATTCTGCCGGCCAAGAACAGACAGCGTGCCAACTTCATCCCAGCTCAGTACTCTTGCTAAATATCTATTTGATTCACTCAGCTCGATACTTTGGCCATTGAACATTGTGCCATCTAGCATCAAATTACCTAGATTCCCTCCAGTTGGGTATACAAGTGGCAGTTGCTCTAACTCTACTAGCGCTGGATAACCGTTGTGAGTGTAATAACTGTCCGTTTGCGTTAAAGATGGACAAATATTACTGGCCAAAAGGCCGTTATTTGGTACGCCATCATTATTACTATCAAAGTTTAATGACCAGTTAAACGCTTTAAGGTATACGTCAACATCACGCCCCGCTGCCTGAAAGCCACCATTGGTTTGTGTTGTATTATTTGGTAAAGATCCATTCTGGTCACAAAACGTCTGCACAAAAGGCCTGAAGTAGAATCGCTCTGTCGATGTAATCGACTGGTTTCCTGAAGTACCGCTACCAGTAAAGTCCACAATCCCAGCATCATCAAGTCTTAGCTTTAAACTGCCATCAGCAGCCGTTTCTGTTCCACCCGCGACGCCATCTTTAAATGTAATAGGAAGTGTCGTGTTAGCATTTTTCCATGTACCGCTATTATGAGAGATCAATAATGGGTTTGGGCTGCTAGACGGTAACTGTAGGAATGAAAAGTCCACGTCCACCGAACCATCAACATCAATGACCTTGCAATTTAATTGGTTACCATTACCTTGCGTACCTCGCACTTTTAGGCGAAAAGGAAATTCGCGTCCAGCTACCTGATAAAACTCATTGCCATCAACGCCATTGGAGGGAACGATACTGACACTTTGTGCTAGGAACGTATATGGACCTGCTGATTTAGATAAGCCTTCACTATTCACAAAAGCGGTAATGTTGTAGTCATTAATAAACTTACTATGAATATAACCTCTCACTGTGGCAGGCGCACCGATAGGAAAACTAGCATTGTAGTCATGATCACTCTTACATTGACTCGTCGGCATATTGCCGTCACTGCTCCAACAAGCGTAGTTACTGCCACTAACAGGTGATGCATCGACAAAAAGTGACTGACCAGAACCATCAACGATGTTTCCTGTCGCGCTATCAACTAATGAGAAATCAATTGGAATACCATCACAAGCAATACCTGACCCAGTTGTTGGGGTAATAACGAGCTGAAGACTTGGTGGAGTCGGAGAAAAACAATCACTCTGACCAAACACTTTGGCGCGTCCGGACATAGTCAAGTATACAGTTGAAATTGATCCTGTTATTTCCACTTCACCAGATAAAGTTACGGCAAATCGAGCTAATATCAACGCTCTGATTTTATCCTTTGCCGACATAGTTACCGAAGAATTAATACCATGAACCTTGAAAATGAGATTATCAGGGTCTCCCTCGTGGTTAATATCTGTATTGCCTTGAAGAGACAGTAAATCCTGTACGTTTATCAGGGTCTTAAACTCTGGAAGGTTATTCGGGTTATTCTCGAAGTGCAGCCTTTCGCTACCGGACAGCTCAAAGCTACGAAACCAGTATACTCCTGGTTCGAAACGATACCCTGTCGCCCCTGAAAGTGGAGGAAGACCTTCATAAATACCTGGGGACAAAACTAACAGGCCATTTTCTCTACGAGGTGAGGGGTGAGTACCAGAAGGGAAGGTCTGCCATTGAGGCTCCGCAATCGTTAGAGTGGCTTCAGCTTTACAAGCTGAAGCAACACCATTATCTGAACAGGTTGCCCCATTAATAATTTGCCCTTGTCCGAAAAAGCCGAGCTGGTGATTAGGTGTTTCAATAGCATTTGTTGGTGAAGCAGTAAGAAAGGCAAGGTTACTCCAAGTCTGAACTGCCGATTTAACAAAAGTACATTGGTCAGGAGGTGAAATTTTAGATTTCACCCCATATGCTAGCGTGCCCGTCGGTTGATAGTTATTTTTCCTTAATGTGTCGGACCAAAGCATATCTTCAATTACCACCGAAACTGAATCGTTGCTGCCTTTACAATGTCGAGTCCATCCACCAACCGAACCTAATCGCCACTGAGAACGGGTAAATAGGTAAGGTTCGCTATCAAAAACTGTACCTAAATCAATCTCATGTTTACAAGACTCTTCAACGTAATAGTCATTCCATCCCATTGGTTGGTAACTATTCCCTGTTGAAAAAGAAATGTAATTATCCCCATCTAAATACCCTTCACCGTAACCAACAAGATAGGCTAAACTTTCAACCAACGAATACTTGTTGTTATAAACATAGCTGAGCTCGGTGCGTTCAAGTCCAGAGTGGAAACCATCATCTTCAATATGTACAGGGTCACTAGTGAGCCAGTATGTCGGTTTATAGCTGTAACCATACGTAGCACTTTGTAGTTCGGTAATCACGACGTTATCTTGATCATCAAACCTATTTGGAAATACATGCCACGGATAGTTATGGTCATCGACATCATAGGTATAGCCGCTATGTATTTGCTTGTTCGAATTTACCGTCTGAGCATAAAAAGCCCCCCCTTCAAACTCAACGATTTTACCTTTCTCAACAATTAAATATTGAACCTCGCTCATTGGGTTGGATTTGTAGGAGTGATTGACAGATTCAGGTGCCGTGTCTTGAACTACATAAAAAGTACTTCCCCATCGGCCCAATACTCGTAAAGTAGCTGGTAAGTCTTTATCCAATGCAGACTGATCTATCGTTGGCATTAAAAATATGGCTGGGTTAGAGAAGCCACTTGCATCGATCTGACAGCCTGGATAAAGAGCCGAAGGACGACAATCAACATTAGTTAACTTGCCAAAACGATAGTCAGCAGCACTAGCCGATTGCAAGGCAGCAAAAAATACTATCCCGAGTAGCATTAAGATTCTCATTGCTCTTCCCTCACCCATACTTCTTGGCTGCGCTGTACTTCACTCACCCCTGAACCACAGGTTACTGCTGTTTCCAATCGAAAGTAATTTTCATTACCTAGTGTACCTATCTGAACGCAGCTAATGTCGAGTCCTGTACACTGAGGAATAGTTGCTAAAATAGCTTGAGCACCAACCACAATATCAGCGGCAATAGGATCGCAATTGCTCTCTATATCAAATGGCTGAGTGAGCGGATAAAATTCTGTCAGAATGTATTCATTGATAGAATGACTGGTTAACCAAGCTTGAGTGCCCAATACATCTCGTGTATGTGAGTCATGGTTGGAGTGCTCAATGCGACTCAGCGACACTGCAAGAAATCCCATCACAACCAAAACAAACACAATCACTATGTACAAGCTACCTTGCTGACTTTTTCTACGGGACATTGAGCACCTGTACATCTTGTTGGAAATTGGTCACTTCTTCGTTTTGAGTAAAAGTTAAATTTAACCGCACTACACCATTCATCTGTACGCTGACTGGTAAATAAGTCAAAGTACCGCTCACCTCAAAATCATCCGCTAAGCCATCAGTAAGTCGCTGACGATTCCTTTCCACTCGTCCATTAGTAACGCAGTACTCTACCTCACCATTGTCTGCATCGAAGATATATTGACGATTAGCGATTGAACCACCCACTAGCCTAGTGGCCTGCCCCAACATTTCGAAGTGCGTATCCTCATCGACTAAGTTGCCGTCATCAATAAGTTCATTAAATCCAAAAAAGTTATTCGCATTCGCTAGCGTGCTGGTAGGGTTAATGATCATCGATAAATCTTGTAGTTCAGCTACACCTACAGGAGTGTCCTGTCCAACTATAAAATCAATATCAGCGCCATTTATCTGATAGAAACCCGAATACGTAATGGGATAAAAAGCGATGCAATTATTCTCAGAGGTAAATACGTTCGGTACAGCATGGCGAACTTCGCGTGTTAATTTTTCAACGACAAATTTCGCTTGTGTTTGTAAGCGCTGTCTATCAACAGTATCAACGTAACCACGAGCACCAAGTTCAACAAAGCCTGCAATACCTATAACTAATACGGAACCAACGATCAGTGTCACTACCATCTCAATTAAGGTGAAACCTGAACGATTCATCAGTAGTTCCCCCTAAATGCGGTAAAGGTTAACGGCTGCTGTTGCCCTGCTGAAAGCTGCAGCGTAATAATTTTCAAGTCGGGCACATTGTGGTAATTCACTGCTATATCTAAACGAAAATTAAGGTAGCTTCCATCAGGGTCATTTAAGAGTGTATTTAAATCTTGGCATGTACTGCCAGCATTAGGGCTAGGCTCCCAGCAACCAATAAAGTCATCAACATCATTATAGTTAGGAATTGTTTCCCCATCAGGCCCCAAAATCAACGCAGAACCTGCGGTACCAGAACAAGGGAGAGAGCCAGTATCCATTGAGGAACAGCGAATTTCTCCGCCCGAAAAGTCACTCTGCTGATCAAACCCGCGAGCTAGAATTAACGACATCACACTTTGGCCTAACGCAGCGGCTCGAGTCTGGTAGTGAGGATCGGCGGAGCGGCTGATTTGCGGGACAAGAAAATTGGTGATCGTAATCATCGCTAAACCCATAACAATAATTACAATAACGCTTTCAATAAGAGTAAAGCCTCGATTATTACTCATTAACACGCCCCTCGCGACACATAGCCAATGTCACTGATAATTACAGCCGAGCAAGAGCCGTCCGTTGAACGTATGTTAATGGTTGCCGCACCGTTCTCTGGGTTGCCAAGCAGATCAAATGGAATGGTTACCGTTGGGCTGAAAATCACCTCTTCAAGTGATACCCAATCGCTCTGAGAGTTAACCCTATTTGCACACCCCACTTGAGAACCAACACAGTCGGCGTTCACAACCAAAACAAAATTTGTATTACCAGCAGCGGCATCAACATTGGACTGCATACGTGTTACTTGGACTTGACGAATAACAGAAATGACTTGCTCTTGAGCAACTTGCGCTGCAAAGCTTGCGGTCCCGGCATAGCGGCTTACTGCATAGGCTGAGACTATCGCGATAAGAAGAATCACAACGATCAATTCTACCAGAGTGAAACCTTTTGTTTGCCGAGCGTCCATTGCAAGCCTAAGTAATTAATTTTTCTACTTATACAGTATAAAAGAGAACAGAAATTAAAGGGAATATTTTGCGGTTATTTGGATAGAAATTGGGAGGGGGTCGGTCAGAAAATAAAGGCCAGCATGTGCTGGCCAATACTCTAGATTATTCACAGTCTGCTGTAACAACTTCAGCATTTGCTGGAGTGTTCGCATCTGCTGCCTGGGTATACTTAACGCAGTTAGCTGTATAACCATTAATTCCAAACGTTGCTTCGCTAGGGGTCGCACCACTAACAACCTGAATAAACTCGAAGTCACCATCACCTAACCCTGTTACGATAGCTTCTAAATCAGCTTGAGTTGCTAGAGGGTAACCGAATGCAGTATTGATAGTATCTCCGCTTAACACTACTGAAGCCGAAGATTGGGCTTCTGAACCATCAATGGCAGACTTACCATATACAATGCTCGACGCACCTTGCATCGCGCCTGCAAGGCCTTCTAACGTTGCATTTCGTGCATCATCTTGAAGGTTTAAAAAACGTGGTGCTGCAGTTACTGCAAGAATACCAAGAATAACAATTACCACCACTAGTTCAATTAGGGTGAAACCGCCTTGTCTTTTCATAGTTTAACTCTCTCTATGGATAATATTTGCAGCACTACTGCAACGTTACGGTCACACGACCAGTTTCAATTTCATACACAAACTGATGTTCGCTATTGCCTTCTTGCTGCACATAGGTACAAGTCGAAGCGCCGTTATCAGCTTGCGCAGAGTATTTAATATTCGAGTCCGTTGCCGCATCTGCGACGGTACCAACTCGAGGTGGATTCTGTAGTAAGTTTTCCATTAAATCGATACAAGCTTGATCATCAAGACTGGTTGGAAAACTGCTGTTATCAGTGTTAAGGCCGTACGGGTAACCATCACGGAAATCACCGCCAGTTTGATCTGAACTTGTTAGCCAGAAATCAATACCATCATAGTTAACCGTATTGCGCACTTCGGTATTAATTGTCAGCGATGGTCTTGCTTCGGCTTCCCATTGAGCGCGAGCAGACAGTACTCCTGTCGCATAACCACCAGCAACACCTTCGACACTGGCTTTTTTAGCCTCATCAGTGACGTCTAAAAAGCGAGGCAATGCCGCTACAGCTAACAAGCCGACGACAACAATAACGACCACTAGCTCAACCAAAGAAAAACCAGATTGTTTGTTAAACATAATAATCACTACTCACTATTTAGTACACCGTATTATACGGAATTTATACATTTGCGCTACTATCCAATACGCCAAAAAATCAATTCGCCAAAAATCCGACTTTTGCGGAAAATTTATTATTAATCAAACCAATAGAAATAAATTGATTTTGATTATACAAGTAATTACAACGATAAGAAGAACCAATAAACTCATTTTCAATTGCGACCGGAAAACTGCCTAATACCTCTTTCTCCGGATAAAGAACATCCAGCCAAAAAGCACAGTCTTTTTTCTGCTCACTGTTCACAGGTAACACCCAACCTGAGCCCGTATAAGTAATCAATTTACCATCCAGTTCTAAGGTCTGTTTTTGCCCAGCAAGCAACCACTGCTGCTTGTAGTAACCCGCTTGCTCAATCACACGCTTACTCGCCACCAAAAACGCCGTATCGCTTGCCTCCCGCTCAACCTCTTTCCAAACCAGCAAGAAACTCATCACCAAAATAATGATAACTAGCAACCAGATGACCAAACGCGATCGCTCAAGGTTGGTAATCAAACTAGCCTTTGATGGCATCGAGCATTCCCCACATCGGTAAGAAGATACCAAGGGCCAAAATCAATACCATGCCCGCAACGATCACCAATAAAATCGGCTCAATTCTCGCGGTCAATGTTTTCAGATCATAATCCACTTCACGATCATAAAAATCAGCGACTTCTAACAGCAGTTCATCAATGCGACCGGTCTCTTCACCCACCGAGATCATCTGAATAACTAACGGAGTGAAAACCCCACTGTTAATCGCGGTTGATGAAATCGTGCCACCCGCCTCTATTGAGGACTTCATTTCAAGCAATCTGTTTTCCAAAAACTTATTGCCCAGCGCTTCTGCGGATAAAGCTAATGACTGGTTTAATGGCACGCCAGCCTTAAGCATCAAAGCGAAAGTTCGCGAGAAACGAGACAGTTGGGCTCGATTAATCAACTCACCAACAACCGGCATACGTAAACGGAATTTATCCCACTTTTCACGTCCATTGGCGGTATTGAGCCAAGCTTTAAACGCAAAGCCCATTGCCACCATAGCAACCACCATCATCATCCAATAATTTACAAAAAATTCTGAGGTCGCTATCAATATTCTAGTCGGTAGTGGCAGATCCACACCAAAGCGTGCAAACATGCTCGAAAACTGTGGAATAACTTTTACGTTAAGTATAAACATCGCCACAGTAATAAAGCTGATGACAAAGGTCGGATAACGCATTGCGGTTTTTATTCGCTTGCGAGTTTCCACCTCTTGTTCATAGTAGTTGGCAAGTTGCAGCAACGCTTCATCAAGTCGACCAGTGTTTTCCCCGACGTGAATCATCGATACAAATAGCGGGCTAAACACTTTAGGAAACATCTGCATTGAACTTGATAGACTTCTACCGTTAGTTAGCTCTTGCGTCACATCTTCCAATGCATCTTGTAACTGCTTGTTGGAGCTATTTTGGCTCAGCCCTTTTATCGAACGAAGTAAAGGCACACCCGCTTTGGTTAAGCTGTATAGCTGACGACAGAAGATCACCAACACTTCCAAAGGAACTGCTGGTGTTAGTAAAGCTTTAAGATCGAGATTAAGGGCACTCTTCCCGCCACCAGCCTTAATGCTGATGGGGATAATGCCTTTATTCATCAGTTGCTCGACCACAGCATCTTGTGTTGGCGCGTCTATATGGCCCGAGACGGAAGAACCGTCACTGTTTCGCCCTTGATAATGAAAACTTGGCATAATCTAGGCCTACATATAGATTGCTTGCTCAAAGCCAGATGAGTCACCCTCACCTAAGCTCATCACTTCACTGAAACTCACAACACCTTCAAGAGCGAGTTCCATTGCCGAAGCAAGCAGGGGTTTGTAGTTTTCAGACTGACGGGCAACGCGAGAAAATCCAACCGCATCATTGGCTCTTAGCATGTCCATCATATCTTGCTCCAACTCTAGCAGCTCAAACACACCGACTCGTCCACGATAACCCGTCAAATTACAGTTCTGACAGCCTCGTCCTTTAACAAACTGTCGACCAACTTGATTAGGGAAACGCTGAGCCAGCCACTGCTTACGAGCATCATCAAGCTCTTCTTCGGTCTTACAGTCGGGACATACTTTTCGCACCAAGCGCTGCGCGACAACAGCTCGTACCGCACTGGCAACTAGATAACCGGGTGCCCCCATGTCCATCATTCGTAGGGCACTATCAACGGCGTCATTGGTATGCAGAGTACTTAACACTAAGTGGCCAGTTAACGCGGCTCTTAAACCGATTTCAACCGTTTCTTGGTCACGCATCTCCCCGACTAAGATGATGTCTGGGTCCTGACGAAGGAAGGTTCTTAGCACTGTAGAGAAATCAAGGTCGATTTTTGGATTCACTTGTACCTGACAAACACGCGGCAAGCGATATTCGACAGGGTCTTCAGCCGTGATAATTTTTTTCCCTGGCTGATTGAGTTCACTTAACGCTCCGTACAATGTGGTGGTTTTACCTGAACCCGTTGGGCCGGTAACCAAAATCATGCCATGAGGACGGCGAAGCTGACGACGTAAGCGTTCAAGTAGGTGGTTAGGGATACCTGACTGTTCCAGCTTTCGCACACCCGACGACTGATTGAGCAAACGCATAACCACCGACTCACCATGCTGCACGGGTAACGTCGACATACGAATATCGACCGATTGCCCTTTTGCACGAATATTGAAGCGGCCATCTTGCGGCAAGCGCTTCTCTGATATGTCTAAGTTGGCCATTAACTTGAGGCGTAACACCAATGCCGAGGCGATATTCACCTCATTCAATAAGGTCTCGTGTAGCACCCCATCAATACGTTGGCGTAAGCGTAATACATTGGAGTCGGGCTCGATGTGAATATCTGAAGCGCCAACTTGAATCGCATCTTCAAACAAGGAGTTAATCAGTTTTACAACCGTCACTTCTTCACTGTCATCGCCTTCAATATTAAAATCGAAAGCTTCAGTGACTTGGTGCTCAGCTTGTAACTGCTCCGCAAACGACGCGATTTCTTTGGTACGTCGGTAGTAACGATCGAAGCCTTCCACCAGTTGTTTCTCTGGTGCAATAACAAATTCAATACCATATTGACCTAGCTGACCCAAGAGTGCTTCTTGAGCAAACAGATCCGCAGGATCACTCATCGCCACACGTAAGGTATCCATCTGTCGACCAATCACCAGTGCGCGTAAACGACGTGCGTGTACTTCAGGCAGAAGCTGAACCGCTTCAACATCGACATCAGCGCGGCTTAAATCAATCAAAGGAATATCTAGCTGCTGCGACAAAAACGTCAGCATTTGATGTTCAGAGAGAAAACCTAACTCAATCAGAGCTGCACCAAGCTTCCGACCCGTTGTTTTCTGCGCGTTTAGCGCTTGCTCAACCTGGTGCTCAGTGATGATGCCTTCTTCGACTAATAGGTCACCAAGTCGCTTTCTTAGTTTAATTTTCACTCGGTTGTTCCTCTAAACGGCTAATCAAAGTTAATCGATCACGAATAAATTGCTGGGTTTGACTCGATAAACCAAGCTTGGTTATCGCTTGTTGATAAGAGGTTTTGGCAGAATCGAGATCAAATGCGCGCTCTTGTTGGATACCGAGCCCTAACCACCAGCGTCCGCTTTCCGGCTCTTTCTCGACCAACTTTTGATAACTTTGTAGTGCTAAATCATCCTGCTTGGCTTTTTGTGCCAATACGGCGCGCAGCGACAAGTACTCGACCGACGCTGACTTTGGCAAAGTGCTTAATACCGTCAATGCCGCTTCACCCTGTTTCTCTTTCATCAGCATTTTTGCTAATGAAAGTCGCAATTGGCCATTATCCGGATCAAGCGCAATGCCTTTCTGTAATATTTCAGCGGCTTTACGCACCTCGCCTTTACCGTAATAGAGTGCAGACAAACGCCTACGTACTTCATCATTGGTCGGTGTGTAACGAAGCGCTTCGTGATAATTTTTCAAAGCCTCAGCCAAGTTATTACTGTCTAAAGCTTTCTTGGCTCTCTCTTGTGCCTTTTTAGAGAGTTGCTGTGGCGTAAGCTCAACCTGCTCAATCACCACTTCACCACTCTTCGCTAATGGCGCTGATTTTGCTTTATCTGCGCTATTAACTTGAGCAACCAATATCGGCGCTGGTTTAGGCTTAGCAACGGCTGGAGGAGACTCAGCGGCAATTTCAGCTTTTCGAGCAACAGGCTTAGGTGTAGCGATCGATAACTCTTCGCCGCTTGGCGTTGACTGGTAAATTGGCTGTTGCTCAGTATTTATTTTGCTAGTCGGAGAGACAATCGCACTATGACTTGATACTGGCTCTGGAATGGAAAGCGCTTGCGGGTGGGCAACAACAACCTCTTGCTGAGAAACCGCCCAACCTCCAACAGCTAGACTTAAACCAAAGCTTCCTACAACCCAAGGTAGAATCGCTCTCTGCTTAACAGGCTTCACTTCAGCCTTTACTATGCCTTGTGAGCAAGCAGATTTCTTGTTGGCCAATTCTGACAGTGCATTATTCATCGCACTCATGGTTTAACTCCAGCCCCACAGTCGCGGGCTTTTAAATTTAGGTTTACAACTATCGTAAGTGTCATGGACAGCATCAAATAAGCAAGCATTGGTGACACTTTTCGATTTTTTGCTAAAGGCTAGCACTAGGGCTTTATGACAGATTTGATTGATCAACCTCGGATAACCCTTACTGGCTCGCCATATCGCTTTCTTCTGACTAAGCGACAACAATGACACCTCGCCACCAGATTTAGATAATCGGTTGTCGATATAAGCCACCGCTTCATCCAAGGTTAGTCCTCTTAACTGAGCACTAAAAGTAATTCTCTGACGCAGCTGTCGCAGATGGTGCTGTGACAAGCGTTCATCAAGCTCAGGTTGACCGAATAAGACGATTTGCAACAGCTTGGCTTGCTCAGTTTCTAAATTGCCAAACAGCCTAAGCACTTCTAACGCGTCGTCACTTAGCGCCTGAGCCTCATCGACAAGCACGACCACTTGCAAGCCGCCTCTTGCCAACTCAATTAATCGTCGTTGAATATCATCAACAATCGATGTCACATCTATCGATTCAATTCCGAGCTCTTTTGCTACTGCCACTCTGAGGCGATCGCCATCAAGAGCAGGGTTGGGTAAAAACACCAGCTGTACGTGAGGCTTAAAATACTTAGCCATAACACGGCAAACCATGGTTTTACCCGTTCCTACCTCTCCCGTCACTTTGATCAAACCCTCACCCATTTCAAGTGCGGCATTGACGGTCTGAATCGCTTCGTAATGAGGTGCCAATCCTAGAAACAGCTCCGTATCTGGAGTCAGGTGGAAAGGCAGCGATTCAAAGCCAAAGTGCTCGAGGTACATTTCAATTACTGCTCGTCAGGAAACCACTCTTGTAACAAATCACGTGAACGCTCTAACTCTTTTTGCCACGTATTCACACCAACAACTGAAGGTTTAAGCAAAATCACTAGCTCTGTTTTCTGGGTCAATTGTGTCGTATTGCGGAACAAATGGCCTAAAGCAGGTATATCACCTAGGAAAGGAACCTTTGAAACTTGGTCAATGGTGTTGGACTTCATCAAGCCACCAATCACCACAACATCACCATCTTGTGCTCGAATCACAGAATCTGACTCACGAATCGAGCTACGCGCTAATGGCAGCGTAATACTGGTGTTACCGTAGCCAATCTCTTTCACTTGTTCATCAACATCAATCACCGCAGGGTGAACATGTAATAGCACATTACCTTGGTCATCAATCTGTGGTGTCACATCAAGAGAGATACCTGAGAAGAACGGCGTCAGTTCAACTTCTGGTGAAGGCTCTGAATTATCTCCACTGCCAACGACACTAGAAAGATCGGTCACGTAGTACTCATCGGTACCGACTTTAATCACCGCTTTCTGGTTATTCGATGCCGTCACTCGCGGGCTAGACAGAACATTTAAGTCGCCCTGAGTTGCCATAAAGCTCAATACCGCTTCAAAGCTACCACTTGAAATAACTAGGTTAGATTGCCCGCCAAGTAATGTCCCGATCGCATCTAGGCCAGGTAAAGCGGCTGGAATAATACTGCCGTTAGCATCTTTAACGATCGAACCCTGACCGATGGTGTAGTTGGTACCGTTTGAGCTAAAGGCTTTCGACCAGTTAATACCTTGCTGATAACCATCACTCAACGTGACTTCTAGAATTTTTGCCTCAAGAATCACTTGGCGATGCATGCGCTGCTGGGAAATACCTAAGAAGCTACGTACCTCGCGAATTTCATCAGGGTACGCTCTAACAGTAATGACACTCGCTTGTGGCGTGACAACCACACTTTGCCCATTACCAGAGCCGATAAGCTGTGATACCGCGACTTCTAGCTGAGGCCAGAAGTCACTTTCATTAGTGGTTTCAATTTCAGTACCACCCTTTGCGGTATTACTTGAGCGTGAAGAAGAGCTAGACGACGAATTCGAAGAGTTCGAAGAAGATGAGTCCGATGAACCGGTATCTGTATTGGTAATCGTGCCTGTTGAAATAGAAGTTAAAGAGCGTCCGACACGCTTAAATTGGAGGTAATCAACAGGAATAGTCACGGTACGCAGACCAGCAGGGTAAACTTGGATAACATTGCCCGTTTTGACGATATCATAACCGTACATATCCTGAACCACAGATAGAACTTCATCTAGAGAGACATCAGTCAGGTTTACCGTAATCGCTCCACTAACTTGCGGATGGATCGCTGCACTAAATTGAGTGCCTTTGACTAAGCTGGCAAAAAACGCCTTAGCTTCGACTTGATTTGCCTTAATTCGAAAGCGCTTTATTGTTTGTGTCGTGCCAAGCTCTTCACCATTTAACTCTGGCATCAGGTCAGCTTCTACCGAAGGCGGCAGCGTTTCAAGACTACGACTATTGTTTTCATTGATCGCTTGATTCAATGCACTTTTCGCTTCAACTGGGTCTCGGTGCCCCATTGAGCAACCAGCTAATAGTGATGTAATAGTTATTGCTATAGCGAGTTTACGCATATATTTCTACTGACCTTACTGTTTTACGTCCAGAGTGAACAATTCTAACTTCCACTGCTTACCACTGCGGGATAAGGTGACCACTTCTGGTTCAATCCGATTAACTCGATAACCACTGACGCTCTCGCCAGCTAAGACTACTTTGCCACTTAAGATTGCACGGCAACTCCCCACTTCAGAGCAGACAATGCTTTGCAGACTTGGCAACGGTTTTCTGACTACTTTAGCTGTCGCAGTTGCTTGATTCGGTTGCTGCCAACCCAACGGCGCGGTGGGATCTTTTGACGCCCAAACATTTAGCGAGACGAAAACCGATAAAGTTATTAGCCATGTTTTAGCCACCGATAAACTCCTGCCTTGTGCCTAGGGTATAGACTTCTAATACTAATCGAGCAGTTGGATACTCTTCTACAGAGTACTGAAAAGCTCGCCAATAGTATTTGACTGGTAGACTTTCCAATGTTTCTAAGTACTCGACGATCGCAAAATAGCTCCCGGTCAGCTCAAGCCTAACTGGATGTAAGTAATAACTAGAAAATGATTTATTTTCTTCATTACTAACAATTGACTCAGCACTCATCGACTCTAAAGAGACGAGGCGTAACCCTTTGGTTCCCGCCAACACATCTTCTAATAGCTGAGCCATCTCACTCGGTGCGATTAAGCTTTCAACGATTTCTGCGAGCTGCTGAGAGAGCAGATGACTTTCCGTCATCAGTTGCTTGTACTCAAGGTTCAGCTCTTGATCAGGATCTTTCTTTAGTTTAGCTGTCATCACCAGAATGTCTGCTTCCAGCCTCTGAGTGCTTAGCTTGGTATTTGAGATCTGTTTGTTTAGTGCCTGAGTACTTTTTAATGCTGGCTCCACGATAAAAGTGAACAGACACAAAATAATAATGACAAAGCCACATAGCGTCACGAGCCACTTCTCACGCGGACTCATCTGAGTAAACTTTTCACTCAACTGCTGCCAGTACTGCTGCATCACTTGCTCTCCTGCTTAGTTTTAAGCTCGAAGGTAATCACATCGTGCTCATTTCGACCTATCTTTAATTTCTCAAAGCTACGCCCTACCAGGTTAATTTCACTTTTAAATTGGTTGACCCAATTTGGAATCGATTTCGCTTCTCGTGCTAACCCCTTAAGGTCAAGAGTCGTCGCATCAATAAATATCGAGCTTAAAGAGATATCATCACGGCCAAGCTCAGACAGGGAACGCATCACCCCGGAATAGCCCTGCTGTTGAGAGTCATCAAACTCTCCGACTGCATCTAAAGAAGTACGTTTTGCTTCAATTTCAAGTTTTAGTCGCGCTACAGCAGCAACTTTCGCCGCGGTCGGTTTATGTTTATCTAAGCGCTCTGCCAGACTTGTTACTTGCTGTTTAAACTCTGATTCCTGAGCCCTAAATAGCTGTAATTCTTGCTCTAACTGACTCTTTTGAAACTGGAAGTAACTCGCACTTAACAACAATAATGCTGCAACAGCGCCCCATCCAGTCGCAACATTTTTCAGAGTAAGGTGATCTTTTTTCGGCTTGAGATCGGCAGGAAATAAATTCACCTCGGTATGGTGAAGATCGCTAAGCATGGCGGCTAAAACACGACCGGACTCTTGCTCAGAGTCAGACAAGGCAGCAACTTTAACGTTCAGCCTATCGCTTAGTGCCAATACAATCTCTTGCTGCTCTTCTTCATCACAACAAACTTGCATTTGGTGTAACGAAGCTCCTCTCAATTGAGATGAGAGGTAATCAATAGAGCGCTGCAATTCCAGTGCGATACCATCAAGCTGTAAAACACTGCTTGCAACACCAGTCAATGGCGGGGTTACGCCACGAATGGTACGTTGAAATGCACACTGTTTTTCAACGAAAGCGCTGACACGAAACTGGCCTTTTTTACTGCGCTGGAGCAACAAGAAATTGGACTTGTCGCTAGCAGTATGTCCCCAGATTTCATCTTCAACTAATACCTGGCCAAGCTCTATACCCAATTTCGCCAATGATTCATAGAGACCGACAATGAGCGCGCGAGAAACAACATACACTTGGCGCTTAGTGCTTAATGGTAAAGGAGCCGAATCAGCCACAATCTCGGTAATACGCTCGCTAATAATCTCCTTGAGTAGAAACGGCAATGCGCTAGAGATTTCTTCATCAGGAACGTTCGGTTTCTCAATTTGATAGGTCTGGTACAAATTAGAATGGAGAACGACATCCAGTGTTACATCGGAGATATTTTTGTCGCGGAGGACTTTAATTAACGCCTCTTGCCAAGGAATGTTGTCAAATGGAACCTGTTGCGGTAAGTCATTTCCGACTTCCGACGAAAAAAAGAGTGCACTCGGCTGAACCACAACCCCAATGCGAGCTGCTGTTTGCTTACTGGTTTTAAATTTACCGATCAGGGATTGAATATTCATTTAATTATTTACGTTTTCCGCCAACGATTCCGTCGGCCAATCTGAACTTTATTCGGTGTAGTGACGATACTCTGTTTCACTGTTTGTTTTGGCAATAGCTGCTGTTCTGCTTCTAAATAACGTCCTTGTATACCGTGTACGCCTAACTCAACAACACTTTGATATTCTTGTTTGTTGTCGACACCGACAGCAATCACTTGAGTAGTTAATCCGGCACACGCGCCCAACAAGCTTCGTACAAAAAGCTGGTTTTCATGGCGTTGGTCGATCTTCTTCACTAGGCTTCGGTGCAACTTTAGCTGACTTACTGGAAGCTCTTTTAAATAGTGCGTACTGACAATCGAGCGCCCTGCTTGACCAATAGCAACCTGACAGCCAAGTCCGGCAATCATCTTTATCACTGGGCGCATATAGTCTAAGTGTTGCACGACTTTTGCTTCAGCAAATTCAAAGATCAATCGTACCCGCAGTTCCGACGAAATCTGCAGCAGCTCATCCCTAAACCACTTAAAGTAGTTTCGATCCGCAAAAGGTACCACATGCAGGTTAATTGCGTAACGGTTTGAATCCCTTGAATCTTTTAAATATTGCGTAATTGCTACAATGACCGCTTTATCAAGCACCCCTTCATAACCAACCGATTCAACTGCTGAATTAAAACGCGACGCTTTTATCACGCCATTTTCTGGATCGTTTAAACGCACAAATAACTCTAAGTGATCCACAGACTTTTCTTTCTGCGTATCGAGCATGTAACAAGACTGAGAGAAGAGATAAAGCTGATCCGGTTTCAACACTTGATCAAATAGAGTTCTCCAACGAACACTGCCTCGCTCTTCGGTCTGCGATGTATGTTTTTTAAATCGACTCCAAGTATTATTTCGCTGTAACTGTGCACTTTTCAGCGCCGTTTCAGCTTCATCAATAATTCTAGTTGGACTTTCGCCTTCATGGTACATACTCACACCAACATGCACCCAGTCATCAAGCGCTAAAGGTTGAGGCGGTTGAATTTTTGCTAACTGCTTTAAACATTGAGTCGCGATATTTGAGACTTCTTTACTCGATAAATTCGGTGCAAAAATCGCAAAGTCAGAGCTGAAATAACGAGATAAGATGATATCTGGATAACGCTGAATTACGTTATTAAGCCCTTCTCCAACTTCGACCAAGAAGTCATTGGCAACCTGCTTACCTTGCTCTTCTTCAACATCCTCCCAGTCATTAATTCGCAGCAGCAGCACACCACCTTGCGAACCATGTTCCGAAAGTGCCGACTCTAACTTGCTATCAAACAGGATGCGATTAGCCGTCCCTGTTAATTGATCTAAGAACGTTTGGGTGCGAATAAAGGTATCAAATCGGCTGCGTTCTTGGCGGGCATCTTGCAGCTCTTCAATTAACCGGTCGAGCGCCTCGCTTGCAGTATAAGGCCACTCTTTAAGATCCCCTTTAGCGTATTCCTCGACTCGGCCAGCCAATATCATTCGTCCGCGTTCTTCAAGAAGCTCGGAGCCAATTAATTGCTCTTTCAGCCACTTCAAACCTCGCATTAAGCAAAAGACAATTAACGCGACGGCAAGCGTGATTGACCACAGTGCTTGCATCGAATATCCATAACCGATGTAGGGAGGAACCGCTTTAAAGCGGATACTGTAACCATCATTGCGTTCAAGTATGTATTCGGCTTGGTATAACAGAGAGGCATCGATTTTGGAGGAGGTATCTTTAAAGCGATAAATCACGCCATAAGACGACAGCAATTCCATCTCGACGATATTGGAGGCCTGGAGCATTTTGGGCATCCAGCGCTGCAAAGAGTACGCGGCATCAGGATCTTCCATCTCTTTATCAACGACTTCGACAATCCCTTGCAAAGAGTGGTCGAGATACTCTTGCCCCAAACGTTTAAAGGATAAAGTACCTCCCAAGAATAGGATAAACATGGCACTGATAACGATGACCGTTACAAACGCAACCAAACGCGTACTTAACTTTAAGGTAGGGGTATACCTCATTAATGAAAAATCCTTTTTCTACCACAGATGATTGTTGTCAGGATGGCAACCCATATAGAACAAATATACTACCTAAATAGTAAAACCTATAGTGGGTTTTAGTTATTGAGGTTTATCTTACCTAATATATAAAAAAGCCGCGACATGCGCGGCTTTTTTTCAATAACAGACACTTAGAATGGGATGTCGTCATCAAAATCCATTGGCGGCTCGTTGTATTGAGGTTGAGCCTGCTGTGGTTGAGATTGTGGCTGCTGCTGTTGAGCAGGTTGGTGCTGCACTGGCTGCTGAGGTTGTCCCCAACCACCTTGCTGTGGCTGAGATTGACCCATACCTTGTGCTGGAGCGCCACCTTGAGCACGGCCACCTAGCATTTGCATTACGCCGTTAAAGCCCTGTACTACAACTTCTGTTGTATAACGCTCTTGACCACTTTGATCTTGCCACTTACGAGTTTGCAGTTGACCTTCAACGTATACTTGCGAACCTTTGCGTAGGTACTCGCCTGCAACTTCAGCCAGCTTGCCAAACAGAGCCACACGGTGCCATTCTGTTTTTTCGCGCTGCTCGCCAGTTGCTTTATCACGCCATGACTCAGACGTTGCGATAGTGATGTTTGCCACAGCACCGCCGCTCGGCATGTAACGTACTTCTGGGTCTGAACCCAGATTTCCGACTAATATAACTTTGTTAACTCCACGGCTAGCCATGTTTCGCTCCGTCCAAAATAGGTATTGATGTAGAAATAGCGCAATAGGATAACACGCTTTCCGCTTGGTACAAATCTTCCTACCAACAATGTCCATTTGCCTTCGACAACAACATTATACAGCGCTGATTTTTGGAGAGTGTTCAAATTTTACCTAGCCTGAGTAATCGATAAATTACTTCCAACTATGAAACTAAACGCAAAGAGCACACCTAAATTCGCACTCGAGCGCCGCATGCTCCACCCTATCAAAAAATATAAAACGTCAGTATGCGAGGAAATTATGGCTAAGAACATTTACAGCAGAACTATTTACTTTTTGTGCGAAGACCCCAACACCACTCACCCGGTTATCGAACAGGTTGAACAACAAACTGGTATCGCCATCCCACGAATGGTCGCCGACGATTTATTGCTGGCACTTCAACAGCACAAACACCGTATATTAATGATAGACCACTACGACTATGCAAAAATCAAAAGCCGTATACGAGACTTACCGCTGGCTAATAAATCGTTTGAAACCATTGTGTTTAATGTCAGTCATCGCTTAACTACCGATGAGCTGCTCTCTTTTGGCCATCTCAAGGGGCTGTTCTATCACAAGGACAACATTGACGTGATTGCGAAAGGCTGTGAAGAGATCATTAATGGTGAAAACTGGTTGCCAAGAAAGGTTGCGTCACAGCTGCTGTTTCATTATCGCAATGTTGTCGATACACATACCTCTCCAGCGACAGTGGATCTCACCACTCGCGAAATTCAAATCCTGCGCTGTCTAATGGCAGGCTCTTCGAATATACAAATCGCCGAAGATATGTTTATCAGTGAATTCACCGTGAAGTCTCACCTGCAAAAGATATTTAAAAAGCTATCGGTCAAAAATCGCGTTCAGGCAGCAGCATGGGCAAAGCAGCACATGCGCCCTTAACTGACTAACATGACACAATTTTAACTTCAAACTTGGCGTATTCATTATCTATTCACACAAATCATGGTATGGTTGCGCCAGTTCAAATATAAATAGAAAGTTAAGGTTTAATCATGATCAAAAAGTGCCTTTTCCCAGCAGCAGGCTACGGTACTCGCTTCCTACCAGCAACCAAATCAATGCCAAAAGAGATGATGCCAGTCGTCAACAAACCGCTAATCGAGTATGGCGTTGAAGAAGCAATTCAAGCGGGTATGGATGGAATGTGTATTGTTACTGGCCGAGGCAAACATTCGATCATGGATCACTTTGATAAAAACTACGAGCTTGAGCATCAAATCAGCGGCACCAATAAAGAAGAACTCTTGGTTGATATCCGTGACATCATTGACACTGCCAACTTCACTTATATTCGTCAGCGTGAGATGAAAGGTTTAGGCCATGCTATCTTAACCGGTAAAGCATTGATCGGTGATGAACCCTTTGCTGTTGTGCTTGCTGATGACCTATGTGTCAATGAGCAAGAGGGTGTATTAGCGCAAATGGTCGCGCTGTTTAAACAATTCCGCTGTTCTATTGTAGCTGTGCAGGAAGTACCAGCAGACGAAACACATAAGTATGGTGTCATTTCGGGTGAAATGATCAAAGACGATATCTACCGCGTTGATGATATGGTGGAAAAACCAGAACCGGGAACTGCGCCAAGCAATTTAGCGATTATTGGTCGTTATATCCTTACCCCAGATATTTTCGAGCTGATCGAAAATACTGCACCAGGCAAAGGTGGCGAAATTCAGATCACTGATGCGCTACTAAAACAAGCTCAAGCAGGCTGCGTTCTGGCATACAAATTTAAAGGTCAGCGTTTCGACTGTGGTAGCGTAGAAGGCTACATTGAAGCGACCAATTACTGCTTTGAAAACTTATACCTAAAAGACACTAAAAAGTCTGAGCTAGACAAGCAGCAAACCACCAAAGAACAAGCTTAAATTAATCAATCAGTTATTATCTAAGGGCGACTAACACAGTCGCCCTTACTGTTTTTTTATCCAGTATTTTCTTTGCACATTTGTCACTCTATGTAATACTTAGCCCACTTGATTTTTCATAGAGTGACGAGAATGGATAAGATAGAAGTCCGCGGTGCCCGCACCCATAACCTGAAGAATATCAATTTAACTATCCCTCGCGATAAGCTTATCGTTATTACAGGTTTGTCTGGCTCAGGTAAATCTTCTCTGGCTTTCGACACTCTCTATGCAGAAGGCCAACGTCGCTATGTTGAATCGCTTTCTGCCTACGCGCGTCAGTTTTTATCGCTAATGGAAAAACCTGATGTTGACCATATTGAAGGCTTGTCTCCTGCCATCTCTATTGAGCAAAAATCAACATCGCATAACCCTCGTTCGACCGTCGGTACTATTACCGAAGTCTATGACTACCTGCGTTTACTGTACGCTCGTGTCGGAGAGCCTCGTTGTCCTGAACATCACACACCACTTGCCGCGCAAACCATTTCTCAAATGGTTGATAAGGTTTTAGAGCTACCAGAAGGCTCAAAGATGATGCTCCTCGCGCCTATCGTCAAAGAGCGTAAAGGTGAGCACGTTAAAACACTCGAGAACCTAGCAGCACAAGGGTTTATTCGCGCACGTATCGATGGTGAAACCTGCGATCTTTCTGATCCACCGACTCTAGAACTGCATAAGAAGCACACCATTGAAGTGGTTGTCGATCGCTTTAAAGTTCGTAGTGATCTTCAACAACGCTTGGCTGAATCTTTTGAAACCACACTTGAGCTATCCGGTGGTATTGCGGTCGTGGCACCAATGGACGGTGAAGGCGAAGAAATCATATTCTCCGCCAACTTTGCTTGTCCACTATGTGGCTATAGCATGCAAGAGTTAGAGCCACGTTTGTTCTCATTCAATAACCCAGCAGGGGCTTGTGGCACTTGTGATGGTTTAGGGGTGCAACAATACTTTGATCCTGAGCGAGTGATCGTCGACGACTCATTAAGCTTGGCTGAAGGAGCAATTCGCGGTTGGGATCAAAAGAACTACTACTACTTCCAGATGCTCTCCTCTCTAGCAGAGCATTTTGACTTCGACCTCAAGGTTCCTTTTAAGTCACTGCCGAAAAAAACTCGTGACATTATTCTTACCGGTTCAGGTCGCACAGAAGTTGAGTTTAAGTACATCAATGACCGTGGTGACATCCGCGTTAAACGTCACCCATTTGAAGGTATTCTCAATACACTCGAACGTCGCTACCGTGATACCGAATCTAACGCTGTTCGCGAAGATTTAGCCAAGTACATTTCAACCAAGACCTGTTCAAGCTGCGACGGTAGCCGTCTACGTTTAGAGGCGCGAAATGTCTTTATCGGCGATACCACTCTTCCGCAAATCGTTGAGCTGAGCATCGCCGATGCTCTAGGTTTTTTTGCCACACTGAAACTTGAAGGCCAGCGTGCTCAGATTGCTGAAAAAGTGATGAAAGAGATCAATGACCGACTGCAATTTCTAGTGAATGTCGGCCTTAACTATCTCAACTTATCCCGCAGTGCAGAAACCCTCTCTGGTGGTGAAGCGCAACGCATTCGACTAGCGAGCCAAATTGGTGCTGGACTGGTTGGCGTAATGTACGTTCTTGATGAGCCTTCAATTGGTCTGCACCAACGTGATAATGAACGCTTACTGAAAACTTTGACCCATTTACGCGACTTGGGTAATACCGTGCTTGTGGTTGAGCACGATGAAGATGCTATTCGTATTGCAGACCATGTGATTGATATCGGCCCAGGTGCTGGGGTCCATGGTGGTAATGTAGTTGCAGAAGGGACCATGGATGAGATTATTGCTAATCCTAACTCACTAACGGGTCAGTACCTGAGCGGTAAGAAAGAAATTGCCATCCCTGAGACCCGAACACCTAAAGATAAGAAAAAGGTTGTCGAACTTATTGGGGCAACAGGCAATAACTTAAAAGATGTCACACTAGAGATCCCTGTTGGCCTATTTAGCTGCATTACCGGCGTCTCTGGCTCAGGCAAATCGACACTAATTAACGATACTTTCTTCAAGATCGCTCACACTCAGTTAAATGGGGCAACCACCGCAACACCTGCGCCTTACAAAAAGATCAAAGGCCTAGAGCATTTCGATAAAGTCATCGATATCGATCAAAGCCCGATTGGTCGTACACCACGTTCTAACCCAGCGACGTATACTGGTATTTTCACGCCAATTCGTGAGCTGTTTGCCGGCACTCAAGAGTCTCGTTCTCGTGGCTATAAACCGGGTCGTTTTAGCTTTAACGTGCGCGGTGGCCGCTGTGAAGCATGTCAGGGTGATGGCGTAATTAAAGTTGAAATGCACTTCCTGCCAGATGTTTACGTCCCTTGTGATGTGTGTAAAGGCAAGCGTTACAACCGCGAAACACTAGAGGTGCGTTACAAGGGAAGAACTATTGATGAAGTGCTAGAGATGACTGTTGAAGATGCTCGTGAGTTCTTTGATCCCGTACCAGTCATTGCGCGTAAGCTGCAAACTCTGATGGATGTTGGCCTGTCATACATTCGCTTAGGCCAAGCGGCAACCACCTTATCTGGTGGCGAAGCGCAGCGTGTTAAACTGGCCCGTGAATTGTCTAAGCGTGATACTGGCAAAACCTTGTATATTCTCGACGAGCCAACTACAGGTCTGCACTTCCACGATATCCAACAATTGATGACCGTATTGCATCGCCTGCGTGACCACGGCAATACCGTTGTCGTGATCGAACACAACCTAGATGTGATCAAAACTGCCGATTGGATCGTCGATCTAGGACCCGAAGGCGGTCAAGGCGGAGGGGAAATCATTGCAACCGGCACACCAGAAGATGTGGCCCAAGTCAAAGGCTCGCATACCGCGAGGTTCCTCAAGCCTATGTTAAAATAGCAAATAATTGTAAGATAAACAGACCAGTGCCAATCCACTGGTCTGTTTTTTTTAAGGTGTTGTAATTTATGGCGACTACTCATGTAGCAGGAACGGAACTAGAATTCAAAGCAGCAAAGCCGCCTTTGATTAAACCATTCTTAGTTTCTATAGGCATTGTTTACTTACTCGCAATGCACTTTTTTATGCCTAACCCAGGCGGTTCCGGCCTCGCTCTTGCCTTTAACCCAACCACTTGGCTTGCACTGAGTTTCTCTATCGCCATCGGTCTGTACCAATTCGGTACTCAGGGCAAATTAAGGTACAACAAACTTACCGTCGGCTTGTTTATCAGCTGTGTGATGCTGACTTTGCCTGTTCTCTATCACAATGCCGCCCCTTCTTTGTCTACTGGTAAGCTCATCAGCCTTTGGAGTGGCTACCTACTCTTCGTCGTACTACAACAATTTCGTTTTAGTAATAAACAAAAGCAACGTTTGCTGTGGTTTATCACTATCGCAGTATTCATTGAAGCGCTACTCGGCTGGGTACAATTCTTTATTTTAGAGCCGGGCAATATCTTTGGTTACAATACCGTCAACAATCGCCCTTACGGTATTTTCCAACAGCCCAATGTGATGGCCAGCTTCCTTGCGACTGGTCTAGCACTGTCTGGTTATCTGCTCACCCGCCATCCGACCAAGTATCAACGTAAGGTAAGTGAAGTCGCTCTGCTTTATCTAATGCCAGTGGCGACGATTCCACTGCTGATCTTTTTAGCCTCTCGCACTGGTTGGCTCGCTGGAATACTCTCTGTTGGACTATTACTGCCTTACATCTACAGGTTTGCGACCAAAAAACGTTTCTTTGGTTGGTCACTGGCCGTGATTGCTGGCATCACCATTGGCCTAACTACCAATATGATCTCTGCGGACGCTTCACTTGCCTCACAACGGACCAACTTAGAGAGTCCAAGACAATATACTTTCCCGCAAGCACTCGACATGCTAATTGAAAAGCCATTTACTGGTTATGGCTATGGTCGTTTCGAACCGGAATACATTGTCTACACGGCGCGCCAACATCAGCTCAATGAAGCTTATAAACCTGGCCTTGCAGCGATGGACCACCCGCACAATGAACTGCTCTATTGGGGTGTGGAAGGCGGCCTGATCCCCTTACTTGCGATCTTCCTTGCAGCAATTCTGGTGTTAGTCCGCATCGCGCAGACCACGCGAGGAACGCGTCTAGCTTTGTTTGCTCTGTTTGTGCCGATCGTATTACATAGCCAACTCGAGTACCCTTTTTATCACTCTGCTATCCACTGGATTACTTTTATTATCTTGCTTTACTGGGTCGACCAACGAGCAGCCTCTTACCGACAGATATCATTAAGTTTTGTCTCACAAACACTGTTACGCGTATTCAGCTTGGTGATTCCAATCATTGTGAGCTTCTTTATGCTCACCACGCTACATACTAATTACGTCTTAACCCAGTTTGAACGTTCACAGCCGAAGAACCCAGAGCTGTTGGAACAGGTGAGCAACCCGATTGTTTGGCAGGATAGATTCGATTGGGATATCTTCAGCACCTATCTCAATATCGGCTTGCACCAACAAAAGGCCAAATTTATTCAGCCTTATATCGATTGGTCTTTGGAAATCATCAAAGATAAGCCTCGCCCAGCTTTTTACAACAATTTGATCTTGGCTTATCAAGGACTTGGCGAAACCGTCAAAGCGGAACAGATTAGACGCGAAGCACAGTTTCTCTTCCCTGAACGAGACTTTTCGCAGGTGTCCTATATTCCACCTAATGTTGATGCGTTAAAGGCTCAAAACGAGCAAGAACAACAATAAATAAAGGCGACCATTGGTCGCCTTTATTATTTCAATTCCATAACGCTATTGAGCAAGTGACTCTTCCAGTGCACGTAAACATAACGCAACGTTTTCAGCGCGAGCACCGTAGCCCATTAAGCCAATGCGCCAAGCTTTACCCGCCAGCGCGCCTAACCCTGCACCAATTTCAAGGTTGTAAGTATTAAGCAGATGATTACGTACTTTAGCGTCATCAACACCTTGAGGAATGTAAATCGCATTCAGTTGCGGTAAGCGTGAGTTCTCTTCAACCACAAACTCAAAGCCTAACTTTTCCAAACCTTGTTTGAGTTTGTCGTGCATATCACGATGACGTTGCCAGGCATTCTCAAGCCCTTCATTTTTTAGAATCAGTAGCGATTCATGCAGTGCATAGAGGCTATTCACAGGTGCAGTATGGTGGTAGCTGCGCTTACCTTCTCCGCTCCAATAACCGAGAACTAAACTTTGGTCGAGGAACCAACTCTGCACTGGTGTAGTGCGAGACTGAATTTTCTCAATCGCGGCAGGGGAAAACGTAACTGGTGAGAGACCCGGCACACAGGACAAACACTTCTGACTGCCAGAGTACACTGCGTCGAGTTGCCATTCATCCACTTTCAGTGGCACACCACCCAATGACGTTACCGCATCGACAATAGTCAGCACACCATATTGCTTGGCTAATTTGCCAAGTACTTCGGCGTCACTGCAAGCGCCGGTTGATGTTTCAGCATGGACGAAGGCGAGCACTTTGGCATCAGGGTTATCTTTCAGTGCTTGTTCAACTTTGGCCACCGATACAGGTGCGCCCCATTCGTCATCAACGACCTCAGCAACACCGCCAGCACGGACGACGTTTTCACGCATTCGCTCACCAAACACGCCATTGCGACACACAATAACTTTTTCACCCGGCTCAATCAGGTTAACAAAACAGGTTTCCATACCCGCGCTCCCCGGCGCTGACACGGCAATGGTAAATTCATTCTCGGTTTGAAAAGCGTATTTAAGTAGCGACTTAAGCTCATCCATCATGCCAACAAACAATGGGTCCAAGTGCCCGACAGTAGGACGACTCAAAGCCTGCAGCACTTGAGGAGAGATATCGGAAGGCCCCGGCCCCATTAAAATTCGGTGTGGGGGAATAAAACTTTGAATCGTCATTGGCAGCTCCTTTTGAATAACTTTTTCGTTCTATTTATTTTTGCTTAACCACATTAATGCATATTTTCCCTACCAGCAATTAGCCCAAAGTCTTGAGGTCAAACCAGTGTCACAAGTTTGTTAATTTATAAACGCGATAAAGTTACAAATTCTCGTTGACATAAGTCACAGAAAAACGTTCAATGCTGAGTATGTGGTGAATATTTATGCCGCATAGCAAATTATTTTGCAGAAGAGGAGCACTGCCCAGGTAGATATGTTGTGGAACCGCAAATCCAATACAGCATATTGAGGGGGAGTAGTGCCGAGGTAGATAAAAGTTGTGGCTTGAGTCTATCGGTTGTTAGGGTTGAATCCCTACGACTGTCATCAGCCCAGCCTGATGATGAGCTTCTGAGGTATACCATTCAAATAAACACCTCTCTTTCGCTCAACTCTCTTCATCAAAGTAAAACATTGGATGTTGGTATAGCTACCAAATTATATATTTTCAGGAAGTCGTGGGAGAAAACGCTGTGAGCAGTTTTAATGTAGCTAAATTTGGTGGAACAAGTGTTGCAAATTTTGAAGCAATGAGCCGTTGTGCCGCTATTATTGAAAGCAACCCAAATACCAAACTCGTTGTCAGTAGTGCTTGTTCTGGAGTGACCAACTTACTGGTTGAACTGGCTAACGGTGTACAAGATCAAACTCGTCGTAGCGAAGTGCTGGCTAAACTGGCTGAGATCCATCAAGCGGTTCTGAACCAACTAGAAGATGCAACCCAAGCAGCGAGTGAAGTGTCCGCAATTCTCGATACAGTGGCAGGCCTTGCTGAAGCGGCTTCTATTCAAGCGAGCCATAAACTGACCGATCACCTTGTCGCATGTGGTGAGCTAATGTCGACTCACCTGCTGACGCAATTGATGAAAGAGCGTGGTATCCAAGCCGTTCGATTCGACATCCGAGATGTGCTGCGCACTGACAGCAACTTTGGCAAAGCCGAGCCTCTTTTAGACGATATCAGCAAGCTAGCTCAGCAAAACTTAATTCCACTTTGCCAACAGAATGTCGTGATTACCCAAGGCTTTATTGGTTCGGATGAGCAAGGCAATACCACAACATTAGGTCGTGGTGGCAGTGACTACAGCGCGGCATTAATTGCTGAAGCGGTAGAAGCATCTGGCTTAGAAATTTGGACTGATGTTCCGGGTATCTATACTACCGACCCTCGCATTGCCGCTAAAGCTTCACCTATTCCAGAAATCAGCTTTAGCGAAGCATCAGAGATGGCTAACTTTGGCGCTAAAATTCTTCACCCATCAACGCTACTGCCTGCACTACGCCATGATATCCCAGTGTTTGTTGGCTCTTCAAAACAGCCAGAGAAAGGCGGCACTTGGATTCGTCATCAAGTCGAAAGCTCACCGCTATTCCGTGCACTAGCTCTTCGCTGCAACCAAACCATGGTGACACTCCGCAGCGCGCAAATGTTTCACGCTTACGGCTTCTTAGCTAAAGTGTTCGAAATCTTAGCTAAGCATAAAATCTCGGTAGACTTGATCACTACGTCAGAAATCAGTGTCTCACTCACACTCGATCAAACAGATACGGCTGGTGGTGCTCCACAGCTTCCTGAAGCTGCGCGCCTAGAACTTGAAGAACTATGTACGGTAGAAGTTGAGCACAACCTATGTCTGGTTGCTCTCATTGGTAACAACATGAGTGAAAGCAAAGGTTATGCGAAGCAAGTGTTCGGCACCTTAGAAGACTTCAACCTACGTATGATTTGCTATGGCGCAAGCCCACACAACCTGTGTTTCTTAGTCCATGAATCAGTCTCAAAGCAAGCGATTCAGAAGCTACATACGGAATTATTTGAAAGCTAAAAAACAAAAAAGGTTGATGCGAAAACATCAACCTTTTCTTTTGTTGTCATTCCCGAAAGAGATTCCCTACTCCTTCCTTCGTCAGTCTATGGAATGACAAAAGATACGCGAACGCACAGGATTTACCCTTTACTCACCAGCAACTTTCATCGACTCAAGCAGAATCGAACCCGTTTGAATCTGAGAGCGGGTCTCGACATCATTACCGACTGCAACAATCTGGTTAAACATCTCTTTTAGGTTGCTAGCAATGGTAATCTCAGAAACTGGGTATTGGATTTCGCCATTCTCAACCCAGAAGCCTGCTGCGCCGCGAGAGTAATCACCAGTAACGATATTCACGCCTTGGCCCATTACTTCTGTCACCAATAGACCTGTGCCTAACTCTTTCAACATCTGGTCAAAATCCTGACCAGTCGACTTAACAAACCAGTTATGGATACCACCCGCATGGCCCGTTGGCGTCATGTCCATCTTGCGTGCCGCATAGCTAGTAAGAAGGTAAGTCGCTAACACGCCGTCAGTGATAATTTCACGATCTTGAGTAAACACACCTTCGCTATCAAATGGGCTAGATGCTAAACCACGTAACAGGTGTGGACGCTCTGATACATTGAACCATTCAGGCAGTACTTTCTGACCAAGATGATCCAATAGGAATGAAGATTTACGGTAAAGGTTACCGCCACTGATCGCCATCACTAAATGACCGAGCAAACCTGTCGCCACATCAGCGGCAAACATCACTGGGTATTTACCCGTTTTCAGCTTCTGCGCATCCAAACGACTCACGGTCTTTTCAGCCGCTTTCTGGCCAACTAATTCAGGTGTCCAAAGGTCATCTTTATGACGAGCGACCGTATAGCTGTAGTCTCGCTCCATTTCGCCATTGACGCCTTGGCCAATCACGCAACAGCTGGTGCTATGACGGCTTGACGCATAGCTCGCCAGCAAACCATGACTGTTACCATAGACTTTTAGGCCATAGTGGCTATCGTAGCTGGCGCCGTCACTTTGCTTAATTTTGTCGCTGTACGATAGGGCTTGTTGTTCAGCCGCAATCGCTACTTGCGCAGCATAGTCAGGGTCTGGCGTATCTGGGTGGAATAAATCTAAATCAGGGATATCTTGCACCATCAGTTCTTTCGGTGCCGGACCTGCGTATGGATCTTCAGAGGTATACTGAGCAATATCGAGAGCAGCAAGTACCGTTTGTTGGATTGCTTTTTCACTCAAGTCTGATGTTGAAGCGCTGCCTTTGCGTTGATTGCGGTATACCGTGATACCTAACGCGCCATCACTGTTAAATTCAACGTTTTCTACCTCGCACATACGGGTTGAAACGCTTAAGCCAGTTGACTTGCTGATGGCAACTTCTGCCGCATCCGAGTTCGCTGCGGCCATCTCTAACGCTTTTGCTACTGCGCTTTCTAACTCAACACGTTGTTGAGCTACTTGCTGTCTTACGTCCATATTTGCTTATTTCTTAAGATCAATTGCCATTAGAATAACAAGAATTTCGCTTTCTCCCCACGATTCTTGTTAAAATAGAGAAATAGATGTTCAAATTAAGGCAGAAAGATGGCACGTAAGAATCAAAAAGCGCCATGGGAAGAGGAAGAAGAGATCATTTGGGTCAGTAAGACCGAATTGAAACGCGACATGGAAGAGCTACAAAAGCTTGGTGAAGAACTCGCAAGCCTGAAGCCGTCTGTACTAGAAAAGTTCCCTTTGAGCGAAGACCTAGCAGAAGCAATCAAAGACGCACAACGCTTTAAAAACGAAGCGCGTCGCCGTCAGCTTCAGTACATTGGTAAGCTGATGCGCTTTGAAGAGACTGAACCTCTACAAGCAGCATTAGATAAAGTACGTAACAAGCACTCGCAAGCAACTGCGGAACTGCACAAGTTAGAACAACTTCGTGATCGTATCGTAGAAGAAGGCGATGGTGCGATTGGTGATGCGGTAGAACTATTCCCAAGCGCTGACCGCCAACGCCTACGTCAACTTGCACGTCAAGCGGCAAAAGAAAAGGCGTCTGGCAAGCCAGCAAAAGCGTTCCGTGAGATCTTCCAAGTGCTAAAAGCACTCAACGAAGAAGAGATGTAAGCTAGAAGCTAGAAGCTAGAAGCTAGAAGCTAGAAGCTAGAAGCTAGAAGCTAGAAGCTAGAAGCTAGAAGCTAGAAAAATTAAGGGTTGCCGTGAAAACGTCAACCCTTTTTATGTTCAATTAATTTGTAGAGGATCTCTTCCAGCAAGTCGAGAGCTTTATGAGATTCCCTACTCCTTCCTTCGTCAGTCTAGGGAATGACTAGACTTGTGGCATCACCCTTGCTTAGTTCATTCGCCCGCTCTAACAAATTCACTCAAGATCGAATTAGGGTGACTAGATGATAGCTGACCTATCTCTCCTGCCACTTCGACCTGTCCATTAGCAACGAAGATAAAGTCTGAGCTTATAGCTCTCGCATCGCTAATATGGTGGGTCACCATTAACACTGTGATGTTTCTCTCTTTGGCTAACTTAGCCACCAATGACAACATCTCTTCGCGTAAAATAGGGTCTAACGCCGAAAAAGGTTCGTCCAATAGCCAAATCGCATGCGGCTGAACAAAACAACGAGCCAATGCCACTCGCTGACGCTGACCACCAGAGAGCTGCTCAGGTAATCGGTCTAAGTAATCATCGACACCCACTTGAGCCGCAGCCAGTTCCACTTGCTGTTGTTGAACATTGGTCAACTTAAGGCCTGGGTGCAGCCCCAAACCAATATTCTGCCGCACAGTGAGGTGAGCAAACAAATTGTGCTCTTGGAACAGCATAGCAAAAGGTCGTTGATGAGGCTCTAAGCCAACAATCTCTTTATCTTCAACGCTAATCGTTCCTTTTGCTGGATCAATAAATCCAGCCACCAAGGCTAGTAAGGTCGATTTCCCCGCTCCACTCGGCCCCATCAAGGCGACAATCGAGCCCTGCTCAACCGCCACATCAAAGTGAAACAGCTCATTGTGGTAATAATAATCAACGTTACTCAGGGTTAGCATGTTTGACCTTTTTATTTACTTTGAATAGCGTTTCAATCAAGGTGAAACACCCAACACTTAATAGTAATAATGTCACTGATACCACTGCTGCCGCTTCCATCTGATAGCTGCCTAACAATTGGAAAAGGTACAAGGGCAAGGTACGAAATTCTTGGCTACCAAACAGTGCGACTGCGCTTAAATCCCCAATCGCAAACATAAAACTGATGGCAAACGCATGCGCCAGTGGCTTTCTTAGTGCCTTCCATTCCACCACTTTAAATCGTTGCCAACCTCGCATACCTAAACTCGCACACACATATTGGTATTGCTGCTCGACATGCAACATGGGTTGAGACAAGGTTTTAATCACATACGGCAGGCCCATCAAGGCATTGACCGCCACCACTACCACGAATGCGAGACTGAACACATCAGTAAACGAGCGCAGCAGCAAAAACAGCCCAGTTGAAATCACCAGCCCAGGGGTAACTAAGATGATGGTGCCAATTAATTCGATATGATCGGCACGTTTTACTTTATCACTTAGACGCAGTCGACGGCTGGTGATTAAAATCGCCACCCCAGCCGATAGCGCTAAGATACTCGCCAGTGTCGCAACTTTTATTGACGCCCAAAAAGCAGACCAAAAGCGTGCGTCGGTTAAAACATTAATCACTTCTTTGTTGATGCCACTCAGTATCACCATCAGCAATGGCGGCACAACTAGCAGCACTGCAACGATAATCCACCCCCAGTCCCAACACTTCGACATCCAGCTATCTTTAGACAGAAAAATAGTATGCGATTGACTGCCGCTTGTTACTGAAACTGGCTTAGCAAGCCTTTGAAGACTCAGCGCCATCACACCGCATAACGCCATCTGCCACATAGCTAGCAGGGCGCCTGCTTGTAAATCAAAATCAAACTTGATCGCTTGGTAAATTGCCAGTTCGATAGTGGTCGACTTGGGACCGCCGCCCAATGCCATCACAGTGGCAAAACTGGTAAAGCACAGCATGAACACCAAACCACTCACGTGGGGGAGTTGCTGACGTAAACGAGGCCATTCAATCCAGCGAAATTTGTCCCAATGCCCCATCCCTAGGTGTGCACATAACTTGTGCTGCTCTTGCGGAATCGACTCCAACGCTTGGAGCAGTAATCGCGTTGCATAAGGAAGATTAAAGAACACATGTGCAAGTAAGATGCCGTTCAAACCATAGATTGAAAACGGCAGCTTATTGTCTAGAAATTTAAACAAGGTTGCGAGCAAGCCACTGTTGCCATAAATGGCCAATAACCCAAACACCCCGACCAACACAGGTAGCACTAAGGTGGTGGCAAACAGTTTAAGTAATAAAGTCTTACCGACAAATTGACGGCGAGAAAGCGCATGAGCAACAGGTAGAGCAAAACCGACGCTCAGTAGTGTCGAGAGAAAAGATTGGTAGAAGCTAAACTTAGTCACATGACGATAGTAAGGATCGTTCCAAACTAAGCTGATGTTTAAGGTATCAGCGTTGACCATCAATGCTGCCAGCGCTGAAACAACAAAGGTCGCGATGAAGATCGCGACCCATAAACCAATAAGAGGTGTTTTACGCAAAAGAAAGCCTTAGAAGGTTAATGCACTTTGCCATTCACGGATCCAAGATTTACGATTCTGAGCCACCTCATCAGCGCTAAAGCTGAGAGCTTGGCTAGGCACAGTCAGTGTTTCGAAACCTTTAGGCAGTTCAACATTAGTCACTGGATACATCCAGTTTCCAGTTGGCATTGCTGATTGGAACTCATCACTTAAGATAAAGCTCATGAATTCATCGGCAAGCTTTTCATTTTTAGAACCTTTTACCTTTGCTGCCACTTCGACTTGAGTGTAGTGACCTTCAGTAAAGTCCGCCGCGGCATACTTCTCATCACTTTCAGCAATCAAGTGATAAGCTGGCGACGTGGTATAGGAAAGCACAAGATCAGACTCGCCTTCTAGGAACATAGAGTATGCTTCTGACCAGCCTTTAGTAACAGTGACGGTTTTTTTAGCTAGGTTTTGCCATGCCTCTGTAACATCATCACCATAGACTGACTTCATCCACAGCATTAAGCCTTGGCCCGGTGTTGAAGTACGAGGGTCTTGATAAATCACTTTCAAATCATCACGTGACTCTACTAGCTCTTTTAAGCTCTTTGGTGGATTGGCCAAGGTCTCTTTGTTGTAAACAAAGGCAAAATAGCCAAAGTCATACGGTACAAAAGTCTTGTCATTCCAACCGTTAGGCAGCGTCACTGAGCCAGTATCAACATTGTGTTGCGCCAATAAACCTGTTTCCTTAGCTTCCGCCATCAGATTATTGTCTAGACCAAGTACGATATCGGCTTTGCTATTGCCACCCTCTAGGCGCAGCCGATTTAGAATCGAAACCCCATCATCTAAGGCAACAAAGTTGACGTCACAACCACACTTAGCTTCAAATGCTTTTTCGACGGTTGGGCCAGGGCCCCAATCGGCTGCAAATGAATCGTAGGTATAAACCGTCAGTGTATTGTCTGCTGCACTTACTGAAAATGAAGCTAGAGTAACAGCCGCTAACGTGCTGATTGAAAGGGTATTTAGAGTGTTTTTCACTGCTCGCTCTCTCCTTGTATGAGCGGCACAGGTTTGAGGGATACATCGGTACGAGATAGATCCAAACTCAATTCCTACGCCAGCATTATCTGGTTCAGGTCCACGGGTCCCAAGTCTGGCTTGATCTCAGCTTCATTGAAACAATGAATAGCTCCCCGATGAGTAACGGTCAAATTGTAATAGTTATGAGACTCAATAGCCATCCCCTAAATAGTTGGAGTTGCAGCTAGACGACAAACAAATTCATCCCAATGAACATAGGTGCTCTATTTGATTTGGGTGAATTTGAGCAGTCAACAACGCTGCGACTTCAAATATGACGGGGATCGTAGCCCCAGCGTGGAACAAGGCCCTGCTCTACGCCTAAATGATCAAGAATACGCGCGACCATAAAGTCGACCAAATCCTCAATCGACTTAGGTTGATGATAGAAACCCGGCGCGGCTGGCATAATCGTCACGCCCATCTGAGAAAGCTTGTGCATGTTCTCTAGATGTAAGGTAGAAAATGGCGTTTCACGTACCACCAGCAATAACTGACCACGTTCCTTCATCACCACATCGGCGGCGCGCTCAATCAAATTGTCAGACATACCGTGGGCAATCGCGGCAACGCTTCCCGCAGAGCATGGACAAACCACCATCTGTTTCGGCGCAGCTGAGCCTGAAGCCACCGGAGAGAACCAATCGTCTTTGCCACACACGACTAACTTGTCTGGGTCACAATTAAGATGTTCAACCAAGCTTTGTTTCGCCGTGTCAGGGTTAGCGGACAACTTCAAACCATGCTCAGTTGCTAGCACGACACGCGCAGCCGAAGAGATCAGCAAATAGACCTGATAGTCTGCCGCTAATAAACACTCCAGTAGTCTCAGTCCGTAAGGTGCACCTGATGCCCCGGTAAACGCTAATGTGATCGCTTTTTGTTGTTTACTCATAGTAATAACTATTTTTCGCCTAATTTTTCCAGTAGCTTGCCGTGAATGCCTTCAAAGCCACCGTTGCTCATCACTAAGATATGGCTTCCCGCTTGAGCATGAGAAACGATCTTAGCAACCAGCTCATCAACATCGGCCGAGCTGTCAGCAGGTTGATGACACTGGCTAGCAATATCTTTTACCGACCAATCAATACTGTCAGGTTGATAAAGGAAGACTTGATCCGCCTTAGCCAGTGACGCTGCCAGCGCATCTTTATGTACACCACGCTTCATTGTGGCACTGCGCGGCTCTAACACAGCAATAATGTTATCACTGCCGACTTTATTACGTAGACCGCCAAGCGTCAGTTCAATCGCGGTTGGATGATGAGCGAAATCATCGTAGACAGTCACACCATTGACCTGACCTTTTAATTCTAGACGACGCTTAGTGTTGATAAATTTAGCCAATGATTCACAGGCTAAATCTGGCGTAACCCCAACATGACGCGCGGCACCAATCGCCATTAGGGCGTTATCAACGTTATGGTCACCAACAAGATCCCATTTGACGATGCCGACTTCTTCATCTTGGAAGAAGACTTTAAACTCTGAGCCATCGGCGATCAGTTTTTCAGCACGCCAGTTAGCTTGCTGGCCAGTAAACTCAGTTTCACTCCAGCAACCACGCTGTAGTACATCCTCTAAGGCGATATCTTGTTTTGGCGCCAGTATGCGTCCATTGCCAGGGACAGTACGTACCAAGTGATGAAATTGACGCTTAATTGCCTCTAAATCATCGAAAATATCCGCATGATCGAACTCTAAGTTATTCATCACTAAGGTTCTTGGATGATAGTGAACGAACTTCGAGCGCTTATCGAAAAAAGCGCTGTCATATTCATCCGCTTCGACAACAAAAAACATGCTTTCACCAAGGCGAGCCGATACACCGAAGTTCCCCAGTACACCGCCGACAAGAAAACCTGGCTGGTAGCCGCAATCTTCAAGGATCCAAGCAAGCATACTTGAAGTGGTCGTTTTGCCATGTGTGCCCGAGACCGCCAGTACCCAACGATCATGCAGTAAAAACTCCTGTAACCACTGCGGACCTGATGTATAGCGTAAGTTGCTATTCAAGACGTGTTCAACACATGGGTTGCCGCGACTCATCGCATTACCAATCACGACAAGGTCAGGCGCAGGATCAAGCTGTGAAGGGTCAAAGCCTTCAATAATTTCAATACCTTGAGACTCCAACAGGGTACTCATCGGCGGGTAAACGTTGGCGTCACTCCCCGTCACTTTATGTCCAAGCTGACGAGCTAATACCGCTGCGCCACCCATAAATGTGCCGCAAATCCCCAAGATATGAATATGCATATACTGACCTTGTCCTAGGCAAAAATAAGTTCTTCATTATGGCGATAAAGCCGCCAAAAGCGAACCACTTTGAGTAGGTAAAATCCGCTTTATCTATCTAGTTGCTCACTCTTGCACCAGCTAATAGACCTTCGATGAATAAATGTAAGTAAACCTATTAGTCGACAAATAAATTGAGATCTCAAGCAGTTAGTTCATTACCAATAAAAAGATCTAACTCTTACACTTAACCACGGGTAACCCTAAAAGATCCGCAGAGATCCCTACTACCCATCCCCCTATTATTTAGAGCGACTTTTTAAGGAAAAACCATGTCTGGAATGCGCACCCTTGGCGAGTTCATTGTTGAAAAACAATCGGACTTCCCCCACGCAAGCGGTGATCTATCATCCCTACTCTCTTCTATTCGTCTTGCTGCTAAAATCGTTAACCGCGAAATCAACGCCGCAGGTTTAGGTGATATTACTGGTGCAGTCGGCACTGAAAATGTCCAAGGCGAAGATCAACAAAAGTTAGACGTTTATGCTAACGATAAGTTTAAGGCTGCGCTAGAAGCACGCGATCAAGTGTGTGGTGTCGCCAGTGAAGAAGAAGATGAGGCTGTAGCGTTTAACAAAGAACTCAACAAAAATGCTAAATACGTTGTTCTGATGGATCCACTTGATGGCTCATCAAACATCGATGTAAACGTTTCCGTTGGGACGATCTTCTCTATCTACCGTCGAGTGTCACCAATCGGCACACCACCAACAGAAGAAGATTTCCTTCAGCCTGGGCACAAACAGGTCGCGGCTGGTTATGTTATCTATGGCTCTTCTACCATGTTGGTTTACACAACAGGTAATGGCGTAAATGGTTTCACTTACGATCCATCACTTGGCACCTTCTGCCTATCTCATGAAAACATGATGATCCCTCAAGATGGCAGCATTTACTCGATCAACGAAGGTAACTACATTCGCTTCCCTATGGGTGTGAAGAAGTACATCAAGTACTGTCAGGAAAGTGAGCCGAGTGAGAACCGTCCTTATACTTCTCGCTACATTGGCTCATTAGTAGCAGACTTCCACCGCAACTTGCTTAAAGGTGGTATCTACCTTTACCCAAGCACGCAAAGCCACCCAAATGGCAAGCTGCGTCTGCTTTATGAATGTAACCCAATGGCTTACATCATTGAGCAAGCTGGCGGTGTCGCGTCAGATGGCGTGCAGCGCATTATGGATATCAAGCCAACTGAGCTACACCAACGTGTACCGTTCTTTGTTGGTTCGAAGAACATGGTGAAAAAAGTCGAACAGTTCTTAGAACTGAACCGCGAAGAAAAGTAGCCTAATCGCTAGATCAAAAAAAGAGTCGACAATGTTCGACTCTTTTTTATTGATTCAGATATAAAACTCACGACGATTGCTAAAACGGTGACCCAGCGGTCGAGTTCTTACCGGACACATAATCTTGGTAGAAGAATGGGTCCAATCTTTCACAAATGCCGCGGTAAGGCTTGCCCATCACACCCAACATATAAGCACTTTGCGAACAGTAGGTTTGTCTGCCTTGCTCATAACCATTGTCATAAGCCAGATAAAGCTCTGAATTCAGGTAACCTTGGGAATCTAACTTAGCCAGCTTGCCCTCAGATTGTTTCATAAAACCTTGCTCGGCACGCTGCTGACCATAATCAGCCCAATCACTTGCGGCAGTAGTCATTGGCGTAGGTGCGACCGAACAACCCGCTAACATTAAAGTAATAACGACAAATAGGGTTTTCATAACTTTCTCCTTTTCGAATGCCCGGTGCCGATCACGTATTAGCCCCAAGCTACACCTTAACAGACCAGTCGCCAGAGGAAATGATTACATCCAGCTGGCTGATATCTTGATATATATAGATCCAAGCCTGACCAAAAGGCGTATCAATCAGCTCTCGTCGGTAAGTCACAGGGTGATCTTCCAACAAATCAAGCTGGGCTAATGTCTCTTCATCAACAAGATAGACTTCACCAATGATGGCACTATGCCCTTCTATTACGGCTGGGTAGGCACCAAGATCATAAAGTGAGTAGATTGGCAAAGTAGTATGGTTGCCAAGCCATTGCGCCTGAGACAATAAATGATGATTGCACTCTCCGTGGCGTAACGTGCCATAGACAAAAACCAAATGTTGCATCACGACTCCTTTTGTTTAGTTAAATTCAAACTGATAAAGCAGATCCACTGCGCTATCGACGCCGGTAATTGCTTCAACATAGAGATCTTGCATCAGGCGATATCGAACCGTAAATTCGCCGACAGAGTCAAATATACCGACCCCATACTTCACCTGTAATCCAGGTAACACATAGCCACTCACCGTCACTTGTGAGTCATCACCACTACCAGCGGTATCAAGCTGCAAATCCTGTACACCAAAGGCTTCACCAATTTCACCGACCACTCGGCCACTCTTGGCTAAGCTTAGACCAATCAATGTGGTAGTCATTGAGTTACCACCCGCTTCACCATCGATGTCTTGACCACGCAGCAGATACGAAAGCGCGTTCGCTTGCGGCATCGCAGGATCCGAGAAAATCGTCACCGTTGGCTCACTTGCAGGGCCTGTCACTTTTACACCAGCTGTCACGTCATCTTGAGTGTTGTCAGGATTACGGATCGCTGTGATTTGCACGTATGGCTGATCCGCAGGGCCATTCATTAAGATCTTACCTTCTTGGATCAACAGGTCTTGACCAAAGGAGCTGTACGAACCATCTTCGATATTGATCTCACCAGTGATGAACGGGCCTTTATCTTTCTGAGCGACATTGAGGTTACCGACTAAACCACCTTCAAGTCCAAAGGCAGACAGCTTAAAGTCATCACCAATCTTAATATTGATATTGGTTTCAAGAACGAATGGAACACTGCTCTCTTGGTCGATCGGTTCCAACTGATCATTGAGCAGCACCTGATCCTTCGACACACCAATCGCACTTGGTGGTAACTCTTCGACGACGATTCTTCCCCACGGCAACGAAATATCACCATCAATACGAGCATGTTTCGGCGACGCTGAAATGGTCATATCCGGTTTCACTTTCATTTTGACCATCGGCGGTACATCAACATACAGCTCTTCAGCAAACACACGTACGTTACTGCTCCACGCTTTAAGGTCATGCCAATCCGCATCCCCTGCCACTTCGAGTTTTCCATCAGGAGTGTGAATAGCTGCAGCCAATAACGCTTCATAACCCGTGAAGTCGATGGTCAAACGACCAGAGTCCACTTCGACTGGAGAGATATCCCCTTTCAATGAGATGTTATCGACAAGGAACTTACCGTTTACTTTTGGCTGCATTACTGGGCCACTAAAGTCTAAATCAGTAGATATATTCGATTTCAACTGACTGTAATCGCCAATAATCGGATCGAGGAAGTCTAAGTTGAACGTCGTTAGCTTTAGCTTACCTTCGATCTGTTTATCATCGGTTAGCACGTCAGGGATCATAATCTTACCTGAGACATCGCCATTGTCCGTAATATCCAGCAACCAATCCGCTTGCAGTTTGTTGTCGGCAATCTCGGCGTTGAGCTGTACTTTGTCCCAACCCACCGTCACAGGCTGCTCTAACTTTTGCACCACCTGACCTTTTGGCAACTCAATCGACGCTTTTATTTGCGGCGCTGAATCTGGCGCCCATTTAGCCCACACATTAGCGTTAGTTTGCCCAGTTAGCTCTGTTGCTTGTGGCATAAAGGTTTTGAGCTGTTCAAAGTCGAACTGCTTTAGGGTTAGCGCCGCTTCGCCACTTTGGCCCACCTGAATATCTTTATCCAAACAGAGTGATGAGCCCGCTTGCAACCAACAGTGCGCCGCAACGGACACCTGTTGCGTCGCCATTTCAAAGCCTAATTTGGTCGCCTGATTCAGTCGCCATTCACCTTGCTGTGAACTCAACGTCATTCTTTCTAGCGCGCCCTGCCAAATCAGGTCTGGCTTGTCGGTCAATGAGCCGCTTAGCGCCAAACTGGTCGATGCGACATTTGAAGCCACATCTAAGCTCAGCTTATGCTCTTGCTGAGAGCCGTTAAACACCATGGCAACGCTATCCACCAAGGTCTCTTGGTATTGCGCATTTTGAACTTGTAGAGAAAGACGCCCAGCAGGTACAGGTAGCGGGGTGATGTTGCCGTTTAAAGCGATGTGTTCAACACTGGCTTGCTGTTGCCAATCAATCCCTTGAACATCTAGTGCCACGCCGACTTGAGGTTCTTTCAAGGCACCACGCAGTGAAATGTCACCGGTCGCTTTACCACGTAAATCCGGTACTGTCTTGATCAACTCAGGGAAGTCGATGGCAAGGTCCATACGCCACTCTTTATCAAGCTGGCCCTTCGCTTCGACCTTATTCGGTCCATGGGAAAGCACCAGTCGCGGTGTTTTAAAACTTAAATTACCCTTACCGCTTTTATCTGATGCAGACAATGAGCCTTCAATATTGAGTGGGTACTCTCTGAGAATCCCGTCAATATCTAATATTGGCAATTTAACCTGCCAGCCACCTTGCTCGGTTAGGCTACCTGTTGTCGCCAGTTTACCGCTGATATCACCTTCCGCCTCTGGCCATTGCAGACCCGGCTGAATATGGGAAAGATTTAAGTTAGCCGCCCAGTTAATCGGCGCCTGCCAGTTAGCCATCACATCACCAAAGACATGACCGCCTAAGGTCGCTAAATCGATTTTTTTCAGCTTTATTTGCTTGAGGTCGCCATCACCTTGTAGTGAAACTGCGAGATCAGGGATATCCTTGCCTTTAATATCGCTCGTAAGTTCAAGTTGATAGCCATTTAATGAGCCTTTGCCTTTGAACTTATCAACGGCAACAAAATAATCACCCTTACCGGTTAACGGCCACTGAACATCACCGTCACTTAAGGAAACATCAAAAGGTAACTCTGGTTTTAGTGGTTCGATATAAGCGGCTAATTTTGCCTTGGCTAGCCCACCTAAGGTGGCATCTAAACTCAAGTTCGCCACGCTACCGTCAGCACTCAGTGTTAACGTCTGCCCCGGCGCGAGTTTGTCTTTAACCGTCGCATCCAACGTCAAGGTCAGTGGATAGTCGCCTTGCAGATCAACCTTAGTGACAAGGTCAGCTTGTGCTTGCGGCATATCGAGCTCAAGTGTGTGTACATCCACTGTCGAACCTTTAGCATCCGCACTTAAGCCAAGATGATTCACCACAACGGGTGTCTCTTGTTCCAACTTGAAGTCATGGATATCGACACGTACCACTTCAATCTGCAACGGTAATTCGATATCAGGCAAGATAATCGACGTTGGCTCTTTGTTGACTGGCTGAGGGACTTGCTGCTCTTTAGCGGCTTCATCAGTAGGCGCTAACTTCACCGTTGGAGAGGTGAGCGTAGTCTTGTTTAATCGTAAGCGATTACCCTGAAATGCAACGCCAGAGGTAAACGACTGCCAAGAAATTTGGTTTTGCAAGACATCTAACTCAATATCCGTTAATGCGATGCGACTGACCACAATAGGAATAGGCGAGGTAATCTTGCTGGTCGTTGGTGTCGGTTCTTCTTGCTCAGGCCCATTGCTTGGTGGCAGTTCCGGCATTGAAAAACGTAAGCCATCGATGGCAATTTCATCAACACAGACTCTAGGTTCAGTCAAACAGTTAGCCCTAACGGCTAAAGTTATCGACTTGAGTTGAGTATCGACATTTAAAGAGTCGTCTTTGAATTTGACATTATTCAGGGTAAAGCGAGGAAAAATCGCCCCTTTTGCCGACTCAACTTGAAGCTGAGGAACAAACTTCTCTGCTCCCCATAACGCAAGGTTTAAACCGCTATTGGTAAACAGCAATGTGCCTAGCGCAATGACAATTAGAGCAAGTAAACCTAATAAGAAAAGTGACAGCCACTTTGACCACTTAATTACAACTCGGGTCATAGCTCAGGTCCTAAGGTAAAGTGAATTTTGAACTCATCGCCAGGAGCGGCATCTAGGCCCCAAGCAAAATCAAGACGAATTGGGCCAACCGGTGACGCCCAGCGTACGCCAACACCCGTGCCGCGTTTTAGATCGATCTCATCATTAAAAGCGTCACCAACGTCGTAAAACACTGCGCCCCACCAGTTTCCATAAACTCGGTATTGATACTCAAGCGAACTGGTTGCCATGTATTTGGCACCTGTTAATGCACCACTTTCATCGGTAGGAGAGATCGACTCATAGCCATAACCACGTAGGTTATTATCGCCACCAGCAAAAAAGCGCAGCGATGGTGACAGCTTGGAAAAATCTTCAGCGAAGTTAGCACCACCATCAATACGGAAGATTCCGCGATGATTACTACCAGCCCCACGAATCCAAGTCATGCCGCCAATCAAGCGTGTCACTCGGGTTTCCGACAACACACTTGGATCACCATATTCGATAGTTAAGCTTTGGCGATCACCCCACATCGGCATAGAACCACCGCGAATTCGACTGCGAGTAAATGAAATACCCGGTAATAGGAACTGGGCATTATCATCCTGTATGCCCTGCTCATAGTTCTCAAGCAAGTAGCGAACATATACGGTTCGATGCCAGCCATTATCCAACAGCCAGTGTCTTTCTAACGAGAGGTTCGACTCTAAACTCTTCGTATCACGGTTATCGACGTTCTTTAATCCATATTGAATTCGATAATACTCATTAAGTACATCTTCAAGCGGAATACGGTAACCAGCGGTAATGGTTTGCTCGGGTGCCGAAAGAGAAAAACTACTATCAAAGCTGTGACCGCGACTATTCACCCACGGTTTCTTCCACTTCAAAGAGCCTCGAACCCCGACATCAGTCGAATAGCCAATACCCGTTTCAAGCTGATTGCGAGCCTGTGGAGACAGCGATACCTTCATCGGTAACTCTCGCCCTTGTTCCAACTGAGATAAGTCTGGTTCAACAAATACCGAAGAGAACCAATCGGTATTAGAGAGATTTTGATTATATTCACCAACTTGAGAGACTAAGTAAGGGTCACCACTTTTATAAGGCGACAGTGACGCCACACGCTCTTGGTCGATTTGGCTACCAGTAATGGTACTTTCACCGAAATGGTAACGAATGCCACTGTCGTAATGCAGGCGAATAAAGGCTTGATTTAAGTCTGGCGCAACTTCAAGGCGGCTGAGTTTAAAGTCACCTTCAAAGTAGCCCTTTTGCAGTGCGAGATTGCGAATGCCTGACTTTAACGCGTCATAAACGCTATGGTTGAGAGCATCACCTGATTTGAGGCCACTTTTCTTAATCAAGGCGGCGAAGTCAGGATCGTTTTTCGCTTCTCCTGTAATCTGCACATCCACTTCTTGAATGATGACTACCGGCCCCGGAGTCACATTTACAATCAGCTCACTATCATCTTCAGCGACTGAAAAATCGAACTTGGGGTGGTAGTAACCCAATGCCAGCAATGCTTCGATAATGTTACGCTCTACTCGAGCTTGAAAACGTAGATTGGTTGAATACTCTTCAACTGGGATAGAGGATAGATACACATCAACATTGTCTTGCAGCGCACCCTCTAATCCTTCAACCGAAAGATCGACATCTTGAGCCCATGCAAGCGGAGCTACAGTTAGAAGGGTGATTAGCGCTGGTAAAGACTTTCTGATCATGCTTAATTATCTATATACATCATGTAAGGGAATAATACCGCCAGTAAAAATATAAGTCTGTACGAAAACAGTCAATTAGGCGGTCTATATAATTCTATCTCTAGCAAGGAAACTACGATGCTCAACAAACAAATCCTGATATCGGCCCAAGATGCTTTGCCTGGCCGAGAGACACCACTTGTCATTGATGATACTCATTTCGTCAATCAATCCAGTTTGACCGCACAACCGGCTCAAGGTTGCCAACAAATACTCTTTGGTATGGGCTGTTTCTGGGGTGCTGAGCGCCTATTTTGGCAACTTGATGGCGTCGTCAGTACTTCAGTTGGCTACTCGGGTGGTTTTACCGTCAACCCGACCTACGAAGAAGTCTGCTCTGGCCAAACCGGTCATACCGAAGTGGTGCGCGTAATCTTTGATACTAATGTGATTACTTTGCAGCAGTTGCTACGCACTTTCTGGGAAAAACATGACCCGACCCAAGGGATGCGTCAAGGTAATGACCTAGGCACCCAGTATCGCTCTGCCATCTATGTATTTAGCGAAGAGCAACTACAGATAGCTATTGATTCTAAAGAGGAATATCAGGCCTTATTAGGCAGCGACAACGGTACTATCACCACCGATATCTTACCGGCTGGCAAATATTACTTTGCTGAAAACTACCACCAACAGTATCTGGCGAAGAACCCTAACGGCTATTGTGGAATTGGCGGCACAGGCGTCTGCTTCCCACCTCAATAACGGATTGTAAAAAGTCGCCAGTGGGCGACTTTTTCATGCAACGAAGAACAAGTAACGCTCCACCATTAAATAGGTAGCGTAGCAATCGCTTGATTGATTTCTTTGAAGGTCAGGAGTTTTTGCGGGTCTTTAACGTCAGGTAGTAACACCTTGCCATTATCAAAATTGAACTCACCCACACCTGAAATAACGAATTGACCTTTAAACAAGGTTTTAACAAATCGAGCCACCTGGCGTGGTCGATAGATAGTAAACTCACGTAGCATAACAACTCCAATATCCTTTTGTGATGCTGCCTCGCTGGGCATCATGTTCTATTCCTTAGAACTTGTACGGCATTATATACAACTCGTTTTTAATGTATAGCATTTTGTTAATTATTTGGACTATTTCACTTCATGGCGACTCCTGCCACCACTTTATCTATTTTCGGTATATACTTTTGGCGCTTACCAAAAGGAAGATAACAATGAAAAATAAAACTCTACTCGCAATTGCGATTGCATGCTCTCCAGCACTGGCAATGGCGCACAACATCTCTCTCGGTCAATCAGTACCAAGCGTAGATGTCGCTAGCCATGGTGAAATCGTCTTACAAGGTGACAATACCGCATTCCAAGCGTGGTCGACGCAAAGTATGTTAGGCAAGGTCCGCGTGATTCAAGCGATTGCAGGACGCAGCAGTGCAAAAGAAATGAATGCGCCACTGATGGCAGCAATCACAGCCGCAAAATTCCCAGAGCAAAACTACCAAACAACGTCGATCATCAACCAAGATGATTCAATTTGGGGTACAGGATCATTTGTGAAATCTTCAGCTCAAGACAGCAAGAAAGAGTTCCCATGGTCATCCATGGTGCTAGATGAGGAAGGTTCGGTTGCCAAAGCATGGGATCTCGCCAGTGAGTCATCGGCAATCATTGTCCAAGACAAACAAGGAAAAGTCCTTTTTGTTAAAGAAGGCACATTAAACGAGCAAGAGATCCAACAAGTACTGACGTTAGTTAAAGAGAACATCTAACTCTCGACTGATTGATATCGTGTTTTGCAAGGAATTGTTATAGTATAACAATTCCTTTTTGTTTATCTGATGAGATCGCTTTGTCTCTATTTCGCTTAGTTTCGACACGAACCGCTGTCTGCGCCATTGCACTCGTGCTGTGGCTAAACTTTGCGTACATTGAGCACCAATATGAATTACCGCAGTCACAACACAGTCAGCATCATTGCCAGCTCTTTGCCTGCGCTCTGCATGGCGCCAGTACCTTTGTCGTCACGCTACCAGCGATAACGTCATCCGAAACCCATCGCCTTGAGTCATTTTACTACTTTGTAGAAAGCGTCTTCTTTGCTTACCTAGCCCGCTCACCACCAGCCTCTTGATTACAATATTAAAAATACTGGATTCACAGGCAACCACGCTCTGTGATTATCACTCTGCATTACAATATTTTCAGGAAAGACAATGAACAAGATTACTCCAATCGCACTTGGTATCACTCTAGCAGTAAGCAGCTTTGCTCAAGCAGAAGAAGGTTTTCGTCAACACAGTGCCCACGTCCACGGTGTGGTTGAATTTAATATCGCTCAAGATGCTAACGAACTACTGATGGAAATCACTGCGCCAGGGGCTGATGTGGTCGGCTTTGAGCACGCACCTCAGACTGACGAACAAAAACATCAACTTGAAGCCGCAGTAACCCAGCTGAACGATGCCAATAGTATCTTTACCCTTGCGGCAAGTGCGGGTTGTAAGGTTGAGCACAAGTCAGTGCGTCATACTTTAGGTGAAGATAGCCATAAAGGTCATGATCATCACGATGACCATAAACACCATGACGAGCATAAAGGTCACGATCATCACGATGACCATGAGCACCATGACGACCACAAAGGCCACGATGATCATGAGCATCATGACGAGCATAAAAGCCACGATCACCACGATGATCATGAGCATCATGACGACCATAAAGGCCACGATCATCACGATGACCATGAAGGACACTCATCTTCTCACGGTGAGTTCACCATTGAGTATCACTTCGAATGTAGTGACATCGCAAAATTAGATGAGATTAATACCAACTGGTTCTCTCACTTCCCGAATACAGAAACGATTCAAGTGAATGTATTAACCGATACTAAGCAAGCAGCAATGCAGCTCTCTAAAGGCGAAAGCAAAATCTCACTTTAATGTTTTAAAGTGGCCTAGCCTTATCTAGGCCACTTCATTTGATTCGGACTGCAATTATGACTAAGACAGACCATTCTTCGGTGGTTGAGCTTACTCAAGTCACATTTACCTGGCTAGGTAATGACGCTCCTACGCTCGATATTCCTTCGTTAATCGTCACTCACGGCGAACATCTCTTTATCAAGGGACCAAGTGGGTGTGGAAAATCAACCTTACTCGGACTCCTGACTGGAATTAATACCGCAACCTCGGGTCAAGTCTCTTTACTCGGTGAAGAGCTAACCAAGATGTCAGGTAGCCAGAGAGATAAGTTTCGCGCCAATAATATTGGCTACATATTCCAGCAGTTCAACTTGCTGCCTTACCTTAGTGTGATTGAAAATGTCACTCTTCCTTGCCAATTTGCCCCACAAAGAAAAAAGCAGGTTGAGGGAGATTTAACCGCTAAAGCAACCGAGTTATTGGAAAAGCTGCGTCTTCCGAGCGCACTGCTCAACAAACCAGTGACTGAACTGAGTATTGGCCAACAGCAACGAGTCGCGGCTGCCAGAGCACTAATAGGTAACCCCAAGGTTGTGATCGCAGATGAGCCAACCTCATCACTCGACTTTGACAACCGTAGCGCGTTTATTGAACTACTGCTCGAACAAGTAAACCAAGCAAATTCGACGTTACTGTTTGTCAGCCATGACCCAACGCTAGAGCCTCTGTTTGATCGCACCATTAATCTACAGCAGCTCAATCAAGCCGGAGGTCAATTATGACACCTACCCTTTCTCTCGCATGGAAGAGTGTTCGCAACCGAAAAGTGACGGCTATCCTCACCATTCTGACCGTGGCAATATCCGTGATCCTACTCCTTGGGGTAGAACGAATTCGTAACCAAGCCAAGAGCAGCTTTGCCAACACGATTTCAGGTACAGATTTAATTGTTGGTGGTCGCTCGGGCCAAGTTAACTTACTGCTTTACTCTGTATTTCGCATTGGTAATGCCACCAATAATATCGACTGGAAAAGCTACCAAGAGTTTAGCCAACACAGAGCCGTCGACTGGGCGATTCCTATCTCGTTAGGTGACTCTCACAAAGGGTTCCGAGTTATGGGAACCAACCATAGTTACTTCGAGCACTACCGTTACGGACAAAAACAAAACCTCGCATTTAGCCAAGGTAAAGAATTCAATAGACTGTTTGAGGCAGTAATTGGCGCCGATGTCGCCCGCTCGCTTAACTACCACATCGGCAGTGAAATGGTTATCGCACACGGCATCAGTGATGTTGGGTTTAGCCGCCATGACAATACGCCGTTTAAAGTAGTCGGTATTCTTGCTCCGACAGGTACACCGGTTGATAAGACCGTCCATGTTTCTCTTGAGGCTATTGAAGCGATTCATGTCGGCTGGGAGTCGGGCGCTAACCTAGGCAATAATCCAAGCGCAGAACAATTACTTGAAATGAACTTTCAACCTAAGCAAATCACCGCAATGATGCTAGGTTTGAAGTCCAAGATTCAAACCTTCGCCCTGCAAAGGCAAATCAATACCTACGCAAAAGAGCCGCTCAGTGCGATCTTACCGGGTGTCGCATTGCATGAATTATGGGGAATGATGTCGGTTGCAGAACAAGCCTTAATGGCGGTCTCTGTTTTTGTGGTAATAGCAGGCTTACTCGGCATGCTGTCGAGCCTACTGACCAGCTTACAAGAACGTCGCCGAGAAATGGCCATTCTACGTGCGATGGGGGCAAGGCCGCGCCATGTATTTAGCTTACTGATCCTAGAAGCAAGCGTACTCACCTTTATCGGTTTGATCGTCGGCACTATAGGTTTATATGCCCTACTTGCCGTTGCCGCTCCGCTGATCCAGCAACAATACGGGGTTGATTTACAAATGATCGCTTTATCCCAATATGAGTGGTTACTTCTCGCTGCGGTGCAAATTGCTGGTACTATAATCGGCTTTATCCCTGCATTCAGAGCTTATAAGCAGTCTCTCAGCGATGGTATGACGATTCGAGTATAAATATGAAAAAACTGATCCTACTATTCTTGGCCCTATTTTCAGTTGGCCTTACCACCCACTCAGTCAGTGCAGAAGACACACTGACATTAGATTGGATTGATCTTATTCCAGAGAGCGAACGCAATCAGTTTGATGCCTATGGTATGCCTGCCGTGGATCACTCCGGTGATGTGATGAAACAATCTAAAGTAGGAAGTGTGCGACCAGAGCTGAATGGCAGTACGGTGAAAATCCCTGGGTTCGTCATTCCGCTCGAAGGCGATGAAAATATGGTGACAGAATTTCTACTGGTACCGTATTTTGGCGCATGTATCCACGTGCCGCCACCACCACCAAACCAGATCATTTATGTGAAGTTCCCGAAAGGCGCACCAGTACAAGAGCTGTGGGATGTCATTTACGTGATAGGCACACTTAAGACAGAAACCATTAGCCATGAGCTAGCGGAAACTGCATATGTCATAGAAGGCACTGAAATTGCCGAATATGATGATATGTAGATGTTAACGACTAAAGTAACCTGTTGATTACCTATATTAGCCTAAGTAACTAGATAAATAGCCTAGTACACCAACGTAGACGAGTAATAATAGGGCAATTGACAGGTGCTTTTTTAGTTTATTCTCATTGAAATACTTCATAAGCCCCTCAAGTTTAATGATAACAATTTTAACAACTTGTTATCATTTTTGATAGCAATATTTTTTTATCGGCTGGCTCACAGTCTTTTTCTGGCAGACAATAAGGTTCCGAGGTACATTTAGTAATCAATAGTAAGCATCTGATGGCTAAGGAAATAGCATGTCTGAGACCAGTAAACCCGTTGTCATAGACCAACAAACAGATCATTCTCAACGACAAGAGAAGAAATCCAGTTATATCAAAGACAGCGCTAGCCGCATTCTCAACATTGCGCAAACTTATGGCTTAGATGCCCTGTTACAAAATGAACCTCCACAGAAGACCACCATTGAGCGCGCGCTGATTCGTGAAAAGAAGCGTAAAGAACTGCGCCAGAAGAACTTAGAACAAATCCTCAAACTCGCCCACATCTCATGTAAAGATGAAACTGCTGGCGATCCAGACCAAGATTGGCTGTATCGATTTTTCGATATGGCACAAGAAGTTCACAATCACGCCATGCAGCGACTCTGGGCGCAGGTACTCAAACGCGAAGTAACCAACCCTGGCTCTACCTCGATGAAAGCGCTGAAAGTTTTGCAAGATATGACGCCAAAAGAAGCGCAAATCCTGCAACGTGCCTCATCTCTTGCGTGCAGCTTTGGCGGTGATAGCAGCCGGAAATTGTTGGTGGGCTACCGCTCTCAAGCGGGGATTTTTAGCTTTGGTAAACGCAATACGACCAGCAACATCAATGTCGGTAACTACCAGCTTCCCTACTCCAGTTTGCTGGTCTTATTCGAGCTCGGTTTGATGCATGGTACTGAACTTGAATCTGGTGAGATTGAACTCGACTCACCGCTGCCATTAAGCTATCAAGGCAAACAACTCTCGCTGCAAGCGCACAGCAAAGGCGTTCGCTTACTCTATTACCGCTTCAGCCCTACCGGCAATGAGCTATGTAAGCTATTGGGCAATAAGCCAAACATGCAATATTACGATCAGCTCGTCGCGCTATTGAGTCAGAAGTTCACCGCGAGTACCGAAACCAAATCCACCATTGATACAATGGCTTAAGAGAAAAGAAAACAAAAAACGCCAGCATCTCTGCTGGCGTTTCAATATCAAGTACGACGGAAATTAAGCTTTGAACGCTTTGAACGCATTAATCAAACCGTTGGTTGAGCTATCGTGAGAGCTGATTTCAGACTCATCAGCAAGCTCAGGTAGGATTTGGTTAGCCAGTTGTTTACCTAGCTCAACACCCCACTGGTCAAAGCTGAAGATGTTCCAAATCACACCTTGTACGAAGATCTTGTGCTCGTACATTGCAATTAGGTTACCTAGTGTGCGTGGCGTGATTTGCTTAACTAGGATTGAGTTAGTTGGGCGGTTACCTTCAAATACTTTGAATGGTGCTAGTGTCGCCGCTTCTTCTTCGCTCTTACCTGCTTTAGCAAATTCAGCTTTCACTGTCGCTTCATCTTTACCAAATGCCAATGCTTCTGTTTGAGCAAAGAAGTTAGACATTAGCTTCTGGTGGTGATCGCCTGCTGGGTTGTGGCTGACTGCTGGAGCAATGAAGTCACATGGAATCAGCTTAGTACCTTGGTGAATCAACTGGTAGAACGCATGCTGGCCGTTAGTACCTGGCTCACCCCAAATGATTGGGCCAGTTTGGTAAGTCACTGCATTACCTTCACGGTCAACGTATTTACCATTTGACTCCATGTTACCTTGCTGGAAGTACGCAGCAAAACGGTGCATGTACTGATCGTATGGAAGAATCGCTTCTGATTCTGCTCCATGGAAGTTGTTGTACCATAGGCCGATAAGCGCAAGGATCACTGGGATATTGCTTTCTAGTTCAGTAGACGCGAAGTGGTTATCCATCTCGTGCGCACCGTCTAGTAGCTCAATAAAATTGTCGTAGCCTACAGCAAGAGCAATTGAAAGTCCGATCGCTGACCATAGTGAGTAACGACCGCCAACCCAATCCCAGAACTCAAACATGTTGTCTGTATCGATACCGAACTCAGATACCGCAGGAGCATTAGTTGAAAGCGCCGCAAAGTGCTTAGCAACGTGCGCTTCATCACCAGCAGACGCTAGGAACCAATCACGAGCACTGTGTGCATTAGTCATGGTTTCTTGAGTGGTAAACGTCTTAGACGCAACTAGGAATAGCGTTGTTTCTGGGTTTACTTTCTTCAGTGTTTCAACGATGTGCGTACCATCAACGTTAGAAACAAAGTGTAGGTTTAGGTGGTTTTTGTATGGTGCTAGCGCTTCAGTCACCATGTAAGGACCTAAGTCAGAGCCACCGATACCGATGTTTACGATGTCAGTGATCGCTTTACCTGTGTAGCCTTTCCACTCGCCGTCGATAACGCGGTCAGTGAACGATTTCATTTTCTCTAGCACTGCATTAACTGCAGGCATCACGTCTTCGCCATCAACCATCACTGGCTTGTTGCTGCGGTTACGCAATGCAGTATGAAGTACTGCGCGATCTTCTGTTTTGTTGATCGCTTCACCGCTGAACATCGCTTCAATTGCTGCTTTTAGCTCAGTCTCGTTTGCTAGAGCAAATAGGTGCTTTAGCGTTTCTTCGTTGATTAAGTTTTTAGAGTAATCAACTAGGATGTCTGCACCGAAACGTGTAGAGAAGTTGTCAAAGCGAGCTGAATCTTGAGCAAATAGTGCTTTTAGATCCATATCTTGTGCAGATTCGAAGTGCGCAGTTAGCGCTTTCCAAGCTTGTGTTTGCGTTGGATTGATATTTTTCAACATGGTGTCTATCCCGATGTTCAGTAGGTTTTATTCCATACAGTCTAGCGAAAACTGGCGGAATCCCCGATTTAGCAAAATAATAATATTAGGTATGTTAGGGCAAATTGCCACAAAACAAGACTTTGTAATTTTTTTTCAGGCCAGCATTATGACTCAGGCGGCTCTCACCCACATTGAGTTAGGTCACGTTACCTGGTTCAAATTTGAACAAATCCGATGCTAGCTTTATGAGTTTACCACCAAGCTAGGTTAAGCTTAACGTTTGGTTAACGAAATCTCGATTATAGGCATTGTATGTGGCAGCAAAAAGTCATCCATTTAAACGCGCGTCAACGTGGCTTTCATTTAATTACCGATGAAATTGAACAACAATTACCACAAATAGCTGACTATTCTGTCGGATTATTACAGCTATTTATCCAGCACACCTCAGCCAGTTTAACCGTCAATGAAAACGCCGACCCTACGGTAAGGCACGATATGGAAAAGCACTTTAACAAGTTTGTGCCTGAGCGTGCGCCATACTACAAACACACCTATGAAGGCGATGACGATATGCCTGCACACATTAAAGCCTCGACGCTCGGCAGCAGTATCATGATTCCAATTAGCAACGGACGACTTGCTTTAGGCACTTGGCAAGGGATTTATTTAGGTGAGCACAGAGATCACGGTGGCAGTCGCCACGTGATTGCGACACTTCAAGGCGAATAAGACGAAAAGGGAGTCAATCGGCTCCCAAAGTATCATATTATGTGCTTAAAAAGGTTGATTAATCATCACGCGGAAAGTGCCTTCATCTGCCCCTTTCGCTAACTCGGCGCGTACCACAATACCTTCGACTTGAAAGCGTACTGCGCCGCCAAGGTTCCACTGCATATCAGTGTGGAGTGTTTTGGCATCATACTCATCAGCGACACGGCCTGCTTCAGCAAACACCACCCACTGCCACCACGGCAGATCGTAGTAATTGATCACTGGAATATCATCGAGCGGCTGCCAGTCTGGCAACACTCGGTATTCTGCAGAGTAATGCACTGCAGAGCGTCCATGATAACGACCGCTAGTGTAGCCTCTGAGTCGATACAAGCCGCCCAAACGCACTTGATCTTGCTCTGGTGGCTTAGTGCTATCCCAACTTGGCGTATCGGCGGTATAAAAGTCTAACGCAACGACTTGTTGATCAAACAACTCACCCAATGGCCCAAGCGCAAAATACTGGCTATTTTGAAACTCCCATTTGGTCCAAATCTCATCACTTTGCCAACTTTCACCCGCAACCGTGAGTTCAATGGAGGTGTGTGAGCCTTTGGTTGGGTTACGCACGCTATCGCGGTTATCCCAGTCTAATGTCAGTTCAAGCCCTGTCGCCTTTTCTGGCTGGCTATAAATATCTAATTCACGCGATGAGAAGAACGGCGTCATTACCAACGACGTCACACCAGAGTCTAACGGCGTGGCAAAGTCGACATCTCTTACTGGCATGAAAGCCCCCATCAGGCCGTGTTTTTCAACATTGCCCCAAGGAAGGAGATATTTAAACTCAAATTGATAGTTCTGCTCAAAGCCATCGGTAACGGTTTTATCACCTGTCACCGAGCTATTATCGCCTTGCTCACCTAAATAGTACGGGTTTTGATTAAACTGAGCCTGATACATTTGGGTGCTGAACAGCAAGCTGTCCGACAAAGCATAATTAAATGCAGAGACAAAGCCGACATAACTGTCTTTATCAGAGTAAAGCGCCATACCAAAAAGCGCGGCCTGAGGCTGGCCGACACCCTTAGCAACACCCGCTACGCCAAATGTATTACCCAAAGTTTCAGTACTAAAATAGAAAGGGACAAATGCAGAATCTTTTTCTTTTGCATTAACTTGGCCGCAAATAAAAAGGCTGGCACATAAGACCAGCACTTGTTTGATGTGGTTTCGCTTCATTTACTTGGAGTATTCCATATCAACACGAGATGTCAGCTTAGTCACCAGTTCATAGGCAATAGTTCCTATATGGCTCGCGACTTCTTCTGCAGGAAGCTGGTTGCCCCACAGAATCGCTTCATCGCCGACCTTATCGGTGGCATCCGGTCCGAGATCAACAGTAAGCATATCCATCGATACTCGCCCAGCAATCGGCGCTTTACGGCCGTTAACCAAAACTGGCGTGCCGTTCGGTGCCGTTCTTGGGTAACCATCCCCATAACCAATCGCAATTACCCCAACCTTGGTATCACGCTGGCTGGTCCAAGTGCCGCCATAGCCGACGCTTTCACCCGCTTTCACATCGCGCACGGCGATTAAATGCGACTTCAATGTCATCACTGGCTGATAGCCTAAGTCCTGAGCCGTCTTATCATTAAATGGAGAAACGCCGTACATGATAATACCCGGGCGAACCCACTCTAACTGACTGTCTGGCCAAGCAAGTAAGCCAGCGGACGCCGCTAACGAACGCTCACCTTCACAGCCTTCGGTTAAAGAGAGGAACAGCTCTGTCTGTTGATTGGTTGTGCTTTTATCTAGCTCATCGGCGCAGCCAAAATGACTCATATAACGCAGTGGCTTAGCCACATTACGGCAAGCTTTAAGACGAGTGACAAATTCGCTGTACTGCTCTGGTCGTACGCCTAGTCGGTGCATACCACTATCAATCTTTAGCCACACCACAACAGGCGTTTCTAATTCCGCTTGTTCCAGTGCCTCCAACTGCTCTTCACAGTGAACCACTGTTTGAATATTGTTGGTGACTAAAACAGGCAGGTCGCCTTGAGAGTAAAAACCCTCAAGCAATAAAATCGGTTTCACCACACCACAGGCTCGTAACTGTAATGCTTCTTCGATACGTGCGACACCAAACGCATCCGCACCTTTGGCATGCTTAGCGATATGACGTAAGCCATGGCCGTAGCTGTTGGCTTTCACTACTGCCATTACTTTGCTGTGTGGCGCCTGTTGCTTAATCTGCCCTAGGTTGTGCTGCAAAGCCTCAAGATTAATGTAGGCAGTGGCTGCTTTCATGTAGCTCATTGGCTTACTCATCGTCCATATCAAACGCAGGGCCTGCGTAGTTGTCAAAGCGAGACCATTGACCTTGGAAGGTGAGTCGAACCGAACCGATAGGACCGTTACGCTGCTTACCTAGGATGATTTCTGCTGTGCCCTTCATTGAGCTATCTGGGTTATACACTTCGTCGCGGTAGATGAACATGATCAAGTCGGCATCCTGCTCGATAGAGCCTGATTCACGTAAGTCCGAGTTTACCGGGCGCTTATCAGCACGTTGCTCTAGGGAACGGTTAAGCTGAGATAGCGCAACCACAGGTACATTCAACTCTTTTGCCAATGCTTTTAATGAGCGAGAGATTTCAGCAATCTCAAGGGTACGATTATCAGACAGCGCAGGTACACGCATTAACTGAAGGTAGTCGACCATGATTAGTGATAAGCCACCATGGTCACGAGCAATACGACGAGCACGCGAACGAACTTCCGTTGGCGTCAAACCTGAACTGTCATCGATGTACATGTTCTTCTTCTCCATAAGAATACCCATGGTCGAAGAAATACGCGCCCAGTCTTCATCATCAAGCTGACCAGTACGAATCTTAGTTTGATCAACACGCGAAAGCGACGCGAGCATACGCATCATGATCTGTTCTGCTGGCATCTCTAGCGAGAAGATAAGCACTGGCTTTTCTTGCTCCATCGCCGCGTTCTCACACAAGTTCATCGCAAAGGTAGTTTTACCCATCGATGGACGCGCTGCGACAATGATCAAATCCGAGCCTTGTAGACCAGCGGTTTTCTTGTTCAGGTCAGTGAAACCTGTGTTTACCCCTGTTACACCGTCTTGCGGTGATTTGTAGAGGATCTCGATACGCTCTAATGTTTTCTCAAGAATGTTATCGACGTTTTGCGGGCCTTCATTCTCGCTAGTGCGTGACTCTGCAATGGCAAAAACTTTACTTTCAGCAAGGTCTAGCAGATCTTCTGAGTTACGTCCTTGAGGGTCATAACCAGCATCAGCGATTTCATTAGCAACGCCAATGAGGTCACGAACCAATGCGCGCTCAGCAACAATATCTGCATAGGCGTTGATGTTAGCCGCACTTGGGGTGTTCTTAACTAAGTCAGCAAGGTAAGCAAAGCCACCGACATCATCCAACTGTTCACGTAGCTCTAAGAACTCGGATAGCGTGATTAAGTCGAGCGGTTTGTTTTCTTCGAGTAGAGTCTTTACCGCTTCAAAGATTAGGCGGTGAGGTCGGCTGTAGAAATCTTTGGCAACAACCCGTTCAGATACCGTATCCCAACGCTCATTATCAAGTAGAAGGCCACCAATAACGGACTGCTCCGCTTCCAGTGAATGAGGCGGGACTTTGATCGCATCGACTTGTGCGTCTCTAAACTTTTTATTTCGATTATCTACTTTGGTTTCGGCCATGGATCTGCTCAACAACTTTGCTTTAGATCGCTAATTATAACGAGAATGTCGCCATTGTCTGTACCAAAGAGAGACTTTGTCGAGTTCTAATGTAGAATTAACTTCTTGCTGACGGTATTCGCTCAGTTTGAATCTACTATTGCGCCATTCGTTTCATCCATATAGAGGTAGTGAGTGTCTAGACTTTGGCTTATAAGTTTCAGCCTAATGGGCTCTATGCTCGCACACGCTGACGATACTGGGCAAAACGACACGGATATTGAACTGCCTTCCCCATGGGACACCGAAATAGAGTTTGGCTATCAGGCCCACTCAGGTAACTCAGACTCGCAATCACTCAACTCACGCCTTAACGCAACCTATGTTGAGGGTCGTCACCGTACCAGCGGCGAATGGAAATACTATTTGCTGTATAAAGATGGTGAAGAGGATAAAAGACAATCAACCTATACGGCGCAAAGTGACTATAAATTAGGTCCTAAAACCTATCTGTATGGCAGCTTTAAAGGTGTCGACTCTCGCTATAGTGCATACTTCAAAGATTACACACTATCGGGTGGTTTAGGTTACCAGTTCTCAAATACCGATAAGTTTGTGCTAGAAGTCGAAGTAGGTCCTGGTTTTCGTTATCAAGAGCCTAACTTAGATGAAATAGACGATGATGACATCATCTTCCCTGAAACGGTTCAAGAAGGGATTTTTCGTGGCAACATTAACACTTCTTGGCAGGCGTTAGATAACTTAGCTTTCTCTGCTGATGTGACAGTGGTTTCAGGTAGCAGTAACACACGTACCGATACCGACCTGAGTGTGACGAACAATATCACCGAAGATATCGCCCTCAAGCTGACTCACTCTCGCCAATACCACGATAAGGTGCCAGAAGGTCTCAAGAAAGCTGATAGTATCTTCTCAGTCAATCTACTGTTTATCTTCTAAAACCTTTCCTGACTTCAGATACAAAAAAAGCACCTCTAGGAGGTGCTTTTAAAATACGTCTTGATACTGAATTAGTCAGCAGCAACAACTTGTAGGTTAACTGTAGCGAAAACTTCAGAGTGAAGTTGAACGCTGATCTCGAACTCACCAGTGTTACGTAGTGCGCCTTCAGGAAGACGAACTTCGCTCTTAACTACTTCAACGCCAGCTGCAGTGATTGCATCAGCGATGTCGCGAGTACCGATAGAACCGAATAGTTTACCTTCGTCACCAGCTTTAGAAGCAAGAACAACTGCTTCAAGAGCGTTAACTTTCTCAGCACGTGCTTCAGCAGCAGTTAGTTGCTCAGCAACTTTAGCTTCTAGTTCAGCACGACGCGCTTCGAACATTTCAACGTTAGATTTAGTAGCCATAACTGCTTTACCCTGAGGGATAAGGAAGTTACGAGCGTAACCAGATTTCACGTTTACAGTGTCACCAAGACCACCTAGGTTACCGATTTTATCAAGTAGAATAACTTGCATTGTTTAATTCCTCTTTTTAAAAACGAACCGATTACTGATGCTTGTCAGTGTACGGTAGTAGAGCTAGGTAGCGAGAACGTTTGATCGCGCGAGCTAGTTGACGTTGGTACTTAGCGCTTGTACCAGTGATACGGCTAGGTACGATTTTACCAGCTTCAGTGATGTAGTTTTTAAGAGTTGCTACGTCTTTGTAATCAATCTCTTGTACGCCTTCTGCAGTGAAACGGCAGAATTTACGACGACGGAAGAAACGAGCCATGGGCTATCTCCTGATCTTAAATTTGAGTAATGTTGTCAGCATGAAGCACTAATTTACCTACGCCATTTCGGCCGGTCTGGTAAGTAACAAAGCCACTTACCTTAATGCTACTGCCTTGTACTAAATTCTGAGTGTTTGCTTGTGACCTTTGCCCGCTTACTACTACCGGCATACGACAATAAACTTGTCTCGGTAGTTCAGCTTCGATAACAGTAGAGCGATGCTCTAACCAAAACCGACAGTGTTCAATGCCACCAGGGCTTTTACTTCGAATGGGCGGCTTGGCAATGGTGCCAGATAGCTCCATTCGATTGGTCATAAGAAAAATTACTCAGCAGCTGCTTCTGGCTTAGCTTCAGCACGCTCTTCGCGACGAGGAGCACGCTCTTCTTTCTGCTTAAGCATGATAGATTGCTCAGTGATCGCTGTTTTAGTACGCATGATCATGTTACGTAGAACTGCATCGTTGAAACGGAAAGCAGTTTCTAGCTCATCAATTACAGCTTGGTCAGCTTCAACGTTCATTAGAACGTAGTGAGCTTTGTGAAGCTTGTTGATTGGGTAAGCCAGTTGACGACGGCCCCAGTCTTCTAGACGGTGGATAGTACCGCCAGCTTCAGTGATTGAACCAGTGTAACGCTCGATCATGCCAGCAACTTGCTCGCTTTGATCAGGGTGCACCATGAATACGATTTCGTAATGACGCATGGGTTGCTCCTTACGGATTATTCAGCTTCCACAAATGGCCCGGTCGTCCAGAGGAAGCAAGGAACTAAAGATAATTGACCGAGTTTAAGGAGCACGAATAGTACAGAAAGAAACCAGTTGAGGCAAGAAAAATGTGATGGTGAAACTAAAACAGCCTACTGAACAAAATAGGCTGTTGTTTGGATGCTCAGAGGGGCTAGATTAATCATCATCCTCGTCGACATATTGTGCTTGTAGGTAGTTCTGGATACCCGTCATATCGATCAAGCCGAGTTGTGTCTCTAACCAATCAACATGTTCTTCTTCATCTTCTAAGATATCTTGGAACAAGTCGCGAGAGACGTAATCATGAGTATCTTCCGCGTAAGCAATGGCGTTTTTTAGATCCGGTATTGCGGCCATTTCAAGTTTTAAATCACTCTCAAGCATTTCTTTGGTGTCTTCACCAATCATAAGTTTGCCGAGATCTTGTAAGTTAGGAAGCCCTTCCAAAAATAGAATACGTTCGATCAAATGATCCGCATGTTTCATTTCATCAATAGATTCATGATACTCCTTCTCCGCTAGGTGCTTTAAGCCCCAGTCTTTGTACATTCGAGCATGAAGGAAGTATTGATTAATTGCGACGAGCTCGTTGCCAAGCACTTTGTTGAGATGTTGAATGATGATTGGATCGCCTTTCATTATAAAGCCCTCCTCTTTGGCTTCTTTAAACATAGAAGCAAATAGAAGAGTGTCAAAAAGGCTAAACCAGTGTTAACTGGCTTGTTTTAGTCGAAATGGCTCTGTTTCAGCGAGGATTTCTTTCGCTTGCTTAACACACTTACCACATTGGCTACCTAAGGCTGTGCATTTGCGAATGCCACGAATGTCCGTAATACCTTCATCAATCGCTAACTTCTTAATTTTCTTATCTGAAATGCCATGACAAAGACAAACGTACATACCCAACTACCAAATGACGACTAACACAAAGTAATATAAACAAGAACAACTCTCATTACCAGTTGCATTTAATCGATTTTAAGAACAATTTGTTATATCGATTTTTGGCCAGGCAACCAGATTCAATGAGTTAGGGAGTCGGTGAGTTAGAAGGGTTAAAAGGAGGGGATCTTGTACTTTTAATATCAGTACATTAGGGAAGAGATCTAGAAAGATCACTTATAACAAAAAGCAAAAAGGGAAGCCGAAGCTCCCCTTTTCAGATGCATGTTCTTCTAATGAAGAATGTGCAAGATATCAACTAAATATTAGTCGAAGATCTTAGCAACAACACCAGCACCTACTGTACGGCCACCTTCACGGATAGCGAAACGTAGGCCTTCA
>NZ_JBHZSA010000008.1:0-207806 GCF_043642085.1 Vibrio hepatarius | reverse complement strand
ATGGTGCCGACTACCGGAATCGAACTGGTGACCTACTGATTACAAGTCAGTTGCTCTACCTACTGAGCTAAGTCGGCGCACTTTATTTCTTTTCATGTTGTTGTCTAATTCAGACACCAACAAATAAATTGTGGTGCCCGGAGGCGGAATCGAACCACCGACACGAGGATTTTCAATCCTCTGCTCTACCGACTGAGCTATCCGGGCGACGAGGTGTATTAAAAGGCTTTTCGTTCTTTAGGTCAACATTAAAATGCAAAAAAAATATCGTTTGTTGTTTTTCTATACTTAATGGGCTGTTTTTATCCATTTTGAGTAAGAAATGTATAGAGGGCAACAGGGGATATGGGATAGAAAAGGCGTAATACTCTAGCCAAGACAATAAAAAAGCACGCAAAGAGGCGTGCTTTTACTAGTCTGAGTTCGATTAGTGTTTAACAGTAAACTTGCTTACCCAGTTTTCTAGCTCATTTGAAAGCTGAGTCAGACTCTGGGTGCTGTTATGACTCTCAGTAACGACACTACTTAACTGATTGCCACTCTCTTCAATCATGTTAATACGCTGAGAGATATCATCGCTGACTTGGGTTTGTTCTGCAGCAGCGGTCGCGATTTGATGACTCATTTGCGTAATTGATTCTAGGGCCACAACAATTTGCTGCAGCGCTTCAGAGGCATTTTGTGACTCTTCTACCGTGCTTTGACTGGTTTCGGCACACACTTCCATGGTTTGAATCGCATTACGAGAGCCTTCTTGCAGATTGGTGATCATTTGCTGGATCTCTTTGGTGCTATCTTGAGTTCGACCCGCTAGGTTACGAACTTCATCTGCGACCACAGCAAAACCACGACCTTGCTCACCAGCGCGTGCAGCTTCGATAGCGGCGTTTAGTGCCAATAAATTGGTTTGTTCAGCAATATCACCGATTACATCAAGTACTTTTACAATGTTATTGACGTCACTATCAAGGTCCGCCACGGCTTGGCTAGCGGTTCCTAGTTGAGACGCAAGGCCTTGAATGTTGTCGACGGTATTATGAATCAGCTGTTGGGTATGTTGACTTTGTTTATCCGCTTCTTCGGTATTACGTGCCGTGTCGCTAGCTGAGTCTGCGACATTATTTGCAGAGGAAGCCATCTCTGTCATTGCCGTTGCGATCATTGCTGTCGATTGCTGTTGTGAGCCGGTTAGATCTGCAATTGATGCCGCTCGGCCTTCCACGTTACCTAATTCGTTACGTAGGGCGTGCATTGAGTTATCTAAATTTCCGACAAGCTGAGCAAGGGATTGACTCATCTGCTGCACAGCTTCGTAGATACTGCCGCTAGGAGCTTGCTCACTGAAAGAGCTTTGAATATGGCCATTTGCCACATCTTGCACCGCTTTACGTACGTCTTGTGGTTCACCACCAAGTAGCGCCAACATACGACGAATAGAGATGATCAGCGCCGCTAGAATTGCCCCGGCAATCGCTAAACAAAGTACAAGCTGCCATTGAGCTGTTGACCAGAAACGTGCATTAACTTCGTTGAAGCCGATACCAGTACCCACAACCCAACCCCAGTGAGGTGTTCTTTCTGCAATCGAGAGTTTTTCTTCAATTGAGCCGTCAGCTTGTTTCTGTGTCCAAGTGTATTCGACGATTTGGCCAGTACGCTGACCTAATACATTCAGAATCAATTGACCGACACTGTTGCCATCGCCATCTTTAAAGTCATTAAAGCTGGTGCCATGTAGCTGAGGATCTAGTGGGGTCGCAATGAAGGTCATGTTCTCATCAGCGACATAAACGTATTCATTATCTTTGTAGATATTGTTACGTAGCAATCGAGTTGCCAGTGCTTTGGCTTCATCTTCTCCCAGTGTTCCTTCAACCGACATCTTTTCAACTTCGGTTAGGATGCTGTAGGCACTATTGAATAGCTCAGTTACACGTGCCTTGTTATCCAAGTTGCTGGCTACACGTAGTGTCCATAAACCTGTAGCAGTTAAAGCAAGCAAAGCTATTAGGATAATTCCCGATAATAAATAAGCTTGTGTCTTTAGTTTCATAAAATTAGCTCACAAATAAGTCATTCTTATATTTATTGCAGTTACATATCGATCTGTAACATGCCTGTCATCTTATTGTAGTTCATGAAAAGCGAATAGGAGACAGGCGTTAAACTATGATTTGGATTAAATTTTTGGAGTGAAATAAGTTCTTTTTAAGCAAGGTAGCGCATAGCAATATCGATATTTGATTCAGTGTAAGTGTCACTAAGCATAGAAAGCGGTGAATGTAAGGGAAGCTTGTAAAAGAGACTAGGAACTTTAGGAAAGCAGAAATGAAAAAAGCCAAGTCTTTCGACTTGGCTTCTTAAAGTGGCTCCTCCTGCTGGGCTCGAACCAGCGACCTGCGGATTAACAGTCCGTCGCTCTACCAACTGAGCTAAGGAGGAACTATTCTGTTTGTGTCTTACCAATTTTTTCAAAATTAGGTAAGCGCACCAAATATGGTGCCTCGAGGCGGAATCGAACCACCGACACGAGGATTTTCAATCCTCTGCTCTACCGACTGAGCTATCGAGGCAAAAGAATGGTGCCGACTACCGGAGTCGAACTGGTGACCTACTGATTACAAGTCAGTTGCTCTACCTACTGAGCTAAGTCGGCACACTGTATTCTTTTTGCTGCAAATTACTTTGCATCTCTGTTGACGTCTAAGACACCAACAATCAAATTGTGGTGCCCGGAGGCGGAATCGAACCACCGACACGAGGATTTTCAATCCTCTGCTCTACCGACTGAGCTATCCGGGCAACGGAGCGCTATTAAACGGATTTTCGGTCTTGCCGTCAACATGTTTTTAGAAAAAAAATCAAAAAAGTGCTTAAGTGTCGATTATTTAGTCGTTTTGACTAATTATGTTTTACCAGAGTTAAAATCTTTTTTGAATTTAGTAACTTTTTCTAGATAGCGACGCGCTTCAGCATTTGGATGCTTTTTAGTGAGCGCCCAATAAACTTGATTTGGCTGTAAAGAATTTAAGTCGCGCATCGCTCGTTTTCGGTCATTACGGTTAAAGGTGTTCAAAACACCACCAGTGCCACCGTTGTAGGCAGAAATCATACTGTACTCAAGCGACAGTGGATGGTTAACATCTTTCAAATAGCGATTTTTTAAGATGTAGAAATAGGCGGTACCGGTATCAATATTGTTTTCTGGGTTGAATAGGTACTCAGGCGTCGGTTGCCCTGATTTCTTCTTCACGAGTTTAAATACATCTTTACCAGCGGTTTTAGGTACAACTTGCATCAAGCCATAGGCATTTGCCCAGCTCACCGCATAAGGGTTGAAGCTACTTTCTGTTTTGATGATGGCGTAAATCAGGTCTTCAGGGATGTCATATTTGCGTGAAGCGCGTTGAACTATCTCTGCATACTTGTAGCTGCGGATCTCAAACTGATCTTCAACCATTGGTATTTCAACGTAGTAGGCTTTCTTAAAGTCGACATCTTTGACCTTAAGCTTGTTGGCAATCAAGTAGTCGGCAAAACGGTTGGCGCGCCAAGACCACTGGATTGGTTTTTTATCTTGGTCAACAACCTGACGATAAAGAAAAGGTTGGCCTTCAAGTACGATCTCTTTGGAAGAGAAAAGATCGACATTAGCCGGATCGTCAGGGGTTAGCAGAGTGGTGATAATGGCGTTTTTAAGATGCTGCTTAGGATCAGTTGGTGAAACTGTTTCGATAGTAATTAAGCCTTTATCAAAGTTAACTTCAGAGCGACTTAAGTAGTTATCGATGTATTTTACGTAGTTGTTTTTGCCCGCAAACTTGATTTCACTGCGTCCCCAGCGTTTTTCGATGTTGCCTGAGAAGCTATTGATTAAGGCGTCTAATGCGCCGGTATCTTTTTCAAACTGACCGGGTAGTTGAGCTAGGTTTTTCGCAAAGCGGTTCGTTGGCTCGTAGTTGACATCATAGAAACTTTCTACAAATTCACGACTACAGCCCGTTAGTGATAATGCGATCAGAAAATACGCTAACTTCTTCATAATGCTCCTAAAAAAATGACATCACTGCGGACAATGATGTCATTTCTTTTCAATTTCAACTCTGCTTGCGACTATTCGCTTGGTGGAGTGTAACCTTCGATATGAACTTCTTTACCTTCAAATAGGAAGTTAACCATTTCAGTTTCGATCAACTTACGATGCTCAGGATCCATCATATTCAATTTCTTTTCATTGATCAGCATAGTCTGTTTGTGCTGCCACATCGCCCATGCTTCTTTTGATATGTTGTCAAAGATACGTTTACCCAGCTCACCTGGGTAAAGCTGAAAGTCTAGGCCATCAGCTTCTTTTTGTAGTCGAGCACAAAATACAGTGCGGCTCATAACGACTCCTTTAAATATTAGTTTTGAAGTTCGAACGGTAGGCTTTCCAGCAATTGTTTGACTGGTGCGGCTAAACCGATCTCTTCAGGTTGCGATAAGTTATACCAAAGACCTTTGCCCGCTTCCATAATCACGTTAGGTTGCTTTGATAGGTCTACCAAAATTGGCGTGATATCGAGGTGGTAATGGCTAAAGGTATGACGAAAAGCGATCAATTGCGTTTGAGCATTGATATCTACCTCTGACACGCCACGGATATCAATTTGATGAGCAACGTCAGCGTCACTATTTTCTGGGAAACAGAATAGACCGCCCCAAATGCCAGATTGTGGACGTTGTTCAAGCCATACTTTGCCGTCATGGTGCAGCATGACAAACCAAGCTTCTTTAACTGGCTTTTCTTTCTTTGGCTTTTTGCCCGGGTAGTCGAGTTGACTACCTTGCTTATTGGCGACACAAAATGACTCAACTGGGCACAGAGTACATTTGGGTTTGTTGCGAGTACAAACCATAGCGCCCATATCCATCATCGCTTGGTTGTATTTGTCGACATCAACTGCCGGCGTGTGCTCTTCAGCAAATTGCCACAGTTGGTTCTCAACTTTTTTCTGTCCCGGCCAACCTTCGACGGCAAAGCTGCGTGCTAAGGTACGTTTAACGTTGCCGTCTAAAATCGCATGCGGTTGCTTATACACCGAAGATAAAATCGCAGCAGCGGTAGAACGGCCAATACCCGGTAGGGCATTCATCTCTTCGATATTAAGCGGAAACTCGCCATTATATTGTTCAGCAACCACTTTAGCGGCTTTGTGTAGGTTTCGTGCACGGGCGTAGTAACCAAGCCCTGTCCATAAATGTAAGACTTCATCTTGCTCAGCATTGGCCAAGTCAATCACAGTCGGAAAGCGCTCTAAGAAGCGTTGATAGTAGGGAATAACTGTCGCGACTTGAGTTTGTTGCAACATGATTTCTGACAGCCAAACGCTATATGCGGTTTTATCTTGCTGCCAAGGTAGGCTTTTACGGCCATAGTTTTCATACCACTCTAAGATGGCGCTGGCGAAAGGAGTCACGACTTGCTCTTGTATAATTGTTATCTAATCTAACAAAATTGCACCATAGTTTATGGGTAAAGTACAACCGATAAACAGTAAGGGTATAGTTTCCGTCAGAGATGATGGCCGAATTAGCTAAAAAACTTGCACCTGTGGCAATTCTTTGGATAATCACAATCCCTTTGAGTCGAGACCAATTTTTAAACAGGCAAAATCATGAGTGAAGTGACCACTAACGAGTACAACGAAGACGGTAAACTGATACGCAAAATTCGCAGCTTTGTTCGCCGCGAAGGTCGTTTGACCAAAGGTCAAGAAAATGCGATGAATGAGTGTTGGCCAACAATGGGTATTGATTACCAAGATACGCTTCTAGATTGGAAAGAAGTGTTTGGTAACGACAATCCTGTTGTTCTAGAAATTGGTTTTGGTATGGGTGCTTCGTTGGTTGAAATGGCGAAGAATGCTCCAGAAAAAAACTTCATCGGTATTGAAGTACACAGCCCAGGCGTAGGTGCGTGTCTATCAGATGCTCGTGAAGCAGGTATCACTAACCTACGTGTGATGTGTCACGATGCGGTGGAAGTGTTTGAACACATGATTCCAGATAGCAGCCTTGCTACGCTGCAACTGTTCTTCCCAGACCCATGGCATAAGAAGCGTCACCACAAGCGTCGTATCGTTCAGCTAGATTTCGCAGAAATGGTACGTCAGAAGCTGATTGACGGTGAAGGCATTTTCCACATGGCGACTGACTGGGAAAACTACGCAGAGCACATGATCGAAGTGATGAACGAAGCACCAGGTTTTGAAAACATCGCAGAAGACGGTGATTACATTCCTCGTCCAGATGAGCGCCCGCTAACAAAATTTGAAGCACGTGGTCACCGTTTAGGTCACGGCGTTTGGGATATTAAGTACAAGCGCGTAAAATAACCGTGATTGCTTAATCCTTAGTTGCTAGTACCAATAGCAACAAGCTAAAGAGATTATTAAAGCCAACATTGATGTGTTGGCTTTTTTGACCCTACAACAAAATAATAATAACTGATTGATTTTTAAGGTTGCTGATGAAACCGACACAAGAAATTTTAAATGAGATTCTCGAAGAGGTTCGCCCATTAATTGGTCAAGGTAAGGTGGCTGATTATATTCCTGCGTTAGCAAAAGTGCCGGCATCTAAGTTGGGGCTGGCGGTTTTTACTAACCAAGGGGAAGTGATTAAAGCGGGTGATGCAGACGAGCCTTTTTCTATTCAGTCGATTTCCAAGGCGCTGAGCTTAACCTTAGCGATGTGTCTGTATAAGCCGGAAGAGATCTGGGCGCGCGTCGGTAAAGAACCATCAGGCCAAGCATTTAACTCGCTTATTCAGTTGGAAATGGAGCAGGGCATTCCGCGTAATCCATTTATCAATGCTGGAGCAATTGTGGTGGCTGATCTGCTCAATAGCCGTTTATCCGCGCCGCGTCAGCGTTTGCTAGAGTTTGTTCGTCAGCTATCAGGCGATACGCACATTTGCTATGACAAGATCGTTGCTGCTTCAGAGATGATGCACAGTGACCGTAACGCTGCCATTGCTTATCTAATGCGTTCATTTGGCAATTTCGAGAATGATGTTATTCCAGTACTGAATAACTACTTCCATGCCTGTGCGCTTAAAATGAGTTGTGTCGATTTGGCGAAAACTTTCAGTTATTTGGCTAATAAAGGTACTTCAGTACAGACTGAAAAAACCGTTATTACACCAACTCAAACTAAGCAGTTAAATGCGTTATTAGCGACTTGTGGTTTGTATGATGGTGCAGGTGAGTTTGCCTATCGCGTCGGTATGCCGGGCAAATCGGGCGTTGGTGGTGGCATTATGGCTGTGGTACCGGGTGAGATGACAATCGCGGTGTGGTCACCCGAGCTAGACCCTTCAGGTAACTCGCTAGCAGGAACAAAGGCACTAGAGCTACTTGCCGAGCGTATTGGTCGTTCGATTTTTTAGTGCATTAGAGCGTATTTGTCATTCCATAGGCTGACGAAAGAAGGAGTAGGGAATCTCAATTAGCATTCGACTCGCTTGAAGAGATCCCCAATTTACTCGTCTCTCGCTCTCGGGGATGACTTTAAAACAAAGGGTTGATGCTTCCACATCAACCCTTTTTAGTTTTTGATTTTTACTCTTCGGCCATAAAGGCTTCTAACAAGTCATTGAGGAACAGTTTACCTTTCTCGGTGATTTGCCAGTGGGTATCACTTTCATCGATATAGCCCATTTCAATAGACCAATCAATCGTCTCTTGAATCGCCTCAAAACCAAGCCCTGTAGTATCAAGAAAGTCCTGCTTAGGACATGCTTCGATAAGGCGGAAGCGGTTCATAAAGAATTCGAAAGGACGGTCTTCATCAGCAACTTGTTCTTCACTGTTTAAATACGGTTTGACCATATTATCGTAAGCCGCGAGGTAGCCTTTCGGGTGCTTGATCTTAGTGGTTCGGATGATGCGCCCATCACTAAAGCTGAGTTTGCCATGTGAACCACAGCCAATACCTAGATAGTCGCCGAAGCGCCAATAGTTGAGGTTGTGTTGGCATTGATAACCCGGTTTGCTGTAACCAGAGATTTCGTATTGCACGTAACCAGCTTGCGCAAGTTTCTTGTGTCCAAGTTCGAAGATATCCCACAAGTCATCATCATCTGGCAGAGTCGGCTGCTTGTAGTAGAACATGGTGTTGGGTTCGATCGTCAATTGGTACCATGAGAGATGAGGAGGATCGAGCTCGATCGCCTTCTCAAGATCCGCTAGGGCTTGATCAACGGACTGATCTGGTAAGCCATGCATGAGATCGAGATTAAAACTCTTGAGGCCAATTTTATGCGCAAGCTTAGCCGCGTTAACCGCCTCATCTTGACCATGGATACGGCCTAACCTTTCAAGCTTTTGTTGCTCAAAGCTTTGTACCCCAACTGAAATTCGCGTTACCCCAGCTTTGTGATAACCAGCAAAACGTTCAGCTTCAATGGTGCCAGGGTTAGCTTCCATGGTGATTTCAATATCTGGCTTAAACGGCAGCTTTGCTTCAATCCCAGCTAGCAAGTTAGCAATACCTTCGGCTGAGATTAAGCTTGGCGTTCCGCCGCCAATAAAAATTGAATGCAGTAAGCGTGGGTTAGTGTTGAGCTGATAACGCTCGATATCCGCTTCAAGATCTTGCAGCAGCGCAGCAATATATTCTTGCTCAGGGATCTCCGCTTTTAGGGCGTGAGAGTTAAAGTCGCAGTAAGGGCATTTTTGTACACACCATGGGATGTGTACATAAAGGCTTAACGCTGGTGGAATTAGTTGATTCATTACAATTACAAAGGTTGCTCAGAAAGCGTTGCAAACAGTGTCTTAAGTGCTTTACCACGGTGAGAAAGTTGCTTCTTACGTGCTGGCTCTAGCTCTGCTGATGCGCAGTTATCTTCAGGTACAAAGAAGATAGGGTCGTAGCCAAAGCCATTTTCGCCGTGTGCCTCAGTTAGAATGCGGCCTTCCCACTTACCGTGACAAACAATCGGTGTTGGGTCGTTCTCGTGGCGCATAAGTACAAGTACACAGTGGAAGCGAGCTGTACGCTCAGCTTCTGGAACCTCTTTCATCGCTTCAAGCAGCTTTTCAAGGTTCTGTTGGTCTGTTGCGCCTTCGCCAGCGTAACGCGCTGAATAGATACCAGGAGCGCCTTTCAATGCATCGACTTCAAGACCTGAATCGTCCGCAATAGCAGCAAGGCCAGTTTCTTTTGCAGCGTGACGTGCCTTGATGATGGCATTTTCAATAAATGTGGTCCCTGTTTCAGCGACTTCTGATACGTTGAACTCGCTCTGAGCCACAACGTCGAAGCCAAAATCAGACAACAGGTCTGCCATTTCACGAACTTTGCCTTGGTTACCTGTTGCTAGCACTATCTTTTGCATATTGGCCTCTTTTGTTACAGCAAAGGAGAGCTAGCCGCTCTCCCTTTTTATAGGTTTTGGTCTTAGGGTGTCAAAAAGCGTTTAGATCATCACAACCCAATTACTCTTCGACATAAAATTTCTGGCTGAACTTTAATGCGCCTGTGCCTTTAATTCCAGCGTTAACATCAATATTGAACGTTAACCGCTCCTCTTCTGAGATTGGAAACTCTGCAAGATAGTAGATTGCATCGCCTTCTTTCACTTCTTTGAACGTCAGTTCGCGCATTTGGCCAATCAGGTTTTTACTATGACCTGAAAGCAGTGCAGTGATGGCAGGTTTACCCGCTTGAGAGTTGTCTAGCACACTGATATTCAAAATTGCCGAGTAGCCGTTACGCTTAAGTTTATAACTACGTGCTACCTGTGGAGTAAGAAAGGTTGAGTTGAAAGCCGAGTAGTGGACTTCAACATCTTTAATGTTCTTAAATTGCCCAGCAAAGCTAGGAGCCGCGAATAGGCTTACCAGTAGTAGAGTGATCCATTTTTTCATTGTGCGTCCTGATGTTTTTACTATTTGGATTTAAACAAAAAGCCATCAAATGATGGCTTTAATTTCTTGTGGGATTTGCACTGGCGATTGGATACGAACCTGTTTATGCCGTCCGAGTTCGCCTTTTTCTATGGTTATTAATCCCTTCGCCACTTTAAATTGCTTGGCGAGATACTTACTTAAATGTGCATTGGCTTTGCCATCAACAGGAGGAGCGGTAATGGCAATTTTCAACTCCTCACCATGTTGGCCAACAATTTTATCACGGCTGGCTTTTGGTTGAATGTAGAGTCTAAGCAGTAGATCCTCGCCATCAAACCAAGCTGCTTGTGACATTATAGTTGATACCAAATCGGGCCGATCAGATCGCCCATTAAGAAGTTAGCGAATTGCAATGCAATAAATAGCACCAACACGCTTAAATCAAAGCCACCCATCGCAGGAATGATACGGCGAATTGGCGCCAGCATTGGTTCAGTTAGTTGATGGAATACGTATTCGATTGGGCTACGACCTTGGCTAACCCAGCTTAGGATAGCGCGAATAAGCAGAACCCAGAATAGTAGACCACCAGCCGCTTTGGCCAATGATAATAAACCTAAGAATAGGAAATCAGCACTAAAGCTTACTGAACCATTTGAAGCCACCAAGATAAGTGCGACAAATTTCAATACACATAGCACGTAGGCAAACAGAACCGTTGCTAAATCTAAACCACCTACGGAAGGAACAATGCGGCGCAATGGCGCAATTACAGGCTGCGTGGCTTTAACAATAAATTGCGAAAACGGGTTGTAGAAGTCTGCGCGGGCAGCTTGCAACCAAATACGTAAGATCACCACCATGATGTAGAGATCAAACAGGGTGGAAATCAGAAAACTCATTGAATTCATAGGTTACCCTTAATAGTAGAGCCATCAGCTCAAAGTCATTAAAATAATTTTTCCATCTCTTCAGCACGCGAAACCGCTGCTTGCATAGCTTTGGCTACTATATCTGAAAGTTGGTGTTCGTTGAATGTTCGTAGCGCCTCTGCGGTTGTGCCGCCTTTAGAGGTCACGTTCTCGCGTAAGGTTGCTAGTTCTGTATCAGGGTTGTCAGTGACCATGCTTGCCGCGCCCAGTGCAGATTGTTGGACAAGCAGTCGAGCGGTCTCTTTATCGAACCCTTGTGCAATGGCTTCCGCTTGCATTGCTTCCATAAACAGGAAGAAGTAGGCAGGCGCGCTGCCAGCAGCTGCAATGATATTGTTGATACCAGATTCTTGTTCTACCCAGCACACCTTGCCACAGGATTGCATTAGCTCGGCGGCAAAGGTTTTATCTTGTTCAGATATATGGGACGGCGCGTAAAGACCACTCATACCCAGACCAAGCTGTGATGGGGTATTTGGCATCACTCGTACTAAATTAAGCTCGCTATTTAGCATTTGATCAAATCGAGCACTTTGAATACCAGCCGCGATAGAGATAACCAACTTTCCACACCATTCGATCGCTTGCAGAGGCTTACATACTTCTTCCATCATCTGTGGTTTGACGGACAATACCACCACGTCAGCGTCTTGTGCTGCTTGGGTATTATCACTAGTAGTACGAATACCATAGGCTTGCTCTAGAGGCAGACGGCGGGTCTCAGACGGAGCGGTTGCAGTAATCAACGATGCTGGATACCCATCTGCAATCAAGCCCGATACGATTGCCTTGACCATGTTGCCTGCGCCAATAAAGGCGATCTTCTTGTGTTCCATTGGTTATTTGATCCTTTAAAGATTTAAGCTTTATTGCTGTAATCACGTGCACCAAAAATGGCAGTGCCAATGCGTACCATAGTACTTCCTGCCTCAATTGCCGCTTCCATATCGCCACTCATACCCATAGAGAGGGTATCAATTTTCTGCTCAGGATAACGTTGCGCTAATTTCTCTTTCAGCTCTGCCAGTTGAGTAAAGGCGCTGAGTTGAGATGCGTAGTCAGTAACGTTAGCAGGAATTGACATCAATCCTCTTAAAGTGAGGTTTGGAAGTGAAGAAATCAACTCTGCAAGCTCAAAGATTTCATCCTCGTTAAGCCCTGACTTAGAATGTTCGCCACTGGTGTTGACCTGCATTAGCACTTGAATTGGATCGGTTCCCGTAGGCCTTTGATCATTAAGACGCTGTGCGATCTTAGCGCGGTCAATGGTGTGCACCCAAGCAAAATTCTCTGCGACGTGGCGAGATTTATTCGATTGAATCGGGCCGATAAAGTGCCACTCTAGATCTAGCTCTGGATGGTGTTCTGAAAAATGTGCTACTTTGTTTGCACCTTCTTGCACATAGTTTTCACCGAAGGCGCGTTGTCCTGCTTGCGCCGCTTCGAGAATTGCTTCGTTAGGCTTGGTTTTACTCACTGCGAGAAGTTGCACTGTCTCTCGACTGCGTCCACACTTTTGTTGTGCAGCCTCAATCTGTGAGGTGATCTGTTCAATATTTTGTTGAATACTAGTCATAGCCGATTTTACTTAAGGATTTTAAATGGATATCGCTGAATTACTGGATTTTAGTGTAAAGCATAATGCGTCAGATCTACATCTTTCTGCTGGAGTATCTCCAATGGTGAGGATTGATGGTGAAGTAAGAAAGCTTGGTGTCCCAGCGTTTAGCCATGCTGATGTGCATAAATTAGTATTTGAAATTATGAATGACGGACAGCGCAGTGAGTTTGAAGAGCGCTTAGAAGTCGATTTTTCATTTGAACTACCTAACGTTGGTCGCTTTCGTGTTAATGCTTTTAACCAAACTCGTGGCTGTGCGGCGGTGTTTCGAACTATCCCTACAGAGATCCCAACCTTAGAGCAATTATCTGCGCCAAAGATCTTTGAAAACATCTCGGATATGGAAAAGGGATTAGTGCTAGTCACGGGTCCAACAGGTTCGGGTAAATCGACCACACTAGCGGCCATGGTTGATCATATTAACCGTAACCATAACAAGCATATTTTGACCATCGAAGATCCGATCGAGTTTGTCCATGATAATAACAAATGCTTGATCAACCAGCGTGAAGTTCACCGCGATACTCACAGTTTTAAGAATGCCCTGCGTAGCGCACTACGTGAAGATCCAGACGTGATCTTAGTTGGTGAGTTACGTGACCAAGAGACTATTAGCTTAGCACTGACTGCAGCCGAAACGGGTCACTTAGTATTTGGTACCTTGCACACCAGCAGCGCTGCTAAAACCATTGACCGTATTATTGATGTTTTCCCTGGCAGCGATAAAGAGATGGTTCGCTCGATGCTTTCCGAGTCACTACGCTCGGTCATCGCACAAAAGCTATTAAAACGTATTGGCGGAGGCCGCGTTGCGTGTCATGAGATCATGATGGCGACACCAGCGATTCGTAACCTAATCCGTGAAGATAAAGTAGCTCAGATGGCCTCGGTGATTCAAACCGGTGCGGCTCATGGCATGCAGACGATGGAGCAAAATGCCAAGCAGTTGGTTGCCCAAGGTTTGGTTGACCAAGCTGAGGTGGCAAAGAAAATCGAACTTGAAACGTCGATGTTCTAATGGGCTGGAGCTGAACAATGGATATTGATGCTTTTTTGCAGGAGATGATCAACCAGAAGTCTTCTGATCTGTATATCACTGTCGGTGCGCCGATTCTTTATCGTGTCGATGGTGAGTTACGTGCGCATGGTGAAAAGCTTTCACGTGCAGTAGTGACTTCATTACTTGAAACTATGATGGATCATGATCGCCTGCATGAGTTTCATACCAGTAAAGAAGCCAACTTCGCGATCGTGCGCCACTTTGGCCGGTTTAGGGTATCTGCTTTCTATCAGCGCGAGATGCCTGGGGCAGTGATTCGTCGTATTGAAACCAAAATACCGACCTTCGAAGAGCTTAAGTTGCCAGATGTGCTGCAAGACCTCTCGATAGCTAAGCGTGGCCTAGTGCTGGTGGTGGGTGCGACAGGCTCTGGTAAGTCGACCACTATGGCGGCAATGACTGGTTATCGAAATACCCACCGTACAGGGCATATCTTGACGGTTGAAGATCCGATTGAGTTTGTTCATGAACATCAGCGTTGTATCGTTACTCAGCGAGAAGTCGGGCTTGATACCGAAAGCTATGAGGTGGCGTTAAAGAACTCATTGCGCCAAGCGCCGGATATGATTTTGATTGGCGAAATCCGTTCACGCGAAACCATGGAATATGCGATGACCTTTGCTGAAACTGGTCACCTTTGTATGGCAACACTGCACGCGAACAACGCCAACCAAGCGCTAGAGCGTATTTTGCATCTGGTACCAAAAGAGCAAAAAGAGCAGTTCTTGTTTGATTTGTCGATGAACTTGCGTGGAGTGATTGGCCAGCAATTGATTCGCGATAAAAATGGCCAAGGGCGTCATGGCGTGTTTGAGGTGCTGCTTAATAGTCCCCGAGTGTCGGATTTGATCCGTCGTGGTGATTTGCATGAGCTGAAAGCAACCATGGCTAAGTCACAACAAGTGGGGATGCAGACCTTTGACCAAGCCTTGTATCAGCTGGTTGTCGATGAAAAGATCAATGAAGAAGATGCGTTGCACAGTGCAGATTCAGCCAATGATTTGCGCCTAATGTTGAAAACTCAGCGCGGTGATAGTTCTGGTAGTGGCAGTTTGGCCAACGTTAAGATCGATATGGACTAACATACTCGCTATGTTTGGGGTATGTCTTATAAATCCGTAGTGTCATTCCATAGAGTGACGCAGCCGCGAGTAGGGAATCTTTAATAGTTTTCTACTCGCTGTAAGAGATCCCCAACTCGTTCGTTCATCACTCTTGAGGATGACGCTTTAACTGATTGAAATAAAAAAGGGGTGATGTTTGCACATCACCCCTTTTTAAATTTTATTGCTCGCTAGTCGCCGTATTGGGCTTCAAACCAGCTTTCAAGAATCACTACCGCTGATTGGCAGTCGACATTGCCTTTGCTCAGTGCTTTGTAGCCGCCCATGGCGAATAGGTCTGCGCGCGCTTCGGTAGTTGATAGGCGCTCATCATGCAGCTCAACCGCTACGCCAAAGCGGCCATGAAGTCGATTGGCAAACTTTTTAGCTCTTGGGGTAATGGTTTCTAAATCGCGGCCATGTAGGTCGGTTGGTAATCCCACCACCACTAAGTCAGGTTGCCACTCTTTAATTTGTTTTTCGATATCATCCCAGTTTGGAATGCCATCATTGGCTTTGAATGCCTTGAGTGGTGACGCGGTGCCAGTAATTTCTTGGCCAATAGCGCTGCCAATACTCTTGGTACCAAAATCAAAGGCCATAATAGTTCTAGACATAATTACTCTTTACGAATGGGGTTAGGCGTGGCCGATGTCGCTTGAAAGCTGAGCTACGTTAATCCCCAACATTTGCACCGCTTTTTGCCAGCGCTCGTTAATTGGGGTATCAAACATCACGTTAGGGTCAGCTTCTACGGTAAGCCATGAGTTTTCAGATAGCTCAATCTCAAGTTGTCCTGCCTCCCAACCTGAATAGCCCAGCGCCACGATATAATGATTTGGTTCTGCCTCTGTGCCTAACACACTGAGGATGTCTTTCGATGTCGTCACCGAAAGGTAGTCACTCATTTTGATGCTTGACTCATAGTTATCTTTCGGTTGGTGGAGAATAAAGCCGCGGTCTTCTGAAACAGGTCCACCATTGAGAACGGGTTTGTCTAAGCTCTCTGTTTGAAGTTTAGGGTGAGACGCTTGGACATCAACTTTTTCGAGCATCTTACCTATGGTGATATCAATCGGTGCATTGATCATCAGCCCCATTGCACCATCTTCATTATGCTCACAAACGTAAATAACACTGCGCTGAAAGTATGGGTCTTTCATCCCCGGCATTGCCACTAAAAAATGGTTGGTTAAGTTCATAGTCACTCCAACTCAAAATGGGGCGATCAATGACCGCCCTATGATTAGCATGGCAAATTATTTTGATTCTTTTAGGCGACGCTCAATTGCGTCCATAAGTTTGCCAGTAATAGAGACATCAAAAGCTGCTTCGATTTCACGAATACACGTCGGGCTTGTTACGTTGATCTCGGTAAGCTTATCGCCAATCACATCTAGACCAACAAAGATAAGCCCTTTTTCTTTAAGTGTAGGCGCTACTGCCTCAGCGATCTTTTTATCTGTCTCGCTAAGTGGGCGTGCTTCACCTGTACCGCCGGCTGCAAGGTTGCCACGAGTCTCACCTTTTGCCGGAATACGCGCTAGGCAATATGGCATTGGTTCACCGTCAACAACCAAGATACGCTTGTCACCGTTACTGATATCAGGCACGAAAGTCTGCGCCATTGCGTAGTTCTGACCATGGTTAGTCAGGGTCTCGATAATCACAGATACGTTTGGATCGCCTTCTTTAACGCGGAAGATAGACGCGCCACCCATACCATCAAGCGGCTTAAGGATTACGTCACCATGTTTTTCACGGAACTGCTTAATCTTTTCTGCTTTACGCGTCACGATAGTAGTCGGCGTTAGTTCTGGGAACCAAGCCGTGAACAGCTTCTCGTTACAATCGCGTAGGCTCTGTGGTTTGTTGACGATCAGTGTGCCTTGCTCTTCTGCGCGCTCTAGAATGTAAGTCGCGTAGATGTATTCCGTATCAAACGGAGGATCTTTACGCATCAGTACCGCATCTAGTTCTGAAAGCTCGATAGTTTGCTCAGATTTGAACTCATACCAACCCGTTGGGTCTTCTTTAAGTTTAACCACTTTAGTGTCAGCAACCGCAACACCTTGGTCTAGATGAAGGTCATCCATTTCCATGTAGTGGATTTCGTAGCCGCGGCGCTGCGCTTCAAGCATCATGGCAAAGCTAGAGTCTTTCTTGATGTTAATGGACGAGATAGGGTCCATTACGATACCTAATTTGATCATATTGTTCTCCGTTTAACCAAGATCGCCGAAACGAACTTGCAGGGCTGTAATTGCAGTAAGAGCCGCAGTTTCGGTACGTAGTACACGTGGACCGAGTAGCGTCTCTTCAAATTTGTAGTTTTCTGTCATGCCGATCTCTTCTGCAGACAGGCCACCTTCTGGGCCAATCAACAGACGCACTTTTTCTACCGGTGTCGGTAGGGTGTTAATCGAGTATTTTGCACGTGGGTGGAGGTTCAGTTTTAGACCGTCATACTCCTCACCGCACCACTCTTCTAATTGCATGATCGGACGGATTTCTGGGATCGTGTTGCGGCCACATTGCTCACAAGCACTGATGGCGATTTTTTGCCATTGGGCGAGTTTTTTCTCGAAACGTTTTTGATCGAGTTTGACCCCGCAGCGCTCTGAAATCAGTGGTGTGATGGTGTTTACGCCGAGTTCTACCGATTTCTGGATGGTAAATTCCATCTTATCGCCACGTGAAATAACTTGGCCTAAGTGAAGGTCGAGCGGTGATTCTGAGCTGCGTTCGACACGTTGAGTAATATTCACTTCAACGTTCTTCTTCGAAACGTTAGCGATCTCTGCTGGGAACTCAGCGCCACTGCCGTCAAACAGCAGTACTTCTTGTCCCTCTTTCATGCGCAATACACGGCCAATATGGCCTGCGGCATCATCGCTGAGCATGAGAGAGCCTAACTGATTAATGGCTTCTGGGTGATAGATTCGTGGGATTCGCATTGTATTTCGATTTCCAGCAAGAGGTTTTGAGATAACCTCTAACATGGATGCTTTTATGCGAAAAAACAAGGGGCAGAGAGAGTTTCCAATTAATTACTGGAAACTCTTAATTTCATAACGCAGAGAGAGTTATAGGGCTTGGCAAGCTTGGTAAACAAATGGGTTGTGATTACCTTGGATGTTGAAGATCCGTTCTTCACGTTTGCATTCCCACTTATCCACTGGGAACTGCTTGTTCCATGCAGTCATCAACTGTTTCTGCTGTTTGGATAATTTAAAGCCGTACTCTTTACTCATGTAGAGGTAAGTACGCGCAATTGAGCCTTTTGCTCTATCCGGTGGCATGACCTTGCGTTGCTTAAAGTTAACCTGCATTTCGCAGCGTCCGTAGCTAACGCCATCAACACCGTTCCACTGGCTGAAGTTGTAGTTAGAACGGTCGCCATTCACTTCTCCAATTGCTGGAGTCAGGTTATGCAGATCTGCTTCCATCAGACGGAAGGTTTTATCGTTCTTCGTACAGTTTTTGCGTCCGCCAGTTTGCCAACATTGACGCTGGTGGCCAAATTGCCAGGCTGGGACGACATGTTCCCATTCGATTCGGGAAGCACGCTTTTGTTGCTTACGGACTTGGTAACCACACGACTCTAAATCAGGTGTCCCTTTACGCCCTTGCCATTCAATATCACAACCACAGTAAAAACTGGTTGGGTGATCGGCGTAAATCTTTACTGCTTCTTTTTTTGCTTTGGAGAAAGAAGAGGGTGGAGCAGCATGGCTAGTAAGGCTGAAAAGCGTAAATAATAGACTGAAAAAAAGGATTCTTTTCATGGAATTCCGTATTAGAAAAGTAGTATGAATTACAGTCTAACACGCAACTATGGCTTGTATTGGTGAGAATTGTCTTAATTAAGTCAGTTCTTTACCAGTGAAACTTAACGTCTGTTGGCACTGTTGGCAGCGGTAACTGGCTTGGTTTCGCAGTACTTTATTATGGCGGCGAATAGAAAGGGGGTAGCTCGTACAAGCGCAAAGATATTCAAAGGTTTTCCCTTGTACGGAAGTGACTTCGAAGCTGTGGGTTGTTTTTGCTGGCACCTTAAATACCGCTTCCATCACGCCTTGCCACTCTTTCCCATGTGGCCTAACACGGCCATAGACTTGGTAGGTAATCAGGTGAGCGATTTCATGAGGAATAACGTCAGTAAGGAAAGCCTGTTGGTTTTCTTTAAATAGCGTTGGGTTAAGACGAATTTCGTTTAGCTGCAGGTAGGCTTTACCGGCTGCTTTACCGCGCAGTTTATAGTTTAACTTTGGCTGAGGGAATGTGCGTTTGAAAGCGAACTGAGCCTGCTGGATGCAGTCAGCAATCACTTTATGTGCACGATAATTGAGTTCTGAATCCACAACCACTCCTAAATAAAAGCCCCAGCTCAAATGGCTGGGGCGCATCATAGATCGAAATGGCTTAGCTTGTTAAGGGTGATGTCTCTTCTTGATGGTTTCATGGTAAGCGTGCCAAGTACCATAACCAAGGATTGGCATGGTAAAAAGCATGCCGATACCGTAAGTAGCAAAGCCGACTAAAATACCGCCACAAATCAGCGCAGCCCAAACAATCATTGCAGGGATGTTCGATTTCACCGCATTAAAACTGGTGAACACGGCGGTCATCATATCGACGCGGCGCTCCATCATTACTGGAATAGAGAACGCGGAAATACTAAACACGACACAGGCTAGAACGAAGCCGACCAGAGAACCTATGACGAGGAAAGGCATAAATTCGGTTAGCGGAGCTCCTTGTACTGAAGGGTAGAGGGCGTGCAGTAGCGCGGCAATACGCATCCAGAAAATCATACACACCGCTAGCAGGACAGCAAATGCCCACTGGGAGGTGGAGTTTCGGCTAATAGCTTTCATTGAGTGGATTAAGCTGGCGCTATGGCCTTTTTCTCGCTCCCAAGCCGCATCATATAAGCCTAAGGCTAGGAAAGGCCCAATGAGCATGTAGACCACTAGACTTGGCATTACCACCAGGTGAGTGCCCTGCCATTGAACGAGTAGCACAATGCCGATTGCTGCCGCCATAAAGCACAACCCGTAGAATGCACTGATTAAGGGCATTCTAACAAAGTCATGCAGGCCAAGTGACAGCCAGTGGAATGGTGCTGAGATACTGAGTTGATTACACGGAATCGTGCGAGCGTATTCCGAGTCTGGGACTTCTTTCTGTTTATCTTTAAAGTCGTCTGGATTCACCGTACGAGGCATACATCCTCCTTGATCGATTCTCTACGTAGACTAAATTCGTTGGCAAATTTAGCGTGGGAAACTCGATGCCCGGCTTGGCGACGTCTGGGATGTAAGCGGTGCATCAGTTAACGCTAACGAGGTTTCAATCGCCGAAATTGCTCGTTAACATATTTTTAACTATTGACCCCATGGCAAAAAAATACAAATTTACGCCATAAATTTATCCCTAAAGAAAAAGGGCTTTTGGTTACCCAAAAGCCCTTTTCAATTCTATTAAGTCTTAAATTCTAATTACTTAAGACCAGCAAACTCTGCAAGAATCGCTGCTTTGTCTGTTGCTTCCCATGGGAACTCTTCACGACCAAAGTGACCGTATGCCGCAGTCTTCTTATAGATAGGCTGAAGTAGATTCAGCATTTCTTGTAGACCGTATGGGCGTAGGTCGAAGTTTTGACGAACAGCTTCGATGATGATGTCGTGAGCTACTTTTTCAGTACCGAACGTTTCAACCATGATAGACGTTGGATCTGCTACACCGATTGCGTAAGAAAGTTGGATTTCACAACGGTCAGCCATGCCAGCCGCTACGATGTTTTTCGCAACGTAACGTGCCGCGTATGCTGCAGAGCGGTCTACTTTTGAAGGATCTTTACCAGAGAATGCACCGCCACCGTGACGAGCCGCGCCGCCGTAGGTATCTACGATGATTTTACGACCGGTTAGACCACAGTCACCCATAGGGCCACCGATTACGAAACGGCCTGTTGGGTTGATGAAGAAGTTAGTCTCTTTGTTGATCCACTCAGAAGGCAGTACTGGCTTGATGATCTCTTCCATTACTGCTTCACGTAGATCTGGAGTAGAGATTGAATCACAGTGCTGAGTTGAAAGAACAACCGCATCGATACCAACAATCTTACCTTGGTCGTATTGGAACGTTACCTGAGATTTCGCATCTGGGCGTAGGAAGTCTAGCTTGCCGCTCTTACGCACTTCAGCTTGCTTTTTAACAAGCAGGTGAGAGTAAGTGATTGGAGCTGGCATTAGGATTTCAGTTTCGTTGGTTGCGTAACCAAACATGATACCTTGGTCACCAGCGCCCTGATCTTTAGGGTCTGCTTTATCAACGCCTTGGTTGATGTCTGGAGACTGCTTACCGATAGTGTTTAGAACTGCACAAGAATCAGCATCAAAACCCATGTCTGAGTGAACGTAACCAATTTCACGTACTGTCTCACGAGTGATTTCTTCGATATCAACCCATGCCGACGTTGTTACTTCACCACCAACCATTACCATGCCGGTTTTTACGTAAGTTTCACACGCAACACGTGCCTTTGGGTCTTGTTCTAGAATCGCATCAAGTACTGCATCAGAAATTTGGTCTGCAATTTTATCTGGATGACCTTCTGATACTGACTCAGAAGTGAACAGGTGCTTAGCCATGTGAGCTCCACTTTATCGATTGAGAGTGACCAGTTTTATTAACTCATCACCATTAAATAATATTAGTAATTGTAGGTGTATCTACATCTAGACGTCTATTCTAATTTTGATTGCTCGAATTACAAGCTCTTTTTTTTCATCAATCATAACTAAACGTTTGCTTTACTGCGGTTATATATAGACAACTTGATGGTAAAGGGAGCGAAATCTCAGAAAATTGTGAGCTTTTGGCTTGGAAAACGTTTGCAGTGCCACAAGTGCTTTGAGAGAATTATTATTCACACACTTATTTGATTCGCTTAATGCATTCAGGAGCTGACATGTCTTCTCGTCAACATCTCGCAAACGCAATCCGTGCTCTAAGTATGGATGGTGTACAACAAGCTAACTCTGGTCACCCAGGTGCACCTATGGGTATGGCTGACATCGCTGAAGTTCTTTGGCGTTCTCACCTAAATCACAACCCAGCTAACCCAGAGTGGGCTGACCGCGACCGTTTTGTTCTTTCGAACGGCCATGGTTCAATGCTGATTTACTCTCTACTGCATCTTGCAGGTTACGAGCTATCGATTGACGATCTGAAAAACTTCCGTCAGCTTCACTCTAAGACACCAGGTCACCCAGAGTACGGTTACGCACCAGGTATCGAAACAACAACGGGTCCTCTAGGTCAAGGTATCACTAACGCTGTGGGTATGGCGCTAGCTGAGAAGACTCTAGCAGCACAGTTCAACAAAGAAGGTCACGACATCGTTGATCACTTCACTTATGCATTCATGGGTGATGGCTGTCTGATGGAAGGTATCTCTCACGAAGCATGTTCTCTAGCGGGTACGCTAGGTCTTGGTAAGCTAATCGCTTTCTGGGATGACAACGGCATCTCAATCGATGGTGAAGTTGAAGGCTGGTTCTCTGACGATACACCTAAGCGTTTTGAAGCGTACGGCTGGCACGTAATTCCAGCAGTAGACGGTCACGATTCTGAAGCAATTAACGCAGCTATCATTGCAGCGAAAGCAGACCCTCGTCCAACGCTAATCTGTACTAAAACTATTATCGGTTTCGGTTCACCTAACAAGTCTGGTTCACACGACTGTCACGGTGCACCACTAGGCGCTGAAGAAATTGCAGCGACTCGCAAGCAACTTGGCTGGGAACACGGTCCATTTGAAATCCCTGCTGACGTATACGCAGAGTGGGATGCGAAAGAAGCAGGCGCAGCAAAAGAAGCGGCTTGGAATGCTAAGTTTGACGCCTACGCGGCAGCTTACCCAACTGAAGCGGCAGAGCTTAAACGTCGTCTAAACGGTGAGCTACCAGCGCAGTGGGAAGATAAAGCAAGCGCAATCATTGCAGATCTTCAAGCAAACCCTGCAAACATCGCATCACGTAAAGCGTCTCAAAACGCACTAGAAGCGTTCGGTGCTATGCTACCTGAATTCCTAGGCGGCTCTGCTGACCTAGCACCATCTAACCTAACCATGTGGTCTGGTTCTAAGTCAGTTTCTGCTGAAGATGCGTCTGGTAACTACATCCACTACGGTGTACGTGAATTCGGTATGACAGCGATCATGAATGGTATTGCGCTACACGGTGGTTTCGTACCATACGGCGCAACGTTCCTAATGTTCATGGAATACGCGCGTAACGCAATGCGCATGGCGGCTCTGATGAAAGTTCAGAACATCCAAGTTTACACGCACGACTCTATCGGTCTTGGCGAAGATGGCCCAACTCACCAGCCTGTTGAGCAAATCGCGTCTCTACGTCTGACTCCAAACATGAGCACATGGCGCCCATGTGACCAAGTTGAGTCTGCAGTGGCTTGGAAACTGGCTATCGAACGCAAAGACGGCCCAACGTCGCTAATCTTCTCTCGTCAAAACCTTGCACAGCAAGAGCGTAGCGAAGAGCAAGTTGCAAACATCGCGAAGGGTGGTTACATCCTGAAAGATTGTGCAGGCAAACCAGAGTTAATCCTTATCGCAACGGGTTCTGAAGTTGAGCTAGCGGTTAACGCTGCAGCTGAGCTGACCGCTGAAGGTAAGAAAGTACGCGTTGTTTCAATGCCTGCAACTGACGCATTCGACAAGCAAGACGCTGAGTACCGTGAATCTGTACTGCCATCTGACGTAACAGCTCGTATCGCTGTAGAAGCTGGCATTGCTGACTTCTGGTACAAGTACGTTGGCTTCGGTGGCAAGATCATCGGTATGACAACATTCGGCGAATCTGCACCTGCAGGTGAGCTATTCAAGATGTTCGGCTTCACAACTGAAAACGTAGTGAACACAGCGAAAGAGCTGCTTGCTTAATACTCTTTAATTGTTTTGAGTATAGAAAAGAGAAAACCGAGCCATTTGGCTCGGTTTTTTTATATTGGCTTCAGTGAGTTTAAACGTTATTCAAACTCATTACCCCAGTTATCTTTTTCTTTGCGACCACATACTTTACATGTCACATATCGATCCATGTCGTAGTAATGTCCACCGTTGATAAAGGTGTGAGCCATCAGCTTAACTCTTCCAAGCAACGAACGGTCAGTGTCGTAGCTGCTCGTTTTTCTCACTAAGATTTCGCTATGAGGCGTTTCTTGTGAGCATTGCTTACAAAAGTGGGTAGCTGGGTAACCAGACATAGTCATTTCCTTTGGTTGATGAAACTAGAAAAGAAACAGCCAACAGAAAATCACTTATCTATCTGTTAATAGAACATATGGCCTGCATATCAATCAAGTTTTATAAAATTAATACTTGGGCACATATCACGAATTTAATGCGCTTTGGATGGCTATCGGTTACTATTTGTGACACGAAAATCATGTAGGGCGATGGAATCATGCTAAAAGTTGCGATCAATGGATTTGGACGTATCGGTCGTAATGTACTGCGTGCAGTATATGAAAGTGGAAAGAATCAAAAAATCAAAGTTGTAGCGGTTAATGAGCTGGCTCAGCCGGATGCCATGGCGCATCTACTTCAATATGACACCAGCCATGGGCGTTTTGGTAAGAAGATTTCCAATGATCAAGAGCATATCTATGTACACCATGATGCACCGCATGAAGGGACGGGGGAGTTTGACTCAATCCGCATTCTGCATTTAAGCGATATCGAGCTTTTGCCATGGCGAGATCTAGAAGTCGATTTAGTTCTAGATTGTACTGGCGTATTTGGCTCTCAAGCTGATGGCCAAGAACACATCAAGGCAGGGGCAAAGAAAGTGCTGTTTTCGCATCCAGGTGCGAGTGACTTAGACAACACCATTATTTATGGTGTGAACCATGAGTCGCTAAAAGCCGAACATAAGGTTGTCTCCAACGGTTCGTGTACGACTAACTGTATCGTTCCTATTATCAAAGCCCTTGATGATGCTTTTGAAATCGAATCTGGCACCATTACTACCATTCATTCATCAATGAACGATCAGCAGGTCATTGATGCTTACCATTCCGACTTAAGACGTACTCGCGCAGCGAGCCAATCCATCATTCCGGTGGACACTAAGTTGCATAAGGGTATTGAAAGAATCTTCCCGAAATTTTCTAACAAATTTGAGGCGATTTCAGTACGAGTGCCTACTGTTAACGTCACAGCGATGGATTTAAGTGTCACAATTAATACAAATGTGAAAGTTAATGACGTAAATCAAACCATTGTTAACGCATCTCAGTGTACATTACAGGGCATTGTTGACTATACTGAAGCGCCGCTCGTTTCTATCGACTTTAATCATGATCCCCATAGCGCGATTGTCGATGGTACACAGACACGAGTGAGTAACGGGCACTTAGTTAAAATGCTTGTTTGGTGTGACAACGAATGGGGCTTTGCGAACCGCATGCTGGATACGGCGCTCGCAATGCAAGCTGCAAAATAAGTCGTAACGCAGCGGTGGAGAAATATTTATTTTTATACTTGAAATAAATAATCAACGACTCCATATCAAAACCAGTTTGAAGAATTTATAGGTCTGGCAGGGTTGCCGGGCTACTGAAAAACTTTACTTATTGAATATTTGAGAGGACACATCATGTCTGTAATCAAGATGACTGACCTGGAACTAGCAGGTAAACGTGTATTTATCCGTGCGGACCTAAACGTACCAGTAAAAGAAGGCAAAGTGACTTCTGATGCACGTATCCTAGCATCTCTACCAACGATCAAGCACTGTCTAGAAGCAGGCGCTAAAGTTATGGTTACTTCTCACCTAGGTCGTCCAACTGAAGGTGAATACGCAGAAGAGTTCTCTCTACAACCTGTAGTTAACTACCTAAACGACGCACTAGATTGCGAAGTTAAACTAGCGAAAGATTACCTAGATGGCCTAGAGCTAAACACAGGTGAACTTGTTGTTCTTGAAAACGTTCGCTTTAACAAAGGCGAGAAGAAGAACGAAGAAGAGCTATCTAAGAAGTACGCTGCACTATGTGACATCTTCGTAATGGATGCATTCGGTACGGCTCACCGTGCACAAGCGTCTACTCACGGTGTTGGCATGAACGCACCTGTTGCGTGTGCTGGTCCTCTACTAGCGGCTGAACTTGAAGCACTAGGTAAAGCAATGGATAACCCAGAGCGTCCACTAGTTGCTATCGTTGGTGGTTCTAAAGTTTCTACTAAACTAACCGTTCTAGAATCTCTATCTAAAGTTGCTGACCAACTTGTTGTTGGTGGTGGTATTGCAAACACGTTCATCGCTGCTGAAGGCCACAACGTAGGTAAGTCTCTATACGAAGCGGACCTAGTTGAAACAGCTCAGAAGCTAATGAAAGAGTGTGCAATCCCAGTTGCGACTGACGTTGCATGTGCAAAAGCTTTCGACGAGAACGCAGAAGCTGAAATCAAGCACGTATCTGAAGTTGCTGATGACGACATGATCTTCGACCTAGGTCCAGATTCAACTGCAGCACTAGCTGAAATCATCGCTAACGCAAAAACTATTCTTTGGAATGGCCCTGTAGGCGTATTCGAATTCAAGAACTTCGAAGCGGGTACAGCTGGCATCTCTAAAGCAATCGCTGAATCTGCAGGTTTCTCTGTAGCAGGTGGTGGTGACACGCTAGCAGCTATCGACAAGTTCGGTATCAAAGCTGACGTATCTTACATCTCTACTGGTGGTGGTGCATTCCTTGAGTTCGTTGAAGGTAAAGTACTTCCTGCAGTAGCAATGCTTGAAGAGCGCGCTAAGTAATTAAGTGAAAGCGGGAGAGTTAATCTCCCGCTTTCTTGTTTGCTGCACATCACACTTTTTTGCTAGAATAGCGCGAGTTGTGAGCAAACGTTTGCAAGAATTTAAACTTAACAAGTTTTATTTTTAAAACGACAGATAATATAGGATTAAATCCATGTCTAAGATCTTCGATTTCGTAAAACCAGGTGTTATCTCTGGCGACGACGTACAGAAAGTATTTGAAGTAGCAAAAGAGAACAAATTTGCACTTCCAGCAGTAAACGTTGTTGGTACTGACTCTGTAAACGCAGTACTAGAAGCAGCAGCGAAAGTTAAATCTCCTGTTGTTGTTCAGTTCTCTAACGGCGGTGCAGCTTTCTTCGCTGGTAAAGGCGTTAAACTTGAAGGTCAAGGTGCTCAAATCCTTGGTGCTGTAGCTGGTGCTAAATACGTTCACGCTGTAGCTGAAGCTTACGGTGTTCCAGTTATCCTGCACACTGACCACGCTGCTAAGAAACTTCTTCCATGGATCGACGGTCTACTAGACGCGGGTGAAGAGTTCTTCGCTCAAACTGGTAAGCCTCTATTCTCTTCTCACATGCTAGACCTTTCTGAAGAGTCTCTAGAAGAGAACATCGAAACATGTGCTAAGTACCTAGAGCGCATGGCTAAAATGAACATGACAATCGAGATCGAACTTGGTTGTACTGGTGGTGAAGAAGACGGCGTTGATAACTCTGATATGGACGCATCTGAGCTTTACACTTCTCCAGAAGACGTAGCGTACGCTTACGAGAAACTAATGGCTGTTAGCCCACGTTTCACTATCGCTGCTTCTTTCGGTAACGTACACGGTGTTTACCAAGCTGGTAACGTTGTACTTACTCCAACTATCCTACGTGATTCTCAAGCATACTGTGCAGAGAAGTTCGGTATTGCACCTAACGCTCTAAACTTCGTATTCCACGGTGGTTCTGGTTCTTCTGAAGAAGAAATCCAAGAGTCTATCGGCTACGGTGTTATCAAAATGAACATCGATACTGATACACAGTGGGCAACTTGGGACGGTATCCGTCAGTACTCTGCTGACAACTTCGATTTCCTACAAGGTCAAATCGGTAACCCAACTGGCGAAGCTGCGCCAAACAAGAAGTACTACGATCCACGCGTATGGCTACGTGCTGGTCAAGCTTCTATGGTTACTCGTCTTGAGAAAGCATTCGCTGACCTAAACGCAGTAGACGTACTATAATTCGTCTTAACTGATTGTTTAAAAGCCCGCTCATTTGAGCGGGCTTTTTTATATCTGATACATCACGATTTAAAGACGCCTAGGCGAACAAAAAGTCTGGTGAAATGTAAAAGCATTGCGTAATCTGTAACAAGCCGATATCAGAGTTTTCTGATAAACCTTTGTTTTTGCTCTCTTTGCAAAAACTTGACTTTGAGAATGGTCAAAAGTGAGATATCGTGCCAAAAAACTGACATTACTTTAGTGAATGTATAGGGATGTCGTTGTTAATTAGTAATCGAAAGCAGTTTGGTTCATAGATTTTAGAGGATATAAATATGGCAGGTGAATCAGCGGGAATTGAAACTCCCCTAGTTGATGGTTTAAGCCACGCAGAAAAATGGCTAACAAATAATTCTGATTTACTGGTTCAGTACGGTGTGAATATCATCTCAGCGGTTCTGATCCTGTTTATCGGTAATATTATCGTAAAAGCAGTAGCGAATAGTGTTTCTAAAGTATTAGAAAAGAAAGACATGGACAAAGCGGTTGTTGAGTTCGTTCATGGTCTAGTTCGTTACCTACTATTCGTTATCGTTCTAATTGCAGCATTAGGTCGTGTTGGCGTTCAAACGGCTTCTGTCGTAGCGGTTATCGGTGCAGCCGGTCTTGCTGTTGGTCTTGCTCTGCAAGGTTCACTATCTAACTTTGCTGCTGGTGTACTTATCGTTGCGTTCCGTCCATTTAAGTCTGGTGACTATGTGGAAATCGGTGGTGTAGCTGGTAGTGTAGAAGCAATTCAGATTTTCCAAACGGTACTGAAAACACCTGATAACAAAATGGTAGTAGTACCAAACTCAGGCGTTATTGGTAGCCCAATCACCAACTACTCGCGACATGCAACGCGTCGTGTTGACCTTGTAATCGGTGTTTCATACGGTGCTGATCTTAAGCAGACTAAGAAAGTAATTCGTGAAGCGCTAGAAAAAGATGAGCGTATTCTGAAAGATCCTGATATCCAAATCGGTGTTCTGGCGCTTGCTGATTCTTCAGTGAACTTTGTTGTTCGCCCTTGGTGTAAGACAGCGGATTACTGGGATGTCTACTTCGATTCAACTCAAGCAATTAAAGAAGCGCTTGATGAAGCGGGTATTGAAATTCCATTCCCACAAATGGATGTTCACTTGAACAAAGTAGAAGCTTAATCTAAGCGATACTAACGATTAAAAAGCGAGGCCATAGAGCCTCGCTTTTTTACATTTCAATAATAGGGTTTTCTAACGCCTGCAAGATATCCATTAAACGTGAGCTTGGTAAACTAATTGTGAAGTCGGGCTTACCTGGGGTGTATAGCAGCTCCTTTGAGCTAAATAAGCTACGGTCAACGATGATTGGAATATGACTCGGTAAGCCAAATGGACACACTGCGCCCGGAACACAGCCTATCGCCTTAGTCATCTCATCATTACCGACAATCGATGGTCGCTTGCCTGTTAGTGCCTTTATCCCCTTACTGTCTAATCGGCTATCTTTATCGGTTAATAGCAGGGCATGTCCCGCTCCTTTTAGCTTTAAAAACAGGCTTTTACTATGGGTGCCCGTCCAGCCAAGTTCCTTGGCAACCTTTTCATCAGTGACAAAGTCGAGAATAGGTTCGTGCTGCCATTCTTGATAATCAACGGACAAGCTTTGCAGTAGCCCTTTGTTGAATTGGTAAATCGTTTCGAGTTTATCCATGTGATACCTAGATAATTTGGTTCAGTAACTCTTTTGCCAAAATGGCCGCAATGGCAAACATCATAACCGCAACGGCGATATCAATTCCTTGCTTTACTCGCGGTTGTGACAATGCTGGACCAAGTTTTGCCGCCCCTATCGAAAGTGCAAAGAACCAGACTAGCGAGGCCAGCATAGTTCCCACCGCAAATGCCATACGATCTTCACCTTCGAATTGACCACCTATCGAACCGAGAATCACCACGGTATCAAGATAAAGATGTGGATTCAGCACTGTAACAGCCAGCGCACCAAGGATGACGGCTCTTTTTCCTCGTTGTGTATGCTGGATTGCATCTTCATCTTTCTGTGTACTGAAAGCACTTTTTAGTGACAGCAAACCATACACGGACAGGAATGCTATCCCCCCTAGGGTGACCAATAATAATAGCGTGTCATTTTGCGCCAGTAACGCTCCGCCACCAAAGATACCTAATGAAATAAACACAATGTCGAGGACACTGCATATGGTTGCGGTTGTTAAGTGATGCTGCCGTTTGATGCCTTGATTCAAAACATAAGCATTTTGAGCGCCAATGGGAATGATCATACTCGCGCCAAGGCCGAAACCTTGCAGTAGAAGCCAAAGGTTCATGGCTAAGTCTCCAAATTATTTGTTAATGGCGACAAAGATAAGCAAGTGCATGATATAAGTATATTTAATAATATTTATACTCTATAAGTATCTCTAATGTAGGTGGGGGCGTTATGCGTGGCTTAGATTATCGTTGGATAGAAGCGTTAGAAGCAGTGGTGAGTTATGGCAATTTCGAACGTGCAGCGGAAGCCTTGTTCGTATCCCAATCTGCGGTTTCTCAACGAGTGAAGCAGCTAGAGAAGTTTCTGGCTCAGCCGGTTTTAGTCAGAGAGCAGCCGCCCAAACCGACACCCGTTGGCCAAAAACTACTGGCCTTGTACCAGCAGGTGCAATTGCTAGAAACGGAATTTATCCCTGAGCTGGATGGTAATAAAGTTGGCAAAGTGCAACGAGCTGCGATCGCAACCAATGCAGATAGCTTGGCTACTTGGTTGCTGCCCGCATTAGCACCGGTGATGAAGTCGAGAGAGGTTGAACTCAGCTTAGCCGTATACGGTGAAGGTCGCACTCTAGATAAGTTAAAAAATGGCGAAGTGATTGGCGCATTAAGCATGGAGCCCAAGGCCATGGTTGGCTGTGAAGCAAACTACTTAGGTCGAATGGATTATGTGTGTGTCGCTAGCCCGGAGTTTGCTGGCAGTTATTTTCCAAATGGGGTTGATCGAGAGGCTCTACTAGATGCGCCGGCGGTCTCATTTGACCAATATGATCAATTGCATCGAGACTTCCTCAAACTGCACTTTAATATCTCATCTGATGCGGTGACACATCATCATGTCGCTAGCTCTGAAGCCTTTGTTAATCTTGCTCTGATGGGTTGTGCCTATTGTTTGATCCCTAAATTGCAGATTGAGAAGGAGCTCGCATCGGGTGAACTGGTTGATTTGATGCCCGACTTCTTTATGAGCTTTCGTATTTATTGGCATCATTGGCAGCTTGAGACTCAGTTATTGAGTGAAATTACTCAGGCAATCATTAATCACACCAAAGACTTGTTGCCCAAATAGAGTAACAACGATTTTTCGAGGTTAATTTTTTGTCAGAACTTGAGCGGGACTATGGTCTAAATTTAATCGCTATCTATGATGTAAGAACTGCATTTAAAATGGTGATGAAGTATGAATGTATTTTCTAAAGTTGCAGCAACGCTGTCGCTGTCGGCGATCAGTTTTGCCTCTTTTGCAACTAGCCCGGATTTCCCACATCTTGTCACAACAGGGTATGGCGAAGTCGTCGCTAAACCTGACATGGCTCAATTCTCGGTTAAAGTGGTTGACTCAACAATGACCGCGGAGCAAGCGAAGCAATCAGTGGACAGCAGTGTTACGGCATTTTTAAAGGCGTTGAGTGACGAAGGTGTTGAGAATGATGATATTTCTAGCTCTAACCTTTACATAACCCCCCAATATCACTATCCAAAGAAAGGTAAGCCAGAGCTTGTTGGTTACCGAGCATCACGTAGTATTACGGTGACTGTTGAGGAGCTTGCAGATCTTAATCGATATTTGGACTTGGCGCTGAATTCAGGAATCAATCAGGTCGATAACATTCAATTGAAGGTAAAAGATCAGGCGACATACCAGCAGCAAGCGCGCATTGAAGCAATTAAAGATGCGAATAGTAAAGCAGAGTCTCTTGCCAAAGGGTTCGGCAAAGAGATTAACGGCGTGTGGCGTATCGACTATAACATGTCGGGGAGTCAGCCAATTTTGATGCGTTCTATGGCGATGGATGCGAAAACAGAGTCAAACAGTTACCAAGACTCAAGTATTGTTATCCGTGACCGAGTGGATGTGATTTACAAGTTAGACTAAATCTACGTTGAACACTGTATAAACTAAAAAATCGAGCACATAGCTCGATTTTTTGTTTGCTAATCTTAGGCTGCTGCTTCGATTATCTGCTGGATCTGCTCTTTGGTTCGATTGAGGTGAGCATCAAATTTCTCTGCTGCTTGTCCTGCATCCTTTGCCAGCACTAGCTTCATGATTATCTCGTACTCATCTAAGTTAATCGCACTATTGTCTAAGCCATTAACGACGGCGTAGTAACGGTAGCGCTTTACTTGGTTGATAAGGTCGCTAAAGAAGCTCAGCATGTTTTTCGATACCGCACCTTCGAGTAAGGCAACATGGAATTGATGCTGACGCTCTTCCCACTCAGTCCAGTCGAAGCCTTCTTTAGACAGCTTAATACGTGACAATTTATGGAATGAGGTGAGTACGTCTAACTCCCAACTTTCGTCACCCACTTCAACGGCTTGCTTAATCAGTACTGATGCGACGAATCTTAAACTGTCGTACAGGTCCGTGAGTTCGCTAATCGAGACTGGAGCTACCCAACATCCTTTTTGTGGCTCAAGGTTAACGTATTTTGTCCAAGAAAGTTGCACTAAGGCTTCGCGGATAGGTGATGCGCCAACCGCGTATCTTTGCTTTAAGTCGGCAACAACAAGCTTTTGACCTGGTAGAAGTACTCCATTCAAAATATCTTGATGGATCATTTTTGATACTTTGTCAGTTAACGTTGGACTTGACACGTTGCGTTCCTCATTTGCGCACAGAGATGGGCTATATAAAATCGATATAAATTTAATGGTATGCAGTACCGTCGTTTGATATCGATAATACAGCGTACTGAATAGCTGAGCAAGAAAGAAATACAAAAAAAGAGGGCATAAGCCCTCTTTTTATTTAATTGAGTGATTTACTCTAATTAATTATAGAACGTGTACAGACGCAGTGTTTGTTGTGCCTGAAGCAACTAGTGCACCAGAAACCATTACTACGATGTCGCCTTTGTTACCAAGGCCAGATTCTAGAGCGATTTCTTTACCCGCTACGTAGAATGCGTCAGTGCTTTCGATTGAATCAACAACAACTGGCGTAACACCTTTAGTTAGAACTAGCTGTGCAGCAGTCTTAGTGTTAGTAGTTAGAGCGATGATGTTCGCAGTTGGGAAGTACTTACGTACTGAACGTGCAGACTTACCGCCTTCAGTTGCAACAACAATCAGTGGAGCAGCTAGTTTTTCAGCTGTGTCTACTGCACCTTTACATACCGCTTCAGTGATACGTAGACGTGGGCTATCTAGACGAGAACCTAGCTCAGCTTTAAGCGCTGAATCAGTACGGTTCGCGATTTGAGCCATGATAGTTACCGCTTCAACTGGGTACTTACCTTTAGCTGTTTCACCAGAAAGCATTACTGCGTCAGTACCGTCCATTACTGCGTTAGCAACGTCGCCCGCTTCCGCACGAGTAGGACGTGGGTTGTTGATCATTGAATCAAGCATTTGCGTTGCAGTGATAACCATCTTACGTGCACGGTTACACTTCTCGATCATCATCTTCTGAGCGAAGATTACTTCTTCAGCTGGGATTTCAACACCTAGGTCACCACGAGCAACCATGATGCCGTCAGAAAGCTCTAGGATCTCGTCGAAGTTATCAACACCTTCTTGGTTTTCGATCTTAGAGATGATGTGGATGTTCTCGCCGCCGTTTGCAGTTAGAACTTCACGGATTTCTTGAACGTCAGATGCTTTACGGATGAAAGATGCAGCTACGAAGTCAACGCCTTGCTCACAACCAAATTTAAGGTCGTTCTTATCTTTTTCAGATAGTGCAGGTAGGTTTACAGAAACGCCTGGTAGGTTAACACCTTTGTTTTCACCAAGTGCACCGTTGTTAAGTACTTTACACTTAACTTCAGCGTCAGTTGTTGAGATAACTTCCATTTCGATTAGGCCGTCATCAACAAGGATAGTGTTACCAGCAGATAGGTCAGCTGCGAAGCCAGCGTACGTTACTGCTACTTTGTCTTTGTTACCAACAACAGCTGTGTCAGTTGTGAAAGTGAACTCTTGACCAGCTACTAGATCAACGTCGTCGCCGTTCTCTAGTTTGATAGTGCGGATTTCTGGACCTTTAGTATCTAGTAGGATAGCTAGTTGCTTACCAGACTCTTCCATAACTTTACGGAAGTTCGCGATACGAGTGCCGTGCTCTACATAGTCACCGTGAGAGAAGTTCAGGCGCATTACGTTCATGCCTGCATTTACTAGTTCAGTTAGCTTCTCTACAGATTCAGTTTTAGGGCCAATCGTACATACGATTTTGGTCTTTTTCATGGAAGATACTCTCCGGTCGATATAGTTACAATTTGAAAGTCGGTTATTGGTCTGAAGCCAAAGCTATTTTTAGGCATTTTGTGCCTGCCAACTTATAAAAATAGCCAGTTATGTTGTTAGCTCCAGAACTGAAAGTCTTTCATAAGTTTAGTCATTTTATGACCAACTTATTGGGATTTAGTGCCGTATTTATGTGACAAAACTAGGATATAGGCGCTAGGTTGCAAAAAAATAACGGTCAATTCTGTAATTTTTTTTCTTTTCGGTTGCGAATTCTACCACCGAATCATTTCAATATCACTGCTTAACATTTGTCTTAGGACAAGGTTTTATCGCTATTTATTAATTTTTTGGATCGAAATAAATGGACTTAAAAGTTTCGACTTGACTATAATTACTTTCAGTTCGAAACTTTAAAGTGTTAATTAAATGTCGAAACGAAACACTCAACTAAGAAGACACGCAATATCTAATCTAGTGAATGAGAAAGGTGAGGTGAGCGTCGAAGCGCTATCCGCTCAGTTTGAAACATCGGAAGTCACGATTAGAAAGGACCTTGCCTCGCTAGAAAAAAATGGTCAGTTACTGCGCCGGTATGGTGGTGCAATTGCACTACCAAAAGAAGTGGTTAGTGATGAAATGAGTGAAAATGTTTCGATTCGAAAGAATGAATTGGCTCAAGCTGCTGCCAAATTGATCCGTGAACATAATCGAATTGTTATCGATAGTGGCAGCACGACAGGGGCATTGATTAAACAGCTTGATGGCATGAATGGATTGGTGGTGATGACCAACTCGCTCAACGTAGCGAATGCCCTTAACGAGTTAGAGAGTGAGCCGACTTTGTTGATGACTGGCGGCACTTGGGATGCACATTCAGAGTCGTTTCAAGGGCAAGTTGCTGAATCTGTTCTACGATCATATGACTTTGACCAGTTATTTATTGGTGCGGATGGCGTCGACTTAGACCGAGGTACCACAACCTTTAATGAGTTGGTTGGCTTGAGCAAGGTGATGGCAGAAGTGTCACGTGAAGTGATTGTGATGGTTGAGTCAGAAAAGATCGCTCGCAAGATCCCAAACCTAGAATTGGCGTGGGATGCCATCGATATCCTGATTACAAATAAAGACTTAGAGCCTGAGTACAAACAAAAAATCGAATCTCATGGCATCAAAGTGATTTGCGCATAAACAAATAAACGAATCTAAAAACTTACCGAATATGGCCTTTGCTTGCTGCCAATCGGAATTGAAAAAAATGGAGTAAAACATGTGTGGAATTGTTGGTGCGGTAGCACAGCGTGATGTAGCAGAAATTTTGGTCGAAGGTCTACGTCGCTTAGAGTACCGCGGCTATGACTCTGCGGGGGTAGCGGTTGTTGATGGTGATTCTAACTTAACCCGTGTACGTCGCTTGGGCAAAGTGCAAGAGCTGGCTGATGCAGTAGAACAAGCGAGTGTTGTCGGTGGTACTGGTATTGCACATACACGTTGGGCAACCCATGGTGAACCTTCAGAAGCGAATGCTCACCCACACATGTCTGGTGATATTGCAGTCGTGCACAATGGCATCATTGAAAACCACGAAGAACTCCGTGAGCTTCTTAAGTCACGCGGTTACGTATTTCAATCTCAGACAGATACGGAAGTGATAGCTCATCTAGTTGAGTGGGAACTTCGTACCTCTGCGTCACTGGTTGAAGCGTTCCAAAAAACCGCTCAGCAGCTTGAAGGTGCGTACGGTACAGTTGCACTGGATCGTAAAGATCCTTCTCGCATCGTCGTTGCTCGTTCTGGTAGCCCAATTGTGATTGGTTTCGGTGTTGGCGAAAATTTCCTCGCTTCAGACCAACTGGCTCTGCTTAACGTAACACGCCGCTTTATGTATCTAGAAGAAGGAGACGTGGCAGAAATTACTCGCCGTGAAGTGACCGTATTTGATATGACAGGTGAGCGTGTTGAGCGTGATATTACTGAATCAAACGCTGAGCATGACGCGGGTGATAAAGGTAAATACCGTCACTTCATGCAAAAAGAGATCTACGAACAACCAACGGCGCTTATCAATACGATGGAAGGTCGTATTAGTGATGACGCTGTGGTGACTGAAGCGATCGGTGTTAACGCGGCTGATATCTTAAGCAAAGTTGAACATGTTCAGATCGTAGCTTGTGGTACTTCTTATAACGCGGGTATGACAGCACGCTACTGGTTTGAAGATATCGCCGGTGTTAGCTGTGATGTCGAAATCGCGTCTGAATTCCGTTACCGCAAATTTGTTACTCGTCCAAATAGTCTGTTGATTACGCTATCTCAGTCTGGTGAAACCGCCGATACTTTGGCCGCTCTGCGCTTAGCCAAAGAGAAAGGCTACATGGCTGCAATGACAATTTGTAACGTGGCGGGCTCTTCGCTGGTTCGTGAGTCGGACTTTGCCTTTATGACTCGTGCAGGTGTCGAGATTGGTGTGGCATCAACCAAAGCCTTTACTACTCAACTATCTGCATTGCTGATGTTGGTGACCGCGCTAGGTAAGCAGCAAGATCGCGTCTCTAAAGAGAAAGAAAAAGAGATCGTACAAGCACTGCACGCACTGCCAGCACAAATCAATGCCGCACTTTCATTTGAAAAGGACATTGAAGCGCTAGCAGAAGATTTTGCTGATAAGCACCACACTCTATTCTTAGGCCGTGGTGAGTTCTATCCAATCGCGATGGAAGCATCTCTGAAACTAAAAGAGATCTCTTACATTCACGCTGAAGCCTACGCAGCGGGTGAATTGAAACATGGCCCTCTTGCACTGATTGATGCCGATATGCCAGTTGTGGTTGTTGCGCCAAGCAATGAATTGTTAGAGAAGCTGAAATCGAATATCGAAGAAGTACGTGCGCGCGGTGGTTTGTTGTATGTCTTCGCCGATGAAGAAGCCGGCTTTGAAGCGGATGAAACGATGAAGATCATTACTATGCCGCATGTCAGCGATATTACAGCGCCTATCTACTACACGATCCCAATGCAGCTGCTATCTTACTATGTCGCTTTAATCAAAGGGACGGATGTTGACCAACCTCGTAACCTAGCGAAAGCGGTAACCGTAGAATAGTTAGAAGTGGGTTATTAACAAAAGCGGTGCTAATGCACCGCTTTTTTGTTGCACTGGTTACTTCAAATAAATCTCGGCAATTATTTATTCAAAACTTTCAATTGCTTATCTCTAATCACTGCACAATCAGGTTTACATGTCAACCAAGCACCTTGCTGGAGCGAATGACGAGTGGTAATGGGTAAGTCGATTCACTGATAGGTTAGCTATTAACTGGCTTGGCGCTATTAATTCAGTTTTATCGATTTATTGAAGTATCCATTTATTCTTTTCTGAACAACCTCTTATCCGCTCGGATTCTATGTAAACTAGCCTGTACAAGTCATGTTATTGATAGATGTTACAAAGTCTTACCTACGGTTGTTTTCATTCATTAATCATTGTTCTCTTGACCACTGTTTTTTATAAACGTGTCGCTTTGGTTAACCTTTAAATTTTTGGTCTTTTTGCGCTTTTTAGCGTCAAAAAACTGAATGTTGTCGTCATAAGCGTCAATTATTTCGAATAAATAGAATAGGGATGGATATGGGCCAGTGGTTAGGTCGACTCAAACTCTCTCAATTGATTATTGGGGCGTTAGTTTTTATCGGTGTAGTGCCTGCGGTGATTCTGGGTATAAACTCAGTGTGGTTAAGTCAAAGCGCTTTAACTGAGCGGTCATACAATCAGCTTGATACAGTCAGGAGCATCAAGTCTGCTCAAATCAATGCATTTTTTGCTGAGCGGCAAGGAGATATGGATGTTCTGGTTGATGTTGCTAACACACTTCAATTGGAGAGTTTTCGAAAACTAGAGGCGATTAATCAGTCGCAGGCGAATCAGGCCAGCGAATATGTTGATCAGCTAAAACTTAGTCTGCGTTTATTTGCTGATTCCTATACCACAAAAATGGTGATGCAGGAGGTTGAACGAGCTTTTCAGAACCAAGGTGGCAAGATTACTGGTCGCCAGTGGAGTAGCGTTGCAGAGCAGTATGGTGAAGAGGTCGATCGCTTTCAGCAAAGCTTTGGTTGGTATGATGCATTTTTGATTAATACCAATGGTGACATTGTCTATACCACCAACCGTGAACAGGATATCGGCAAAAATGTTCGCTCGAGTAATATTATCGGTTCGGGGTTAGAGAAAGCCTTCAGTCGCGCGCAGCAGTCTACTCAGCTTGGTCACGTCTACTTTGGTGACTTTACCCTTTATCACTACTCCAATAGCGTTCCGGCCGGATTTTTTGTTACTCCAATTAGCGATCAGCAAAATAAGGTGATTGGCTACGCGGCACTTCAGTTTCCAATCGATAAAGTCAACTCGATTACTGGTCAAGTCCAAGGTATGGGCGAGACTGGCGAAACCTATCTGATTGGCAGTGATAACTTGATGCGTTCTGACTCCCGTCTAGATCCTGTTGGCCACTCTGTGGTCGCGTCGTTCCAAAATAATACTCGAGTAGAGACTCAAGCCTCTGAGCAAGTTTTTAAGCAAGCGGGCTCTAGTATCATCACGGATTACAATGGCAACCTAGTGTTGTCGGTATGGCAGTCGATCACGTTAGATGATCAGCATCAGTGGGGGATCATTTCTGAAAAAGATGTTACAGAGGCCTTCGTACCTAAAGATGACCAAGGTGTCGATTTCTATCAAAAATACATCGAAAGTTATGGTTACTACGACCTGTTTTTGATCGACCCAAGTGGTGAAGCCTTTTATACCGTGACCAAAGAAGCCGATTATCAAACTAACCTAGTTAACGGTCGTTATGCTTCAAGCAATCTTGGTCAGTTAGTGCGTGAAGTGTTGAGTAGCAAGCAATATGGGATTGTTGATTTTGCACCTTATGCCCCATCTAATGATGCGCCAGCTGCGTTTATTGCTAAACCAATATTAAATCAGCAGGGTGAAGTCATTATGGTGGTTGCGTTGCAATTATCATTGGATGCGATTAATGCTGTGATGCAATTGCGTGAAGGTATGGGCGAAAGTGGAGAGTCTTACTTAGTGGGCTCTGATTATCGTATGCGCTCTGACTCTTACTTGAGTCCTGAAGCCCATTCTGTGACAGCTTCATTTGCTGGTAGTGTGGAAAGCAATGGGGTTAAAACAGAGGCGACATTGGAAGCCCTAGCAGGTAACTCAGGCGCTAAGATCATCACCGATTATAACGGTAACCAAGTGTTGTCGTCTTATGCTCCGCTGGATATCGGTGATTTCCGTTGGGCATTGGTAGCTGAAATTGATCAAAGCGAAGCCTTTGCGTCAGTGGCTAAGATTCGCAGCAGTATTGTTTATCTAATGATAGGGACACTGTTGTTCACCGTAGCTCTCGCCGTTTATCTAGCCAAGGTGATCAAGAAGCCTCTTGGTGGAGAGCCGAGAGAAATGATGTTGCTGGCTCAGCAAGTGGCAAAAGGTGATCTAACTTATCAATTTGATCGCCAGGCTCCTGCCGATAGCTTATATGGCGCCCTGCGTGAGATGTCAGACAACCTCAAACAGCTGATTGCTCATATTGTTGAAGCGAGTCAAAGCCTTGCATCGACAGCAGAGGAAACCTCGGTCGCCAGTGAGCAAACGACTCATGCGGTGACCACTCAGCATCGAGAGACAGAGTCGGTTGCTTCTGCGATTGAACAGATGACCGTATCGATTCAACAAGTCGCCCGCAGTACCCACGATGTTGCCCAGGCCTCGATCGCGGCGCGCGATACCAGTGCCTTTGGCCAGCAAACCTTAGATAAAGGCAGCATGGCGCTTAATAGTTTGGTTCAAGAAGTGTTTGCTGCGAACCAAGATATGAAAACCTTGCAGCTCAAGAGCAACGAAATTGGTCATGTCTTAGTCGTGATTCAAGAAATCGCAGAGCAAACTAACTTGCTGGCGCTGAATGCGGCGATTGAGGCGGCTCGAGCGGGTGAAGCAGGACGTGGCTTCGCTGTGGTTGCCGATGAGGTAAGAACACTGGCACAGCGAACGCAAACATCTGCATCGGAAATACAGCAAATGATCTCTTCAGTTCAGCAAGCAGCTAACTCGGCAAGCAGTAACATGACGCGTTGTGAAGAGCAGGTCAAAATGACAGAAGAGCTGTCTGAGCAAACCAAAGCCAACTTTGTCGGAATACTGGAGTCGATTAACCACATTAATTCAATGATGGATCAAGTGTCGACGGCCGCTGAAGAACAGGCCAAAGTGACCGATACCGTGAGTAGCAGCATTACTACCATCAGTGAAATGTCGCTACAGACTTCGGCAAGTGCCGAGCAGCTCGCAGGGGCAAGCCATGAAGTGGCTCAATCGGCGGAAGAGCTTAATGCATATACACTGCAATTTAAGGTTTAGGCGTAACCATTTCTTGTTTTAAAAGACATAGGCTGCTCGTCCTGAGCAGCCTATTTTATATTTGAAAGACGTGGTTTTGAGTGAAAGTACAGCGCCGCGCTGAGAAGTACTTGAGGTGTTAGAATGGACTATCCTTGCCGAGTTCATTGCAAATCTCGACGATAGCAAGTGATAGTCCTGATTTAATGATCTGTTGCTGACGTTGTAGCTGTAGTTGGTAAAACTCTAGGTCAATGTCATCATCCGGCTCGGCGACTTCTAGTTGCACCATGCCCATCTTCTTCACCAAATTGAGTTTCTTGATCGGGGCGAGAATATTGGGGTCGGTAAATTCGTAATCGGATGCGTCGCTGTTGAGTTCATTTTTTAGCTTAATAATATCTTCAATGTCGTGGTAGATATCATCAGGCAATACACCTAAACCAAACAGCAATTTCAAACGCACCGATAGATCGCCAAGTGGCCCAGTATCTTGCAACAGCGGACCTACGACCGACTGAACGGCGAAGTTATCTTTGCGAAAAATTCGCTGTACTAGGCCGTCAATTGAGTCTGTGAAGACATCGACGGTCGCAATAAAAAAGCCTCGTACCGAAGGTGCGCTATTTAATCGCTCAATGATCTCGGTTTCGTTGATACTATCTGCCATATACTGAATACATTTCTAATAATTATATAAGGGGAGCTAATGCTCCCCTGATGTTTAAATTTGGTTGTAAAGTGCCTCTATTTGAGTCACTTCAGCGCTATCTTCTGCAAGACCTGTGTATGTCGCGAGCGTCTTCTTCACTCCCGCTGTTTTTATTGAGTTTTGCAGTTCTACTGCTTGTGGGTCTGTGTCGTTAATGTACTTTAACGCAGCGGCAATGCCTTTCAAAAGTGTTTGATTTTCAGTGCCATACTCAATTGTACCGAGTAAAGGCTTCACTAATCTATCGTTGGCGCCTAATTTGCGAATTGGTTGGCGACCTACGCGGTCAACTTCATCGACTAAGAATGGGTTGGCAAAGCGACCTAAGATCTTTTCGATGTACGCGTTGTGCATATCGCGGTCAAAGCCGTAACGTTTGATCAGTACTTCACCACTCTCCTGCATTGCTTGCTTTACTTCAGTGTGAATGCTTGGATCTTCAATCGCTTGACGAATGGTGCGATGGCCTTTTAAGCAACCTAGGTAAGCGGTGATACAGTGACCAGTGTTGAGGGTGAACAACTTACGCTCTACAAACGCCATCAGGTTATTGGTTTTTTCCATGCCTGCGATGTTTGGGATTTCGCCTTTGAATTGCTGCTCATCGACAATCCATTCGCTAAAGCTTTCTACCGTTACTTCTAGTGGGTCATCGTTCGCCGCTTCTGCTGGTGGCACAATGCGGTCCACTGCTGAATCGACAAAGCCAACCAACTCGTCTGCTTTTGCATGCAATGATTCATTTAGGTGTTTGTACACTTCACCTTTTAGGTGAGTCGTGCCGCGAACCATATTTTCACATGCGATGATGTTCAATGGTTTTTCATTACCTGCCGCAAAGCGTTTTGTAATGCCAGTCGCGATGGTTTTTGCAATGATGTCTAGTACGTTAGGACCCACTGCCGTTGTTACCAAGTCGGTTTTTACAATGCGGTCGATGACATCTTCGCTGGCGGAGTTAACTGCGGTGACGTGAGTAACGGTGTCGATTTGGCACTCAGTCCCCACCACTTTTACTTTATATTCTTGTTTATGGCTCAGTTGGTCGACCAGCGGTGCATCTACGTCCGCGAACGTGACTTCGACTTCTGCGTCTGCCAATAGTTTACCGATGAAACCACGACCAATGTTACCTGCGCCAAAATGAACTGCGTTTTTCATAATGCTTACCTACCAATGTCTGAAATATTGACTAAAACGAATCTAGGGTGAGGCCAACCGCATAGGGGGTGACAGCTGACCTCGGTTTGCTCAGGAGCAAATAAAAGGAGTGATTAAGCCGCTTGCTGGCCGCCAAGGATGTTTAGAATCTCTTCGACATCTTGGGTGCTGGTTAGCTTCTCAATTGCCTCCGGCTCATCGAGCGCGTTGGTAATGGTGGTAATCACCTGTATGTGCTCATCGTTCTTAGCGGCAATGCCGATAACCAGTTTCGCTACATCATCGTTGTCTTCAGTAAATTGGATACCCGCTGGGTATTGGCAGATTACAATGCCGGTTTTCTTGACGCGGTCTTTCGCTTCTACTGTACCGTGAGGCACTGCGATAGATTCGCCTAGGTAAGTTGGAACTAATGCTTCACGTTCAAACATCGCGTCTACGTATTCAGGTTCTGCGTAGCCAAGTTCAACCAGTTTGTTGCCCGCAAAGCGAATCGCTTCTTCTTTGTTGGCTGCGTGCAAACCTAAGTGAATGTTCTCACGCTGGATTTGGAATATCGATGGTTGCTGTGGTTCAAAGCTGTCATCGTTCGCTGCCATGACCGACACTTTTACCATTTGGTCGTCATTGGCTGCGGATTGGTTTTGTGCTGCCAGTAGTTTGGTGACTAGCTGGTTGTACATTTCGCTGTCTAGGAAGTTTGTCAATGAAATGTGGTGTGCGTTTGGAGCATGCTGACGTGCACGATCCGTTAAATCTTTATGAGTAATCACGATATCTGCACTCTCTGGTAAGCTGTTAATAGCAAGGTTGGTTACGTGGATGTTCAGACCTGCGCTTTGAACTTTTTTGCGTAGCATGCTCGCACCCATTGCGCTTGAGCCCATGCCCGCATCACAAGCAACAATGATGCTTTGTACTGTCGCTAGGTCTACGTCACCTTTGCTTTGGTTGTTTACCACCGCATCGTTTTTAGATGCAGATTTCATGTCTTTCATTTGTGATGTTGCTTTCTCTAGCGCTGCTTCATCACCGTCTTCTTCTGTTGACGTTTGAGTCTTCATTAGTAGCGCAGCTACTGCGAATGACACGCCAGTTGCGGCTGCGATAGATGCGAGTACACCAACGATTGAACCTTTCTGAGTCATCAACAAGATGGCGAAGATAGAGCCTGGTGACGCTGGAGATACGATACCCGCGTTGAACATTGTCAGAACGAATACGCCAGTCATACCACCTGCGATAGCCGCAAGGATTAGGCGAGGGTTCATTAGGATATATGGGAAGTAAATCTCGTGGATACCGCCGAAGAAGTGGATGATTGATGCACCACCTGCAGTTTGACGAGCGGTACCTTTACCAAACACCATGTACGCTAGCAAGATACCTAGGCCAGGACCTGGGTTTGCTTCGATTAAGAAGAAGATCGATTGACCTGCTTCAGACGCTTGTTGAATACCTAGTGGAGAGAAAATACCGTGGTTGATCGCGTTATTTAGAAACAGGATCTTTGCTGGTTCAACGAAGATAGAGGTTAAAGGTAAAAGGTGCGCTGCAACTAAGAAGTTGACTCCAGCGGCTAAACCACCAGATAGAATTTTGACAAATGGGCCAATAAAGAAGAAAGCAAGGATGGCACATAGCATGCCGATGATGCCGGCAGAGAAGTTGTTGACCAACATCTCGAAGCCGCTTTTTACTTTGCCATCAATGTAGTTATCAAACTTTTTAATCGCCCAGCCGCCCATTGGGCCAACCATCATAGCGCCCATAAACATTGGAATGTCTGTGCCGACAATTACGCCCATGGTTGTGATTGCGCCGACGACAGCACCGCGGTCGCCACCAACCAATTTACCACCAGTGTAACCGATAAGTAGTGGCAGCAAGTAGGTAATCATAGGACCAACCATGGAGGCCAAGGTTTCGTTTGGTAGCCATCCGGTTGGAATAAATAGAGCGGTGATAAAACCCCACGCAATGAATGCGCCGATGTTAGGCATTACCATGTTTGACAGAAAACGACCAAAATTCTGTATCTTGATCTTAGCATCTGGTGATATCATAACTGTTCCCCGTTCGATGTTCTGATGAATGTTGTAGTAGTAGCGGTTCGCCAAAACCGTCTGATTGCTTAGTACCCAATCAATCTACCACACATTTTCCAATTGGAACTGACGACGGGTTTTTTGTGATTACCCCCTTAAAAATAGCCCTACCAAATACTTTTTTAGTGATCTTGTTCAGTCTTTGACACTGAAAGTTAATGACAAAATACAAAATAATATTAAGTCAATAAAAACAAGTTGCCTCACGTCTCATTTATTTAAATTTAAAATTAACCCTAAAGGTGATTCTGATCACGTAAATGTTTTCTTGGATCTTGGGTTTAAATTGTTTTGTGATTTTGATCTCATTTACTAATTGGTATCTTGAGGAGTGTTTAGTGATTAAGATCACTATTTTTGATTTATTGAAAGTTTGTAACGAGTGGGTTGCGGTAAGAAAACAATAAATACAAAAAAGGCAGCTTACACAAGCTGCCTTTTAAATTGGTTCATCACTATTAAGCGAGAATTAGAAACCTTTGATGTTCTCAGCTTCTAGCTCAGTGAAGTATTTAACTGTCTTCACTTTTAGCTCTTGAGTTGATGGCTCATCACAAACAATCACTGATTTCGGGTGTAGCTGAAGTGCAGATACAGTCCATAGGTGGTTTACGCTGCCTTCAACTGCTGCTTCTAGTGCTAGTGCTTTGTTGTGACCTGTTACTAGGATCATGATCTCTTCAGAATCTAGTAGTGTACCAACACCGATAGTTAGTGCGTATTTAGGTACTTGGTTGATGTCACCATCAAAGAAACGAGAGTTTGCGATACGAGTATCTTCAGTTAGCGTCTTGATACGAGTGCGTGAAGATAGAGAAGATGCTGGCTCATTGAATGCGATGTGACCGTCATTACCTACGCCACCCATGAATAGGTTGATCTTGCCGTAAGATTTGATCTTATCTTCGTAACGCTGACATTCTGCATCGTTGTCTGCTGCATTGCCGTCTAGCAGGTTGATGTTTTCTTCTTGAATATCAATGTGGTTGAAGAAGTTGTTGTACATGAAAGAGCGGTATGACTCAGGGTGATCCGCTGGGATACCGATGTACTCATCCATGTTGAATGTCACAACGTGCTTGAAGCTTACTTCACCCGCTTTGTGCAGTTCAATTAGTGCATTGTAAGTTGCTAGAGGAGTACCACCCGTTGGTAGACCAAGAACAAATGGACGATCTGCTGTTGGGTTGAACGCGTTGATCTTGTTTGCAATGTGACGCGCTGCCCATTTACCAACTTGTGCAGCGTTATTTAGAGGAATCAGTCTCATTTGTCTTTCCTATAGAAAATTGTCAGATGTAATGCTTAATTTGCATTGTAAAATAAGAGCGAATTTTAAGCTAGCGTTTTTGCGGGAGAGGCGCGGTTTTTCTCTTATTTTAGATCAAATAATGTGCACTTATCTGTGCGAAGATGAAGAATCTTAGGCTTTTTTTCTGTTATGAGAAAAGCGCACGCAAAGTGTTTCTTTGCGTGCGGAGAGTTTAGTTATTGCTATCTAGATAAGCTTTCGACGAAATATCCGTCCAAGCACGAACTTTGGTTAAGTACTGCTTCTGTGACTCAATAATTTCTTTAGCTAATGCATCTTTATTAGCTTGCTCTGCCAGTAATTCGTTAGTCGCTGTTTGCATTGCCTCAAGTACAGCTGGTGGGAAGTCTCGCACCTTAATATCTGGGTACTCAGCACTCATGGTTGCCCAGCTATTGGCATTGGCGTCGACAGCTTGGGTATACATATCGAAGGCGGCTACGCGGAAAGCGGTCTCTAGAATGGTCTGAAGATCAGCGGGCAGTTTATCCCATGTCTTCTTATTAACTAGGAATTGCGTTTCAGAACCCGGTTCATGCCATGCCGTGTAGTAATACGGGGCAATTTTCTGGAAACCCATACGTAAATCAAATGCTGGGCCAACCCATTCCAAAGCATCAATCGTACCGCGTTCCAGAGAGGTATACAGTTCGCCCGGTGCAATGTTGGTCGGCTTAGCGCCAACGCGTGCCATCACTTCTCCAGCAAATCCAGGAATACGTATTTTTAGCCCTTGTAGATCTTCAATTGAATTGATTTCTTTCTTAAACCAACCGCCCATTTGAATATCAGAGTTACCACCAGGGAACGAAAGTAGGTTATGCGGTGCGTAGACCTTCTCCATTAACTCCATGCCACCACCGCGATAGAACCAAGCGTACTGCTCAGTCGAAATCATACCAAACGGCATTGAAGAGAAATAAAGCGTGTTAGGGACTTTTCCTTTCCAGTAGTACGAGCTTGAGTGGCCCAAGTCATACTGACCCGATTTAACCATATCAAAAATACCCAATGGTGCTTTGTGCTTGTTGGCTGAATCAATACGAATCTTGAGCCGTCCATTGGACATCTCTTCGGCTAACTGGGCCATGTTCTTGGTGGCATCACCCAAAATTGGAGTATTTGGTCCCCAAGTCTCAGCAAGCTTAAGACGATAAACTTTTTCTGCAGCAAAAGCAGAAAATGAGCTAACCATTAGCGACAGTGAAAGTGCTCCTGTAAACAGAGTACGTAAGGGGGATTTTATTTTCAGCATGACGTAATGACTTCCTTATCATTGTGATTGTTATATGCCGCTAGCTTTTATCCTGTTTGATTTTTCGTCAATCTGAATTTTGCTTCTATATAGAGGGAGTCATAGATAGAGGTTCTATAAATAAATACTTTGCTAGTTTAAATAACTGGTTTTTATTAGATGGTTAATGCAATGACGCAGTAGAAAGTGATTGAGAAGGGAAAGTAACTTGATAATAGAAGTGCTGCATAGGTCACGCAGCACATCTTGGTTTAATCAATTGCGTAGCTGACCATGTTGCTTCAAATAGTGCTCAGCTTGAATTGAGCCCATATAGCGCGCCAGTGTCCTCAGTGGTACTTGGCGAAGATCGACCATGATCAATCCGTCTAGTGCGTTATTAAAGCAAGGATCCACATTGAAAGAGATCAGCTTGCCGTTCAGCCCTAGGTACTGACGCAGTAGCACAGGGACATTTTTCCCTTCATCTATTCTTGCAATTAGGCGTGAGAGTAATTGCATGTCATTCAGTGCGGTAAGCATGGATGTATTCCAATTCTTATCTTGTCGCGGTAGAGGGTTGGAAGGGGTGACATGTTCGGCCATCTCAGAGTGATAATGATGAAGGGTCATGGTTTCCGCCAGTAAATGTCTGGTTCGTTCGCTATAGTCATTGCTGATACTGACCGGGCCAAATAGATGCGTGTATTTTGTGTTTCGCTCTACATAGGCAGCGATTCCTTTCCAAAGCAGCAGTAATGGCGCCATCGATTTTTGGTACTTTTCATCGATCACTGAACGTCCCATCTCGATAGCCGGTCCCATGCTATTGATAAAAGGTTGGTTGAAATGAAATAAAGTGCGTGAGTAAAGGCCTGAAATACCGTGTTTGTCGATCAGTTTATCTACCAGTCCAAGGCGATAAGCACCAACCAGAGCTTGGTTTTCGCGATCCCATATAAATAGCTGCAGATAGTCTCGATCGTACTTATCTATGTCGAGATTTCTCCCCGTACCTTCTCCAGCTTTTCGGAAGTTGATTTCACGCAGCCGCCCAATTTCATGCATGATCGAAGGAATACGTTCAGATGCCGTGCAATAAACATCGAACTCACCACTAGTAAGCAGGAGCTGTTGGTGATCAAGAGCGGCAAGATCATTAAGTTGATCTTGGAGTGCGACAGGATCGTTGATCGGAACTGGCGGAGTTTTAATATCCGCTGGTGAAGAGTGAATCGTACCTTCTTGCTGAAGATAGGTATTGAGACGCAGGTAGCTAGTCATTTGCTCGTCAGACAATCCATTCACTTCTTTATATTTGATCGCTGTACCAATAGAGAGCTGGATCTTTTCATTGCTCTTATTGAGTAGTTCTCGGCCGAGTAATAAGGTTTTAAGTAGAGGGTGAACTTTTCCTGCTAGATAGAATCGCTTGGAGTTTTGTCCTTCAATGAAAATAGGCACTGAGGTCGCACGTGATTTTCTAATTAAGCGGCTAACGGAATGACTCCAAGCTTTGTCGGTCACTTTATTGCTCTTTTTGTCGACTAACTGCGAGACTTCTCCGGCAGGAAAAAGCAGTAACAGCCCACCCTTGGCTAAATGTTGATGGGCTTGACGCAGTGCCGTGAGGTTAGCTTGATGAGCATTCTGACCATCAAATACATCAACTCCGATAAATAGCTGGTCAAGTTCAGGAACCGTTTTCAGATATTGATTGGCCAGAATTTGTACGTCACTACGCACTTGTAACAGCAGCTCTGCCAAAATAACCCCTTCGACACAGCCGAAAGGGTGATTAGCGACAACGACGGTCGCACCTGATGTTGGGATATGTGCCAGTGTGCCTTTGTGAACTTGATAATCGATGCCAAGTACTTCTAAGGTGAACCTGAGAAATTGTTGTGTATCACAACCTGCAGGACGCTCTGCATAGAACTTGTCTAGCTTAGAGAGACCGGTTGCCCACTCAGTGAAATGTTCGCCAAGTCGAAAAGGAGTTTTAGTTGGTAAACGAAAAGGGCTAGAGACTTCCATATGTCCTCACAATAGTGCCGAGTTTCATTCGAGGGTATGGGGCTGATATGACATTGACGCTTCAATTTAATGAGAGATAGATGAAACAAGAGGGCATTTTAGTGACAGCGGTAAGAATTTGGCGTTTTTTGGCTTACGCGGTGTAATAATGATTATTTAATTAATCTAAAAAATATATCGCTCACAAAATATACTAATTTCGTATCTAACCTAAAGTTTAGTTGCTAAGTTTTATATGCGGGTATCGCTATCACTGTAACATACAGGCGTTAGACCTTAGTGAGGATAGCAGCCAAATTACCTTCGTTTTTGCTGATCTGGAATACCTCATCTTAAGAGGTAAAACGGGAACCTTAGGTTCCCGTTGTTGTATATGCCAGATAATAAAAAGCCTGAGCGAGTACTCAGGCTTTTTATCTATATAGAGGTAGAGCTAGCTGGTGCGATGTACAGCCATATGCGCAATGGTGACGAGTGCTTGTTTGTACTCCGACTCTGCTAATACGCTAAGCTCCGCAATGGCTTTGTCTGCTTCTTGGTAAGCTTTTTGGCGAGTGTATTCTAGCGAGCCAGTTTGCTCCATCGCTTCCAGAATATCGTTTAGGCGCTCCATTCCATTCGCTTTCTCAATCGCTTCACGAATCATTGCGGTTTGCTCAGCCGTGCCGTTTTTCATTGCATAAAGCAGTGGTAGGGTAGGCTTACCTTCCGCAAGATCATCACCAACGTTTTTGCCCATCTCATCGCCATCCGATGTGTAATCCATCACATCATCAATAAGCTGGAACGCAGTACCCAAGTATTTGCCGTAGTTCTGCAGCGCAAGTTCGACTTCTTCAGGGGCGTCATTAAGAATTGCGCCAATTTGCGTTGCGGCTTCGAACAGGCGGGCAGTCTTAGAATAGATGACCTGCATGTAGCTTTCTTCTGTCGTGTCTGGGTTGTTGCAGTTCATTAATTGTTGAACTTCACCCTCGGCGATGATATTTACCGCATCACTCATCAGCTTAAGGATCTTTAAAGATCCTAGCTCGGTCATCATCTGAAATGAGCGTGTGTAGATAAAGTCGCCAACCAAAACGCTTGCCGCATTACCAAAGGCTGCGTTGGCTGTCGCTTTACCGCGGCGCATGTCGGACTCATCAACAACATCATCATGAAGCAGGGTTGCAGTATGGATGAATTCGATAAACGCTGCAGAAGTTGTATGTGCTTCACCTTGGTAGCCTAGGGCTCTAGCAGATAAAACAGCCAAAAGAGGGCGAATGCGTTTACCACCACCGCTAACGATGTAGAAACCCAGTTGATTGATTAAAGAGACATCAGAGTTGAGTTGTGCGTGAATTGTTTCGTTCACTTTTGCCATGTCATCGGCGGTGAGTGCTTGGATAGCTTTAAAATCCATTGTAAATCCGGCTGAAGTTAGAACTTGTAAGGTATTCTTATCGAGTTTATTTGCTGAATAATACACTAAAAAACGTTGATTAATACATGCTTAACGGGCATGATCTCGGCACTTTTCATTGGCGATTAGCTTTTCGCCAATTTTTTCAAAATATGGCTTGTCATAGGTGCGACCTTTCTGTAGAATCTGCGCCCTATTGATGATTAGTTTAGCGCACACCCTTGATGCTCAAATAGCATACGGCTGTGCGGAAAAAGCGGAGTAAGATATGTACGCTGTTTTCCAATCTGGTGGTAAACAACACCGTGTAAGCGAAGGTCAAACTCTTCGTTTAGAGAAATTAGACGTTGAAACTGGTGCAACTGTTGAATTTGATAAAGTTCTTCTTGTTGCTAACGGTGAAGACATTAAAGTTGGTGCTCCTCTTGTAGAGGGCGGCAAAGTAGTTGCAGAAGTTGTACAACACGGTCGTGGCGATAAAGTTAAAATCGTTAAATTCCGTCGTCGTAAGCATTCTCGCAAACAAGCTGGTCACCGTCAGTGGTTCACGGAAGTGAAAATCACTGGTATCAACGCTTAATCGATTAGGAGAGTTTAACAATGGCACACAAAAAAGCTGGTGGTTCTACTCGTAACGGCCGCGATTCAGAAAGCAAACGTCTAGGTGTTAAGCGTTTCGGTGGTGAGTCTGTTCTTGCAGGTAACATCATCGTTCGTCAACGTGGTACTAAGTTCCACGCTGGTACTAACGTTGGTATCGGTAAAGACCACACTCTTTTCGCTCTTACTGAAGGTAAAGTGAAATTCGAAGTGAAAGGTCCTAAAAACCGTAAATTCGTTAGCATCGAAGCTGAGTAATTTAAACCTAGTTTAATTTATTCATTAGCTTTCAAGCTGAATTCAAAAGCCCTGCCGATTCGGCGGGGTTTTTTATTTATGGTGAGTTTGAGTTTGCCAGTACGGTGGAATCAATACTAAGGCACTCTGTAAAGAGTCCCTTCATATTTGTTCCAGTAGCAGAGCAGTGAAGATCTCAGGTGATCAGTCTGAAACTGGAATCTGCTAGAATTTATATCATTCACTTTTCCTAATGAGATAGGGAGAGCTGAGATGATATTTGCAACGCAGCTATGGCACATAGCACAAGGGCGGAGTAAGAGATGAAATTCGTTGATGAAGCGGTAGTAAAAGTTCAAGCCGGTGATGGCGGTAACGGTGTAGTGAGTTTCTGGCGTGAGAAATTCGTTGCGAAAGGTGGCCCTGATGGTGGCGACGGTGGTGACGGCGGTGATGTATACATCCAAGCTGATGAAAACCTTAACACGCTAATTGATTACCGCTTCCAGCGCTTCTATGAAGCGGAACGTGGTGAAAATGGCCGTGGTGGTAACTGTACAGGTAAGCGTGGTAAAGACAAAGTGCTTCGCGTGCCTGTCGGTACTCGCGCTGTTGATATCCATACTAATGAGATTGTTGCTGAAGTTGCTGAACATGGCAAAAAAGTCATGGTCGCAAAAGGTGGTTGGCATGGTCTGGGTAACACCCGTTTTAAATCTTCAGTTAACCGTGCACCACGTCAAAAGACACTAGGTACTAAAGGTGAAATCCGCGAAGTTCGTTTAGAGCTACTGCTGCTTGCTGACGTAGGTATGCTTGGCTTGCCGAATGCAGGTAAATCAACCTTTATTCGCGCAGTATCTGCAGCTAAACCTAAAGTGGCGGACTACCCGTTTACTACATTGATCCCAAGCTTGGGTGTAGTGAGTGTTGTACCTGAGAAAAGCTTCGTTGTTGCCGATATCCCTGGTCTGATTGAAGGCGCAGCAGATGGCGCAGGCCTTGGTATTCGTTTCTTGAAGCACCTTGAGCGTTGTCGTGTTCTACTACATATGATCGACATCATGCCAATTGATCAAACTGATCCAGTTGAAAATGCACTAACGATCATTGATGAGCTTGAGCAATATAGCGAGAAGCTGGCTGGTAAACCTCGTTGGTTAATTTTCAACAAAGTTGATCTGATGCCAGAGGAAGAAGCGAATGAAGTGATCCAAAACATTATTGACGCTCTAGGCTGGGATGAGGATTACTACAAGATTTCTGCTGTAAACCGCGATGGTACTAAAGAGCTATGCTACAAGTTAGCTGACTTTATGGAAAACCTACCGCGTGAAGAAGAAGAAATCTCTGAGGAAGAGAAAGTCGACTTCATGTGGGATGATTACCACAAAGATGCGATCGCAGGTAAAGATGTTATCACTGAAGAAGATGATGACGACGACTGGGATGACTGGGACGATGAAGAAGATGACGGTCACGTTGTCTACGTCCGCGAATAACAGTTAAGAAAAGTTTAAGCCGCAATGTTTATTGCGGCTTTTTTGTGTCTATATCAAATCATGCCAGAGCATTTCTCTGCAAAATAGGTGCATTCTAAAGGAGTAGGATAGAATCATGGCATCCAAGCAACGAGCTGTGTCTCGTTTAATCGCCCAAGCAGGGCAAATGCTTTTGGCTCATGGAGCAGAAAGCACTCTCGTTGGTGACCTTATGCGTCGCTTTGGTTTAGCGGCCGGTATGGACGAAGTTGAAGTGTCGTTATCCGCTAGTTCATTAGTCGTTACTACCGTTTATCAAGAGCACTGCATCACCACTGCTCGTCGCTGTCCCGATCGCGGCATCAATATGTGGGCCATTACCCAAGTTCAACGCATCTGCATTATGCTCGAGCGCGGTATTATCGATTATTCACTCGCCCAAGAAAAACTCAATGCTATCAGCCCTGAGCGTTATAACCGCTGGTTAGTAGTTTTCATGATTGGTTTGTCTTGTGCTGCTTTTAGCCATTTAGCTGGTGGCGATTGGGTGGTATTTGCGATGACTTTTATCGCTTCTTCTACAGGAATGGTGGTGAGACAAGAAATTGGCCATCGCCATTTCAATCCACTGATGAACTTCACCGCAACTGCTTTTGTTACCACAGTAGTATCTGCTCAAGCTGTGATTTATCAGTTAGGTAACTCACCATCACTGGTTATGGCTTCTTCGGTGCTGATGCTGGTTCCTGGTTTTCCATTGATCAATTCTGTTGCGGATATGCTTAAAGGCTACATCAATATGGGTATCGCTCGATTTGTCATGGCGAGTTTGTTGACTCTCGCAACCAGTCTCGGAATTGTTGCTGCTATGAGTCTCGTTGGTGTATCGGGGTGGGTTGTATGATCAACTTGGATCTATTATTCGGTCTGCTGAATGATATGTTTTTTGCAGCGATTCCTGCTGTGGGCTTTGCTTTGGTGTTCAATGTGCCGCAAAAGGCATTAGTTTATTGCGCCTTAGGTGGTGCGATAGGTCATGGCTCGCGTTATTTAATGATGCACTTTGGTATTCCTATTGAGTGGGCGACCTTCTTTGCCGCTATCATTGTGAGCATGGTTGGCATTCATTGGTCAGCACGTTTTCTTGCCCATCCAAAAGTGTTTACCGTCGCAGCCTTGATTCCTATGGTTCCAGGGGTATTCGCCTTTAAAGCGATGATCGCCTTGGTGGAGCTCAATAACCAAGGTTACTCTCCAGAGTTGGTTGCGATGTTAATGGAGAACTTCCTTAAAGCGATGTTTATTATTGCTGGTTTAGCGGTTGGCTTAGCTATGCCAGGCTTGCTATTCTATCGCCGCAAACCCATCGTATAAGTCCTGAGGAGTAAGGAAATGATCATTAGTATGATCGCCGCAATGGCACAAGATCGAGTTATTGGAATAGACAATCAAATGCCATGGCATCTTCCTGCTGACTTTGCTTGGTTTAAACGTTGCACTATGGGTAAGCCCGTTGTAATGGGGCGCAAGACTTATGACTCAATTGGCCGCCCATTACCGGGACGTCAGAACATTGTGATCAGCCGTGATGCTTCATTGGTGATTGAAGGGGTAACCACAGTGACCTCGATTGACGAAGCGTTAACCGTTGCAGGCTCAGTTGAAGAAGTGATGATCATTGGTGGCGGCACTATCTATGAGGCTTGCCTAGCAAAAGCTAATAAACTGTATGTCACTCATATTGAAGCAGAGATTCAAGGCGATACACAGTTCCCAGCATGGGGGGATGAGTTTAAAGAAACTTACTCTGAGGCGTATTCCGCGGATGAAAAGAACGCTTACAATATGCGTTTTGTCGTTTTAGAAAAGTAACGAGTTCGCTATGCTTCGAGCAACGAGTGGCGAGTTGAAGTTATTTTGCTCGAAGCTCGTTACTCGAAACTATAAAGCTGGCTGAGTAAAAAACTGCTTATCTTCCCATCTCAGCATAGTTAAATGTCCACCCCAAACACAGCCAGTGTCTAAACCGATAACCTCTTCACCTTCATAGCCTTCCAACGCTGCCCAGTGGCCAAATAGCACAGGTTTCTCAAGCTTATTGCGGCGATCAAGTTGGAACCAAGGGATCAGTGAGCCATCGTTGACCTGTTTAGGTGGAAGCTTACACTCCATATCTAAACGCCCATCAGGAAAGCAAAAACGCATTCTGGTGAAAGCGTTGATAATATAACGATAGCGCTCAATACCATCGAGGCTTTCACTCCAAAGATCAGGTTGGTTAGCGTACATATTTTCGATCAGCCATTGCCAATCTTTACTGTGTAGAATCTCAGTGATTTGTTTATTCGCTTTACGAGCATCTTCTAGCGTCCACTGTGGAGAAATGCCCGCGTGACACATGACAAACTCATGATGTTCCGCCATGAGTGGTTGATGACGAAGCCAATCTAACAGCTCATCTCTATCTTCAGCATTAAAAATTGGTGCGGTTTGATCTTTCTCTTTGACCTTAAATAAGCCTAATGATACTGCTAGCAGGTGAAGGTCATGATTGCCTAAAATGACTTTTGCACTGTCACCAAGAGAGCGAATAAAGCGCAATACTTCGAGTGACTTTGGTCCGCGTGCGACTAGATCTCCGGCAACCCACAAGGTGTCTTCACTCGCATCAAAGTCAGCTTGTTTAAGTAAAAGAAGCAGTTCGTCAAAGCAACCTTGTAAGTCACCAACAATGTAATTAGCCAAAGGGTTGTCCTAGTTAAGAATATTGGGAATCGCGAGTCTGAAAGGATCAATTTCAGCAACGAATTCTTTGCCGCCTTCATCATGCATGATGTACTGACCTTGCATCACTCCGACGGGCGTTTCAATTACAGTACCACTGTTATAGGTGTACTCGTCATTCGGAGAAATAAAGGGTTGCTGACCGACGACACCTTCTCCCTCGACCGTCATTTGTCGACCGTTGGAATCGGTAATTAACCAACGGCGGCTCATTAACTGGACGTTCTGTTGGCTTAAGTTCTTAATGGTAATGATATAGGCAAATACATAGCGCTTAGCATCAGGCTGGGACTGATCCGGAATGTATTTAGTGTGGACTTGGACTTTGATACAAGGGGTAGCTTCCATATAAACTCCTTTATAAAGTCAAAAAAGGTGATAAACCAACGGTCTATCACCTTTTCATTTTAGCTGAAACTATTTGCTGTTGGCAGCTAACCAGTTCGCCATATCGACGAATTGAACCAAGGTTAGGTTCTCTGGTCGCATGCTTGGGTTAACGCCTAGCTCTTCCAGTACTTCAGCGCTTAGTAAGCCTTTGTAGCAATTTCTCACTGTCTTACGGCGCTGGTTAAAGCCTTCACGACATACTCGGTCTAGGTATTTAAGATCGCTTACAGGGTGAGGGATCTCTTCATAAGGCACGAGACGAACAACCGCTGAATCTACTTTTGGTGGTGGAACGAACGCGGTTGGTGGTACTTCAAGTACAGGCACGACTTTACAGAAGTATTGTGCCATCACCGTAAGGCGACCGTAAGCTTTTGTACCAGGGCCTGCTGCTAAGCGGTTAACCACTTCTTTTTGCAGCATAAAGTGCATGTCTTGAATGTCTTTATGGAACTCAAAAAGGTGGAACATCAATGGTGTTGAGATGTTGTATGGCAGGTTACCGAAAATACGTAGCTTATTGTTTGGCTTTACTAGCTGAGTAAAGTCAAAGCGCATCGCATCACCTTCATGAATCGTCAGTTTATCACCAAGTTCAGGGTGATTGCGTAGACGTTCAGCGAGATCGCGGTCAAGCTCAATAACGGTAAACTTGTCGACTTCCTTCCCTACAGGTTCTGTGATTGCACCAAGACCTGGACCGATTTCAACTAGGTTTTGACCCGGTTTAGGGTTGATCGAGGAGACAATTCCATCAATGATGTATGGATCGTTAAGGAAGTTTTGACCAAAGCGTTTTCTCGCCTTGTGCCCTAAGTGGACATCGTTTCTCATAGTATTCTCAAGTTATTTCGATTTCTTATCGACTAGCTCAATGGCATGAGCTAAAGCCGTTCGGAAGCTTCCTGTATCTGCCTTACCTGTTCCTGCTAGGTCAAGCGCAGTGCCGTGATCAACGGAGGTCCTGATAAATGGCAGCCCTAAGGTAATATTAACCGAGCGGCCAAAGCCTTTGTATTTTAGTACAGGAAGTACCTGATCGTGGTACATTCCAAGCACTGCGTCAGCATCTTCAAGGTACTTTTCATTGAAGATAGTATCAGCGGGTAATGGTCCAATAAGATTGATCCCATCACGTTGGCGCAGTTTGTCTAATGTTGGAGTGATTGTCTCGATCTCTTCCTTACCGAGCACACCATCTTCTCCGGCATGTGGATTGAGTCCACATACATAGATATTCGGTGACGAGATAGCGAACTTCTCGACCAGGTCTTTGTGCAAAATCGCGATGATTTTTTCGAGTCTCTCTTCCGTTACTGCTTGAGATACATACGCTAGCGGAATGTGCGTTGTAACCAACGCGACTCGTAGTCCTTCGGTTGCTAGCATCATAACGACTAACGGGGTATTCGACTTCTCTGCAAAGAACTCAGTATGGCCGCTGAAGGCAACGCCTGCACGGTTAATAACCCCTTTGTGCACAGGGCCGGTGACAATAGCATCAAATTCACCATTCATACAGCCTAAAGCGGCTCTTTCTAATGTATTTAATACGTAATGGCCGTTAGCTTCGTCCAATTGGCCCGCGACAGCGCTAGTTGCTAGTGGAATATGATCAACAACTAAGGTCCCAGCTCTTTGCGCCACTATCGGGGCATCGGGTTGATAGTCAATCAGTTCGACATCAATACCAAGTTGTTGCGCGCGCTCTGCTAACATTGTTTTGTCAGCGCAAACCACAATTTGGTGATTCCAGCTTTCTTTGGACTGAGCCAGTACTAAGTCTGGCCCAATACCCGCCGGCTCACCAGCGGTGACAATAATTCGTTTACAGTTCATCTTGCTCTGTATCCTCAATGACTTCTACGTAGGCACTGGCGCGAATTTCTTGTAGCCATGCACTTGCTTCTTCATTGAACTTACGGTTAAACAAAATTCGGTAAGCTTTATTCTTTAGTGCAGAGTCGGTACGGTCTACTTCACGGCGATCGAGAATTTCAACAATATGCCAGCCATGAACGGTTTTAAATGGTTCACTGATTTGGCCAACAGGCAGTGTATCGACTTGGTGTTTGAACTCTGGAACATACAGATCAGATGTTTGATAACCCAATTCACCATCTTGCGCGGCAGAGCCAGGATCTTGGCTGTATTGTTGAGCCAGTTCACCAAAGGTCGCTTCACCGGCTTTGATTTGACGGATGATGTTGTTTAAGGTGTTTTTCACGCCGTCATCACTTAGGATGACAGTCGGTTTGATAAGGATATGGCGAGCATTGACCTCAGTCACCGCAACGGTTTCTAGACCTTTCACATCTTCAATTTTTAGAATATGGAAACCAACGCCGCTGCGGAATGGACCAATGATGCTGCCTTTGTTTTGTAGCTTAATCTGATCGGCGAAAATGGTTGGCATTTCTTCTTTACGCATCCAACCCCAATCGCCACCTTGTAGTGCTTTAGGGCCTTTGGAGTAGGTGTAAGCCATAGTGCTAAAGTCAGCGCCATTATTGAGCTCTTTTACCAACTCTTTAGCCTGAGCTTCGATTTGTGATTTATCATCACCGTCATTTACACGCAGTTGGATGTGACCAATTTTGTATTGAACCGTGGCATTAGTCTCTTGGGCTAATAACTCACTTAAGTTATCAACTTCTGCTGGCAAGATGTTGATGCGGCGGCGAACTAGCGCATTGCGAGCTTCACTGGCGGCAATTTCTTTACGGATCTGCTCTCGAAATTCCGCATAGCTTAGGCCTTCACTGGCAATAGAGGCACGCAGTTGTTCTACGGTTTGCTGGTTGTTTTTCGCAATTTCGCCAATCGCTTCGTTAAGGCGATTATCATCAATACGCACACCTAGGCGTTCCGCTTCTTGCTGTTGAATCGTGTCGACAATCAGCTTTTCGGTTACTTGCTCAGTTAGAATCTCTTCTGATGGCAAAGATTGACCTTTTTTCTTTGCATTGGCCTTAAGCGTTTTAATTGAGGTATCGATATCACTTTGTAACACAACGCCTGTGTTTACTATCACAGCGACTTTATCTAGTGCGACAGGCTCTGCCTGCACTAAGCCTAGCGGGCTTGCGATCATCAGTGTCAGTAATGTTTGTTTCCAAAACTTCATTGAAAGTCCTATAAATTCAAATCGCCTGATGTCTTAGACATCAGGCTTGCTAATTAGTTGTTTAAGAAGAATGGGCGACCGTAACCTAATGAGTTACCTGCGCTATCTAATCCGGTCATCCCTGAATCTGCACCAATTCTTGTACCGAAACCAATGATGCCGAAGTTGAGGCTAAAGTTGTTTTCATAGACAGGGTTTGAGTTAGGGTAGCTTGAGAAGCTTGGATCCCAGCTTTGTAGCTGTTTGGTATAGGTAAACCCAACGTACCAGCAGTCTGATGTGTAATTAAGACGTGCTAGCCATTCTAGTGACTCTTCAGTGGTTAAGTCGTAGAAATATTGTGCACTGGTGTTCCAGTTGCGATTAATTTGATAACCAGCCAGTAAGCCCGCTTGTGAAATACCATCCAATGTGATGTCGCTAACATCAAAATCTACGGTATCTTGCAAGTAATCCTTAGTCACATAGCGGTAGTTACCTTGGACGTAGCCACCATTAAAACGGTATTCAAGAGTGCTGTTACCTAGCTGAACTTCACTGGTATCAATATCGTATTGGATACCACCATGATAAAACAGGTAATCATCATAGTTAAAGTCCATTTCGACAGCCCACGCTGAGTAATTAGACTTTCTTGTGTCTTCCGAGTTAAAGGTATCGCTCTTAGTGTCTTTATCGATATAGAAAATCTGACCAAAAGAGATATTCAGCCTTTCTTTGTAACCGTCATCAAAGAAGCGAGAAGAGGCACCGTAGCTAAATTGGTTCGCCTTAGCTATTTTATCTACGCCGCTGTACTTGCGACTACGGAATAGGCCGTAGTAGTCAGTTTGTAGCAGTGTCGTATCGTAGTTGCCTATACTGCTTTGATCTTCTTCTGGTACGTAAACATACTGAACCTGTGGTTCCAGTGTTTGAGTGTAGCCATTAAAGATAGTGGTATCTCGCTCTAGCACTACACCCGCATGAGTTCGGAATTCCGGAATAACGCGTGAGACATTCTCTTCAAGGCCGTAGTACGGGTTTGAATCTTTGTCGCCACTGGTGGTATCTACGCCATCAAGATCCTGTTGATAGTAAGTACCAAGTAACCTTGCTTCTGTAGTCCAACTGCCCCAGGTTGTACCTATAGGGATGGTTAGACCTGGCTCGATATGCACGCGAGTCGCTGACGGTTTACCTTCCGCATCGGTATCGAATCTCGAAATATGGCTTGTCATATCAAAGTCGAGGTAACGCATAAGCTCAGGAGCGTAATAGTTATACTCTAATTGAGGTAGTAAGCGATAAGGCAAGTTGTTACTGGTCGTTAGAACTTGGAAATCACGTGTTAGAAGCGATGCGTCCCATGATTCTGAACGATAGGTAGCTTGTGCTTCTTGGATTAGCTGACCATCTTCTCGATTACCGATTGATGAGTCGATATGTGAGAAGTAGGCAATATCACTGACTTTAGAATAGTCGACCTCAAACTTCCAATTCTTCTGGAAAATTCCAGAGTGCTGCCATTGGAAGCCCCAACGATCGCCATACTCAGTGTATTTTTTATCATCAGGAAGATATTCTGATTTGAAAGAGCTAAAGCCTAAGTCAGATAGATAGCGCAGTTCACTGTTGAGCTGAGTTCCGCGCTCTTGCATATATTTAAACGTGGTCTCTAGATCGTAGTTAGGCGCGAGGTTCCAATAGATAGGAACCTCCATTTCAAAGCCGTCACTTGAACCGTAAGACGCAGTTGGGTAAAGGAAACCTGTTTTACGCGTATCACCAATCGGCACAGTAAGATACGGAAGATAGAATACAGGGACACTAACAACCTCAAAGCGGGGGTTGTAGAAGGTCGCTTCTTCTTCATCTTGGTCGATGTCAATACTCGAAGCTACCATACGCCATGAGTTATCACCTTCAGGACAAGAGGTGATAGAGCCATCTTCTATTTCGTAGACGGATTTACCGGTCTTAGAGACATAAACGGCTTCCCCACGACCAGGTTCACACAAGAACTGATAATTGGTATTCTCAAGCGTAACAAAATCAGTATTTAGGTTGTTGGTGGCTTTGTCTGAAATCGTCTTAACTTCACCATCACTGAAGGTCACATTACCTTCTGCTACAACCACATTTTCTTGCTGGTGCAAAGTAACATTGTCAGCAAGCATACGCTTTTTACCCTGCACGACAACAACATTACCACGGTAGGTCGCTTTTTCACCGTTAATAGCTTCTAAGCTATCTGCTTCGACGTTTACAGGTAGTTGATTTGGGTTTTCAGGCTCAGGTTCGTTGATCAAACATTGATCTACAGCGGGCAGTTCCTGCACACTATCGTCTGATATAGTTTCTGCTTGAGTCTGAGGCACTACAAAAGCAGCACTGATTGAAGCGGCTAACAAGGAGCGTGGAAAACGTAACATCGAGTTTGACTATCCTGTTGAACTTGATATATCCGGTGAATAGGTGACCGAATGTAAAATAAAACGGTCCTTATAATAAAGTAATTTGAAGCTTACGGCACTATCAGACCGCTTCACGGCGAAAAAATTCAGAGATTGAGAGCACATAATGCATATTTTTGGCAAAATTCTTGGCACCTTCTTTGGTTTCCTATTTGGGGGAGCATTTGGCGCTGTATTCGGCTTATTTATAGGTCACCAATTCGATAAAGCTCGTCGTTTACGTCAAGCTGGGTTTAATACTGGTTTTGGCAGTGGACCAAGCCAAGCTCAGCGTCAAGAGGAGTTCTTTAAAGCCGCATTCGCGGTCATGGGCCATGTTGCAAAAGCGAAAGGACAGGTCACTAAAGAAGAGATCCAGCTTGCGAGCACCATGATGGATCGCATGAGCCTACACGGCGAGCAACGCAAAGCAGCGCAAAATGCGTTTCGTGAAGGCAAAGAGAGTGACTTTCCTTTAGATACCGTGCTAGAGCGAGTTCGTATCTCGGCAGGTGGTCGTTTTGACCTTATGCAGTTTTTCTTAGAGCTACAGATCTCGGCAGCGTTTGCTGATGGTGATATCCACCCAAGTGAGCGTAATGTACTGCACAAAATTGCTCGTGGCTTGAATTTCTCTTCTGAGCAGCTTGAACAACGACTAAGAATGCAAGAAGCGGCATTTCGTTTTCAGCAAGGTGGTTTTGGGGGCCAAGCGGGTGGAGGCTCTCACCATTCAGGAGGTGGCTGGCAACAAGCGTCTAGTGCAGAGCAGTTAAGTGATGCATACAAATTGATTGGCGTGGATGGTAATGCTGATGCTAAAACGGTTAAGCGCGCTTATCGTAAACTGATGAACGAGCATCACCCAGACAAACTGATGGCCAAGGGGTTGCCGCCTGAAATGATGAATGTGGCGAAAGAAAAAGCCCAAGAAATTCAAAATGCTTACGACTTAATCAAGAAGGCCAAAGGCTTTTAGATTGGTGATTTTAGCTTAAAACGAAAAAGGCGCATAGATTGCTCTATGCGCCTTTTCTGTATTTGGTGGCCCCTCGCAGACTTGAACTGCGGACCAATCGATTATGAGTCGACTGCTCTAACCACTGAGCTAAGGGGCCTTAATAGGTCAACGATTATAGGGGATGAGGATCGGGCTGTCTAGACGCGATTAAGGCTAAATGCGCTTAGTTTTTATCCACTTAAATCCCTAGAGACAAAAAAGGTGAGCAAGTGCTCACCTTTTAATCAATCAAACATCAAGTCGATTATTCGTCTAGGAAGCTGCGCAGAGTTTCTGAGCGGCTTGGGTGACGAAGTTTACGCAGTGCTTTTGCTTCGATCTGACGGATACGTTCACGAGTAACGTCGAACTGCTTACCTACTTCTTCAAGAGTATGGTCAGTGTTCATGTCGATACCAAAACGCATACGCAGTACTTTTGCTTCGCGTGGTGTAAGGCCCGCTAGAACGTCTTTTGTCGCTACTTTTAGGCTGCCTGCAGTTGCAGAGTCTAGTGGTAGCTCAAGCGTTGTATCTTCAATGAAATCACCTAGATGCGAATCTTCGTCGTCACCGATTGGTGTCTCCATAGAGATTGGCTCTTTAGCAATTTTCAGTACTTTACGGATCTTATCTTCTGGCATTTGCATACGCTCTGCCAGTTCTTCCGGTAGTGGCTCGCGGCCCATCTCTTGTAGCATTTGACGAGAGATACGGTTCAGCTTGTTGATCGTTTCGATCATGTGTACCGGAATACGAATCGTACGTGCTTGGTCTGCGATTGAACGAGTGATTGCCTGACGGATCCACCACGTTGCGTAAGTCGAGAACTTGTAACCACGACGGTATTCGAACTTATCTACTGCTTTCATCAGACCGATGTTACCTTCCTGGATTAGATCCAAGAACTGTAGACCACGGTTGGTGTATTTCTTCGCAATAGAAATTACCAGACGTAAGTTTGCTTCAACCATCTCTTTCTTCGCACGGCGAGCTTTCGCTTCACCGATAGACATGCGACGGCTGATATCTTTGATGTTTTGAACCGTTAGAGATGTTTCTTCTTCGATGATCTTCAATTTAGAGATCGAGCGACGAATGTCATCTTCGCTGCGGCGAACTTTTTCAGCGTATGGCTTATCAGATGCAAGAATTTCATCTAACCAAGCGTCAGTCGATTCGTTACCTGTAAATAGAGTAATGAATGACTTCTTAGGCATCTTACCGTATTCAACCGTCGCCTTCATGATAAGACGTTCTTGAGTACGTACACGTTCCATTGACGTGCGCAGCTCTTCAACTAGGTAGTCAAATTGCTTTGGAGTAAGACGAAACTCTTTGAATACGTCGATAACCATTTCGTGAGCAAGTGTTGCTTTCGGGCTTTCGTTGCCGTACTCGTTACATGCCAACTGGTAATTTTGGAACGTATTGCGAAGCGCAGTGAACTTCTCTAGAGCAAGCTCAGGATCAATACCTGTATCTTCCTCTTCTTCCTCATCATCGTCAGAGTCGTCAGACTCTTCTTTTTCAGCGTCTTCATCTTCAAGTTCAGACTCTGCAAGTTCAGAGCCGATGTGAGTCGCTGTAGGTGCTGCCGTTTCGTCAGCATCAGGATCAACAAAGCCCGTGATAAGGTCAGTAAGACGTAGTTCTTCTGCTTGAATTCTATCAAACTGTTCAAGAATGTATGGGATGGTGCCTGGATACTCTGCCACTGCATTTTGAACTTGGTTAATACCATCTTCAATACGCTTAGCAATATCGATCTCGCCTTCACGAGTCAATAGCTCAACAGTACCCATTTCACGCATGTACATACGTACTGGGTCAGTGGTTCGGCCGATTTCGTTTTCTACGCTAGATAGCGCAGCGGCTGCAGCTTCTGCCGCATCTTCATCGGTGATTGTATCGTCATCATTCAGTGCAAGATCATCGGCATCAGGAGCAGTTTCAACTACTCGAATGCCCATATCGTTGATCATCTGAATGATATCTTCGACCTGCTCTGAATCGACGATTTCTGCGGGCAGGTGGTCGTTTACTTCTGCGTAGGTCAGATAGCCTTGTTCCTTGCCTTTAATGACAAGTTGTTTCAGCTGTGACTGCGGATTTTGATCCATAGACGGTATCCAACTTAGTATCTGGTGAAGGAATTAGTATGCGAGTTGCAAACCACACATCTTAACAAATTTATTTATTGCTGACTAATCGAACAGGGTTACGCTTTTAAATCTAGCATTAACGCTAGCAGCTCCCTTCTTTCTTCGGTTGATAAACCGACGCTTCTTTCTTTAGCCTGCAGGTTTTCAATTTGTTTTTCGACGCACTGGGCAAGTATTTTGTCCAATGAGTCTAAAAATATATCTTGTTCATTATCTTCATCGAGGGGGATTTCCCACCCTGCAAGTCGAGATAAGAGTGCCTCGTGGCTACTGTTTCGCCAATGTTCTATTAACTGGCCCGTAGTTATATTGGGATGTTGATGACAATATTCAAGCACTTCGACAAATAAACTTAGCCCTGGCACTGTTAACTCTCTCACACTTGAGAGATCTGGTACCATTTGAGCATAGCTCGGATTCTTGATAAGCAAAGCGATCACTTCACGCATTGGCGTACGTTTGATCTCTTTATGCGGTTGAGGTCGACTGTTACTTTGCTTCTTGCGAGGCTGGCGTCGTCGGTTGTCAAAACCGGTGCGCTCATCGAGCAGTTTTTCTAGCAGTTCTTGGAAGTAAGGGTCGGGTATTTTATCAATCAGAGCGCTGGCGTGTGCTCGCAGTGCGGATTTACCTTCGTTACTGCCAAGGTTTAGCTGGTGTATTTCAATTAAGTTATCAAATAGATAGCTTGATAGTGGTGTTGCGTGTTCGATCTGCTGCTCAAACGCCTCTTTGCCATGCTTACGTACGTAGCTATCTGGGTCCTCACCGTCAGGGAGGAACAAAAACTTAAGCGTATTGCCTGTTTTTAGATATTGCAGAGCGTTTTCTAAAGCGCGCCAAGCGGCTTCTTTACCCGCTCTATCTCCGTCGTAGCAACAAACCACTGTATTGGTTTGGCGGAACAATAGCTGAATATGATCGCCAGTTGTCGATGTGCCTAGTGAGGCTACTGAGTAATCGACACCATACTGGGCCAAAGCGACCACATCCATATAACCTTCCACCACCAAGACTTTCGGTGGCTCGCGATAAGCTTGCATCACTTCATACAGGCCGTAGAGCTCTTTGCCTTTATGGAAGATAGGGGTTTCTGGTGAGTTTAAGTATTTAGGCGTTCCGTCACCCAGAACACGGCCACCAAAACCGATGACTCGACCACGGCGGTCATGAATAGGGAACATCACTCGACCACGGAATCGGTCGTAGCGGTTGCCTTTATCGTTTTCAATCAACATGCCGCCAGAGACAAGCATCTCTTGAGTTTGCGGCGTTTGACCGAAGTTCTTACGTACTAAATCCCACTCATCAGCGACATAACCGATACCAAACTTCTGCACAATCTGGCCTGAAAGCCCACGATCTTTTAGGTAATCAATGGCAACTTTGCTTTTTGGCTGCTTGAGTTGATCACGATAGAACTGAGCGATACTGCCCATCAAGTCATAGAGATTGCGCTTTTGCTCTGAGTTGGCTTTAGGTTGATTGGATTGGAAGCTACCGCCTTGGTGCTGTTCTCTTGGAACATCTAAACCAAGGAATGATGCCAGCTCTTCAATTGCTTCAACAAACTCTAAGCGCTCGTACTCCATCATAAAGTCGATGGCATTACCGTGTACGCCACAACCAAAGCAATGATAGAACTGCTTTTCTTGCGAGACGCTAAATGAAGGGGTCTTTTCGTTATGGAACGGGCAGCAAGCACCGTAGTTTTTGCCTTTTTTCTTAAGTTTTACGCGAGCATCAATAATGTCGACGATATCGAGTCGAGCAAGGAGGTCATCAATGAAACTACGAGGGATGTGTCCTGCCATAAAACCTTAGAAAAATGCACTAACAATTAGAGAGGGTAGATACAAACAAGCCGCGCATTCCAGAGGATAGCACGGCTTGTTGCAATAGGGTGGGAGATTAAGCCAGTTTAGCGCGAACTAAACCACTTACCTTACCCATATCTGCGCGCCCTTGGATTTGAGGCTTAAGAACGCCCATCACTTTACCCATGTCTTGCATGCCCGCAGCACCAGATTCGGCAATCGCACTTTCAACTAGTGCAGTTACTTCTTCATCAGTAAGCGGTTGAGGCATAAAGTCCTCAAGTACAGCGATTTCAGCTTTCTCAGCGTCTGCTAGATCTTGACGATTAGCAGATTCAAATTGAGCTACAGAGTCGCGACGCTGTTTAACCATTTTAGTTAGCACAGCAAGAATGTCGTCATCGCCCAGAGTGATCTGTTCGTCGACTTCACGTTGCTTAATTGCTGACAGAGCTAAACGGATAGTGCCAAGGCGCGGTTTGTCCTTGGCTTTCATCGCTAATTTTTGCTCTTCTTTGAGCGTGTCAATAAGAGCCATAACTATAATCCTTTAGGACTTAGTTATTAGTACAGGCGAACGCGACGTGCGTTTTCGCGAGCTAGCTTCTTAGCGTGACGCTTTTGAGCTGCTGCTTTAGCGCGTTTGCGAACTGTAGTTGGTTTTTCGTAGTGCTCACGACGACGCACTTCAGAAAGGATACCTGCTTTTTCGCAAGAGCGTTTGAAACGACGTAGAGCAACGTCGAACGGTTCGTTTTCACGTACTTTAACTACTGGCATATGCCTTTCACCTCAGGGGTTAATTCGTTAATGCTGGAACGTTAGTGAGCCAAACACTGATGTTCGGTCTCAAACCAGCTTGATCAAAAATGGTGCGGAATTTTAATCCGATCGCATAGCCTTTGTAAAGTATTTTGTTGGGTAGAGTTTGCACAAAATTTGTTTGCGAAGCCAAGGCGAGGTAAGATTGCGCCAATTTTGAATTAGAGACAAATACATCCGGGACAAAGCATGCGCATTATTGGTATCGAAACCTCTTGTGATGAAACAGGAATTGCAATTTATGATGATGAGAAAGGACTGCTTTCTCATCAATTATATAGCCAGGTAAAACTGCATGCTGATTACGGCGGTGTAGTACCAGAGCTTGCATCCCGTGATCATGTGAAAAAGACTATTCCTCTTATTAAAGCGGCATTAAAAGAAGCGAACCTCACACCAAAAGATATCGATGGTGTGGCGTACACCGCTGGTCCTGGTTTAGTGGGTGCACTACTAGTTGGTGCAACGATTGGCCGTAGTGTCGCTTATGCGTGGGGCGTACCAGCGGTACCTGTCCACCATATGGAAGGTCACTTATTAGCGCCGATGCTTGAAGATAACCCACCGCCATTCCCATTTGTAGCGGTATTGGTGTCAGGCGGTCACACCATGATGGTTGAAGTGAAAGGGATTGGTGAATATAAGATCCTCGGTGAGTCGATTGATGATGCTGCTGGTGAAGCATTCGATAAAACCGCTAAACTGATGGGGCTTGATTACCCAGGTGGCCCGCTACTATCTAAATTGGCGGAAAAAGGCACGCCGGGTCGCTTTAAATTCCCACGTCCAATGACCGATCGTCCTGGACTTGATATGAGCTTTTCTGGTCTTAAAACGTTTACTGCCAATACCATTGCCGCCAATGGTGATGATGAGCAAACTCGTGCGGATATTGCGTTAGCTTTTGAAGAAGCGGTATGTGCTACGTTAACCATTAAGTGTAAACGCGCATTAGAGCAAACTGGCTTCAAGCGTATTGTTATTGCCGGTGGGGTAAGTGCTAACCGACGTTTACGCGCTGATCTTGAGCAGTTAGCGAAGAAGATTGGTGGTGAAGTTTATTATCCGCGCACTGAGTTTTGTACCGATAACGGTGCAATGATTGCCTATGCAGGTATGCAACGACTTAAAAATGGTGAAGTGGCTGACTTATCGGTACAAGCCACACCGCGTTGGCCAATTGATCAATTGGAACCGATCGCGTAATCGTCATAATCTGTTTAAATAAGGTCGCTATCATGGCGGCCTTTTCTTTATCTGAACCAAGAGAGTTCCGACTTCTTAGTTGAGGAAATAATGTTACCCTCCGATTTTATAAAAATAATCAATGGATAGAAGTATGCACAAGTTTGCTGTCGATGGCCGAGAAATGGCTTATCAAGATGTAGGTACAGGGCCAGTATTGGTGTTTGGTCATAGCTATTTATGGGATAGCAAGATGTGGGCGCCACAAGTAGAAGCGCTCAGTCAGCACTATCGTTGCATTGTGCCTGAGTTATGGGCTCATGGTGAGTCTGATGCAGCGCCAGAAACAACCCGCTCATTGTCAGATTATGCCAAGCAGGTAGTGGCTCTTTTGGACCATTTACAGATTGAACATTTCTCTATTGTTGGTCTATCGGTCGGCGGGATGTGGGGAACAGAAGTGGCCTCTTTGGTTCCTTCACGCGTTCACTCACTGGTATTGATGGATACCTTTGTCGGATTAGAGCCAGAAGTTACCCATAAAAAATACTTTGGCATGTTAGATGCAATTACTCAGGCTAAAGCGGTTCCGGCGCCAATTGTAGAAGCGGTTACGCCGCTGTTTTTTGCTAATAATGCTAGTCAGGACAATCCGAAGTTAGTAGAGCAGTTCTCTCACTTTCTGAGTCAGTTACAAGGCGAGCAAGCAGTTGAAGTGGCAAGAGTCGGTCGAATGGTCTTTGGTCGACGCGATCAAATCGAAGAGATTGAAAATTTTGCTCTGCCTGTGTTGATCGCAGTAGGCCAAGAAGATAAGCCTCGCCCGGTACTTGAGTCTTATCTGATGCACGATTGCATTACTGGTTCGGAGTTGATTCAGATCCCTAAGGCGGGGCATATTTCAAATCTTGAACAGCCAGAGTTTGTCACTGAGATGCTGAAAAACTTCTTATCGCGCGTTTACGCTTAGCCTGGCTTAAACATAAAGCTTCTATAAAAATAAAGCCTCTATATTAAGAGGCTTTATTTAATCCATTCTTCTTCTCACCCACTTTGGGCTCTGTCCCATCAATAAGTCGCTTGATGTTTTGATGATGGCGAAAAACAATCAGGCAGCACAGCATAGCCACAGGCAAAGTGTATTGAGGTTTAATCATCCAAGTGTAAAACGGCGCCAGTAGAACTGTGACGATGGCGGCCAGAGAAGAGTAGCGAAACACAAAAGCGACGCTTAACCAGGTCGCAATGATCATTCCCGTCAGATCTAAGCCGATTGGCGCAATTGCTCCTAAAGCGGTCGCAACGCCTTTTCCACCTTTAAAATGAAAGAAGAGTGGATACATATGACCTAGGCAGGCGGCAATAGCAATCACGCCTAAGATGACTGGCTCAATATCAAGGAAGTAACCGCCCCAGACTGGAAGCGTTCCTTTTAACATGTCGCAGAGTAAAACAGCTGCCGCCGCTTTTTTCCCACCGATACGCAACACATTAGTGGCGCCGGGGTTATTTGAACCAACGCCGCGAGGGTCAGGTAAACGTAGAATACGACAGATCAAAACAGCACTCGAGATCGAGCCTAGAAGGTAGGCAACAATGATCATAACCAGTGCTAATGGGGTCATAGTAAGGTAACTCGTCTGAAACAGGTGTTAGTCAAGCAACTAATTGATATTATATCGCGCCTGACACGCTCAAACTACCGCAAGAGTGTTTGAGATTGAAATAGTACGACTTTTTACCTAGCTTGGGTATCCGACCTCTAAAGGAATTAACACATGGATAAAGTATTTATCGAGCAATTAGAAGTAATCACTACCATTGGTGTTTATGACTGGGAGCAAGAGATTAAGCAAAAACTCGTGCTTGATATTGAAATGGCACATGATAATCGTCCTGCGGGTAAGAGTGATGATGTTGTCGATGCGCTTGATTATTCGCAAGTAAGCCAAGCGGTATTAGACCATATCGAAGGCGGACGCTTCCTGTTGGTTGAACGTGTTGCTGAAGAAGTGGCGGAATTGATAATGGCACGATTTAATGTTCCTTGGATTAAAATTCGTTTAACCAAGCCTGGTGCTGTTGCTCAAGCGAAAGGTGTCGGCGTGGTCATTGAGCGAGGCAATGCATGATTACTGTTTATGTCGGAATAGGTTCAAACATAGCCCGGCATAAGCACGTTGAAGCGGCAATCGGCGAACTAAGAGCCTTAGATGCTGAACTGCGAATCTCGACGATTTATGAATGTGAAGCGGTAGGGTTTGAAAGTCAGCCATTTTACAACCTAGTTGTAGAAATGAAGACGCAGTTTGATTTAACGGAATTTTCACGCCAATTACGTGATATTGAGTTCAAATGGGGCCGCGCAGTCGATGCGGGTAAATTGGAGCCAAGAACGGTTGATCTCGATATCATTCTATTTGGTGAACAGATTTCCCAAGATACGCCAGAGTTGCCGCGTAGTGATATCTTCAAATATGCCTTTGTGTTGCAACCGTTGTTGGAACTCTGCCCTCAGTTGGTGGTCCCTAACGATGGTCGAACGATCGAACAGATCGCTCAACAGTTTCAGTTTGAATTACCGCTTTCACCAGTAGCAAAGTGGTTTAGTTAATAATTAAGAGAATCTAATGGGTTATTTTGAAGCTTTTATCCTTGCTTTGATTCAAGGCTTAACCGAATTTTTGCCGATTTCAAGCTCGGCGCACCTGATCCTACCATCGGCTATTCTAGGTTGGGAAGATCAAGGTTTAGCCTTTGATGTCGCGGTACACGTTGGTACGTTAGCGGCGGTCATCATCTACTTCCGCAAAGAAGTGGTCTCTTTGTTGAGTGCTTTCTTTGCTTCTATCTTTAAAGGTGAGCGCAGTAAAGAAGCCAAATTAGCTTGGATGATTGTTATTGCGACGATTCCTGCCTGTATCTTTGGTTTATTGATGAAAGACTTCATCGAGCTTTATTTACGCAGTGCGTGGGTGATTGCGACGACGACCATCGTATTTGGTTTACTGCTTTGGTATGTCGATAAAAACTCTAAATTGGCGGATGACGAATACCAAGCAGACTGGAAAAAAGCACTGTTTATCGGTATTAGCCAAGCGTTAGCAATGATTCCGGGTACCTCTCGCTCGGGGGCGACGATTACTGCGGCGCTTTATCTTGGCTTTACCCGTGAAGCAGCAGCGCGTTTCTCGTTCCTAATGTCGATTCCAATCATCTTACTAGCAGGCAGCTATTTAGGCTTGAAGCTGGTTACCAGTGGTGAACCGATTCATTTTGGCTTCTTAATGACGGGTATCGTAACGTCATTCATTAGTGCTTATATCTGTATTCACTTCTTCTTGAAGCTGATTTCTAAGATGGGTATGACACCGTTTGTTATTTATCGACTGTTACTTGGTTTAGGTTTGTTTGCTTTCCTAGCACTCAACTAATCGTTAAATATCAGTCTTTTCTTTGTAAGACCACATTGTCCAATCTCGCGCCAGCAGCGACATTGTGATATATATGTGGTCTTTCTTTTTCTCTCTTCTTTAATTGACGATATGCGAATTTTTGCTCTGACCCTACTCTTAGTTTTAGGCTGGCTACAAGCTGAATTGTGGTTCGGCAAAAATGGAATTTCTGACTTTCAAGCGGTCAATGCGGAAACTCAGGTGCAGCATCAGGTCAATAGCAACCTTCAAGGGCGCAACAATGAAATGTTCGCTGAGATTGATGATTTGCGCCAAGGCCTTGATGCAATTGAAGAACGTGCCCGGCATGAGCTGGGTATGATTAAAGAAGGCGAAACGTTTTATCGAATTATTGGAGACGATAACTAGATGTCTGCAATCTCTCCATCGATTGTCGCAATTGTTCCAGCGGCGGGTGTCGGTAGCCGCATGAAAGCGGATCGACCAAAGCAATACCTTCAGATCAATCAACAGACGGTACTAGAGCACACCATAGAGAAGTTATTACTTCACTCTGCGGTGAGTCATGTGGTGGTCGCAATTACTGATGGTGACCCATACTTTCCTGAGCTCTCTTTAGCATCAAATCCGCAAGTCATTCGTGTGGCAGGCGGCAAAGAGCGCGCTGATTCGGTATTATCTGCATTACACTATGTGAAGCAGCACCAATTATCTGAGTGGGTCATGGTTCATGACGCAGCAAGACCGTGTGTTGATTTAGCAGATATTGATCGTTTGATTGAGTCTGCCCTAGCCAATCAACTCGGGGGGATCCTCGCAGCTCCGGTTCGAGATACGATGAAACGCTCAAACCAGAATCAAGAGATTGATCATACTGTAGATAGGGAAGCACTGTGGCACGCACTTACTCCACAGATGTTTAAAACTCAGATGCTAACGCAAGCTTTGGCTGACGCCTTGAAACAAGGCGTCCAAATTACTGATGAGGCTTCAGCTATCGAGTGGCTAAACCTTAAGCCAGCTCTAGTTCAAGGTCGCTCAGACAATATAAAAATAACTCAGCCTGAAGACTTAGCATTAGCCGAGTTTTATCTAAATAGAAACAAAGGATAACTCATGATTCGAATTGGCCACGGCTTTGATGTGCATAAATTTGGTGGCGAAGGCCCGGTAATTATTGGTGGTGTTGCGGTTCCGTATGAGCAAGGGCTGATTGCTCACTCTGACGGTGACGTGGCGCTGCATGCACTGTGTGATGCGCTGTTAGGTGCTATCGCAGAGGGCGACATTGGTCGTCATTTCCCTGATACTGATGATAAGTGGAAAGGGGCGAATAGCCGAGATTTGCTAAGAGATGTCTACCGCCGTGTAAAAGAAAAAGGCTACGTGTTAGGCAATGCTGATATTACCATTATGGCTCAAGCACCTAAGATGGCTCCTCATATAGAATCTATGTGCCAAGTGATTGCCGAAGATCTTGAAACCGAACTGGGTAATGTCAACGTCAAAGCGACAACGACTGAGCGACTGGGTTTTACTGGTCGTAAAGAAGGCATTGCAACGGAAGCGGTTGTACTGCTGCTTAAAAAATAATAAATGCTAGGTTGTTTTACACTATCTAAAGCGACCTAGAGTGGAAAGAGTATGTCTGATATTTTATCTTCTTTGGCTTACCTGAATGGCAAGCCAAATGCGAAAGGCAAATTAAAAGCCAAAGCTGAACATTTTCAAGTTAACGAAAACCTAGGTTTCGACTTTACCGGTTCGGGTGAGCATCTGATGGTGCGTATTCGTAAAACCGGTGAGAACACTAGCTTTGTTGCCAATGAACTGGCCAAGACTTGTGGCGTTAAATCCAAAGATGTGAGTTGGGCTGGTTTGAAAGACCGTCATGCGGTGACAGAGCAGTGGTTAAGTGTTCACTTACCGAAAGGTGATACGCCTGACTTCAGTCAATTTCTGGCTCAGTACCCAAGCATTGAAATTTTAGCGACTGACCGTCACAACAAAAAGCTCCGCCCAGGTGACTTAGTTGGCAACCAGTTTGCCGTGACGTTATCCGATGTCAGCGATGTGGATGAAGTATTAGCACGGCTCGAGTCTATTGTGAAAACAGGTGTACCAAATTACTTTGGCAGCCAGCGTTTTGGTAATCAAGGCAACAATCTCGATGAGGCTCGCCGCTGGGGGCGTGAAAACGTTCGTACCCGTAATCAGAATAAGCGTAGCCTTTATCTATCTGCTGCTCGCTCTTGGATTTTTAATACCATTGTTTCTGAGCGCATTGAAAAGGGCTGCTTTGACCAAGTTCTAGTGGGCGATCTTGTAGAGGTTAATGGTCAGCAAGAGTCAGTGATAGCCGACGCGGTTGAATCATTTAATAATGGTATTGCTGAAGGTACGACACTGCTAACAGCAGCACTTGCTGGTGATAATGCATTGCCGACAACCGATCAGGCATTAGCTCTTGAGCAGCCTCACTTAGATGCTGAACCGGATCTCATGGCGTTAATTCGTGGTAATCGCATGCGCCATGACCGCCGCGCTATTTCGTTAATGCCTCAGGATTTAACTTGGCAAGTTGATGGCGATAACATCACGCTACGTTTTTCATTAGACGCAGGCTGTTTTGCTACCGCAATCATCCGAGAGCTGATTGAAGAAGTTGAAGTGGAGCGCCAGTATTAATGAGCGACAACTTACTTAAAATCTTAATAAGTAATGATGATGGCGTGCACGCTGAAGGTATTCATACCCTGGCTGATGCATTGCGTGATATGGCTGAAGTCACGATTGTTGCACCAGACCGAAATCGTTCTGGTGCATCGAATTCCTTAACGCTCGAGCAGCCTTTACGTGTTAATGAAATTGCGCCGAAAGTGTATTCGGTGCAAGGCACGCCGACAGACTGTGTTCACTTTGCTCTTAATGAGTTGATGAAAGATGAACTGCCAGACTTAGTGCTGACAGGGATTAACCACGGTGCGAATCTTGGTGATGATGTCCTGTACTCCGGTACGGTGGCTGCCGCGATGGAAGGGCACTTCCTCGGGGTGCAATCTATCGCGTTCTCGCTGGTGGGTAAGGAAAACTTTGCTACAGCGGCAGTGATAGCGCGACAATTGGTTTCGCAGCATGCGAATAAGCCAATCCCGACTAACCGTTTGTTAAACGTCAATGTGCCTGATTTAGCTTATGATGCGCTAAAAGGGACGCAAGTCACCCGACTCGGTGCGCGTCATCACGCTGAAGCGATGATTAAGCAGAAAGATCCTCGTGGGCATGATATTTATTGGTTAGGCCCTCCGGGCAAAGAACAGGATGCAGGAGAGGGCACGGACTTTAATGCTATCGAACAAGGCTTTGTTTCAATCACACCATTACAGGTGGATTTAACGGCGCATGAGTCGATACAAAGCATGGGTAATTGGTTAAAGGATAGTTAAGCATGACAAACCCACATGCCGATAGATTGCGCGAATTTCTGGTTGCGAATGGGATTCAAGATCAGAAAGTGCTAGATGCAATTTATAGATTGCCGCGAGAGCAATTTGTCTCTCAGGCGATGATTCATCAAGCTTATGACAACAATGCGTTGCCGATAGGGCAAGGGCAAACTATTTCTCAGCCATACATAGTGGCGAAGATGACAGAGATGTTGGAGCTTACACGCAGCAGTAAGGTACTTGAAGTTGGTACTGGCTCTGGTTATCAAACAGCGGTGTTGTCTCAGCTTGTTGAGCACGTTTATTCGATTGAACGTATTAAGACTCTGCAATGGGAAGCAAAGCGTCGTCTAAAGCAGCTGGATATTTACAATATATCCACTAAGCATGGTGATGGCTGGCAAGGCTGGGCAGCGAAAGGCCCTTTTGATGCCATCATTGTTACTGCAGCTGCTGAATCTGTTCCTTCTGCACTCTTAGAGCAACTGAAAGAGGGCGGGATATTGATGATCCCTGTTGGAACGGATGAGCAGCAATTGCTAAAAATCGTTCGTAGTGGCGATGAGTTTCTCTCTCAAGTGGTAGAAATGGTTCGTTTTGTTCCTCTGGTTGCTGGTGATCTAGCTTAGCGATGAAGTTTAAGTCTTACTTTCTATTAGTCTTAGGTATTTGCAGTACATTATTAGGATGTGCTGCGCATTCCCCTGCGCCTGTGACTGGATTGAAGAAAGACTATAGCTCGGTCTCTCGAGGGAGTTATCGAGGAAGTTACTATCAGGTCGAAAAGGGCGATACGCTGTATTTTATAGCCTATGTCACAGACAAAGATGTAAGTGAAATCATTAGTTACAACGGTTTAACCAAGCCTTACACCATCTTCCCTGGTCAAAAACTCAAACTTTGGCAACCTGCTTATAATGCGCCAGCGTACGGTGGCACTGGGGCTGGCGTCGCTGTAGCTGCTGTTGCGACCCCTTCTATTCCAAAACAGAATACGGCATCGAGCAAAAACTCTACTCAGGCAGTTAATACGTCCAGTTCAAAAAACAATCAACAAACGGTGGCAAAACAACCACCAAAGAAGGTTGATCAATCGAAATCAAAGGAGTATGTTGAATCTACTGGTAAACAAAATGTTAACAAAAATACCAGTAGTACATCGACAAACAACAATAAAGTTTCCAAGTGGTTATGGCCAACTAAAGGGAGAGTAATCAAGAACTTTTCTGCTGGGGATCAAGGGAACAAGGGGATTGATATCGCAGGGCAGCGTGGGCAATCCATTGTTTCTACAGCAGGCGGCACCGTGGTTTATTCGGGCAATGCACTACGTGGTTACGGTAATCTCGTGATTATAAAACATAACGACAATTACCTAAGTGCATACGCACATAATGATCGGTTGCTAGTACGCGAAGGGCAAAGTGTCAAAGCTGGTCAAAAAATCGCAACAATGGGCAGCTCTGGAGCCAGCAGTGTTCGCTTACACTTTGAAATTCGCTATCAAGGTAAGTCAGTGAATCCAAAACGCTACTTGCCGTAAAAATTTACTGTTAGGTAATATAGCGACATTAGACGTAGTAATGTCTTGCTAGCTCGCCAGGGGGAGGCGCTATGAGTATCAGCAATGCAGCAACGAAAGTCGAAGAATTCGAAATCGATCAAGAAACAGTTCAAACGTTTCAAAAGAAAAAACCGACCAAACCTACACAAGCTGAAGAGGCTAAAGAAGAGTTTGATGCATCGACGAAAAGTCTAGATGCGACACAACTTTATTTAGGCGAAATTGGCTTTTCTCCACTACTTACCGCCGAAGAAGAAGTTCTTTATGCACGTCGTGCCTTACGAGGTGACGAAGCTGCGCGTAAACGTATGATTGAAAGTAATCTTCGCTTAGTAGTGAAAATTTCCCGTCGTTACAGCAATCGTGGTTTGGCACTACTTGATCTTATTGAAGAAGGAAACCTCGGTTTAATCCGAGCGGTAGAGAAGTTTGACCCTGAACGCGGTTTTCGCTTCTCTACCTACGCAACATGGTGGATTCGTCAAACCATAGAGCGTGCTCTGATGAACCAAACACGTACCATCCGTTTACCTATCCACGTCGTTAAAGAGCTCAATATTTATCTGCGTACTGCTCGTGAGCTCTCGCAAAAACTTGACCATGAGCCAACGGCGGAAGAGATTGCCACTCAGCTTGATAAACCCGTTGATGACGTGAGCAAAATGCTACGTTTGAATGAACGTATTAGTTCAGTTGATACACCAATTGGTGGTGATGGGGAAAAAGCTCTGCTTGATATCATTCCTGATATTAACAATTCTGACCCTGAAGTTTCGACTCAGGATGATGATATTAAGAGCTCACTTATCCATTGGTTAGATGAGCTGAATCCTAAGCAGAAAGAGGTGCTAGCGCGTCGTTTCGGTTTACTGGGTTATGAGCCATCAACACTGGAAGAAGTAGGTCGAGAAATCAATCTAACTCGTGAGCGTGTTCGTCAAATTCAGGTCGAAGGGCTACGCCGTTTAAGAGAGATTCTGATCAAACAAGGTTTGAATATGGAAAACCTATTTAGTGTGGCAGAAGATTAAGCGTGATAAAGATGAAAAAAAGCCTCGGATTACCGAGGCTTTTTTGATTGTACAGCTTAAGACTAGTCTGCCTTAATCACCGGGAATACTTTGACCAGCTTAATGCGATTCTCTTCGAGCTCGACGATTTCCATTGGATGTCCTGATACCTGGACACTTAAATGACTTTCTGGAATGTCTTCTAAATGTTCTAAGATCAGACCGTTGAGTGTTCTCGGGCCATCGGTTGGCAGCGTCCACTTTAAGCCTTTGTTGATATCACGGATATTGGCACTGCCCTCGATAAGGAAACTGCCATCACCTTGTGGCGTGATTTCATCAGACAAGCTTGGTGCAATCGATGTGGTAAATTCACCGACGATCTCTTCCAGAATATCCTCTAAGGTCACTAGGCCAATAATGTCACCATACTCATCGACAATAAGACCAATACGCTCTTTATTGCGTTGAAATTTAAGCAGTTGGACATTAAGCGGGGTGCTTTCTGGAATAAAGTACACCTCATCAGCGGCGCGGAGCAGCGTCTCTTTGGTGAACTCATTCTTCTCCAGCATTAAACGATATGACTCACGCAGGCGCAGCATACCAACCACTTCATCAATCTGATCGCGGTAGAGAACCACGCGGCCGTGAGGAGAGTGAGTTAGCTGTCTAACAATCGACTTCCAATCATCATTGATGTCGATTCCGGTAATTTCATTTCTCGGCACCATAATGTCGTTTACCGTGACGTGCTCTAAGTCGAGAATCGAAATCAGCATATCTTGGTGACGGCGTGGGATCAGGCTGCCGGCTTCATTTACTACGGTGCGGAGCTCTTCCGAACTGAGATGGTCATCACCGCCGTGATCGACTTTGATACCCAGCAAGCGAATGAAACCATTGGTAATGAAGTTAATTAACATCACTAGCGGCGAGAGTAGCTTCATTAAAATGGTCAGAACAATACTGCTGGCGTAAGAAACGCGCTCAGGGTAAAGCGAGGCAAGTGTTTTTGGTGTCACTTCAGCGAAAACAAGCACCACCATAGTCAGAGCACCAGTCGCAATAGCGACACCGAGATCGCCATAAAGGCGCATACCTAAGATGGTCGCGATAGCCGAAGCGAGAATATTAACGAGGTTGTTGCCAATTAAGATAAGCCCTATAAGGCGGTCTGGACGGTCGAGCAGCTTTTCTACCCGTTTTGCCCCTTTATGACCATTGTTGGCTAGGTGCTTGAGGCGGTAGCGGTTCAAAGACATCATCCCTGTCTCTGAGCCTGAAAAATATCCTGAAATAATGATAAGACACGCGAGTAGCGCAAATAAGATACCCGTTGATATGTCGTCCAAAGCTTATCTTTTCCTTATGATTGTTTGGTTAATTTATGACCTAAACTGCGCGTTAAGTCAATTTCAAATACAGAGTGAGGTATTGTAAAAGAAAGGTGCACTTGATGCACCTTTCTCTCTCGATTAGTTAAGAATGATCTCGCGGACAAAGCGACTGCCGAAGTAGGCTAAGGTCAACAAGGTTGCACCAGCGACTGCAAACCAGGTTACTTTGCGACCGCGCCAACCTTTGCGGTAATGACCCCAAAGTAGGACTGAGTAAACCACCCAAGCAATAAAGGAGAGAATCCCTTTATGCGCTTTACCTTGAGCAAACATATCCTGAACAAATACAAAGCCAGTCAATAGTGTGCCTGTCAGTAGCACGTTACCGATCAAAATAATATTGAATAGCTGACGCTCGACCATCAGCAATGGCGGCAAGTTTGGATTGATTGCTAGCGCTTTCTTCGCTTTCAGCTTGTGATCTAGCCAAGCCAGCTGCAGTGCATATAGAGCACCGATGGTTAAGGTTGAATAGGAAAATAGCGCTAAAGAGATATGAATCAGCAGTTTAGGGTCTTGCTCAAGGTGAGTAATATAGGTGCTTGGTAAGAAAGCAGCTGCGATTAAGTTAAGCGCTGAAAAACTGTATACCACAGGTAATAAGAACCACAGGCGAGTTTTAAGCATTGCCCCGCTCATCACCAAAGAAATGATAAAGCTAATCAGAGAAGCCACGTTCAGGATACTTAGGTTTTGACCTGAATAGCCCAAGATAAGATCGCTAAGCAACCACGCATGAAAAGCCAGCGCAAGAATAGCACTGACGAAAACGGTTTTAACGCGGATCCCTGTTTGATGAACAAGTCCCGGAACTATGGTTGCAATCGCTAATGAATAGAGTATTGCAGCAACAACGGCAATTAAGTTGTCCATTATTCTCTAACAGCTGGTGGATTTTTAACAAATTATACCCTGCATCAACGGCTTGAGCTATGAATTATCACTTTCATTTCCTCAGCATGAGATATCAAAAGTAATCTAGGCAGTGTCAAGCTTGGGTTGGCTAAGGTATACTCATAGTAATTTTCGCCAAAAGTGATGGGCGAGCCTACTTGCAACCGTCTAGGTAAAGAGACAAAGATGTTTGAGAATTTAACGGATCGATTATCCAAAACGCTGAAAAACATCAGCGGTAAAGGTCGACTGACCGAAGATAATATTAAAGATACGTTGCGCGAAGTGCGCATGGCACTTCTTGAAGCTGACGTAGCACTGCCTGTAGTACGTGACTTTATTAAACGTATTAAAGAGAGTGCAGTGGGTGTAGAGGTGTCGAAATCTCTAACGCCAGGACAAGAGTTCATTAAGATTGTTCAATCTGAGCTAGAAGCAGTAATGGGAGAGTCTAACGAGGCTCTTAACTTAGCTGCTCAACCGCCAGCTGTGATCTTAATGGCCGGTCTGCAGGGTGCAGGTAAAACGACCTCTGTAGGTAAGCTATCCAAACTTTTAACAGAGCGTGATAAAAAGAAAGTTTTGGTTGTTTCTGCCGACGTTTACCGCCCGGCGGCGATTAAACAGCTAGAAACATTGGCCACTGATGTTGGTGTGGACTTCTTCCCATCGACAGCCGATCAGAAGCCTATCGATATTGCTAACGCAGCGATTGACCACGCGAAGAAGAAATTCTACGACGTGCTTATTGTCGATACCGCAGGTCGTTTAGCGGTTGATGAGCATATGATGGCTGAAATTCAACAGCTACATAGTGCAATTAAACCAGTTGAGACGCTATTCGTTGTTGATGCAATGACAGGTCAAGATGCGGCGAATACGGCAAAAGCTTTTGGCGATACCCTACCACTAACGGGTGTGGTTCTAACCAAAGTCGATGGTGATGCGCGTGGTGGTGCTGCGCTGTCTGTTCGTCATATTACAGGTAAACCGATTAAGTTCTTAGGTGTTGGTGAAAAAACTGACGCACTAGAACCGTTCCACCCAGATCGTGTCGCTTCACGCATTCTTGGTATGGGTGACGTACTGTCACTGATTGAAGACCTTCAGCGTAATGTCGATACCGAAAAAGCAGAGAAACTGGCTAAGAAGTTCAAAGAGAAGAAAGGCTTTGACCTTGAAGACTTCCGTGAGCAGCTAGGACAAATGCAAAACATGGGCGGCATGATGGGCATGATGGATAAGCTGCCAGGCATGAACAATCTTCCGGACAACGTGAAAGATAAAGTTGACGATAAGATGTTTAAGCAGATGGAAGCGATCATCAACTCAATGACGATGAAAGAGCGTCAGCGCCCTGAATTGATCAAAGGTTCGCGTAAGAAGCGTATTGCGGCGGGTTCTGGTACTCAAGTACAAGACGTAAACCGATTGCTGAAGCAGTTCACCCAAATGCAGAAGATGATGAAGAAGATGCAGAAAGGTGGCATGAAAGGCATGATGCGCAACATGCAAGGCATGATGGGCGGCATGGGTGGAATGGGCGGCGGTGGCGGCTTTAATCCATTCGGTCGTTAATTTCGTCTAGCGATAAAAATTTCAAGGTGTTAGCTAGCTCACAAACTTAAAACCAGTTTTATGTTGGTGAAAAAGTAGCTAAAGACCTTGCATTGCTCCGGAATAAGAGTAAAATTCCGGAGCTTTATTTTGGCACGAGCCCCAAATCATTTAGCAATAAATGATCTCTGGGGTTAATTTTATTTTTGAGAAGCAAAGAGGACGACATGGTAACCATTCGTTTGGCACGTCACGGCGCTAAGAAGCGTCCATTTTATCAAATCGTAGTAGCGGACAGCCGCAATGCAGCAACTGGCCGTTTCATCGAGAAAGTTGGTTTCTTTAACCCAACAGCTCAAGGTCAAGAAGAAGGTCTACGTCTAGATCTAGATCGCGTTAACCACTGGGTTGGTCAAGGCGCATCTCTATCTGACCGCGTTGCTAAGCTAGTTAAAGACGCTCAAAAAGCGGCTTAATTCTTACCAAAAGAAGAAATTAGCTTATGTCGATGAAAGGTAATGAAACGATGAGCGATAACAAGATTGTTGTGGGTAAGTTCGGTGCTTCTTACGGCATTCGTGGATGGCTTAAAGTTTTATCCTACACAGACAATGCTGAAAGCATATTTGATTACGCTCCTTGGTGGATTAACCAAGGTGGTCAGTGGGTTGAATACAAAGCAGAAAGCTGGAAGCGCCATAACAAAGGTTTGGTGGTAAAGCTGGAAGGTCTGGATGTGCGCGAAGAAGCGCAATTACTGACAAACTTTGAGATTCTAATTGACCCTGCGGTATTACCAGAATTGCCATCAGACGAGTTCTATTGGCGTGATTTGATTGGAATGCAAGTAGTAACTGATAAAGGTTACGATCTAGGTACTGTCTCTGACATGCTAGAAACTGGCTCCAACGATGTTTTGGTAATTAAAGCAAATCTTAAAGATGCTTTCGGGCAAAAGGAACGATTAATTCCGTTCCTTGAAGAGCAAGTGATCAAAAATATTGATCGTGAAGCTCAACGGATCGAAGTTGACTGGGATCCTGGATTCTAAACTCCAAATATTCAGAGCGAGATAAACATGTGGGTTGGCGTAATAAGCCTATTTCCTGAAATGTTCCGTTCTGTTACCGATTTTGGAGTAACAGGTCAAGCGGTTAAAAAAGGTCTTTTGTCGATTAAGACTTGGAATCCTCGTGATTTCACGCACGACAAACATCGCACTGTTGATGACAGACCTTATGGTGGTGGCCCAGGTATGCTGATGATGGTACAGCCTTTGCGCGATGCTATTCAGACAGCTAAGCAAGCCTCACCAGGTAAGACGAAAGTCATCTACCTTTCTCCTCAAGGTCGCAAGCTCGATCAAAAAGGAGTCGAAGAGTTGGCAACAAATGAGAACTTGCTTCTGATTTGTGGTCGCTATGAAGGGGTAGATGAGCGCATCATTCAATCTGAAGTTGACGAAGAATGGTCAATTGGGGATTTTGTGATGACAGGTGGGGAAATCCCAGCCATGACGTTAATTGACTCAGTGTCTCGGTTTATTCCGGGAGTGCTTGGAGATTTTGCGTCTGCGGAAGAAGACTCTTTCGCGAATGGCTTGTTAGATTGCCCACACTATACGCGTCCTGAGGTGTTAGACGGTAAAGAAGTACCTTCGGTACTCAAGTCTGGTAACCATAAGGATATTCGTCACTGGCGACTTAAACAGTCGTTAGGCCGTACTTGGCTTAGAAGACCAGAACTCCTGGAAAACCTAGCTCTGACTGACGAACAGGAACAATTACTGGCCGAATTTATCAAAGAGCACCGCTCTGATAAGAAGTAAGCAGTAACCTATTAAATTTAGTATCAGTTTATTCTAGGAATATAAAAAATGAGTAACATCATCAAGGCTCTTGAAGAAGAGCAAATGAAAAAAGACCTACCTAACTACGCACCTGGTGATACAGTTGTTGTTCAAGTTAAGGTAAAAGAAGGTGACCGTGAGCGTCTACAGGCTTTCGAAGGCGTTGTAATCGCAATCCGTAACCGTGGTCTACACTCTGCATTCACTGTACGTAAGATTTCTAACGGTGAAGGCGTAGAGCGTACGTTCCAAACTCACTCTCCAATGGTTGATAGCATTGAAGTTAAACGCCGTGGTGCAGTACGTCGTGCCAAGTTGTACTACCTACGTGAGCGTTCTGGTAAGTCAGCTCGTATCAAAGAGAAACTTGCTAAGAAGTAATGCTATAACTAGCGTTCTCATAGTATTAGCGGAGGCCATTTGGCCTCCGCTTTTTTATTCTTTGCTTATAACTTGCTATTTCCCTCTCTACCGTTGTCATCGGTGCTCATTTACTGGCGTAAACTCCGCGCCACTTCCTAGGTAGAAAGGCAAATATCTACGTTCTAAGCTAAAAATAACGTATGACATGACAGCCCAAGTAATGCGACGGATACAAAAAAACCGATGTTCTTACATCAGCTTCTTTTCTTTCATATCCTGTGGTGCAGCGCTCTCGACTTACTAGTATTGGTCTTCTGACCAACCATCTGAATCAGACATATCAGGCGCGCCTGGAATTGTGTTTTCTTCATCAGCCCACTCGCCGAAATCGATCATTTGGCACTGCTTACTACAGAATGGACGGAAAGGGCTTTGCTCACCCCATGGAACGTCTTGGCCACATTGCGGACATGGCACTATGGTAATTTTTGACATGGTAATTCTCTAACTTAAGGCGAACGATATCGCTAGTATACTAGGAATAATAAGAATATTCGGGGTGGATTAGCAGCAAACGGCTAACTTGAAGTCTATCTCGGCGGTTGAGGCTTGGCCTGATTCAAACTCGATAAACTTAATCGCAAAGCGATTTTTGTGGCCGGAAATCATCGGATACACCCCATAATGAACGGGCAGTTCTAGACGGAGAATATTCGCGTCTTCAGCATCACTTTGGTAAAAGCCTGATTTAGCCTGGATTGCACGGAAATGACCAGTTTCACGGGTGAGTTTGAGCCACTGTTTTAGAGCGATTGAGAGAGGCTCTAATGAGCTTAACCATTTGTTCGCATCGGCACGCTTTTTCTCGATAGGTAGGTGTAGCCAGTGATGCAGCGCAGGTAAGTCAAAACAACATGAGCCGCCTGGTAAATTGAAACGTTGGCGGATGGCACTTAAGAAACGATCTTCTTTTAAACTTTGGCCGAAACGTTCTGCACCCATTAAGCCTGCGTGCGCAGCATCAACTTCGCTTAACACATTTTTCAGCATTGCTTGATCGACACCTTCGACATTAAGCCAAGAGCGGTAAGCAAGACGCTGCTTTTCGATATCTTTAGCCAATTCACTCTTAAGTTGAATTTGCTCAAAGATTTCGACGATATCAAACAGAGAACGATAGAAGGTCAGGTGCTGCATGTCGTCACTAAACTTCGCCGCAATATTTAGCTGATTGAGCAGGGCTTCTACTCTCAGGTAAATACGGGTCTTTTCATTGAGTGGGTGTTCGAAGTAGTGGGTTGTCATTAATATGCAGCTCTGGGTTCTTGTCATCCTATTCTCACAGATTTTCACTGCATATTTCTAGGAACTTTTGGTGCAATTCTGTGATTTGAGGCAAAAGTTTTTGGTTTTTTGCATCATTTTTAATCACATAGTCAGCAATGGCCAGTCGTTGCTCTCGGCTTGCTTGAGAGGCTAGGATAGATTTTGCTTGATATGCGTCTACCTTATCACGTTCTACGGTGCGTTGGATCTGAGTTTCTTCATCGACATCGACAACCAAAATCTTATCTGCCAAAGATTGTAAGTTGTTTTCGACCATTAACGGGATGACCAGTAATGCATAGTCAGATTTGACCTTGGTAAGCTCATCCAGCATTTGTTTTCTGATCATCGGATGCAGCAGTTGATTTAGCCATGCTTTACTTTCTGGTTGGCTAAATATGATTTCTCTGAGCTTTGCTCGATCTAGCGTACCGTCCTTTTGAATCACTTGATTGCCAAACTTCTCGGTGATGGCATTGAGCCCCGGCGTGTCGGGTTCAACAACTTGTCTAGCGACAATATCGGCATCAACAATCTCAATAGCAAACTCTTGATTGAAAAGGTTCGCTACGGTTGTTTTACCACTGGCAATTCCACCAGTTAATCCAATAACTAAGGCCATATTAAATACCTACAAAGTTGCCTAAATACCAGTCAAGGATAAGATCTCCCCACATTAAACCGATCCAACCGGCAATGGCGAGGTAAGGACCAAAAGGGAAGGCTTTATCAATACCTTGTCGCTTGAGTCGTAATTGAATCAATCCAAACACCAGGCCAACCAATGAAGAGAGCAAAATGATCATAGGTAGGTACTGCCAGCCTAACCAAGCGCCCAAAGCGGCGAGTAATTTAAAATCGCCATAGCCCATACCTTCTTTGCCTGTCGCAAGCTTAAATGCCCAATAGACAACCCACAGTGATAAGTATCCAGCGATGGCGCCGATAACGGCATCTTGCAATGATACAGGACCGATACCAATAAGTGCTATGGTTATACCTGCCCAGGTTAACGGCAGAGTTAACTGATCCGGTAGCAACATGGTATCTAAGTCGATAAAGGTCGCGGAGATGAGCACAAAGGTGAAAAAGATCAGGCATATAGCATAGAAGCTAAAACCAAACTGAACCGCCACCATCAAGGACATTACTCCGCTTAGGAGCTCGACAAGCGGATAGCGCGCACTAATTTTATTGCTGCACTGATGGCACTTACCTCTCAGTAGTAGCCAGCTAATGACCGGGATATTATCGATAATGCGGATGCGGGTGTCGCATTTTGGGCAGGTAGAAGCTGGAATGCTTAGGTTATAAGTGCCTTGTGGCGGCTCAATTTTATACTCAGGGAAGCTTTCAGCGCACTCTTTACGCCACTCGCGCTCCATCATGATCGGTAGGCGGTGGATGACGACATTAAGGAAGCTGCCTATTATCAGACCGAAGATAGCGGCCAATACGGGAAATAGCCAAGGGTAATAATAAAAAATATCCATAAATAGGTGCAGCTTGGTCGCCAGTAAAGAGTGTTGATTTGTATATTATCCTAAGACACTCATTAAGTTAAAGATAGGTAGGTACATTGCGATCACTAATCCGCCCACGACTACGCCAAGAAAAACAATAATCATAGGTTCTAGCACCTTGCTCAGGTTATCGACGGTATTCTCCACTTCAAACTCATAGATCGCGGCTACTTTGTTGAGCATATCATCTAAGCGACCAGATTCTTCGCCAATCATGACCATCTGCAAGATCATCTCCGGAAAACAGTCTGCGTTACGCATAGCAATATAGATAGGTACTCCGGCTGCTGTGTCATCATAAATACGCTCAATAGCCTGTTGATAATAAGTGCTGTCTGCCGTTTTGGCTGAGCTTGTTAAGCAACTAAGAATTGGGATACCTGCGTTTAAGCTAGTTGCTAATGTGCGGCTGAACTTTGCGATCGAAGCCTTACCCATGACAGCGCCAATTATTGGTATTTTTAGTCCAAGTCGACTCGCGGCCAAACGAGCGTGAGAAGAGCGCTTACTGATTTGACTCATGATGAAGACCAAGCCCCCTAGAGCTAAGAGTACGCTCGAGCCGTAAGTTTGAGTGAAATAAGAGAGCTGCAGAACTTTTTCGGTAAACCATGGTAGGTCCGCACCAAAGCCTTTAAACATCGATTCAAATTGAGGAATGACTATAGTAAGCATTAGGTAGGACACCGTTAGTGCGGTGACGACAACCATACCGGGGTAAATTAAAGCCTTAATGACTTTCGCTTTGAGCCGCTCTGACTTTTCTCGATAAGTGGCAATACGCTCAAAGGCGTCAGCAAGATTGCCGGTTTGTTCTCCCGTTGTGACAAGATCAACATATAAACTGTCAAAGTGGCGACTTGCTGTGTGCATTGCTTTTGATACTGGTGTACCTGACTCAACCGCTTTGGAAATGTGTGCCAGTATCGATTTCATTTCCGCTTTACGGTGGTTATCGGCCACCAGTTTTAGAGCATGGATGATTGGCACCCCTGTAGCGAGCATGGTCGCAAGCTGTCGAGTTAACAGCGTGACATCTTTGCTTGTTACTCGCTGAGCTAAACGAGTAAAGGTGGAAATCCGCTTCGCCTTGAGTCTTCTAATTCTTATCTTTTGTTGCTTAAGCTTATCCCTCACTTCGGTTTCATTTAACGCCAGCAGTTGACCGGAGACTCGCTTGCCTGAGCGATGAGTACCTTTCCAACGATAGTTTTTTAATTGAGCTTGTGAGCGCTTTGCCATTTTTATTCCCTGCTAAATGTAGAGCACTCGCTGCAACTCGTCATAGCTGGTTATTCCCGCAAGAAGTTTTTCAATACCAGACTCTTTTAAGGTCTGCATACCTTGCTGTTTGGCGAGAGCCTCGAGTTGTTCTACCGTTAAACCTTCACTGATAGCTTGTGCAAGGCAGTGGTTAAACGCCATCACTTCATAGATCCCTGTCCGTCCTGAGTAGCCTTGGTTGCATTCACTGCAGCCTCGCTTATTGGCCTGATAAATCACGCTCTCAGGAGTAAGGTTCAGCTGTTGTTCCAATGGGGGAGGCAGAGTGGTTGGCTGCTTGCAGTGGCGGCAGAGTTTTCTCGCCAGACGCTGGGCAATGATTAAGCTCAATGAGGATGCGATATTAAATGCTTCAATGCCCATATTGCGCATTCTAACCACGCTCTCAGCGGCGGAATTGGTATGCAGGGTAGATAGCACTAAATGGCCTGTTTGAGCCGCTTTAACGGCAACTTCGGCGGTTTCCAAGTCGCGAATTTCGCCAACCATCACCACATCTGGGTCTTGACGAAGAAAAGCACGCAATGCCTGTGCAAAGCCAAAACCAATTTGTGGCTGGACTTGTACTTGGTTGATTCCGGCTAGGTTGATTTCTATTGGGTCTTCGGCGGTGGCAATATTCACCTCGCTGGTATTGAGAATTTTCAGCCCAGTGTAGAGTGAGGTGGTTTTGCCACTCCCTGTCGGCCCAGTCATTAAAATCATCCCCTGCGGCTTGCTTAAAGCGGACAAGTACAGCGCTTGCTGCTGAGCGTTATAGCCGAGATTATCGATGTCGAGGCTTGCACTGCTGCTGTCTAAAATGCGCAGAACAATTTTTTCTCCCCATTGTGTAGGTAAGGTCGAGACTCGCATATCCACCGAGGTCTCTGAATTCAGCTTGAGTTTAATTCGCCCATCTTGAGGTAAGCGTTTTTCGGCGATATCGAGCTTGGCGAGTATTTTTAGTCGTGCAGCAAGGCGGCGATTAAGGTGGTGGGCAGGTTGCTGAGTTTCAACCAAAATGCCATCGCAACGTAGCCGAATTCGGTAAAGGTGCTCATAGGGTTCGAAATGAACATCAGACGCCCGCTTTCGCACGGCATCAAGCAAGACTTGATTGATGAAGCGGCTGATTGGTGCTTCATCGGTACTCAGATCTTCAATGTTTGATAGCTCATCTGCAGAGACTTGGACCAATGAGGCAAGCTCTTGTTCATTGAGATCTTTATTATGTCCTAAGGCCTCTCCAGTAATCGCCTGACCATATACTTGGCGAATCGTACCTTGTAGTTGTTTTATGTCAGCTAAGACCAATTCGACTTGTAACCCCGTCGCAAAGCGAAATTCATCTTCAATCTCCAAATTGGTCGGGTCGGCGACGGCTAGAGTTAAAAGCTGCGAAGTTTGAGTGATAGGTAAGGCTTGAAAGCGGCTGATAAGCTCTCTTAAGCCAAGTTTGTTACACAAAGTCTGGTAGTTAAACTGACTGAGCCTTGTTTCTGGTAGGCCAAAAATCACGGAGAGTTGTTTGGTGAGCTCGCGATGTTCAATGAAGCGCAATTCAAGCACAGCTTCAGGCACCGATACGCCTGAAGCTTTAACGTATTCAACCAGTTGGGCTTCCTGCGCCGTGTCGATGAGTTGAGCTTGGCGTAAGATAGAAGGAAGGTTGGTTAGCATCGTTGGCTTTCTAACATCCGCTTAAAGTTGGAACTGTGCTGGTGGCGCTACAGCTCCATCCACTCGCACTATCGCGAGAGTAGGTGAGAACTTCTGAGCTGGTCATTGAGCTGTCAGAGCCGAAGGTAAACTTAAGCGTCGGCGTAGAGCCTGAACTCGCCAGTTCTGACGCGAGAGTGCCTAACTTATTGACGCCACTAGCTGTACCTAGCTGAGTCAATGTGGCAGCAGAGGCGGTGCCATTTTCTTGGTAGAAAAGCTCAGCGGGGGTAATAAGAGATTTGAGCGTCGCCAAAGCTGATGCCGCTTCAGACTTTTTGACGTAGTTGGTATAAGCCGGGATAGCAATGGTTGCCAGCACGCCAATGATGGCCACAACAATCATCAGCTCAATTAGGGTAAAGCCAGCCTGATGGTTGCGTTGTTTAGTTTGCATTATTTCTCTCCATGGACGAAATGCGAAAAGTGGGAGAGAGGATAATCACTATATATCAGTGAAGGTAACGCTGGCTTAGGGCTTTCCGAGTCGATTGTTAAAACTTGCTACGTTATTTGATTTTACTTTGCATATTCATTGGAGCGAGAGCAAAGTTTATCGAAGAGGAGCTTGGCATTGATACAAAAACAGAGACTCAATGGTCTCTGCTTTGGGATTTAATCATCAGCGCTGTTCACTAGCGTTGTATTACTTAAAGCGCATCGAAAGGTCCATCGCTTTCAAGTGCTTAGTCAGTGCGCCAACTGAGATATAGTCAACACCCGTTTCAGCGTACTCACGTAGTGTCTCAAGAGTCACGTTACCTGAGTTTTCTAGTGCAGCGCGACCTGCATTAATCTTGACTGCTTCACGCATCATATCGGTGGTGAAGTTATCCAGCATAATGATATCGGCACCTGCTTCAATCGCTTCTTGCAGCTCTGCAAGGCTTTCTGTTTCAACTTCCACTGGTTTGCCAGGGTTCAGCTCTTTAGCTGTTTTGATCGTCTGAGCAATGCCGCCATTGGCGATGATGTGGTTTTCTTTAATTAGGTAAGCATCAAACACGCCAATACGATGGTTAAAGCCACCACCACATGCAACTGCATACTTTAATGCACTGCGCAGGCCAGGAATGGTTTTACGTGTATCGAGCAGGCGACAATCCGTGCCTTCAAGCTCTTTAGCGTATTGAGCAGTAATCGTTGCGCAGCCAGACAGCGTTTGGATAACGTTCATCGCATTGCGCTCACCGGTCAGTAGGGCACGTGCAGGGCCTGACAGTGTGCAAAGTACTTGGTTCGGCTCAACGCGATCGCCATCTTCGACGTTCCACTTGATAGTCACTTCGCCGCCGAGCTGTTTGAACACTTCATCCGCCCAAGCTTTACCACAAAAGACACCATGTTCACGAGTGATCAGTGTTGCTTCATTGTGAGCATCAGCAGGAATTAGACTTGCGGTAATATCTGCAGCAGGATCCAGAGTTCCGCCTAGATCTTCTTTAATCGTTTCGGCAACAGTGCGAGCAATTTCTAAAGGCAGTTGCTGTTTCAAATATTCGAGGCGTTCTTGGCTGTTATGTGTGTTTTTCATCGCAAATCTAATACGCAGTTGAACAAGTGGTGGGCATGATACGATGACTCAGCGTGAAATTCAGCCATTAATCTCGCATTTCATGGCCAAAGGGATAAAATCACCATTGATTAGGATAGAAAGAGCTGAAAAATGATTGATAACCAAGGCTGGTACAGTGAAGCCAGACATGTCCCTTCGCCGTTTTATGATCAAAGAAGCGATGAGGCGGATATCTCACTGCTAGTGGTGCACAATATTAGCCTGCCACCGGGCCAATTTGGTGGTCCTTATATCGAACAGTTCTTCACCGGAAATTTGGATCCTAATGAGCATCCATTTTTTAAAGTTATTCACCAAATGGGCGTATCGGCACATTGCTTGATTCGACGTGATGGTGAGGTAGTGCAATTTGTGCCTTTTATTGCCCGCGCATGGCATGCCGGCGCTTCTAGTTTTTCTGGCCGAGAGAAGTGTAATGATTATTCGATTGGCATTGAGCTAGAAGGGAGCGATTTTGTCGCCTATACCGATGAGCAATACGCTGCGCTGACTGAGCTTACCAAGCAGATACAGAGTCAATTTCCGCTGATTACTTTGCCGAGAATTACCGGCCACCAATATATTGCGCCATTGCGTAAAACCGATCCGGGTTTGGTGTTTGATTGGGTGAGGTTTAGAAGTGGGTTGTGTTGCTAGGGCCGTTTAGGCCGTGGAGTTGTCATTCCTTAGAACGAAGAATGAGTGAGTAAGGAATCTCTTGAGTTTTTCTGTTGCTTTAAGAGATTCCCAACTCGGTCGTTCCTTCCTCTCGGGAAAGACGATGTTTACTATAAATATTTTTGCTTCTAAAGCGACTCTTGGTACTCAACCAGAATCTGCTCCACCCAAGTTGCGATACGCTCATCGCTGAGTTCATATTGTGAGTCTTCATCTAGAGCAAGACCGACAAACTTAGTGTCATTTTCAGTCAAGGCTTTCGACGCTTCAAACTCATAACTGTCGTCATTTGGCCAGTAACCGACGATATTGGCACCGGTCTTTTTAATCTCGTCGTGCAGGAGCCCCATCGCATCGAGATACCATTCGCCATAACCTTCTTGATCGCCTAAGCCGAACAGAGCGACGGTTTTGCCAGCGAGCGCTACGCCCTCGATTTGATCCCATAATTCGTTCCAGTCTTCTTGGATTTCACCAAAGTCCCACGTCGAGATACCTAAGATTAGAAAATCATACTCCGCCATTAAAGAAAGAGGAGATTCTTTAACATTATGAATATCAACAATATCTGCACCAATGATATCGCGGATCTTCTCTGCCGCCATTTCTGTGTAGCATGTGGTAGAGCCGTAAAATAGAGCGATTTTCATAGTATTCTTTATTATTGTGAAAAACTGATGGTGAATTCTAACCACAAATTGGCGAGCTTTGCAGCGAATATCGGTCTCTGGTGTGATTTTTTATAGCTTTATTTGTGTCGGGCACTTACATTTGAGCGCATAACGAAAATTAGAGGTGTGCTGTGTCAGAACAAATGTCACCCGATCAAGGCATTGTGGAACAGTTTCTTGATGCGATGTGGATGGAGCGCGGATTATCCGAAAATACGCTCGCTTCCTATCGTACCGACTTAGTCAAACTGCTACGCTGGATGTCGATAAATAACTATAAGTTGGATTTTATCAGTCTATCGGGATTGCAAGAGTACCAAGCCTGGCTGGTGGATGAGGGCTATAAGCAAACCTCTCGTGCAAGAATGCTCTCAGCCATTCGTCGTCTGTTTCAATACCTTCACCGTGAGAAGGTACGTGGCGATGATCCGAGTGCGTTACTGGTCAGTCCGAAACTGCCTAAAAGATTGCCTAAAGATCTTAGTGAAGAGCAAGTTGATGCGCTGCTTGATGCGCCCGATCCTAATGATGCGATGGAACTGCGCGACAAAGCGATGTTGGAACTGCTGTACGCCACTGGTCTACGTGTGACCGAGCTTGTTAGCTTGACGATGGAAAATGTCAGCTTGCGTCAAGGGGTTGTACGGGTAACGGGTAAAGGTGGTAAAGAGCGCTTGGTTCCAATGGGCGAAAATGCTGTCGATTGGATTGAAACTTTTTTGCAACAAGGGCGGTCTGAGTTACTTGGGGAAACTACATCTGACGTGGTTTTTCCGAGTAAACGAGCACGACAAATGACCAGACAGACCTTTTGGCATCGTATTAAGCATTACGCGGTAATTGCGGGGATTGATACTGAACAGTTATCACCACACGTGTTACGCCATGCGTTTGCGACCCATTTACTCAACTACGGTGCAGATTTACGTGTTGTGCAAATGTTGTTAGGTCATAGTGACTTGTCTACCACACAAATTTATACTCATGTAGCGACAGAGAGATTAAAACAGCTACATAGTGAACATCATCCGAGAGCCTAACGGACAAAGTTAAGCTTAAATTGATTTAAGGTGAATTGAATGAGCGTATTACGCCGAATGACTCTACTTACGTTGCCATTATTGTTGGCGGCGCAGAGCGTGTCAGCAAACGAAGTAAAATTTGATAAAGGCCAGCTAGAAGAGCAATTTTCAAAACTCGGTCTTGAAGTGAAAGAAGTTGTCCCTGCTGATATTGATGGATTGGTAGAAGTTCAGACCAGCGGCGGCATCTTGTTTGCCTCTCCAAACGGAGATTACTTCTTAGCAGGTACTCTGTATAAGTTAGATGAAAACGGACAATATGAAGACGTATTGGCGAAACGCCAAGCACCAATCAATGCCGCCAAAATTGAAGCGTTTAAAGACAGCATGATCGAGTTTAAAGCAGACGACGAAAAGTACGTTGTGACTGTCTTTACCGATATTACTTGTGGTTACTGTGTTCGTCTGCATAGTCAAATGAAAGGCTATAACGATTTAGGTATCACTGTTCGTTACATGGCTTACCCACGCCAAGGTGCGACGGGTGACGTTGCAGACCAGATGGCTGCAATTTGGGGTGCAGAAGATCCGCATACCGCGATGCACAACGGTAAGGTAAAGCGTGAGATCCCAGAGCAAGGCAAAGACTTTGCTAAGTACCAAGAGATGATCAAGCAGCATTACACGCTAGGTCGTGAGCTAGGTATTAGCGGTACGCCTGCTATCTTCCTACCGAATGGCGAAATGGTTGGTGGTTATTTACCGCCAGCGCAACTTATTAAGCGCCTAGAGCAAATTAAATAATCAGCAAAAGAGCCTCTTCACGAGGCTCTAATATTTTTTATGATAGAAATCCAACGTAGACCCGAGATCGATCTAAACTTACTTCCAGATACGATACCTGCTTTGCTTAAGCGCATTTACATCTCGCGTGGTATCCATAGTCTTGAGCAGTTAGAAACCACCGCACGTTCACTGCACTCTTACCAAAAGCTCCATGGTATCGAGCTGGCTGTTGAGCTGCTCTTCAATGCTATCAAAGACAACAAGCGTATTATTGTGGTTGGAGACTTTGATGCAGATGGAGCCACGAGCTCGGCGCTGTCGGTACTAGCCCTGCGCATGTTAGGGTCGAGTAATGTTGATTATCTGGTGCCAAATCGATTTGAAGATGGCTATGGGTTAAGTCCTGAGGTTGTCGACCAAGCGATTGAACTTGGCGCGCAAGTTATTATGACGGTGGATAATGGTGTCTCTTCAATAGATGGTGTTCGCTACGCCAAAGAGAAGGGATTACAAGTACTGGTAACTGATCACCACTTGCCAGGACATGAGCTACCCAACGTCGATGCCATGGTTAACCCAAACCTACAAGAATGCGCGTTTCCATCAAAAGCACTGGCGGGAGTCGGTGTCGCTTTCTATCTAATGATGGCGCTGTGTGTTCATATGCGCAAAACTGGATGGTTTACTCAGCAAGGTATGGCTGAACCTAAGCTGATGGAGCTGATTGATCTAGTTGCATTGGGCACCGTTGCAGACGTGGTACCGCTTGATGAAAATAATCGTATTTTGGTTCATCAAGGGCTGCAACGTATTCGAGCAGGTAAAGCGCGCCCGGGTATTCAAGCGCTGATTGAAGTGGCGAAACGTGACGCGAAAAGGCTAGTCGCTTCTGACTTTGGTTTTGCGCTAGGACCGCGCATCAATGCTGCAGGTCGACTGGATGACATGTCATTTGGTGTTGAGTTGCTGTTGAGTAATAACATTCATGCTGCGCGCCGTATGGCCAGTGAGTTAGATGGCCTTAACCAAACTCGTAAAGAAATTGAAGAGGGCATGAAGCAAGAAGCGATGGCCATTTGTGAGCGTCTTCAATTTGGTGAGAACATGCCTCATGGTTTGGTTATGTTTCAGCGTGATTGGCACCAAGGCGTTATCGGCATTTTAGCTTCGCGTATTAAAGAGAAATTTCATCGTCCAGTGATCGCATTTGCCGATGGCGGAGAAGGTAGTATCAAGGGCTCATGTCGCTCTATTCCTGGCCTGCACATGCGCGATGTACTGGATCGCATTGATACCCAAAACCCAGGTTTGATTGTTAAGTTTGGTGGCCACGCGATGGCAGCGGGTTTGACGATCATGGAAAGCAACTTTGAGCGTTTTTCTAAGCTGTTTGATGAGGCGGTAAAACAGGACTTAGATGAAGCGGCACTGAAAGGTGTGATTTTATCCGATGGTGAGCTAACGCCAGAAGAGTTCTCGATGCATACCGCTGAAATGCTACGGGCTGGTGGGCCTTGGGGACAAGCTTTCCCTGAGCCGATGTTTGATGGTGAATTTAAAGTATTGCATCAGAAGCTGGTCGGTGAAAAACATTTAAAGCTGATGCTTGAGCCGCTGCATAAAGGTCACCCGACCAATATCATGATTGATGGTATTGCGTTTAATGTAGATCTACGCCGCTGGCCAGATGCGTCAGCGAAAACCGTTCGACTCGCTTATAAGCTGGATATCAACGAGTTCCGTGGTAATCAGTCACTGCAATTGATGATTGATCATATTGAGGCTAGCTAGTCGATACAAATGCCTCGTGCCTAAAATTAGTCACTTTATTATGACTTGATACATAAGTAGTCCTTCCATAGAGTGACGAAGGAGCGAGTAGGGAATCTCAAAAGGTGTCCTACTCGCTTTAAGTTCGTGCCTCACTCTTGAGGATGACAGTTGTTTCAAAGTTTTACTCTTGTAAATCATCTATCCCCTCGAACTTTTCTTCTCATTCCCTAATAACCTTTCATATTTATTTAAAACTTACCAATCAAACTGTGATGGCTGGCACGATTTTTCCCCATCTGTTTATATTTTGTAATTGGTCAGACCAATTTGATTGCTGTTTTAATCGACTATTGTTATCAAAGTGTTTATACGTCACTCGTTCTATGATTTGGGTCAATTTTTGACTGGAACTTGCGTTTTAATTATGTTAATTTTCCTGCCAACTTAAAATTGGTATTACCAATTACCTGCAAAGAGTAGAAGAACAATAACTATGGCTTATCAAAGGATTCGTCAGCCAAAACTTTCTGATGTTATTGAACAAGAATTAGAAAGGCTGATTGTGGAAGGAACATTGTCTCCGGGGCAGCAGTTGCCGCCAGAGCGTGAGCTGGCAAAGCAGTTCGATGTGTCCCGTCCATCAATCCGTGAGGCAATTCAACGCCTTGAAGCTAAACGTCTTCTTACTCGTCGTCAGGGTGGTGGCACATTCGTTAGCGAGAACATCTGGACCAGCTTTTCAGATCCTCTGCTAAATTTATTGTCTAGCCACTCTGAGACACAGCTGGATTTACTAGAAACGCGTCATGCGATGGAAGGTATTTCCGCTTATTTTGCAGCGGTTCGTGGTACCGACGAAGACTTTGAGCGTATTCAGGCTTGCCTGAAGAATATCAGCGAAGAGCAGACTAAGAAGAATGTCGAAGCAGAAGCGGCTGCAGTTATGCAGTTTCTGATTGCTTTAACCGAAGCAGCTCACAACGTGGTGCTTCTACATATTGTTCGTAGCCTAGCGCCTTTGCTTGAGCAAAATGTCTTACAGAATTTAAAGCTCTTACATCGCCGCGATGAAGTGGTCGAAAAAGTAAGTAAACATCGAGCTAATATTGTGGATGCGATTGTTTCTGGTCAGCCTGAACAGGCGCGTGAAATGTGTCACTCACACTTAGCTTATATCGAAGAAACATTGTTGGATTTGACTCGTGAAGAGTCGCGCAGAGAGCGTTCTTTGCGTCGAATTCAACAAGGTAACGACTCTTAAGGTCGTTGCGTAAATAACTAGATCCAACCAACAGAAGGATAGATCGCCATGTCTGACATGAAGCATGACGTAGACGCACTGGAAACTCAAGATTGGCTAGAAGCCCTAGAGTCAGTAGTACGTGAAGAAGGTGTAGAACGTGCACAGTTTCTACTAGAAACCGTTCTAGAAAAAGCACGTCTAGACGGCGTTGATATGCCAACTGGTATCAACACTAACTACATCAACACGATTCCAGCAGCACAAGAGCCAGCATACCCTGGTGATGTGACTCTTGAACGTCGTATTCGCTCAATCATTCGCTGGAACGCAATCATGATCGTATTGCGTGCATCTAAGAAAGACCTAGACCTAGGTGGTCACATGGCTTCTTACCAGTCAGCGGCTGCATTCTATGAAGTATGTTTCAACCACTTCTTCCGCGCTCCAAATGAGACGGACGGTGGCGATCTAGTTTATTACCAAGGTCACATCTCACCAGGTATCTACTCACGTGCATTCGTTGAAGGTCGTCTAACTGAAGAGCAGCTAGATAACTTCCGTCAAGAAGTAGACGGTAAAGGTATCCCATCATACCCGCACCCTAAACTAATGCCTGAGTTCTGGCAGTTCCCGACAGTATCTATGGGTCTTGGCCCAATCTCTGCGATCTACCAAGCACGCTTCCTTAAGTATCTAAATGGTCGTGGCCTGAAAGATACTTCAGCTCAACGTGTATACGCTTTCCTAGGCGACGGTGAGATGGATGAGCCAGAATCACGTGGTGCTATCTCTTTCGCTGCGCGTGAGAAGCTAGACAACCTATGTTTCCTAATCAACTGTAACCTTCAGCGTCTAGATGGCCCTGTAATGGGTAACGGTAAGATCATTCAAGAACTTGAAGGTCTGTTCAAAGGTGCAGGTTGGAACGTAGTTAAAGTTATCTGGGGTAACAACTGGGATGCTCTACTAGCTAAAGATACGACTGGTAAGCTACTACAGCTTATGAACGAAACGATCGATGGCGACTACCAAACATTCAAATCTAAAGATGGCGCATACGTACGTGAGCACTTCTTTGGTAAGTACCCAGAGACAGCTGCACTCGTTGCAGACATGACTGATGACCAAATCTTCGAACTGAAGCGTGGTGGTCATGATTCTTCTAAACTGTTCGCTGCATTCAACAATGCAAAAGAGACTGGTGGTAAGCCAACAGTAATCCTAGCTAAGACTGTTAAAGGTTACGGCATGGGTGAAGCGGCTGAAGGTAAGAACATCGCACACGGTGTTAAGAAGATGGACATGACTCACGTTCAATACCTACGTGATCGTCTAGGCCTACAAGACATTCTTTCTGATGAGAAAGTGGCTGAGCTTCCGTACCTGAAACTAGAAGAAGGCTCTGCTGAGTACGAATACCTACACGCACGTCGTAACGCGCTAAAAGGTTACACTCCAGCTCGTCTACCTAAATTCACTCAAGAATTTAAAGTACCAGAGCTAGATGCATTTGCTCCACTTCTAGGTGAGCAGAAGCGTGATATCTCAACGACTATGGCTTACGTACGTACGCTAAATATCCTACTGAAAGACAAGAACATCGGTAAGAACATTGTTCCTATCATCTGTGATGAAGCTCGTACGTTCGGTATGGAAGGTCTATTCCGTCAAGTGGGTATCTACAACCCAGACGGTCAAGAATACACACCTGAAGATAAAGGTATCGTTTCTTACTACAAAGAAGCAACATCTGGCCAAGTTCTTCAAGAAGGTATCAACGAACTAGGTTCAATGGCATCTTGGGTTGCTGCTGCTACTTCTTACAGCACAAACGATCTGCCTATGATTCCGTTCTACATCTACTACTCAATGTTCGGTTTCCAACGTATTGGTGACATGGCATGGCTAGCAGGTGACCAACAAGCTCGCGGCTTCCTACTAGGCGCTACTGCAGGTCGTACAACACTTAACGGTGAAGGTCTACAGCACGAAGATGGTCACTCGCACATTCAAGCGAACACTATCCCTAACTGTATCTCTTACGACCCAACATTCGCTTACGAGCTAGCAGTAATCATGCAAGACGGTATCCGTCGTATGTACGGTCCTGAGCAAGAAAACATTTACTACTACCTAACAGTAATGAATGAAAACTACGCAATGCCAGCAATGCCAGAAGGCGCTGAAGAAGGCATCCGTAAGGGTATCTACAAGCTTGAGTCTCACGAAGGTGCTAAGGGCAAAGTTCAGCTAATGAGCTCTGGTACTATCATGAACGAAGTACGTAAAGCAGCGACTATCCTAAGCGAAGAGTACGGCATCGCATCTGACGTATTCTCTGTAACATCGTTCAACGAGCTTACTCGTGACGGTCAAGACGCAGAGCGTTACAACATGCTTCACCCAGAAGCAGAAGCGAAAGTACCTTACATCACAACTGTACTAGGTAAAGAGCCAGCAATCGCGGCGACCGACTACATGAAGAACTACGCTGAGCAAGTACGTGCTTACATGCCTACTGAGTCTTATAAAGTACTCGGTACTGACGGCTTCGGTCGTTCAGACAGCCGTGCAAACCTACGTCGTCACTTCGAAGTGAATGCAGGTTATGTAGTAGTTGCAGCACTGACTGAGCTAGTTAAACGTGGTGATATTGAGAAGTCTGTAGTTGCTGAGGCAATTGCTAAGTTCGATATCGACACAGAAAAAACAAACCCACAATACGCTTAATACAGCGCTTAACTAGAAGGTAAATAAGCAATGGCAATCGAAATTAATGTACCTGACATCGGTGCGGATGAGGTTGAAGTTACTGAGATTCTTGTAAGCGTTGGCGACAAGGTTGAAGAAGAGCAGTCTCTGATCACTGTTGAAGGCGACAAAGCTTCTATGGAAGTTCCAGCGTCTCAAGCAGGTATTGTTAAAGAAATCAAAGTAGCTGAAGGCGATTCAGTTTCTACTGGTTCTCTAATCATGATTTTCGAAGCCGAAGGTGCAGCTGACGCTGCATCTGCTCCTGCGGCAGAAGCGGCTCCAGCAGCGGCTCCAGCTCCAGCAGCAGCGGCAGAGCTTAAAGAAGTTCACGTTCCAGATATCGGTGGCGACGAAGTAGAAGTTACTGAAATCATGGTTGCAATCGGTGACAGCATTGAAGAAGAACAGTCTCTTCTTACTGTTGAAGGCGATAAAGCGTCTATGGAAGTTCCAGCACCATTCGCTGGTACGCTAAAAGAGATCAAAGTTGCGGCTGGCGATAAAGTAACAACTGGTTCTCTAATCATGGTATTCGAAGTTGCAGGTTCAGGCGCAGCAGCGGCTCCTGCAGCAGTAGAAGCTCCAGCAGCACCTGCGGCGGCTCCAGCGGCAGCAGCTGACAAAGAAGTAAATGTTCCAGATATCGGCGGTGACGAAGTAGAAGTTACTGAGATCATGGTTAAAGTTGGCGATACAGTGGAAGAAGAGCAATCTCTAATCACTGTTGAAGGCGACAAAGCTTCAATGGAAGTACCAGCTCCATTCGCAGGTACAGTGAAAGAGATCAAGATTGCTGAAGGCGACAAAGTAACGACTGGTTCTCTAATCATGGTATTTGAGGTAGCAGGTGCAGCTCCGGCACCTGTTGCAGCACCTGCACAAGCAGCAGCTCCCGCGGCGGCACCAGCTCCTAAAGCTGAAGCTCCAGCGGCAGCAGCTCCAGCAGCGACTGGCGATTTCCAAGGCTCTGGTTTCGAAGAAAATAACGATTACGCGCACGCGTCTCCAGTTGTTCGTCGTCTTGCTCGTGAGTTTGGCGTTAACCTTTCTAAGGTTAAAGGTACTGGTCGTAAGAGCCGTATCCTTAAAGAAGACGTTCAGTCTTACGTTAAAGACGCACTTAAGCGTCTAGAGTCTGGTGCAGCAGCATCTGGCAAAGGCGGCGACGGTTCTGCTCTTGGTCTACTACCATGGCCAAAAGTTGACTTCAGCAAGTTCGGCGAAACTGAAGTTCAGAAACTTTCTAAGATCAAGAAGATCTCAGGTGCTAACCTACACCGTAACTGGGTAATGATCCCTCACGTTACACAGTGGGATAACGCAGACATCACTGAGCTAGAAGCATTCCGTAAAGAACAGAACGCAATCGAAGCGAAGAAAGACACTGGCATGAAGATCACTCCACTTGTGTTCATCATGAAAGCTGTTGCTAAAGCGCTAGAAGCATTCCCAGCGTTTAACTCTTCTCTTTCTGAAGATGGCGAAAGCATCATTCTTAAGAAGTATGTAAACGTGGGTATCGCTGTTGATACACCAAATGGTCTAGTTGTTCCTGTATTCAAAGATGTGAACAAGAAAGGCATTTACGAGCTATCTGAAGAGCTAATGGCGATTTCTAAGAAAGCACGTGCTGGTAAGCTAACAGCTGGCGATATGCAAGGCGGTTGTTTCACAATCTCTAGCCTTGGTGGTATCGGCGGTACAGCATTTACGCCAATCGTAAACGCTCCAGAAGTAGGTATCCTAGGTGTATCTAAGTCTGAAATGAAGCCAGTGTGGAACGGTAAAGAATTCGAACCACGCCTACAACTTCCACTGTCTCTATCATACGACCACCGTGTGATCGATGGTGCTGAAGGTGCACGCTTTATCACTTTCCTAAATGGCGCACTATCTGACATTCGTCGTTTAGTACTGTAATTTAGAAAGTAGCAATTAAGGTGACTTTCGAGTCACCTTAATTCTTTATACAAAGAACAATTTTAGACAGCATTTTCAATCCTCTTTCAGAAACTGAAAGGTGAATTGTTGTCTAGCTCACAGGCTAACTTAAAGCTACTTTCACACTGTTAACAACTCTGTAAAATGTTGACCGTTTGAAAGCCTAATAATTTAAGAACATCTACTCAGCCTGTTAGGGATAATGACTACAAGAGGTCACAATGAGCAAAGAAATTAAAGCCCAAGTTGTTGTACTTGGTTCTGGTCCTGCTGGTTACTCAGCTGCATTCCGTTGTGCAGACTTAGGTCTAGAAACAGTACTAGTTGAACGTTACAGCACTCTTGGTGGTGTATGTCTAAACGTTGGTTGTATTCCATCAAAAGCACTTCTTCACGTTTCTAAAGTAATCGAAGAAGCAAAAGCTATGGCTGACCACGGAGTCGTGTTTGGCGAACCACAAACTGACATCAACAAGATCCGTATCTGGAAAGAGAAAGTTGTAAACCAACTGACTGGCGGTCTTGGTGGTATGGCTAAGATGCGTAACGTTACTGTTGTTAACGGTTACGGTAAATTCACTGGCCCTAACTCTATCCTTGTAGAAGGCGAAGGTGAGCCGACAGTTGTTAACTTCGACAACGCTATCGTTGCTGCGGGTTCTCGCCCAATCAAACTGCCGTTCATCCCACATGAAGACCCACGTATTTGGGATTCAACTGATGCGCTAGAACTGAAAGAAGTACCAGAAAAACTGCTTATCATGGGTGGTGGTATCATCGGTCTAGAAATGGGTACGGTTTACCACTCTCTAGGTTCTAAAGTTGAAGTTGTTGAAATGTTCGACCAGGTTATTCCTGCGGCGGATAAAGACATCGTTAAAGTCTTCACAAAGCGTATTAAAGACAAATTCAAGTTAATGCTTGAGACGAAAGTTACAGCAGTTGAAGCGAAAGAAGACGGTATCTACGTTTCAATGGAAGGCAAGAAAGCACCAGCTGAAGCTGAGCGCTACGATGCTGTTCTTGTTGCTATCGGTCGTGTACCAAACGGTGCACTTATCGACGCTGAAAAAGCGGGTATCGAAGTTGATGAGCGTGGCTTCATCAACGTTGATAAGCAGATGCGTACAAACGTTCCTCACATCCACGCGATCGGTGACGTAGTTGGTCAACCAATGCTTGCTCACAAAGGTGTGCATGAAGGCCACGTTGCAGCGGAAGTTATCTCTGGTAAGAAGCACTACTTCGACCCTAAAGTAATTCCTTCAATTGCCTACACTGAGCCAGAAGTGGCATGGGTTGGTAAGACTGAGAAAGAAGCGAAAGCTGAAGGCATCAACTACGAAGTTGCGACTTTCCCATGGGCTGCTTCAGGTCGTGCAATTGCATCTGACTGTGCTGATGGTATGACGAAGATGATCTTCGACAAAGATACTCACCGCGTAATTGGTGGTGCAATCGTTGGTACTAACGGTGGCGAACTGCTAGGTGAAATCGGTCTAGCAATCGAGATGGGTTGTGACGCTGAAGATATCGCGCTAACTATCCACGCTCACCCAACTCTACATGAGTCAGTGGGTCTAGCTGCTGAAGTATTTGAAGGCTCAATCACTGACCTTCCGAACAAGAAAGCTGTGAAAAAGAAGAAGTAATTCCTCTTGAAGAGCAAAAGTCTTAAAGACTGAATAGTAAAAGCCGCTGATTATTCAGCGGCTTTTTTGTTGTTAGTAGGATCTGTGACTGAACTGTAGAGTCATTTGTACCAGCTAACAAAAAAAGCCGACGTAGTAACGTCGGCTTTTGGTTGTTAATTTTGCCTGATTTACTCAGCGCCTTTGTAGATACACAACATATCTAAGTAGCTTTGGGTCAGGCGAATCACAGCTTGCTCATCTCGGACACGGTTCGCTTGTACGAACAGCGAGTAGCAGATGCCATGGAATAGTGTTGCAAGATCGGATGGATCATGGCTATCACATACTTCGCCACGCTCAATTGCTTTGATAAACATATTTTGTACCAAGAGCTGATTGGTGCGGTTAGTGGTGACAAATAAAGGCCATACTTCATCGCGGGTTGATGCACTCCACTCAAACCACACTTTAAGCCAATGGCAGTCTTCAACAACCAGTTCAACCATCGCGGTTGTGATGTTAGTGAGATTTTCTTTCGCGTGAAGGTCTAAGTCGATATTGTCCGAAAGGAAGTTCGAGAATTGGCGAACGACGTAGTTAAGTACGTCATCGACAAGATCTTCGCGAGTAGGGAAGTAGTTAAACACCGTTGCAACGGATACTTGAGCAATCTCTGCAATGTCAGCGTGACCACCGCGGCCAATGCCACGACGAGCAAACACTTCCAGTGAGATTTCCATTAGCTGTTGCTTTCGTTTTTGTGGAGATAGACGCGTACGCGGTCGTTTCTCTATAGAGTCCATAGTTATTTCCTTGCCAAAAGAGTTGTTTATAGTTATTGGGCTTTTCGCCCTATTTAGTATTTTATTAATTTTGCTATGACGCTTTATGAGTGTAATGGTGCATATAGGCAAGGTCAACGATTTCAGGCTATTTTATAGGCGTCTTTGTTAATATCGTGCTAACGATCAAGATGCCATATTCCAAACAATTCGGTTAATTTGAGGCAAACGTTTTTCCTCGTGGCTAGCTGGTGTTAAACTACCCGCCTGCAAAATCAGACCGTATTTGAGCGGCTATAATTACGCTCAACACGACTAACGCGAAAAACGAGATTGGTATGAAGCATACAGTAGAAGTCATGATTTCTGAGCAAGAGGTCAGCAAACGAGTACAAGAGCTAGGTAAACAGATTACTGAGCACTATAAAGGTAGCGAAGATCTGGTCATGGTTGGCTTACTACGCGGATCATTTGTATTTATGGCTGATTTGGCACGTGCAATCGATATTACTCACTGTGTTGATTTCATGACGGCATCGAGCTACGGCAACACAATGGAAAGCTCTCGTGATGTTCGCATCCTTAAAGATCTAGATGACGATATTAAAGGTAAAGATGTCCTACTTGTTGAAGACATCATTGATACGGGCAACACACTGAACAAGGTAAAAGAAATCCTGTCGCTACGTGAGCCTAAATCTATCGAGATTTGTACGCTGTTGGATAAGCCTTCTCGTCGTGAAGTGAATGTTGACGTGAAATGGATTGGTTTCGAGATTCCAGATGAGTTCGTAGTTGGTGTTGGTATCGATTACGCTCAGAAATACCGCCACCTACCATTTATCGGTAAGGTTGTACCTCAAGAGTAATCCTACTCTAGTGCAAGAATAAACAAACGCCCGCTAACTTAGCGGGCGTTTTTGTTTGGCTAGCTTTAGCGACGCGAGCTTAGCGACAAAGAAGCTTATGCTCAGGGTTGAGAATAGACTCCATCGCGACTTGGTAAGAGGTATCAACGCTGTCTCGAGAGTTAGAGCGAACACCTAAGTACTCCAACTTACCATCACCGATACCATAGACAACACCGTGGATCTCGATGTCTTGACCTCGCTCCCATGCGTTTTGCATGATGGTTGAATTAGCAAGGTTATAGACTTGCTCGGCAACGTTAATTTCACCCAGCTTGTCAGCACGATCATCCTCTGGCATCGCTTCTAAGTAATTACGGTGTTTGAAGTAGAGATCGCGGATATGTAGCAGCCAGTTGTTGATCAGACCAAGCTGCGGATTATCAATCGCCGCTTTTACACCGCCACAGCCGTAGTGACCACATACGATGACGTGTTTAACCTTCAATACATCGACCGCGTATTGCACTACCGATAGGCAATTCAAATCGGTATGGATAACTTGGTTAGCGACATTACGGTGTACAAACAGTTCACCAGAATAAAGGCCAGTTAGACGCTCTGCGGGTACTCGGCTGTCTGAACAACCAATCCATAGAAAGCCAGGGCTCTGACCCTCCTCAAGCTTAGCAAAGTACTCAGGGCGTTCTGCTTTAATCGATTCAGACCACTTTGAGTTGTTTTCAAATAGCTGTTTAATTTCCGGCATCTCGTTGGCAATCCTTAAAAAATTCTTGCATCACTATACACAATGTTACAATTTCGTTCCTAATAATATTGCCCGAAAAGGCACTCATCTGACGTGTTTGAGCGCCAAAAATCATAAACTTAGCTCTCATCCTAACTAACAGTTATAACGTATGAGTGATGAGATGTGATTAACACTTATCTCTCTGAAGTAACATTTGTTAATATGATGAAATTAGCTACATTTCGCAGCGTTTTGATTACATTTTCTGCAAAATTTAGCTACAAAGTTTAGGGTTATTTTCGCTTACCTCTAGTGTATAGCAGCCTAGCCTAAAAGTAAGATGTCGTTATTGCACCTCACTCAGTGTGAAGCTGGGTGATTGAACGCATGATTTGCGTTTAAGGTGCACACAGTTAGCAGGGAGTAGCATTGTGTTCGCTAGTCGTTTTGAAGACATGAATCTCAAAGGAGATCTGTTTGGTGGCGTGACCACCGCTATTATCTCTTTACCTTTAGCGCTTGCCTTTGGTGTTGCCTCCGGCGCGGGCGCAGAAGCGGGTCTATGGGGCGCCATTATGGTGGGCTTATTTGCTTCACTGTTTGGTGGCTCAAACACCTTAATCTCGGAACCGACCGGCCCGATGACGGTGATCATGACCGCGGTATTAACCAGCATGATGGCCAAATACCCTGAAACAGGCATGGCAATGACCTTTACTGTGGTTATGATGGCCGGCGCTTTCCAGATACTTCTTGGTACGTTGAAGTTAGGAAAATACGTTACTTTGATGCCATATAGCGTGATATCGGGCTTTATGTCGGGTATTGGCGTTATTCTTATCATTCTCCAGCTCTCACCACTATTGGGTCACGCCGCTCCAGCCGGTGGAGTGATGGGGACCCTTTCAGCACTGCCTGATACCGTTGCGAATATGAAGTTCAGCGAGCTATTTTTAGGTTTGCTAACCCTTGGTATCTTGTTCTTTTTCCCTAGACGCTATCGAAAGTATGTACCGGCTCAACTGGTGGCACTGGTAGCGGTAACGCTACTTTCCGTTATCTTTTTTGATACTGACGCGATACGCCGAATCGGTGAGATCCCAGCGGGTTTACCGTCTTTAGTCGTGCCGCATATTGATGCTTCGATGTTCACTGAGATGGTGATTGATGCGTTGGTACTGGGTACGCTGGGTTGTATTGATACGCTTTTGACGGCGGTAATCGGTGACTCGTTAACACGTAAAGAGCACGATTCAGATAAAGAGCTGCGTGGCCAAGGTCTCGCTAATATGATTTCAGGCTTGTTCGGTGCGCTGCCTGGCGCCGGTGCAACCATGGGCACGGTAACCAATATTCAGGTTGGTGCGCGTTCCCCGCTGTCAGGTGTGGTTCGTGCACTGATGCTAGCGTTGGTGGTGTTGGTTGCCGGTGGATTGACTGAACCGATTCCAATGGCGGTACTCGCTGGTATTGCAGTGTATGTTGGCTTTAACATCCTTGATTGGAGTTTTATTCAGCGCGCGCATAGAGTTAGCTTTGCGGGTATGGCGGTCATGTATGGCGTGATGCTACTGACCGTGTTTGTTGATTTGATTGTCGCGGTTGGTCTTGGCGTCTTTATCTCTAACATTATTATTATCGAGCGCTTGAGCCGTGAGCAGGCACGTCAAGTGAAAGCGATCAGTGATGCCGATGAAGATGATGTGCCACTAAGTGACAGTGAACGTGGTTTGCTTGATATGGCCAATGGCAAAGTACTGTTTTTTTACTTGTCAGGCCCGATGATTTTCAGCGTATCTAAGGCGATATCTCGTCAGCACACCAGTATTTCCGATTATGAAGTGATGATTCTTGATTTGACTGATGTACCAATGATTGATGTGACGGTGGGTCTCGCGCTAGAGAATGCGATCAAAGATGCGCTAGACGCTGACTGTCAGGCTTACTTGCTGTGCCCAAATGACAAAACGCGTCAGCAATTGGAGAAGTTCCACGTTATCGACTTAGTGCCAGACGAGAATACATTTAAGTTCCGTTATGAAGCGCTGAAAGCGGCAATCAAGCATGTTGAGACAGACGAACACCAGACGGCAGTTGTTTAACTAAATAACTGTTTTACAAAACAAACGCCGCCGAGATAATCCGCGGCGTTTTTTTGTTTGTGACGTCCAATAATTACAATATTTCTAAATTATTCGAAAGGTCTAATTGTAATCATCGTTATTCAACGATAAACTTATTTACGACTGGACAAGCAATGGCAATATTATTCTATGTATGCACTCGAAATTGAGCAGCTTCGTAAGACCTATGCAGGAGGTTTTGAAGCGCTAAAAGGTATCAGCCTTAATGTAGAAAAAGGCGACTTCTACGCGTTACTTGGGCCTAACGGTGCGGGTAAATCGACAACGATTGGTGTTATTTCATCTCTGGTGAATAAGACCGCTGGCAAGGTGAAGGTGTTCGGCTTTGATATTGATAAAGACCTAGAACTTGCAAAGCAAAATCTAGGTTTGGTACCGCAGGAATTCAACTTTAACCAGTTTGAGACGGTTGAACAGATCGTGCTGCAGCAAGCGGGTTATTACGGTGTATCAAAGTCTCTGGCCAAAGAACGCGCGGAAAAATACCTAACTAAGCTCGATTTGTGGGAAAAACGCAGCGAACGTGCACGTAACTTATCAGGTGGTATGAAGCGACGTCTGATGATTGCCCGTGCCTTGATGCATGAACCTCAGTTACTGATTCTTGATGAACCAACCGCTGGAGTTGATATTGAACTGCGCCGCTCGATGTGGGAGTTCCTCAAAGAAATCAACTCTGAGCAAGGCATTACCATTATTCTGACTACCCACTACCTTGAAGAAGCGGAAATGCTGTGTCGCAATATCGGCATCATCAATAAGGGTGAGTTGATTGAGAATACCACCATGAAAGCCTTGCTTGGCAAACTTCATGTTGAGACTTTTATTCTTGATCTTGAAGAGGGAAGTGCTGAACCGAAATTGGATGGTGTAAACAGCCAAACCTTTAGCAATGGTTCTTTAGAGCTTGAGATTGAAAAAAGCCAAGGTCTGAACGGTATCTTCGCTCAATTGTCAGAACAGGGCATTAAAGTGTTGTCGATGCGCAATAAAGCCAATCGTCTTGAAGAGTTGTTCGTCAGTATTGTACGAGAGGGGAGCCAATAATATGTATCGTTTGTATTGGACTGCGTTTTGCAGCTTGTTGACTAAAGAAGTGAACCGTTTTACCCGTATTTGGGTTCAGACTTTGGTGCCGCCAGCGATCACTATGACGCTGTATTTCATTATTTTTGGTAGCTTGATAGGTTCGCGCATTGGCGAGATGAACGGATTTAGCTACATGGAGTACATAGTACCGGGTTTGATCATGATGTCGGTGATTACTAACTCCTACTCTAATGTCGCCTCATCATTCTTCAGCGCCAAGTTCCAAAAGAATATTGAGGAGCTACTTGTCGCGCCAGTACCTAACTATGTAATCATTTTAGGCTTTGTAATGGGCGGCGTTGTGCGTGGTCTATTGGTCGGTACGATCGTCACGTTTGTATCGCTGTTCTTTGTCGATCTACAAGTCGATCATTGGGGCATTATTATCGCAACGGTGTTTATGACCTCGGTAGTATTTTCACTTGGTGGTTTGATCAACGCAGTATACGCAAAGACGTTTGATGATATTTCGATCATTCCAACGTTTGTTTTGACACCTCTGACCTACCTTGGCGGCGTGTTCTACTCGATCAGTTTGCTGCCTGAATTCTGGCAAGGCGTGTCGAAGATCAACCCGATCGTTTATATGGTTAATGCGTTCCGCTATGGCTTCTTAGGCGTGTCAGATGTGGGTATTGTGACTTCGTTTAGCGTGCTAGGTGTGTTTGTTGTGGCACTTTACGCAGTGGCGCATTACCTAGTGACACGCGGAATAGGCTTACGCAGTTAATAGCCTACGGTCATTCCATAGAGCGACGAAGGAGAGAGTAGGGAATCTCTTTACGTTTTCGACTTGTTAGAAGAGTTTTCTAACTCATTCGTTGGTGACAGTCACAAAAAAGGGTTGATGCTTTCACATCAACCCTTAATTTTTTTCACTGAACTCTATTCAGCGCTTTCTGAAGGTGCTTCAGGCGCTTCTTCTTCCTTCGACTCGACAACCATCTCAACCACTTGGTTATCGATCAAGCGTGCTTTGCCAAGGAATGCGGACATGAGAATAACCGCTTGAGTCGTCTCTTCGGTGACTGCTTGCAGTGTGCGAGTATCACGAATAAAGATCTCATCAGGATGCAGGCCTGCTGCGCGCAGTTGATCGCTTGCATCTTCAATCACAGAAGCGTAATCGTCACGACCACCACGCATAGCACTGCTGATCCAACGCATCGTACGCGCAAGTACTGGAGCGCGTTGACGTTCATCAATCGTCAACAAGCCATTGCGAGAGCTCATTGCTAGGCCATCCATCTCACGTACAGTTGCGACGCCGATGATTTCGATATCCATTGCCAAGTCTTCAGTCATCTTACGAATCACCGCAAGTTGCTGGAAGTCTTTCTCGCCAAAGCAAGCGACGTCAGGCTGGACGATATTGAATAGTTTCGTCACCACAGTGGCAACACCACGGAAGTGGCCTGGACGAGAGGCACCTTCGAGGATGTTAGAAAGTCCTGGAACTTCCACTGAGCTCTGAGTTTCTACACCATACGGGTAGATAATCTCAGGTGTCGGGGTGAACACTAACTCAACACCTTCAGCGGTTAATTTGCTTAGGTCGTCTTCTAACGTGCGCGGGTAATTATTTAAATCATCAGCACGGTCAAACTGCATTGGGTTAACAAAAATGCTGACAACAACGATATCGGCATGTTCACGTGCTTTGCGTACTAAAGTCAGGTGACCTTCGTGCAAGTTGCCCATGGTTGGGACAAATGCCACTTTGCGGCCATCACGTTTGTACTGTTTGATTTGCTCACGAAGAGCGGCAATTTCAGCAAAAGTTTGCATGGCTAAATCCTTACGCGATGGTGTGTGCTTCGCTAGGGAAGGCACCACTTTCTACATCTTCCTTGTATTTGGCGACCGCTTTACGCATATCTCCAGTTTCAGCTAGGAAGTTTTTCGAGAATTTTGGCATGTAGTTCGCTGCAATTCCAAACATATCGTGCATAACTAAGATCTGGCCGTCAGTTACGTTACCTGCGCCGATACCAATGACAGGTACGTCACAAACTTCAGTAATTCGCGCGGCGAGCTCTTTAGGCACACACTCAAGCAAGATGATTTGTGCACCAGCTTCTTGAAGTGCGAGTGCATCGCGTACCATGCGGTCTGCTTTATCTTGCTCGCGGCCTTGAACTTTGAAGCCGCCAAAGATGTTCACTGATTGAGGCGTTAGGCCTAGGTGCGCACAAACCGGTACTGCACGTTCTGTAAGAGCCTTAACGGTATCAACTAACCAATCACCGCCTTCGATCTTAACCATGTTTGCTCCAGCACGCATTAGCGCAGCAGCGCTCTCACACGCTTGCTCAGGCGTTGCATAGCTCATGAATGGCATATCGGCCATTAATAGGCAGTTCGGGCTACCAGCGCGTACACAGCGCGTGTGGTAAGCAATATCTTCTACAGTGACAGGTAAAGTAGAAGATTCGCCTTGAAGAACCATACCTAAAGAGTCACCGACAAGCAGTACTGGCATCTCTTGACTTTCGAATAGCTGGGCAAAGCTTGCATCGTAAGCGGTAGAAGTCGCGAATTTACGGCCTTCTTGTTTCCACTTCATCAGATCATTGATGGAAATTTTTTTCATGATTTTTCCTTACAGAATTTGGCTATGATTGCCAAATACGCAGACCGTTTTGGGCAACGACTTTGAGTAAGTCATCCAGTCTAGTCCCACATGGGAGGGTTAAATTTGGTGCGATTTCTGCGAGCGGGTAGAGCACAAACTCACGCTCTTTCATTCCATAATGTGGAACGGTCAAACGCTCGGAATCCATCACCTCATTGCCATAAAGCAGAATATCGAGATCTAAGGTTCTTGGGCCCCAGCGTTCTTCTTTACGGACGCGCCCTTGCTCCAACTCAATCGTTTGAGTGCAATCGAGTAGTTCAAGCGGCGTTAATTCTGTTGTCAGCTCGACAACCGCATTGATGTAGTCAGGTTGATTCTGAGGCCCCATCGGTGTGCTGCTGTAGAGCGACGAAGTTTGGACAAATTGCGTTTTAGGCAATTGTTTTAAGGCATCAATAGCTACGTTAGCTTGAGATACAGGATCACCAAGATTACTGCCAACAGCGATAAATACTGTGATCATGAGGATGCCTTAGGCTTTTTCTTGCGGTAATTTTTGCGGCGACGCTGGCGTGGTAGACCATCGCTGGTTGCGTCTAAGTCTGCAGCCATCGCTTGACGCATGTTGCGGCCAGCATTTTGGAAAGTTTCCCACCATTTAGCGAGTTCTTTGACTTCACCTTGCTCGATTTCACCACGCATTTCCAAGAAGTCGAAACCAGCACGGAACTTGTTGAGCTCCATCAGGCGGAAGGCGCGCTTACCATTGCGGCGAGGCATACGCAGTTGTAGCTGCCAGATCTCACGGATGGTCGCAGTATGGCGACGAGGAATAGCAATGGTACGTACTTGATCATCAAGGATGAAGTTACTCGCTTCCATGATCGCATCGTAAGAGGAAAGTTTGCGTTTCTCCATTAACTGCTTCGCTTTCTCTTGCAGTGGGTACCACAGCATGGCAGCGAACATAAATGCTGGATTGATGCGTTTACCTTCTTCTATACGTTGGTCGGTAGAATCAAGCACTAGGTCCAACATTTGTTCAGTCGGTGAGTCATACTCTTCAGTAAAGAACTCGGCAATCGTTGGGAATAGCTGCTGGAACAGGTTGTACTCACGCATTAAGTGGTACGTCTCTAGACCATGACCAGACTGCAGCATCTTCAGTGATTCTTCGTAGAGACGAGCGGCAGGAATATCTTGCAGTAACGTCGCCATTTCTTCGATTGGCGCAGCGGTATCTTCTTCGATATCAAAATCGAGCTTCACCGCAAAGCGGATCGCGCGCAGCATACGCACCGGATCTTCGCGGTAGCGTGTCTCAGGATCGCCGAGTAAACGGATCAGCTTATCTTCAAGATCTTCGTGGCCGCCAGCGTAGTCGTGAATAGAGTAATCGCCGATGTTGTAGTACATCGCATTGACGGTGAAATCACGACGCTCAGCATCTTCATCGATAGTGCCATAAACGTTGTCACGTAATAGCATGCCTTCTTTTGACTGCTGAGAAACGTTTTTGCTTGGCTCTTGGTGGTGGCCACGGAAAGTCGCAACTTCAATGATGTCGCGACCAAACATAATGTGTGCAAGACGGAAGCGACGGCCAATAAGACGACAGTTCTTAAACAGTTGTCGGATCTGCTCTGGCGTTGCATTCGTCGCAATATCAAAATCTTTAGGCTGTTGTCCCAGTAATAAGTCGCGAACGCCACCACCGACTAGGTACGCATCAAAGCCAGCACCATTCAGACGGTATAACACCTTCAATGCATTATCACTGATATGTTTGCGCGAGATGTTATGTTCTTGGCGAGTAATAATATTTAAAGCGAGCTCAGAGAATGTTTCTGTTTCGCTAGGTGTATAATCGTTTTTGTTCATGTGCATCTGGCAATAATTGGTCAAGCCAACCTTGCTTGAGTTTAATATTTTGGGCCCATCAGGGGCGAATTTGCGGCTAATAATAGCTTACAGAGAGCGGTTTGAGAATATTGGTGTGATTTCAGTCGCTTTTGGCAACTGTTCAACGCGCCAATTTTGTACGCCCCACTCAATGATCTCTTCCACGCTAGCAGATTGAATTTCTTTATCAATATCAAAGCCTAAGAAACTCATTGCATCCAATAGTGCTGGCTTAGGATTGCTATTATCAATCGCTTTTGCATGATTTTGTTTGGACAATTTATGTCCACTTTCATCCAGCGCTAATGGCAGGTGCAAGTAACTGACAGGCTCTGCATCAAGCATTTGATAGAGACTAATCTGTCGTCCAGTCGGTTCGATTAGGTCTGCGCCTCTCACCACCTCGGTGACGCCTTGTTCGATGTCATCTAATACTACGGCAAGGTTGTAAGCAAATAACCCGTCTCGGCGTTTTATAATAAAATCTTCATCTGCCAACGCAGTAGGGATGCTCAAAGTGCCATGACGTTGATCTTCAAATTGATAGATCGGATGAGTCATACGTAGTCGAATCGCACATTGCTGATGATTTTGCAGGGCTAAATCGCGACAAGTACCGGTATAAAACCCACCTGAGGCTTTGATTTGTTTACGAGTACATTGGCAGTAATACGCTTGACCAGATTGAAGCCAACGATTGATTTGCTCTTGATACAGTCCGTGGCGCTGGCTTTGGTAAACCACTTCGCCATCCCAGTGGAGTTTATATGCTTCAAGGGTTTCGAGAATCAGTGAACTCGCGCCTGGCATTTCTCTAGGCGGATCAAGATCTTCAATACGAACTAACCACTGGCCTTGTTGTGACTTAGCTTGGAAGTAACTGCCAAGAGCAGCAATCAGTGAGCCAAAGTGTAATGGACCAGAAGGTGAGGGGGCGAAACGGCCAATATAACTCATAGATGGTTTCTGTTCTTAATAAACCAAAAAGGGAGCCAAGGCTCCCTTCAATAGTCAGACAAAGCAATCATTAGCCTTGCATCTGCTTCTCTTTGATTTCTGCAAGTGTTTTACAGTCAATACAAAGGTCTGCAGTTGGGCGAGCTTCAAGACGGCGGATACCAATCTCGATGCCACAAGATTCACAGAAGCCAAAATCGTCTTCTTCGATTTTATTTAGCGTCTTTTCAATCTTCTTGATTAGGCGACGTTCACGGTCACGGTTACGTAGCTCTAAGCTAAACTCTTCTTCTTGAGAAGCACGGTCAACGGGATCTGGAAAGTTTGCTGCTTCGTCCTGCATGTGGTGCACAGTGCGATCAACTTCTTCCATGAGCTGGTTGCGCCAAGCTGATAAAATTTTTGTAAAATGAGCCATTTGCTCAGGTGACATGTATTCTTCACCTGCTTTCTCTTGGTATGGCTCAACCCCTGCAATGGCTAGGATGCCTAGCGCTTTTTTCTTTGATTCTGGCATGCAGCATCTCCTACTAACACCTAGTCAACTGCGCTCGCAGTTAATTTAAGGCGGGTATCTATAGCAAAAAGAGTCATCAGAGGCAAATACTGGTGAGTAAAGTTATTGTCAATGTGAAGGCGTCATCACTTTTAGTCGTTAATGACTGAAATTAAGCGCTTCGACTAATTTTATCTCACTGTTGGAAAGTTGCGCTTTGTAGCACAGTACTTCCACTCCTTGCTCTTGTGCGTATTTAAGTAATTGTGAATATTTGGCGTCTATATGGGTTGCAGGAGAAACTTTTTCAATGCCTGAATGTAAAACAGTAAACAAAAGTACCGCTCTGCTTCCATTTTGCGCCATTTCTGTGAGTTCTCTCAGATGTTTCTGACCACGAGTTGTGACCGCATCTGGGAAATACCCTTGCCCCGGCTTTTCCTCATCCAATAAGGTGACGCTTTTGACCTCTATATAGCATTTTGGTGCATTTTCTGAATTGAGCAAGATATCAATCCGGCTATTTTCTTTGCCATATTTCACTTCAGTTTGAAGTAGGTCGTATCCTTGTAGCTCTTTAATGACACCAGACTCGATAGCTTCAACGGCCAATTGGTTCGCTCTGGCAGTGTTAATACAGATGCGGTGACCTAAGGCGGTTTCAGTCAGTTCCCAGCTATTTGGGTACTTTCTCTTCGGGTTATCAGAGGTGGAATACCACACTTTGTTACCTTGAGTCGCACAACCTGTCATGGCACCAGTGTTAGCGCAATGGATAGTACGCTCACTGCCATCGGGTAAGGTGATGTCAGTCAGAAAACGTTTGTAGCGTTTAATTAAGGTTGCCGATTCTAATGGCGGTTCAAACTTCATTTGGCACTGTTTTTATGTACAATAGTTCCACTCATTACACCACAAGGTTTCCCCATTGTCACAATTGCCTATTCAAGGCGTGATGCCAGAGCTGCTCTCTGGTGTACGCGAAAGCTCTCAACTGATTCTAAAAGCGGCACCTGGTGCAGGTAAATCGACCTACTTTCCTTTGCAATTGCTTCTAGAAAACGTGGTGGATGGCAAAATCATTATGCTTGAACCAAGGCGTTTAGCGGCGAGAAATATTGCCCGCTACCTTGCTAGCCAACTGGGTGAAAGTGTCGGTGAGCGTATTGGTTATCGTGTCCGTGGCGAGAACAAAACCAGTGCGCGCACTCAGCTTGAAGTGGTGACCGAAGGGGTTCTGACTCGCATGATCCAATCGGATCCTGAACTGTCAGGTGTTGATTTGGTTATCTTTGATGAGTTCCATGAGCGCAGCATTCACGCCGATACCGCGTTAGCTTTTTGTCTAGAGATTCAAGAGGCGCTGCGTGACGATCTTAAATTGGTGGTGATGTCGGCAACACTCGATCAGCATGCGCTAGCTAAGTTGCTTCCTGAGGCGGTATTTATTGAGTCGCACGGGCGCAGTTATCCGGTGGAGTATCGTTATATCAATGCCAAAGCCAATGAGCGCTTAGAAGATCTGATGGCGAAACAGATCTCGAGCCTGATGAATAGCGAAAATGGATCTTTGTTGGCGTTTTTACCCGGCGTGGCAGCCATCAAACGGGTTGAGGAGAGATTGCAAACCCTCCCCGCTGATATTCAAGTGTGCCCTTTGTATGGACAATTAGACTTTGCTCAGCAGCAAGCAGCGATTCAACCTGCCAGTAGTGGACTACGTAAAGTCGTTTTGGCAACCAATATTGCGGAAACGTCATTGACGATTGAAGGTATCCGTTTGGTGGTCGATTCAGGTTTAGAGCGTGTCGCTAAGTTTGATCTGAAAAGTGGTGTCACGCGTTTAGAGCAAGTACGAATAGCTCAATCTTCTGCTGAGCAACGGGCAGGCCGAGCGGGACGTATTGAAACTGGGATTTGCGTGCGTCTCTACAGTGAAGGTCAGCTCAATCAACAGCCTTATGTCCCTCAAGCAGAAATTGTTCACAGTGACTTATCGAATTTAGTGCTAGAGCTAGCGCAATGGGGCGCACAAAAACCAGATGACTTGTGCTGGTTAGATATTCCGCCAGCAGCGGCGGTCAATCAAGCCAAATCGCTATTGCTGCAACTTGGTTTAATCGATGGTAAAGGCCAACTCACCGAGTCGGGCGTATTAGCGGGTGAGCTCGGATTAGAGCCGAGAACTAGCGCGATGCTGGCGAATGCGGGCAGTGAGTTGAATACCGCGTTGGCGATCAGCGCTTTACTCGAAGAGCCAGAGAGAAACACGCTCGACTTTATGCATAGCGTTCACCGTTTAAAGCTCGCTAAGCACAGTAAGCAAAAGCTGGTGACGCAGCGAGCGAAAACGCTAGCGGCCAAGATGAAGCATCGTTTTGAGCTCTCCCAGATTAATGAATCTCAGGTTGCTTGCTTACTGGCGATGGCATTTCCGGACCGAGTTGCGCAGGCGCGCCGCAATCAATTGGGTCGATTTGTGCTTGCCAATGGCCACGGTGCGCAGCTGCAAGACACCGAACGTCTAGCGGCAAGTGATTATTTGGTTGTTATCGATCTGATGCGTAGCCAGTCTGATTCATCGATGGTCTACTCTGCACTTGAGTTGGATATTGTTCAGTTGCAATCGCAGTGCCCCGATTTATTTACTGCTATTGATAGCGTTGATTGGGATGAACAGAAGGGGCGCTTGGTTGCAGAGCGACAGACAAAATTAGGTCGGCTTGTTATCGACAGCAAAGTGCTGCCAGAGCCGTCTAGCGAAAAAATGACCGAAGCTTTACTTACTTTTATTCAGCGCAAGGGGCTATCGGTATTAAATTGGACCCCAGCGAGCCAAGAGTTATTAGAGCGACTGCGCTGCGGACAGGAATGGTTACCGGAGCAGTCATGGCCAGAGCTTGATGAAGCCAGTTTGCTGGCCAATTTAGATGCGTGGTTAGCGCCTTACTTGAATGGTATTAACTCAGTCAAAGCATTGGCAAAAGTCGATCTTGAAGCGGCGCTATTAGCCTATTTAGGCTGGCCATTGAACCAAGATATTGAGCAGTGGTTGCCAACTCATTACCAAGTGCCGACTGGAAGCAAAAAGAAAATCCGTTACCAACAAGGGCAAGAGCCCGTATTATCGGTGCGCATGCAAGAAGTATTTGGTGAACAAGCGTCACCAGAAATCGCTCAAGGAAGAAAACGACTGGTATTGGAGTTACTCTCTCCGGCTCAAAGGCCGTTACAGGTAACTCGAGACCTAGCAAGCTTTTGGGCGGGCGCTTACAAAGAAGTACAAAAAGAGATGAAAGGGCGCTATCCAAAACATGTTTGGCCGGATAATCCAGCAACACATGTGGCGACAACTAAAACCAAACGACAGTTAAATTCATGACCAAGAAGAACACGACGGCGAGCGCAAAAAGCAAAACAACCAAAACCGCCAACAAGCCAGCTCGTAAATCGAGTCGCAAACCGACCAAGCGTAAAACGAAAAATTCAGGCAATCGCCATTGGCTGAAAATGCTATGGGGCATCGGCTGGAAGCTTGGTGTCGTTGTGTTTGCTGTGTTGCTGTTCGTTGGTATTTACCTTGATAGCGTGGTCAAACAGCGCTTTGAGGGGCAGTTGTTTGATTTGCCTACAGTAGTGTATGCGCGCATCTTGAATCTCGCGCCTGGTGATTCGATTACCATCCAAGAAGTGCGTAACGAGTTGGATGTGCTGAACTACCGTAAAGTGCGCCAGCCGCGTTACCCTGGTGAATACTCCTCATCATCAACCAAAATTGAGCTGATTCGTCGACCGTTTGAGTTTAGCGATGGCCCTGAGCCTGATCGTCATGTGATGTTGCATTTCGATGCTAACAGCCTAACCCGCATTCAATCTCTAGAGAAAAAAGGGGATATGGGTTACTTGCGTATTGAACCAAAAATGTTGGGGATGTTGGAAAAGAATAACGATCAACAACGTCTGTTCTTACGTCGTGACCAATTCCCTGAAGTGATGGTTGATGCATTGTTGGTTACCGAGGATCGCGATTTCTATCAGCATGATGGTGTGTCACCGTTGGCGATCGCTCGTGCTTTGGTGGCAAACGTCAAAGCGGGCCGCACGGTTCAAGGTGGCAGTACCTTGACTCAGCAGTTAGCCAAAAACATCTTTCTTTCCAGTGACCGGACCTTGTGGCGAAAAGTGCGTGAAGCTTATATCGCATTGATCCTCGACTACCGTTACAGCAAAGATCGAATCTTAGAAGCGTACTTAAACGAAGTTTATTTAGGCCAAAGTGGCGGTGAAGCGGTGCATGGTTTTGGTCTTGCCTCTCGCCTTTACTTTGGTCAGCCGATTCAAGAGCTGCGCATCGATCAACTCGCTTTGCTGGTGGGTATGGTAAAAGGCCCATCTTATTACAACCCGATTCGTTTTCCTGAGCGTGCCAAAAAGCGTCGTGATTTAGTCCTGCGTTTGATGATGCAGCAAGATATCTTAACTGCGAATCAATTTGATATGGCGGCGAGTCGACCGCTGGATATTCAAGACAATCCACGTATTGCCAGCCGACAGCCTGCTTACTTCCAACAGCTCAAGATTGAGCTGAAAGAAAAAGTCGGCGAAGCGTTCCAGTCGGATGTCGGCCTACGAGTATTCACCTCACTTGATCCGGTTTCACAGCAAAAACTTGAGCAAGCGATCGCACGCAAGATCCCTCAGTTAGCGGGTGTAGCGGGCAAATCATTGGAGGGTGCGGCGGTAGCAGTTGACCGCCATACGGGTGAAATTCGTGCTATGGTGGGTGGCAAGCGCACTGGTTATGATGGTTTTAACCGTGCACTGAATGCCAGCCGCCAAATTGGTTCGTTAGCGAAACCAGCCGTTTATCTTGCCGCGTTAGAGCAACCAGAGAAATATAACTTAGCAACGACCTTGCATGACAAGCCGATTAGCTTAAAGGGCAGTAAAGGTAATGTTTGGTCGCCAAGAAACTATGACCGCAAGTTCCGTGGCGATGTGCCGCTCTACACGGCATTGGCCAAATCACTTAACGTGCCAACGGTCGAGTTAGGCATGCAAGTCGGTATACCAAGTGTGGTGAAAACCTTAGAGAAGCTTGGCGTTGATAAGAGTGAAATACGCCCTGTGCCGTCAATGTTCTTGGGCTCATTTACCCTAACGCCATTCCAAGTCGCGCAGATGTACCAAACGCTAACTAACTCTGGCAAACAAGCGAAGTTATCCGCGCTACGTTCAGTGATTGATCTCGATGGCAACGTACTGTTCCAATCACTGCCACGAGTTTCTCAAACCGTCGACCAACAAGCAGCATGGCTAACTACTTATGCGATGAAGCGCGGTGTGTTAGAAGGCACCGGACGATACCTCAACAGTCAATTCTCTTGGGCGGCGTTAGCGGGCAAAACCGGTACCAGTAATGACACCAAAGATAGCTGGTTTGTCGGTGTGGATGGCCGCGAGGTGACCACCATTTGGTTAGGACGTGATGATAATAAGTCGACCAAGTTAACGGGGTCGAGTGGTGCACTGCGTGTCTACGCTGAGTACCTAAAGCATCGTATTCCACAAAAGCTCGCATTACCTTGGCCGCAAGGGATCTCAACGTATGGTTTTGAAAAAACCGCACAAGGCAACTTGGCTCTCGATTGCAGTAACGAGTTTAAGTTACCAATTTGGGACGCCCAAGGAGCGTTTAAAAGTCAGTGTGATAACCAACCGAAGCAGTGGATCAAAAAGCTATTTAGCTGGTAGCGATCAATTTGATGAATAATTAAAAGAATTAGGCCTTTACGCCAATTTACGCACCCAGTATAAACGTAGGAACGAATTTAGAAAGGAACTCGCACTGTGAGAAAGATGACTTACCTCATCATAAGCATTTTCAGCATGATGACATTTGGTGTGATGGCGCAATCGACACAAAAGGAAGCGTCACGACCAAAAGTTGCTTTAGTACTAGCTGGTGGTGGAGCCAAAGGTGCGGCACACATTGGCGTGCTGAAAGCGCTTGAAGAGCTTAGAGTTCCTGTGGACTACATTACTGGTACCAGTATGGGGTCTTTTGTCGGTGGTTTGTATGCGACAGGGATGAGCGCCGAAGAGATCGAAGCCTATATTGATACCGTAGATTGGAATAGCGGTTATCGAGATCGCGTCGATCGCAGTCAACGCAAAGTGCAAGACAAAGAGTACGAAGATAGGTATCAGCTCACGACCGATCTTGGCCTGCGTTGGGGAGAAATTCGTGGTACTAAGGGCATCGTTCAGGGACAGGGCATGCTCAAGCTGTTACGTGAAACTGCGGGTAACCTTCCTCCTTTCCAGTCGTTTGATCAACTCGCGATTCCTTACCGCTCTGTTGCGACTGATATTGTTAACTTAGAGCCAGTAGTTATTGGTGATGGTTATCTTGTCGATGCGATGATGGCGAGTATGTCGGTACCAGGCGCTTTGCCTCCGTATAAGTTAGATGGCAAATTGTTAGTCGACGGTGGCGTGACCAACAATATGCCGGTTGATGTTGCTCGTGAGCTCGGCGCAGACATCGTGATCGCCGTTGATATCAGTACCGAATATAAGAATGAAGAAGACTTCACCAACTTATTTAGTGTCGCTGATCAGCTTTCAAACTACTTAGTGCGCAGTACCACTAACCATCAGGCTGAGACGTTAACTGAGGATGACTACTTCCTTCGCCCTAAAGTGGGCAAGATGGAAACCACTGAGTTTGATCGAATGCCAGAAGCGTTCGACAAGGGCTATCAAGAAGCGATGTCGTTCAAGGATGAACTGAGCAAGCTGAGTTTGTCTACTGCTGACTACCAAGAGTATGTTGAGCAGAAACAAGACGCGCGACGCACGCTACGTTATGGCGATAATATTACGGTTGAAAACATCGTGATAAATAACCATACCCACTATTCTGATGAACTGCTGGAGAAGCGCTTAGGTTTAGAAGAGGGGGAGCAGTACAAAATTGCTCAAGTGGAAGATAGTGTCCAAGCTCTTTATGCTTTAGACCGTTTTGAACTGGTGACCTATCGCTATGATGAGGTTGATGGGCAAGATAGCTTAATCTTCGACGTTAATGAGAAATCATGGGGCCCGAATTACGTTAACTTCCGCTTTTTCTTAGAAGATGATTTTTCTACCGATAGCCAATACTCATTGGGTACCTCAGCTAACTTTACCAACCTCAACGAACATGGCGCAGAGCTGAGAACCAACTTTGAAATCGGTACCGATAAACGGATCGAATTTGAATTCTATTCGCCATTCCTATCCACGCAAAAGAGCTTTACCACACTGGGCCTTTCGTACAACAACGAGAAGCGCAATGCGCCTGTGACGGGCTTTGATGATACTTCCCTAGAGGCCACTGAAAATTATCTACCTGTCTCTTATCATGAGTGGGCCGCTGAATGGGCAATAGGCTATCAAGATACCTTATGGCGCCGATTTATGATTGGTGCTCGTTATGTGGATGGAGAAGGAGAGCTGTCGACTTTACCATTCTACGGAGATGTTTCATTTACCCGTCTCGGCGCTTTTGCTAGCTACCGCATCGATACCTTAGATAACTACAGTTTGCCGACCAAAGGGGTCTACTTAGATCTTGATTACATGGTGTCACACGATAAGAGCATTGGTGAAACTAAGCTGGTTGATGAGCAGAGAGAAGAGGACACTTCATACGAATTTGGCGCTAAGTTAATCGCAGCGCACACCTTTTCTCGCCATACTTTGGTCGCAAACGCAGAGCTTGGTTTTGTGACCAGTAAGAACTCATCAGTGCCGATTGATCCGAAAGAGATTGGTGGCTTTTTGAATCTATCGGGCATACCGCGTAATAGCCTAATTGGCGAAAATAAGGCGTTCGGTAGTTTGATCTATCGCTATCGCTGGTTTGACAATGACTTCGGTTTGTTCACCTCACCATTCTATGTCGGAACCTCATTAGAGTATGGTGGCGTCTGGTCTGGTCAGGATGTCGATTTGCATAACGCACCTTTGTACGTAGCAGGCTCTGTGTTCGCAGGGGTCGACTCACCGATTGGCCCGATTATGTTTGGTTATGGCCGAACAGAACAAAACTATGACTCCATTTATTTGATCATAGGCACCACCTTTAAGTAGCCATTAAGGTATATAGTTCAGCAATATCCTATTCTCATTGAGTGGGATATCGGGCTGAGTTAGTAACGAAAATCATAGAACTTTAGTCTTAAGTTGCTATGTTGGTCAAAATGATGAGATTTTAATTTAAGGTTAAATTTGCTATCCTACCGCCCACAGTTTGGCCTCTCTGGCACTGTTTCTCAGTCAGCATTGAATGAAAAATATGGCAAGGAGAGCCAAGTTTCCAAGGATGTTCACTCCCTTATTCTTTGAATAAATAGTAATAAGAGGGAGGAACCGCAATGAGAGGAAAAAAGTCGTGCTTGAAGCCTACCGTAAACACGTCGCAGAGCGTGCTGCCGAAGGAGTTGTTCCTAAACCGCTAGATGCTGAGCAAGTTGCTGGCCTAGTTGAACTTCTTAAAAATCCCCCTCAAGGTGAAGAAGCATTTATTCTTGACCTACTAGAGAATCGAATCCCACCTGGTGTTGATGAAGCTGCATACGTAAAAGCAGGTTTCTTGACGGCAGTTGCAAAAGGTGAAGTGGAATCACCGCTTGTGAGCCGTGAAAAAGCAGCTGAATTACTAGGTACGATGCAAGGCGGTTACAATATCGCACCGCTTGTTGAGTTCTTAGATGATGAACTACTTGCACCTATTTCTGTAAAAGCGTTATCTCATACGCTACTGATGTTTGATGCTTTCTACGACGTAGAAGAGAAAGCGAAAGCAGGCAATAGCTACGCACAACAAGTCCTACAATCTTGGGCTGACGCTGAGTGGTTTACTGCGAAAGAAAAAGTTGCAGAAAAGATCACGGTTAAAGTATTTAAAGTCACTGGTGAAACCAACACTGATGACCTATCTCCAGCACCAGATGCTTGGTCTCGTCCTGATATTCCAGTGCACGCGAAAGCGATGCTGAAGATGGAGCGTGATGGCATTAACCCTGATGATGCAGGTAATGTTGGTCCAATCAAACAAATCGAAGAACTACAAAAAGACGGTATCCCACTTGCTTACGTAGGTGATGTCGTTGGTACAGGTTCTTCACGTAAATCTGCGACAAACTCAGTATTGTGGTTTATGGGTGAAGATATCCCATACGTACCGAACAAACGTACTGGTGGTGTGTGTCTAGGCGGTAAGATTGCGCCAATCTTCTACAACACAATGGAAGATTCGGGTGCACTACCAATCGAATTGAATGTACAAGACATGAACATGGGCGATGTAATTGACATCTACCCATACGAAGGTGTGGTACGTAAAGATAGCGCAGAGATCTCAAGCTTTGAATTGAGCAAAGTACTACTTGATGAAGTACGTGCTGGTGGTCGTATCCCACTGATCATCGGTCGTGGCCTAACAAGCCGTGCTCGTACCTCTCTTGGTCTAGAAGAAACCGATCTATTTGCTAAGCCTGTTGACCCATCAGCTTCCGATAAGGGCTACACACTAGCTCAGAAGATGGTTGGTAAAGCATGTGGTGTAGAAGGCGTGCGTGCAGGTCAATACTGTGAGCCGAAGATGGCAACGGTAGGTTCTCAGGATACAACCGGTCCTATGACGCGTGATGAACTAAAAGACCTTGCGTGTCTAGGTTTCTCAGCAGATCTAGTAATGCAGTCTTTCTGTCATACCTCTGCGTATCCTAAGCCAGTTGACGTTAATACTCACCACACACTACCTGATTTCATCATGAACCGTGGCGGTGTTTCATTGCGTCCGGGCGATGGTGTTATTCACTCATGGCTAAACCGTATGCTTCTGCCTGATACAGTAGGTACAGGTGGTGACTCGCATACTCGTTTCCCACTAGGTATTTCGTTCCCTGCTGGTTCTGGTCTGGTGGCATTTGCTGCCGCGACAGGTGTTATGCCGCTTGATATGCCAGAATCAATCTTGGTTCGCTTTAAAGGTGAAATGCAGCCTGGTATCACGCTACGTGACCTAGTACATGCGATTCCACTATACGGCATCAAGCAAGGTCTATTAACTGTAGAGAAAGCAGGTAAGATCAACGAATTCTCTGGCCGTGTCCTAGAGATTGAAGGTGTTGAGCACCTTTCTGTTGAGCAAGCGTTTGAGCTGTCAGATGCATCGGCAGAGCGTTCTGCTGCGGGCTGTACCGTTAAGCTATCTCAAGAGTCTATCGAAGAGTACCTAAACTCGAACATCACTATGCTTAAGTGGATGATCGCAGAAGGTTACGGTGACGTGCGTACGATTGAACGTCGTATCAAGGCAATGGAAGAGTGGTTAGCAACCCCTGAACTTCTTTCTGCAGATGCCGACGCAGAATACGCGCATGTCATTGAGATTGATCTTGCTGATATCACTGAACCAGTACTATGTGCGCCAAACGATCCTGATGACGCGCGTCTACTGTCTGAAGTTCAAGGTACAGAGATTCAAGAAGTGTTCATCGGTTCTTGTATGACCAACATTGGTCACTTCCGTGCAGCAGGTAAGATGCTAGAAGAGTTCAATGGCTCTCTAAGCACTCGCCTATGGGTTGCGCCACCAACTAAGATGGATAAAGACCAGCTAACGGAAGAAGGTTACTACGGTATCTTTGGCCGTGCTGGGGTTCGTATTGAAACTCCAGGTTGTTCTCTATGTATGGGTAACCAAGCACGCGTAGCAGACAAAGCGACTGTAATGTCTACATCAACGCGTAACTTCCCGAACCGTCTAGGTACAGGTGCCAACGTTTATCTAGCGTCTGCAGAGCTTTCTGCAGTGGGTGCTATCTTAGGTCGTATCCCGACTAAAGAAGAGTACTTAGAGTACGCGCAGAAGATTGATGCGACGGCAGCGGATACTTACCGTTACCTGAACTTCCATAAGATGGGTCAGTACACGGAGAAAGCGGATACGGTTATTTTCCAAGAGCCAGCATAATTCCTTGTCATATTTGATTGAGGTATAGATTTAAGAGCGTCTACTTTGGTAGGCGCTTTTTTTGTGCTTTCGAATTGAACTCTATATACTGCGCGGCAAATTATTTGAGCAGGGCGAGCCTATGGAATTCGAGTTTATTAGAAACACATTAATGGGCGAATACTATGTTAAATCGAGCATGGGACACGAGATTGTAGGTCGCTGGCTACAAGAAGAAATTGGCAAGGATTGGCAAAAAATCGAACAAGTAGAAAATCTGCTTGAGCAAGTCCGCCAAGCACCTCAATTAGAACACACGCTTGTCGGAGCTGAGATTTCACTCAATGCTCAAGGTGACGAGATTATTGTGCAAGAGAATGTGCTGGGCCACGGTCAAGAGATGGATGCCGGCAGTGAGTTTGACTTTTACGACAGTGAAAGTACCGCGAGCTGCGGCATTGACGATTTCGAAGATCTTATTGAACAGTGGAAAACGTTTCTAACGACTAAGTAGTGCACTTAATTGGTGAACGTTAGTTATGTTGCTTTAATGTTGTGAAAAGGGCGCACCAATATGGTGCGCCCTTTTTGTTTTTATGTTGTTCTATAAATGTGTTCTTTATTTAAATCAATAAGATAGAAACTTGGCACGCACCTTGGATTGTATAAGACAAAAGGATGACAGCTTGTAGAGAGGATGCGATGAAACTTATTAATGCGATTATTAAACCGTTTAAATTAGATGATGTGAGAGAAGCTTTGGCTGATGTAGGGATCGAGGGTATGACGGTCTCAGAGGTAAAAGGTTTTGGCCGTCAGAAAGGGCACACAGAACTTTACCGTGGTGCCGAGTATCAAGTGGACTTCTTACCAAAAGTAAAACTAGAGATTGCCACTCAAGCCGAAAATGTTGATCGAGTGATTGAAGCAGTATCTAAAGCTGCGCACACCGGGAAAATTGGTGACGGTAAAATCTTCGTTTATGACCTTAGCCAAGCAGTACGTATTCGTACCGGTGAAATGGACGCTGAAGCGCTATAAGAATTCAAAGGACTGGAGACAATAAGATGGAATTATCAACAACAGTAACTGAGTTACGTTACGCACTAGACACTTTTTTCTTTCTCATTTCAGGTGCGTTAGTAATGTGGATGGCCGCGGGTTTTGCAATGTTAGAAGCAGGCCTAGTTCGCTCAAAAAATACAACCGAGATCTTGACTAAAAACATCTGCCTATACGCGATTGCTTGTACTATGTACCTGATTGTTGGCTACAACATCATGTATGTCGATAACGGTGACAGCAGTTGGCTACCATCGTTTGGTGCACTGATCGGTACTCAAGGTGAGGGCGCAGACCACTCGCTTGAATCTGACTTCTTCTTCCAAGTGGTATTCGTGGCAACAGCAATGTCAGTGGTATCTGGCGCAGTAGCTGAACGTATGAAGCTTTGGTCGTTCCTAATCTTCTCTGCCGTTCTAACGGCGTTTATCTACCCTATGGAAGGTTACTGGACTTGGGGTGGTGGTTTCCTATCACAAGCAGGCTTCAGTGATTTTGCTGGCTCAGGTATCGTTCACATGGCTGGTGCAGCGGCAGCGCTAGCAGGTGTCCTACTGCTGGGTGCTCGCAAAGGTAAATATGGTAAGAATGGTGAAATTTACCCAATTCCTGGTTCAAACATGCCACTTGCTACGCTAGGTACATTTATCTTGTGGTTCGGTTGGTTTGGTTTTAACGGCGGCTCTCAGCTAATGGTTTCTGACTTTGAGAACGCAACAGCAGTTGGTCAAATCTTCCTCAACACAAACGCAGCAGCAGCAGCAGGTGCAATTGCAGCGCTACTGGTATGTAAAACGACTTGGGGTAAAGCTGATTTAACTATGATTCTAAACGGTGCGTTAGCGGGTCTTGTTGCAATCACTGCAGACCCTCTATCACCATCACCGCTATATGCTGTTGCCATTGGTTCGGTTGCTGGTGCACTAGTGGTATTTAGCATCATTGGCTTAGATAAGATTAAGATTGATGATCCAGTCGGTGCGATTTCAGTTCACGGTGTGTGTGGTTTCTTCGGCCTAATGGTTGTGCCGCTAAGCAATGCAGATGCGACATTTGGCGCTCAGCTACTTGGTGCGGCAGTGATCTTTGCTTGGGTATTTGGTGCAAGCTTAGTGGTGTGGGCTATCCTTAAGGCGACTGTAGGGATTCGAGTTTCTGAAGACGAAGAGATGGAAGGTATGGATATGCATGATTGTGGTGTTGGCGCTTATCCTGAGTTTGTAACGGTGAAATAATTTACAAGCTGTTACATATTTCTAAGGCAAAAACCTGCTCATCTGAGCAGGTTTTTTTGTTCCTAGTCATTGTTTTCTAAATTATGATGAATATAATAACGCAACTGATAAACGTTATCATTACGATGTTAAAGGACTGAACCAATGAAAAAACTGCTAACTCTTTCTGCATTAGCGTGTGCGACAATTGCACCAACAGCGGCAATCGCTGCAGAAGAAGTGAACGTATACTCTTACCGCCAACCTTTCCTAGTTGAGCCTATGTTCAACGAGTTCACTAAAGAAACTGGTATTAAAGTAAACGTTAAGTTTGCAAAAAAAGGTCTAGCAGAGAAGCTAGCTCAAGAAGGCGAATACAGCCCAGCTGACGTTATTCTAACAGTAGACATCAGCCGTCTATCTGAGCTAACTAAGAAAGACCTAGTTCAAGCGGTAGAAAGCGACGTTCTTGAGAAAAACATCCCAGCTCAGTACCAAGACACTGACAATGAATGGTTCGCTCTAACAACTCGTACTCGTAGCGTTTACTCTTCACGTGACCGTGTTGGTCGTCTAGGTGAAGACTTCACATACGCAGACCTAGCTAAGCCTGAGTTCAAAGGTAAGATCTGTACTCGTAGCGGTAAGCACCCATACAACGTATCTCTAGTTTCTGCGATGATCGCTCACAAAGGCGAAGCGGAAACGAAAGAGTGGCTAGAAGGCGTGAAAGCAAACCTAGCTCGTAAACCTCAAGGTAACGACCGTGCACAGGTTAAAGCGATCAAAGAAGGTCTATGTGACGTTTCTCTTGGTAACAGCTACTACCTAGGTAAGATGGTTAACGATAAAGAGCAGAAAGCTTGGGCTGACGCGGTATACATTAACTTCCCTAACCAAGAGACAACAGGTACTCACGTAAATATCTCTGGTATGGCGATGGCTAAGTACTCTCCTAACAAAGAGAACGCAGTTAAGCTAATGGAATTCCTAGCAGGCAGCACAGCTCAAAGCATGTACGCAGAAGTTAACTACGAATACCCAGTGAAAGCTGACGTTAAACCTTCTGAGCTAGTAGCTTCTTGGGGTGAGTTCAAAGCAGACACTATCTCTCTAGATGCGATTGCTGATCACCACGAAGCGGCAATTAAACTTCTAGACGAAGTTAAATTCGACCTATAATAGTCTTAATAATGGGTCTTTGACCGATTAGAGTACAACCTCAAGCTGTCTAAATTTAAGGCACTTGGGGTTGTTTGTTTTATACTGAAACACTTCCATTGCACGCTAATGCTCAGTGTACCTTGAAGTCACTTACGTATATCGGTATAAATACCCCTAGACTATCAAAGGGATATGAGATGTATTTGCAAACGCATTTATATTTCATACTGCCTCGTTGTAATTAGGCGATGAAAGAAAAGAATTACTTATGGAAAACCAGTAGCGGAGCTTTAGCTGTGCTACTGGTTTTGCCGATCTTAGCAATATTCACCACCGCTGTTGGCGAAACAAATGAGCTCTTCTCTCATTTGATGTCCACAGTGATGCCCACCTATGCCTACAATACGGTTGTCCTCGTGTTAGGCACTATGGCGCTTTCTCTTATTCTCGGTATTCCTTCGGCATGGATTATGGCGATGTGTCGTATTCCCGGTGAGAAAGTACTGCAATGGGCATTGGTGCTTCCTCTGGCGATGCCTGGCTATATCGTCGGTTATATTTTCACAGACTGGTTTGATTTTGCAGGACCGATTCAAATCCTATTGCGTGATTTGACTGGGTGGGGGCCTGGTGAGTATTGGTTCCCAGATATTCGTACCATTAGCGGCGCGATCATCGTCTTGTCGTTAGTGTTGTACCCGTACGTCTATTTACTATGTCGTGCTGCGTTTATGGAGCAAAACGTCTCATTGCTGCAGTCAGCTCGTCTGTTGAAATGCTCTCCGTGGGAGAGTTTTCGCCGCATCTCACTGCCTTTAGTTCGTCCTTCGATTGCCGTTGGTCTTTCTCTGGTTGCTATGGAAACCATTGGTGACTTTGGTACGGTCAGTTACTTTGCGGTGAATACGCTAACCACCGCTGTTTATGATACCTGGCTGGGCTATTCGAGTTTGACTGCTGCCGCTAAGATCTCTGCGATTATGCTGGTGGTGGTTATTTTGCTGCTTAGCTCCGAGAGATACAGCCGCCGCAAGCAGAAGCTATTCCAAAATCAATTCAGCAGCCGTGAAGATTTTCGTTATGTGCTGGTTGGGTGGCGAAAGTGGTTCGCAGTTTCTTGGTGCTGGGGCTTAGTTTGTATCGCCTTTATTTTCCCGCTTGGCCAGCTCGTTATCTATGCGTACAAGTATTTTGCCCAAAGTTGGACTGCAGAGTTTCGTGAGTATGCGCTGAATAGCTTATATGTTTCGTTTACTGCGGCGATTATTGGTGTCTTCGTTGCGCTAATCGTGAACTTCTGCCAGCGAGTAAATCCGGGCCGCAGAAGTTTGGCATTTATGCGTATTTCATCGATGGGCTATGCTGTTCCAGGAACTGTCCTAGCGATTGGTGTCATGGTTCCAGTGCTGTTTATGGACCATTTGGTGAATGATATTGCCAAGTGGATGGACTGGGGAAGACCGGGGCTGATTTTCTCCGGCTCAATGTTCGCACTGATTTTTGCCATGGTAGTGCGCTTTTCTGCGGTAGCGATTGGTAGTATTGAAAGTAGCTTGAGTAAAGTCTCTCCTTCACTGGATATGGCTTCACGCACCATGGGTTGTAACGCTAATTCCATGTTATGGCGCATTCACTTTCCATTGGTTCGTCGTGGTGCTTTGATCGCCGGCTTACTTGTTTTTATCGAGTCAATGAAAGAGCTTAATGCGGCATTATTGCTAAGACCTTTTAACTTTGAAACCTTGGCTACGTACGTTTATAACTTTGCCTCTGATGAGCATCTGGAACTGGCTGCGATGCCAGCGGTTCTGCTTGTGTTAGTTGGTTTAGTTCCGTTAGTCATTGTTAACCGTTCTTTGGAGCATTCCCACTAATGAGCTGTGCACTATCCATTAATAACTTAACGTGTAAATACGACGAGCAGACAACGGTTTTAGAATCTTTGTCACTCGAAGTGGTTCAAGGTGAGATTGTTTGTCTGCTTGGTGCGAGTGGTTGTGGTAAGACAACCTTACTTAAAGCCATCGCAGGTTTATTGCCATTAAGCTCAGGTACTATGAGCTTGAACTGCATGATGATCGATGATGGAGCGAACTGGTTACCGCCGGAACAACGTAATATCGGTATGATCTTCCAAGATTATGCGCTATTCCCTCATCTGACTGTGGCGGAAAACGTCGCTTTCGGTCTACGTGATGTTTCTGTGGCTGATAAAAACGCCAAAGTTGCCGAGATGCTAGAGTTAGTGCATCTATCCGGTTATGCAGATCGTTACCCTCACCAGCTTTCCGGTGGCCAACAGCAACGTGTCGCGATTGCCCGTTCACTGGCGTATAAGCCTGACTTACTGCTACTGGATGAACCATTTTCCAACATTGATACTCAAGTGCGTCATGAGCTGATTGGTGAGATCCGCAAGATCTTTAAGAAGCAGGGGGTGACGGCTATTTTTGTTACTCACAGCCGTGAAGAAGCGTTTGCGTTTGCCGATAAAATGGCGGTAATGAACCACGGTGTCATCGAGCAATATGGTACGGCAAGTGAGCTTTACTACCAGCCATCAAGTAAGTTTGTTGCTGACTTCTTAGGTGGCGGCAGCTACTTAAGTGCAATCCGTTCATCAGAGTCAGAGTTTGAAACTGAGCTGGGCTTGGTTGAGGCAACTGCTCAGCAGCAGATTCAAATTGGCGATCAGTGTGAGTTATTACTGCGTCCACAGCACGTGCAAATTAGTGCGGCAGAAGAGAGTACAGTGACAGTGCTCGAACAGCAGTTTATGGGCGATCATTGCCGTTATGTGATTGATGCCAGCGGCAGTCGTCTATTAGCAAGCTCGGCTGAACCATTAACGATTGGCCAGCAGGTGTCCGTTAAGGTAGAAACTCAAGGTGTTCTAGCCTTCTAAAGATAAAAAAGCCCGGTATGCAATCCATACCGGGCTTTTTAGTTCCAAATTAAGTCTAGTGAGACTATAGCTGTAAAAAGCCTTTCACTTGCTGAACAACTGTCTCTGCTGTCTCTTTATCCGCCATTTCAGCAAAGATACGCAGCAGTGGCTCAGTGCCAGAGAAACGAGCGATCACCCAGCCACCGTTTTTGAAGTACACTTTGGCACCGTCGTCGTAGCTAACCTTGTCGATCTCATATTCAAACTCAGGTAATTGCTTTTCAACATAGATACGGTTGTACAGCGTTTCTTTCTGGGCAGGTTTAAAGGTACAGTCACCTTCTGCGGTATAGGCGTAATCATATTTACCGTAGATCTCATCAAGCAGCTCAGACAGCTTCTTACCTGTCACAGATAGCATCTCTACCAGTAGGCTTGAAGCAAACACCCCATCTTTACCTTTGATATGACCGCGAATCGTTAGGCCACCAGAACTCTCACCACCAATCAGTGAATCGTCTGCTTCCATCTGCGAGCTAATGTGTTTAAAGCCAACCGGCACCTCGAAAGATTTCTCGCCATGATCTTCAGCGATCTTGTCGAGAATATGCGTAGTGGCAATATTACGTACCACAGAACCTTTCCAGCCTTTGTACTCAAGTAGGTAGTAGTAAAGTAGCATTAGCACTTCATTTGGGTGAATGAAGTTACCTTTTTCATCGATGATCCCTAGACGGTCAGCGTCGCCATCAGTACCAATACCAATATCGTAGCCTTCAGCCGCGACGAGGTGTTTTAAGCGGTACAGTGTTGCTGCGCTTGGGGATGGCATTAAGCCACCAAAGTCTGGGTTCTTACCGTCGTTGATCACGTCAACATCACAACGACCATTGATCAGTACTGTCTGTAGTGCGTTTTTCGCTACACCAAACATTGGGTCGATCAGGACGCGCAAGTTAGCCTTTTTGATTGATTCGATATCAATGAAGTCAATGATCGAGTCAACAAACTCGTTCATTGGGTTAATCACTTCAACCAGCTTATCTTCAACCGCTTGTTCAAATTCGACCGATTTTACTTTAGCTAGCGTTAGTTGAGCGATTTGAGTTTCGATCTTTTCTGTGATGATCTCATCTGCGTCACGGCCACCTTCAATAAAAACCTTAATACCGTTGTAGTCGGCCGGGTTGTGGGAAGCGGTAATACAGGCAGAGTAGGCACAGCCCATCTCTTTGGCTTTGAACATCACGATAGGGGTTGGGACGAACTTATCAATAAAGCTGACTTTGATGGCATTTGCCGCGAGAACTTCTGTAAACCAGCGGCCAGCTTTATCTGACAAAAAACGGCGATCATAACCGACCACGAAGCCTTTATCTGCCACGTTTTCGTTGTTAATGATGTTAGCCAGTGCTTGGGCAACCAGTTGGACATTGTCTTTGGTAAACTCTTCGCCGATAAATGCGCGCCAGCCACCTGTTCCGAACTTAATCATGGTTTAATCCTTTAAGTAAACAAAGAGCCTCTGTGAAGAGGCTCTGCTGACAATTAACCTAATACAACAACTACGTCGTTGATACTGCCATCAGCTTGAACTGGAACAGCATTACCTGTGATAAGTTCACCGTTAACAGTGATTGATTTAACGCCTTTGCTCACTGAACTTGGGTTCTCAACCTTGATGTTGTAAGTCGCGCCTAGCCATTGACGAGTTACCTCGAAACCAGGCCAATCCGTTGGGATACATGGGTCAATCGTCAGACCATCGAAGCCTGTACGTACACCAAGAATAAAGTTGGTTACCGCAAAGTATGCCCAGCCAGATGTACCCGTTAGCCAAGGGTGGTTTGCACGACCATGGTCTTGGTGATCGCGACCCATGATGAACTGAACGTATGAGTATGGTTCTGCGATACGTTTTTCGATGATGTCATTTTGGTTGTATGGGTTAAGTGCATCGTAGAACTTCATTGCACGGTCACCACGACCAAGCTTCGCCTCAGCAACCCATGCCCATGGGTTAGGGTGTGAGAAGATCGCGCCGTTCTCTTTTACGCCTTGGTATACGCGAGTTACAAAACCAATATCATCGTTTGGTGTTGCAAATGATGGAGAGTTTAGGTGTAGGCCATATTCAGAGAATAGGTTCTCGTCTACTGCATCCATCGCTTTCTCGCCACGCTCTTGAGAAACTGCACCAGAAAGAACTGCTAGAGTGTTTGACTCTAGGTGTACACGACCTTCCGCTTGCTGCGCAGTACCGATCTTATCGCCATCTTTAGTCAGACCACGGATGTACCAGCCGCCTTCGTCATCCCAAAGGTGACTTTCACACGCTTCACGAACGTTCGCTGCCATTTCAGTGTACTTAGCGACATCTTGGTCTTTACCAAGGAACTTAGCTAGGTCGATAAACTCTTGTAGAGCCCAGAAATGTAGGAATGAAACCATTGATGATTCACCACCACCTAGGTTTAGACAGTCATTCCAGTCTGCGCGAAGACCTTTACAGATACCGGTTTGGCCTACGTACTCAGCTGAGAAATCTAGCGCTGCTTTCATATGTTCATAGACAGAGGCATCGCCGCCGTCTGCGTATGGAATGACTTCATCAAAGAAGCTGTGTTCGCCTGTTTCCATCACGTACTTACAGATCGTTGGAACTAACCATAGATGGTCATCAGAACAGGTGTCTTCAATACCGTGGATCTTGTCATCGTCAGATGGCGTAGGAACAACGGTTGGAGATTTAGAGGGTTCGACATCCGCTTTCTCTGGATCGAACCAGTCTGGATCAAATAGGTGTAGACCGTAACCCGCTTTCACCTGGCCACGTAGTAGGTCAACGATACGCTTGCGAGTCATTGCTGGGTTCGCATGAGGCACTGAGATTGCATCTTGCGCCGTATCGCGGTAGCCAAGACCAGTACGACCGCCGACTTCGATGAATGATGCAAAACGAGACCACACGACACAAGTTTCGGCTTGGTAAAGAGTCCAAGCATTGATCATGGTATCTAGACCTTCGTTTGGAGATTTCACTTGGAATTTCTCACAACGCTCGTTCCAGTGCTGCTTAATGCCAGCAAATGCAGCATCAACATTAGCAAGATCTTGGTACTTCTCGCGTAGGCGCTCACCATTGCCTTTACCGATACCTAGAATGTAAGCAAAGCGTACTTCTTCACCTGGCTGGATAGTGAACTGCTTGTGTAGTGAACCACAATGGTTGTAACAAGTTTGCGCTGTGTTTGAACACTTACCTTGCTCTACTGCGATCGGGTTTGCTTCATCGCGGTATAGACCTAAGAAGCTATCGCGCTGGCCGTCGTATGAGTCTGGGCTAAATGTTGAAGCTAGGTAGTAGAAACCTTCAAAGTCATTGGTGTTGTAGTAAAGGTCGTATTCGATCACGCCTTCACGGTACTCAGTCCCCGCAGAGTAAAGAGACATCTGATGGTTTTGGTTATCAGATTGAATGTGGCTAAATGAGAACTCTACAAATGAGAACGCACTGATTGTACGTGGCTTGTCGGACGTGTTCTTAATCACTACATCCCATACTTCTGCGTCTTCACCTTTAGGCACGAACAGTGTTTTCGTTGCCGAGATACCACTGTAGTCGCATTTGAATTTTGAGTAAGAAAGACCGTGACGAACTTCGTAGCTTGCCTCGTCTAAGCTCTTTGCAACTGGCTGCCAAGAGATTGACCAGTAATCACCAGTTTCATCATCACGTAGGTAGACATAGTGTCCAGGGCGGTCAAACGTTGCGTTCGGACGGAACTTAGTAACACGGTTATACTCTGGAGAGTTGTAGAAAGAGTAACCCCCAGCGTTGTGTGAGATAACGGTACAGAACTTTTCTGTGCCTAAGTAGTTAGTCCATGGCGCAGGGACGTCAGGGCGAGTAATGACGTATTCGCGATTGTCGTTATCGAAATAGCCGTATTTCATGTTAATTTCCTTTTTACCAAGCTACCAGTGGGGTAGCCAAAACTTTAAGCTAGTGAAAACTGCGAATGAACACCATTCGCTCAGTTGTTATTTCCACGGTTGGCGGTATTCAATCTCTTGTTTATCAAGTAGAGCTAAATGACTCTTCAACCGTGATAGATAATCTTCCCAATCCCGCGCTGGCTTTTCGGTCCAACAGGCTTCTGCCATGGCGGTCAATCTTGGGAAAATCATGTAATCCATGCGAGATTGGTTAGTGACAATCTCACTCCATAAGGCACATTGAATGCCTAAAATACGTTTACGAATTGGGTCATGTTCAGGAACCTGAGCCAGTGGTTCATAGCGATATGCGTTTTCTAACGGAATCACCGCGGCCCAATCGACCCCAGGCTCTTCCGGACTATAGTCTTGAGTCATATCTAGATACGTTGACTGACCTGGCTGCAAGATCACATCAAAGCCTTGTTTTGCACAGTTAAGTGCCGCTTCTTCGCTAAGCCATGAATAAATCACCGTATCTTTACTGACCTTGTCGCCATGTTGCGCTTCTTCCCAGCCGACCATACGCTTGCCCAGTGAACGAAGTTTTTTCTCTGCATAGCGAAGGAGGTGGCCCTGAAGCTCTTTGGCACTTTGGTAGCCTTCTTGCTTCATCAAGGCTTGGCAGGCCGGGCTTTCTAGCCAAACTCCATCAGGCACTTCATCTGCGCCGATATGAATCCAAGTAGAAGGGAATAATTCAGCCACTTCTTCCAATACTTTATCTAAGAACAGGTAAGTACCTGGTAGTGCTGGAGAGAGCACATTGTCGTTGTAGTGCTGAATACTGCGGTATTGAGAGCGATCTTCTAGATCCGCGAGTAGCTCAGGTAGTGATTTGATCGCTGCGCGGCAGTGGCCGGGGATATCGATCTCTGGGATGACGTTAATGCCTCGCTCTTCCGCATAGGCGATCACTTCTTTGATCTCTTCCTGGCTGTAATAGCCTCCGTACACATCCGCTAAATGACTGTATTGCGGTTCGAGTACTGTTTGAGTACCGCGGTAAGCGCCGATAGACGTCAGTTCTGGTAGTGATTTGATTTCAATGCGCCAACCTTCATCATCAGTAAGGTGCCAGTGAAAGGTATTAAATTTGTAGTGAGCCAGTTGGTTGATCAGTCGCTTAACCATCTCAAGTGAATGGAAGTGACGAGCACAGTCCAGCATCATGCCACGGTATTTAAAACGCGGGCGGTCGACGATTTTAAGATAAGGGATAGAGAGGTTGTTCTGCTCATCGACTTGAATTAATTGAATCAGAGTCGCGCTTGCATGGACAAAGCCTGAGCGAGAGCCTGACTCTAGTCGAGCCCCTGAGCTATTGACCGTTAATTGGTATTCCCCTTCATCTAGTGTTGGGTTGTTGCGATAAACAATATCACTTTGACCAATCGCAGGCGCTGTAAAACCATAAAGTTGCGTCAGCTCTTGTTGTAGCCAAGTTGCTGCTTTTTCAGCTAGCGATGTTTGCAGAGTGATCTGGCTTGAGTGAGTAAGGGGAAAGTGGCCATCTTGAACTTCGATGTGATTAGGCTTTGGAATCAAGGCTAACTCACTTGGTTTAGCCTGTGCGAGTTCGCTGCGTTCACGGAAAGGTGAGGCTAAAGCAATCGGGGTTAGGGTAACAGGGTATTTATTTTCGCCACCGTCAGCCAGAATCAGAGCATCTTTAAAGCCATCAGTGTAAAAACGCAGTGGTGCGGTATTAATGCTAAATTCGCAGTAGTAATGCTGGTTTGCGGCTAGGCAATCAACATCGGGTTGCACAGTGCAGAAACTACCAATTTGCACCACTTCACCGTGAGTAAAACTGTCAGGCAAAATAAAGCGATCAATGATGAATTGCAGGCGCCAGTCGGTTAAATCCTTGTCACTTAGGTTATGAATAGTCAGGCCGAAGCGGCAAAATTGTTTTTGCTCGGAAAGTACTGCAAGTTCAACGCGGTAGCTCATCGTTCTCGTCCTTAATACAAGTTATGTTCAGGCTTGCCTGCAAACATAAGTGCGCCTTCAATCGCATCAAACTGAGGTTCAACAACCCAAGCTTGTACGGGTGGAGATAACCACGCTTTGATTCGTTCAGCGATACTGCCCATCAAACAGATACGCGTTGCTCCTTTGTGGTTTAGTGCAACAAGAAACATTTCTATATCAGCAGCAGTTTGTTGCAGCATTTTGATCGCTAATGGATCACCTTGATGGGCATGTTGGAAGATCGCTGGTGAAAACTGACCGTAATCGCGTGGTAGAGCACTCTTAGACCACGCTACGATTTGGTCGACATCGTGGTTAAAGTGAGCCATTACATGTTGAGAAAGAGGTGTTTTCTCAATGATATCGTCTTGTGCGAGTAGAACTTGCTGGATTAGGTGAAGGCCCATCACCGCGCCGCCACCTTGATCGGAAATTGGGAACTCTCGGCCGCCGACAACGTGCTGAGTGCCACTGGCTAGGTAAATACCACACGAACCAGTGCCCGCAATCATGATCGCGCCATCGTCACCGTTATGTGCACCAACACATGCACCGTAAGCGTCGGTATTAAGAACCATAGAGGCAAATGGATGAGGCAGAGCCATAAATTGCTGCCAAGCCGACTTTTGCTCTGCACCTGCCAAAGCAAGGCCTACGTGCATGGAGCCAAAATCAGACTCGCTTAGGTCACCCTGTTTCGCCGCTTGAGTAATAGCGTCGACAATTGAAGCCATAGCGACATCGACACCTAATAAAATATTAGCGCTACCACTTTTAGCTTCACCGATAAACTCGCCATTTTCAGTGCGAATACGTGCGCGACAAGAAGTGCCACCGCCATCAATGCCTACATAATAAAGCGTCATGACTTGTCTCCTTGAGCAATGAAGTAAGTAGAGTGGTTAAGAATTGCCAGCAGATACCAAGCACCATGAGGGATCCATTGCTCGCCCCAGCGCCAGTTCTGCAGCATGTCATCTTTCTGTTTAGGCGGGTTAAAGGCGATATCTTCTTCATCCTCAAATCCACCAGTGATTCCGTTACAAACCCCGCCTTTGGCATTAAAGAAGCCTAGATCAGGTAAGTAATCTGGGTTGTTATGACCGTGACCATCAAGCATGCACATGTCGTAAGGATTCAAGCCTAAGATCCAGTTGAGGCAATCTTGCGAGAAAGTCATCAGTTGCTGTTTCAGCGACGGATCTTTTAGGTATGGCAAGGCAAAGAAAACCATGCTGCTCAAAGACCCTAAACGCGCATTTTCACCTTGCCACCAGTAACCAGTTTCGTTGTTGTGTGCGACGAAGAAGGCATCACGCTTATCACTATCAACCGCTTTCACATATTGGCGCGGGTAACCAAATGGGTTAGCGACGTGGGAAGTTATCGCCAGCTCAAATTGCAGCGCTTGAGTGACTGTGTTGAGAGCGGCAGCGTAAAGCGCCTCATCAGATTCAATCGCGAGGTATTCACATAGGGCTATGACAGGTAAGCCAGCTTCAGCCGCGTGATAGTATGGACGACTGCCATCACTATTGGCTGACCAGAAATGGTTAAACTGCTCATCGCTACGTTGGCGTTGCTGAAGTTTTTCACTCCATTGGCGAGATTCAGTTAAAAACTCAGCATTGTTAGTGCTTTTGTATAATTCGATGGCAGCGAGTAAAGCGCAGTACTCATCGATAATGTTCTCTTCACTGTCGTTTAAGTACTGATGGTTGTGCTCTTTTAAGTGCCAGTAACCGCGAGTTGCGGCATCTAAGTAATCACTAGACTGGTATTCACCATGTTCATCTTGGCGTGCTGCAGCGGCTAAAGCTGCAATTGCAACGCCACCGCCTTGTCGGTATGCCGCTTGATAATCTTCCGACTTAATGCCTTCTTGGGTCGCATAGGCACAGATTTCGCGTTGCTTGATGTCTTTCGACCATTTGTCGAATACCGTCATATAGAAGAAGCCTGCTTCATCTTGCATGCGGACTAAGAAGTCGGCACCGAAGAGTGCTTCTTCGGTCAGGCGAACTTTAGAAAATAGCGGGACGTTATCATTGTCGCTAATGAGCTCGGCACCTTTAAACATATTCCATACAACCATTGGAATTTGTTGCGGGTTAAGGTAGTTCGCGTAAGAAAGGTGGCTTAGGTATTTACTCACGTCACCTGAGGCATCATACCAACCGCCATGTACGTCAGCGGTTTTGTCTGAGCCAAGCAGTGGAGCTTGACGGTCTTGTTGGTCAAAACGGCCACCACAGCGCTGAGACTTAAAGTAATGTAGAACGTCAGAGAAGGTATTTTTCAATAGTAAGCCTTCAGCTACCTGAAAGATTTCAGAGCGTAAATTGTCGACTCTTAGGTAGTAACGTCCAACTTGTTCAAAGTGGGAGAATTCGATGCGAAAAAAATTCCCTTGGTGCCAGTTGGCGACCTTAGTACCCTTATTGATACTAAAAGACGCTACAGTTTGATGACTATCAGCACAGACTAACAGCGCAGTGGTAGAAGAAAGTCGTGGCTTACGCGTCATCAAAACGGCCTGCTTAGGCCCAAGGGCTTCATAACCAATATGGTTAGTAAGTAGCAGCATCAAAATCTCCGAAATTAATATGTTATAGGTCTAGTAGAAGCGCCAAGAGCCGGAGCTCTTGGCGTAGGTCATTAATTTTCGTATAGGTAACAACGGACAAAGTGGTTATCAGACAGTTGAGTGACTGCTGGTAATTGTTCACGACACTTGTCTGAAGCATGTTGGCAGCGTCCAGCAAATGGACAGCCTGCAGAAGCTGGAGTCCAAAGAGGGATTTCCCCTTTGTTGCCCTTCAGCTTTTCATGGATCGATTTGCTTGGATCCGGTACTGCGGAAACCAGCAGTTGGGTGTACGGGTGTTGAGGGTTATGAATGATCTCATCAGTGTCACCCCACTCCACCATATGACCCACATACATAACCGAAAGATCTTCAGCGATGTAACGTGCGGTTGCGATATCGTGCGTGATGTAAAGTAGAGACATCTGCTTTTCAAACTTCATCTCTTCCATCAGGTTTAAAACACCTGCACGGATTGATACATCAAGCATCGATGTCGGTTCATCGGCCAATACCACTTCTGCGCCAACAGCGATGTTGCGAGCAAGGTTGACACGCTGACGCTGACCACCAGATAGCTGGTGAGGGAACTTCTGCGCAGTCTCTTTTGGCGGGATCAAACCTACTTGTTCTAGTAGATCGTAAACGCGCTCTTCCTGCTCTTTTTTATTGCGTGGATCGACTTTCTTGTGGATCAGCAATGGACGCAAAATATGGTGAAAGATGTTATGAGTTGGGTTAAGAGAACCAAATGGGTCCTGCCATACCATCTGCACACCTTCACGGTAGTTCATGACATCAGAACGCGAGGTGATTTTTTGAATATCACGCCCTTTGTATTCGATTGCGCCAGACGTCGGTGCGTACATTTTGGCAATCATCTTCGCGGTGGTCGATTTACCTGAACCTGATTCACCTACTACAGCAAGGCCGCGGCTTTTATACATTTTGAAAGACACGTCATTAATTGCACGCATCATAGGTTGTTGTAAGGAATTACTATTGATTGGAAAATCCTTAATTAGGTTTTTTCCCTCGACTAGTAATTCACCAAATTCTTTGCTCATGATTGTCTCCAGTAATCTTTATTATTATTTCTCAATCGCTTTCTAGAGCTTCGCTTGAGCGATTGGCTCACCATATAGGTGGCAGTTTGAGAAACGATTTGGCTCAATTTGTCTTAGCTGGGTTGGGATGCGAGTACAAGCTTCATGAACGCGGTCACAGCGAGCTTGGAAACGGCAGCCTTGAGGTACCTCTAAAAGGTTTAGAGGGTTGCCAGGAATACCCGTTAGCTTAGTTTTAGGGCCTGTTAATGGAGGGAAAGAACTACCCAAACCTTTAGTGTATGGGTGGAAAGGACTTTCCAAGATCTCTTTCGATGGAGCGACTTCAATCAGTTCACCGGAGTACATGATGCCGATGCGGTCTGAGAATTCGACCATCAATGAAAGGTCGTGAGTAATGAATAGGATAGAGAAACCAAACTCTTCTTTTAGCGCATAAATCTTTTGTAGGATTTCGCGTTGTACAACCACATCTAGCGCGGTAGTTGGCTCATCCATGATGATCATTTTCGGGTTTAGCGCGAGTGCAATCGCAATCACTAGACGTTGACGCATACCACCAGAGAACTGGTGAGGGTAGTCATTCAGACGGCTAGGGTGAATATCAACGATTTCCAATAGACCTTCAGCGCGCTTACGAGCTTGCTCGCGAGTCATGTTGGTATGACGCATGATTACGTCGCAGAATTGGTCTTCCATTGTCAGTACTGGATTCAGCGCGTTCATCGCACTTTGGAACACCATAGACATCTCACTCCAGCGGAACGCCTGCATACGATCATCGCTGTATTTCAGAATATCTTCACCGTTGAAGATTACCTCGCCACCAGTAATAAATGCTGGCGGCTTGTGAAGGCGCATTAGTGAGAATGCGACGGTAGATTTACCACAGCCTGACTCGCCTGCTAGGCCGAAAACTTCGCCTGGTGCAATATCAAAGCTCACATTATTACAGGCACGGACGTCGCCCGCTTCTGTAATATAGTCAACGCATAAGTTGCGGATAGAAATGAGTGGTGCTGTCATGATTATTTATCTCCGCTCCAAAGTGCATTTTGAGGTGGTAGTTCTGGCTCACGCTCTTTTTGGTCTTGTGCTGCTAGCTTCTTCCAACGCTTCATACCTTTGTGTGAGCGAAGTTGTGGGTTAGCAATTTCATCAACTGCGAAGTTAAGGAGTGCTAGGCCAGTGACTAGAATGGTTAGTGCAATACAAGGTGCAACAACTTCCCACCATGCACCAATCAGCATTGCAGATGATGTTTGTACGTTGTACAGCATGATGCCCCAACTGATAGTGCTTGGATCGCCTAGACCTAGGAATGAAATAATAGACTCCATACCAATTGCGTACATTACTGAACCAATGAAGCTTGCGCCCACGATTGGGATTAGGTTCGGTAGAATCTCAACGAAGATGATTCGGAATGAAGACTCGCCTAATACTTCAGCGGCTTTTACGAACTCTTTCTCACGTAGCGCTAGAGTCTGAGAGCGTATTACCCTCGCACCCCAAGCCCAGGAGGTACAGCCAATGATGATGGCAATGGTTAGTGGGCCTGCTTCACCGATGAAAGCAGCAAGAACGAACAGCAGTGGATATTGCGGAATTACCAGCATGATGTTCATCGCAGCAGTGAGTACGTCATCGACGCGACCGCCGAAGTAACCCGCTGAAATACCGATGACTGTTGCTAAGAAACATACAGTTAGACCTGCACCAAAGCCGACACCTAGAGAGATACGCGCACCGTGTACTAGCTGTGACCAAATGTCACGGCCCATACGGCTTGTACCTAAAACGTGGTCCGCTTTCTTTGACATGATCATAGTGCGGCGGTCAGTTGCTAGGTTTTCAGCGATCCAACCGTCTGGGTTAGCTTGAGCCGATTTTACGATATAGCTTGGGTATTCATGTGGGTTACCCGTACGTTTATCTGGAGCATGCTTAGTGATAAGCGGCGCGGCAAGAGCCATAAAGATAAACAGTGAAACAATCACTAGGCCTGCACATGCGTATGCGTTGCCAAGAATAAGTTTGAATAGGTCTTTCATAATTATTTCCCTCCCTTACGAAGGCGAGGATCGAGAACAACGTAAAGCATGTCGGCGATAAGGTTAAACGACAGCATGAATAGCGTCATGATGATTAACTGGCCCTGAAGAACCTGGTAGTCACGAGCGTGGATTGCATTCAGTAGTACAGTACCAAGACCTGGGTAGTTGAAGATGATTTCGATAATTAGCTGACCACCGATTGCCATACCTAACGACATAGATAGAGCGGTAACACTTGGTAGTAATGCGTTACGAGCTGCGTAGTTGAAGACAACGCGGTTTTCACTTAGGCCCTTACCTTTCGCCATGGTGATGTAGTCTTCAGCCAGTAGGTTGATCATGTTATTACGCATGTTTACCAAGAAGCCGCCGATTTGGATAATAGACGCACAGAAAAGCGGCAATACGGCGTGATAAGCAACGTCTTTATAGAACTCCCAGCTTGTCCAATCGGGACTTACACCTGCTGTGTAGGCATAACCAGTAGGGAACCATTTTAAGCCGATAGCAAAGATAAAGAGCGCCATCATTGCGATTACAACCTGAGGTACGGCTTGGATAATCAGCATGCCTGGAGTCACGAATGCATCGTATTTACTGCCGCGTTTCCATGCTGCAAAAATACCTAGGATTGAACCTAGCGAGAAAGACAGAATTACCGCAGAGCCAGCTAAGAATAGAGACCAGCCAAAAGCGCCACCTAGTAGTTTATTTACTGAAAGCGGGTAGAACTGGATAGAAGTACCTAGCTCCCAGCTCAAAATGTTTTTCATGTAGGCAACATATTGTGTAAATAGACCGCCATCAACAAAGCCTAGTAGCTCTTTCATTGCGGCAATACGTTCCGGCGTTACCTGTACCGAAGCGTTAGCAAACATCATGGTGACCGGATCGCCCGGCATCGCACGAGGAATAATAAAGTTTAGTGTCGCAGCAACTAATAACGCGACAAAGTAAAACGACAAACGTCTTAAAAAATAACCCATAACTCACACCTTACTCACCCAGATTTTCCCTGTTTCTGGTTTCAGGTCGCTCCTAGCGAAAACTCAAATTTAGAGCGAATAATCCCCTGACGACAGGCGCCATATTGTAAATAACTCATAGAGTGGGGGATTGAGTGGCGCACAGGAAGTGCGCCACAAGATAGAACAACTACTTATTTAACTGGTTTTAGGTCCAGTACGTGTAGTAGACGCTCTGGGATACCAGCCCAAATGTTTGGACGGCCTTTTGGATTTTCTTCGTTCCACCAACCAGTAAAGCGAGTTGTGTTGTATTGGAACATGTAAGCACCAGATAGAACAGGAATCGTTACTTGGTCTGCAGCGATGATTTTTTGGATACCATGAGCGATGTCTAGCTGTTCGTTCTTATCAGCTGTTTTGTAGAAGCTGTTTAGAAGACCATCTAGCTTGTCGTTCTTGTAGTAGTGCATTGCAAAGCGAGGCATACCGTCACCAGACTGTAGCTCTGAGTTGTAAGCACTGTTCCAGTATAGGTGTGGATCCGCACCGTGGAAGTAGTTGGTGTAAGCTACGTCGTACGTTGCTTCAAGCATAGCTTGGTTGTACACAGAGAAATCTGGAGTACGAGCTTTCGCTTTGATACCAATTTCTGCTAATTGCTCAACTGCTAGCTGAACAGTGTTGTTAAAGTCTGTCCAACCGTTAGGAGATTGAATTAGAAGCTCGAAAGACTTACCAGATGGAGTGTCAACGAAACCATCTTTGTTTACGTCTTTAAAGCCTGCTTTCTTAAGTAGCTCTTTAGCACCTTCTACGTTGTATGTGTTGTAGCCTTGGTATTTCTTATGAGTTCCCTCATCAGACCAAGTCTTAAACGCGTAACCTAGGCCAGATGCGAAGTCATTTACCGTACCGCCACCGTAGAATGCGATATCAATGATAGTTTGACGGTCAAGAGCCATAGAGAACGCGCGACGGAAGTCTACGTTAGTTAGCGCTTCGTTCTTCGCAGCATCAGGGTGCTTGAAGTTAACTACGAATGCCTGTGTACCTGCTGGCGGGTACCAGTATTGGTGGTTAGGACTTGCAGCCGCGTAAGTACGGTCGATATCTGGAATGAATGATGAAGTCCAGTCCATTTCGCCGTTTACAACTTTACCAAGGAATTGGTCGTTGTTCGCAATTTGTGGAACACGTAGACAGTCAACGTCTAGGTTGTCTGCATCCCAGTAGTTAGGGTTTTCACACTGAATGTAAAGCTGTGGAGTAAACGTTGCGATTTCAGTAAATGGACCAGAACCTACAGGGTTTTCGTTAGTGAATGTTGAAGGATCTTTAATCTTGCTCCATACGTGCTGTGGTACTACAGGCACTTTCACGATTTCGTAAGGAGCGTTTGAGTTAGCTTCTTTGATGTTGAACTTAACTTGGTAGTCGTTCAATTTCTCAACGCTAGAAACCCAAGAGTTGATGCCGCTTTGATCTAGCTCTGGCTTCTCTTTAACTAGGTTGAAAGAGAAAATTACGTCGTCTGCGTTGAATGTTTCACCGTCAGACCACTTAACACCTTTACGTAAGTCAAATACAACACTCATTAGATCGTCAGCAATTGTGTAGTTCTCTGCTAGACGGAATACAGGAGTGTTACCTTGCATTTCGTTGAATACTACTAGTGGCTCGTATAAGAAGTCAGTTGTAGTGTGTAGGTTAGTAGCACCTAGGTACGGGTTAAAGTTACGTACAAAAGTTGTAAACTCTTTAGGGTGGATCGTTAGTTCACTGCGCTCAGCGGCTGCTGCAACAGATGTGAATCCGGTTGCTGCTGTTGCAATAATTGCTGTTGCTAGTGCTGTTTTTTTAATGTTGGCAAGCATAGCTGTTCCTTACTATTTGCTTTCATTTCACTTATATGGATGGAATGTCATCAATTGATAAACACTCACTAAGGCCTACCTCTCTGTCTGAACATCTTCCGGAGGAGGTCGAGGTTCGAGAGTGGCCTGTAGGCCTTAGGCACAGTAAGAAAACACCTTAACGTTAATTTTCGCAATTGCTATTCCCGTTAAAACCGTTAAAACCTCACTCGTCATCGTCAATTCCGTTGAAAAGTTTGCGTTTGCTGTTTTTTTGTTCGCAATTTGCACTTTGAACTGAGTCGCATAACATCCTACCTTGAACTTTGAATGTAAGTGGTCACTTACTTGTTGTGTTTTTATTTGTATGGATTTTTGGTGCTGTGGATAATCTTGAGATCTTGGTCACTGGTGTTGGTTAGTGTTAATTTACGTGCCTAAATAAAAACTGCCGTCTTGTTGTGATTGCCTTCGCAATATGAACTCTTTTTATCCAATGAGCGAGGTTTTAGGCAATTTTAGATGCTCAGTGAGCGCTTTTATGCAGCGATACATTGACGTGAAATAGTGTTGTTTTACGCAGCGTATTAACTACAAGTGAAGGCTATACCATCGATTTTTAGCCAATAAAAAAGCCTGCGTATAGCAGGCTTTGTTTATTATTGAGGTTTTCTTAGCTGGTGAGTAAATGCTGCAGCTTATCGCGTAGCGCTTCGATATGGCTACGTTCAGGGCTCTGCTCATTACAGTGCTCTAAGATGTAATCCAGTGAGCTTAATACCGTTCTCCAGCGAGGTGTTTTTGGTAAGGTCTCTGGACGTAGGTACTTATCCAGTGTACGAGTCTGTAAGGTACTGCGGTCAAGGTAGACACGCCATAACCCGCTCTGCTCGGCGAAAGCGAACTTGGTTTGCCCTGTGACGGACTCCCAATATGAAATCGCACTTGTCATTGCATCAACCAACACTTCGCGCATGATATCTTGCTTAGACTTGCTATCACTAGCAACGCGGTCTGCAAGGCGGGTAAATTCGCCACCTAGCTCTTTTAGCTCTTGCAGCTTAGCTTTGTCGCCTTCAAAGGCAAAGCTAGAAAGCGCCTCAATCGCTGTCTCTAAATTATTGATGCGAGATGCATTAATACTGCCGCCAACATTAAAGATGTACATTGACTTCAAACCTGCACCTTCTGGCAGTTTTAGAATATCGGCAGAGAGGTGTTGTCTAACATCTTCTACGTAGATATCAATAATGCCACAGTAATGTTCCTGCACGACATTTAGGAACTTAGGCGCAATCAATTCGTCAGCATTAGAGCGTTTCAGTTGCTCCGTTGAACGTTTGAAAAGTCGCGAAGCTGCTTCATTAGCAAAGCGAATCTTGTTGTCATCACGGACACAGACAATCGCTTCAGGCGCGGTTTCAAGCTGCTCAAGTAGGCGCCCCTGTGTCTCTAACAGACTTGCTTCTACCATCGCACGTTGTTTTAGCTCCAATTGTAGCGCTTGGTTTTCTAATCGACGTTGCTCTGCTTTGCTTGCCGTTAAGTGTGCAACGATACGTGCCGCCAACTCTTGCTTATTAAATGGCTTCGACAAATAGTCATTGGCACCGACGCTAAAACCTCGAACTCTATCATCGGTTTGATTTAATGCTGTCAGCATGATGATAGGGAGCGCAGCATGATCGTAGGTTTCACGCAGTGATTCACAAACTTGGTAGCCGCTCATACCTGGCATCATAATATCGAGCAGTAACAGCTCTGGTTTCTCTTTTTCGACTGCTGCAAGTGCTTCATGACCATCTTTTGCGGTACGAACGCGATAGCCTTCAAGGCGTAAGAAACTGTCTAACACTCTTAAGTTAACTGGTTCATCATCCACAACGAGTAGCAATGGGCCATCAGGGTTTTCAGGAAGACTCACAGGCTCTGCTAACTCAATATTGCCAGTTTCTGGCGCTTTAAAGTGCGGCGCTTCGTACTGGTTGGCGACTTCAATTTGTTCAAGTGACGCGATTGGTAGGGTAAAGCTAAAGGTTGTTCCTACCATCGGTTGGCTGCTGACATACAACGAGCCGTTCATCAGCTCAATCAACTGACGACTAATGGATAGACCTAGGCCCGCACCTTGGCGGTAACGGCTAGAGTCACTGCCTGCCTGAATTAGCGGTTCAAAGATATGCTCAAGCTGGTCGGCTGGGATACCTTGACCAGTATCGACCACTTGTACACGAATATTGTCATCAACCACATTTGCTGAAATAACGATCTTACCTTCACTGGTATACTTGATCGCATTGCCAACTAGGTTATACAGCACCTGTTCTAGGCGCTGAGGATCTGCGCTAACCCAAACCGGCTCATTCGGCACTTGGTTAATGATGCGAATCGGTTTATTGCCCAATAAGTGTGAAGAGAGCTCAAGTACAAGGCGGGTTGAACCAGCAAGATCAACCGCACTGGTCTCAATGTCTAAGTTGCCATAGCGCATCTTGTGGTAATCAAGCAGGTCATCAACCAAGGTTGCAAGTCGCTGTCCGCTGCTGATAATGATATCGAGCTGATATTTATGCTCTGAAGTAATTGGTCCATTTGCGCCAGAGGCCAAAGCTTCGGCGATACCCACCATACCGTGCAAAGGGGTACGTAACTCGTGAGAGGTGGTCGCTAAGAACTCATCTTTCAGCTTGTTGGCCAGTTGTAACTCATCATTTTGCTTTTGAATAAGTTTAAGGTTGCTTTCCAGCTCTTCGTTTTGCTGCTTGATGAGCAAGATCTTTTCACGAATAGAGCGCTGCATACGCTCAAAACTGACCGCCAATCGGCCGATCTCATCTTTACGCTGAGTATTGGTCATATCCGCATCAAGATCTCCCGCCGAGACTTTCTCCGCAGCCCAAGTCAATTTAAGCAGTGGTGAAGTAATAAAGTTAGACAGGTAATGAGAGGCCATGACTACCAGCAAAATAGCGGTCAGCATGGCGAAGATAAACAGTGTTTCAAGTTGGTGAACCCGAGCAAAAGCGACGCTTTCAGGTACTTCAACAACAATGGCCCAATCAATGCCTTTCAGTGAAATTGGACTGTACGCAGCGATGATCGCTTCGTTTTCCGTATTTGAATAGGTACCAACATTTGTCAGTCCTGATAGGGCGAGATCGACCACTTGGCGGCTCTTATCAATGTCTTCTTGTTGATAAGCAAGCGTACGAGATTGGTGATCACTGCCGACTAGCAGAGTTTTCATTGAGGCAATGTTGTTGGTGTCAGCGATTAACTTGGTAATGCCGTTGTTCGGTAAGCGGAATAACGCGTAGCTGTGTAAATAGCCTTGTTGGATGATAGGCGCACCGAACCAAGCCACTGATTTACCTTGCTCTTGAGAGAAATCAGAAAGGACAACTGGGGTAAAATCTTCGTTGGTTTTACGCTTTTCGGTCACTAAGCTGTTTAGCTTAGCGAAGGTTTTACCTAAGTTAGCGTCTTTGTACTTTCCGGTCAGTAAGTTGGTGCCGTAGTTATCGTACTTATAAATAGAGTAGGTAACGTTACCCTCTCTATCGACCAAGAGAATATCGTCAAAATCAGAACGCTTTAGTAGTTCCTGGTACGCCCAGTGGTAACGTTTATGCAACAGTCGGTATCGCTCGGTGCCATTGTAGTTGTTTGATTGCGGCAATATTGACGTTTTGATCTGATCACCTGAGCCTACAATATAGCGCTTTTGAGCATATTGACGTGCTTGTTCGATATCGACACCGAGACTTTGAAAGGCGTTGACTAAACCGTAGAAGCGTCCACCACTCGCGTAAGCCAACTCTGAGCGGACAAAGCCCATCACTTCTGACTCTTTGGCGTATAGGTAGTCAATCACTTGCTGCTGCTTGCTATCTCGGACAGAGACTAGATGTGACGTGCTCTGTTCTTGCAGATCTTTGGTATGAGATTGTAAGAAGAAAATGGCGATAACAGTAAGAGGGGTAATGCTCAAGACGAGAAACGCGAGCATTAAGGTGTTTTGCAGACGCTTAAATTTTTGCTTTCGATACAGCTTAAACATGATCTAATTAGACTTTCCGTGAGAATTCAGCTTGTCGCGTCAAAGTGCACATCAACAAGCGAGTTGAAAACGTTATTTTCCTAAGATGACAAAATTAACGAGTTTTTTTACTTTGACAAGTAAGTTGCAAGGAAAGCGTGCAGATAAGCGCAATTTTAGCGAATTGCGCTGAAGGTTTGCCCAATCAAAGGCGATGATTGGGCGGCTGTGTTACTTTTTCGCCTGATAGATAGCGAATTTGTTGGTCTTATTTAGCGTCTCGCAATTACCGAATGCCTTTTCAATAATTGGTGGGTATTTTAGAAAGCTATTAGCAACAATAAACAGCTGACCTGATTTAGCCTGATAGCTTGGCGCTTTGGCAAGTAAGGTCTCAGTGGCACTGTAGCTGGTGTCTAACCCTGCGTGGAATGGAGGGTTGCTGATAATGAAGTGATAGTCATTGCTAGTATTTGAATAGACATCTGACGCAAACACTTTACCGCTTAAGCCATTGGCCGCTAACGTTGCTTTGCTTGACTCAACGGCTAGCGCACTAATATCGCACATCTCCAGTTCGATCTTTGGGTTGAGTATCGCCATAACACTGCCAATCACCCCAGCACCACAGCCAAAATCGAGCACTTTGCCTGAAAGAGCAGGTAGGGTGTCTAGCAGCAGTTTACTGCCAATATCGAATTCGCCATGACTAAACACACCCGGTAAGCTTTTGATTGTCAAAGAGGTCTCTTTGTAGCTGACTTGGTAACTCTTGAACCATTGATTGAGCTCAAAACGTTGTGGTGCTTGTGTACACTGGCCCCAGTAAAATGAACAGCGTCGCGCAGAGTCGTATTTAGTGATTGGGCCGTAAGGCTTGAACATCTTTTCAATGCTCTTAATACCTGAGCGGTTTTCACCCACAACAACGATTTCAGTATCTTCCCCAAGCTTGCTCATAAGCATGGCAAGTAAGTACTCAGCTTCAGCCTTCGCTTTTGGCCAATAGAGCAACACCATATCTGCTTGTGTATCTTGATCAAACTCTGCACCAAACACACTTTTGATGTTAGGTTGCGACTCAAGCTGTCTGTAATAACCATAGTTAGTGGTAAACACAGTGACTGAGTGGCAATGATTCGCTAGTTCAACAGGGAAAAGATCTTCGGCTTCTCCAGCAACTAGGACGTGTTTACCTTCAAAGTAAGCAAGTTGTCGCTGAGCAATTTGGCTAGGAGCGATGTAAGCAGACATAATGAACTCGGTGTAAAAAAGTGAGGGAGGATTCTCGCATAATCCTCCCTCCGCGTGTAGTGGTAAATCGTGTTGACTGACTAGCTACGATCTTGCTGATCTAGGAAGCCCTGAAACTCTTCTTCATAGATATTAAACAGCACCATAGTGATGGCGAAGATCAGTGGGCCGTAAATTAAGCCGATCAAGCCGAATAAGTGTAGACCACCTAGGAGCGAGAAGAAGATCATCAGAGTGCTCATGCCTGCATTACCGCTGCCCTGCATCAGTAGTGGGCGTAATAGGTTATCGATAGAGCCTACAATCGCAACACTCCAAACGGTTAAGAAGATAGCCCAAGTGGTATCCCCAGTAACGTATAGGTAGATCGCTGCAGGAATCCAAATTAGCGCGGTACCGACGACAGGAATAAAGGAAGCAAAGCCCATCATGGTTCCCCAGAATAATCCTGGGAAGCCAGCAAGCCACATACCTAAACCACCGGCAACACCTTGTGCAATGGCGGTGAGGAATGAGCCCATCACCGCTGACTTTGAAACTTGCTCAATTTCATCCAACAGTTTGTCTTCTTGGCTGCGAGAAAGAGGCAAAATGTGACGCATGGCACTGATGATCTTATCGTGGTCACGCAGCAAGAAGAACAGCACAAACAACATCAAGAAGAAATCCATCAGGAAGCTTGTTGCATCACCTAAGATTTTTGCACTGATGCCGACAAGGTTACTACCAAATGATGTGGCAAATTGCGCCACTTTTTGTGCGACTTCTTGTGGTTCGATGGTATCGAAAGGTAAGTAGGTATTGACCAGAGACAAGCCTTTGACCACCCATGGATGTTCGAAAATTGCTTGGATACCGCCGTTTGTCACCCATTGATAGACATTCTGAGAAAAGTTGGAGCCTTGCTGCACTATTGCAGCGAATACAAACAACAGTGGCACAACGACGATAAAGGTCAGCACAATGCACGACAGCAATGAGGTGATGTTGTGATGATTAGGCAGACGTTTCTCTAGCCACTCATGAATAGGGAACATCAGTAAAGAGATGATGAATGCCATAACAATTGAGTTGATGTAAGGCTCTACAAGTAAGAAGCAAGCAAAGCCTGCAGCAAGTAGTGCAACAATCAATACCCAATGGCTGGAAGTTATTTTGACCTTATCTGACACAATAGTTGTCCAATGATGCGATTTTATACCAGTATAATGGCTGCAAAATTTCCAGTCTTCAATTCAAAATCAAAAAGTTATCATGAGGCATTTATTTTATGGGCTGTTGTAACAATGAGAAGTGCGCAAGTGAAGCTAAGGCAAAGAGACGTAACCTCCCTTGGTTTAGTCTGCTAATTGCTGCATTGGTTGTGTTGGTAGTACTTAACTGGCAATAAAAAAAGCTGCACTAGGCAGCTTTTTTTATAAGTAAGGAGCTAATTAAGCTTCTTGAGCAAGGATAGCAAAACAGCGGTCTGCTGCTTCTAGCGTTGCTTCAATTTCTTTACTGCCATGTGCTAGTGAAGTAAAGCTTGCTTCAAATGCTGAAGGCGCTAGGTAAACACCGTGCTTAAGCATTAGGTGGAAGAAGCGCTTAAAGCGTTCGATATCACACTTAGTGACGTCTTCGTAGCGAGTGATGCTCTCTTGCTCTGTGAAGAAGAAACCAAACATACCGCCTACTTGGTTAACAACCAATGGGATACCGTGACTCTCTGCCAGTGATTTAAAGCCATCTGCCAGTTGTTTAGTCTTAGAAGCTAGGCGTTTCTCGTTGCCTTCTTCTTTTAGTAGGTTAAGACATGCGAAGCCCGCAGCCATGGCTACAGGGTTACCTGAAAGTGTACCTGCTTGGTAAACTGGACCTGTTGGAGCGATGTATTGCATCACTTCTTTACGGCCACCAAATGCGCCTACTGGCATGCCGCCACCAATCACTTTACCTAGTGTCGTTAGGTCTGGCTTGATGTTGTAGTAACCTTGAGCGCCACCAAGAGCAACGCGGAAGCCAGTCATAACTTCATCAAAGATTAGCAGTGCACCTTCTTCATCACAGATTTGACGCAGACCTTCGTGGAAGCCTTCAACGGGTGGGATACAGTTCATGTTGCCCGCAACTGGCTCAACAATGATACAAGCGATTTCACCTTTGTTTGCAGCGAACAGCTCGCGCACTGAGTCAAGATCGTTAAATGTTGCGGTTAGGGTATGCTTTGCAAAGTCTGCAGGCACACCTGGAGAGCTTGGTTGGCCTAGTGTTAGCGCGCCAGAACCTGCTTTAACCAATAGGCTATCTGCGTGACCGTGGTAACAGCCTTCAAATTTCATGATTTTATCGCGGCCAGTGTAACCACGAGCTAGGCGAATCGCACTCATCGTCGCTTCTGTACCTGAGCTCACCATACGGATTTGCTCCATTGAAGGTACGAGCTCTGACACAAGCTCAGCCATAGCGATTTCCATCTCAGTAGGAGCGCCAAAGCTAAGGCCGCGCTGCGCTGCATCAATAACTGCTTCACGGATCACGGCATGGTTGTGACCTAGAATCATAGGACCCCAAGAACCAACGTAGTCAATGTACGCCTTGCCATCAGCATCAAAAATCAATGGGCCATCTGCACGCTCAACGAAAATCGGTGCGCCGCCAACGCCATTAAAAGCACGTACTGGAGAATTCACGCCACCAGGAATGGTTTGTTGTGCTTTTTGAAATAGATCTGCTGATTTGGTCATGGGATATCCTCTTTTGATTGCTCGGACCAATTTGGCTCGCATTGTACCTGCCCAATCCAATTCAATAAAACGCTTTGCGCCACATTCTGAGTACTTTGGCAGCAAATAGGCCAGTTTTTGCGTAAAAAATAGCTTCAAAAGTGGTGAATACTTGAACGCTTCACTCAGGTATTAGATAATCAGCCTAATATTAGAATATAAAACTCCAGATGGTGAGAGCGGTCTGGGTATAGACGACTGAGAGAGGTCATCGTGAGCGAAGTAAATATCCCACTAACATTTTCAGACGCAGCCGCTAACCGAGTTGGGGCGCTGATTGCTGAAGAAGAAAATCCGAATCTAAAACTGCGTGTTTACATCACGGGTGGTGGCTGTAGCGGTTTCCAATACGGTTTCACTTTTGACGAGAGCGTCAATGAAGGTGACACAACAATCGTAAATAGCGGTGTGACATTAGTTGTTGACCCTATGAGTTTGCAATATCTAGTGGGTGGCCAAGTGGACTACACTGAAGGTCTAGAAGGCGCGCGCTTCTTTGTTAACAACCCGAATGCGACAACAACCTGTGGTTGTGGTGCATCATTCAGTGTTTAATCACTAATAACTTCCCTAAGGCTGCTTTCGCAGCCTTTGTTTTATCTAATATTCCTTATCTCAACTCCGTGATCATTCCAGAAACTGAGACCTGCCCTAAATTACTGTCCAACTGTATTTTATTTTTCACTGGTTAATTTATATCCTGATTAATAGTTCTCGTTTAGTTCTGAGCTGCAATACATAAAAGATGATGTTTTAACCGCATTTGACGCGTATCTAAATACTAAGTAGCAACACTAAGGACAGTTATGGCTAGTTTCTCTCCACTGCGTTTTTTCGCAGTACGCCCCTATTTGATCTCTCTGATTCTGGTCACAGTTCTGACGCTGTGGCTTGGTGTTGGTATGCTCAACGCTGAAGACACCGCTCCGCAGAAGGAAACGGAACAGATTCCACTGGCTAAAGTGGCTTTTACCACCTTTACAGCTCAATCGACGCATAAGTCGATAGATCTTTATGGCCGCACGGCGCCTAACAAACAAGCTAAGTTAGGGGCTGAAATTGCTGGCAAGATTATTCAGCTTAAAGTGAGAAAAGGGGACAGTGTTAAACAAGGTCAGGTAATTGCTCTGATTGATAAAGGCGATCTCGATATTCAACTTCAGCGTGCTCAAGCGATGCTAAAAGTAAAAGAGAAAGAGTATAAAGCGGCCCAATCACTAAAAAGCAAAGGCTTACAAGGTGAAGTGGCGTTTACCAATGCCCAAGCCGGATTAGTCGAAGCAAAGGCAAGTGTCAGTAATGCCAAGATAGCATTAAGAAATACATCCGTTACTGCTCCTTTTAGCGGCGTGGTAGATCATTTGTTTATCGAGAAAGGTGATTTTGTTGGGATTGGCGATCCGGTCGCGACTCTGATTGATCTAGAAAAAATCATTATTGAAGCGGATGTCAGTGAGCGTCATATTCAAGACCTAGTCGCGGATCAACAAGCGAAAGTTCGCTTTATCAGTGGCCAGGAAGCGACAGGAACCGTGCGCTACATTTCGCGTGTATCATCGGCTTCGACTAATACCTTTCCAATTGAAATCGAAATGGCCAATCCTGAGCAAAAAATTCCAGCCGGTATCAGCGCCGAAGTGACATTAAACCTGCAAGATCAGTTGGCGATTAAGATAACCCCGGCAATGTTAGCGCTTGATGCCGCCGGGAATTTGGGCGTCAAAACACTAGTCAAAGAGCATATCGAGTTTGTACCTATCCAATTGGTGAAGGCCGAGCAAGATGGGGTTTGGCTCACTGGGCTTGGTGAACGAGTTAAGATTGTCACTACTGGACAAGGTTTTGTGCGTGATGGCGACCAAGTCATTGCCGTAGAACAGCAAAACTAGGAGGCACAATTATGTTTGCATTGATTGATGCCGCGATGTCACGTACCCGTACCATGATGGTATTACTGATATTCATTTTGCTGGCAGGTATCGGCACTTATATCACTATTCCTAAAGAGTCGAGTCCGGATATCACCATCCCGATTATTTATGTGTCGGTTGGACACCAAGGCATTTCCCCTAACGATGCTGAGCGATTGTTAGTTCGACCTATCGAGCAAGAGCTAAGAGCGATTGAAGGGGTGAAAGAGATGACCTCGACTGCTTCGGAAGGTCACGCTTCGGTGATGCTCGAGTTCAGTGTTGGTGTTGACTTGAATAAAGCGATGGCGGATGTCCGTGAAGCGGTCGACTTAGCCAAACCTAAGCTGCCTAGTGACAGTGATGAACCGACGGTAAATGAAGTGACATTGGCTTCGGAAGAGCCTGCGCTGTCCGTGGTGCTTTATGGCACCGTACCGGAAAGAACCATTGTCCAAATTTCTCGTCAGCTAAGAGACAAACTGGAAAGCTATCGTCAGATCCTAGAAGTCGATATTGCTGGTGATCGAGAAGATATTGTTGAGATCATCGTCGACCCGCTGCTGATGGAAAGCTACGGTCTTGATCAAGCGGATATCTACAACCTAATTGCACTGAATAACCGCGTGGTTGCCGCAGGCTTTGTTGATACTGGCTATGGGCGTTTCTCGGTTAAAGTACCATCGGTATTTGACTCTTTGAAAGACGTATTGGATTTGCCAGTTAAAGTCGACGGTAAGCAAGTGATTACTTTTGGCGATGTCGCGACGGTTAGACGAGCGTTCCGCGACTCAGAAAGCTATGCGCGATTGGATGGTAAGTCAGCTATCGTTATGGACGTGAAAAAGCGTGCGGGCGAGAACATCATCGAAACCGTTGACTTGATTAAGTTGGTATTGGAAGAAGCGCAGAAGCGACCTGAATGGCCGAACAACTTATTGGTTAAGTACACTTGGGATCAGTCGAAAGATGTCAAAGTGATGCTTAATGATCTACAAAACAACATCTTGTCAGCGATCATTTTAGTAGTGATTGTCATCATTGCTGTCTTAGGCGTCAGAACCGCATTTCTGGTTGGGGTTTCGATCCCAGGCTCTTTCCTAACGGGTTTATTGGTGCTTTCGGTGTTCGGCCTAACGGTCAATATCGTGGTGCTTTTCTCATTGATCATGGCAGTGGGTATGCTGGTGGATGGGGCGATTGTTGTCACTGAGTTTGCTGACAGGCGCATGCAAGAGGGTACGTCGAGACGAGAAGCATACCGAGATGCCGCTAAGCGTATGGCTTGGCCGATTACCGCATCAACAGCAACCACATTAGCTGCGTTCGCTCCGCTACTATTCTGGCCTGATGTCACTGGCGAGTTTATGAAGTACTTACCGTTAACCTTGATCGCAACGCTCAGTGCTTCGCTAGCCATGGCATTATTATTAGTGCCTGTGTTGGGCAGTTTGATTGGCCGACCTCAGCATGTGACCAAAGAGCAGCGCGAGAAAATGGTCGCGTTACACGATGGCGATTTTTCAAAAGCGACAGGGCTGACCAAACTCTATTTCCATACCTTAGATATTGCTATCAAGCATCCGCTAAAAATCCTCTTTAGTGCTATTTTGCTCGCTATTGCGGTGGGCTTTACCTATGCCAAAGCGGGGCTGGGTGCGGAATTCTTCCCTGAAGTTGATCCGCCATTCTTTACTGTCAAAGTTCGTTCGTATGGTGACTTATCTCTTGATGAGAAAGACGTGATTATGCGTGATATTGAAGCGGTAATGCTGGGCCATGATGAGTTTGAAAGTGTCTATACACGTACCGGTGGCGATGATGAAATCGGTCAGATTCAGATTACGCCGGTTGATTGGCAGTATCGACGTAAAGTGAAAACCATCATTGAAGAGTTGAAACAGCAAACCGATCATTATGCTGGGGTTGAGATTGAATATAAGTTCCCAGACGCAGGTCCTCCAGTAGCTCACGACCTAGTGATCGAAATGTCGGCTCGCATCCCAGGTGAATTAGATAACGCAGCTAAGTTAGTCAGGCAGTGGGCGGATAACCATCCGGCGTTTACTAATATCAGTGACACCTCCAGTAAAGAAGGTATCGACTGGCAGATTGATATTCGCCGTGATGATGCCTCTCGTTTTGCAGCCGATGCAACATTGGTCGGCAATACGGTACAGTTTGTGACTAATGGCCTGAAAATTGGTGACTACCTGCCGGATGATGCCACTGAGGAAGTCGATATTCTAGTGCGTTACCCAGAAGATAAACGCGATATTGGTCGATTCGATCAGTTGCGGGTAAAAACGCCCGCCGGACTGGTGCCGATCACTAACTTTGCCAATATTGTTCCTGAACATAAGCAAGACACCATCCGCCGTATTGATGGCCATCGCGTGATCAACATAATGGCTGACATGAAAGAGGGCTATAACCTAGCGCTTGAGTTGCCCAAGATAACTGAAGCGGTCGCCCAGCTAGACTTACCTTCAGGGGTTGAGTTTAAGATCCGCGGACAGAACGAGGAGCAAGAGAACTCTTCTGCCTTCTTGCAAAATGCGTTTATGGTCGCGCTTGTCGTGATGGCGCTGATATTGATCACTCAATTTAATAGCTTCTATCAGGCGTTCTTAATTCTAAGTGCAGTGCTGTTTTCAACCGTTGGGGTATTTGTTGGTTTGCTGGTATTCCAAAAGCCGTTTGGCATCATTATGTCGGGTATCGGTGTGATTGCCTTAGCGGGCATAGTGGTAAACAACAACATCGTTTTAATTGATACCTATAATCAGTTGTTAAAACGTGGACTGGATAAACGAGAAGCCATATTACGTACCGGTGTACAGCGTCTGCGCCCCGTATTATTGACTACAGTGACGACGATTTTAGGGCTGTTGCCTATGGTGCTAGAGATGAACATCGACTTGATTAACCAGAAGATTGAGTTTGGTGCGCCGAGTACTCAGTGGTGGTCGCAATTAGCGACTGCGGTTGCGGGTGGATTGGCGTTTGCTACGGTTCTGACCTTAGTTCTGACGCCGTGCCTGCTGATGCTGGGTAAGCAGCACAAGGTTGAAGAGCAGGCCAATACAGTGATAGACGCTGATTAGCCGAAGAGACTCAAATAGAACAAGACCCGCACTAGTAGGCGGGTCTTTTTATTTGTGCTCTATGGTGTCGCAAGCAGTTCACCATATCGTTCCAGTTTATCCAATCTTATCTTCGCATTAGCAATAAAGGTGGCCTTTGTTTTGCCAGTTAAAGACTTAGACTGAGGTAACTTAACCGTTCTGGCATTTTTATGTACCCCATTAACGAGGAACTCATAATGAAGGTGAGGGCCTGTCACGCGACCTGTTCCGCCCAGAGTACCAATGGTTTGGCCCTGTTTAACGCGTTGGCCTGTTTTCACGGTACGTTTGGTTAAGTGAAGGTACTTGGTAATGTACGTATTGCTGTGTTTGATAAATACGTAGTTACCATTGAACTGGTTGTAGCTAGACTTCTGGACAATCCCGTCACCTGCAGCCCAAATCGGTGTCCCCACAGGCGCAGCGTAATCGGTGCCGCGGTGTGCTCGGACTTTGCCCGTTACTGGGTGGCGGCGAGTTGGATTGAAGTTGGACGTTACACGACGAAAATCAAGCGGTGAGCGTAAGAAGGCTTTCTTCATCGCGCGGCCGTTTTCATCATAGTAATTTCCGCTCTTATCATCACGGATGGCAGTAAAGGTATCGCCTTGGTTGGTAAAGATCGCAGCAATGATTTTACCTCGGCCTACCACTTCACCTTCGACCACTTTTTCTTGGTAGAGGATTCTAAAGTTATCGCCATTACGAATATCGAGTGCGAAGTCGATATCCCAGCCAAAAATTCCCGCCAGTTCCATAATCTGATTGGCTGTTAAACCTGCATTAATACCCGCATTCCAGAAGTTGGACGTGATTTTTGCTTCAGCGTAGTTGTATTGAAAGTGGACATCTTTTTTATCGATGGTGGAGGTGTAGCCATTATCAGACTTAGTCACTAAGAATGCTTCGTACGGGCTAAGTTGACGCTTAATCTGAATCAGTTGATTGTCTGCATCAAAACCAAATTGAAAAGAGTCTCCAGGTCTTACTCGCGTTAACTGACGCTCAATATCTTTGTTGGTCGAAGTCAATTCATACAGTAGGCGAGAAGATAGACCAGCACGTTGAAATAGCAAAGCCATGCTATCGCCCGAGCCTATGGTGTGTTTTTCCCAGCGCAGTACAGCAAGTGTTGGTACCGAGGATTGCTCGACGAATACCCCTTGATCAATTTTGATCGGGTAAGCCTTGCCGATTTGATAATTGCTTTCCTCGTCACGAAGATCTTTCGGTGCAGGAAGAAACAGCGCGACAACAATAATGGCGCTAAAAAAAGCGATGAGAGCTCGGTGAATCCATGGAAGTCGAGCGAAAAGCGACAACATCTTATGTCCGTTCTAAAAAATTCAATAAAAAAGCTAAGCTGTTTAGTCTAACTGGTTTCAAAAAGCATCGCTATTCAAGTAAGATGGCAAACTAACAAATTTTTGCCAAATCTGTGGGAGTGAACAAGAATGGCGAGCATTGAAGCTGCACTAGCCGAGATTAAGCGCGGTGTTGACGAATTAATTCCAGAAGAAGAACTGATTGCTAAATTGAAAGAGGGTCGTCCTCTTCGCATCAAATTGGGTGCCGATCCAACTGCTCCTGATATCCACCTAGGTCATACAGTTATTTTGAACAAGCTGCGTGCGTTTCAAGAACTAGGTCATGATGTGACGTTCCTAATCGGTGACTTCACGGGCATGGTTGGTGACCCAACTGGTAAGAACACGACTCGTCCACCACTGACTCGTGAAGACGTTCTGCGTAACGCTGAAACGTATAAAGAGCAGGTGTTCAAGATTCTTGATCCAGCAAAGACCAAGATTCAATTTAACTCTGAGTGGCTATCTGAACTTGGTGCTGAAGGTATGATTCGCCTAGCTGCTAACCAGACTGTTGCTCGTATGCTTGAGCGTGATGACTTTAAAAAGCGCTACACAGGTGGCCAGCCAATTGCTATCCATGAGTTTATGTATCCACTCCTACAAGGTTATGACTCAGTAGCAATGGAAACAGACGTTGAGCTAGGTGGTACTGACCAAAAGTTCAACCTACTGATGGGTCGTGAGCTGCAAAAAGCACACGGCCAAAAACCTCAGGTTGTTCTGACAATGCCACTTCTTGTTGGCCTTGATGGCGAGAAGAAGATGTCTAAGTCAGCGCACAACTACATTGGTGTGAGCGAAGCGCCGAGTGAAATGTTCGGTAAGATCATGTCTATCTCAGACGATCTTATGTGGAGCTACTACGAGCTGCTTTCTTTCCGTCCTCTGGAAGAGATCGCAGATCTTAAAGCTGGCGTTGAAGCGGGTAAAAACCCACGTGATGTGAAAGTTGCACTAGCAAAAGAGATCATTGCGCGTTTCCACAGCGAAGCCGATGCTGACGCTGCAGAGCAAGAGTTCGTTAACCGTTTCGCTAAGAACCAAATCCCTGACGAAATGCCAGAGTTTGAGTTTGATGCAGGTCTTCCTGTAAGCAATCTTCTTAAAGAAGCGGGTCTATGTGCGTCTACTTCAGAAGCGATGCGTATGGTTAAGCAGGGCGCAGCGAAGATTGAAGGTGAGAAGGTAGCTGATTCTAAATTTGCACCAGAAGCAGGCACATACGTATTCCAAGTTGGTAAGCGTAAGTTTGCTCGTATTACTATCAAGTAATCGACGATAAAGTCATTCAGCTGACCGTCCATAAAAGCGCCTAGTTAGGCGCTTTTTTTATATTTTCTATCTGACCTATAACCCGCTCAAATGTTGTGCTTTTTTTGCCTAAAGTGACTGATTTTCTGTTTGGATTTTGTTACTATGCCCGCGCTGCTATTACAGCAGTTTATTCGGAGACTTTTATGAACAATATCGACCATCCTCCTAGTATCAAGGGAGAAAAATAAACCTCATCGGTATTGTCATATTTGCCTCTACCTATGTGGTAGAGCAGTCCGCTTTTCTCTGATTCCTCTCATTTTTCTCCATGAAAACTAGTACTTAAATACTCAGCTAGCCTCACTGAACCGTTTAGTGATCGTAGTTAGTCGTGTCTGACTTCGTCTACACCGCCATATTTGATGGCTAGCTGGTGTTTGATGGTCGTTACCTATTGCCAATCGGGAGATTCGCCATGACGGTAATGAGCAATACTTACATTGAAAATACACCTCACTTTTCCAATGAAGAGATCGGGGCCGCTCGCAATGCATTTCTGCGTTATGAGCAAACTCAACAGGTTCATCTATTAACGGTAATGCCTGTTGAAGAAGCGGTAGCCATACTTCATCACTGTTCTATTGGTTACGTGCAACAATTGATTTCAGCGTTAGAAGTGGAAGGACATGACAAGCTAGCAAGGCATTATGCTCACCAGCTTGGTTTTATCCACTCTGAAGTTGAGACAGCAAGTAGCTATCTTGATACTACGGTAGTGGCGCATGTTAAGCAGCGTATCGGCTGGATCATCGCGTTAGCGCTATTAGGGATAGTTTCTGGGCTTATTATTTCTCAGTATGAAGATACCTTAAGCCAACTTGTGCTTTTGGCGATATACATGCCAGTTATTGCAGCGGCAGGGGGAAATACCGGTACTCAGGCGGCGACGTTAGTTATTCGTGCTCTGGCAACAGGAGAGCTACGTAAACGCCAATGGCTAGCGGTATTTTGGAAAGAAAGCCGAGTGGCTTTATGTCTAGCCTTAGCCATATCGCTGGTGATTGTTGGTCGAATTTTACTATTCAGTGACGCCAGTTCTACCGGTGGTTTTGACCTTAACCTGATTGCATTGGCGATAGCGATAGCGCTGTTTATTCAAGTGACCATGTCGACTACGCTAGGTGGCTTACTGCCGATCTTAGCCAGAGCATTTAGACTGGACCCAGCGGTTCTTGTGAGTCCAGTATTAGCGTCAATTGTTGATATCTCTGGTATGTGGATCTATTTCTCGGTAGTGAATTACTTCTTAGGCATTGCCTGACTGAAGTTAACCACATCTTGATAGAACAGAGTTTCAAACTGAGTAATTGGAGCGACGGTAGGTTTACTGTCGCTCTTTACTTTAGGAGGATGGTAGTCAGCAACAAACTGAACAAACAGTGTGCTCGGCTTGCCTGATTTATCTAACCCAAATCCTGCCATATTTGAACTGCCGTATAGCGAGCCGCTTTTGGCAGTGATCTCACCTTTCACTGGCGCTTTACGCATGCTGCGACGGTATTTTAATGTGCCATTTGTGCCAGAAGTTGGCATCAAGGCGATCAGGTCTAATTCATCGTCATGTTGCCAGATATAGCGTAAAACTGCGGCCATATTTTGGCTGGTAAAACGGTTATTGCGTGATAAGCCAGAGCCGTCAGCTAATGGCGTATGCTCGATATCAATTCCTGTATTAGCAAATAAGATCTGCTTGATCGCTTGAGTACCATTACCAAAGCTGCCTGGTTGGATATAGAACTTAGCGCCAATGGTTTTAGTTAGGTTATCGGCAATTAAGTTATCAGATTTACGTAGCATCACTTCAAGGAGTTCAGGTAGCATTTTTGAGTTATGAGTCGCTAACTGTTTACCTTGTTGATTGGCTGAACCGACTTTAATACTACCCTTGAGCTCAATACTCAGTTGAGAAAGCAGTGTATGAACGACGCGCTGGGTGTACAGCGAAGGATCTTGCACCGCAAACTTCAGTGGCAATGGCTTACTACGTTGCTGCAGACACCCTTGCAATTGGTAATGATTGTTTGGAGAGGTGAGGAGTTCTAAATCGCACTGCAGGCTCTCTTGCTCACTTTTAGAGACGCTGGCCGCCTGTGTCGTTACATAGATTGGTTGATGCTCCGGTACGTAAACACGGGTTTTGCCATCGTCTTGGGTGTAAATTGAAGCTTGTACGCAGTTGTCATCAAGAGTAATGGCACTTGCAGGCGCACTATAGCAGACGCCAAGGATATCCCACGGCCAACCGACTGCACGGTCGTAGCCAGTAAACGCGCTATTGTCTAACCACAAATCCCCTTGAATTGTTTTTACGCCACTATCTCGCATCGTGGTGAGGAGCTGCTTAAGATCTTTGGTCGTTAAGGTTGGGTCGCCACTAAAGCGAACAATGACGTCTTTGCCTGATTTATCGATACTGGTTTGATAATAGAAGTCATCGCCAAGTTCGAGTTTAGCTGCTAGAGCCGTGACGATTTTTAGGGTACTTGCTGGTGGAAAAAGCTGGCTCTGATTGTCTGTCGCGACATAGCTTTGATTATTCGATAGCCCTTGAACTTTAAGCGCAGCGCGACTGCCTTGAGGCAATTCGTTGAGTGGAGAATACGAAGACGCTACGGCTAACGTAGGGAGTAAAAGCGCTAAGAGAGCGAGAGAGAGGTGCTGTAAGGTGTGTCGCATAGTTAAAGAGCCACTATTGAGTCGAGAAGTTCAGTATAACGGGTAAAAAAAACGCCCGCTATAGAGCGGGCGTCTTAGATTCATGACATTAAGCCATAAATTAGAAGTCGTAACGTAGACCGATTGCTAGTTCGTCTTCAGCTTGTGCTTTAGTAGCAGTACCGTTACCTGCGCCAATCTCACCAATTGCATCGCCTGCACTGATTAGGTTGAAGTTGTACGAGATGTAAGTACGGAAGTTAGGCTTGAAGTAGTAAGTTGCATCGATTGCAACGTTGTCTGCTGATGTTTCGCCATCAGTTTCAGCGTTGTTGTACGTTGCTGTGAATACTGTCTTCTCTAGCGTGTACGCTGTTGCGAATTCGTAACCAGTGTAGTCGCCGTTGTCTTTTGCTTTTTCACCGTCTGTAAATACACCAGCGAAGTATAGATCGCTGATACGGTAAGATGCTGCAAGCATGTATTCGTTCTGCTCGTCTTGGTCAGCGTAACCACCACCTAGTTTAAGGCCAGTGTCACCTAGAGCGTAGATTGCAGATAATGAATAGCCATCTGCTTTATTGTCGTCATAAGAAACTACAGTGTCGCCAACTTTGTTTTCTGTACGGTCAGCAAAACGGTAGCTTGCTTTTAGACCTAGGTCAGCAAATTGGCCTTTGTAAGAAATCATGTTGTCCGTACGGTCAGCTACAGCGATTTTGTCTGCAGCAGAGTTACCGTGGTAAGACATGATATCGGTAAAGTCAGTGATAACGCCTAGCGCACCGTCGTTTTTACCGTAAGTTACTTCACCGAAGTCACCGCCGATACCAGCGTATGTGTAACGGTGGTCGATGTCGTCGCCGCCAGTGTTGTCGTTTGCGTTGTATTCAGCTTCGTAGAAACCAACACCGTATAGGCCGTCAGTGATTTGAGTCTTACCTAGGAAGTTTAGACGTACACGAGTGTTGTCTTGTGCTTTGCCATCTTTAAGAGATAGACGAGCTTCAGCACGACCACCGATCTCTAGAGAGTTGCCGTTTGAGCTGTATACTGAAGTACCTTCGATACCGCCAGCTTGTTTACCGTCAGCCGCTACTGCGCCTGTCGCCACTGCTGCAGCTGAAACTGCTAGAGCAATCAGAGTTTTGTTCATCTTATTAGTCCTAATTTACTGTCCATAAATAGTTGTTTTTGCGAGTGATAACTCACGTGGGGTTATCCTCTACTTATTCCTCTCGTGAATCAATGTTCATATGTGAGACTTATGTCAAATTTATGAAGCATCCAAAAACACGCATGAGCAATCGCTGTGCAATGTTTTACCGTTAAAGTTCCGCTGTGGGGTAGTAAAACGATATAAAAGGCAATTATGAACAGTGTTTTATTTGTGGTAAAAAAACATCAACTCATTGTTTAATAGGTATTTTTGATGTTTCCTAATTGGATTTTACTTAGAAATAGTTTTAGTTTTTTTTATTCAATGATGCTTGAGTTAGAGTTTTTTGAAGTTTTTTACAGTGCTGGTTAATTTGGCACCGATCTCACTTTTTGGGCTGGGGTTGATTTAAGGTGATTTAGTTGCCAAGTTTGTTTACACTAGAAGAAATTGTTAGTTAACACACTACCTAGTCCATCGGATTAGGTAGTTTTGTTTTGTCCAAAGATTGCTTTGGCAAAGAGGTACATAATGGAAAAAGTCCCAATGACACTACGTGGCGAACAGCAGCTACGTGTAGAATTAGACCGTTTATTAAAGCTTCGTCCACAGATTTCTGAAGCAATTGCAGAAGCTCGTGAACTTGGCGATCTAAAAGAGAACGCTGAATACCACGCTGCTCGTGAAGAGCAGGGTATCTGTGAAGCGCAGATTCGTGATATCGAATACAAGCTGTCTGTGGCTCAAGTGATTGACGTAACTAAGATGGACAACTCAGGTAAAGTTATCTTTGGTTCAACAGTGACTCTAATTGACTGTGATACTGAAGAAGAGAAAACTTACCAGATCGTTGGTGATGACGAAGCGGACATTAAAGCCGGTCGTATTTCGGTAAGCTCGCCAATTGCACGTGGTCTAATCGGTAAGATGGAAGGTGACGAAGTAGTCATTTCTACACCGGGCGGTGATCGTGATTTTGAAATCGACAGCGTAGAGTATCTCTAAGCTAGCAATGCCTATTGCACAAATATCAAAAAAGGTCGCATTAGCGACCTTTTTTATTGCCGATTGACGTAAGATTACTTACGTGGCAATTCGATTTTACGCTCTTCGCCTTGGCGGAATAGCACAAGAGTTTTACCAATTACTTGTACTTTTTCTGCGCCAGTTTCACGCACGATAGCTTCAATGATCAAGTTTTTAGTATCGCGGTCTTCAGACGCAACTTTCACTTTGATCAGCTCGTGGTGGTTAAGAGCAATTTCGATTTCCGCTAGAACAGCTTCAGTTAGTCCGTTAGCGCCCATAAGCACAACAGGTTTTAGACTGTGCGCTAGGCCTTTTAGATGCTGCTTTTGTTTAGTGCTTAGGTTCATTACGCGGCCAATTTTCTTTAATATAAGGGTTGAAAAATACCATTTTAACGCCATCTAACTCTGAAGACTATAATTTATTGGGTTAGTTGTTCCCTCTATCTATTAGGATACCAATGAGTAAACAGAAACACTCGGCCAGTTCTGGTCGCTGGTTGAAAGAGCATTTTGATGATAAGTACGCCAACGAAGCGCGAAAAAAAGGCTATCGTTCACGTGCTTACTTCAAGATTGAAGAGATCCAAACCAAGGATAAATTACTAAAACCGGGTATGACCGTTGTCGATCTTGGTGCGGCTCCGGGCGGTTGGTCTCAATATGCTGCTAAGATAATAGGTGAAGAAGGACAGATCATTGCATGTGACCTACTTCCAATGGACCCAATCGCTGGCGTAAGCTTTTTACAAGGTGATTTCCGTGATGAAGCGGTACTTGAAGCATTACTTGAGCGTATCCAACCTTCAATGGTGGACGTGGTAATGTCGGATATGGCACCAAACATTGCAGGCAATAACTCTGTGGATCAGCCGCGCGCTATGTATTTAGTTGAATTGGCTTTAGATATGTGTCGACAAGTTCTAGCACCTAATGGTAGCTTTGTTGTAAAGGTTTTCCAGGGTGAAGGCTTCGATCAATTTGTGAAAGAAGCTCGTGACATGTTTAAAGCTGTGAAAATCCGAAAACCTGACTCATCGCGAGCTCGCTCTCGAGAAGTCTTTGTTGTAGCCACTGGTTACAAAGGTTAACTATTTTGGCCTCTAATGGCCGAGTTAACACTATAGCTACAGGTTATAAACTGTAGTACCCTACCTTTAATTACAATTAGTTATCGAGAGGCTGACACCTTGAGTGACATGGCAAAAAATTTAATTCTGTGGCTTGTTATCGCTGTCGTATTGATGTCGGTTTTCCAGAGCTTTGGCCCTGGAGAGAGCAATGGCAGAGCGGTGGATTACACCACGTTTGTACAGGAAGTTGGCCAAGGCCAGATTCAGGAAGCAACTTTTAAAGACGGTGAGATTAGTTTCACTCGTCGTGGCGGCGGCGCGCGTTATGTTACTTACATGCCAGTCTACGACCAAAAGCTCCTTGATGACCTAATTAACCAGAATGTGAAAGTACAAGGTACACCTCCTGAAGAGCAAAGCCTACTAGGTACTATCTTTATTTCTTGGTTCCCTATGATCTTACTGATTGGTGTATGGATTTTCTTCATGCGTCAAATGCAAGGCGGCGGCGGTAAAGGCGCTATGTCTTTCGGTAAGAGCAAAGCTCGAATGATGAGCGAAGAACAAATTAAGACCACTTTTGCTGATGTTGCAGGCTGTGACGAAGCAAAAGAAGATGTAAAAGAGCTAGTGGACTACCTACGTGATCCAAGCCGCTTCCAGAAACTGGGCGGTAAGATTCCAACGGGTGTGTTGATGGTTGGTCCTCCTGGTACTGGTAAAACGCTACTTGCAAAAGCGATTGCAGGTGAAGCGAAAGTACCGTTCTTTACTATTTCAGGTTCTGACTTCGTTGAAATGTTTGTTGGTGTTGGTGCATCTCGTGTGCGTGACATGTTCGAACAGGCGAAGAAAGCGGCACCTTGTATTATCTTCATCGATGAAATCGATGCGGTAGGTCGCCAGCGTGGTGCTGGTGTTGGTGGTGGTCACGATGAACGTGAACAAACACTAAACCAAATGCTGGTTGAAATGGATGGTTTCGAAGGTAACGAAGGTATTATCGTTATCGCCGCGACTAACCGTCCTGACGTACTTGACCCTGCGCTATTGCGTCCGGGCCGTTTTGACCGCCAAGTTGTGGTTGGTCTACCAGATGTACGTGGTCGTGAACAGATTCTTAAAGTACACATGCGTAAAGTTCCTCTATCGGGTGACGTAGAGCCATCTCTAATCGCACGTGGTACTCCAGGCTTCTCAGGTGCAGACCTAGCTAACCTAGTTAACGAAGCGGCGTTGTTTGCTGCTCGCGGTAACAAGCGCAACGTTTCTATGGTTGAGTTTGAACTGGCAAAAGACAAGATCATGATGGGTGCAGAGCGCCGTTCTATGGTGATGTCTGAAGAGACTAAAGAGTCAACCGCGTACCACGAAGCCGGTCATGCAATTGTTGGTCGCTTAGTGCCAGAACACGATCCAGTGTACAAGGTATCGATCATTCCACGTGGCCGTGCGCTGGGTGTGACTATGTATCTACCAGAGCAAGATCGCGTAAGCATGTCTCGTCAACACCTTGAGTCTATGGTTTCAAGCCTATACGGTGGTCGTCTTGCTGAAGAGCTAATCTACGGTGCAGACAAAGTATCAACAGGCGCTTCAAATGATATTGAACGTGCGACTGATATTGCTCGTAAGATGGTGACTCAGTGGGGTTTCTCTGAAAAGCTTGGTCCTCTTCTTTACGCAGAAGAAGAAGGTGAAGTGTTCTTAGGCCGCAGCGTGACACAGACTAAACACATGTCTGATGATACAGCGAAGCTAATCGACACAGAGATTCGTCAAATCATCGACCGCAACTACTCTCGTGCTAAACAGATCCTTGAAGAGAACATGGATATCATGCACGCAATGAAAGATGCGTTGATGAAGTACGAAACGATCGATGCTGGTCAGATTGAAGACCTAATGGCTCGTAAAGACGACATTCGTGAACCAGCAGGTTGGGGTGATAACGCCAACAAACCTGAAGAAAAGCCAGAAGTGAAAGCTGAAGAAGCACCTGCAGAGCAGGAAGCGGATAAACCAGCAGAAGAAAAAGTAACTTCTGAGGAAACAACGACTGAAGCGCCAGAGAAAAAAGACTCTGAGTAATTCACTGCTTAAGACCAAACCCCGGGGAAACTCGGGGTTTTTGCATTTATTATGATCTTGAAAGCCAATAATAAATCTCTCGATTTATCCAAGCCCCAAGTGATGGGGATTCTTAACGTTACTCCTGATTCATTTTCTGATGGCGGTAAGTTCGACACACTAGATAATGCGCTTACCCAGGCCAAACGTATGATTGAAGCCGGTGTGACTATTATCGATATCGGTGGCGAATCGACGCGTCCTGGAGCTCCGGATGTTGCGTTAGAAGAAGAGCTGCAACGTGTGATTCCTGTCATCACGGCTATTCGCCAGCATAGTGATGTATGGATTTCGATTGATACCAGCAAAGCAGAGGTGATGCGCCAAGCTATCGAGGCTGGAGCTGATATCATTAATGACGTTCGTGCATTGCAAGAACCGGGTGCATTAGAGGTGGCAGCGCAAGCGAGCCTACCGATTTGCTTAATGCATATGCAAGGCCAACCACGCACCATGCAAGCGAACCCGCACTATGGAGACTTAGTCAAAGAAGTCGGGGAGTTTTTGCAAGAACGCATCGAGGCTTGCGAGCAAGTTGGCATTCAACGTGAACAGCTCATTCTCGACCCCGGTTTTGGTTTTGGCAAAACGCTGGAACATAACTATCATATGCTTGCTCATCTTGAAGCTTTCCATCAGTTTGGCTTGCCAATTCTTGCGGGTATGTCGCGTAAATCGATGTTGTTTAAGTTACTTGATAAAGCCCCTGCAGAGTGTGTCGCTGCCAGTGTCAGCTGTGCAACGATTGCCGCGATGAAGGGCGCACAAATTATTCGTGTTCATGATTTTGAACAAACGCTTGATGCTATGAAAATTGTCTCAATGGTCAAAGAAAACCATTGAAAATTAAAAAATATAAAGGAATAACTATGTCAGACAAGAGACGTTATTTTGGTACCGATGGTGTCCGTGGCAAAGTAGGTCAATATCCTATTACTCCTGATTTTGTCTTGAAGCTAGGTTGGGCAGCAGGCCGCGTACTGGCTAAGCAGGGCACTAAGAAAGTGATCATTGGTAAAGATACCCGTATTTCAGGGTATATGCTGGAGTCAGCGTTAGAAGCTGGACTTGCGGCTGCAGGTTTGAAAGCAACCTTTACTGGCCCAATGCCAACGCCTGCTGTTGCTTATCTAACTCAAACCTTCCGTGCTGAAGCTGGCATTGTTATCTCTGCATCACACAACCCTTACTACGACAATGGCATCAAGTTCTTCTCATCGGAAGGTACTAAACTACCAGATGACATTGAGTTAGCGATTGAAGCTGAGCTAGATAAAGACATTGAATGTGTCGAGTCATCACTGCTTGGTAAAGCGACTCGACTTAATGATGCTGCGGGACGTTACATTGAATTCTGTAAGAGTACTTTCCCGACAGAGTTAAGCCTAGCGGGTCAAAAAATCGTAGTCGATTGTGCACATGGTGCGACTTACCATATCGCTCCTGCGGTATTTAGCGAACTAGGCGCAGAAGTGGTTGCCATGGGTATTGAGCCAAATGGGACTAATATCAACCACGAAGTTGGCGCGACCGATGTTCGTGCGCTACAAAAACGTGTCGTTGAAGAAGGTGCTGCTCTTGGTCTTGCTTTTGATGGCGATGGCGACCGAATCATCATGGTTGATCACTTAGGTAATAAGATCGATGGTGACCAAATTGCTTACATTATCGCTCGCGATGCTCTGCGTCGCGGTGAGTTAAAAGGCGGTGTTGTTGGTACACTGATGACCAACCTAGGTATGGAAAACGGCCTTAAGCAGTTGGGTATTCCATTTGTTCGTGCCGCTGTTGGTGACCGTTATGTGATGGAGCAACTGCTGGCGAAAGGTTGGAAGATCGGTGCAGAGAACTCGGGTCACGTCATTCTACTAGACAAAGTCACTACAGGTGACGCGATTGTGGCGGCGCTACAAGTACTTGCTTCTGTTGTCGGCAGTGATATGTCTCTCCATGACCTATCACAAGGCATGACACTCTACCCGCAGGTGCTAGAAAACGTTCGTTTTGAAGGCGACTCAAACCCACTTGAAGCGGAAGCCGTAAAACAAGCGACGGCAGAAGTTGAAGCTGAGCTTGGCGATAAAGGTAGAGTGCTATTGCGTAAATCAGGTACAGAGCCGTTGATTCGCGTCATGGTGGAAGGACAAGATGGTGAACTTGTTCAAGCTTCAGCACTCAAGATTGCTGATGCAGTAAAAGCAAGCTTTTAACAATAAGCGCTAATATTGAAAGAAGCCACCTGACGAGGTGGCTTTTTTTATTGGCAAATCGTTATTCTTCTTCAGTGCGCTTTTTGCCCCATACTTCAATTTTTGCTTTTTTGCTTAAGCCGACTGCGCTGAGTGTGTTGCTGCCCCAGCTATCATAACTCATATCGAGCTTTTTAAACTTGGCATTTTCATCACCTGGTAAAGTCCATGCACGAGTCGACATACCTTTAGTCAAGGTGCCCATTGTTTTTAGCTCTTTAGTGCTGCCATCTGACATGGTGACAACCAGCTCTTTAAGGTTTACTGTGCCTTGAACGACTTTGATTTTTAACTTGCTGAAGTTTCGTTCACTGATATAGGCCAAAGGCTCAACAGTATCGGTTTCAGCTTTATAGTTAACCACCTTATCGCTGATTAATACCCAGCCATCGGCCTCTTTGGCGAAACTGTGCGGAGCAAAAAATAGAACCAGTGATGACAGTAAAATTGTGATGATTTGTTTCATGTTACCTCTGCGTTTTATGTTAGGATTGCCTCGTTTAATTTAGTGACGATGCCTTATGCCACACCACGAGATACAGTATTTACAAGAAATGGGAATTCAGTATTACCAACTGAACCACCCAGAAAGGCTGCAAGGCTATCAATCGCCAAATATAGTATTGCAAGAGTCTTGTAAACTTTTGCTGGTATCTCCCCAATATCCGAAAAAAGAGACAGCTTTAATGTTTGAACGGGTGTTGAAAAGTATCAAGTTGGACTTATCACAGGCGTTACATATTTACCCAGAGCAGCTCTCTCAGCTGGCTCAGCCTTTTACTGGATGGATATGGTTCGCTGGCTGTGAAGCGCCATCGCAAGTCTCAGGACAGATGCTAACGTCTCCTTTGCTCAGCGATATTGATGGAAACAACGAGCAACGTCGTGCTCTTTGGCAACAAATTTGTTCATACCAAAAATGAAAAACTCAATCCTTCCCTTAGATAATGCTCACTTAGACAGTGTGTTACGTATCGAGCGCGCAGCGCATAGTCATCCTTGGTCAGAAAATCTGATTCGAGACATCAATAGTCGCGGCGCTAGTCATCATGTCTTAGTGCAAGATGATAAGGTGGTGGGTTACTTTTACGCGCAGAATATTGTTGGTGAAGTCACTTTACTTAATATCGCTGTTGATCCGAATGAGCAGGGCAAAGGCTATGGTAAGCAGTTGATTGAGAGCTTTCTAACCATGTGTGAGCAGGCGAAAGCAGACAGTGCGTGGCTCGAGGTAAGAGAAAGTAATATTCGCGCGACAGCCTTGTATGAGGCGGTAGGCTTTAATGAAGTCGATCGACGTATCAACTATTACCCTACGATTAAGGGCAAAGAAGATGCGATTATCATGAGCTATATCTTTTTCTAGACTATTTCTGCACGGCTTTAATAACGGTCGGCTCATCTACTGGGTAGAAATTCTTTTCAAATCTATGCGTTAGCTCTGTTACTGGAAGAGGTTTATCAAATAAGTAACCTTGGAATTGGTCACAGCCCAGTTGTTTCAGAGCTTGCAGTTCATAAGCATCTTCGACACCTTCCGCAATCACTTCTAGGTTGAGTCTTTTTGCCGTCATAATGATGGTGTCCACGATTGCTTGATCACTCTCATCTAAGTGAAGTTGAGTGACGAATGAACGATCGATTTTCAACACATCGACAGACAGGTGCTTGAGGTAACGTAGTGAAGAATAGCCGGTACCGAAGTCATCGATAGAGGTTTTCAAATTATGTTGCTTAAGCTCCTTCATTTTTTTTACTGTCCCTTCCACATCCTCTAGCAGCAAGTTCTCGGTAATTTCCAGTTCAATATGTTCTCCACTAATGCCTGCCTGTGCCATCGAGTCGACGATATGTTCTACAAACGAGCTTTGGGAAAACTGCAAAGGGCTGATATTGATCGCTAATCGGCGGAAAGTATCGGGTAACTGGTCGAATTTTTTCCAATTAGCGTACTGATAGCATGCTTGTTCAATAATCCAATTACCGATTTGCAGTATCTGTCCGGTCTCTTCCGCAATCGGCATGAAGATTCCAGGCGGTAACAGCCCTTTGTCTGGGTGGTTCCAACGAATTAAAGCCTCCACACCAATGATATGGTGTTTGTCATCCACCTGAGGTTGATAGTAGAGCTCTAGCTGACCTTTATTAATCGCTTCATGCAGTCCTTTCTCTATTTCCAAGAATGACTCTACTTGAGCTTGCATCTCAGGTTCATAGAACATGTACTTGTTGCGACCCGCCACTTTGGCTCGATAGAGGGCCGTGTCCGCTTGACGAAGCACATCAATATTTGTGCCTCCAACAGAAGGGAAAACGGCGATACCGACACTGACGGTACAATAAAGTTGGTGATCGTCAATTGAATAGGGGTTGGAAATAAGTGCCAGTAACTGTTGAGCCAGTTCATGAGCTTTATCTACCGAGGTGTTGGGAAGAAGTATGGCAAACTCATCACCACCGATGCGCGCCGCGGTAAATTCCGCTTGTAGCCATGCTTCCACACGCATTGAAATTGCTTTGATAAGATGATCGCCAATGGTATGTCCGAGAGAATCATTGATAGTTTTAAAGCGGTCTAAATCGAGATAAAAGAGTGCCCCGGATTGGTTGTCCTTGTTGGCATGAGCAATGGCTTCTTCCAGCATTTGTAGCATCAAACTGCGGTTTGCTAGACCAGTTAAGGAGTCATAGTAAGCAAGCTGATTGAGTTTGACCTCTGCGGCTTCTCTGTCTTTCCACAGGGTGTGAAAGGTTTGTGCCAAGTGACCGAGTTCGTCGTCGCGATATTGTGTCGGAGGTGGAAGCACACTGTTTTTATTCTGCAAAGAACGCACCCAGTCAATCAGAGTCACTAATGGCTTCGACAGTTTTTGATAAAAGAACATCAATAAGATCGATGTCAGCAGGATATTTCGGAACAGATCAAACAGCAGAATCTGGGTTGTCTTAGCGATAAAATCTTTGGCGATATAAGCGCCGTTCACCGAAAAGCGTAAGGTACCGACTACGACATGAGAATTAGGCTGATGCAGGTCGGTCCTATAAATCGGTGTAGTGGGCGTTAAATAGCGTGAAAGTGCTTCAGTAAAGTCGCTTTGCTGAGAAATGTTTTTTTCTCGCTCGGTCAAGGTGTCACCAAAGTCATCAATAATTTGCACTTGGTAAATCGCATTATCCATCATCAAGCTTGATGCGACTTGCTCTGCGAGCAGTTGGTTTAAGTGATAGGCGGCTTGGCTAGCGTTAGAGTAGTTCTGTAGTAGCTTAAATTGATAGTGTTCTTCAATGCGCTTTTGCTCCTGATGGAGATCCACCAGAATATGATAGAAGCTAAAGCAGATCCCTAAAATGACCGATACGAGGAAAACTGTTTTAGCTTGTCTAAAAGCGAGTGAGTTAATTTTTTTGTTTTCTGGCATAGTTGAGATAAGTTCCTTCTACTTCTTTAGTTATAGTCCATATTTATTGATATTTTAATTTGTAGCAGGATAGAAACTCTTTTTGCGTCATTTTCATTGATGAAGTTGCCCCTTAAGTGAATATAAGCGAAAATACCGCGCAAAATTGAATCGAACCGCTAGAGCTAGAGTTGTGACTCGCTCGATATAGCTCATAGACAGAAGAAGAACCCTTTCATGTCAAATACACCTTTTCTTGGCGAAGTTTCTAAACGTAGAACTTTCGCTATCATCTCGCACCCAGATGCGGGTAAAACCACTATTACAGAAAAAGTACTGTTATTCGGAAACGCAATCCAAAAAGCAGGTACAGTAAAAGGTCGTGGCTCTGCTCAACATGCGAAATCTGACTGGATGGAGATGGAGAAAGAGCGTGGTATCTCGGTGACAACCTCTGTAATGCAGTTCCCTTACAATGATTGTCTAGTAAACCTACTCGATACTCCAGGACACGAAGACTTCTCGGAAGATACTTACCGTACACTGACAGCGGTAGACTCATGTCTAATGGTTATCGATGCGGCGAAAGGTGTCGAAGACCGTACCCGTAAACTAATGGAAGTAACGCGCTTACGTGATACTCCAATCGTGACCTTCATGAACAAATTGGACCGTGATGTACGTGATCCAATGGAAGTGCTTGACGAAGTAGAAAGTGAACTTGGCATGGCGTGTGCGCCAATTTCATGGCCTATCGGTTGTGGTAAAGAGTTTAAAGGTGTTTACCACATTCACCGTGATGAAACGATTTTGTACGAATCTGGCCACGGTCATGAAATCCAAGAAGTACGCATCATCAAAGGTCTCGATAACCCAGAGCTTGATGAAAAAGTTGGAGCTGATCTAGCGGAAAGCGTGCGTGAAGAGCTTGAGCTCGTAATGGGTGCATGTCCTGAGTTTGACCAAGAGCTTTTCTTAGCGGGTGAACTTACGCCTGTATACTTTGGTACCGCATTAGGTAACTTTGGTGTTGACCATATGCTTGATGGCCTAACTAAGTGGGCGCCAGCACCGAAAGCGCGTCAAGCGGTAGAGCGTGACGTTGAAGCAACAGAAGATAAGTTTTCAGGCTTTGTATTTAAGATCCAAGCAAACATGGATCCTAAACACCGTGACCGTATTGCATTCATGCGTATCGTATCAGGTACTTACACCCAGGGCATGAAAATGAACCACGTGCGTACCGGTAAAAACGTCAGTATTTCTGATGCGGTAACCTTTATGGCAGGCGATCGTTCTCGCGCTGAGAATGCTTACGCAGGTGATATCATTGGTCTGCATAACCACGGTACGATTCAGATTGGTGATACTTTTACTCAAGGTGAAGCACTGAAGTTCTCTGGTATTCCCAACTTTGCTCCTGAACTGTTCCGACGCATCCGACTAAAAGATCCATTGAAGCAGAAGCAACTACTAAAAGGTCTAGTTCAGCTTTCTGAAGAAGGTGCAGTGCAAGTATTCCGTCCACTACAAAATAACGACCTTATCGTAGGTGCGGTAGGTGTGCTTCAGTTTGATGTGGTTGTTGCGCGTCTAAAAGCAGAATACAACGTAGAAGCTATCTATGAAGGTGTTAACGTTGCGACAGCACGTTGGGTGGAGTGTTCAGACGGTAAGAAGCTAGATGACTTCCAGCGTAAGAACCAAACCAACCTAGCACTGGATGGTGGTGACAACCTGACGTACATCGCACCAACTATGGTGAATTTGAATCTGGCGAAAGAGCGTTTTCCAGATGTGGAGTTCCGAGCGACTCGCGAACACTAATCTTCGTCGTATTTGGGGGGATAACTGCGTTAACTTCGCAAATTCACCCCAATCACATAGCGGACTATGCTCATGGGGATGAATTTGCTTGTTGCCTTGTTCTAACCCCAACTACTTAGAAGATCTTTAGATAATCTAAGCTATAAAAAATACCGCCTGATTAAGGCGGTATTTTTTTATCTGGTAAAAGCAGAGTATGTCATTCCTTAGAGCGACGAAGGAGTGAGTAAGGAATCTCTCAAAGCGCGTCGTAGCTTTGATGAGATCCCCAACTCGTTCGTACCTCACTCTTGAGGATGACGGAAAAAAGAAAGGGTTGACGCTTTCACATCAACCCTTACTAATATTATTTAAATCAAAAGATTACTTTTTCTTCGTAGCGACTTTCTTCTTACCTTTAGCGGCAGTTTTCTTCTTGTCGTCTTTTTTCTTGTTCTTTTTCTTAAACACAGGTTTTTTGTGTTTAGGGCGCATCTCTTTGATAAAGCGCTCTTTGATCTCTTCTTTTACGTAGCGAGCAACGCGGTCTAGCATTGGTTGGTCGTGCGCTTCAACAAGAGATACCGCATTACCTTTTTTACCAGCACGAGCAGTACGGCCAATTCGGTGCAGGTAAACGTCTGCACTACGAGGCATGTCGTAGTTGATTACATGGCTTACGTCAGGAAGGTCGATACCACGCGCTGCAACGTCGGTTGCCAGTAATACGTTTACTGTACCGTCACGGAAACGGGCGATGGCGTTGTTACGACGATCTTGTGGCATTTCACCTTGAATCCAAGCACACGGAATTTGCGCTTTTTCCAGTTCAGCGCGAAGCTCACCAAGACGCTCACGAGTTTTTAAGAACACAATTGAGCGCTCAGCTTGATCAGTGATGATCTTTTTAAGCAGCTCAAGTTTATGGTTCATGTCATCAGCACGGTGGTACCACTGTGCGATTTTCTTACGCTCACGACGAGATGGTTCAGCGTCAATTTCTGCAGGCTCTTTTAGTAGGTCGGCTGTGAAGCCCTCAACACCTTTACCTTCAAGCGTTGCAGAAAAGAGTAGCGTCTGTTTACGCCAGCGACATTCTGTAGAAAGGCGATCAACCGTTGGGCCAAACCCCATATCTAGCATGCGATCGGCTTCATCAAGGATCAGCCATTCAATCGCACGACAGTCAAAACGCTCTGCGTTGATGTATTCCATCAAACGGCCAGGTGTTGCTACCACGATATCTTGGGTTTTACCTAAGATATCTGCATGCTCTTGGTACTGAACACCACCAGTGATAGTAAAGATATTGAGCTTAGTATGCTTCGCTAGTGCACGTGCTTGGTCTGCAACCTGCATCGCTAACTCACGTGTTGGCGTTAAAATTAGCACACGAGCAGGTCCCGGCTTACGACGAGGAAAATCTTGCAAATATTGCAGTGCAGGTAATGCAAATGCGGCTGTTTTACCTGTCCCTGTTGGGGCAGAAGCCAAGATGTCTCGGCCATCTAACGCTTGCGGAATGGCTTCAGCCTGAATTTGTGTTGGGCGGTCATAACCCATTTCTTCAATGGCGAGGAGTAGGTTAGAGTCTAGCTCCAATTCAGCGAAATTTCTGATCACTATAAGGTCTCCACAAGCGAGTTGGTGTGAGCATTAAATTTAAGGGGTCGTATTATAGAGTGTTCGGTGATAAGGATCACACCTTATTTTCTACATCTTTAGATAAAACGCCTTTGTTAGCTGAACAAAGTCACTGCTATAGCCGTCATTCTCATGAATGGTTAATGCTGAGTGAACCACAGGGATGGGTACTTTACCTAATTGAATCAGTAGCCTAGATACCTCTTTGTGCTCAGTTGGTTTAACTTGGCAAAGGCGTTGTAGTGACCACCCTTGCTGCTCGGCGAGAGCAATAAATATATCCCCTTCTACTTTAGGCAGCACAAAGCTAGCGTAGCCTTGAGCGGTTAATAGATCCCAGCAGCGTTTGAGTAAGTCTTGATGGCTTAAGCTAGTAGTGTGTCTCGCGGTTGCTCGGCTGATATTTTGCGCTTGTTCTCCGCTATTAAAGTAAGGAGGGTTGCAGATAATGCAATCAAACTTGTTAGGGAATGAGTGGGTCAGCACATCTCCACAGTGAAGCTCGATACGATTATGCCAAGGAGAATGGGTAAAATTGTATTTCGCCGCTTCCACAGCATGATTTTCGATCTCAATCGCCTCAATGCTTAAAGATAGGTTACGTTGGGCACTCATTAGACTCAGTAGTCCAGTACCAGTACCTATATCGAGTAAGGTTTTAGGGTTCTCCAGTTTAGTCCAAGCACCCAACAGCACTCCGTCGGTGCTGACAGGCATCCCCGAGTATCCTCCCGAGATGCTAAATTGTTTAAATTCAAAACTTTTTGTCTTTTTCATAAAAAATTATGTTTATCGGTCAATGTTTGATTTTTAAGTTAAATGATCTGTTGTTAATTAATTGTTTGGATTTTTGTTCTGATTGTTTTCTATTTGTAGTGCTTATTGATTAGTTAATTGACCTGGTTATTTTTATTGGTGTAGTGATATATGCTGCATTTGTGACGATATTTTGAATTTATATGGCGTTTTCAGTCGATGACTTGCTACTGAATCAGGATTTCGTCATTATGCGCGCCTAAATTTTATAGAGTGGACATCTATTTGTACTGCTCAACAAACACAACATCGATTAAATAATAATGAAAGGGTCTACAGTGAATCAGACTTTAAAATTAACAGATATTATTGCGGTAGGCTTTATGCTTTTCGCATTCTTTTTAGGTGCAGGTAACATCATATTCCCTCCATTGGCTGGTCAGCTTGCTGGTGAGAATTTATTGCCGGCGATGGCAGGTTTCCTTTTAACTGCGGTAGGTCTTCCTCTAATTACCATCGTTGCTATTGCAGTTTCTGGTGGCTCTTGGGATCACTTGACTAAAGACCTGCCGAAACGTGCGGCTATGACCATCGCGATACTGATATTTATTATTATTGGCCCTGCTTTTGCAGCTCCAAGAACTGGGTTAGCGGCTTATGAGATGGCAATCAAACCATTTTTTGTCGAGGCTACACAATCGCATTTGACCATCTTTTCTATACTGTTTTTTGCTGTAGCAATGTCTTTCTCGTGGTCTCAAGGCAAGCTTATCGATGTCATCGGTAAGGTGCTAACTCCTGTTCTTTGCCTGGGACTAATTACACTTGCAGTTGCCGTATTTATTGACCCTCAAGGTGAAATTGTCGCTGCTCATGGAGAGTACTTAACTCATCCACTGCAGAAAGGTTTCCTTGAAGGTTACAACACGATGGATACTTTTGCTTCATTGATGTTCGGCGCATTAATGGTTGATGCTTTAAAACGCAAAGGTATTACTGAGCAAAAAGCAACGTCTAAGTATTTAATTAGCGCTGCGTGTATTGCAGCCGTTGGTCTGACAGTTGTTTATGTAGCATTGTTTTACTTGGGTGCAACCAGTGCGGCTGTTGCATCAGGTGCAGACAATGGTGGTGTGATCCTTAGCCTATATGTTCAGTCTCTTTTTGGTCCATATGGTCAGTTTGCTTTGTCTATTATCGTGCTACTTGCTTGTTTAACGACGGCGATTGGCCTTATCTCTGCTTGCTCTGATTTCTTTAGCTCGTTGACTCCTATTTCTTATAAAGGCTGGGTGATCATCAATGGTATCGCGTGTGCAACCGTCGCTAATGTAGGGCTGTCTCAATTGATTGCTTTATCTGTGCCGGCATTATTTGCTTTATATCCGGTGGCTATTGCGCTAGTGGCATTGACCTTCTTACGTAAGAAACTACCAAACCCTAAAGCGGCATACCGCATAGTGATCCTAGTGTCTTTAATGTTTGCTTTGATTGATGCAGCTAAAGTTGCTGGCGTTGACGTGTCTGCATTCAACATGCTGCCGCTATTTAATATCGGTATGGGTTGGTTGTTACCGACCGTTGTAGCGATGATTGCGATGATGTTCGTCGGCAAAGCAGAACAAGCTGCAATCGCAGAAGAAACTGCATAATAACTCAGTAAACCTGAATCATTGATCCCCTGTCACGTAAGGCGTGGCAGGGGATTTTTTATATCGGTAGATTTTTACTCGCCAATAAAAAATTCCTGTATCTTCGTCACACTTTTGAGTACAATTCTTCGGTTAAATTCTACTCATAAATGTTGAGCAAACATGTTTGAAATCAATCCTATTAAAAACCGCCTAAAGGACGTGTCTGAGCGCACTGATGTCCTGAGGGGGTACCTTTGACTATGACGCTAAGCAAGAGCGTCTAGAAGAAGTCAACGCAGAACTAGAACAGCCGGATGTATGGAACGAGCCTGAGCGTGCGCAAGCGCTAGGTAAAGAACGTTCTTCATTGGAAGCGGTTGTTGAAACGATTGATCAACTTGAGCAAGGTGTCGAAGACGTTGAAGGTCTTTTAGAGCTTGCTGTTGAAGAAGAAGATCAAGAGACGTTTGACGAGATCGAACCAGAATTGGCTGAACTTGAAGCGAAACTCGAGAAGCTTGAATTCCGTCGTATGTTCTCTGGCGACCATGACTCATCGGATTGCTACATTGACTTGCAGTCTGGTTCTGGTGGTACAGAAGCGCAAGACTGGACATCAATGATGTTACGTATGTACCTACGTTGGGCTGAAGCGAAAGGCTTTAAGACCGAGGTTATCGAAGTATCAGAAGGTGAAGTTGCTGGCCTTAAAGGCGCGACAGTCAAGATCTCTGGTGAGTACGCTTACGGTTGGTTACGTACTGAGACCGGTGTTCACCGCCTTGTTCGTAAGTCTCCATTCGATTCTAGTGGTCGTCGCCATACGTCGTTTGCTTCTGCGTTTATATACCCAGAGATTGATGACAACATTCAGATCGACATTAACCCTTCGGATCTTCGTATTGATGTTTACCGCGCATCTGGCGCGGGTGGTCAGCACGTAAACACCACTGAATCTGCGGTGCGTATTACTCACGTACCAACCAATACTGTGGTTCAGTGTCAGAATGACCGTTCTCAGCATAAGAACAAAGACCAAGCGATGAAGCAGCTTCGCGCCAAGTTATTTGAATTAGAGATTCAAAAGCAAAATGCTGAGAAGCAAGCCAATGAAGATGCGAAGTCTGATATCGGTTGGGGTAGCCAGATTCGTTCTTACGTTCTGGATGACTCACGTATTAAAGATTTACGTACTGGCGTTGAAAACCGCAATACTCAAGCGGTTCTTGACGGCGATCTAGACAAATTTATTGAAGCTAGCCTGAAATCAGGTCTTTAAGCTTTTCACCGAAAAAACTATTTTTCATATAGCAAGACAGGATACATCGAAAATGACTGATGCTGTTCAAAACGAAAACGTACAAGAAGGCTCTCTCCCTGAAGAGAACAAGCTAATTGCTGAGCGCCGCGCTAAACTGGATCATATCCGTCAGAGCTGCAAAGCAAATGGTCACCCAAATGACTTCCGTCGTGACGCACTAGCGGGCGACCTTCAAAAAGAGTTCGGTGAAAAGACTAAGGAAGAGCTGGAAGAGCTAAATCATGTAGTTGCAATTGCAGGTCGTGTAATGGCTAAGCGTGGTCCTTTCCTTGCGATTCAAGAAACATCGGGTCGTATCCAAGCGTACGCAGCGAAAGATGTACAAAAAGAGCTGAAAGAAAAGTACCAAGGTCTAGATATCGGTGACATCATCGGTGTTAAAGGTGCACTTCATAAGTCAGGTAAAGGCGATCTTTACGTGAACATGGAATCTTACGAGTTGCTAACTAAAGCACTTCGTCCACTTCCAGAGAAGTTCCACGGTCTAACTGACCAAGAGATGCGCTACCGTCAGCGTTACGTTGACCTAATCGTGAACCAAGATTCGCGTGAAGCATTCATCATTCGCTCTAAGCTTGTATCGGCTATTCGTAACTTCATGAGCTCAAAAGGCTACCTAGAAGTTGAAACGCCAATGATGCACGTGATCCCAGGTGGTGCAACGGCTCGTCCATTTATCACACACCACAATGCACTAGATATCGACATGTACCTACGTGTTGCTCCAGAGCTTTACTTGAAGCGTCTAGTTGTAGGTGGTTTTGACCGTGTATTCGAGATCAACCGTAACTTCCGTAACGAAGGTCTATCACCACGTCATAACCCAGAATTCACTATGATGGAATTCTACCAAGCGTACTCTGATTACAAAGATCTAATGGATCTGACTGAAGAGATGCTAAGCACAGTAGCAATGGATGTTCTTGGTTCAACATCTATGCCTTACGGTGATGAGACGGTAGAGTTTGGTGGTAAGTACGCGCGTCTAAGCATGTTTGATGCAATCAAGCAGTACAACCCTGAGCACGCTGAAATTCAAGCGCTTACAGAAGCCGATCTACAAGACCGCGACAAGATGGTAGCAATTGCTAAATCTGTACATGTTGAAGTTGAGTCTTTCTGGACATGTGGCCAGCTTCTTGAAGAGATCTTTGGTGAAACAGCTGAGCCTCAGCTAATTCAACCAACTTTCATCACAGGCTACCCAGCGGATATCTCTCCACTGGCTCGCCGTAGCGATGACAACCCGTTCTTTACTGACCGTTTTGAGTTCTTTATCGGTGGTCGTGAAGTTGCAAACGGCTTCTCAGAGCTTAACGATGCACAAGACCAAGATGAGCGTTTCAAAGCGCAAGTGAACGCAAAAGATGCGGGTGATGATGAAGCAATGTACTACGATGCAGACTACATTACTGCACTAGAACACGGCTTACCGCCAACGGCGGGTCAAGGTATTGGTATTGACCGCTTAGCGATGCTATTCACAAACACGCACACTATCCGTGACGTGATCCTATTCCCAGCGATGCGCCCACAAGCGTAAGTGCTGAGATAGACGATTCAAAAAAGCCATCTTCGGATGGCTTTTTTATTGTCTAAGAAATGATACCCTAGCAAAATATCATCCTGTAACCTACTGAAAACCAAAATAAAGCCGCAAATTTCTTTGAGACCACTCTCACTATGTATGGAAAAAGGCCGATTCAACCACTAGTCTTATTATTGAGACAGATTCTCTGGTCGAGTCTCTATAATGTAACCACATAAGTTGTTATGCGCTTTTGTGTGCACATTATTTACGTTATCAATAATAAGGAACTAGCTTCATGGGTAGTCAATTCCGGATGGATTCCGTTCCAGGCTCTTTGGTTGTAGTTGGAGGAACCTATGAGCCCTGGCTTTCAGTCTTAGAGCAAGTTGGTTGGAGATGTACTCAGTGCGGTGATTTACGTAAAGCGGATGAACTGTTTACTGAAACGGGTCCTTGTATCGGCATTGTGGATTTGAGCCACGACGAGTTTAGCTTAAACGGAATTGCTAACTTGGTGAGCAAACATAAGCAGGTTCGATGGTTAGCCTTTATTCGTGAGTCGCAACTGAGCTCAGATACTATCTGCCAGTTTATCGTTAACTTTTGTATCGACTTTTTCACTGCGCCAATTCCTGATGCGCAGTTATTAAGCACCATTGGTCACCAGCTTGGTATGCTTAAGCTAGAGAAAAAAGTGTGGCCTCACTATGGCAATCAAAGTGATATGGGGCTAATCGGTGATTCGATGCCTGTTAAGCGTCTGCGTGACCAAATCAAGCGTATTGGGCCTACTGATGTCAGCATTCTTATTTATGGTGAGAGTGGCACAGGTAAAGAAACAGTTGCTCGCGCCGTTCATCGTACCTCTGCCCGGGCAAATAAAGAGTTTATCTCGGTTAACTGTCGCGCGATGTCTGAGCGACGTATTGAGAGTGACTTATTTGGTATTAACCGTGAAGACGCGTCAGAACCGTCAATCCTAGAAAAAGCGCACGGTGGTACGATTCTGCTCAATGATATTCTTACCTTACCTAAATCTCAGCAGTTTAATTTATTGCGCTTCTTACAAGAGGGCACGGTGGATACTGCATCAGGTCGTAAAGAAGTGGATGTACGCGTGCTCGCTGCTAACTCGGCAGACATTGAAAAAGCCCTAATCGATGGTGATTTCAATGAAGAGCTTTATCACTATATCAATGTGCTGAGAATTAACGTCCCGAGTTTGAAAGAGCGAGCAGGGGACATCGTTATCTTAGCGCGCCATTTCTTACAGGAATATTCCAAAGAGTATAACGCTCAAGCACGTAGCTTCACTGAAGAAGCGGCACGTGCACTGACACGCTATCATTGGCCTGGTAACGTCCGTGAATTGATGAACCAAATTAAGCGAGTAGTATTGATGTCAGATACCGTGATGCTTGATGAGGTGAATCTTGATTTACCGAAACGCAGCGATAGTCGCCGCAGTTTGAAGAGCATTCGTGAGCGTAGTGAAAGAGATGCACTGCTGTTGGTGTTAGAGTCTCATTCAGGTCAAGTGTCGATGGCGGCCAAAGAGTTGGGGGTTTCGCGTGCAACAATGTATCGTTTGTTAAACAAACATAACCTTATCTCAGATATACCAGCCTAGCTGATTGATTTGTCGATAAAAAAGCCGCGCCATATCTTGCGCGGCTTTTTTATAAAATCAAGATTATCTGTCGGGGGTTGGATATTCCTTAGCTGAATATCTTATATCCAAAACATCGAAAAGGTTAATTCTAGGTAAAAAAATTGTTTTGGAATTTTATGCAATAAAGTGGTTGAAATATCACCTCTGATGCTTAGAATTTAACCATGAGCTCGGGCTCATACCCATCGAATTATTTTTGGATTAATACATTAGCTAGGAGGCGCACAATGAAACATATCACTGTTAACTCATTTATCCGTGCGTCTGTCGATCAAACCATTCCTGCAATGGGTACCAATAAGCACACCTCTGTTATGGCCGATCGAAAACTAGGTAATTTAGTGTAATTAATCCGTACCCTCTTAATTTTAATTGGCTGCGGAAAGGCAGCGAATTAAAAATCAATCTTTCTAGATTCGTTGATCTTTCCCCAGCATTTACTCAACTGGAGAAAACTCATGAGTCATTCTGTATATCTAAAGCTAGCCACCGTCTTAGTAAAGGCAGATCTTAAACGTGAAGAACGCGAATGGAAGCGTAAACTACGTCGCAGCACGTACGATATTCCATGGAACAATCCACACTTGCTAAAAGATATTGGCCTTGAACAAGATGGTCGTCCAATCGGTTTCAGCGAGCCTGATAGCGTTAAAGCCGAGCGTCGTATCCGCCATCTTCGTCGTGTACTCAGTGCGCGAATACTGACGTAACGAAAAGGGGCAGGTTGCTTCACCTGCCCCGAACTAACTCAATTACTGCCTACGATTAGTTAGACAGTTTATGGGCAAGGGTTGGAGTAAGTCGTCCCAATCTCTTGAATCCCTTGAAGCAGCTCATCCGTTAATACGACATCTAAACTATCAATATTTGATTTAAGTTGTTCAAGGTTTGTCGCTCCAATGATGTTGGATGCGACAAACGGCCTTTGATTGACAAACGCTAGCGCCATTTGAGCGGGATCTAAGCCATGCTCTCTTGCTAAATCAACATAGGCTTGTGTAGCTTGAATGCCTTGGGGCGTAAAATAACGTACGAAGCGTTCAAACAAAGAGCAGCGAGCACCTTCAGGGCGAGCCCCATCTAAGTATTTACCACTTAGGCAGCCAAACGCCAGCGGGGAGTAGGCTAACAGTTGAACCCCTTCATAGTGGCTAATTTCAGATAACCCGACTTCGAAGCTGCGATTGAGCAAATTGTATGGGTTTTGAATTGAGACAATTCTAGGTAACTCATGCTTTTCTGCGAGGCGCAATAAGGTCATTAAGCCCCAAGGCGTTTCATTAGACACGCCGATATAGCGAACTTTCCCCGCTTTGATAAGCTCAGCGAGCGCTTCCAAAGTTTCGATTAGCGTCACTTCTTCTTGTGAGTCTGGGTAAGGGTAATTGAGTTGACCAAAGCAGTTGGTTTGACGTTGAGGCCAGTGCAATTGATATAAGTCGACATAGTCGGTCTGTAAGCGTTTAAGGCTGTCATCAATGGCTAAGTGGATATTCTTCCTATCCAAGCTCATGTTATCTCGGATATACGGCACATTACGTGGACCAGCTACTTTCGTTGCGAGGACCACTTTCTCACGCTTGCCTGATTTTGCTAACCAATTACCGATATATTGCTCGGTCAATCCTTGCGTGGTCGCCTTTGGTGGAACCGGATACATTTCCGCGGTATCAATGAAATTTACACCACGCTCAAGGGCATAATCGAGTTGGCTAAAAGCTTCTTGCTCTGTGTTTTGCTCACCAAACGTCATCGTGCCAAGACAGATCTTACTTAGCTCAAGAGTCGAGTGAGGTAACTTATTGTATTGCATCGATCTTCCTTGTTATGGCTTTTGAAGTGATACCACTATAGGTGATCTTTCTTAGGTTAGAAAAGGTATCAGATAACAAATTCGCAAAATTTGATAAGTTGGCTAATACTGTTTTATGGAGGTGAATTATGCAAAAAAGTCAGTTAGATAAATGGATCCATGGACACCATAAAGACAGCTACCAGCCACCGAAGGTGTTTGTGATTGGTTGTTCCGATTTATCTCAGTATTTATTAGCCGTCGAATATAAACACAAGCTAGAGCCGATCAAAGTCGATGATGAACCGATCCATTTTGACTCGCTGGAGCTAGTGAAAGAAGAGCTATTACGGTTGGGAGTAGAGAGAGCTTATTTGCGTTTGCACAACGCCTATGATGAATTTGGTGTCGGCGATGGGCCGTTATATCACGATGTGGAACTGTCTCTGACGACGCATTAAATATAATGCTGCTCTAGAATACGAGCAGTAAATTGTGTTCTTAGGTAAAACCCTCTTGGGAGGGTTTTGATTGGTTTACCACTGGCCCCATACGCTTCGGTTAACACTCGGCTATTGGCCGCTTTAGGTCGCAGCTGGAGCATTTCCCCGTGTCGGGCATTGATCTGTTCGACACGGCCTAGAACGATCATTTCCATTAACTCTTCCCAGTCAGTTTTTAGCTGCAATTCTTCTTCTTCACTAGGTGACCAAATGAGTGGTGAGCCAACGCGTCGCTCAGCTAAGGGAATCTCTCGCTCTCCTTCAACTGGAACCCATAGGACACGAGACAGCTTATTTCTCACATGACTGGTTTCCCATGTTAAGCCGTGAACACCGACTAAAGGGGCAACACAAACAAAGGTGGTTTCTAAAGGCTTTCCTGAATAACTAATTGGGATGGTTTTCAATTCGATCCCTAGCTGCTCAAAGTCTTGAGTTGGTTTGCTCCCTGCTGTTGCCCCTAAGTGCCATTCGAGCAGTTGACCAACCCAGCCTTTATCGCGGCGAAGATCTGGCGGAACCTCGATCTTTGCTTCATCAGCGAGTTCTTGAAAGCTAATGCCTGCAATGTTGCTCGCTCGTTCAAGCAATTCTAGTTCTGACTGAGGTTCTGATTTCATGTGCCGTCAATTTATCTATGAATAGGGCGCTATTGTAGCGGAATCTATGCAAATTTCGAATCCGCTAAGATTGATCGTTATGTGCAAAAGATCATCACTTAACGGGTTATCCACAGGCTCGGCAATAAAATAGTCTATATTTGTTAGCTATGTATAAATTAACAGTATTTTCTTGGTGATAAAATACTTGTTTTTTCAAGTTATTACTCAGTTCGTTGTAAGTCAGTGTGGATAAATGCAGTGTTGATTGATCTTTAACCGATCTGTGTGAGGCTTGTATTTTTTAGATCTTATGCATCAAATAATGTGTTTGTTTTTCTGTAATTTACTGTTTTAAAAGATATAATTTATTTTTCTTGTTGACTGTAAATCCATCGCACTTCAAGCGTGTTCGTTTATTGATCACTTTCTCATTGATTCTTCACATAGTTATACACAGAAAAGGTGAATAAATGTGGGCTATGTCTCACATACGTGTGAGTAACCTCTTATTTGATTAAAAGTTATTCATTATTTAAGAGGAAGGTAATATTTTTTGTGTGAGTCACACTAGTAAGTTTGCTCCTACTGGGGATATGTGGAAAAATCACTGTAATTAAGAATTTATTAGAGGTTGGCCAGTGATAGATGGCGATGGTTACCGCTTAAATGTGGGAATTGTAATCTGTAACAGCCATGGTCAGGTCTTCTGGGCAAAACGATACGGACAACACTCTTGGCAGTTCCCGCAAGGCGGAATTGATGAAGGTGAAACCCCTGAACAAGCAATGTACAGGGAGTTGTATGAAGAGGTTGGTCTGACTAAGAAAGATGTCAAAATCGTTGCGACAAGTCGTCATTGGTTAAGGTATAAACTACCAAAACGACTTGTACGTTGGGATTCTAAACCTGTTTGTATCGGCCAAAAACAGAAATGGTTTCTACTGCGCTTAGATTGTGATGAGTCACGGATCAATATGCAGCGAGGTAGTTCCCCTGAATTTGATGGTTGGCGTTGGGTAAGTTACTGGTATCCAGTGCGACAAGTGGTCTCTTTTAAGCGTGATGTATATCGACGCGCAATGAAAGAGTTTGCATCGATGGCGATGCCATTTAAAGAACGCAGAGTCAAAGGTAAACGTAAACACCGAAGAGGGTAGACATGCTTTCTCAGCTAAGGGACATAGTTGAACAAGTATCTAAAGTAGATGAGGTTCATCAGGCTTTAGATATTCTAGTAAAGCAAACATGCAGTGCCATGAACACTGAGTGTTGTACTGTCTATCTTGCCAATGAAGAAATGCAGCGCTTAGAGTTAATGGCGACTCAGGGGCTGCGTTTCAAAGGTGATAAGATCCATATTCGGTTCAGTGAAGGTTTGGTTGGTTTAGTTAAACGTAGTGCTGAACCTTTGAATCTCGCTGAGGCGTCTAAACACCCCAAATTTAAATACTTCTCAGAGCTAGGTGAAGAGATTTACCAAAGCTTTCTCGGTACGCCGATTATTTACCGTAAGCAGGTGCTTGGGGTATTGGTCGTCCAGCAAAAATCACCGCGCCTGTTTAATGAAATGGAAGAGTCCTTTTTGGTGACTCTTGCTGCTCAGCTTGCGGTTATCATCGCTCATGCGCAAACCCAAGGTCACTGGCGTTTAGAGAAAAAACAGCAAGCGATCCGTGGTGTACCAGCCTCCTCTGGAGTCGCTATTGGTGAGCTGTGGTGGGATGACACTCAGCCAGAGCTCTCTAATGTCTATCCTGCTTCCACACTTGATGTTGAACGTGAACAAGAGTGGTTACTGCTGGCCATCGAAGAGGCGTTGGGCGATTTTCGTCGGATGCGCAAAAAATTAGACAGTGAAATTAACAAAGATGCACTGGCTATTTTTGACCTTTTTACTCACTTACTAAATGACCCGATGCTGCGCAAAGACTTAAAAGCGCAGATTCAAAAAGGCGATCGTGCTGACTGGGCGCTTCGTCAAGTGGTTGAGTCTTACTCTAACCGTTTTGCTCGCATGTCGGACGTTTACCTACGCGAACGAGCTCAAGACATTCGTGAATTGGGCCAGCGCTTATTGTTCTTTTTGCACAATACCGCACAAGATCGTCAGGTTATTGAAAAACCAGTCATTCTGGTGGTTCGAGAGTTAACGGCAAGCTTACTTGCCTCGGTGCCTAAAGAGAAACTGCTCGCGGTCATCTCGCTCGAGGGCGCGGCCAATTCCCATGCTGCAATCTTATCCCGAGCGCTGGGGATTCCAGCTGTTATGGGCGCTAACCTTAATCCTAAGGTGATTAAGGGCAAATTGGGCGTGGTCGATGGCTACAGCGGTAAGATCCTCATTTCACCCAATAAACAGCTGCTGCGTGAGTATCGTTCACTGGCTAATCAAGAGCGCGAGTTAGCCAACAAGGTTAATCAACGCATCGAAGAGCCAGCGTTTACTAAAGATGGCGAGCGGGTCGAAGTGATGCTCAATGCCGGCTTAAGTGCCGATGCTAATATTGCCATCAACCAAGGTGTTGATGGGGTGGGGCTGTATCGTACGGAAATATCCTTCTTACTTCAGCATCGCTTTCCATCTGAAGAAGAGCAAACTCAGCAGTATCAAGCGGTAATGAACAGCTACCCCGACAAGCGCGTGGTGATGCGTACCCTTGATGTTGGTGGTGATAAGGCATTGCCATATCTGCCAATCGAAGAAGACAACCCATTTTTGGGATGGCGTGGCATTCGTTTTACCTTAGATCACCCGGATATCTTCTTGATGCAGATTCGCGCCATGATGCGTGCTAGCGCCAATCATCAAAACCTGAGTATTCTGTTGCCAATGGTCTCTGGTGCACAGGAGTTGGATGATGCGATTGAGCTGATAGAGCGCGCGTATGAGGAAATCTCTGAGATTGATGAGCGCGTTCGCATGCCAGAAATTGGCGTGATGCTTGAAGTCCCTTCGATGATCTACTTGTTGCCATTGATTGCGAGTAAAGTGGATTTTGTTTCAATTGGTACCAATGACTTAACCCAATATCTATTGGCTGTAGATCGCAACAATGCCCGAGTGGCAGATGTTTACGAATCCATGCACCCTTCAGTAATTATGGCGTTAAGTCATATTCATAAAAGTTGTCAGCAATTGAAGTTGCCGGTATGTATATGTGGTGAATTGGCCGGTGATCCGATTGGCGCACTACTTATGGTCGGTTTAGGCTACCGTAGCCTGAGTATGAATACCTCAAACGTGGCCAAAGTGAAATATCTGCTGCGCCATACTGACGTAAACGAACTTGAAGCTCTTGCTGACAAAGCGCTGATACAGCCTTATGGTCATGACATATATACTATGATGCAGACATTTTTCGAAGATAAGGGCTTTGCTGGCTTTATCCGTGCTGGTAATAAGTAAGGTTGTTTGTGTTAATTGAATTAGTTCTCGCATTTATGGTGCTTGGTGCCTTCGTCGGTGTGATGGCTGGGCTATTGGGCATCGGCGGCGGTTTGATCGTTGTTCCAGCGCTGCTATTTTTGTTACCTATGGCAGGGATTGACCCTAGTATCAGCATGCACATTGCGTTGGCGACGTCTCTTGCAACCATCATTGCAACTTCGGGTTCATCTGCTTTGAATCACTTCAGACTCGGTAATGTTGATATGTATGTTGTGAAGTGGTTAATGCCAGGCGTTGTGGTCGGCGGCTTCTTAGGGGCTAAAGTTGCAGAATGGATACCTTCTCAATACCTACCTAAAGTGTTTGGTGTGATTGTTTTATGTCTCGCTGTGCAAATGCTGTTTTCACTGAAAGGTAAGGTTGCTAAAACCATGCCTAGTAATGCAGTCACTATGGGGATTGGTACTGGAATTGGCATGATTTCCAGCCTAGCGGGTATCGGTGGTGGCTCTTTGTCGGTGCCTTTTCTTAATCGCCACGGTATTGAAATGCGTAAAGCGGTCGGTTCCTCGTCTGTTTGCGGTTGTATGATTGCGATCTCAGGCATGCTAGGTTTTATTATGCATGGTTATAAGGTCGAGTCTTTACCTGCGTACAGCATAGGCTACGTATACCTTCCTGCACTTATCGCTATTGCTTCGACGTCTATGTTGATGACTCGAACTGGAGCGAAATTGGCGACATCTTTACCAACCCCAACTTTGAAAAAAATATTTGCGCTGTTTTTAATGTGTGTTGCTGGAACTATGTTGCTGTAAGGCACTCTCATCTATACGCTTCATGATTATCTAAACTTAATAAGAGTAAAAGTCCTATGTCTCAGGGATACCTTTCCTTTCCTAATATAGACCCTGTATTGGTCTCTATTGGCCCCCTTTCTATTCGTTGGTACGGTTTAATGTACCTAGTGGGTTTTGCTTTCGCTCTTTGGTTAGCAAACCGACGCGCAGATCAGCCTGATAGCGGTTGGACAAGAGAACAAGTTTCAGACTTACTTTTTGCCGGCTTCCTCGGTGTAGTGATTGGTGGTCGAGTTGGCTACGTGCTGTTCTACAACTTTGAGCTGTTCCTACAAGATCCTATCTACCTATTTAAGGTATGGACGGGGGGGATGTCATTCCATGGCGGATTGCTGGGTGTGATTACGGCGATGTTCTGGTATGCGCATAAAAATGGCCGAACCTTCTTTGGTGTGGCTGACTTTATCGCTCCGCTAGTGCCATTTGGTTTAGGCATGGGTCGTCTCGGTAACTTTATGAACAGCGAGCTTTGGGGCCGTGTGACTGATGTGCCTTGGGCATTTGTCTTCCCTAATGGTGGCCCACTGCCACGTCACCCTTCACAGTTATATGAAATGTTCCTAGAAGGGATTGTACTGTTCTTCATCTTGAACTGGTTTATTAAGAAGCCTCGTCCTCTTGGCGCAGTATCAGGGCTATTCTTGGCAGGATATGGTACATTCCGATTCCTAGTAGAATATGTACGTGAACCTGATGCTCATTTAGGTCTGTTTGGTGGGTTTATCTCAATGGGACAAATCCTATCTCTACCTATGGTGATCATTGGTATTTTGATGATGGTTTGGGCGTACAAGCGTGGCCATTACAAAGACGAGTTACCACAACAAACGAAGTAAGGAATTGGTGTGAAACAGTATTTAGATCTCTGTCAGCGTATCGTTGACCAAGGTGAGTGGGTAGAAAATGAACGCACAGGCAAACGCTGCCTAACCGTGATTAATGCCGATCTAACTTACGATGTAGCAAACAACCAGTTTCCTTTGGTGACAACCCGTAAGAGCTTCTGGAAAGCAGCAGTCGCTGAGTTACTTGGTTATATCCGCGGTTACGATAATGCCGATGATTTTCGTAAACTAGGTACTAAGACTTGGGATGCCAATGCCAACCTGAATGATGCCTGGCTGAATAACCCTTTGCGTAAGGGTGAAGACGACATGGGACGCGTGTACGGTGTACAAGGTCGTGCTTGGGCTAAACCAGATGGCGGTCATATCGATCAGTTACGTAAGATTGTTGATGATCTGACTCGTGGCGTTGACGACCGTGGTGAAATTCTTAATTTCTACAACCCAGGTGAGTTCCATATGGGCTGTTTACGCCCTTGTATGTACAGCCATCACTTTTCGCTATTAGGTGACACTCTGTACTTAAACAGTACTCAGCGCTCATGTGATGTTCCTCTAGGCCTTAACTTCAATATGGTTCAGGTTTACGTGTTTCTTGCGATTATGGCGCAGATCACGGGTAAGAAGGCGGGTCAGGCCTTCCACAAGATTGTCAATGCGCATATCTATGAAGATCAGCTAGAGCTTATGCGTGATGTTCAACTCAAGCGTGAGCCACTAAAGGCTGCGACTTTCCATATCAACCCAGAGATTAAGTCTCTTGAAGATTTAGAAACCTGGGTAACATTGGATGACTTCTGGGTCGAAGGTTACGAGCACCACGAAGCGATTAAGTATCCGTTCTCGGTATAACGAACAAGTTTAATTGTCTAAGCCGCCTTTCATAGGCGGCTTTTTTGTAGGTGATGGAGTGGGCTGCGCCCTATAAAACGCTTTGCTATGAGAACACTGCGTTCCGAGAATAGAGAGAGAACTTCGTCCTTCAAGAGGAGTTGAACCTGTCATTCCATAGAGTGACGAAGGAGCGAGTAGGGAATCTCAATAAGCCTTTGGCTCGCTTTCGTCCAAACACAAAAAAGCCCGCTACCTAAGTAGCGGGCTTTCAATAAGCGATGGTTTTAGTATTAAGCTGTCAGCGCTAGGATAGTACCTGGCAGCGCTACAAATACTGCTAGAAGGTAACCTGCAACGACTGCTTTGTTCTTCACTGCCATATCAGAGATAAAGTCAGCGGCTTTTACTGGTAGTTCACGTAGGAACGGGATGCCGTAGATGAATACTGTTGCCATGATGTTGAACACTAGGTGTACTAGAGCAATCTGTAAGGCGAATACTGCGAACTCGCCAGACACCGCTGTTGCTGCTAGTAGAGCCGTAATACATGTACCGATGTTTGCACCAAGAGTGAACGGGTAAACATCACGTACTTTAAGAACGCCTGAACCAACCAGTGGAACCATTAGACTTGTTGTCGTAGAAGAAGACTGAACAAGTACTGTTACCACAGAGCCAGATACGATGCCGTGAATTGGACCACGACCGATTGCATTCTTCAGGATTTCACGAGCACGGCCAACCATTAGACTCTTCATTAGTTTACCCATCACTGTGATTGCAACGAAGATTGTTGCGATACCCAGAACGATAAGTAGAACGCCACCAACTTGGTCACCGAATGTTGCTAGTGGCTCTTTAACAGCACTTACAACTGGCTTAGTAATTGGTTTGATGAAGTTTAGGCCTTTGATGCTCATATCACCTGTTGCTAGGAATGGAGAAACTAGCCAGTGTGAGATCTTATCAAGAATGCCGAACATCATTTCTAGAGGTAGGAAAATGGCTACCGCTAGTAGGTTGAAGAAGTCGTGAATCGTCGCACTTGCAAATGCGCGTTTAAATTCTTCTTTGCAGCGAACGTGGCCTAGAGAAACTAGTGTGTTCGTTACTGTTGTACCGATGTTTGCACCCATAACCATTGGGATTGCAGTTTCCACCGGAAGACCGCCGGCTACTAAGCCCACGATAATGGAAGTTACTGTACTTGAAGACTGGATAAGTGCGGTTGCAACTAAACCGATCATCAAACCTGCTACAGGGTGAGAGGCAAATTCAAATAGAACTTTAGCTTGATCGCCAGTTGCCCATTTGAAACCACTGCCTACCATAGATACCGCTAGAAGTAGCAGATACAACATGAATGCCAAGTTAGCCCAGCGCAACCAGCGAGTAGTGCTCGAAATCGGCGCCGCTGTAGTAGTAGCTTGGTTCATAATCATTTTCTCCGTGGACCGTTAATGTCTTTGTTTTGGTCTGTTGTTGAAACTGAGGCCGATGTTAGAGGGGAAATATTTCAGTAATATTACAGTTGTGTGTAATGGTTTTTTTTTTGCTCGGGTGATGAGTTTTTGTGTGTAATTGGAAATTTACATTACCTTTAAAGTGTTGAATTTTAAATGCTTTGTTTGTTGTTTTTGGCCGATTAAAAGGTGTGACGAGAATCGAAAAAAAACACAAAAAATTTAGCGTGAGTAGAAGTTTATGACAGCGAATTGTCATATTATAAAATCAAAATTCGGTAAAACTTAATTAAATCGCCAATTAGCACTAGTTTTGTCGAGTTATTGTTGTCATGGTTTGCTTCTGATATAACCATCGTATTCGCTTAACAAGAGTATCTGTTGATGTCGCACTTAAACTATAACCACCTTTATTACTTTTGGATGGTGTGCAAACAGGGATCAGTCACCAAAGCGGCTGATGCACTATTCCTGACCCCGCAAACTGTCACTGGGCAGATTAAAGCATTAGAAGAGCGTATGGAGGGTAAGCTGACTAAGCGAAATGGCCGCAGTTTAGAGCCAACAGAGCTTGGACAGCTAGTGTTTAAATACGCTGACCGTATGTTTGGTTTGAGCTACGAGATGCTGGATATCGTTAATTACAGCCAACGCTCGAACATCCTGTTTGATATCGGTGTAGCAGATGCGTTGTCAAAGCGCTTAGTCAGCAAGATCTTAATGACCACAGTGCCGGATGATAACAGCATTCATCTGCGTTGCTTTGAGTCCACCCACGAAATGCTACTTGAGCAGCTTGCTCAACATAAATTGGATATGATCTTGTCAGATTGTCCGGTTGATTCGAGTCAAAGCCCTGGTTTGTATAGTAAAAAGCTTGGCGAGTCGAACATGAGCTTCTTCTGCTCTGGTAATGTCGACAACGTCAGTTTCCCTGCGGTACTAGAGCAAAGAAAATTGCTGATCCCTGGCAGCCGGACTGCGATGGGGCGTAAAGTGTTGCAGTGGTTTGATCGCCAAGGCTTAAAGCCGAATATCTTAGGTGAGTTTGATGACGTCGCATTGATGAAATCATTTGCTCGCTACCACCATGATGTGATCTTCTTAGCGCCTTCTATATACGTAACAGAGGTTGAGAGTGACCTCCCTCTACAGTTGATTGGTCATATCGAAGAGTTGAAAGAAGAGTACTACGTCATCTTTGCAGAACGAATGATTCAACACCCTGCAGTGAAGAATGTTTGTGATGCAGACTTCACAACCTTGTTTAATTAAGAACCTTTTTCATTTGAACAAATAGATTAGTTGTAACAATTCGATTAGTATTTGAAATACTCTCGTTAAATTTCATTACTTAAATTGTGGTTATATAGTTTGGTTGTGGGATAGCGAGAGGTAATCCTTGTTGTTAGATAGTTTTAGGGGTAGTAGCCGATGAATTTACAAGAGATGGAAAAAAACTCTGCACAGGCGGTAGTACTACTTAAGGCGATGGCAAATGAACGTCGCCTACAGATTCTGTGTTTGCTGCATAACCAAGAACTGTCAGTCGGAGAGCTGTGCAGTAAGCTTGAACTAAGCCAATCGGCACTTTCTCAGCACCTTGCATGGTTAAGGCGTGATGGGTTAGTGAATACTCGTAAAGAAGCGCAGACGGTTTACTACACTTTGAGTAGTGAAGAAGTGAAGGCGATGATCCAGTTATTGCACGATCTCTACTGCAGCGAGTAAATAGTGTGGGTTTGAGTAGAAAACCTGAATTTTGGATATAAAAAAACCGGCGCAAGCCGGTTTTTTCTTTCACTGTATAATCAGAGTTCTAATTAAAGAGCTTTGATTGCAGCAGCGAAACGAGACTTATGACGAGCAGCTTTATTCTTGTGAATAAGGCCTTTAGTTGCCATACGGTCTAGGATTGGTGTAACTGTAGCAAATGCTTCAGTTGCAGCAGCTTTGTCGCCAGCTTCGATAGCAGCAACAGTTTTCTTCATGTAAGTACGCATCATTGAGCGACGGCTAGCGTTGTGCTGACGACGTTTCTCAGCCTGGATAGCGCGCTTCTTAGCAGATTTACTATTTGCCAAGGGTCTAACTCCCAAAAACTTAGTTCAGTGACAATTTAAGGGCGAGGAATATCCCCTATTTGCTCTTAAATGTCAAATAATTTGTGCAAAAACCAATCGAGCCAAACAAATTTTGGAATGAAAGGTCTTCACGGTTAAGATGGCGGGGATTCTAACAGTATTTTTTTTTCAATGCTAATACTAATCTGCTCTGGTTATGACATTCCTAGTGTAAAGTAAGGCAAAATTTTTAAATCCCGAGGTTATTGTGAGTAAACGTCTACTCAAGTCAGGCATGATTGTAAGTGCCATGACATTGATTTCTCGCGTTTTAGGCTTAGTGCGAGACGTTGTTGTTGCCAATTTAATGGGGGCAGGGGCGAGCGCTGATGTCTTCTTCTTTGCTAACAAAATTCCTAACTTTCTGCGTCGCTTATTTGCAGAAGGGGCATTTTCACAAGCCTTTGTTCCAGTATTAACTGAGAGCCATGCGGCTGGGGACATGGACAAAACCCGTGAGCTGATCGCTAGAGCGGCGGGTACTCTCGGGGTGATTGTCTCTATTGTTACGTTACTTGGCATTTTAGGCTCTGGTGTAGTGACGGCGATGTTCGGTTTTGGCTGGTTCCTTGATTGGATGAATGGCGGGCCTTCAGCAGAAAAATTTGAGCTAGCGAGCTTTATGCTCAAAATTACCTTCCCGTATTTGTGGTTCATTACCTTTGTCGCTCTGTCGGGAGCGATACTCAACACCATGGGTAAGTTTGCGGTCTCTTCTTTTACGCCTGTCTTCCTCAATGTCATGATCATTTTGTCGGCATGGTATATCGCACCTCAGTTAGACCAGCCAGAAATTGGTCTCTCCATCGGTGTGTTCCTTGGCGGCCTCGTGCAGTTCTTGTTCCAGATTCCCTTCCTTATTAAAGCAGGCGTCATGGTTAGGCCAAAGTGGGGGTGGCGCGATCCTGGTGTTGTCAAAATTCGCACTCTGATGATTCCAGCTCTGTTTGGTGTGTCAGTGAGTCAAATTAACCTTTTGTTTGATACCTTCATTGCCAGTTTCTTACAAACTGGCTCAATCAGTTGGCTTTATTACTCAGACCGTTTATTGGAGTTCCCTCTAGGTCTGTTCGGTATTGCGATTGCGACAGTAATCCTTCCTGCGCTGTCGCGTAAACACGTTGATGCGCAAAGTGACGGCTTCGCCCAGACTATGGACTGGGGCGTGCGTATGGTGACGCTGCTTGGTATTCCAGCGATGTTGGGGTTGATGGTTCTCGCTAAACCCATGCTGATGGTGCTATTTATGCGTGGTGAATTTAGCCCGCAAGATGTTCAGTTTGCATCGATGTCTTTGGTTGCTTACGCATCAGGCCTATTAAACTTCATGCTGATCAAAGTATTAGCGCCGGGATATTACTCTCGACAAGACACCAAAACTCCAGTTAAGTACGGCATTATCGCTATGGTCACCAATATGGTGTTCAATGCTATCTTTGCCTGGTTCTATGGTTATGTGGGCTTGGCTATCGCGACTGCGCTGTCTGCCTTCGTCAATATGTCATTACTCTATCGTGGTTTGCATCTCGCTGGGGTGTACAAGCTAACACGTAGAACCATCACCTTTATTATCAAGTTAGTGATTGCTGGTGGCTTAATGGTCGCTGCTATATTGTGGCAATTAGAAGACATGTCTGTTTGGCTCACTTGGAGCTTTGTTGAGCGGGCGACGGGACTGGTGATGTTGATTGGATTAGGTGCTGCGGCTTATCTAGTAACCTTGCTCCTTTTAGGTGTTCGGTTAAAAGACTTAAAAGCAGCGACAGAGTGAACCTGATTAGTATATAATCCGTCAGTTTTACGCAACATGACTCTTTTTCGAAGAGTAATTAATACAAAGATAGGTTTTTAGCGGTTTCCAATGGAATTGATCCGAGGCATTCATAACATCAAATCACACCATCAAGGGTGTGTATTGACGATCGGAAACTTCGATGGTGTGCACTTAGGCCACCAAGAAGTATTACGCCAAGTGTCTGAGCAGGCAAGCGTATTGGGTTTACCGTCAACGGTGATGACCTTTGATCCTCAGCCTTTGGAATTGTTTGCTAAAGATAAAGCGCCAGCACGTTTAACTCGCTTAAGAGATAAATATGTCCAGTTGAGTAAGCTCAACATTGAAAGGCTGCTTTGTGTTAATTTTAACCATAGGTTTGCCAACCAAAGTGCTGATGAATTTATTAGTGACTTGTTGGTGAAGCGTTTGGGTGTTAAGTTTCTCGTCGTAGGTGATGACTTTTGCTTTGGCCGTGGCCGTGAAGGCAACTTTGCAATGTTGCAAAAAGCGGGCAAACAGTATGGCTTTGAAGTCGTGAGTACTCAAAGTTTTCGTTTGGAACAACTGCGAGTTAGCAGCACTGCCATCCGTAAAGCATTAGCGAAAGATAAGCTTTACGCCGCAGCAGAAATGCTAGGGCGAGATTATAGTATTAGCGGCCGTGTATCACATGGTCGCAAATTAGGTCGTACGATCGGCTTTCCTACGGCGAATATTCCCCTAAAGCGTTGCGTATCTCCTGTCTCTGGTGTGTATACCGTTGAGGCTCTTGGCCTTGGTGAACAACCAATAGGAGGCGTGGCGAACATTGGTAACCGACCAACCGTAAATGGGGTTCGCCAACAACTAGAAGTACATCTATTCGACTTTAAAGCCAATTTATATGGTAAACAGCTAGAAATTGTACTTTTAGATAAGATTCGAGATGAGCATAAATTTGAATCATTCGAAGCTTTAAAACAACAAATTGAATTGGATGCTGAAGCAGCAAGGGTGTGGCTGCGTCAGCGTAAAGACCAAGCGGTTTAGTTCGCTGCTTGGCATAATGTCTAACTGTCACCCAACACAACGGAATTAAGAATCGATGAGTGAGTATAAAGATACCCTGAACCTTCCTGAAACAGGGTTTCCGATGCGCGGCAATCTGGCGAATCGCGAGCCAGAAATGCTTAAGCGTTGGTACAAAGAAGACCTTTACGGTGAGATCCGTAAAGCGAAGAAAGGCAAAAAATCTTTCGTTCTGCATGATGGCCCTCCATACGCAAATGGTGACATCCACATTGGTCACGCACTAAACAAGATTCTTAAAGACATTATTATTAAATCCAAAACACTTTCTGGTTTTGATGCACCGTACATTCCTGGTTGGGACTGTCACGGTCTACCAATTGAACTAATGGTAGAAAAGAAAAAAGGCAAACCAGGCCAAAAAATCTCTGCGGCAGAATTCCGTGAAGAGTGTCGTAAGTACGCGGCAGGTCAGGTTGAAGGTCAAAAAGAGAGCTTCAAACGCCTAGGTATCATGGGTGAGTGGGATAAGCCATACCGCACTATGGACTTCGGTACCGAAGCAAACATCATCCGTGCGCTAGGTAAAATCGCCGATAACGGCCACCTGCTAAAAGGCTTCAAGCCTGTTCACTGGTGTACTGACTGTGGCAGTGCGCTTGCTGAAGCGGAAGTTGAATACAAAGATAAAGTGTCGCCATCTATTGATGTGAAATTCACAGCAGCAGATGAAGCCGCTCTTCTGGCTAAATTTAACCTAGCAGAAGGTCACGAAGGCCAAGGCGATATTTCTATCGTTATTTGGACTACTACGCCATGGACACTGCCAGCAAACCGCGCAGTATGTCTACGTGATGATCTGGAATACGTTCTTATCCAAGTGGAAGCAAATGGTGAGCAAGCAGCGCAACGTATCATCGTCGCGTCTGAGCTAGCGAAAGACGTAATGGATCGTGCTGGTATTGAGCACTTCCACAACCTTGGTTTTGCTACGGGCTCAGATCTTGAACTGACTCAGTTCAACCACCCATTCTACGACTTCACAGTGCCAGCTATCCTTGGCGATCACGTGACGACTGAATCAGGTACAGGTGTCGTTCACACTGCACCAGGCCATGGTCAAGAAGACTTTGTGGTTGGTAAGAAATACGACCTAGAAATCGCAAACCCAGTAGGCTCTAACGGTGTTTACCTACCTGACACAGAGCTATTTGCTGGTCAGCACGTCTTCAAAGCGAATGATTCAGTACTTGAAGTACTGAAAGAGAAAGGCGCACTACTACACCACCACGCTTACGAGCACAGCTATCCACATTGTTGGAGACACAAAACTCCAATCATCTTCCGTGCAACACCACAGTGGTTCGTATCTATGGACCAAGCTGGCCTACGTGCAAAAGCACTAGAGTCAATCAAGGGTGTTGAGTGGATGCCTGAGTGGGGTCAAAGCCGTATCGAAGGTATGGTTGAAGGTCGCCCAGAGTGGTGTATCTCTCGTCAACGTACTTGGGGTGTGCCAATCGCTCTATTCGTTCATAAAGAAACAGCAGAGCTTCACCCGAACACAATTGAACTGGTTGAGAAAGTCGCTCAGCTAGTTGAAGAGAAAGGCATTCAAGCATGGTGGGATGTGGAAATCGCAGACCTACTAGGCGAAGAAGCAGACAAGTACGAGAAAGTACTTGATACACTAGACGTATGGTTCGATTCAGGTGTGACTCACTACTCAGTGGTTGATGCTCGTGAAGAGTACAACGGTGCAAGCGCAGACCTATACCTAGAAGGTTCTGACCAACACCGCGGTTGGTTCCAATCTTCACTGATCTCATCTATCGCGATGAAAGGTGAAGCGCCATACAAACAAGTACTCACACACGGTTTCGTGGTTGATGGTCACGGCCGTAAGATGTCTAAATCTATCGGTAACGTAGTTGCGCCAAAAGATGTAACTAACAAGCTAGGTGCAGATATCCTACGTCTATGGGTTGCGTCTACAGACTACACTGGTGAAGTAGCAGTATCTGATGAAATCTTGAAGCGCAGCGCAGATGCATACCGTCGTATCCGTAACACGGCACGTTTCTTCCTAGCGAACCTAAGCGGCTTTAACCCTGAGACAGATATCGTTCCTGCAGAAGAGATGGTGGCACTTGACCGTTGGGCTGTAGGTCGTGCACTGGCTGCGCAAGAAGAGATTGTTAAAGCGTACGGTGAGTACAACACGCACGCAGTAACACAGCGTCTAATGCAGTTCTGTTCGATTGAAATGGGTTCATTCTACCTAGACGTGATCAAAGACCGTCAGTACACAGCGAAACTGGGTGGTCACGCTCAACGTAGTTGTCAGACGGCGCTTTACTACATTGTAGAAGCTCTTGTTCGTTGGATGGCGCCAATCATGTCATTCACCGCAGACGAAATCTGGAACGAAATGCCTGGTGAGCGCGATAAGTTCGTCTTCACTGGTGAGTGGTTCGAAGGCCTATTCGGTCTTGCTGAAGGCGAAGAGCTCAATAACGAATTCTGGGCAGAGATGCAAACGGTTCGTGGTGGCGTGAACAAGCTGCTAGAAGATGCGCGTAAAGACAAGACGATCGGTGGTTCACTACAAGCAGAAGTAACCCTATACGCAGATGATGCGCTAGCGGCGAAAATCAACAAACTTGAAGATGAACTACGCTTTGTTCTTCTAACGTCTGCAGCAACAGTGAAGCCTCTAAGCGAGAAGACAGAAGCTGCCCAAGCAACTGACGTTGAAGGCCTGTTCGTAGAAGTCGCAGCAACGGCAAACGAGAAGTGTGACCGTTGTTGGCACCACACGCCAGACGTAGGCACAATCGAAGGTCACGAGAAGATCTGTGGTCGCTGTGCAACTAACGTTGATGGTGAAGGTGAAGTTCGTAAATTCGCATAATTGCTCGTCATTCTTGGCGTTGTAGCTGCGTTGACTACATTGACTCGCTCCATCACATAGGACAACTATGCTCAGGAGCCTCGTAAATTTGTCGCCTTGCTACAACGTCAATAATTTAGAGCAACTAGTAGTTGAACTTTATTGAAATATTATAGCCCCAGTACATACTGGGGTTATTTTTAGGCTCCATTGTTAGGGCTCATTTTTTAGGGGATAGAATGTCAAATATTCCATTAAAACAATCAGGTGTACGTTGGCTTTGGCTAGCGATCGTTATCTTCTTAGCTGATATTGGTATCAAGTTGTTTGTGATGGACAACATGGGTTATGGCTGGGCAAATCGTATCGAAGTGCTACCGTTCTTTAACCTGCTGTATGTGCACAACTACGGCGCAGCATTTAGCTTCCTAAGTGATCAAGCAGGCTGGCAGCGTTGGCTGTTTACGGGTATTGCCTTTGCGGTAACCGGTATGCTGACGTACTGGATGAGCAAACTACCAGCAAAAGAGAAGTGGAATAATATTGCTTATGCGATGATTATTGGTGGCGCTGTAGGTAATGTGTTTGACCGTGTAGTGCATGGGTTTGTTGTCGATTACCTAGACTTCTTCTGGGGTGATTACCACTGGCCTGCATTCAATCTGGCGGATACCACGATTTGTATCGGCGCAGCCATGATTATTCTTGATGGCTTTCGTAACAAAGAAGAAGCCAAAGCGTAATTCGTGATTGATCAAATAACCTTAAGCGCTGTTGGTTGATTCCGGTGGCGCTTTTTAGTATACCCGTCATATTTGAAGCTGCAGCGTTGTTGACTGCGATAATTCCCCCTAATCACATAGCGCACTATGCTCATAGGGTTGAATTATCTTGTCGCCTAGCTGCAACTCCAACTATTTAGGGTATACACCTATAAAACTAGAATGACTTCAAGGAAGCAGTAACGTGACGACAATTGCCCAAGATTCAGCAGTGACTCTGCATTTTACCATTAAAATGAAAGACGGTTCGGTTGCAGACAGTACCCATAATATGGGTAAACCAGCAAAGCTTGTGATCGGCGATGGCAGCTTAAGTGCAAACTTTGAGCAGTGCTTAGTCGGTTTAAAGACTGGTGACCAAAAAGCGATTGAGCTTAAAGCGGAAGACGCGTTTGGTATGCCAAATCCTGATCACGTCCACCACATGGACCGCGCAAAGTTTGTCGGTGATGCTGAGGTTGAAGTTGGTACTATAATGGCCTTCTCTGGCCGTGATGGTATGGAGATCCCAGGCATTATTACCGAAATCGCCGGTGATTCAGTAACAGTAGACTTCAACCATCCACTTGCAGGGCAAGATGTGACTTTTGAAGTTGAGATTTTGTCAGTAGAATAAGCGCCCAAAGAAGAAAACGACTCCATGAGCAATGAAATGAAAATTAAGTTAGCTAACCCTCGCGGTTTTTGTGCCGGTGTAGATCGTGCCATCAGCATCGTTGAGCGTGCTTTAGAAATGTACCAACCACCGATATATGTACGCCACGAAGTGGTACATAACCGTTTTGTTGTGGAAGGGTTAAAGCAGCGCGGGGCTATCTTTGTTGAAGAGTTAAGTGAAGTGCCAGATGACAACATCGTTATCTTCTCTGCTCATGGTGTATCTCAGGCAGTACGCAAAGAAGCCAAAGCTCGTGACTTAACCGTGTTTGATGCAACTTGTCCGCTTGTGACTAAGGTTCATATGGAAGTAGCTCGTGCGAGTCGCAAGCATATGGAAGTCGTCTTAATTGGTCATGCTGGTCACCCTGAAGTTGAAGGCACTATGGGTCAATACGCCAGTGATGAAGGCGGTATGTACTTGGTTGAAAGACCAGAAGACGTACTTAAGTTGAAAGAGTTGGTGAAAGATCCAAGCCATCTGCATTACGTAAGCCAAACTACGTTATCCGTTGATGAAACGGCAGATGTGATTGAAGAGCTGCGTCGCGTATTCCCTGATATTCAAGGTCCACGTAAAGACGATATCTGTTATGCGACACAAAACCGCCAAGATGCGGTGCGTGAAATGGCAACAGACGTAGATGTGGTGATTGTTGTTGGTTCTAAAAACTCATCGAATTCGACTCGTTTAAAAGAGCTGGCCGAAAAGCTAGGTACGCCAGGTTACTTAACGGATTGCCCTGAAGATATCGAACCGAAATGGTTCGAAGGTAAAGTTAAGGTTGGCGTTACTGCTGGCGCCTCTGCACCAGAAGAGCTTGTGAATCAAATCTTAGGTCGTATTAAAGATCTGGTTGGTACTCGCTCAGTAGAAGAGATTCAAGGCCGTGAAGAGAACATGTTCTTTGAAGTGCCTAAAGAGTTGCAAATTAAGCAAGTTGATTAAGGGTTAACTCTTACTTAAGGCCAGCATTTATTGCTTAATGCCATTCGGATAAGCGCTAACGCTTATACCTAAACGGATATTTGGTCGGAACAAAGAGGACTGAACGTG